>NZ_LT732549.1:0-1311 GCF_900155625.1 Virgibacillus dakarensis
CCCTATATGTCTGGTAGCAATAGCGGAGAGGTCACACCTGTTCCCATGCCGAACACAGTAGTTAAGCTCTCCAGCGCCGATGGTAGTTGGGGCTTTGCCCCTGCAAGAGTAGGACGCCGCCAGGCTACATAAGTGTCGGAGGATTAGCTCAGCTGGGAGAGCACCTGCCTTACAAGCAGGGGGTCGCAGGTTCGAGCCCTGCATCCTCCACCATTTGTTTTTTATAACTACATAAGCCGGCCTAGCTCAATTGGTAGAGCAACTGACTTGTAATCAGTAGGTTGGGGGTTCAAGTCCTCTGGCCGGCACCATTTTTGATGCATATAACTTTTTTGGAGCCATTAGCTCAGTCGGTAGAGCATCTGACTTTTAATCAGAGGGTCGGAGGTTCGAATCCTCCATGGCTCACCAAGGTTTTGCGGGTGTGGCGGAATTGGCAGACGCGCTAGACTTAGGATCTAGTGTCTTTCGACGTGGGGGTTCGACTCCCTTCACCCGCACCATTCATTTCAATGTATTAAGCGGAAGTAGTTCAGTGGTAGAACACCACCTTGCCAAGGTGGGGGTCGCGGGTTCGAATCCCGTCTTCCGCTCCAATTCCCATGCCGGGGTGGCGGAATTGGCAGACGCACAGGACTTAAAATCCTGCGGTAGGTTTCTACCGTGCCGGTTCGAGTCCGGCCCTCGGCACCATATGCGCCCGTAGCTCAATTGGATAGAGCGTTTGACTACGGATCAAAAGGTTAGGGGTTCGACTCCTCTCGGGCGCGCCATATTTTGCGGGAAGTAGCTCAGCTTGGTAGAGCACATGGTTTGGGACCATGGGGTCGCAGGTTCGAATCCTGTCTTCCCGACCATTTTGAAGGGGCCTTAGCTCAGCTGGGAGAGCGCCTGCTTTGCACGCAGGAGGTCAGCGGTTCGATCCCGCTAGGCTCCACCATATTATTTCCAAACCTAAAAAAAGTTATTGACAAATGCTTGTTAGGTTGATATAATAATCAAGTCGCCAAAATTAGAGCGACAAAACATTTGCTCTTTGAAAACTGAACAAAACAACCAGTATGTAACGGATGTCAGAGGTCAGAAGCCGGAGGTCAGATTCCGATGAAGTCTTTTGACACTGAAATCAAATTTTTGAAGCTAAGACATTTCATAAGATTAATTGGTGTTAGTCTTATACAAATTTTTTTGGAGAGTTTGATCTTGGCTCAGGACGAACGCTGGCGGCGTGCCTAATACATGCAAGTCGAGCGCGGGAAGCAAGCGGAATCCTTCGGGAGGACGCTAGTGGAACGAGCGGCGGACGGGTGA
>NZ_LT732550.1:0-1384 GCF_900155625.1 Virgibacillus dakarensis
TATAATATATCTTGTCCTTGATTTTAACCCATAAGGAAGTTCTGTTAAGCATATTGTGATCACGGAACACCCTATATGTCTGGTAGCAATAGCGGAGAGGTCACACCTGTTCCCATGCCGAACACAGCAGTTAAGCTCTCCAGCGCCGATGGTAGTTGGGGCTTTGCCCCTGCAAGAGTAGGACGCCGCCAGGCAATAAGAAACTGACTCAAACATTGTGTTGTTTGAGTCAGTTTTTTTATGGTTTGGGAAGTTTTATTATCATGCCAGGCGAGAAGACTCCATCCTCAGTGAAGCAGGGTAGAGATGAAGCACCTTCGGACGAGGGTTGGCTTCAGCCATCTTAATTGTCCGTTCAAGCGCCACTTAAAATAGATGGAAAATAATTTCTGCTAAACGTTTCAATTTTTTCAGGCACTTCAAATTAATTTTCTCCCAAACATGGATTTTTTGATATAATAGGAACAAATATTCCTTCTAAGGGAGGTGAAATGGATACCAGTAAATAAAGCCTATAAGTTTCGTATCTATCCAAACAAAGTACAAGAAATACTAATTGCCAAAACAATCGGATGCAGCCGTTTTGTATTCAACCATTTCCTGAATCAGTGGAATACTGCATACAATGAGTATGGAAAAGGCCTGACATACAATATTTGCTCTAAACAATTGACACAGCTAAAAAAGTAATAGCTCTGGTTGAAAGAAGTGGACAGTGTTGCCCTGCAATCTTCTCTCTAGAACCTTGCTGATTCCTTTTCCAGGTTTTACAAAAAACAAAATGAAGCACCACGCTTCAAATCCAAAAATAATAAGGTTCAGTCCTATACGACCAAATACACGAACAATAATATTGCGGTCAGTGGAAACAAAATCAAGCTGCCCAAACTTGGTTTCGTTAAGTTTGCTAAAAGTCGCGAAGTGGAAGGTCGTATCACGCGTGTCACTGTCAGACGCAATCCAAGTGGCGGCTATTATATATCCATTCTGGTTGAGACAGATGTAAAAGAATTGCCCAAAACTAAAGTCTGTATCGGTATTGACTTGGGGCTAAAAGACTTTGCTATCTTGTCTAATAAAAAAGTGCACAGCAATCCCAAATACCTTCGTAAATTGGAGAAAAAATTGGCTAAAGCACAACGGATCATGTCCAGAAGAAACAGCCAGATTAGTGTTTGAACATCAAAGTATTGCTCCATTCTCTCTTTTCCCTTCATTGAACCTATATAATCTTTTCTACTATACGGTGATTACTTTATAACTCAACTTTCGCAGAGTAAAAATGTAGTTTAACTTAGGTACAATACTAGTCAATAGCTAATGTGTTATGTTGCTTGACACTCAATCATCATAAAAGAAAAACACCTCCAGTTTTGGTATAGTT
>NZ_LT732551.1:0-2646 GCF_900155625.1 Virgibacillus dakarensis
AATAAATTAGATCAACTTCTACCTTGGTCCCAGACACTCCCAGAAGAATGTCGTGTCCCAAATAAATCTAAATAAAGCATACATGAAATCCCCATCTGAAAATAGGTGGGGATTATTTTACGCTTACTTGCTTCCTTTATCAAAGACGACTGTAAACTCCTCAACCGCCAACTGTAATTCGGTCAATTTGTCCCGCAGTTGATTTAAAAACGGTACAAACCGCGTACTGTCTACTTGGTTTCCCTCATAGATGTCCGAGAGCACGGGAACGAGGAATTCCTTGGTGACCACCTGTGCCAATCCGAATTGCCTTAAATCATTCCGCTTCTGTTTGTTGCGGCCTCTTTTGGTCAAGTCCGATTTTTCGTTGGTGGAGGCAATGTGGGTCGCGAAATTAGTTAAATCATAAAACAATAAACGCGACGACAATAATCCTTGTTCCGCCATATGCTGCGTGAGCGCTTTTCCTGCTTTGTCCAATTGCTCATCGGAGATCGTATCCATCTGATTCCAGAAATGCCGACTGTCCAATTTGTCTGGTTTAAATCCGGCTAAACCAGGTAATGTCGTTTGTTTGGCCCAATCGGCAAAGCCCCTCTTGCTTCCGGGATACAACGCTCGATATATGGCGGCCAATAATAACGACTTTCCAACTGTCTGACCATCCCGTCTCTGATCAGAAAAGTGCTTTTCAAAAATATCGAGGACGTTCAGCTCTTCGGCCTTTTGCCACAACAGGCGAACAGCTCCATGAGAATGGGATCGAACCTTTTTAATCAAAGGACCATTTCTTAGTTTATACATTAATTGCTCAACTGTCCCCAAATGCATGATAACGAAAGGACGGGGTTTGCCGTTGACCCGCCGCGATTCAACGATTTGCCAGTATGTGTACTTGCCAACTTTTTGCTTTCTAATAGTAGCCATATTTAGTTTATACATTATTATTAAAACGTTGTCAAATCATAAGTTTACATCCATTTTAATTTAGTTTATACACTAAAATTTCTGTGAAGCCTGCCATAACAACATTCTGGAGAAAGGTGTAGGAAACTCACGCTAGGCTGGTGCAAAGGGCAGTTTTTAAGTTGGCTCTAAAATGATATGTAAATATTAAAAGGGTATATCGCTATATAGTATATGTTCTAATCCTTCAGGGTCTAGAATATCATTAATCAGATATTCTAGACTGGTATCGTAAGCGTCAAGTACTACCCACCTATGATTCATGAGCTTATCATGCGATAATCTCCTTAGAAATTAATTCGGGAGGTTTTGCAATGACCCAAGCAGACAAAAGAATAGAATGGAAAATGCGGTTTGATGCCTGGAAAGCAAGTGGGTTAAGTGTGGCCGAGTGGTGTCGTAAACAAGGTGTTAAAGATCATCAAATGTATTATTGGATACAGAAATTCGATTATGAAGCACCCGAACAGGAATTATCTGAAACCCAATGGCTGACAGTCAAAGTTGATGAAGAGCCGATCAATGTCACTACTGGCCGAGAACCTGTATTCATTCATTTCGGAGCCATTTCAGTTGAAGTACGTCAAGGAGCTAATATGGCCTTATTATCTGATATTGTCCATGTGTTGCAGAATCAATGTTAACGAATGCTCCAATTGAACGGGTTTACTTAGCCCGCGGAAGTACGGATCTCCGAAAGTCTATAGATGGTTTAGCCGTTATTGTAAAGGAATGCTTTGATCTCGACCCTTTTTCACCAAGCGTCTTTGTTTTCTGTAATCGAAAACGCGATAAGCTCAAAATTCTTCAATGGGAACATAATGGATTTTGGTTGCATTACCGTCGGTTGGAACGCGGAACATTCCGATGGCTATCCGAAAAAGAATCCGGTGCCGTGCGCATTAGTCCACGGCAATTACGCTGGTTGTTAGACGGATTACCACTCGAACAAAAGCAGGCACACCATGAAGTTAAAGCGCGTACTATCCTATAATAAATGAAATATGGGGAAAATGGGAATTCGACTAGGCAAGTCGGATTCCTTCCCTTATAATGAAGGTATGGAAAACACGGCGCAATCATCAAAGGCAATTGAATATTATAAGGAACGTACTGAAAAGCTACAATTGGAAAAGGAAGCGTTGGAGGCTAAATTAAAATGGTATGAGGAGCAATTTCGCCTAAGCCAGCAACAACGATTCGGTTCTTCCAGCGAGAAAACCAATCCAGACCAACTTTCCCTTTTTAATGAAGCTGAGGACACAGCCGATTCAACAATCGAAGAACCAACTGTTGATACGATTACCTATCAACGTAAAAAACAACGTGGTCAGCGTAAACTTATGCTTGAAAACCTACCTACAGATACGATCGAATATCGTTTATCTGACGAGGAACAGGTCTGTTCGTGTTGCGGTGGCGCCCTTCATGAAATGAGCACAGAGGTGCGTAAAGAAATAGAAGTTATACCAGCGCAAGTCAAAGTGAAGGAGCATGTTCGCTACGTGTACAGTTGTCGTCATTGTGAACGTCATGAAATAGAAACACCTATCGTAACAGCAACAATGCCCGCCCCTGTTTTTCCGGGAAGCCTGGCCTCTCCATCCGCAATGGCTTATACGATGACGCAAAAATATGTGGAAGGTATGCCATTGTATCGTCAGGAGAAGCATTTGGAGC
>NZ_LT732552.1:0-5648 GCF_900155625.1 Virgibacillus dakarensis
TGGAAAAAATGAACAACAATTATCCCGAACATTTAACTCGCTTAACGTGATAAATAAGGAAAAGCAGTTAAATGTTCGGGATAATAAAAACTTCGGAATAATCCTTTTTATCCAGAGTTCAGGATAACAAAGATAAATCGAGCGCTGAAGGAACGGTGGGTAATATTTCGACTTGGATCATTGCTTCTCTTCGAAACCAGCAGTTTTTCTCTATCGAAGAGTTGAATCGGGCCATTCGAGAAAAATTAACAGAGTTTAATACCAAGCCCTTTCAAAAAAAGAAAGGAAACAGGCTGACAGCTTTCATGGAAGAGGAAAAGTTTTCTTCCCATTGCCTGTTTCCCCATATGAGATAGCTGCTTGGAAAAAAGCAACTGTACAATATGATTATCACATACATTTAGATAAAATGTACTATTCCGTACCATATGATTATATTAAACATCAGGTGGATGTACGTCTGACAAAAGATATCGTGGAGATTTTCTACAATCATTTTAGAATTGCATCTCATAAAAGGTTATACGGAGAAGCTGGGCAGCCAAGCACGAACCCAGATCATATGCCCGACAAACATAAGCAGTTTATTAATTTCAATCGAGAATATGTCTTAGATTGGGCTAATTCTGCGGGCATGCATATTTTGGCCACTGTCCGAAGCATATTATCATCCTATAAAACTGAAAAACAAGGTTTAAAATCATGTCTTGGACTAATAAAACTGGCAGATAAGCATTCTATCGAACGTTTAGAAAATGCATGTGAGAGGGCCTTGGCTTATACACCAAGACCGACACTCAAAAGTATTCAAACGATATTAAAGACAGGTCAGGATAAACTGCCGACAAATGATTTGGAGAAAACAGAAGAAAAAGCAGGAAGTTCCTTTGGATTCACTCGCGGAGCTGCCTATTATGGGGGAGAAATAAAATGACAAAAGAAACAACACTAACGAAGCTAACTGAAATGCGTATGTCTGCCATGGCGGAAACTTATCAGGAACAATTAAGAAACCCAGAGTATCAGGAAATGACATTTGAAGACCGTTTTGGATTACTTGTGGACATGGAATGGTCACGTCGTCAAAACAACAAATTAGAGCGTCTTATTAAAAGCGCACAGTTAAGTAATAATCAGGCAGCAGTAGAAGATATTGAATACCATCCAGACAAAAAGCTTGATAAGTCTCAAATCCTGCGGTTGGCTACAGGGAATTACATCGAGGAACACCATAACATAATTCTGAAAGGGGCATCAGGGAATGGAAAAACATACCTCGCTTGTGCATTTGGCATAGCTGCCTGCCGTCAGTTTTATAAAGTAAAATATGTTCGATTACCCGATCTTCTTGACGAATTAGCGGTGGCAAGAGGCGAAGGTGTATTCCGCAAGGTGATGAAGCAATACAAGAAAGTCAACCTTTTGATTTTGGATGAGTGGCTTTTAACCCCATTAAAAGGAAATGAAGCACGGGATTTATTGGAAATCGTTGAGGCAAGGCACCGGACGGGCTCAACCATATTCTGTTCTCAGTTCGACCCAAGGGGCTGGCATGAAAAGATCGGGGAAGAAACACTGGCAGATGCCATATTGGACCGTATTGTCCACGATTCCTACAGTATTCTTATCGATGGAAAAATATCCATGCGAGAAAGGCATGGCCTAAAGGCATAGGATTATTCTCGGTAGCTAACGCGCGATGCTTGTTTTCTTCTAATTCGCATGACGCTTGCTTCGCAAGCACACGCTCATTACGAAGCTACACCCGCCACCCATAAAAAATGAATGTAGCACAGGCATTGGATTTTAAAATAATACTAGGAAGGTGTGCCCTATGATAGATGGTTACATGACACTCTTGGAAACTATTAAACTACTACACAACTATGAGATTGAGTGCGATGAAGAAGACGTAAGGCAATGGATAAATGAAGGGAAAATTAAAGCGAAAGAGAACGGTAACGATTATAAGGTTGACGAGCCAGATGTTCTAGACTTTTTAGTGGATTTAAGTTACGTCGGAACCGCTTATGAAAAAGGGATTGATGATAAAACGAAAATCGAGCGCCTCATGACTGAAGTGGAAGAGTTACAAAAAGAAAATGATAAGTTGTACCGTGAAAAACAGAAACTTGAAATTGAATTGGGAATTCTGCCGTTTTAATGATGAAGGCACTCCCAGCCAAGCTGGGAGTGCCTTCCAAACATTGGTGGCTCACCCATGTCATAAGTGGCTCTATTATATGTCACAAGTGGCTCAAAAAGATGGCAGAGGTGGTTCTATTCAATGGCAATATTCAATATTTTCGCATTTTCCCTACTACCTTCATTTATAGACAGTTTATTTAGTACCTTAAGAGCCCTCTGGCTACGCCTAATATTTTGATTAATAGAATCCTTTAGTAATATAACCTTATCAATGTCTGCCTTTTCTACGTTATCTTCTAGACCATTTAGTATTCTCTCATTCACAAAACTGAAATCACCAAACAAATAATCTACAATATTTCTATTCAATGCCCTTAACTCTGTTATGTCAAAACAATCCTGATTACTCATGGTGATACAACTATGAAATATAGATATTATCTCATCAAATGCTTCTGATTTATTGGCAATTTCATCTTTATCAAGATCCTCAAATGATTTTCCAGTCCTTGAAAATGTCATGTAGGTAATAAGCCCAAATATTATAGCATCAATGTTATCTTTACTGGATATCTGTGTGTTCTGTCTATCTTTAAAATGTTCTTTGATTTTTTTGGATGAGTATTGAAAGAACTCTTCTAGGAAATCAAAGTCCCATGTGTCCAATATATAATCAGAATTCCCCACTAAATAATCTACTGATGTGTTAAACAAATTTGCAAGCTGAACAATTTCTTCTAAAGATACTTCTCGTTCATTATTTAAGTATTTCTGCAGAGTTGTACGGTCAAATTCTAGACACTCCATTAGTGAATTTCTAAAAACATCGAAACCATTTATTTCTATCAAACGCTGTAATTGATCACTTAACATTTTTTTGGTGGTTCGCTATTCATTGTCATTCCGCCCTTCATTCACTGATATTTTATCATCGTAATTTACGGCCCCTATATTAATATTGGATAGATGTGGTTAAATAATTTTTAATACTTTTTATTAGAACATTTTAGGTACTACCTACAGCTATATCAATATAGCCTGTCAAAGAAGTATTATATATCCAATTACTAAAGAAGCGGGAATAGAAAATACGATTACCTTCCCTTGCGAGGTAATACTATTATTAATTTCAGGACCTTTATAATTGTTTCTTGCTAAGATATAACCTCGAAGAATGCAATACCAAAAATATCCCCCCGACATTAAAAACATTAGAAGATATATGCATAGAACTACATTATTAGTTAATACATAAATAGTAGAACAAAATAATAAATACAAAATAAACTTTCCTAAAAATACGATTATGACAAAACTTTTTGGAAAACCCTTCTGTAATTCTTCTGCTTTTATAGGATATATCTTCGCAAGAATGATATTAAAAATTAAACCACCAAAGAATAATGTGCAAAGTGAAAAAAAGTAATAATTCGATGTAGGAATTTTATAATACCACCACATTAAAGGTAAACATATAGTAGTAAAGCATAAAGAAAAATAAAACATAATCGCTATCATACCAATCTTATGCCAAGGAAATTCAATTATTTTTCCCACATGTGCTCACCTCCATATTTTGCTATAATTTTAACGTAGATGGTAAAATATATCCGCTAATATGAGCACATTCTGTTTTGAAAACCAAGAACAAAAAAAGACAGGCAATTACCTGTCTTTTCTGTTACGATAATAATATTTTGTAGTTTGTGTGTATAATGTAGATACCGGTGGTCGGGGTCGAACCGACACTCCCGAAGGAACACGATTTTGAGTCGTGCGCGTCTGCCAATTCCGCCACACCGGCATATTGTCTTTGGAGGCGGCAACCGGATTTGAACCGGTGATAAAGGTTTTGCAGACCTCTGCCTTACCACTTGGCTATGCCGCCAATATGCAAAGTAATGGAGCGGAAGACGGGATTCGAACCCGCGACCCCCACCTTGGCAAGGTGGTGTTCTACCACTGAACTACTTCCGCATAATGGCTGGGCTACCAGGATTCGAACCTGGGAATGACGGGATCAAAACCCGCTGCCTTACCGCTTGGCTATAGCCCAAAATATTTGAATTTAATTAATGGGGCGATCGGTGGGGATCGAACCCACGCGTGCCGGAGCCACAATCCGGTGCGTTAACCACTTCGCCACGACCGCCATCTTAAACATGGCAGGGGTAGTAGGAATCGAACCCACATCAAAGGTTTTGGAGACCTTCGTTTTACCATTAAACTATACCCCTACTTATTTATATATGAAAAAAGTAAAATGGTGGAGGGGGGCAGATTCGAACTGCCGAACCCTGAGGGAGCGGATTTACAGTCCGCCGCGTTTAGCCACTTCGCTACCCCTCCATAATGGAAAACACAAAAATGGTGGCTCGGGACGGAATCGAACCGCCGACACAAGGATTTTCAGTCCTTTGCTCTACCGACTGAGCTACCGAGCCTCTATATATTAGTGAACAAATTGCAACAACACTCTATTAAAGTGGCGGTCTGGACGGGACTCGAACCCGCGACCTCCTGCGTGACAGGCAGGCATTCTAACCAGCTGAACTACCAGACCATTTAATGAAGAAAAAAATACTAAGTTAATTTGATTGAGTTAAAGAAAATTTGGTTGCGGGGGCAGGATTTGAACCTACGACCTTTGGGTTATGAGCCCAACGAGCTACCAGACTGCTCCACCCCGCGATATGAAATTGATGGTGGAGGATGCAGGGCTCGAACCTGCGACCCCCTGCTTGTAAGGCAGGTGCTCTCCCAACTGAGCTAATCCTCCAATTAAGTTTAAGTGGTGACCCGTACGGGATTCGAACCCGTGTTACCGCCGTGAAAGGGCGGTGTCTTAACCACTTGACCAACGGGCCAAAGTTATTTAAAGGTGGCGGAGAGCGAGGGATTCGAACCCTCGAGGCCGCGATAACGGCCTACACGATTTCCAATCGTGCTCCTTCGGCCACTCGGACAGCTCTCCATGGCTCCACAGGTAGGATTCGAACCTACGACCGATCGGTTAACAGCCGATAGCTCTACCACTGAGCTACTGTGGAATGGAATCGATTAGCCTGGCGGCGTCCTACTCTTGCAGGGGCAAAGCCCCAACTACCATCGGCGCTGGAGAGCTTAACTGCTGTGTTCGGCATGGGAACAGGTGTGACCTCTCCGCTATTGCTACCAGACCAACAAGATGTTAGTCATTCTGTGTTGTCCACAGGATGTGAATGATTTAAACAGAACATTCTTATTATCCAAGTGATCACCAATAAATTTTCAGTGACAACCAATATTATAATTGTTTTTCGAAAAAAATCAAGTAAAATATCGAAATATGTATAAGGTTTATACCTTGGAAACTAAATAAGAGATCCACAAGCAACGAAATCAGATTAGATGGGTTATAGTTAAGTCCTCGATCGATTAGTATCCGTCAGCTCCACGTGTCACCACGCTTCCACCTCGGACCTATCTACCTCATCGTCTCTGAGGGATCTTACCTTCCA
>NZ_LT732553.1:0-1625907 GCF_900155625.1 Virgibacillus dakarensis
ACTTTGTGGTTTGAAATAGCACAATCATATACCGATGGTTATCCCGAAAATTATTAGGATACATGGCTGTTATTATCATCAATAGCAGCCGTAATTCGGGATAATAAAAACTTCGGGATAATCCTTTGGGTGACGAACTCTTGCCGGGATAATGGTCGTATTATAATGTTCCGCCATTTCTTGATAAATACGATTTATCGTAGGCTCACTCCGCGAGGCTTTCACAACACCTGTTTTCAAATTATCCGGTACAACAATTCTTGTAACCCCGCCATAAAATTGAAAAGCATGTATATGTGCTGTAATCCAATTTTCAGTTTCCATGGAAAGAAAGGCCTCTACATATGCATACTGGCTACATGGAAGGGCTGAAACAAATACATAAGCAGGAATGTTCTCACCAGTAATATTGTCTTTTATGGACATGGTTTGTCCTGCCCAATCCACTTCTAACAGTTCCCCCGGTTTGCGCTTGATTCGCATTGTTGCTTTCGTTTTAGCTGCATACGAATGATAAAATCGACAAAATTGCCGGTAGCTGTAGGGAATTTCATGGTTTGCCCTGCAGCTTAAGCAGTACTCATCCCATAAAAGGGAAAGCGTAACTCCACTTTTAGCTAATTCCTTATGGATATATTCGCAATCTGATTTTCTTCTGAAACTGGAACCGCTGTCTTTCTCTGGGTATAAAAGCTCCTGAAGTTCGGCATCCGACAAATTCTTCTCAAAAGGCCAAGAAATCCCATGAGCCCGCGCTCTTTTTAAAACATCGCTTATGGTATTTCTTGAGCTGGAACAGCTGGAAGCAATCCCCCTTTGACTTAACCCTTGGGCATGAAGCCGAAGGATTTCACGATATTTAATCACAAAAAAACCTCCTATAAAATGATTTGCACATCGAAGTGCAAGTTCATTATATAGGAGGTAGCTCAGTTCATGGCACAAGTGGCTCAAAATCATGTCACAGGTGGCTCTGAAATATGGCAAAGGTGGTATTATCTGATGTCTTTATGCAAATATCTTCTACATGAAGGTTTAATTAATAAGCATTGGGTATACATTGCCCAATGCTTATTAAAACTTACATAAATAAAGATTTATGTTTGTGATACAATTACTTGTTTTTCTTCTGCTTTATTTTCGAAGGGTTGAGCATCTACAATATTCCAACCCAGATCCACAAGATCCACTTCATGACCTTCTAATGCTTCTTCACGTATTGCTACGCATAACAAATGCGACGGGCGTGACATACCTACATATGCGAGTTTTAACATTTGTCCTTGTCTTTTCTTTGGTTTTGTATGATTTCCCTTTAGATAGTCTATAATCTTACCTTCATCAAATTCATAAGCGTAAGAAAAGGTTTCTAAATATAATGTAGCAGTATGCGTTTCTCCTTTGACACCATGTATAGTGTCGATATTAATAGGAACGTTATCCCCGTTTTCTAAAACATAAAGGTAATCTTTTTGTTTCTTGAAGTCCGCTACCATTTCCTGTTCTTCGGTTGAAATCTCTAAATTAATGGTAAAGAAATTAGATAGAGTTTCTTTTGCTACTGTTTCCTCGAAATGGGGTAAAAGTTCATTACATAAGAAATTTTTAAGGTCAGTTTCAATGTTAAGGCCGGAACTTATTTTTAATGTCCATTCTGTCATTAATTTTTCAATATGATTAAAGCCTTTTTGTGAATTATTATTGAGATAATCAATTAGGCTCTTTTCAGTAAAATAGCGAGATTCATTTTTTATATTTAGGTGCCGTAAAAAGTTGATAAAGCATTTAATGAATATATCTCTATAATTTTTTGCTGACGAAGAGTTTAGTTCGATTAAAAGACTTATATAGTCTTTAAAAGTTTTTGTTTTCTCAAAAGGAGACTTTTCTCTTTTTTTAAAATACGGATAGTAACTAGGAATTACTATTTTTTCGCTATCACTATTATGAGTTACTCTGCCTACAGCTTTAAATGTCCGATTACCTTCTTGTGCTAAACCATTCCTATCGATTAATTTTCCAAAGGTAGGAAGAACTCTTTGTATATTATCTTTATTAAACTTTATTATAGTTGGTTTAATACCACGAATGCTGTCATTTCCTTGTAAATTTTGTGGGCTAACACAGATTGTTTTGATTGAATTTGCGATAGATTGCGAGAACCTTAGACTATTTTCCAATGAAAGGGGTTCTCCTTGAATAAAGTTGTCGACATCATTTGAACCATTATCCTCATATATTGCTTGATTACGATCACCATAGAATTGGGTAACAACCTTATCAGAATCAAATAGACTCTGGATAACTAGTTGTTGGTCATTTGATGTGTCCTGCATTTCATCTATAAATAAATACTTAAATCTTGCCGAGAATAATGTTTTAACTTCCGGAAATTTTTTAATATATTCCTGTGCAAGAACGAATGCTTCTTGAAAAGTTAGAATCCCTCGTTTAAGTATTTCCTTTTTAAGAGTTGATAATATCTTGTATGTTTCAGTTTTCTCACTATAAACCTGTTTTAGTGGTCTATTACCCCACATCAGAGTTAATTGTCTTTCATGATTTTCTAGACGTAATAAAGAGTGAACTGGAGAGTGGACCGCTCTCTTAAGAATCGGTACTCTATACCTTCTAAGAATTTTTGCGAATTCCTTGGAAAATTCATTTTTGTAAAATTCATCATCAATGATTTGGATATCCTTTTTGAAAAAGTATTGGTATGCAGGGATCGCTAAATACCTATTTACAAAAGATTGAATTGTCGAGAAATTATTTGGATAATTGAATAGTCTAGAATTACGATTACCTATTTTATCTTTGATTTCATCGATAGCAACGTTTGTATGTGTGAGAACACATATGCCTTGATTATTATCCAGTGGTAACTTTCTTTCAAAAATTAATAACTTTGCTAAAAGAGCAGTTGTTTTACCGCTACCCGGACACGCAATGACATCTTTGGATGTTAAGCATTTAATAACATTCCTTCTTTGGTCATCGAAACTTGAACCATTTGGAAGTAATATTTCTTCAGCCCAATTAATATCCTCATCAGTAATTTGATACATTACTCTTTCACCTCACTAACACCTGCAGCATATTTAATTGCATTAACAAGATATTCTAATAAAGGTTCTGAAAGTAATTTTGCTCTTATTGAATTAGGGTTCTTTTTAAACTTCGTTAGTAGAATATCAGAAAGGCATTGTGCAATAATTGCTTTAGATACTTTATCGCTTTCTTTTGTAACGATATTCTCATAAATTTCATAAGCAATACGTTCAGATGAGTAATTTTTTTCCTCGTTGTCTTTCATATATTTCTTTATGGCTTCTTCCACATTTTCTTTCTTGTTATCAGTAAGCCCTACAGTATCACTGTTTTGTATTTTCTTAGCCCATAATACCGCTCTGAGTACGTCCTCTTGAAAAGAACTCCTTGCAAAGTCATGTTCTAAAGTCCATATTGGCGAAATGAATGCTTTTACGTTTTGATTATTTAGTCTAACTGTTATCCTTTTTCTTTTTTCATCAGCAGCCTCTTGGGGAGGGTTGATTAATTTGTCTTGGTTGTCTATTTCTGGTTTTAAATCCAAATCTGTTATACATGAAACGGGTATATTTATAGTTCCATTTTCAGGATTCGATCTTATAAATATTCTTGAGTATCGTAGAAACGCTGTACTACCCACATTAAGAACAGTAATACCGTTCTTAGATAATGGGATTCCTATTATTTTAGCAATCGTCGGAATTAATATATTCTCTGCATCCCCTTCAACCATAATAACCCCTTGTGCAAAAAATAAATCTGCTTTTGTAGAATCCAAGAATCTTTCTAAAAACAAATAATCCCCTTTTAAAAGCCCGGTTTCAATTGGGTTTAGAGAGAACACTTTGTCGTTTTGGCATATAAACATAGTTTCTAGTGGTATTTTTGAAGCTAGTGATGTGCTATGGGTGGTAAGTATAATTTGTATATCACTCTCGTCTGACCGTTTTTGCAGGTAATCAATTAGCCTCATTTGTGCTTGTGTATGTAAATGTGCTTCAATCTCCTCAATAAGAGCCAGTTTAAGCCCTTCGTATTCTTTTTGTTGAAGAAAGAGTAATTCCGTTGCAATAAATAATATATTGTGCGAGCCTAAACCGGGTTTTGCGTCTTCGAGATTTAATTGCAGCCGCTCTAAAATGCTTTTTAACTTTATATCAGAAATGTTGAATCGGGACTTTAATGTATTTCTATTACTTGAGAAATTTTCGAGATATTCATTTATATCTTTTAGTATCTGTGCACCGGTTTCTTCTTCGGTATTATGATCTTGAACAGGCTCATCTCCTGCTTCTTCCTCAATAAAATAGTTCATTATCCTAGCGTTAGCATCCTTAATTGCATTCACTAATTCATGTTCCTCTTCATTTTCGAATGCTGAATGATTGATAAGCACCTGAGAAAGCCTCGAGTTTCTTCTTGAGGTCATTTCTATCTCTGCATCTCTAAGTGGCTTGAGAAAGGTGGTTTTTAATAGGTTTCTAGCCTCACCGTTCAAATACTTTCCTGTATCAATTCCTCCAGCTGTTATATCATGGTATACTTTCTTATCCTTTCTCTTGGCGGAAAAAACAACTTTTAGGCTGTATGTTGGTGTCTCTTCATCTTTTTCAATGTGTAGCCACTCTAAAAAGTGTTTTGCTTCTTCAATAGTAAATCCTCTAAATACACATACAATCTCAATCTCATTAGCCCGTTCCTCTTCATTAACCCCTTTTGCTAAATGGAAATCCTCTGTATTTAATCTGATATAATCATTACTGTGTGTATTAAGTACAAATTTTATGGCTTCAACTATAGTGCTTTTTCCAGAATCATTTTCTCCAACAAGTACGTTTAGATGTTTATTTAATTTTAGATTAAGCCCTGGATTTCCGTATTTACGGAAGTTTTTTATAGAAAGTTCCGACAAGTACATTTAATCACGCTCCTAAATACAAAATATAATTTACAGAAGGCGTATAAAAATAACAGTGTTGAATTGTTAAGCAAAACAAAAAATGAATACTATGATCCTATCTAATTGTATGTACTTTCCTCTAATCGCTTAAGAGCCTTCTCATATGCTAAATTTCTTTCATTCTCTTCCCAATCCAATCTTTGTAAAATTCTTTGCCAATAGATATTTCCTTCTTCGGCATAAGAATTGGCAGTTTCTCTCCAGAGAAAAGCCTCTGCCTCTTCTAATACAACAAGAAAACGACTATGTATCTTTAGGTGGGGCATGCCATCTTCTTTTATCAATGAATAGATTGTAGCTGGACTAGTTCTGAAATAATTTGCAGCCTCTTTGATAGTTAACACAGTTCTTCCGTAATATTTTTCTTTATCTTTTTTTGTTTGGCTTAATATCTCTTTAGAAAAATCTTCAAGTTCTTCTCTAATAATCTTTCTTACTGCTTCATCTATCATAACAGGGTCCTCCTTTTTTGCCTGAAGTTTCTCGATCTCAGATTGAACTTTTTCAACGTCCCAGTTACTATCTGGGTCACTCCAACCATACTCTTTATAATCTCTTATAGTCTGAGTGATTTCTTTCTCAACAAATAATAGTTTTGATTTCACCCTTAGATGTGGCATTGCTCTACGATATGTTAGTTGTCTAAGTGTATAGATTCCGATTCCAGTCAATGATGAAATTTCTTTGATAGTTAAATATTCCTTCCTCTCTGTACTACCTTTAGGCTCCTTATAGTTTGTAAGTATTTGGGATATTTCCTCAGTAACAATACTCTCAATAAGTCCTTCAAAAGAGTTACTTGGATACTTATCCAACTTAAATCCTCCTTCCAGAAAGTATTACTTATTTTAAAGACAGAATATCATATAGACACATCTATTACATTAATAACCATAGTATTGATGTTCTATATTAAATGGGTTAGAGAATTTGCTAGAATTATAGTACAATTGAATTGGAATGAAATTAGGAGGAAAGTCTAATGAATAATATCAATATTAATCAAATTATTAGTTATATCTGGGGCATCGCTGATGATTATTTAAGGGATGTCTTAGTTCGAGGGAAATATAGAGATGTAATACTCCCAATGACAGTTATAAGAAGGATAGATGCCCTTCTTGAACCAACAAAAGGGGAAGTAGAAAAGGTACATCAATTCTTAAATGAAAAAGGAATGGTAAACCAAGATGCTGCACTACAAAAAGCATCTGGTTATGTATTCTATAATACATCTAAATTCACGTTACGTAGATTACTAGATGAACCTAGTCAAATTCGTGAAAACTTTGAAACATATATTGCTGGATTTAGTCCTAATGTACGTGAGATTGTTCAAAAGTTTAAATTTCATAATCAACTAGAAACACTTGAAGAAGCAAATGTATTGTTTAAACTAATTGAAAGATATACTGATCCAGATTTAAAGCTAGAGAATCTAACCAATCTTGATATGGGTTACGTTTTTGAGGAACTAATTAGGAAATTCAATGAAGAAAACAATGAAGAAGCTGGGGAACACTTTACCCCTCGTGATGTAGTAGCATTGATGACACATTTAATGTTCGAACCTATTGCAGATAAAATTGAGAGTTCAGATTATCTTATCTATGACGGAGCATGTGGGACAGGTGGAATGCTAACAGAGTCACAGAACTTTTTAAAGGAACTAGCCGCTAATAAAGGTAAAAAGATAAATCTTGGTTTGTACGGCCAAGAGGTTCAGCCAGAAACCTACGCAATATGTAAGTCCGATATGATGATCAAAGGAAATAGTCCAGAAAATATTAAATATGGGTCGACATTGTCCAACGATCATTTTCCTGATATGAAATTTGACTTTATGATAATGAATCCACCGTATGGCAAGAGCTGGAAGGTTGATAAGGATGCTTTGACTGATCCTATATCTAAAAATATAGAGGATCCACGTTTTGAGATGGGGGTTCCAAGAGCAAATGATGGACAATTGTTATTTATGGTAAATATGCTTTCAAAAATGAAAGAAAGTACTGAAATGGGTAGTAGAATAGCTACAATTCATAACGGTTCTGCACTATTTACCGGGGATGCCGGTCAAGGAGAGAGTGAAATCCGTAAATGGATTATTGAGAATGATTATTTAGAAGCTATAATCGCACTACCTGAAAATATGTTCTACAACACTGACATATCAACTTATATCTGGATATTAACAAATAGGAAACCTGCTCATAGGAAAGGAAAAATACAACTTATAGATGCAACATCACTTTATCTTAAAATGAAAAAGAGTTTAGGTAAAAAGAGTTATGAACTAACAGATGAACACATTAAGCGAATAACTGAAATCTATACTAGTTTTGAGAATGAAGGAAAATCTAAATTATTTAATAATGAAGATTTCGGTCTAAACAAAATAGTTGTAGAGCAACCCTTACGTTTATCTATTGAAGTTACACCAATTCGAATAAATGAGTTTAAAAAAGCAGTGACAGATAATAGTAAGAAGTTTAGAAAAATAGTTAACAAAGAAGAAGAAATTCTTGATATTCTAAACGATATTTTAAATGGAAATATAAGCATGGATTACAATTATGTTTCAAAAACCTTTATTGAACAAGCAAAAAAAAGAGAATATAAGTTTACAAAAAATGAAGTAAAGCAAGTACTTGAATTCTTTAGTGACCGTGATGAGAATGCAGAGAAGGTGATTAAAAAGAAAAGTAAGAATAGTGTTGAGTATGAGCCAGATACAGAATTGCGTGATTTCGAATATGTTCCCTTAAGCGAAGATATAGATACTTACTTTGAAAGGGAGGTATTACCTTTTAAACATGATGCTTGGATAGATTACAGTAAAACGGTTAAGGGTTATGAAATTATATTTACGAAGCACTTCTATAATTACGATAAATTAAGAGAATTAGACGAGATAATTAGGGACCTTCATGAAATTGAGGAGAATTCAAAAGGGTTATTACATCTTATTAAAAGAGAGGTGCAACCAGATTGAATTATACAAAAGAAAGAAAAATGAAGGAATCGGGTAGCAAATGGGTTAAATATATACCATCTCACTGGAAAGTGGTAAAGGGTAAGTATTTGTTTAAATTAATGAATCATTCCGTTAGAGAACAGGATGATATAGTGACTGCATTTAGGGATGGCCAAGTGACATTAAGAAAAAATCGTAGAACTGATGGATTTACTAATTCTATAAAAGAGTCTGGCTATCAAGGCGTTAGAAAAGGTGAACTGGTAATCCATGCGATGGATGCTTTTGCTGGTGCAATTGGAGTTTCGGATTCAGATGGTAAATGTACTCCTGTATACTCGATTTGTAGACCTAAATACAACGTTAATCCTTATTATTTTAGTTATCTACTTAGAGAAGTAGCAAGATCAGGCTATCTTATTTCCATTGCAAGAGGAATAAGAAAGAGATCAACCGACTTTCGATTTAATGAATTTGCAAACCTAAGATTACTTTGTCCACCAATAGAAGAACAAAATATAATAGTAAGTTTCTTGGACGAAAAAGTATCTAAAATTGAATCATATATTAATATTAAGGAAAAGCAAATTAAATTATTAGAGGAGTTAAAGAAAACCAATATAAATTCTTTAGTATTAAAAGGAGTATATAAAAATAGAGAGTTTATTGATTCTGGTATGGATTGGCTTGGGAAAATACCCAAAGATTGGGAAGTAAGTAAATTAAAAGCTATTTTAAAGGTAAAACATGTCAAAAACTGCCCTGATAAGAATTTACTATCAATTTATAGAGAATATGGGGTGATTCCAAAAGATTCTAGAAATGATAACCATAACGTTGAATCAGATGATTTGAGTTCATATAAGTATGTAGAGAAAGGTAATTTAGTTATTAATAAAATGAAGGCATGGCAAGGGTCTTTAGCAATATCAGAATATGAGGGAATAATTAGTCCAGCCTATATAATTTGTAATGTTAGTTCTGATAAGGTTTATAACAAATATTTACATTACTTATTACGTTCAAAAGCTTATATAAGGGCTTATAAGAGGTTATCATATGGTGTAAGGACAGGCCAGTGGGATATGAGATTTCACGATTTTAAAAATTTACCATTGTTATTGCCTGAGATAAAAGAACAGAAAGAGATTGTAAATAAAATTGAGGGGGTTTCCGCAAGCATAAATAATTTAATAGAAAGTTATCAAGTAGAAATTGAGAGCATTAAAGAATATAAAAACACATTAATTTCAAAAGTGGTAACAGGAAATTTAAATGTTTCTGAGCTTAATTCAAAAGGAAGTGATATACATGGCTTCTTACAGTAATATGTCTGAACAAGGAATTGAAGAGGGTATAGAGCATTATCTAAATGAAAATGGATATGTTACTCGTAACTATATGGACTATGATGCACACTATTGTATAGATAAGGAACTGTTAATCCAGTTCCTTAAAACTACCCAAAGCGATGTACTTGAGATCCTTAGGAATCGTCATGGTGCTTATTTTGAACAACGGTTTTTTAAAAGGATTAGTGATCAAATAAAGAAAAAAGGTATTGTCAAAGTACTACGTGATGGTTTCCGAGATGGTGATCTTAAAATAAGGATGTACTATAAAAAACCTTCTTCAGATATATTGAACGAGAAATCAGTCCAAAACTTTCAGTACAATATTTTTTCTGTAATGCGTCAAGTACACTATTCTGAACTAACACCAAATAAATCCCTTGATATGGTTCTATTTATAAATGGATTACCAATCGTAACAATGGAATTAAAAAACACATTAACTAGGCAATCGTTTGTGGATGCAATTAGACAGTATAGAACTGATAGAGATCCAAAAGAAGAATTATTTAAATTAGGTCGATGTCTCGTTCACTTTGCTGTTGATGACCAAGAGGTTTATATGACGACGGAATTAAAGGGAGATAATACAACATTCTTGCCTTTTAATAAAGGACACAACTTTGGAAAGGGCAATCCTCCTAATCCCAACGGTTTAAAGACAGATTATCTTTGGAAAAATATCCTTGAAAAGAATAGTATGGCGAATATCATTGAACGGTTTTCACAATTGGTAGAAGAGGAAGATGAAGATACCAAGAAGGTAACTAGAAAGCAGATTTTCCCGCGTTATCATCAATTAGAGGTCGTTAGAAAGTTATTAAACAAAGTTAAGGAAGATGGGCCCGGACATAGATATCTAATACAACATAGTGCAGGTTCAGGTAAAAGTAATTCTATAACATGGCTAGCGCATCAATTAACTGAATATAAAGATCTCAATGGAGAGAAGAATATATTTGATAGTGTGATTGTTGTAACAGATAGGAAAATACTAGATAAACAGATACGTGACAACATCAAACAGTTTTCACATGTGGATGGTGTAATGGCAGCAGCAACAAGAAGTAGTGAGTTAAAATCATTTCTCGAATCAGGCAAAAAAATCATAGTCACTACCATTCAAAAATTCCCCTATGTTGTTCAGGATATCGGAGAATTAAAAAGTTATAACTTTGCAATAATCATTGATGAAGCACATTCCTCACAAGGTGGTAATACAGCTGGTAAAATGAATGCGGCTTTATCAAAGGAAGATGTTTTATTAGATGAGGAAATAACCCTTGAAGATAAAATAAATGAATTTGTAGCAAGCCAACGTATGCCTCAAAATGTAAGTTATTTTGCATTTACGGCAACACCAAAAAATAAAACGTTGGAAATTTTCGGTGACGTACAACCAGATGACACTTATGCTGCATTTCATAATTACAGTATGAAACAAGCTATCGAAGAGGAATTTATTCTAGATGTTCTTAAGAATTATACCACTTATGAAAGTTTTTATAAACTCTACAAAAAAATAGAAGATGATCCTAAATTCGATAGTAGCCGTGCAAGAGGAAAAATGAGAACGTTTGTGGAAACAAATGAATTAACCATTGCTAAAAAGGCAGATATCATGATAGATCATTTTTTAGATAAGGTATATCGAAAGAGAAAGATAAATGGAAAAGCAAAAGCGATGATTGTTACACGTTCAGTTATTAGTGCCATACGTTATAAACAAGCTTTTGATCGAATATTAAAAGAGAGAAAGATAGATATTAAAGCACTTGTGGCCTTTGAGGGAAGCAGAACCATTGATGGAAAATCTTATGATGAATCATCAATGAATGGTTTTCCGGGTGATAATATACGGAAAGAATTTAAAAAAGATAAATATCGGTTCTTAATTGTTGCAGAAAAGTTCCAAACAGGGTTCGACCAGCCGCTTCTACACACCATGTATGTAGATAAGATACTTAATAATGTTAGAGCCGTACAGACGCTTTCTAGACTGAACAGGGCATATAAACCATATAAGACTGAGACCTTTGTGCTGGACTTTGCAAATACTGCACAGGAGATTAAAGAAGCCTTTGATCCGTTTTATAAAACCACCGTGTTGAGCGAAGGGACAGATCCTAATAGATTAAATGATATATATGATGATATAGTAGAAATGCAGGTTTTTTCTGAGGAAGAAATTTTGCAGGTAATTGATAAATATCTGGACGGGGAAAGTAGAGAAATTATCGATCCATTATTAGAGGCAATGGTTGAACGCTTCAAACAACTTCCATATGATGATCAAGTGAAATTTAAATCTAAAGCAAGAGCATTTCAACGTGCGTATTCTTTCTTATCACAAATCTTGCCTTATAACCAACAGGACTGGACTGCTTTAGCAACCACAGTCAAATATTTACTACCAAAACTACCAAAACTCTCTGATGATGATTTATCAGAAGGGATTTTGGAAGCAATAGATATAGATAGTTACCGTGTAGACCAAAAAGAGATGCAAAGCATTACTTTAGAAGGAAATACCGAATTGGACCCCGCTTCAACAGGTGGGGCAAGTGTCATAAAAGACCCACAGTTAGAGTATTTAAGTGAAATTGTTCGGGATTTTAATGATAAGTTTGGTAAAGACTTGACCGAAAATGATTCTATTCGAAAATTTATGATGGAAGAGCTTCCACAAAAAGTAGTGGAAAAAGAAGAGTACCAGAACACGAAAAACCACTCGGATCGTCAAAATGCCAAGATTGCTTTCAAACGAATTATGCAGGAAGTATTCCAAGATTATATGTTTGATCAGTTTGATATGTATCAGAAGTTTACTGAGAATGAAGAATTCCGAGAATGGTATACAGATAAGATGTTTGAAATGGATTATCGGTTTGATGGGAATAGTCCATCATAAAAAAACTGCCCTAGCGTGAGTTTCCTACTCAAGAACAGAAAAACCTGCTTAAACCCTTGGCATATAAGGGATACCAAGCACCCTGGCGTGTATATACTAAATGTCCTTTTTCGCCAGGGTGTGGTATAAATTATCCAATTCTACATCCATGTCTTCCAACTGCTCTTCTTTTTGTGGCTTTCCTTTTAGATCACGAACTGTCCAAATCTCAGCTAAGCGAACTTCACTCAATCGATCCAGTAGCGTCTCCACATTCATTCGGTATCCGGCTTCTTTTGCCTGCTTCCACAATAACTGGGAAAGTAGGAGACCGATAAGACAGATAAAGGTATGTACCTTGATTTTTTGGTCAGTCCAGTGGAACTGCGGAGTGACCGCATGATGAAAGGGGTTCTTCAAATGCTTGAATACTTGTTCTACATGATGTTGGCCTTGATAAGCTGCGATGATCTCCGCATCGGTCCATTCGTTTCTGCTCGTCGTGATGATCCGTTTGCCAAAGTAAACCTGTGTTAGCCACTGATATGCTAATAAATCACAAGTCCAATCCAGATCAAACCGACCATTTCCCTTTTCATGCAGGGTCACCTTCAGAATGCGGTCACACTGCTCCCCTTTTAAAATGCCGTTAATTTCCCGTTCGAGTGCTTCCTTTTTTCGTTTATGAGCCCGCGGGTTGTTCAACTTGTCCTTGAGCTCCTGTAATTGCTGCTGTTTTTTGTCCAGGGCTTGATGCAAGCCACGGGTTTGTCCCTCGCGCAATCGTTCACTCACATAAAGGACCAACGTCCGATTCTTGCCCCATACCTCTTTTTCTATACGATAACAGGATACTTCCTTCTCTCCCACCTCAACGGGGGTATACTCCGAAAAAGGAATGTTGACCAAATCCTCATGATAGGCAGGAGATAACGATGCCACATAAGGAACTTCGGAGGTGTCCAATTCGGTAAAGTTCTTCTTTGTATTGCTTCCGTAAGCGTCAAGTACTACCCACCTATGATTCATGAGCTTATCATGCGATAATCTCCTTAGAAATTAATTCGGGAGGTTTTGCAATGACCCAAGCAGACAAAAGAATAGAATGGAAAGCGCGGTTTGATGCCTGGAAAGCAAGTGGGTTAAGTGTGGCCGAGTGGTGTCGTAAACAAGGTGTAAAAGATCATCAAATGTATTATTGGATACAGAAATTTGAGTACGATACTCCAAAAAAGGAAACATCGGAAACGCAATGGCTGACGGTCAAAGTTGATGAACCGATCAATGTCACTACTGGACAGGAGCCTGTATTCATTCATTTCGGGGCTATTTCCGTTGAGGTACGTCCAGGAGCTAATATGGCCGTATTATCCGATGTTGTCCATGTGCTACAAAATCAATGTTAACGAATGCACCAATTGAACGGGTCTACTTAGCTCGCGGAAGTACGGATCTCCGAAAGTCTATAGATGGTTTGGCCGTTATCGTAAAGGAATGCTTTGATCTCGACCCTTTTTCTCCCAGCGTCTTCGTATTCTGTAATCGAAAACGCGATAAGCTCAAAATTC
Organism: Virgibacillus dakarensis; assembly: GCF_900155625.1. Lineage (NCBI taxonomy): Bacteria > Bacillati > Bacillota > Bacilli > Caryophanales > Bacillaceae > Virgibacillus > Virgibacillus dakarensis. The sequence continues at coordinate 13,799 of NZ_LT732553.1, forward strand.
TTCAATGGGAACATAACGGGTTTTGGTTGCATTACCGTCGGTTGGAACGCGGAACATTCCGGTGGCCATCTGAAAAGGATTCCGGCGCCGTGCGTATTAACCCACGGCAGTTACGCTGGTTGTTGGACGGGTTACCACTCGAACAAAAGCAGGCACATCATGAAGTAAAAGCGCGTACCATCCTATAAATAAAGTGAAATATGGGAAAATGGGAATTCGACTAGGCAAGCCGGGTTCCTTCCCTTATACTTAAGGTATGGAAAATACGGCGCAATCACCAAAGGCAATGGAATACTATAAAGAACGTACTGAAAAGCTACAATTGGAAAAGGAAGCTTTAGAGGCAAAATTAAAATGGTATGAGGAGCAATTTCGCCTAAGCCAGCGACAACGATTCGGTTCTTCCAGCGAGAAAACCAATCCAGACCAACTTTCCCTTTTTAATGAAGCTGAGGACACAGCTGACTCAACAATCGAAGAACCAACTGTTGATACGATTACATATAAACGTAAAAAACAACGTGGTCAGCGTAAACTGATGCTTGAAAACCTGCCTACGGAGACGATCGAATATCGTTTATCCGAAGAGGAACAGGTCTGTTCGTGTTGCGGTGGCGCCCTTCATGAAATGAGCACAGAGGTGCGTAAAGAAATAGAAGTTATACCAGCGCAAGTCAAAGTGAAGGAGCATGTTCGCTACGTGTACAGTTGCCGTCATTGTGAACGTCATGAAATAGAAACACCTANTCGTAACAGCAACAATGCCCGCCCCTGTTTTTCCGGGAAGCCTGGCCTCTCCATCCGCAATGGCTTATACGATGACGCAAAAATATGTGGAAGGTATGCCATTGTATCGTCAGGAGAAGCATTTGGAGCGTTTTGGAATATCCATACCACGTCAAACGCTGGCCAATTGGACTTTATACGGTACAGAGACCTGGCTTCGTCCAATATATGATCAGATGCATGAGCATCTCCTAGAAAGGGATATATTACATTCAGATGAGACAACCCTGCAAGTTCTCTCTGAACCGGAACGGCCTGCCACATCAAAATCCTATATGTGGCTTTATCGTACAGGAAAAGACGATACGCCAATTGTTCTGTATGATTATAGGCAAACCCGTGCAGGTAAACATCCATCGCGCTTTTTAGCAAATTTCAATGGATACGTACATGTCGATGGGTATGCCGGTTATAACAAGATTTCCGGTGTAACATTAGTTGGGTGCTGGGCCCATGCCCGCCGCAAATTTACGGAAGCGTTAAAGGCACTTCCGGATTCAGCAGCACTTTTCACCGTTAAAGCAAAAGAAGGCCTGGCATTTTGTAACCAACTTTATACCATTGAACACGAACTCAAGGACGCTAGCCCTGAAGAACGCTATAACATACGTTTGGAACGCAGCCAGCCAGTAATGGAGGCTTTTTCAGCATGGCTTCGTGAACAAACACCACGTGTGCTGCCCAAAAGCGCGCTTGGAGAAGCAATCAAATACTGTCGTAACCAGTGGGAGCGATTGAGTGGATTCTTACAGGATGGCCGTTTAGAGATAGATAACAACCGTGCTGAGCGCTCGATTAAACCTTTCGTAATCGGCCGAAAGAATTGGCTCTTTAGCAACACCGCAAAGGGAGCAGAATCCAGTGCGATCATTTATAGTATCGTGGAAACAGCCAAAGAAAATGGATTGAACCCATTTAACTATTTTAGCTATTTATTTAAAGAGCTTCCCAATATGGATACAACAGATGAAAATAAATTAAATCAACTTTTACCTTGGTCCCAGACACTCCCAAAAGAATGTCACGTCCCAAATAAATCTAAATAAAGCATACATGAAATCCCCATCTAAAAATAGGTGGGGATTATTTTACGCTTACGTTTTATCAATTATTAGAACAGCAAATTCCAGTTGAAATAGAACAAGAAAGCTTAAGAGATTTGACTGAGATTATCACAGATATTATTCAAGCCAATGCAGTGATAGATTGGATAGAAAAAGAAGATGTGAAACGTGAAATGCGAAAGAAATTGAAGAAACAACTTAGAGCAAGCTCCGTTCCTAATAAGCAAGTTGAACAAGTGGCTAGGCAATTAATGGAACTGGGAGAGGTTCATTATAAGTCTTGATTAATAACAACTAGGAGGCATAACATCATGGAAAGGTGTTATGCCTCTATTTATAGGAGGGAATAAGGTTAATGGATAAAAATAATAGGACAAGCTGTCGAGATGAAATGTTACAGGTAGTAAAGCAACTTGTGGAAACAAAAGGAAAAAATGAATTTTCTACACAAGAGGTCCTGGATGAAATGAGAAGTGCTAGAACCTCTTATAAGGAGTCTACTATCCGCACCCATCTGACAAGTAGATGTTGTGTTGGGACTAAACAACACCATCAAACCGTATATGGTGATTACGTACGTATCGGGCATGGTCTGTATGCCTTGGTGCATTTATCCGATGCTATGTAATTCAGTACCATGTACACGCAACCATTCTTTAGCTTCTTTATAATGAGGAAGATTGGTTCTGACAACCCGCCAAAATCTATCATTATGCTCAGGAACAATTAGATGAGCTAATTCGTGCACGATAATATAATCAATTACTCGTAAGGGTGCCATCACAATGCGCCAATTTAGATAGATATCACCATTTGGGGTGCACGTTCCCCATCGTTTATGTTGTGTTTTTAACTGCAATGAACGAGGTTTAACACCTAGCATGGATTGGTACTCTTTTGCTCGCTCATTAATTTTTTTAACTCCATATTGTCGGTACCACCCAATCAATTTTTGTTCGAGTTGATGTTGGATACGTTCTTGAGACCATTCACGTGGAACAGTAGCAATAAAGCGTCCTTGTTTAAATTGAAAGGAAGTGTTTGGTACTGGTTCTTTATATACTTTGAGTCGATAATAACGGCCTAAATAAGGCAGTTTTTCACCACTGACGAACTCCTTGGGTTGAACTTTTGTGTTGACTTCGTTAAGTTCCAAGAGCTTTTGAGAAATCCATGGTGCTTTACGTTTGATGATTTGAACTAGTTTTTCCTCATCAATATTATCTGGTGTGAATACTTCGACTCCATTAACTAGGTCGATTGATATTTTAACGTCTTTTCTAGTTTGTTTATAATGACAGTAATGTATTGTAGTTGTACCGTAATTAATAATAGGCATATTATGCTCCTTCTTTCTATTAATCATTCTACATCGATTTTAACTTTACGACAATTTTTTGATTACAAATCTTTGGGGGTGTAGTATTGAAATATGTGACATTTTCATTGATATCTATAGTTATTTTTATTATAGGCTATATACTTGGCTATTTAAGATTAGAAAATTTATTACACAGAATTATAAGTGAATATAGTCATTTAAGTCTTGTTTCACTAATAGGGTTTGCTTCGTCACTTATTACATTACTATTGTTTGTAATGTATATCTTAGGTCGAATAATCCTAATAAAGAAAATGGAAGTCACGCTACTTGAGAGCTTAAAAGTTTGCCGAGACAATGAACTGGACGATGTTGAAGTTGTAGAAGAATTCACCTTAGGAGAAAATAATTCGGAAGTTGTTTATTTAACATCTGATGAACCTATGAGATACATAAAGTTTTACGAATATGATTTTATGAATGATAGAAATGGGACACCTCTTTACAAACATGGTTTGTTAAAGAATGGCTATACAATAAAAATAAATACTTATTTAACTTGTGGCATACCTAACTATTTAATCGAATATCAAAGGTTTGATTATGTAAAAGGTAGAGTGCTATTAGGTGAGAATGGAAAAAACGGATTGATTATTGAAAACCTTGAAATTAAACACACATTGAAAAGTATAATCTATTATTTAATAAAGTAATAAATATTTCATGAATAGATTGATTTTAGAATTAGAGTCACTAGTACAATATATAAATCTTAATTGAACCAATAGTTGAGAATGAATAGTCAGCAATATAAACATCCAAATAACTAATTTATTGGTTAAATTTACTAGATAGTTTGATATACTATAAGAAAAATGTACCGAGGGTGTTAAAAATGGAAAAATCTGTCGATGGTGAATTAAAGGAAATTAGAGAACCTAGATACACTAAAGAAGTCTCCAATAAGCAATTGTTGATGGGTAATTATGTAACACCAATTGATAGACTTAAAGTAATATCTGAAGATGAATTTGAGGAATTAATTGAAGAGTGGATATATGGATACCTAATGTCTGAATATGAAGAAGTTAAAAAAATTGACAAGGTTATACGACTAGCTGGTTCTGGTGATAAAGGAAGAGATGTTGTTGCATTTGAGAAATATACTAAGGACGGAAAAGAACTATGGGATAATTATCAATGCAAACATTACAATGGTCCCTTGGCTCCATCTCAGGTGTGGGTTGAGTTTGGCAAGGTTTGTTATTATACATACAAAGGTGATTATAGCGTTCCGCAAAATTATTATTTTGTCTCTCCTCAAGGGGTAGGAACTAGTCTAGCTGACCTATTAATGAAGCCAGAAGAACTAAAGAAAGGTTTAATAAAAAATTGGGATAGGCATTGTCTTAATAAAATATCAAAGGAAAAAGTAGAACTTACAGGTGATTTTAAGAATTATGTGGAGCAATTTAATTTTTCTATATTTGACTCGATAAATCCAGGAGAGTTAATAAATCAATATCAACAAACAAAATACTTCCCTTTTCGGTTTGGCGGAGGGTTAATTGAAAACCCTAAACGTATAGGTAAGCCTTCTGAAATTAAAAAAGATGAGCAATTATATGTAAGAAAATTATATGACGCCTATTCTCAACGAAAAAGAGAAAAAATAACAAGTTTATCTCGTTTAAGAAAATATAAACTTTTATTTCAACATTTTCAGCGACAAAGAACATACTTTTATCAAGCAGAGTCATTAAGAGTATTTGAAAGAGATACAATGCCTAATGGTTTAAATGCATTCGAAGAGCTTAAGGAACAAGTTTATCATGGAATAATTGATACTATTTATGAGGAATATGAAGATGGATATGAAAGGGTAAAAGCCACAACAGAAAAGGCCAAGACTTTAATCCTTGCTTCAGATAATATTTTAATTGATTTCGTAAATGTTCAAGATAGGATGGGAATTTGCCATCATTTGGCTAATGAAAAAAGTAAAGAACCTGATGAAGCTCAAGTGATATGGGTGATAGATGATGAATAATAATTATTTTTCTAATAGAGACCTAAAAATTTATAATACACCATTAGAAATAGGTTTAAGAGTTTTAATAATACTTCATGAATTAAAAAATGATTCTATAGATATGAATAGGTTGATAATTTATGATTATTTCGTTACACATGCTAATGATTTTGATGAGAATATTGAGAGTATACATCCACCTATTCCACATCGCTCAGGGGAAATAATTATTAAAAGGAAAGTCATTCAAGATGGTATTAATTTAATGTATTCTAGAGAACTCCTAGATATTAAATATACTGCTAAAGGTATATACTATGTTGCTAACGAATTGACATCAGCGTTTTTAGAATATATTGAGTCCGAATATGCTTCGGAAATAAGTAAGTACTCGAATTTGGTAATTTCTAAATTTAGTAGTTATTCAGATGATGAGCTTAATGATTACGTTAATGAGAATTTATCTAAATGGGGAAGTGAATTCACAAGAGAATCTCTAGTTAGGGGGTGGTTCAGTGATTAATAATGGTTTCTATATAAAAAAGTTATGTGTCTTAGGAAACAATACTAAGAATGCTGAAATAGAGTTTGAACAAGGATTAAATATTATAACTGGACCCTCAGATACAGGGAAATCATACATATTTGATTGTCTAAATTACATGTTAGGTTCTTCCAAAGTTCCTAAAAAAATTGATGAAGCAAAAGGATATTCAACTATATTGATGGAAATAAGATTGTATAGTGGTGAAGATTACACTATTGAAAGGAATATTGGAGAAACAGAGGTTGAAGTCTATCAACAAGATATTCATCTAACTGGTAGCAATGAAGAGCAAGGTACAACACTTAATCTGAAACATGATAAGGAAAAAACCGACAACTTATCTGCATTTTATTTAGACAAATCTGGTTATAATCATCCAATATATGTGAAAACCAATAAAAGTGGGGATTTCCGTACATTAAGTTTTAGAGACTTTCCACTTTATATTGCAATAAGCGAAGATAAGATTATTAAAGAAAATTCTCCAATATTTTCTGGTCAATATACGAAAATGACAGTAGAAAAATCAATATTTAACTTTATAGTTTCTGGGATAGACTATAAGCAGAATGTTCATGACAAACATGAAAATAAGCCATCAAAAACAAAATTAGAAGGACAGATAGAGCTTCTAAATAGATTTATTGCAAAAGAAGAGATAAAACTAGAAGAAATTAATGGGGAAAGGTTGCCTTCCCAATCCACTTTAACCGAAAAAATGATGGATATTCAATCGGAGCTAGATAGTATCAGTAATGAATTAGCTGTTCAAACGGAGTACAGAAGAGAGCTATGGAATAACTTAGAGGAAAGTAAATCTAGGATTATTGCTGATTCAGAATTAATAAAAAGATTTCATTTGCTGAGAGATAATTATGTAACTGATTTAGAGCGGTTAAATTTTGTTTTAGAAGGTAATCACTACTTTTCTCAATTAAATATTGCATTATGTCCTTATTGTAATCAACCTCTAAATGAAAATTGCATGGAACATAGTCCTGAGGAAAATCAAATTCCTAACGAGCTAGCTACATCCATAGAAGTAGAAATAGAAAAAATAAAAGGGAAATTAAATGATTTGGATTCAACTATTAAACAAGCGGAAAGTGATTACAAAGATTTAAAAAGTGAAATTGAAAGATATCAAGAAGAGTACAATTTAGTAAAAGATAAAATAGATTCAATTTTGCAACCCAAGCAAATTGAATTAAAAAATTCACTTAATACTTACCTTAAAGAAAGAGATATATACAAAGAATACAATACAATAAATGAGAAGTTAGATGAATTAAGAGACGAAGAACAAATAATCACTAACCTATTAAAAAATATACAAACAACTAAACCTTCAGAAGAAAATGATAATGAAGGAGTAATAAGTTCTATTAATGAGTTCTGTAAATATATGGCCAAGACTTTGGAAAAATGGAAATTTTCTAAAGACCCTAAGGTTGACTATGATGATGGTAAATTCTATATTAATTCTAAGAAAACAGAGGATTATGGTAAAGGTTATAGAGCAATAATCTACAGTGGGTTTGCCATTTCCTTAATGCAATATTGTAAAGCTTACGGTAAACCACATCCAGGTTTTGTCGTTTTAGATTCTCCATTGACTACATATAGAGGAAAAAAATCAGACGAAGATATCAATGAGGATATTCAACAAGCTTTTTTCAAGGATGTGTCTTCTCTAGGTAATGAAATGCAAATAATAATTCTTGATAATAAGGAGCCAAATAAAGATGTGAAGAAAAAAATAAACTATGAGGAATTCACCAAAGATGTCACATCAGGCAGATATGGATTTTTTCCAGTCACTAATTAAAGGCTTATTAGTTAGATTTATAAATACCATTACATTTTAGAAAAACAATATATTAGTTGAAAAATTCACTAATATTTATATAATAGAAATTAGTAGAACGATTTATTATAAATCGTGTGCAGTAGTGAGACACGAAAATCGTTAAATTCAGTGGTGCCAAGGGTTCTGGCGAATGGAAGTAAGCGCACGACTCAAAATCGTGTTCCTTCGGGAGTGTCGGTTCGACCCCGACCACCGGTATCAAGAATCATTAATATGACGGCGTTTGACGGAATATAATCCGTTGAAGCGTCGTCTTTTTTGCGTGTGTAAAAAAGTCGTATGCCTAAACGGAGCTTAGACGATTTCCATTGAAACTATTCGTTTTTTGCTTTGGGAGCCGGAGAAGTAACGATTTATTACCGTATGAAGAAGTAGATATCAACGGAACCAATCGAATTAGAAACGTTGTCATATGACGATGCCGTAAAGCGTTTCATTGCCGATGCAGAACGGCGGGGATCGCGACTGGATACGATCAAGTATTACCGCGCAGAACTCGGAAAGTTTAGGCGTTGGCTAGTGTCACAAGATAAAACGAATTTTATAACCTGGTCGTGCGACTGGACATAGACAGTTACGTTGATAAAGTTTGCAGAGTAAGAAACGGAACTATTAATACAAGGTTACGGGCAATTCGGACGTTATTCGGGTTCCTTTATCGAAAGCTGGTAAACGAAATCATTGAGTTTACTACGAAAGGATCAGAACAAATGACACCGAGTATGCTTAATCTTTCAAAACAGAATACTCTTTATGTAAGAGATTGAGGATGTTTGTTAGGATACTCCCCTTTCCAAAGATGGAATAGCATGGGCGGTTTGTAAGTTGTGAGTTTCCAAAAAACCGCAATCGAGAAGAAATCAAAAATAAATGATGTGATAAGCTTAAAATAGACACTTATTTTAACACAAGAGCAGCGGTATTATGTCAAGAGTAAAATTCTAAAAACCTAGCTGCTTTGAAGGTGGTGTAGCTAAAAAAGGCAATACTAAACTAGGCCCACCCTAATTGTATTACAAAAAAATCCATTAAAACCAATTAATAGGTGGATTCGTCCGACTTAATAAATTCAACTATTTTCTTGTCGGATCCCTCCTTCCTGGTGGTAGATTTGGTTGTTCTTCAGCAGATAAAAGATCAACCGCACAAGTTTACGAGCTGTAAGCGCAAGGGCACGTTTCTCGGCAAATTCTTTCGGCTCCGCTAGCTTTTTCGCATAATACTGGGCATAAACAGGGTCATGCACCCGGACGCTGTTTGCCGCCTCCACGAGGTAATATTTGAGATAGCGGTTACCGGAACGAATCAGCCTCGTTCGTTTGGCAGTAAAATCACCGGATTGGCTCTGGTTCCATGCCAACCCGCCAAATTTAGCCAACTGTTGCTGGTTTTGAAACTCCGGTATATTCACTTCTGCCAAGATACCGGATGCGAATACAGGTCCAATCCCGGGAACGGTGTCCAGGGTATGGGGAATGGTTGCCAAATGATCTGCAATCGCCTTTTTCAGTACTTTCAGTTGTTCCTGTACCGCCCGGATGACGCGAATGCTGGAAGCCATGGCCAAGTTAACAGAGTCTGCCATGGATTCTGGCAACCGGTAGGAAGCGCGCGCTGCCTTTTTCAGCGAACGGGCAACTGCTTCCGGGTCATCAAATCGATTTTTGCCGTGCAGGACAAGGAATTCAATCAGCTCGTCCAATGGCATGCCAACCAAGTCTTCAACAGACTCGAATTCCTCCATAACAGCCAGAGATGTGGCTCCCAACTTGTTTCGCTTAAAGGGTCCCGTGATTGCATAATCACTGAACTTCAAATACAAGTTGGTCATGAGGAAATTGCTTTCCCGTGTTAAATCTTGCATCAAATGGTAACGGGTACGTGTCAGCCGTTGTAAAGCCATTTGCGGCTCGCTCCATGTGAAAGGATGCGGGAGGTTTCCGGCACGAAGCTTGGCGGCAATGAACCAAGCATCTGCCCGATCATTTTTGGGAGCGTCCAGATAGTTGGATTTCTTGAATTCCTTGATCAGACTGGGATTAAACGCATAAACATTTTTTTCTGGAACGCCGAAATCCAGATGACGGTGCAGGTACATGGCAACGTGAGTCGAATAGCTTCCGGTGTGCTCTAGACCAAACAGAATTTCTTCAAATCCATGCTTTTTTACAAGCTTGGTGATACGGTCTTGAAACTCTCTGATACCGGGACGATTATTGGCAATGGTAAACCTGCTGAGCGATCGTTTCGTTTCGTCCCGGGTTAAGCAACAGACAACGTTGTTCTTACTGCTTATATCAATTCCGACGAACAAGGGTGAAGTCATCATGATCACCTCCTTTGTTTCAGGGTTGTAGCGCCTACGATGCTGAGATGTCCCTGGGAAACCTATGAACGACAGCCTTGCGAGCTATTGGAATACACCGGGGGTTGACAGTGCATGTGCCTCCCTCTGCTTTGCAGGAGGGTCAACCAGCCGGGAAACAGTCAACGTGTAGGTCTATATCATAGGACCAGGGGAACACTCTTAATTCGGAAGACACCCAAGTTTTGGGGCAACAGGGGGAATCGGAACATTCCCTTGATAGGACACTACCTATGGCTATTTTCCCAAAGACAGCTCAGCATCGTAAACACTTTTGTTTGAGGGCTACCGCACTTGCGCTTGCTTCCTTCTAATTCGCGTTAAGCTTGCTCCGCAAGCACACGCTCATTACGAAGCTACGCCCTCCAACATTTAATCAATAAGCGATAAACAATTATTTAATTTTCAAGGTTCAAGTTTGTTCCTAAAAAATCTATTAAAATTAGGTTCAAACATAATATACAAGGAGGAATAACTATGACAAATACAAATCAAATCATCGTTCCACATTTATGGTATGACAAGGAAGCGAATGAAGCGGCAGAGTTTTATGCTTCTATTTTTCCAGATTCAAGAATTACGAATAAAACGACACTCCACGACACACCATCAGGCGACGCCGATTTAGTCTCTTTTGAGTTGTGGGGACAGAAGTTCATGGCCATCAATGCAGGTCCTTATTTCACATTCAATCCATCGGTGTCTTTCATGGTTAATTTTGACCCATCACGAGAAAAAGACGCGAGTGAAAAACTAGAGGAGGTTTGGAACAAATTGTCCGAAGGTGGAACCGTGTTAATGCCACTTGATAAGTATCCATTTAGTGAGAAGTATGGCTGGATTCAAGATAAGTATGGTTTGTCGTGGCAGTTAATCCTTACCGATCCAGAAGGTGAAGTGCGGCCTGCGATCGTGCCTTCGCTCATGTTTGTTGGTGATACATGTGGGAAAGCGGAAGAGGCGATTAATTTTTATTTATCCGTATTTAAGAATTCAAAGCAGGGCCTTATTGCTCGCTACCCTCAAGAAATGGAACCTGACAAGGAAGGAACAATCATGTTTTCCGATTACATGCTTGAGAATCAGTGGTTTGCCGTAATGGACAGTGCGAGAGATCATAAATTCAGTTTTAATGAGGCAATTTCATTTATGATATATTGCGACACACAAGCAGAGATCGATGACTACTGGGATAAGCTGTCTGCTGTTCCTGAATCTGAGCAATGCGGCTGGCTGAAAGATAAGTTTGGCGTGTCTTGGCAGGTTGTGCCAAAAGAAATGGACGAGATGATGACGAGTAGCACACCGCAACAAATTGATCGTGTTAATAAGGCAACTCTTAAAATGAAGAAACTTGATCTTGCGGAGTTACAGAAAGTATACAAGGGGTAATGAAAATACAGCATGCCGAAAGAAGATCACGATGTTGATTTGTGATCGACTATCGAAAATTTTGCTGTCTTTCCTAAATGAAAATAAAAAATGATATATGTAGCAGGGCAGGGCGCATTGATTGATTGTTATGACAACCTTGAAATCCGTGAACACGGTACGGGGATGGTGCTGGTTAAACATGGTGTAACATGAAACAAAAATAAATTACACAAAAAGCAGGGAAAAGAGTTTTGTAATGTCTCTAAATGGTTCGTTTCAGCAAAACAAATATGATTCCCATTCTGGACGTGAGGTAGTGAACTCCCGTATGTTTAATGCTCCTGCTGAGAATGTTTTTAAAGCTTTTAGTGACCCAGGTTTACTTAAGAAATGGTGGGGCCCCAAAGGTTTTTCAAATACGATTCATGAATTTGACATGCGCCTAGGCGGTATTTGGCGTTATGTTATGCATGGGCCTAATGGTGTTGACTATGAAAATAAAAGCGAATTTATAGAGATTAACTATAATGAGCGAATAGTCCTTCGTCATCTTGAGCCAGATCATAAATTTTTACTGGAAATCACCTTTAAAAAAATCAAAAATAAAACGGAGATCATTTGGCGCATGATATTTGATACAGAGAAAGAATACGAAGAAGCCAAACCGTTTGTAAAAGAAGCGAATGAACAAAACCTTGATCATTTGGAATGGCTGTTAAATGAAGTCACGTGACAAGCAGAAACTTTTGATACATTGGATATTAGACAGGTTTTCTGGGAAAAAACGCGGGGTTCAGAAGTTATTCAAACTAATTGATGAAAAGAAAAGTAAAACAGCCAATTCCGATGTCCGGAATATTCAGTCAATACTCTATAATCTTGGAAGCATTTGTGAATAGATTCATAAATGCTTCCAAGATACTCGTATCAAACTAAAGTGACTATTAAGGGGGTGAGAAACATTAACATCAGAAATAATAGCAAATCAAGCCATAGAAATTAATTATTCAATGGCTTATGCATAACATACATATGAAAAAGTATTTTGACGTTATTTTATCGTTTTGGCAAAGGCCCTAACAGGAAAGGTTCCAACTCCTTTAAATTTAGGAGGGACAGCATAAAATTCAAAGGTTCTGCCCATCAATTGTTCCAGATTACATAAATGTTCAACAATAGGGATTTCTTTTCCCAATAAAATGGTGTGAACAGGTCTGGATCTCCCTGAAGTGTCATCGATGTTATATGAATCTATGCCAACAATGGCGACACCGTTATCAGCCAGGTAGTTTGCCGCATCTGCGGTTAAATAAGGATGATTTTCAAAATAATCATCTGTGTTCCAATGCCTGTCCCAGCCTGTATGAATCAATACGGCTTTTCCTCTTATATTTTTTTCGTAAAAGAATGTTTTATCTTTTTCTTTAATAGATTGATCAATGGAAATGAATAGTCCTTCTATTCCTCCCAAGCTATCAATTCCTGTTTGAGATAAGTCTTTGCCATCAGCATAGCGGTGAAATGGCACATCTACATAAGTTCCCGTATTTGATACCATTTCTATTTTTCCAATCTGAAATTCCGTTCCTTCTTCATAATTTTTTCGTGACGTTTCCCTCGTTAAATAATTACAGATAATAGGACCAGGAAGACCTTTATATGTAATAAGGCCATCTTCAATCACGTGGCTTAAATCTATCAATTCATTTTCCAAAATCATCACTCCGTTTCTTTTATATAGTTGTTAGTTATATTTTACCTGCCCCATCATGCAATATTCAAATAATATAGATATTAAAGATTGTCAGTGTATATTTAAATAATCAGAGAAACCCGATTGAAGTATAAGAATTTTTTATCTCTTATGATTGCAATTATGTATTATAAATAATTCCATTTATTAGTTAGTATTAATATAGGGAAATGGAGGAGAGTTTTATTGAAAAAAGAAATTATTATTAAATTCGCAACGGAACAGGATTTGGAGAGAATTGTCGAAATGCTTACAGATGACGTTTTAGGGAGTAAAAGAGAGTGTTACAAAAAACCTCTTCCGGAAAGCTATGTAAATGCATTTCAGGCTATAACTTCTGATCCTAACAATGAGTTGGTTGTAGCCTGTTACGATAATAAAGTTATAGGAGTTCAACAAATTACATTTACACCATATATTACACATCAAGGTGGCTGGAGAGCTACTATTGAAGGAGTAAGAACGTCATCTTCCGAGCGAGGTAAAGGAATAGGATGCGCCCTTATACGATGGGCAATTCAACGGGCAAAAGAACGTGGTTGTCACTTGATCCAACTTACCACAGATAAAAAGCGAGAAGATGCTTTACGTTTTTATGAACGTTTAGGTTTTAAAGCATCACACGAAGGGTTAAAAATGCATCTTTAAGGTATTATGAATATGATGTAGCTATCTCTTTGTTTTTAAGTAAAAGCCAGTCCCTACTTATAACGAACTTAATTAAATCTATTAAACCAATAAAAAATGACCCATTGCAACAAAATGCAGTGAAAAAATAATTTAAAGTGCGTGTTCAAAAAGTCGCCGAATGAGAAGCAAGAAGGTCGAGGCGGCGTAGCTTTGAGCACCGGAATGTACACAAAAAGGTACATGAGGAGCGGAAAGCAAGCCAACGAAGAGATTCGCAGCTTATCATTTGGTGACTTTTTGAACATCCTCTTAAAATATACCTTTAGAAGGAATTAAACAGCTCCAGATCGAAATAAATATAAAGTCTACATGGCTTAGGTTTTTAACTAAAGTAATAATAGATGAATCAAATTAAATTAGCATCAGGGCGGGGAGAAATTAGCAAACTTTAGTAATTAATTTCCAAAAAAGGAGAGTACAAAGATGTGCAAAATGTTTCAGTACAATTGGGTAAGTTAGAAATGATTGGTTTAATCGGTGCAAGGACGTACCTGAGGAAGAACTGACACGTAAACGCGTTGGCGGCCATGGGGATATTTTAGGTACCCTCTTTCATATCGTCAATACGGAACAGATGTGGATGAGCATGCTGATGGGAAAAGAAATCAGGTTAATCGATTTCGAACAATATAAGTCACTTGAAAAGGTAAGGTAACTGTCAGATTCTCTTCAAACCGATATAAAACCCTTTATTGAGAAATGGACACCGCAAACAGACGAAAATGGGGGTATTCTATGAAGCGAATTCCAATGATATTTGTTTTATTGTGCGCGTTATTTGTTATGGTAGCTTGTACATCAGATGCAACAGGTGAAAAAGAAATCGTTTTACCTGATGACATTCCTGAATTTGTTCAAGAAAGTGATTTTAAACAAATTGATTGGGAAAAGAAAGCAGTCGAGTTTGGAGAAAGAGGCATTATTGGAAATGAGAACAAATCAGGTGTCATTGGTGCAGATATGCCAAGTTTAAACGTTCAAAAATGGATGTGGCACCTTTGGGGAATTAAAAACCCAGGAAACAAAAAATTAACAATTGTTGGTTTTTATAAAGAAACAGAGAAAGTCCATCAGATATTAAAAGATAGTTGGACGATGGGACTTGCAGGACCAAATAATGAGCCGATGCCCATACACCGTCCAGTGTAAAGATACCAGAATCTGGGGAGTGGGCAATACTGCTTTATATCGATGATACATTATTTGATACATTGATTTATCAAATAAATGAGTAGGTTTAGGAGGATATTTACACTTCCAAGTAAGGTAGTGGAAGGCTTAACTGGAAAGATGAAACGTTTCTTTAGGTAACCAAATATAACTATATGTTGAGTAAATTAGCGTGGAGAAAAACAAAAAGAGCGTAACCATTGAATAATGGGTTTAAGAAATAACAAGGAACATACATTCTCTGTTTATGGTATAATCATGTTAATAAACGGGGGTGTAATATGGGACTTAATAATATAAATATTAAAGAGCGTATGGAACATTATAATGTAACTGGATTAAGCATGACATTAATTGAAAATGGCCAAATTAGTTTGGTAGATCAATATGGTTTATTAGAAGCGGAAACAACTAAAAGTGTAAATAGTGACTCCATTTTTAATGCCTGTTCCGTTAGTAAGTTCGTAACAGGGATGTTGGTGATGAAATTAACGGAGCAAGGTCTTCTTGACTTAAACGAGGATATAAACAAAAGGCTTAAGTCATGGAAAGTTCCTGATAATAAATTTACTGGAAACAATAAAGTTACATTACGTAATTTACTTTGCCATCAATCAGGAATTATCGACCCAGTTGACAGTTTTACAGAACTTAGATCGAATGACGGTATCCCCTCAACGGTCGAGCTGTTAGAAGGAAAGACATCGTATTGCAAAGTGCCTATTGAAGTGAGATATGAACCAGGAAGCGACTTTCAATACTCAGATGCGGGCTTTTGTATCATACAGCAGCTAATAGAAGATGTGACTGAGCGACCTTTTAGGGAGATTATAAACGAACTGATCTTTCAACCATTGAAAATGGTTAACAGTTCATTCCCAATAAACGTTTCAAATGAAAAAAGGGAAAACTTCTCTTGTGGCCATAATAAAAAAGGAGAATTAGTTGATGGAAAATATACTATATATCCTTATCCAGCGGCATCTGGACTATGGACAACGACATTTGATTTATCCATTTTGGTTATGGAATTATTTAATTCTTTAAAAGGTAAAAGTAAGATCGGACTTACTGCAAGTACAGTAATGGAAATGATAAGCTCACAAGGCTGTAAAGAATGGACAGGGCTAGGCCTATTTTTAGACAGTTTAGGAAAGGATTTTGAAGTTTCTTCACTTGGCTGGGGAAAGGGCTTTCAGTGTATGATAGTTGCCTTCCCTTATCTGGAGACCGGATTAGTCATCATGACAAATACAGATTTAGGTGTTCATCAGTTGAAGGGAATTATTGGTGAAGTATATAAATCTTTTACCTTGTAATTTGATGTTAAGCTAACCGGTAAGTTACTTCAACTAGGATATCACCGTTGCATTTTACATTCTTATTGTGCTACCCGTTGTTTTACTGAAGTAATTAACTCCGTGTTTCAACTGGTAGCGCAGTTATCAGTTCAATAGGAGGGCTGCTTCTTGTCAAAAGGATTACTTCATCATATTGAAATATACGTCTCTGATTTAGCAAGATCAATAGAATTTTGGGGGTGGTTACTTGAAGAATTAGGATATATCCCTTTTCAAAACTGGGAAAGTGGACGGAGTTGGAAACTGGGGAGTACTTACCTCGTTTTTGTACAAGTAGAGGAAAGGTTTCTAGACATTCCATACCATAGATGCCGAGTAGGACTCAATCATCTAGCATTTCATGCAAGTTCACGTCAACATGTGGACGAACTAACAATAAAATTAAAGAATAAAGAAATCGATATTCTTTATCAAAACGCTCATCCATTTGCCGGTGGAGATGACCATTATGCCGTTTATTTTGAAGACCCTGACAGAATAAAAGTAGAGCTTGTGGCTCCATAAGTTTTCAAGTAACAGATACGATTGTCTAACAAGCGAAATCATTGCCTGTTTATGTGTTAATATGAAATTTAATTATTTGAATATTACGTGATTAACTTTAGCATGAAGAGCCAGAAGATTATACGCAGAAGAAGAGTAATTTTTTCTTAACTAACCGGTACGATAGCTTATAAAGGTTACCCCCTTTTTCTGCCGGAGTATAGAAATGGGATAGTCAAATTAGTTTAATTAAGGCAATTAAAACTCGATATTAGTACAATGCAGGGAGGATTTCTTATGGTATATGACAGTCCAAGTAAAACAATTACCACTAAAAGGCTAGTACTGAGACTGTTTCAAAAATCGGATGCAGTAACTGTTACGAAGCTCTGTAATAATTATAATATTTATAAAAGTACATTGCACCTACCTTATCCATACTGTATAGAGGATGCTTTGTCGTGGATGGAACATCATCGTGATAATTTTAATGCCAATAAATTATATGAATTTGCTATAACAGATAAGGAAACAGGAGAATTATATGGAGCTATAGCGTTATCCAACAACCAGAAGTTTAATCATGGAGAAATAGCCTATTGGGTTGGTGAAGAATTTTGGGGAAATGGGCATGCTACAGAGGCAGCGCAGGCTATATTAAAATTTGCATTTGATGTAAAGCAATACCATAAAATCTTTGCTCGCTATTTTCATTCAAATCCAGCTTCGGGAAGGGTTTTGCAAAAATTAGGCATGAAACAAGAAGGGATATTAATTGACCACGTAAGGAAAGAAAATCGATATGAAGATCTAGTATATTATGGAATTATTAATTCAATAGGATTATAGATCTTATATTACAAACTGAAGCATGTTGGTAAAAAAGCGGCACAACTTTAATTTTTGGAGGTCCTAAAAAATGAGTGCTTTGAAACAGTTTGGCGATACAATTGGTGAATTTTTAGAGTTGAAAAAATACCCTGAAGCAGTTCTTGTAGAACCGATTTCAGAAGGAAAGTGGTCCATCCGAGAGATAGTTGGTCATTTATTGTATTGGGATAAATTCAATTTGGAAACAATGGTACCTTTATTGGCTGAGGGTGTAAAGTTGCCTGCTTTTCCAAATCATGATTTACACAATGAGCAGGCAGTATCTTATTTAAGCAGGTATGAAAATGTGGAAGAAATAATTGATGATTTTGTTAAGACCCGCAAAATGTTAGTTAAAGAATTAACAGAGATTAGTAAGGGTTTAACATTTGAAATTGAAAATGAGCCTTATAACTTTTCACCAGAAAAATTCGTAGAAATATTTTTGGAACACGATGCGCATCATTTAAAGCAGATTAGAGAAAAAATCAAATATAGGAAATTTAAAATCGAAGAAATTCCTGACTATTCTCCGGAAATAGGACAGTTGGTTTCTATGATGAATTATGCAAGATTAACTACATTAAATGCGATTAAAGGGTTAACAATTGAACAATTGGATTATTTACCTTATAGAGACAGTAATTCAATTGGTGCACTATTATTACATATGGCTGCAGTTGAATTTGGCTTTCAAGTTGAACTATTTGATAAAAGAAAGCCAAATAAGCATGAAAGCGAAGAATGGGGAGCTGCCTATCAACTTGGTGATTTAGGCAGAAATCAGATTAAAGGCAACCCGCTTGAGTTTTATATTGAAAAATTAGAAAAGGTACGGAGTAGAACACTTGAGGAGTTTAAAAAAAGAAGTGATGAATGGTTATATGAAGAAGTGTTATGGGGAAACAATTTGTCCAATAATTATTTTATTTGGTTTCATACATTTGAAGATGAGATAAACCATCGCGGGCAAATTAGGATATTAAGAAAAATGTTACCTCATTCCTAATGTTTTTCTTTTTTAAGTAACGTGAGCAGAAGAGGTGGAGAAGACTTTTGTAAGAAAAGCATTGGTATTATCACTAAGAGGAAGGACACCCATAAATAATTCTTTTGCTGAAGAAATGCCATACAGACAAGAAATATTTGACTTTATATCTAATAACTATGCGTTTCATCATTATAGTGATAAAGGGCAAGTATCGTATTAGATGAGATTTATCGAGTGTTTATAAGCTTCGTTAAAGAAAGAACTTGCTGATAAATATAAGTTCGATAGACCAACGTACACCAAGAAAAAAAGAGCCTTTTATTAATTATATTATCGTTAAAGCGAGGTAGGAAATATGTGATTGATATAGAAATAAGTCCTCCTATAGAAAGGAGTTGCAGTCGTGAAAAGGCTAGTGATTATTACGGTTGGTAAAACACATAGCGGTAAAACTACTTTTGCTAGGGCTTTGGAAAAAGAGCTGGACAACTCTCTTGTGGTGGACCAGGATAACCATGCTGAATTTTTAAACACTTATTACAATACCTTACAGCCAAAGCAAGGACCTAATACGCTCAAGCACGCCATCTCGAAGCTGATTGTCGATTATGCTATTGAACAGACTAATTTTCACCTTATTATTTGTAACTCAAATCGAACTCGAACAGGTCGACTGTATCTGCTTGATCAGTTGTTTCATAAAAATGAGTTTATTCGTATTCTTGTCCAATTTAATATTCCGGATCATTTTCTTCAAACTCGAGTCACTCAAAGTCAACGTAGTACGAATATATTTAGAAGTGCCTCTAATTTTGAGGAAGTGCTTACACGGCAACAGGCAGATTCACTAAAAGAAGATGTGGTAGATCCAGTAGAGGGTGAAGCAGACCATTTATTTGTGATTAAAGACAGTGGGGAAGTTGATTCAGTTATTCAGAGAATTGTTCAGATTGCTCAGTGTTTATGTTGATTCTTGGTTCATTGATGACCATTCAAATGATTGAATTTTATTAATTTAAACAGGTAAGTTATGAAATGGAAACATCGCTAATGAGAACAGAAGCTACTTATTCATTGATTTATTTTGTGTATATCCAAAATATATTTCTAAATCAAAGTTTGAGCAAGGATGAATTCAAATTTCCGTACATACCAACAAAGTGTGAGTTTCAGAAAGACTTTAATTGAAGATGATTTAAAGAATTTTTATTCAGGGGAACTGTCATTAACAAATCTTAAAAATTATCTCACTGACGAAGGAGCTATTGTGATTTAAGGAGGGGAAATTATAGATGCATATAAGACTTGCGGAAGCAAAAGACATCAAGCAATTAATCAGAATGAGATGGGATTTTACAATTGAATATGATGAAAGTAAAAAAAGCGAATCATTCAATGAATTTGAAAAGGAATGCCAATCCTTTTTAGAGAATGCACTTAATAGTGGACAATGGTTTATTTGGGTCGCGGAAGAAAATGAAAAAATTGTATCCCATATCTACATAGAATTAATACAAAAAGTACCTCGTCCTGGTAGAATAACACATCCATTTGCTTACATGACGAACGTATATACTATTAAAGAATTTAGAAATAAGGGTATTGGGAGTAAGCTGCTTACAACAATAAATGTGTGGGCTAAAGAACATAAATATGAATTTATTATTGTGTGGCCAAGCGATGATGCAATTAATTATTATAAGAAAAATGATTACGTTCATTGCACAGAACCTTTGGAATATTTTCCTTTTGGGCAAACCTAGGGCTGAAGAGCATAACCGCAAGATATGAAATTTTGCATCGCACATAATCTGGAATTACCGTATAGGGAACCGTACGTACAGTGGTGTAAGAGGGACGGAGGTTAGTCACCTCCCCTATCTCGATTTGCAGCCACCATTAAGGGCCGTTGCCAGTATCCAAATTGAACCATAGTGGCAATAAAAAGGTTGTGAAGGTAGGCAGAAATGAGCCTAGTCTTTGTGAAAGAGGGAAAATGTAGCTTTGAAATAAAGTTTGATCAAAAGCATCTCCCAAAGTCACATTTTTGGGCAAATAGAAAGAACCCGTTTTGAAAAAAAGATTGATCAAAACGGATTCTTTTCTTGTGAATGGGTGTGAAGTTTTTATAAAAAAGTTTGATCATTTTCTATCTATGATCTTCAACAATCCCTTTTCCGGAATATCTAAAGATCACGAAACAGAATTACTTAAGACGGTTCTCCAATGATTCAATTGCCAGTTTAAGTGCAGTTAAGCGACGCTCATTTAATGTTTTTTGAGAACTTCCTTCTTTTGCTTTTGCTATCTGTTTTTCGATAGATGGAATGACACCTTGTAAAACTTCTTTAGAAGTCAATATGATTTATTCGTCATAGGGAAAATCTTCACCACCCCAAGTACCTTTAAGGCTTTCTAAACCAATTTTTACGGCGTTTCGTCTCTTTTTGACAAGGGTTGTATTTGAACCTTTTTCTGTCATGTTTTTATAGGCATTTGAAAGTTTATTAAAAGTCGATTCCAATGATTTAATGGACAAATCCTGGGCTTCTTGGCTAGGAGTCTTCAAATACGAACCTCACTTTTTCTTTTTAATAATCCAACAGTTAATAATTTTCTTATCCGGAAATATGGACATTTAATGAAAAGGATTGAAGTTTTTAAACAACATTATTGTAAATTAAACAACATTATTGTAAATTAAACAACTTTATTGTCACTCAACATGTACATGGAAATATATACGGTGGGACACGTACAATTTCATACTTCCAAATCATCTCGTGCGGATCAGCCACGGGCAGCCTACCGTAGAACGACTACGCCATTGCCAAACCGGCGATCCTCAACCAGATCCAGTTCCTGCCTCACACCGTCCGGGAAGAACCGCTTACCGCCCCCGACCATCACGGGGCACATAATCATCTGGAACTCGTCAACAAGACCGGCCTTTACCGCCTGAGCGGCGAGTTCAGGACCATCAACAGTGATGTCGTACTCGACGTCGGACTTGAGCCGCCGAACCGCATCGGGATCGAAGTCCCGCTTGATCCTCGTCCGTGCGCTACGCGGCTCGGCGAGGGTCCTTGAGTAAACAATTTTCTCGGCAGCCTGCCACTGGCGCGCCCAGTCTAGTACGAACTCTGGTTGGTCAGGGATCGTGTGTGCCGTCTCCCAATAGGCCATCGTCTCGTACATCCTTCGCCCGTAGAGATAGATACCGACCGACGATACGAGTTCGTTAACGTAAGAGTGCACCTCCTCGTCTTCGGGAACACCCCAGCCAAAGTCGCCATGCTTGTCCTCCGTGTAACCGTCCAGCGACGTGAGCATTGAGTAGATCAGCTTAGCCATACATCTCACCTTCCATATGGTATTATTGATCTTCGGTAATTAGGTTTTTATGCCCAATCCCCAAAAAGTACTTCGCCTTAAGACTAACATCTAAACCAGCCAAGTGTTTCTCCTCGATTGCTATTTTGAAAACAAACTTGTTCCACAATATGGCCCGATCGTATTGTGGAATTGTCACAATCCGTCTTATCAATGTAATTGTATCAAATTTTTTATAAATTATCGGACTTTATTCCAAATGATCAATCTTTATTATAAATTATCAAACTTTATTTCAAAGCCACAGAAAAGTATAATAAACGCTGTACCAGATAAAAAATCAATAAAGTGAGAAAGTGTAGCATGCTTCAACGGTATCCTATTAGAATAGGGGCCAGTCCTTTTCCAAATCTACTTAAGAGATAGAGAACTAGGAGACTGGCAACATTTTCGTATTACTGTAAACCGTATCACCTCAATCCACGAATTCCCGTATTAACTAAGTTAATTATTATTTCAGCCATTTCCTTTGGTGATTTATCCATCCCGTTGTTCAACCATACCTTCAACATTTGTATCCCACCACTTACGATAAATGAACTTAAATACTCAGAAATATCCTTATTGGGATGGTTAACAACCTCCATCCAGTTTTTCATGATGAAACGATGAGTGACAACCATAACTTTCTTTTGGAAGGAGGAATCACTATTTTCATTGAGGAGCGTTTGGCATTCATCCTGCTTGGAAGCAAAGTATTCAATCAATTTTTCCGTCATCTGTAAGGCATCATCTTCCTTCTTAACATTGTACGTGCTCAGGTACATACCCATATCCTCGATCAGTTCTTCTTCTATTTGCTCAAGGAGGTCAAACTGGTCGCAAAAATGTGCATAGAAAGTGGAGCGGTTGATATCGGCAAGTTCACATATTTCTTTGACAGTAATTGCAGAAATTTGCTTTTCCTTCAATAATTTCATAATACTGTCCTTTAAAACCATACGTGTATATTTTTTTCGTCTGTCCAATTTATTAGAAGTAATAGGAATCCCTCCTAAATTATTCACGTTTTCCAACACAATAAAACATTGTGTTGAGAAATGGACGTATTTTCTAAAACTGTCTGTTGCAAAAACAACACTGTGTTTTATACAATGATATAGTGAAACTTTTGATATGTCTAGCTACAGCGCCCAGCGACTAGTGGATAACACCCGCCTCCGTATGATAAATCAACATCGATTCGGGTTAAGGAAGGCCGACTAAGGGCGGACTTTGCGTCCAACGTCGGCATATCTCAATGAAGCAGCATGTTTCCTTTATCTCCTGCGAAGGAATGTTCGGTTAAAACCGCCGCTCCTAAGCGTCACACCGATCCGCCCGTGTTGCACGGGCGAGAGTCCTCTAGTCGCTAAACGGGCGCCTCCGCTTTTAAATATGCAAGAAAGGGTGAATTGTTATAGGCATTGCAGCACGAATTATTAAGCATAAAAAGCCCATTGTCATTACTTTTTTAATCATTGCCGTAATCAGTACCATTGCTCAGTTTTCCGTCTCGGTTAACTACAATATGGTAGATTACTTGCCAGAAGATGCACAATCTACGAAAGCAATGGAAGTCATGGATCAGGAATTTGATGGTTCTGTTCCGAATACGCGAGTTATGATTCATGATGTTACCATACAGGAAGCACTTAATTACAAAGATCAACTTGCGTCAATCGATGGAGTATCGGATGTTACCTGGTTAGACGATACGATTGATATAAAAACCCCAATCGAAATGGCTGATCAGGATACTGTAGAATCTTATTATAAGGATAATAATGCGTTATTTTCCTTCAGTATCCGTGAAGGAGATGAAGTGAAGGTTACGGATGCCATTTATGACCTTATTGGAGAAGAAAATGCCATGGCAGGAGAGGCGCTAAATACAGCGACTCAACAAAAGATGGCTTTGACCGAAACCATCTATGCCGCGGCATTATTGATACCGATTATTATAATCATTTTGGTTCTATCCACCAGTTCCTGGATTGAACCAGTATTTTTCCTAACGGCTATCGGTGTTTCAGTATTGATAAATTTAGGAACGAATATATTTCTTGGTGAAATATCCTTTGTCACACAATCGGTGGCACCGATTCTGCAGCTTGCGGTTTCACTCGATTATGCTATATTTCTGCTTCATAGTTTTTCAGATTATCGACAAAAGGTAGCTGATCCTAAGGAGGCAATGCAGCTTGCAGTGAAGCGATCATTTCCTGCGATTGCAGCAAGTGCGTCAACTACTTTCTTTGGTTTTATCGCATTAACATTTATGAATTTTGAGATTGGTTCAGATTTAGGACTCAACCTTGTAAAAGGAATTCTATTAAGCTTTATTAGTGTCATGGTCTTCCTGCCAGCGTTGACACTTATGTTTTATAAATGGATTGATAAAACCCAGCACAAGCCATTACTCCCAAGCTTTAAAAGTATTGGAAATGGCGTTATGAAACTAAAAATACCTAGTTTGATCTTCGTATTTCTTCTCCTTGTACCGGCATTTTTAGCGCAGGGTCAAACTAATTTCATTTATGGGATCGGTGAACAACCAGAATCAACTCGTGCCGGCAGTGATGTAGTAAAAATTGAAGATGAATTTGGGAAGAATACCTCTATGGTTTTGCTTGTTCCAAAAGGGGAGATTGCGAAAGAAGAAGAATTAGTGAAAGACTTAGAGAACTTGGAACATGTGAAAAGTGTTCTATCATATGTCAACACAGTCAGTGCAGCAATTCCTCCTGAATATTTAGATGAATCTGCGAGGGAACAGTTTTATTCAGAAAATTACAGTCGAATCATCCTTCAAACAAATACGGATACCGAGGGAGATACGGCATTTGGCTTAATTGAAGATGTCCAACATTCAGCTGAAAGTTATTATGGAGATGATTTCTATTCACTGGGAGAAAGTGTGACACTGTATGACATGAAAAATGTGGTTCAAAAGGATAATACGGTTGTTAATTTACTAACCGTTATCACGATTGCCATTGTTTTATTGGTTACGTTTAAATCTATTTCTTTTCCTGTAATTCTTCTGCTGACGATTCAGTCGGCTGTTTGGATTAATTTATCGGTTCCTTACTTTACCAATTCTTCTCTGGTCTTTGTAGGATACCTTATCGTCAGTACGGTACAGCTTGCTGCGACGGTTGATTATGGTATTTTGCTGACGGAGGATTATAAAGAGAAACGAAAAGAAATGCCAGCACTTAAAGCAATTAAGAACACCATCGATGAGAAAATTTTCTCGATTGCCATTTCTGCTTCCATTTTATCCAGTGTCGGGTTTATTCTGTGGATGACTTCGTCCAACCCGGTCGTTTCGTCCATAGGATTATTGCTGGGACGTGGAGCATTACTTGCCTTTATTATGGTTGTGTTATTCCTGCCAGCTATGCTATTGGTGTTCGATAAGCTTATAGAAAAAACAACATGGAAAGCAAATTATTATAAGGAGAAATGATGATGAGGAAAAAAATATTACTTGTCTTAGCAACTGTTATCCTTATTTTGCCGTCATTTCTTGTAACTGCTTCTGCAAATGACAGCGAGACGAAGGAAGCTACAGCCAAGAAAGATGGAGAAGTTTCGTCAAAAGATGAAGTGGTATATGCAACACTTGGTGCCACTGGCGACAGGCAAGAAATTTATGTTGTGAATACGCTTGACGTTACAAAAGCAGGAAAGGTTGCTGATTACGGCACCTATTCGAGCATAAAGAACTTAACCGACTTATCAGAAATGAAACAAACTGACAATACGGTACAGGTTACAGCACCTGAAGGGAAGTTTTATTATCAGGGGAATATGAATGACACCGCCTTACCATGGGATATTGCGGTTTCGTACTTTTTAGACGGAAAGGAGATTCCTCCAGAAGATCTGGCTGGAAAAGAGGGTCATGTGGAAATTCGGATAAAGACGTCAGCCAATGAGAAGGTTAATCCGACGTTTTTTGAAAACTATTTATTGCAAATCTCCCTTACGCTCAACTCGGAAATCGCCAGCAACATCAAGGCGGAAGATGGAATGGTCGCCAATGCCGGAAAGAATAAACAAGTGACGTTTACCGTGATGCCTGAAAAGGAAGAAGAGCTGGTTGTGGAAGCGGATGTAGATGAATTTGAGTTAGACGGCATCAACATCTCAGGTGCTCCCTCAACGATGTCTGTGGATGCGCCAGATGTCGATGATATGACAGGTGACATGAAATCCCTGAAAGAAGCCATTGCTGAAATAAACGATGGTGTGGGAGAACTGAATAGTGGAGTTTCTGAATTAAATAATGGTGTCGCGGATTTAAACGACGGTTCCGAGCAGTACAAAAACGGGATTTCCGAACTTGACGGAGCTTCCTCTGAACTGGTGGATGGTTCCAAAAACATTGAAAAGGCTCTTGCTGCATTGAGTAAATCCCTTGGTAATGCGGAAGGGATGGATCTAAGCGGGATTGATGAGTTAGGCAAAGGACTTACTGGAATTTCTGGTGGTTTACACATAACTGCAGATGGTTTAGCAACCCTACAACAGAATTATAAGAAAGCTTACGGTGCACTGGATGCAGCAATAACAGCTATTCCTGCAGATGTTACGACTAAAGAAATAGAAGCATTGAAAAAAAGCAATGCAAATCAAAAAGTTGTTAAGAAACTCCTGGAAACCTACACTGCTGCCCAAACTGCCAAAGAAACCTACTCTAAGGTGAAACAAGGTTTTGCTGCAGTAGATACAACATTAGGGAAAACAATTGATGGACTCACTGAAATGGCTAATAATTTAGATACCATGGCGAACGGGCTTTCATCTTCTCTGGAAAACATGGATAGCATGGAAGGCTTTGCTCAATTGCAGGAAGGAATAGCCAGTTTGTCTGCTAATTATAAAACATTTCACGCTGGTTTAGTAGATTATACGGAGGGAGTGGGCCAATTAGCCAGTTCTTATCAGGACTTGCACAATGGAATTGGAGAACTGTCTGAAGGCACTGGAGAATTGGAAAATGGTGTTGGTGAACTTCACGATGGCACAACGAAATTGCATCAATCCACAAAAGATATACCTGAAGAAATGACAGAGGAAATCGATCAAATGATGGACGAATATGATAAATCCGATTTCGAAGCCGTATCCTTTGTTTCAGCTAAAAACAAAAATGTTAATTCGGTGCAATTTATCTTGAAAACGGAGAGCATTAAATACGAAGAACCGGAGACAACGAAAGAACCAAAAAAGGAAGAAAAAGGAATCTGGGCTCGTTTTAAGGATTTATTTTCATAAAGAGTGAATGAAGGTGCTGACCCTGATGAGGGGAGGCACCTTTTTGTATTGGAGAATTCATTGAAATTTTACACTAAAGTTCTTTAGCGATTCCACCCCCAAGATTTAATGGAATACAAAGAATTCTGTTCACCGTATTAAAGAAGGTTTTCCACAACTTGTCGCAAATATAAATGACAACAAAACTGTAAAAAGTATTCTTCCACCGCCAGTCCAATAGAAATAAGGGGGAGTTGAATGGTGTTCCTTTGAAAATGGGAATAAGTTACTCATTATGCGTACTTTAAATTCCTAGGCGAAGCTTAATAACCTGCGAATCCACAGATTAATTAATGGGTCCGTTTTTATATTGCTTTGGGGTCACACCTGTAAACTTTTTAAAGATCTTTGTAAAATAACTCTGATCATGAAAGTTCAAGAGGGTGGATATTTCTGTTAAGGAATGAGATGTAAACGTGATTAAGTTTTTTGCTTCCTCTACTTTAGCTTGTTGAATAAATCTTGTTAAGGTAATCCCCACTTCTTTTTTAAAAAGATTAGATAGATAGTTTGGATTCATATTGACCAATTTAGCAAGGCCGGATAGCGTAATATGTTCGTACAGATGGGCATATACATAATTCAGGCACATGTTAATCGGTTTGGAATTCTTCATGTTCTTTGTTATTTGAACGCGCTCGGTGAAATCCAAAAGTGCCTTCTCGATTAATTGAGTGACTGCTATATGTTCATTCAATTCCTCCAGTTTCTGAATGAACAAATCACTAAGGGTGAAGGCAATATTATGATTAAGTCCGCCGTCAATGGATGCTCTGGTGGCGAGGGTGATGCCCACAATTGCGGAATTTTTTAGGTTCTGCAGTTGACTTGTTTTTGAAAGCACCCCTATTTCCCCTTTCTTTGGCAATTCAGAAAATCAAGATGCTCGCGGATTAGCTGCTGTATCTTTTCATTGTCAACGCTTAAACCTTCCCTTAGCGGTCTAGACATTCCTTCTGTCCTAATTGTGTAGAATTAGGCCATCACCATATTTCTGCTAGTTTTGATGAAAGACATGCAATAACAATAAATTGAATTTAAAAATGGCGATGAATAATACACTGCCGATTTTTTGTTTTGCTGCTCCTGTAATAATTATTCATAATGTCTATTGACACGCTGTACATATGTTACATTTTGTTTATTGTTGACTGAGCTTTTAAACATTAACATGTACTCATAATGAAAAAGCCTCTTTTCATTATTAAATAATATTGCTAAGGGAGGTAATTTTTAGTGGGTTTAGTCCAAAGAGATAATTTAAATCAGAGTAATTCGACAAGCCTAAGTCGTTCATTAACATTATTTCCATTAGTAATTATGGGTTTAGCTTATATGATCCCAACAGCAGCTTTTACCATTTGGTGTGGTATCAGTTATAACGGAAGGGAGAGTTCCAGCGGCATATGTTGTAGCATTAATTATGATAGCGTTTACAGCCTATAGTTACGGGAGAATGGTGAAAGTTTATCCTTCCTCGGGTTCAGCTTATACATATACACAGCAGTCAATTAGTTCTCATTTGGGATTTCTTGTGGGTTGGACAGTCATGATGGATTATTTATTTCTTCCAATGCTTAATGTCTATGTCACAAGTGTTTTTATGTATTCTGTAATACCAGCTGTTCCATTTGGTATTTGGATAGGATTATTTATTATCCCCGTTACAATTATCAGTATAAGGGGTATTAAGATTAGTGCTAATTTTAATACGCTTTTCATCCTGCTTCAAGTAGTATTCATTATTGTGTTTATATGTTTATCAGTTTACCAAGTTTTAACACATCAAATGGGCGTTGGCTTTTCACTTAAACCATTTTATAATTCAAGTCTTACATTCTCTCCCGTTTTTCAAGGGGCCTCCATTGTTGCTACAAGTTTTTTAGGATTTGATGCAGTGACAACTTTCACTGAAGAAACGAAAAATCCTAAAAAAACAGTTCCAAGAGCAATATTTCTTGTTGCTGTATTAGGTGGTATTTTCTTCCTTCTCATAACATATACGATGACTTCAGTTTTTCCTGATTTTACCGCATATAATGATGTAGATGCAGCTGGTGCAGAGATAATTTCAGCTTTTGGCAGTACGTTTTTAACGTCGTTATTTATTGCAACACTTATAACTGGTAATGTAGGTGGGATATTGGCTGCCCAATCCAGTGGCGCTCGTTTATTATATGCTATGGGCAGGGATGCAGTACTTCCTGCCAAAGTTTTTGGGCACCTGCATTCCAAATATAAAACTCCTGTTTTTAATATTATAATCGTAGCGATCATTTGTCTTGGTGCATTTTTTATAGATTCAGACCTGGGATTTTCATTAGTGAATTTTGGAGCGCTTTTTGCATTCACATTCGTCAACTTATCCGTGGTTTTCCATTTTTATATCAAAAATAAACAACGGAATCTAAAGGGAACGATTTCCTACCTGATTATACCACAAATTGGTGCAGGTCTGACCTTTTGGATTTGGGTAAACCTAAGCAAGGAAGCTCTTATCGCAGGGGGGATTTGGGCATCTATCGGCATAGTATATCTTCTAATGCTAACAAAAGGTTTTACTCAAAAGCCACCACAATACAAGTTTAAAGATTAAAATGAATAGTGCGAATTTTATAATTATATTAAATGGAGGTCATTAAATGACAAAAATTTATAGAGCTCGTGATTTAGGACTGCCTTTTCCAGGTGAAACCGGAATATATAACGCAATTACTGATGTACCAGGGGTAGAAGTTGGGTTTACTACAATAATGGAAGGCGAAGGTGTTTTAAAGGTGGGAGAAGGCCCTGTTCGAACTGGTGTTACAGCCATTTTACCGCGAGGAATAAAAGATCGAATGCAGCCAATTTGGGCTGGACATTACAATCTAAACGGTAATGGAGAGATGACTGGAACGCATTGGATAAATGATGCTGGTTATTTTATGAGCCCAATTTGTCTGACTAACACGCATTCTGTTGGGATTTCCCATCATGCAATAACCAAGTGGATGATTCAAAATTATAAAAAGCAGTTTCATGAAGAGCATCTTTGGGCAATGCCTGTTGTTGCTGAAACATATGACGGGGTACTTAATGATATTAATGGGCAGCATGTTACTGTAAAGCATGTATTAAGTGCAATACAATCAGCAAAGTCCGGACCGGTTTCTGAAGGGAATGTCGGTGGAGGAACGGGTATGATTTGCTATGAATTTAAAGGAGGTACTGGCACCTCTTCGCGTGTTGTAGACATCGATGGAGAAATATACCATATTGGAGCTCTAGTACAGGCTAATCATGGCATTAGGGATTGGCTGACTGTTCTAGGTGTACCGGTTGGTAAGCACTTGATTGCGAATCAATTATTAACTGAGGAACAAGGTTCGATAATAGTAATAATAGGTACCGATATTCCTATGCTCCCTAACCAATTAAAAAGGGTAGCAAAACGTGCAGCAATAGGAATTGGAAGAAACGGTACACCGGGCGGGAATAATTCAGGGGATATTTTTCTGGCTTTCTCAGTAGCGAATGAAAAAGAAATTCCACAGGTATCAAAGAAAAAAATGAATATGGAATTTATAAATGATGAAGCATTTGATCCTATTTATGAGGCGGTTTGCCAAGCAGTAGAAGAATCTGTTGTTAATGCAATGGTTGCAGCAGAAACTATGTCTACATTAAAACCATATGGAAAGCACGTACATGCGATTGATCATGAACATTTGATTGAAGTCATGAAAAAATATAATAAAATTGTGTGAAGCTAATAATCCAGAAGTTAAAAAGTGTAACCCCCACCATATTCATACTGATACTTCAAGAACCGATTTAAATTTGTTTTGGGTTTAAGATTAAAACTTATTTTAAATAATTGAAGTTCATTAACTTAATTTTAATACATATTATTAGATAATAGAGGGTGAGTATATTGAATACCTAAGTGACTGGTTATATAATCTTAGTGGTTTTTGCCATCATCCTAATCGGTATTTCCTGCTTAATTAATACGAATAACAAGTTAAACCGTTACTTCATGAAGTAAAACATTTAGCTGTAAAGACAAAGGGGAAAAATCAACCATTTGTTAAGCACTCACAAATTTTCGGAGGAGGATATCATGCGTACATTAATTAAAAACGGAACGATTGTAACCGCTATCGATGAATTTGTTGGAGATGTATTAGTTGAGGGAGAAAAAATAATTGCGGTCGGGGCACAGTTAGACGCAACTGCTGACGAGATTATCGATGCTAAGGGGAAATACGTCCTTCCAGGTGGGGTTGATCAACATGTCCATTATTCCTTTGAATTTAAAGGGGAGCGAGTAAGAGGGTTTGAAACCTCGAATGCTGCTGTTGCTGGTGGAACCACAACAGTTGTAGAATTTGTCAATCAGGAACAGGGCAAAGGAATGGCGGATACGATTTTTGAAATGGACAAAAATGAAGTTGCTCCCCAGGCCATGGCAGATTATTCGTACCATGCTGTTGTATGTGATCCAGTAGATAAGACATTCGAGGAAATTGCCGATTTGCCTAACAGGGGTATTTCCACCGTTAAATTGTTTATGGCCTATAAAGGGATGCCGTTTCATAGTGATGATGAGGCCCTTTACAAAGCATTAAAAGCGGCGAAGGAAGCTGGAGTTACCGTTATGGTCCATTGTGAGAATGCTGATGTGATCGACCTGCTGCAAAAGAAACTTGTCGCTGAAGGTAAGACGGATCCATATTACCATGCAGTTTCAAGACCAGCAAGGGTGGAACTCGAAGCAACCCAGCGCGTGATCAATCTGGCGGCTATGGTAGAAGCCCCCGTTTACATTGTTCATGTCACAGCTAAAAGTGTTATGGAAGCCATCCGGTCTGCCAAAAACGAGGGACTGCCGGTTTATGGTGAAACTTGTGTCCAATATCTGATGCTTGAGGAAGATGACTTAGCTAAACCAAACTTCGAAGGGGCTAAATATGTGATGTCACCGGCTTTACGTACCAAAGCCGACCAAGAGGCCTTATGGGAGGCGGTTGACAATGGCTGGCTAAACGCCATTAGCACCGATCATTGCGGGTTTGACTGGGAATCACAAAAACATATGGGAATCGATGATTTTACCAACATCCCAAATGGTGCACCTGGCGTAGAAAACCGCTTAGGCATTCTTTGGACATACGGTGTCAACACCGGAAAGATCTCCAGACAGCGGTTTGTTGACCTATTTGCAACCACGCCAGCCAAGAACATGGGGTTAGACCATTGCAAGGGGCATATTGGCGTTGGTATGGATGCGGATATCGTTTTGTATGACCCGAATGGATCGTCCGTTATTTCTAATGAAAACAGTTTGCATGGTGTTGACTATAGTACGTTTGAAGGGTATAAACAGGAAGGAAAAGTGGATAAAGTATTCCTGCGCGGGAAGCTTGTAGTTGATGAAGGTGAATTTATTGGTGAAAAAGGCGATGGCAAGTTCATTCCTGGAAAACCGTTTGCGCTTTGTTTTGATGACGCACAAGCTGCTAAAGAATTGAAGAACGTGTGACATTGAACATTGGTGGTATGCAATAGTCCGTAAAAGGGGTGGTCGACAAAAGTATCTACCCTTAACTGTAGTAATTGTCAAGACCAAATTTTATAAAAACCTTAACATAAAAAGATAATCAACATACTAGTCATGGCTAATATGTTGATTATTTTTTTAATTGAATAAACATACTTTTATCACTTTCAGCCCCTAGTCTGAAGGATTTGAGTCCAAATAATAAGTGTGTTGTTCGTTTTTAGAGTTCAGCGTTTTGTTATGTCTCAGGCTCAAATCGTCTGTCATTTATTGATTGCACCACATGCGAATCGATCACCGGCATCTCCTGAAGGCTGTGATTTGCCATCATCAGCGCCTTCATGAATGACAATAGCTGTTCCGCCATCGCCAAATAGGGAGTTGTCTTTACCTTCTTCCAGTGTTACCTTTTCAGCGATAAATGATTCGTTCACTGTACCATCTTTACCTACTACAATATTGGGTAAATCTCCTGCATGCAGCCCGTCCGGGTCATCAAAGCCATGATTGGAATCCTCAGGGTTGAAATGACCTCCAGCTGATTTAAAGTCCGGCTCTTCACACTGTCCTGTTTCATGGATATGAAATCCGTGTGTGCCACTTGGGATATCATGTCCTTCAAGGGTAATTTTAACTCCCTTAGACACCTGTTCCAATGTTGTAGTACCAACTGATTCCCCATCTCCATTTTTTAAATCAACTTGAACTGTTTGATTATCATCATCCTTCTTCTCATTTTGGGTATTGTCATCCGCTCCACCCGTATTATCCTGACTGTTTGATTCATCATCCGCATTTCCACCACATGCAGTTATGACAAGCATAATGGTTAATAGCAACAAAAGAAAAGCCCAGCGCTTCATGTTTAATATCCCCTTCCAATTCTAAACCTTATTAGTAAGATTATCCCTTAAATATAGAAGCACTAAACCTTTCACATAACAATTCGTTCTTAAGGACTACAAAGTGGGTATTGGAAAATAGTGTGGGAAGGGGGTTAAACAGTACAAATAACAAGTGTAAAACTCGTTAATATTTGTTATCAACAAATTCACATGATGTTAGTAACATTATTGTTTCTCTTAATGCTGGTCTGCCAAAAGCCACCAATATAGTGTACTTAAAACCCCTAATAAACTCGTAATGAAAATAATTAATAAACTCCCCCAACCTAGAGCACTTTCTCCCGCTGTTACACCGCTATAAAGAGCTGGTACAGCCCATGGAAAGTATTCGCCAAAGCCAGCAATTGCAACAATTTGAGAAAGAACAAGCGTAAAAATAACAAATCCTAATGGAGCTAAATATCCTCCACCGTAACTTGCAAAGAAAGCGACTGGTGTACATAGGGCTATCGTTAAAATGGTAACTACTACCAGTATATAAAGACCATGTGTAACGATTGTTGAAGACCATTGTGTGAGCCCGATAATCCACCCAATGAAGAAACCAAGCGTCACAACATATGTACTTAAAATAGTATTCGTTAGGAAAGCTGCTATAAATTTGGCCATCACAATAACTGCCCTAGAATAAGGGAGTGCTAAGAGGTCCTTTAC
This sequence comes from Virgibacillus dakarensis, assembly GCF_900155625.1. NCBI lineage: Bacteria > Bacillati > Bacillota > Bacilli > Caryophanales > Bacillaceae > Virgibacillus > Virgibacillus dakarensis. The sequence goes on from NZ_LT732553.1 coordinate 48,280, forward strand.
TGTGTGGTCAGCGTATTCTCTCCCAAATATCCAGCTTGTGACAAACCCAAAGATTAAAATCCCGCCTACTGCAATTATTTGGGCGTGTAAACTTATATAGGATGGCCAATTTGCTTCTCCTGCAAATTGGGCTTTGGCTTCGAGCAAGCCGGAGCTTTTTAAAAGTTCCGGACTTTTTAATACAACCATAAAAAATCCGGCCATTAAAGGTGCAATCGTAAAAGCTGCCGCGGTAATCCAAATTACTTTGGACTTGCAAATTTTAAGTCCCTCAGCCTGTAATGCAGTAAGGAAATAGCTCATTGCAACATTTCTCCTTTCCCTTTGATAATTCTTAGAAAATAGGATTCCAAGTTCTCTTCTTCCACTGTCAATCTAGTTGGGGGAAGTCCCTCATAAACAAGAAAACGGGAAATCTCGTCTGGATGTAGGATGGCTTTTTTATTGTATGTCTCAATCAAGCCATCTTTATTTAAAACTGAGAAATACCCGGCTTTTGACATTTTAGATGCAGCTGACTTGTTATCTTGAGAATCAATGGTAAGACGTTGATTAAGAAGTTTGTTTAGTTTGGTTGATTCGATTTCTTGTATCAGCTCCCCTTCATGAATGATACCAATTTTGGTAGCAATTTTGGCTACTTCATCGAGAAGGTGACTAGAGATTAAAATTGTGACCCCCTTGTTAAAAGCCAAGTCTTGAAGTAAATCTCTTATCTCAACTATCCCTGCTGGATCTAATCCGTTAACAGGTTCATCCAAAATTAAAATTTCAGGTGTATGCAGAATTGCTTTGGCAATACCTAGACGTTGGGCATTACCTAAAGAGAGGTCTTTCGCTTTTTTTCGGGCATATCTTGTTAAATTAAGTTGATTCATCACCTCTGATACCTTATTTTTGTTTGAAATCAATCGAAGGCGGCGATAGATTTCAAGATTTTCCTTGACAGTGAGTTCAGGATAAGAATAGGGTGTCTCAACCATATACCCAACTTTTCTCCAGATGCTATGATTTTTAAGACTTACCTTCTTTTCGTTTATATAGCATGTGCCATGAGTTGGTCTGATCAGTCCAAGCAACATTCTGATTGTTGTAGTTTTACCAGCCCCATTTAACCCGATAAAACCATAAATTTCACCTTTATTTATATTTAATGAAATACCTTTAACAGCTTGAAAGCCTTTATAGCTTTTGGATAACCGATTGGTTTGAATGGCTTGATGCATATTTATCACTCCTCCTGAATGATTCCATCGACAATAAGGTCAATAAACAGTTCGATAGTTTCCCGATAGACTGCTGCACCAATTTCTTTTTGGTGAAGCGTAAGTACAAACAAAGAACGCAGTACACCTGCAATGACCTCAGGATTTTCTTCTAGGGTTATCCCTTCAATATTCCATTTTTCAATCAAAGACAATAATGAGTTAGAATCATTTTTGAAGTGTTTCTCTAGTAATTCTGGAGATAGTTTTTTTAGCAAAGCTTCCATATTGCTCCCAAAATACAATTCACGAATTAGTGGATTCGTTTCGATTGTATTGATCATTTGTTGAAGGATACTTTTAATTGCTTTTTTTGGTTGATTTTCCTTGAAAATATTTACATTAGCACATTGCTCTTTTATTTTTTCTTCTTCCATTTCAAGTATCACGAAATATAAGTCTTCCTTTGAATTAAAGAATTTATAAAACGTCCCTGGAGCAATACCAACATTTTTAGTGATTTCAAGGATACTTGTTTTTTGAAACCCAAATTTGCTAAAAAGAATCTTTCCTTGTTCTATAAGAGAATTAGTGATGAATTGCTTTTCATACTCATTAAATCCCCTCGACATCAAAAAACACACCCTTTTTATGAATGTATGAATAAAAAATATTTGTATTCATAAACATTATAAACCTTTTCTATAAATTTTCAAATAACAGATAAAGTATTACAAAAAGTGTTATTTATATTTCTACACGATAATCCGATGCGGTCTTTCTTTAAAGAGCAGGATTGTCCCATGTGTACAGGAATATCTAATTCGTATTGGTTTCCATACATAAATTTGAACTAAACATAATTTTTTCGCGAGGAGGAGAGACGATGTTTAACTTCCCGGTCGATACTTTCTGGTATATCGTTCCATGGCCGTTTATTTGGCTGGCGTTAGGTATCATGATGTATTTTATCAAAAACAGGGACGACAAATTGGAGGAGAATCAAGAAAAGGGGGATGAATAAACGTGGGGTCTGATGTCATTATATTTGTTATCTATCTATTAGTCCTTTTGTGTATCGGTTTATATTTTTCCAAAAAGGCCTCCAAATCACCTGATAGTTACTTGCTGGGTGACAGGAAGGTTGGTCCTGCTGTTACCGCATTATCGATGCAAAGTACCTCCATGAGCGGGTTTATGTTTTTGGGCGGCCCGGCGTTAGCCTTTCAACAAGGTTGGTATGCCATTATGTATGCAATTGGTGATGCGGGCGGTGGAATTATTAATCTATCCGTTTTGGGGAAACGCATGAGGAGGATGTCGGAAATTCTGGGGGCATTGTCGCCGATTGAATACTTGGAAAAGCGTTATGAAAGTGCTGCTGTCAGAGTTGTGGGATCGATCATTGCCACCGTTTTTTTATTTGCTTACGTATTTGCCCAATTTCTTGCTGCGGGCAAAGCTTTGGAGTCTTGGTAGTGTAAAAAGTTCTATGAAAACAACCTCAAAATAAAACTTCCAAATTTTTGAGAGGAGAAAAACTACCGCCATCGCTCTTGACAAACACGACAATGGTTTACATGTGAGGTGTCAAGGGCGAAGGGAACAAAAGAAGGCATGACAAATAAGCCCTTGACTTTTACCATTTTAAACCATTGTCCAGTTCGGTTTGTCAAGAGTTCGCTACGCCGATGGCTAGTTCGTCGGGCTCAGCTAAACAAAAGCTAGGCCGATTGCTGCTCTATCAAGAAGTCCTGAGCCATGGAGATTAGCTTTGTCCATCTTTCCGGCATATTTGGCATTTTTTCAAGTTCCGGGATGATGACAGGAACACTGTATTCAAGTGATGCGTGCGGGCGTAAGAAGTTAAAATACGCCACAAACAACGTCACGTAGGAAACAGATCCTTCCTGGGAACCAAACCCAGTTGTAGCCCTGTAGTTGCCTTTAAACGAGCGATTCAACCGTTCAATGATTTGTTTCAAGGGACGGTATTCCTTGGAAACAGGGTCGTCGTTGGTAAGCCCAATTACCTTATGTATATCGAAGTGAATGCCATGTTGTGCAAAGTAATGCTGGGCTAGAATATAGATTGGGTTGCCGTCAACGACAAACATTAAGTCATCAGGAATTGTCTTGAACTTTTGCAGGACTTCATCCAATGCCTTGATTGCGGATTGTGTATCACGATTTGGTGAAACCGGATAAGACAGGATAATTTTCTTCACCGCATCAAAGAAAAAGAATAAATAATGCCAACGTCCTTTCACGCGGATATAGGTTTCATCACCACAGAAGCTGTTAGATAGTTCATACGGATAGTGATCAACATATGGCTTTGTGATGAGTGCGACACTGTTCATGTAATTCAATATCGTCTGGTGCGAGATTTTAATTTGATGAACATCGTACATCAGTGCAGCTGTTTTTCGGGCAGAGAGACCATAGTTCACATGATACGTTAAAATAAGTCCTAATGTATGTGGTGAAGCATAGATCCGTGAAAGATCCACTTTAGGATTCACTGGTGATTCCTTGGATAAAGGTTTGAAATCAAAGTAAAATTCACGAAAGATATACCGAACCTTAAACGCCTGTGGATCTTGTTTAAAACGTTCTTTTTCTTCTTCGGTCATCTGGTTCAGCTTCTTTTGGTAAAAGGAACAATTATTGTTTTTACACTTGAAAACGTAGAAATCCTTACGTTCTTTGATTCTTTCTAGTGTTTTCAAGCAGTGAGGGCATTTGATAATAGCCTCTTTCAAAAAGCGATTCTGTTTATTAAACAGACAACCACACACTTTACATTGGTATTGCCCTTTGTCACCGTTGTTGGCATATAAATACGAAGCAGGGGCCGAACACTTTGGGCATGTTAACGTCGCTGGCACCTTAACCACACTATTTTTACGGCGAGCGACAGGTTTTAATACTTTACCATGTTTAGCTTGGTATTTCAGGATAAGTTCTTGAAAATCGAGTTTTTCCAGGGTTTCGATGACAGGCATTTCATCGACTTCCAATTTTCTGTAAGGCTTATTAACAGGCTCATCAAATTGAGCTTTAGCGACCGATTTACCTAAAATAATTCCTAAGAGCCCAAAAATAATCTTTTCTTGGTACTTGATATATTGAAGCAAATAGGCTATAAATTGAGGTAACAACTTGTCACTTCCTTTTTGGGTGTTTATGGGTGTGTGGTTACCTCATTAATACCCTAAATTTAAGGGGGTGGCAAGTTTTTTTGTATAAAAACGCATGAAATCGGGAAAGACAATAGTTTTTACTAAGAAACATTTGACAATACGGGAGTCTTTGACGGGGTGGAAATATGAGTGGGCCGTGATTATCGGTGTTGGTATCATTATCATCTATACAGTTGCTGGAGGTTATCTGGCTGTTGTATGGACAGACTTCTTTCAGGCACTGGTTATGCTTTTAGGGGTTTTATGCCTGTTAATTGTTGGTCTCGTCCATGTAGGCGGGCTTTCCGGCTTAAACCAGTCTCTTAGTGAAATTGACCCGTCATACTTAAGTATTTGGGGGAAGGATTATGTCTTTTATGGACAATGGGGTGTTATTTTAGGCTCCAGTTTAATTTACATGATTGGCTATATGGGACTGCCGCATGTTGTGGTCAGACATATGTCCATGAAAAGTACAAAAACTGTGAAGAATGCTACACTCTGGACAGCTATCTATAACCAATTATTTGCTTATTCGCCATATCTGTTAGGTTTTATAGGGATCATTCTTTTGCCAAATTTGAGTGATCCCGAAATGGTTATTCCAACGCTTGCGTATACGTTCTTCCCAGGGATTTTTGCAGCTTTATTACTTTCGGCGGTGATGGCAGCGATCATGTCGACTTCTGATTCTATTTTGATGCAGGCAGGGACCATTTTGTCACGTGATGTGTATCAACGATTTATCGATAAAAAAGCAAGCCATAACAAAATGATACTCGTGTCCAGACTTAGTGTGCTCTTAGCTGGGGTAATCGGTATTATAGTTGCCATCGTTCAGCCGCCAAAGGTTTTTGATCTGGTTGTGTTTGCGTTTGGTACACTGGGCAATAGTTTTATGGTTCCTTATATCGCCGCTGTCTATTGGAAAAAGGCAAATAGTGTTGGGGTTCTATGCTCAATGATTAGTGGTGGGGTGACAAATATACTATGGACGTCGTTTGACTGGCAAAGTGTAACTGGTATACATCCATTCCTTGCCGGTTTAATTATCTCCATTATTGCAATGATGATTGGGAACCCGTTTGGTACACCACCTTCAGAACCGATTAAAAAAGTATTTGAAGAGGCAAAGGGACCACGACCACTACCGAAAAATATTGATAAACATATCAATCGCGATATTAGTCCGGAGGCGAAAATTATTTCAACCTTCATTCAAAATAATATACCAGTAAAAGGGTGAATCGCTGATGATCATTAACGCAGAACAACCGGGCTTTCGTCAAGAGGAAGTTAAAAAGCGGCTGGAAAAGTTAGATCCAGAGACAACATATAAGGTGCAAAGGCTTGTGTTTTATCCTTATATGATTTTTGAATATGTAATCGATAGAAGGAACTTTTTCCATCCGCTAAAAGGTCATGTAGGTTGCACTATTGATGGCGTTAATAAAGTTGGAGCTTTGGCTGATACATTTCCGCAGCTTATGAAACAGGAAGTATCTGATCGGGATTTCATTCAACCAGATTTAACACTAGCAGATGCTAAGGAGAGGGCAGAGGATTTTTTATATCATTCTCTTTCAAGCAAAAAGAAAATACTCACGATTCCAAAATTAACCCTAACCAAACAGGAAATATTTTACCGACCTTACTGGATAGTAGAAGGGATTTTAAACCTTCCTAATCATTTTTTTATCACGGTTGATGCAGTAAGCGGAAAATTTCACCCGTTGTAGTTGAACTGCTGTATCATTACAAAGCGGCTAATAATAACCACAAAATTGTTACACAATGTAAAATATATTATAAATTTTAAAAAATATAATAGCAAACATAGGATACAAACGCTTACTTTTACTGTTCGTTAATTGAAGGTCTCATCATGCAGATTGTATATGCAAGGGGTGATTTCCAGATCAATTCGTATTTGTAATCGGACAAAAATAAAAAAGGGTTCATAATTAGATTGATTTTTAAGTGATGAACCCTGAAAAGGAGGCTTTTCATTGGAACATTTACTGCAAAATTTACTGTCAGCGGAAGATATGAAAAAGAATTTTGATGAATCTAAGCCTAGTTTTAATGCTCAGGAGGCATTAGATGAGGCGAACCGCTGCCTGTACTGTTATGATGCACCTTGCATTACGGCCTGTCCGACTGAAATTAATATCCCAGGTTTTATTAAAAAGATTGCATCCGGAAATTTAAAGGGTTCGGCAAAAACAATTATGGAAGCGAATCCTATTGGAGCAAGCTGTGCACGTGTTTGTCCGACAGAGGAATTGTGTGAGGGGGCTTGTGTACTTAATCATTCCACGAAACCGATTATGATTGGAGACCTACAGCGCTTTGCAACCGACTGGTCGATTAAAAATGAACAGGTATTGTTTAAAGCTGGAGAGAAAAACGGCAAGCAGATTGCGATTGTTGGCAGTGGTCCAGCAGGCTTATCGGCAGCCCGTGAACTGGGTCGGCTCGGCTATACGGTGACGATTTTTGAAGCTAAAGACGAAGCTGGCGGATTAGACACGCATGGTATTGTTCCGTTTCGGCTTCCAAAGGATATTTCCTTATGGGAAGTGGAACAGGTTAAGAGCTTGGGTGTTGACATCCGCACAAATACCGAAGTAGGCAAAGATATTGTTGCAGAGGATCTTGTGGATAATTATGATGCGGTTATCCTTGCTGCAGGAATGGGGAAGGTGCCAATGTTAGGAATCGAGGGAGAAGATTTAGCAGGTATTTACGACGCTATTGATCTTGTTGAAGAAGTAAAGAACGGAAATTATCCAACTGAATTTGCTGGGAAGCGCGTTGCTGTTATCGGTGCAGGGAATACTGCGATCGATGGTGCAACGACAGCGGTGAGACTCGGTGCGGATAGCGTTAAAATTCTCTACCGGCGGACGGAAGTGGAAATGTCTGCGTATAAGTTTGAATACGACTTTGCCAAACAGGATGGTGTGGAATTCAGGTGGTTAGTTGCCCCGAAGCGTTTGATCGGTGATGGTAGTGGTCATGTCAAACAGATGGAATGCGTTCGTATGGAATTAAAGGAAGCGGAATCAGACGGGCGCAAGCGGCCAATAGAAATAAAGGGATCTGAATTTCTAATGGATGTTGATATCGTCATTAAAGCAATTGGTCAGACACGGCATCATCAGTTAATTGAAGCATTTGACCTGGACCATCAGGGTGGGGTTGTCAAAGTAGATCCTGTAACCTTCAAAACGACCGAACCGAAAGTCTATGCGGCAGGTGATGTAGTCTTTGCAAAGGGTATCGGTGAAGCGATGGCCGTATCTGCAGCACAGCAGGGAAAAGAGACAGCGTATGCGGTACATCAGCAGTTAAAAGGGTCTAAAGAAAAGGTTTAAATAAAAAATGTGATGGGAGGATGAATATGGCTGATATCAGTATCAATTTTGCAGGAATTAAGTCTCCAAATCCTTACTGGCTTGCATCTGCACCGCCAACGAATACAGGTTATCAGGTACAGCGTGCATTTGCAGCCGGATGGGGCGGTGCCGTATGGAAAACACTTTGTGAACCGGTGTTGAATGTGACCTCGCGTTTTGGCGGGTATCACTTTAACGGTCAGCGGGTAGCCGGTTTTAACAATATTGAATTGGTTTCCGACCGGCCGATTGAGGAAAATTTAAAAGAAATCTATGAAACAAAGAAACGCTTTCCGGATCGGGTCATTATTGCCTCATTAATGGTAGAACCAGAGCGGGTTAAATGGCACGAAATTGTGAAACGGGTACAAGATGTCGGGGTAGATGGTTTTGAGTTAAACCTCGGTTGTCCGCATGGGATGTCTGAACGAGGAATGGGTTCAGCGGTAGGCCAGCATCCGGACCTAGTAGAAAAGTCAACGCTATATGCCAAGGAAGTCGCAGAAGTACCGGTCATTACGAAATTAACACCGAATATTACCGATATTACCGCGACAGCAAAAGCTGCACAACGTGGTGGCGCTGATGCAGTCAGTATGATCAATACAATTAATAGTTTAATAGGCGTAGACATTGATACGTGGAGTCCAATACCGAATGTGAATGGAAAGGGAGCGCATGGTGGTTACTGCGGACCGGCGGTTAAACCGATTGCGCTGAATATGATTGGTGAATGCGCACGGCAACCGGACTTCCATATCCCGATTTCGGGGATTGGCGGCATTTCTACCTGGCAGGACACGGTTGAGTTTATGCTGATGGGTGCCGGCGGTGTGCAAATATGTACAGCAGCCATGCATCACGGATTTAGTATTATCGATGATTTGACCGAGGGCTTGAGCAATTATTTGGATGACAAAGGGATTGCATCTGTTAGTCAACTAGTTGGGAAATCAGTTGAAAAATATACAGACTGGAGCAATTTGGATTTAAATCACCGAATAGTTGCACGCATTAATAATGATATTTGCATTAATTGCAATAAGTGTCATATCGCCTGTGAAGATACTTCCCATCAATGCATCGATATGCTGGTCGATGAAAATGGCAATGATTATTTAAAGGTCAGGGAAGACGACTGTGTCGGCTGCAACCTTTGTTCAATTGTTTGTCCAGTTGAGGGGGCAATCGATATGGTGGATCTTGAGCCAGCCGAACCGCCAATGTCCTGGAATGACCGGCAGGCAGCTTTGCAAGTGATGAATAGTAACAGCTGATTTTCATTTGTTAGCATTTTTTAAGTTATAGGAAAGTATAAACATTCAGGCTGCGTTAATGTCACTTTCTGCGACAGCCACGTCCGGCTCCAGCGTCCAGCAACTAGCAAACTTCACACTTCTCCACTACGATAAGTCAACATCGGTTCGCTTCCAGCTCACCGTGTTTCCTTTATCTCATTGCGAAGTGCTCCAGTTTGTACGTTTCTAAACGGGCGCTTACGCCTTTGTTACTAAAAGTTAGTTCTGAAAATAAGCAAACGGAAAAGGTGGAGGATTTCGTGAATGAAACTGAGTAATTGAGGAGGAAGCTGTTTGACGATCAAACAGCTTCGTGATCCTCAATAAATTAAAAGGGGAAAAACGATGGGAAAGACTAATGAAAACAACAACTCGTACCTAAAGTCACCGGATTTACTTCCAATTGGTTATAATCAGCGGAAGATAGGAGTCATGGGATTTTTTGCAATGTGGGTTGGGATGGCCATACTTTTAGCAACCTTTGATATCGGCGCCTCCGGAGTTCAAAGTATTTCCTTGCCCTGGGTAGTACTGGCAACGTTGATCGGCTGTATTGCGGTTGGTATTTTTATTTCAATTGTCGGAGATATCGGGGTGGAACATGGCTTGTCTTTTCCAGTTTATATGCGAGCACCCTTTGGTATAGTTGGAACTCATATCCCCTCGATAGCACGAGCAGTCACAGCATCATTTTGGTTTGGGCTAAATACGTATTTCGGTTCAACCGCGATCAATTCGATCATCCATACGATCAATCCGGAATTTGATAACTGGTTGTTATGCTATTTGATATTTGCCATTGTACAGTTAATTAATACTGCTTCCGGTATTAAATGGGTGGAACGCTTTGCCGATATTGCTGCCCCGATCATTATTATTTTATCCTTGATCATCTATAACACGTTAACAGCGGATATTGCCGAACAAGGTGGCAATGTATGGGCTTGGGCAGCAAGTCCAGTTACAGGAGGCGCCGCGGTTACAGCATTTATGATCGTTATTTTTGCCAATATGGGTTTCTGGGCAACACTGGGGTGCGATATCCCGACCATATCACGGTTTTTTAAGGCACCTAAATATGAAAGAAATTGGTTTAAACGAAACAGAACGAATTTGATCGGTAGCCTGATTGCCATGCCATTGACGGAAACATTTATGATCATGATTGGTGCGGCAGCCTTTATGGTTGCAGGCAGTTCTAACCCGGTTATCGCGCTACAGGAGACTGCTTCCGGCTGGATGCTGGCAATGCTGCTTCTGATGATTGTACTGACACAGTGGTCCACGAATACGGCTGCAAACATCGTACCTGCTGCTGCTATTTTTTCAAATGTATTGGGGCCAAAAGTATCCAATGCGATTGCAGTATTTGTTGTCGGGATTGTGGGAACGGTTATTCAGCCTTGGAGTGTCTATGAAATATTGACCCAGGCGCTTTTATTCTTTGGGGCCGTTTTGTCAGCGATAAGCGGGATTCTCGTTGTCGATTATTATATGTTGCGGAAACGAAGGGTAAATGTACAGGAACTATACGAGCATGACGGACAGTTCAGGTTCCATGGTGGTGTAAACATCGTTGGTTTTATTGCTTGGGTGATTGGCGGTTTTATTGCCATTCTTTTTATGGATTATTCGTTTATCGTCGGATTTGTTATAGCCGGAGCTGTTTACTATGTGCTGGCTAAACATTGGTACTTCAAAAAATTTCCACAGGCCGAAATAGAGGATCCAAACGACGAAAAATACTTGGGAATTACCGTCGGACGCGATTGGGTAATTAAGGAAAGTAGTGGAGAAAGTCAGGAAGAAGTAGTAGGTTAATGGATAAAGGAGGGAACATGGCCTTGTCAAGCTATGATGCATTTCTATCAGAAAAACGTCAAGTGGATGATTTGGTGAAAAAAGGGTATATCATGACGGCTTCAAAAGGTACGCTTGATGGAGATGTAGTCGAATTCGAGAATAAAATGACTTCAGATAAAAAGACAATACGTTTAACACACCCGGATAGTCGAAAGTATTTTACGACATTGTACATCAAGCAGCAAGAACAAATGACTGAGTAAACACAAGAGAGAAATGGAAGGGGAGGCAAAAAATGATGGAAAAACAAAAGGTACTGATCAATGGGAAACGGCTAAAAAATACCATCGAGGAGTTCGCTGATTTTGGCAGAACCGAAAACAATGGTGTTACCCGCTTAGCATTGTCTGACATAGATCTTAAAGCTAGGAAGCATTTCCAATCCGAGTGTGAAAAGCTTGGAATGACGGTCGTGTGGGATGATATGGCCAATATGTACGCAACATTGCCGGGAATAGATAATGATCAGCCTCCAGTGGTTGTAGGGTCCCATTTGGATTCCGTAAAAAAAGGTGGACGTTTTGACGGTGTGCTTGGTGTATTGACAGGACTGGAAGTTGTCCGGACCATCGTTGAAAATGGCATCAAGCCTCAGGTGCCTATTGTAGTTGCCAATATTACCAATGAAGAGGGGGCGCGATTTGAACCCGCGATGATGTCTTCCGGTGTGCTTTCCGGCTGGTTTGATAAATCGACCATGTTGCAGTCAACAGACACGGAGGGCATTACATTTGGGGAGGCACTAAAGAACAGTGGCTTTGCAGGAAAGGAAACAAATCGGTTAACAGATGCAGCTGCCTTTTTAGAGTTACACATTGAACAGGGGCCTGTGTTAGAAAGTGAATCACTGCAGATTGGTGTCGTTGAAGGTGTGGTTGGGATGGTCAATTATGAGATCGAGGTTAGCGGTGATTCCGACCATGCGGGTACAACTCCAATGTCAATGCGAAAAGATGCCTTATTTGCTACCAATAATTTAATTACTGAAATACGTGAGAAAATGAACAAACTGGATGATAAATTGGTCTATACGATTGGCAGAATGAATGTTAGTCCAAACATTCATACCGTCATTCCCAATAAGGTTGTGTTTACCCTTGAGGCAAGACATCAGGATGCCAAAACCATCAGGCAAGTGGAGGAAATTATTCAGGGGCTCCCTGAATCCACTGGCAGAGAAAAATGTGAGGTGAAAACAACGAAACAATGGGATCGGAATACAGTATGGTTTGATGAGAAAATCGTAAATGCAGTAGAACAATCAGCGAAAAATATCGGATATTCCTATAAGCGCATGGTCAGTGGTGCCGGACATGATGCACAGTTTATCGCAACATATATTCCAACTGCTATGATCTTTGTGCCGAGTGTAAACGGTAAGAGCCATGCGGAAGATGAATGGACACCATGGGAGGACTGTGAAAACGGGGTAAATGTTATGTTGCAGACGGTTTTGGATTTGGTCACGAAGTAGTTGTTCTATGAGAAATAGTTGAAAGAAATCCAGATGATCTCTTTCAACTATTTCCAATAGCGTCCAAAATATAATATGCCTTAATAGCCATTTCCAAAGCCAATCGATTACTGGGTTCCATAAAATCTTTCCCAAGTAATTCTCCTATTTTTCGGAGACGATGATACAGTGTTTGCCGGACAATAAATAATTGCTCTGCAGCCTCTTTTTTGGAACCGCGGCAATTCAAATATACTTCCAGGGTTCTTAATAGTTCGCTTTTCGTTTCCTGATCATACTTGATTAAGGGTGTCAGCAAATCGTTAATGTAAGATTTTAAATGCTCACCTCGATGATCGAAAAGCAATCGATACACGCCAATATTTTCATAGAAAATGGATGATTTGATGTTAGCCTTCTGTAAGAAAAGAACTTTTTTAGCTTCTTGATAACTGGTTGCTAAAGCGGATATATCTTTATTAATCTTACTAATTCCTAAAATACATGTACTGCCGTCAAAAATATTTTTGACACACATATCCATTATTGCCTGCACGATGGGAGAAAATTTAGCTATCCCTTGTTCGGATTCACCTTTTACCCGAAAGGATGCAATAATAGCGGTATCACTTTTACTTACAGATACAGCAGGGTAGAACCCGTGTTTTTTAAACAAAGAGCGGAACATCACTGATCGTTGCAGTTTTATTTCGTTCCAATCTTCCTCTTCGGCGTTAATTTCCGGTCGATTGTTTTGCATTAAAATCAGCCTGTAATGAAAATTATTCGCAGACAAAGGTACTATGGTGTGGAGTTCGTCAGCATCGTAGTCCTTTCCATGTAATAGGTTTCGAACAACCTTATCTTCTATATTCTGTTTTCGCTCTTCAATAGTTCTGTTTCTTAACGTAATTTGTGCAATGGATAGTGCCGCTCGATCCATCACGGAGAAAAGAAAATCCTTCAATACGTTTTGACCAACCTGCAAGCATAGATAACCCCAAATTTGCCCTAATCCTTTAACTGCTACTACAGCAAATTTCCCTTCATCTAGTGAAATGAAGTTTTCCTTTGCAGGATGGAAGTCAAAATCTGATAAGTGTGAACGAACTTTTTCTTCTATGTACTTTGTTTCGGGTGGGTAATAATATGACCGCGCCTCATCCGTAATATATAAGGTTTCTTCTTTTAAATAAGTATTCAGTTCCTGAAGGATTTTCAAAATACCATTGGGCAATAATGAAAGCTCATTAAATTTCGTTGATAATTCATTTAACTGACTGAGCATTTGGTGGTGTTGGTTAATGATTAGGGAATGAAGGTCCTGCGTAATATCAACAAATTTTACAAAACGATCAAATACAATGATGGGGAATTGATATTGATTGGCTAATTGTATCACCTCATTGGAAATATGAGTGACATGTGTGCCAATTTCTACACAAATCCCTGCTGCATTTCTATTAATTAAATTCCTGAAATAAGTCAACTCCGTGGAAGAGTCGAGTTTCAGGCCAGCGCCGGTGGTTAGAATTAACTCACCACCATTGATTAGGGAATCAAATTTGTTCGTTTCTAAAATATGTGTCCATCTTACCAGCTTATCTAATCCCTCATTTCCGGCAATCACTTTGGCAGTTTTAAAGATATCTCTTTGCAGAATATCACTTATGGTTAATTCGAATTTTCCGATCAAAATGCATCCCTCCACAATGTTAAAGCAATTCATGTATCATGTTACAAAGTGTGAAGTTACAATGTTTATAATTCTTTGTAAAATAAATTATGAAGGATCGGTAAGAGGCTGTCAACACAAGGACGACTGATTTAGGAGGGAATAACAGCATTGGGTAGTAACCGCTTACAATAATAGGTTATGGACAAAGGATAAAATCAATTATTGGAAGGAGAAAGTGGAGATGAAGACTGCTAAAGATGCAAGGCAATCCCAATCTATTGTGGAGAAAGACCGCGAGAATGTGTGGCATCATATCTCACAATATAACGACAAGAAACGGCCAGTGGTGGTAACGGAAGGAAAGGGAGCATGGATCACTGATTATGCTGGCAATAAATATTTGGATGGCATGTCAGGATTATGGTGTGTAAATGTTGGCTATGGTCGCGAGGAGCTGGCGCGGGCAGCATATGAACAAATGCAGCAGATGGCTTACACATCGATGACGCAGAGCCATGTACCAGGAATTGAACTTGCTGAAAAGTTAAATGAGCTGCTTGACGATGACTATATGATCTTTTATTCCAATAGCGGTTCTGATGCCAATGAGGTTGCTTTTAAAATCGCCCGGCAATACCATCAGCAGAATGGAGAACCGGCAAGACATAAATTTATTTCGCGTTACCGGGCCTATCATGGTGGATCATTGGGGGCATTATCGGCAACAGGGCAGGCATTAAGAAAATATAAATATGAACCGCTTACCTCCGGGTTTTTACACGTTTCACCGCCTGATAATTACCGGAGACCAGCTGGGGTATCGGTGAAGGAATATAATTTGCAACGGGCACAGGAACTGGAAGATAAAATTGTCTGGGAGCAAGCAGAAACTGTTGCCGGTGTCATTATGGAGCCGCTAATCACGGGTGGAGGTATTCTGATTCCGGATCGTGTCTATGTGGAAAAAGTACAGGAGATTTGTAAAAAGCATGGTGTTTTATTAATCATCGATGAGGTTATTTGCGGATTTGGCAGAACTGGAAAAATGTTTGGCCATCAGCATTTTGATATCAAACCGGATATGGTTACGATGGCGAAGGGACTGACCAGTGCTTACTTACCGTTGTCAGTTACCGCGGTTCGTAAAGATATCTATAAAACCTTTGAAGATAATGGAGAAAACAGCCATTTCCGTCATGTGAACACGTTTGGCGGCAACCCGGCAGCTTGTGCATTGGCGCTCAAGAATATTGAAATTATGGAACGGGAGAATTTGGTGGGAAGATCTGCGGTATTGGGTGAGCGATTACAACAGGAGCTTGCCGAATTGGCAGACCATCCATTTGTTGGTGATGTACGTGGTTTAGGCTTTCTCATGGGAATTGAAATGGTGGAGGACAAAAATACGAAGAAACCAGCCTCACCTGATCGCGTGAATAAAATCATCAGTGATTGTAAAGCGAGTGGCCTGATTATTGGCAAAAATGGTGATACGGTAGCTGGATATAATAATATTTTGGCAATATGTCCACCACTTTCTTGCACAGATGAGGATTTAGCGTTCATTATCTCTGTTGTAAAAAAGGTATTTAAAGAAAATGCGTCTTAAAAAATCAAATAACAAGACTTTCTTATTAACAAAAAAGCGGGAGGTAATTCATATATGACACAAACTCAATTAAAGTCGCTTAAAAATTATATTGGTGGGGAATGGATTGAGGCTGTATCGGATAAGACTGCGGAAGTATACAATCCAGCAACAGGAGAGGTTATCGCACAGGTACCCCTTTCAATAAGTAAAGATTTAGACAATGCTGTGGCAGTAGCCTCCGAGGCGTTCCAGTCGTGGAAGGAGGTTCCAGTCCCCAAACGTGCGCGAATTCTATTTAAGTATCAACAATTACTGGTAGACCATTGGGAGGAACTTGCCGAACTGGTTACTGTTGAAAACGGCAAGAGCTATAAAGAAGCTTATGGGGAAGTTTTACGCGGGATCGAATGTGTAGAATTTGCTGCGGGAGCACCTGCTTTATCAATGGGATCACAATTGCCATCGATTGCGTCAGGACTGGAATCGGGCGTTTATCGCTATCCGATCGGAGTGGTTGGAGGAATTACCCCATTCAACTTTCCAATGATGGTTCCGTGCTGGATGTTTCCGATGGCGATTGTAACTGGGAATACGTTTGTGTTAAAACCGTCCGAACGTACACCGCTTCTGGCTAATCGTCTGGCGGAATTACTGGAAGAGGCCGGCTTGCCAAAGGGTGTATTTAATATTGTTCATGGAGCACATGATGTTGTAAATGGTCTATTGGAGCATGAAAAGGTTGGTGCTATTTCGTTTGTTGGTTCACAGCCTGTAGCTGAGTATGTGTATAAAAAAGGAACGGAAAACCTTAAACGTGTTCAGGCGCTTTCCGGAGCTAAAAACCATTCAATCGTTCTTAAAGATGCTGATTTGGAGAATGCTGCAACACAAATCATTAGTGCTGCGTTCGGTTCGGCTGGAGAACGCTGTATGGCCTGCTCTGTGGTAGCAGTGGAAGAGCCAATAGCCGATGAACTAATTGAAAAACTTGTACAGAAGGCAAATGAAATTAAGATTGGCAATGGTTTGGATGAAGGTGTTTTTCTCGGACCCGTTATCCGTGATCAGCATAAGGAACGAACACTCCAATATATTGAAACAGGTGAAAAAGAAGGTGCGACACTTGTTCGGGATGGAAGAAATGATGAAAGTATTAAACGAGAAGGGTATTTTGTCGGGCCGACTATCTTTGACAATGTCACGAGCGAAATGAAGATTTGGCAGGATGAAATATTTGCGCCAGTCCTATCTATTTCCCGGGTGAAAAATCTTAAAGAAGCTGTAACATTAACAAATAAATCACGTTTTGCGAATGGTTCGTGTATTTTTACCAATGATGGTGGAAGTGTTCGTGAATTCCGTGAAACGATTGATGCAGGTATGCTTGGAGTCAACATCGGTGTACCGGCGCCAATGGCCTTTTTCCCTTTCTCGGGTTGGAAAGATTCTTTCTATGGAGATCTTCATGTGAATGGGAAAGACGGGATTGAATTCTATACGCGTAAAAAGGTTATAACGACTCGCTGGATATAAGCAGTATACGAAATGATCAAAGGATTTTGCCATAATGTCCACTTACTATCTGGAATAAATCTGAGGTAACCGTGTAAATAAGGAAAGTGGCACACCAATAGCGGTGTGCCACTTGTTTATGATGACGTTATCTGCTAAACAACAGTACGTATCATTTATAATGGATTTTCTAAAAGATGAATAGTGAGGGAGTATATGTAATGTCAATAAAAAAATAAAAAAAGCAATAAAGAGTGTCATGATGGGTTTAGCTAGGAAGATATTATTCGCAAAAGTAAAGCAGGACCGGCACCATCTTTAATATAAAATTTTGGCATAAAGCACCTTTGACAAGGAATTAAGGGTGCTTTTTCTTTGATGTATTATTGAAAGATAAAAAGCTTTTACTGTCCACTTAATTTTATCACGCATTAACGGGCAGTAGTACCTCCACCTCTAAGTGTGAGTAAACCGAAAATGGGAAGGTGGGTATAACAGCCCGTAAATTTCTGATTTTAGGAACAAAGACTAAGAATGCCACTGCCTTATGCCTTCGTCTTTGTTACCCACATCGTGTGAGCCTCAACTAACATTCAGTGAGGGAGGAAGGGCAGGCTAAAACCGTCACATCCCGTGACAACGCCTGCACTAGCACGTCCTGTGCCGTAGGAAACCCTCCACTGAATGAAATTTCCCTTTATTCCGAGGAAATAACCTGGTTATGCAAAAAATAGTAGATTATGCAATTATTCATAAGAAACCAAATCTATTTTGTTTTTTAAAGCTTGGTGATGCTAGATATAAGGTTGGCACAGAAATTGCATTTATTAAAATTATCCGAATTATTTTGGATCAAAGGGGGATTTTGTGTGATTGAGTACCCGTACCTTGTTCAATTGTGTATCCTTCATTTTAGTATCGCTTTTAAAGTTATTAAAAAGAGATCAATGATTAAAAGGAGAGTTATCACATGACGGAAAAAGACACGCTAAAGCGTTCACTTGGACCTTGGGCCATTGTTGGACTTGGTTTAGGTTATATGACACCGACAGTTGTATTTGATACATTCGGGATTGTATCGGAGGAAACGAATGGTGTTGTCCCACTTGCCTATATTGTTGCGTTAATTGTGATGTTATTTACTGCTGTAAGTTATGGAAAGATGGTGCAAGTGTTTCCTAGTGCAGGTTCCGCTTATACGTATACGAGGGAGACAATGAATCCGCATCTTGGATTCTTGGTTGGCTGGGCTGCCCTATTGGATTACTTGCTGCTGCCAATGGTCAATGCACTGATTATTCGAATTTATATGGAATCCGTTTTCCCTGATGTTCCCGCGTGGATTTGGGTTGTAGGCTATGTCATTATTGTGACTGGAATTAATGTCTGGAGCATGGGAAAAACATCTAGTTTGAATTCCATTCTCGTTACCTTTGAAATTGTTTTAATCGCCGCCTTTATTGTCCTTGCGTTTGTTAAACTGTATAACGGTATGGGACAGGGCACAATCTTGACAACTGCACCACTTTTTCACGCAAATGTAGAGATGACCGCGGTTTTGACGGGCGCAACGGTTGTATGTTTCTCATTTATAGGATTTGATGCGATTACAATGTATACAGAAGAGGCTAAAAATTCTAAAGTGATGCCCAAAGCAATTATGCTGACAGTGCTTATTGGCGGAGGTATCTTTTTTGTTGCAGGTTATTTTGCCCAAGCCCTGTTCCCGGATGTATCCAATTTTAACGTAACGGATGATACATTGCCTGAAATCGGTTTGTATGTCGGCGGAACCATTTTTAAAATGATATTCCTGGCCGGTGCTTTTGCAGCAACGACAGCGTCCGGACTTGCGTCACATGCAAGTGTCTCCCGCCTATTGTATGTAATGGGGCGAAATGGGGTACTGCCGCGAAAGGTATTTGGCTATGTCCATCCGAAATTCCGAACCCCAGTTTACTCGGTTATTATAGTTGGAGTTGTATCGTTGCTTGCAATATCTCCAAGCCTGGAATTGATTTCTGCTGTTATAAATTTTGGGGCATTGATTGCCTTTACATTTGTTAATCTGTCTGTCATTGCTTATTTTGTCTTCCGTAAAAAGAGGTACAAAACGCCAAAAGATTTTTTCTCCTACGTAATAATGCCGGTTATAGGGGCTGGCCTAACCGGGGTCTTATGGTATTTTCTCCATGCTGATGCACTTATTGCTGGACTCGTTTGGATTACTATCGGCTTTATTTATATGCTTTTCCTGACTAAATTTTTCAGAACCAAAATGGCAGATTTTGAAATGGATGAGGCAGAGAAGTCAGCTGCACTCTAACTCAAGCAAATCAACAGAATTTGCTTTGTTGCTTACTTTAACAAAATGTAAAGTGTAATGGAAAATTTTATCAATTATTACTGGAAAAAGTATTTTCATAGAGTGCGTGTTCAAAAGTTGCCAATTTGGGTCTGAATGGCGGAAGGATAATTTTGAGCAGTGGAGTGTAGGAGGTCACAACTATCATTTACTGACTCTTTGATATCCTTTAATAAAGGAAAATGATTTGTTCAATCTGAATTATTACCAGCAGGTTAAGGGGCATCACATTATCTGCCTAATTGAAAAAGAATACCTATCACAATTTGCCAACATGAATTGTAAACAAACAAACTTAACTGGATATTTAATCATTTACAGAAAATAATTATTTGGAGGGGTTGAGCTTGGGAGAGAATATGGTGCAATTGGAAAATGTAACAAAACAATTTGGCAACTATAAGGCGGTTAATGAGTTAAATCTGAATGTCAGGGCAGGGGAATTCCTAACTTTGCTTGGACCTTCAGGGTGTGGGAAAACGACAACATTACGTATGATTGCCGGATTTGAAAAACCGACTTCTGGTAGTGTGAAAATTGGCGAAAAAAAGGTTGATCATGTTGAACCATACAAAAGAGAGGCGAACACGGTATTCCAAAGTTATGCCCTATTTCCACATATGACTGTTTCTGAAAACGTGGCATTTGGGCTAAAAATGAAAAAAATCAATAAACAGGAAATAGCAGAACGTGTTAAACAGGCACTGAAAATGGTTCAACTGGAAAGCTATGGGGATCGAAGTGTTAAACAATTAAGTGGAGGCCAGCAACAGCGAATTGCCATTGCCAGAGCGATTGTTAACAATCCAAAGGTCCTACTGCTTGATGAGCCGCTGGGCGCCCTTGACTTAAAACTGCGGAAACAAATGCAAATGGAGTTAAAACGTCTGCAGAAGAGTCTGGGCATTACATTCATTTATGTAACCCACGATCAGGAAGAAGCATTAACGATGTCAGATCGGATTGTGGTCATGAATGAAGGGGAAATTGAACAAACGGGCAGACCGAATGAAATATATGAAAAACCGAAGACTCGATTTGTAGCAAATTTCATCGGTGAAACAAACATTTTCAAGGGGGTGGTTGATAACCTGAATGGAAATTATGCCTCGTTGAAGGTTGCTGGTCAACATGTTCTGATTCCCAAAAGCAGCAATCTTAAAGAAGCAGAAGAAGTATATATTTCCGTTCGACCGGAAAATGCCAAAATATCGGACCAACAGCAGGATAACCTATTTGTACTAACTGGAGAGTTTAAAGAAAAAGTTTATATTGGAACGACAACTAAAATTGTTGTGGAACTTAATGGCGGGATGGAAATGATTGTTCATGAATCCAACGGGAAAATGGATGGCGTAAAAAAGGGTAATCCAATCTCCGTTAGTTGGGAGCCAGCCGATTCTGTCATTTTACGGTAAGTTCATTGCAAATTCACGAATCAAAAATGAATTGGAGGTTAGGTTCACGAATGAAGAAATTTATCTGGTTGATCACGTTTGGTGTTTTACTTATCGGCCTATCTGCTTGTGGATCTGCAGACGATGCCACAGCTGACTCTGGAGACGAGGAACTTGCAGACGAATTGTACTTTTTCAATTGGGGTGGATACGGTGACGAAGCAATTATAAAGGATTTCGAAGAGAAATATGGTGTCAAGGTGATCTATGATACGTTCAGTTCGAATCAGGAAATGCTTACAAAGTTAAACAAAGCAAATGTACCATATGATATCGTTGTTCCGACGGATTACATTGTGGAAAGAATGATTAAACAGGGTCTTCTTGCTGAACTTGATATGGATAATATTCCAAACTTCAAAAACATAGAAGAAAAATTTCAAAAGCCGGAATATGATCCAGGCACAGATGGTAAAAAATATTCTGTTCCTTATATGTATGGAACGGAAGGTATTGCCTATAACGAGACGAAAGTAGAAAAGCCGACAAGTTACGAAGATCTATGGAATCCAAAATATAAAGGGCACGTAACCATTCAAAATGATTCACGGGAATCCCTCACAATGGCTTTGCAAAAACTTGGTTATGACGCGAACAAGCCAAATGAAAAAAATTTAAAAGAGGCAAAACAAGCGCTAATCGATTTAAACCCAAATATTCTTAAGTATAGTTCAGAACCCGATGCTGATTTAGTCAATGGAACAGCTTGGATATCCCATACTTATAACGATTCAGCCGCAAGAGCCTATAAAGAAAATCCCAACATTAAATTTGTCATGCCTGAAGAAGGGGGGACTATTTGGGTCGACAATCTGGTAATTCCGAAAACATCTAAACAAAAATACACTGCGGAAGTATTTATTAATTTCGTATTAAGTGCTAAGGTAAGCGCAAAATTGTCGGAGAATACACCTAGCAGCAACCCAAATGAAGCAGCAAAGGAATTGATGAGTGGTGAATTGAAAAATAATCCAAATTCCTATCCTTCTATTCCAGAAAGTGCTGTGTATTACAAAGACTTAAAACCAGAGCAATTGCAAATGATGAATCGAACCTGGCAAGAGGTACGAGCCAAGTAAAAACATACATGGGGATATGCTTGTCGGGTTGATGAACAACTTTCCCCATGTTCCGTTGATACAATTGTTTTCATTATTGCTTGTGAAAGGCAGGTGTAAAAATGAGAGTCAAAACAAAAAGAATATTGTTTGTCTATTCGATGCTTGTATTCCTATTCTTTTATATCCCGATGATTGTATTGATGATATTTTCATTTAATGATTCAAAGCTAGGAACGGTATGGACAGGCTTTACCTTTGACTGGTATTTTAAACTGATTCATGACGAACAAATAATAAATGCACTAAAAAACAGTATTATTGTAACCATGATTACAACATTAATTGCGAGCATTTTAGGTACACTGGCAGCACTTGCGATTCATCGCTACAAGTTTTTTGGCAAACAAGTTGTAAATTTTTTGTTTTACATACCGGTCGTCATTCCTGATATTGTTGTTGGGGTTGCACTACTTGCCATATATGGCTGGTTGCATGTTACATTGGGTGTTCCTACGGTGATTCCCGGTCATGTAGTGATTACAACATCATACGTCATGCTTGTAGTCGTTGCCAGGTTATATGGGTTTGATTCTTCATTGGAAGAGGCCGCAAAAGATCTTGGAGCCAATAGCTGGCAGACATTCTGGAAGGTAACTTTTCCGTTAATTTTTCCGGGAGTATTAGCTGGTGCACTCATGGCTTTCACTATATCACTTGATGAGTTTGTGATTGCCTTTTTCAATACGGGACCTGGTTCAGGTACATTGCCTGTCCTGATTTATTCAATGGTGCGAAAAGGGGTTTCGCCGGAAATTAATGCTCTTTCCACAATCATGATTTTCTTCATCGTTATCATGGTTCTAGTTGTTGGTAAAAGAATGACGCAGACCAAGAAATAGAAAGGAAGAAATACATGATAAAAAATATTAAACTGGCATATTCACTGCTATCACCAAGTATGCTTTGGCTGCTTTTGTTTTTAGTCATTCCGGTAGCAATGATTGTCGTCATTAGTTTTACGGTTAGTGATGGGTACGGGGGAACAATCTATGAATTTAGTCTTTCATCGTATAAGCTGGCATTTAGTTCCTTTTATTTAAAGATTATATGGCAATCCGTCCTTTGGGCATTTGCTGCATCTGTCATTTGTCTTGTCATGGCCTACCCTTTTGCTTATTTTATTGCACGTGTTGATAAAGGGAAGAATATATTATTGTTTTTAGTAATGATTCCATTTTGGTCAAATCTTGTTGTTCGTTTGTATTCTTGGAACGCATTGTTAAACGATGGTGGGGTCATTAATAATATTTTAATGCACTTCGGAATTATCTCAGAACCAGTCAAAATGTTATATACATCCTTCGCCATTATTGTTGGATTAGTCTATGGGTTTCTCCCTTTTATGATATTACCTATCCATTCCTCCATTGAACAGTTGGATAAGTCTTATTTGGAAGCGGCAGAGGATCTGGGTGCAAATCCAGTTAAAACATTTTTTAGAGTTACCTTACCGTTAACATTACCGGGGATCATTGCTGGCTTTATTATGACCTTTGTCCCTGCAATCAGTGTATTTGTAGTTGCCGATTTATTAGGCGGGAATAAATTGGTGATGGTTGGAAATGTCATTCGTGATTCGTTTTTGGTCGAGATGAACTGGCAACTCGGTGCAGCACTTTCGATCCTATTGATGGTTTTGGTACTGTTATCTGTTTTGCTTTTTATGAAATTTACATCGTCAAAAGACAAAAAGTTTCTGTTTTAAGGTTTATAGAGGATGTTCAAAAAGTCACCAAATGATAAGCTGCGAACTCTAGAGTTGGCGGAAGGGGATCTTCTGCTAAAACCGCCCACGACAATCGCCAACAGCAGAAGTCAGCACGTCCTGTGCAAGCCCGCTCCTCATGTACCTTTTTGTGTACATTCCGGTGCCGGGAGCTACGCCGCCTCGACCTTCAAGACCCTCTTCGGCGACTTTTTGAACACGCACTTATATTAGGCTTTTAAAGAGAAAGAAGGAGTGAAAAAATGGAGCAACAGTCATTATGGGAAGCTACGGCAAACGAACGGAAGGAACGGCAGGCACTTCAGGGTGAACAACATTGTGATGCAGTTATAATTGGCGGTGGTTTTTCAGGATTATCTACAGCCTACCATCTTCAGCGGAAAAACTGCCAAACCATTATTTTGGAAAAAGAAAGTGTTGGTTTTGGTGCCAGTGGCAGGAATGGTGGGGAGGTGCTGACTGGTTATATCGGTTCAATGGAGTTACATGCGAAGAAAAAGGGATTAGAAGCAGCAAGGCAAATGTGGCAGCTTTCGCTCGATTCTATTGATCTTATTGAACATATAATCAATACACATCAAATTTCTTGTGCATTTAGACGAAATGGAGACTTTCATGCTGCATATAAACCTTCACACCTAGATGGAATGAAAAGGGAGCAAGAGGTGATGGAAAGAGATTTTGACTATAAAAAAATTAAGGTTGTTGAAAAGCAGGATCTTCATTCGGAATTAAACACACCTTTTTATCACGGTGGTCGAGTCGATGAGAGCAGTGCTCATTTTCACCCACTTAATTATGCGCTCGGGTTAGCAGAGGCAGTCGAAGAGATGGGGGGAACAATTTATGAACAGTCAGAGGCTTTGAGTTACCGAAAAGAGTCTGGTAAGGTTGTCGTAAACACCAACAAGGGAAGAGTAATCGCTAAAGAGCTTGTTATTGTTACAAATGCTTATTCAGGGGATTTTCAGAAAACGATAAAAAAGACCATCGTTCCTGTTGAAAGTATTATGATCGCAACAGAACCTCTTTCTGAAGAACTATGTCAGGACTTAATCAAGCATGATAGGGCCGTATCGGATACAAAGAATTTGCTTTACTATTTCCGGCTGACAGCGGATCATCGGTTGGCATTCGGGGGATCTGGACGTTCCTCAAGCAAACGAGATCAAGAGAATCTTTTCAATAACTTACGTGCGGGGATGATTACTGTTTTTCCGCAATTGAAGAATGCGCAAGTGGACTATCGCTGGGGAGGTAAAGTCGGCTTTACGCAGGAAATGCTGCCATACATGGGGCAATTGGAGGACGGATCGTATTATGCGTTTGGTTTTGCCGGACATGGTGCTGCAATGTCTTCCATGGCTGGAAAACTAATTGCAAAAAATATACTCCATGAAGGCGGAGGAGACAACCCGCTGGAAAAAGCCCGATTACGTCCCATACCATTTCACAGTCAACATGCAAAAGCAGTAGGCATGATGAAATTTTATATGAAGTTCCGTGACCGTATATCGTAGAAAGGGTACGTATCGATAAGGAATTATTATTTTATAAATTGTAGCCAATATAAAAATGTAAAAGGGAGGGAACATTGATGCCGAAAATTGATCAAGCCGATTACGAAAAAGAAATCGCTGTTTGTCCGATTGAACATGGAGACATCGATGAGATTATTGCAATGGCGAAGATCGGTTTTGCTAATCCGGAAATTCCGTTTACACGGGAACATTATGAAAGCCATCTGAGAATTTTTCCAGAAGGACAGGTTTGTATAAAATATGATGGTAAAATCATCGGGTCATGTTCTAGTTTGATCGTTAATTTCAATGATTATAATGAAGAACATACTATTGATGAAATTACCGATGATGGCTATATCCGGAATCATAACCCAAAAGGTCTTAACCTGTATGGGACAGATGTTGTAGTTCACCCTGATTACAGGCATATGAAAATTGGGCGAAGGTTGTATGAAGCACGCCGTCGTATTTGCCAGAAATTTAATTTGAAAAGTATTGTTTTTGGAGGACGCATTCCCAATTACCATAAATACGCGGATAAGCTGTCACCAGAGGAGTACGTTAAGCAGGTTATCGATAAGAATTTGTATGATCCTGTCTTGAATTTCCAGTTAATGAATGGATTTGAGTTTAAACGAATTCTTCCAAACTATTTACCTGATGATCACGATTCACTAGAATATGCAACATTGATGGAATGGCATAATCCAGATTACATCCCATCACCATCGGTTTACAATTATAAGCATTCTCTGCCGGTTAGAATTTCAGCAATTCAATATCCAATGAAGGAGATTGAATCATTTAAGGATTTTGCAGCTCAAAGTGAATATTATGTGGATGCAAGTTCAAAGGTACGTTCCGATTTTGTTGTTTTCCCGGAGTTGTTCACCATGCAGCTGCTGTCCTTCCTTGGTGAAACGGTTCCAAGTAAACAGGTAAGGAAGGTCGCTACATATATTGGGGACTATATCCAATTATTTTCTAATCTGGCAATCCGCTATAGTATTAATATTGTTGCCGGTTCACAAGTCGTTGCAGAAAATGATTCGGTGTATAATGTGGCCTATTTGTTCCACCGCAATGGTACGATTGACAAGCAATATAAGCTCCATATTTCCCCTGATGAGCGGAAATGGTGGGGGATTCAATCTGGTAAGGAAGTGAATTTGTTCGATACGGATTGTGGAAAAGTTGCCATGTTAACTGGATATGATATCCAATTTCCGGAGTTGGCGCGAATCGTAGTGGAACGTGGTGCGCAAATGATTTTCACACCGTTTACCGCAACAGACAAACAAGGCTATTTAAGAATTCGTTACTGTGCGCAGGCAAGGGCTGTTGAAAATCAGGCCATCGTTATTACTGCAGGTGCAGTTGGCAATCTAACACAGGTTTATCATATGAATACCCACTATGCACAATCGGCCATTTTTTCACCAATTGATTATGCCTTGTCTGAAAATGGAATTATCGGAGAGAGCGATCCTAATACGGAGACAATGGTCGTAGGAGAGGTAGATCTTGAATCACTGCGGCGAAATCGTTTGATCGGAACAGTTACACCGTTAAAAGACAGTAGGAATGACATTAAATAAGGAAGGCCGGATAATCAAGTGATTGCAAAAGCGAATGAAGTTTTCCTTTATTTTTGTGGAGTAAATAATAAACAATAGAATTACCTGATTGCTGCTGCCAACCCCATTTACAATTAATAATACCTGTCAAATAATCTATTTTTTATTTTTTCGATATATTTTAAAAATCGTGTTATGATGAAATGACAGAAAATATTGTAAAGGGGATTTTCACTTCTATGAATAAGGCAGTTCAGGATAAGCTCAAACCAATTTTTACGATTTCAGAAGATGTAGAACCATTATCAGAACAATTGGCCGGTAATAAAGAGCACTTTGTTTTTTTACAGAAAAAAAATAAAGTATATGCTTACGTTTTTTTAAAAGATTTGGGGGTTGATAGTTGGGCAAGCCCGGACATAACGTTAAAAAGACTTCAATCCAATGCGATCTCACTTGAAAATGTAGGAATTCTGAAACCAAACAATACCATAACATTACCCTTTATTTTCTGGATAATGGGGGAACCAATTGTTTTAGTAAAAGATGAAAGCAATAAACTGATCGGGTATATCACAAGAGAGGATATGCTTGTTGAACTGTTTCGAGAAGAGAATAAAAATATCAATTTGTTGAAAATCCTTTTGGCTTCGATCCCAATGGGAATGTTTGTTGTGGATCACGAAAGAAGGGTCGTCAATTGTAATGAATCCGGGTTAAGAATGATTCACTCGACATTAGACAAAGTCATGGGTATTGAGGCAGGATCCATTTTTAGGAAAGATCATTTGGAAAAGGTATTCTCAACAGGTGAGACGTTATTGAATCAGATTCATATTACGGATGAGATGGGTGTTCTTATAGACTATAGCCCGATCGAGAATTCTCAAGGGAAAGTAGATGGAGCTGTCATTATTGTACAGGACCTGCCAATGGTGAAAGAGATGGCAATGGAAATTGAATTTGTCAAAGATCTAAACCAGGATTTAAATGCAATCCTCTCAACCATTTATGACGAAATCCTTGTTGTAAATGAAAAAGGCATACTGCTTCGTCATAGTGAAAATTATATTTCGGATTTTTGGAAGGAAGATTTAAAAAATCTAGTAGGAAAAAACTTATTGGAAATGGAAAGGAAAGGTGTTTTCACCCCATCTGTTGCCCGTTTGGTAATTGAAAAAGGGAAAAAGGTTTCTATTGTTCAGGAAACAGAAAGTGGCAAAAAAATTTTAGCTATTGGTAATCCCTTTTTTAATGACGAAGGGAAGCTGCAACGGATTATCATTGCCTCGAGGGATATTACGGAAAATACAAAACTAAAATCCGAGTTAATGCAAACGAAGGAAATTTCCCGAAAATATAAAGAAGAATTGGACAGTCTTAGAAATAAAACCGAGGCTTCCAAAAAAATTATTTACCGCAGCTCGAAAATGGAAAAGATCATGATTCAAATTAGAAAGTTAGCTGGCTTTTCTTCTACTGTCCTTGTTCTGGGGGAATCCGGGGTAGGGAAAGAGCTGATTGCCCAAGCGATTCATAAAGAAGGAAATCGTTCGAACAGACCTTATTTGACGATTAATTGTGGGGCCATTCCTGAAAACCTGCTGGAAAGCGAACTGTTTGGTTATACAAAAGGCGCCTTCACTGGTGCCGATCCCAATGGAAAAATGGGTTATTTTCAACAAGCAGATGGCGGCATTTTATTTCTGGATGAAATCGGCGAAATTCCTACCCATCTCCAAGTGAAATTATTACGGGTACTGCAACAAAATGAAGTTGTTCCTGTTGGTGGCGCACAAGCAATCCCAGTTGATGTACAAATTATTGCGGCAACGAATAAAGATTTGGGAAAAATGGTTGAAGAAGGCACGTTTCGTGAGGATTTATTTTATAGAATTAATGTTATCCCGATTTATGTCCCCCCACTAAGGGAAAGAAGCGAAGACGTTCCATTATTGGCGTACCATTTCCTTCGTAAGTTGAATCAGCAGTATGGGAAAAATTATCACTTTACACCTGATGCACTAAGTTTATTGGAAGTTTACACGTGGCCGGGAAATATTCGTGAATTGCAAAATCTTATTGAACGACTATTTGTTACGGCGGATGATGAGGTCATTACAGCGAACTTTGTCAGCCAATTCTTAAAGTTTGGCAATAATGGCAAGACTAAACCAATGGTGACGGGAATTATACCACTTAAAGAAGCACAAGACCATGTGGAGGAGCAATTAATTTCACTTGCGATGGAAAAATACAAAACTACAACAAAAGCGGCAATAGCATTGGGAATTAGCCAATCAGCAGTAAGTCGCAAGTTACACAAAATTTCCCAAAGGCAAAAAAATCACTAATAGAGGATATTCAGAGAGGTACCAAATGAAAAGGGCCAACTCGCGTGCTCACTGGTTTCTCCGGTGCTTGAAGCTGCACCGCCTTGACTATCTAGATCCAATTTGGCAACTTTTGAACACGCACCAATCATGTACTTTTGTGCGGGCGGCAGCACATGATTTTGGATGTTTTGTACTAATCATGACCTTTATCGATCAATTGAATGTGCACAGTAGAATAGCTGCATGATTTTCCGTTATTTTTTATGCAAAAAAAAATAATGGTATGCATTTTCTCATAATTTTGCGTTTGTTATGACGGAAAGCGTAGCTCTAAAGAGAAAATACCAAAATGATATATGGAAAATATTTACAATATTTGTAAAAACAAAAAGCCCGTTGTATTACTTTTTGTCTGATAAGTGGACTTAAGACACAGTGTGAAGATGACTGTGCCAATGGGTTGATCATCCGTTTTGGCATAGAAATTGCATTGATTAAGATGTAAGCATGATAAATAAAATTATTTTTGGGAGGTTTTATCCGTGGCTGTTCAAACGCAAAACTTAAAAACCATGGAACTAATAGAGTTGGATAAAAAGCACTATATCCATCCGACAACACCGCCGAAGGTTCAGGCAGAACAAGGGACACCGCTTATCTTTGCTGATGGAAAAGGTGTTTACTGCAATAGTACGAATGGTGAAAGATATTTCGATGGATTATCCATGCTCTGGAACGTAAATTTAGGTCATGGTCAGCAAGAACTTGCTGAAGCAGCAAAAGAGCAGATGTTAAAAATGGCATATGCATCCTCTTTCAAAGGATATTCCAATGAACCAGCTATTCAACTTGCTGAAAAATTGGCTGCGCTGGCTCCTGGTGACTTAAATGCAGTTTTCTATACATCTGGTGGGTCGGAATCGAATGACACCGCTTTTAAGTTGGCTCGCTTTTATTGGAGCTTAAAAGGGCAATCTAAAAAACGGAAAATTATTGCCTTGGAAAATGGCTATCATGGGGTTACTGTGGCCGCACAAACAGCAACAGGTATTCCGGCATTTCATGATTTTGCAGATTCCAATATTGCCGATGTGTTCCATGCGAAGCCGCATCTCACCAATTGTGAATCAGGAGATAGGCATGACCCAAATTATGAGGGGTGTATTAGGGATATCGTGGAAAAAGAAGGTGCGGAGACAATTGCTGCCGTCATCATGGAGCCTGTTCAAGGGTCAGGTGGTGTTCATATACCTCCGAAAGGGTACTTACGAGCCGTTCGCAAGCTTTGTGATGAATTCGGTATTTTGTTTATTGCCGATGAAGTCATTTGCGGATTCGGCCGCACAGGGGAGATGTTTGCCGTCGAACATTGGGATGTCGTTCCCGATTTAATGTGCTTTGCGAAAGGGGTTACAAGCGGTTATTCCCAACTAGGTGGCGTAATGATGAAGCAAAGCATCCGGGATACAATTGTACAGTATGAAGGAGTATTGTCTCATGGTTTTACGTATAGCGGACACCCGACAGCTTGTGCGGTTGCCTTGAAGAATATTGAGATTCTGGAACGGGATCATATTATCGAGAATACGTCTAAAATGGAACAAACGTTAAAAGAAGGGTTTAATTATTTGGAAGATAAACATTCGCATGTAACGAACTGCCGGGCTATTGGTTTGCTAGCTGCATTTGAACTTTATGAGGATCGTGATACTGGAAAACTGTTTGATCTTTCTGTAGCACCAGCAACTACTGTGGTGGATGAATGCTTTGACCGTAAATTAATTTTAAGAACACTTGGCTCCAATCGTGAAATAGTAGCGATCGCCCCACCGCTTGTCATCAATAAGCAAGAGGTAGAAGAAATGATTACGATTATCGATGACGCTATCACCGCGTTTGAAAAGAAGCTTGAGTAGTGAGATACAGCATCTGTTTAGCTATTGTTTTTGCAAGAGGATAAAACAGGAGAGTTGGAATTGGTCATCTTTTCAAAAGGTTCAATTCCAACATCTCACCTCTAGTATGGAAGGGGCGGGAAAATGATCAAAAGTCTGACACTTGCTGGGTCTGCTAAAGAAATTGGAAGAGAACATGGTCATCAAGGAAAAGAAGAAGTAATTCAAAGCCTGAAAACGTATGAAAAACTGTTTCACGGGTATCAGCATATTAGCTGGAAGGATGCCAGGGAACGAGCGCTTGCTCATTTACAAGCCATTGAGAAGCATGATTTGCAAATGGTAGAGGAAATGGAAGGGATTGCTGAGGGTGCGGGTGTTG
The DNA here is from genome assembly GCF_900155625.1 of Virgibacillus dakarensis. Classification (NCBI taxonomy): domain Bacteria; kingdom Bacillati; phylum Bacillota; class Bacilli; order Caryophanales; family Bacillaceae; genus Virgibacillus; species Virgibacillus dakarensis. The sequence continues at coordinate 79,848 of NZ_LT732553.1, forward strand.
ACTTTGAAGATATATTGGCATTAAATGCTCGAAGTGAAATTGCTTTGGCAGGTTATAAAGGATCAGCCTTCTCTGATGGCTGCACAGCTATTGCAGTAATGCCGCCGGTGACAGATGATACGATCATCGGCCAGAATTGGGACTGGAAAGGAACACAAAAGAATAGCCTGCTGCTGCTTGACATTCAGAGCGATACAAAACCAGCTGTGAAAATGGTTACAGAGGGTGGGATTATCGGAAAAATTGGTTTTAATTCAGCGGGGGTAGGTGTTTGTTTTAATGCATTAATTACCGATAAAAAATCAGAAGGTTTACCAATTCATCTAGGATTGCGGGCTGTCTTAAATTCCTATTCTTTGACGGAAGCGATCTCGAAGATTAAAGATGGGAAAATTGCTGCTGCAGCAAGTTTTTTAATTGGCAGTGATGAGGGAAATGGAAATGGAATGGCTGTCAATGCGGAGGTTTCTCCGTTTGGAATTGATTATATCGGTGGTGATGATGGTAAGCTCGTACATACGAACCACATTTGCTCGGATTCTATTAAACAACATTTACAAGACATGAATGAGTTTAAGTACGACGATTCCATGCTTCGAAAACGGAGGGCGGAACAACTCATCAATACGGCCATTGCAAAACAACAATCGATTAATGAGGGATCATTCCAAGAATGGCTTGCTGATGAATTTAATGCCCCGAATTCTATTAATCATTTTCCAAACGAGTTAGCTCCAGAACATCGCAGGATGGAGACGGTCTTTTCGGTCATTATGAATCTATCGAAGCGGAAAATGCTGCTTTGTATCGGAAAACCATCTGAAGGTAAATTTGTAGAAATATAGGAGGGGGAAATCACATGGTTTATATAAATGGAGAATGGAGACAATCCAACGAAACAATAGATGTTATGAACCCGGCGACAGGAGAATTGATCACCTCTGTGGTAACTGTTGGCAGAGCAGAAACCAAAGAAGCTATTACATGTGCCAAGGAGGCATTTTCTGCCTGGAAGAAAACAACGGGTGATCAACGAAGCTATTATTTGGCAGAGGCTGTCCGTATAATGAAGGAACGAAAGGATGAATTGGCGGAAACGATTACAAAAGAAAACGGAAAACCACTTGTCGATGCCAAAAGCGAGGTTAATAGTGCTATTAACTATCTTAATTGGTATGCCGAGGAAGCGAAAAGGGTGTATGGAGATACTATTCCCGCGTCCCATCCTGATAAACACTTAATGGTCATTCGTCAGCCAATCGGGGTGGCAGCAGCGATTACCCCGTGGAATTTTCCAATGTCCATGATCACACGAAAAATCGCCCCGGCACTCGCTGCTGGATGTACAATCGTGCTCAAGCCGGCACCAGCAACCCCCTTATCAGCGATTAAAGTGTTTGAATGTTTTCATGAAGCTGGATTACCAAAAGGGGTGGCGAACCTTGTGATTGGTCCAGCAGAGGAAGTCGGCGGGGAAATGACGAGCAATCCTGACGTACGAAAAATTACCTTTACCGGATCAACAGCTGTTGGCAAGAAGCTCATCCGTGATTCAGCTGACACGGTGAAGAAGATCTCCATGGAGCTTGGCGGCCATGCACCGCTTATTGTTTTTGAGGATGCTGACCTGGATGCAGCAGTCGAAGGTGTCCTGCTTTCAAAGTTTAAAAACACCGGTCAAACTTGTATCAGTACAAACCGGGTATATGTTTCTGAAGATATAGCAGAAGAATTCGGGGAAAAGCTGGCGGAAAAAGTTTCAAAATTAAAGGTAGGTAACGGATTGGAAAGTGGAGTCGATGTTGGCCCGCTTATTAATGATGCAGCTTTAGCAAAGGTTTCAAGTCATGTAGAAGATGCCAAAAAACATAACGGAAAGGTACTCTGCGGTGGAAAAACGGTTGGCAGCCAAAATTTCTATGAACCTACTGTTATTCATTACGCTAATGATAAAATGAAGATCGCCACAGAAGAAACATTTGGTCCTGTAGCGCCAATCTTTACGTTTAAAACGGAAGAAGAAGTGGTGGAAAGGGCTAACCACGCTTCTTATGGGTTGGCGGCGTATTGTTTCACGAAGGACTTGGGCCGTGGACTTCGGATGATGCATGAGTTGGAGTTCGGAATTGTTGGTATTAACGATCCAACGCCAATTACCATTCAGGCTCCATTTGGCGGGGTGAAAGAGAGTGGTATTGGTAAAGAAGGCGGAAAATATGGACTTTTAGAGTATTTGGAAGAAAAATATGTTTCCATTAAGGCAAATTAATTCACGTGAACAAACCTTTTCCTAGATGCATAAAAGAATCAGATTTTATTATGAATAAACTTTTGATAGCTATTATAAAACCCTGCCAATTAGTTTAAGGTGCCGAGAGGAGGAACCCATCGTGTCGAGTGTAGATTTATCCCATATGGAGAAAAAACTAATTGTTCGCCAAACAAAGCATGAAGATATAGAAGATATTATTAAAATGAATCAACTCGGATTCGGTAATCCGGATATTGCGTTTAAACGGGAACATTTTGAGAGCCAATTAAAAATTTTCCCTGAAGGGCAAGCTTGTATTGAATATGATGGGGAAATTGTTGGCTCTTGTTCGAGTATTATCGTGAATTTTGATGAATATGGGGAAGATCATTCATTTGATGAGATTGCCGATGAAGGTTTTATTCGTAATCATAATCCAAATGGGAAAAATTTGTACGGAATTGAAGTTGTTGTTCATCCGGATTACCGGCATATGAAAATTGGACGGAGATTGTACGAAGCACGACGCAATATTTGTCAAAAGTTCAATTTAAAAAGTATTTTATTTGGCGGCCGGATCCCCAATTTTCATCTTTACGCAGACCAAATGACTGTAGATGAGTATACGGACCAAGTAATGAAACGAAACCTTTACGACCCGGTACTCACCTTTCAACTAATGAATGGTTTTAAATTAAGAAAAGTGATGCCGAATTATTTACCAGATGACTATGATTCATTAAAATATGCGACTTTGATGGAATGGCACAATCCGGATTACTTGGCAACATTGTCAGATCAAAATTATAAGCGTTCCTTGCCTGTAAGAAATTCAGCGATTCAATACCCAATGAAGGGGATTAAATCATTTGAGGATTTTGCGGCTCAAAGTGAATATTATGTGGATGCAAGTTCAAAGATACGTTCCGATTTTGTTGTTTTTCCGGAGCTATTCACCATGCAGCTGTTGTCATTTCTTGGCGAAACAGTTCCGAGTAAACAGGTGAGGAAAGTCGCAGCATATACGGAGGACTATATACAACTATTTACCAGTCTTGCAATTCGATATAGTATCAATATCGTGGCCGGATCACATATCGTTGCCGAAAGTGATTCGGTGTATAATGTCGCTTATCTGTTCCACCGCAATGGGACGATTGATAAACAATATAAGCTTCACATCTCATCAGATGAGCAGAAATGGTGGGGGATTCAATCCGGTAATGAAGTGAATGTTTTCGATACAGATTGTGGAAAAGTTGCCATTTTAATCGGATATGATATCCAATTTCCAGAGTTGGCGCGAATCGCAGTAGAACGTGGTGCACAATTGATTTTCACACCGTATACTTCGACAGACAAACAAGACTATTTAAGGATTCGTTACTGTGCGCAGGCAAGGGCTGTTGAAAATCAGGCCATCGTTATTACTGCAGGTGCAGTTGGCAATCTAACTCAGGTTTATCATATGAATACCCACTATGCACAATCGGCTATTTTTTCACCAATTGATTATGCCTTTTCCGAAAATGGAATTATTGGAGAGAGTGATCCTAATACGGAGACAATGGTCGTTGGAGAGGTAGATCTTGAATCACTGCGGCGCAATCGTTTAGTCGGAACAGTTACACCGTTTAAGGATCAGAGAAGGGATCTTTATCAGGGAGAAATAGTGGGAACGCCAAACATAACAACTGTAAATTCTTAATCAAATTGGCCCGTTAGTAAATTAGGGGGAGGAAGCAAATGCATTCGTTTGAAAAGGCAGATCTCATATTAAATAGTGAAGCGATATTTACCGGAGTTGAGGACAAACCGATTAGCGGATCGGTGGCAATTAAGGGGCGTTATATTTTGGCAGTGGGATCCAATGAAGAAATAAAGGACTTCATCGGGCCAAATACAAAGGTTCTTCACTATGGGGAAAAATTAATTATGCCTGGTTTTCAGGATTTTCACCTGCATTTATTTCTTGGGAGTCTATCGCAGGACAGTGTATCACTGATTGGTGCAAAGTCTGAGCAGGAAACGGCTGAAATGGTCAAGATATTTGCTGACAGTCGGCCTGATGATCCTTGGGTGATTGGCTTCAGCTGGTACCATGTATTTTGGGATGATAAAAAACTTCCACATCGTTCAACCCTTGACAAACTTATCCCGGATCGCCCCGTTTTCCTTTTCAATGCGGAATGCCACGGTGCTTGGCTGAATAGTAAAGCACTGGAGCTTATTCATGTTGATCGAAATACACCTGATCCACCTTTTGGCGAGATAACAAGAGACGAAAATGGGGAACCGTCAGGATTTTTATATGAAACAGCGATGGGATTGGCCAAAGAAGCATTTACTAGTATTCCAAGAGTGCGTAAAGAGAGGATACTGCAAAATTTCATGGGGCAAGCAGCTAGATTGGGAATTACAACGGTAAGCGATATGCTTCCGCTTCCTAATCTCGAATTAGGGGATCTTGATCTATATCAAGCGTTTGAAGAAAAAGGGAAATTAACAACCCGTATCCAATTTCTGACCGCATTAAACGGAGATTTGGAGCGACCCAGGATGTTAAGAAAAAAATACAATTCTGATAAACTCATGTTTTCTGGCCTGAAACAATTTTTGGATGGCGTCCCGACTACGTACACCGCCTATCTCTTGGAACCTTATTCGGACCGTCCGGAAACGCGCGGCAATACGCTTATACCGGTCGATGAAGTCAAACAATGGATTGTAGATGCAGATAGCGAAGGCTTTCGTATTCGTCTTCACGCTTGTGGTGATGGTGCAGTCCGTTTAGGATTGGATTCCTTTGAAACAGCACAAACAGTTAATGGAATTCGGGATTCCCGGCATACGATTGAGCATATTGAAGTGATCCATCCAGATGATCTTAATCGTTTTTCTGAATTAGGCGTTATTGCATCTATGCAACCGGAACATTTGGCTGTATCCGATAGGTTTAAGGAAAACGACTACCTTGATCGTTTAGGAAAAACACGCGAACATTTAACCTGGCCGATTAACACTTTGAAACAGCATGGAGCTAAAATGGCATTCGGAACTGATTTCCCTGTCGTTGATTTGGATCCGATGGTGGAAATATATCGTGCCGTGACAAGGGTGTTTAATGACGGGAATCCGGAAGATGGCTGGAATCCGGATGAAAAGATTACATTGGCGGAAGCATTACGTAGTTATACATTAGGATCAGCCTATGGAGGGTTCCGTGAGCATGATTTGGGAACGCTGGAAAAAGGGAAATTAGCTGATGTAATTGTTCTTGACCGTAACTTGTTTGATGTGCCTATTGAACAAATTAGAGAGGCGAAAGTAGAATTAACGGTTATGGATGGAAAGGTTGTATTTCAGGATTGAATTGAGCTGCGGTTTCAGAAATCGATCGGGCGTGCTCTGGAAACGCTCGAGCCGCACACAAATTCGATCGAGGGCACCTTAAATTGATCGAACCGTGCCCAAAGTTGATCGTGCTTGCACCGAAACCGATTGAGCGTATCCCAGAGTCAATCGAACTGCTGGAAAAAAAGGAGAATAACAAAAAGGGAGCCAGCACAGCTCCCTTTTCATCACCTCAATGCTTCCTGTATCCCCGTAATTACCTCATATGCACCGTCCGATTTATTTGAACAAACAACAATATTCAAAGATGTTTCTGGATAAAACACCGCACGAAAGTTTATTCCTGGATCATAGCCCATCAGTATATACTTTACTACTTTATCTTGATCCATTTGCATATACAGCCCATAGCCATAAAAGATATCTTCCTCTACCTGTATCTGTGGGGTCAGAAGTTTTTCCGTCATTTCTTTCGTTAAAAGCTTATAGTTAGATAATTCTTCCCAGCACTTGACCATATCTTCTGCAGTTACATAAGCACCGCCGTCTGAGCCACCTTTTACGGGAATGGAATATATATTTGTTCGGTATCCGCCGTCAGGTTTTTTGATGTAACCATAAGCGACTCTCTCAGGTAAGGAATCCATTTCAAAATAGCCGGAATCATTCATACCGGCTTTCTTAAAGATAAACTGCTCCACATAATCACTAAAAGTGTAGCCAGACACCTGTTCAATAATTAATCCCAGGACAATATATCCTGCATTATTATAGTGAAACGTCGCACCAGCAGGCGATTTCATCTGTTCGTTTTGGAAAAATGGCAGAAAGTCATGCAAACGTCTGATCAGATACATTGGCTTTTGCAGCCAAAGCTCTTCGTAATCATCCATTTCATCTTCATCAAAATAATCTGGTATGCCTGATGTATGAGTAAGTAAATGATGAACGGTGACACCTTCATCAAAATAAGGAAAGGGGATGTCAAGACAATCGACCAGCCTTGTCTCAAATCTCAGCTTCCCTTGCTCGACAAGCTGACAAATCGCTATAGCTGTAAAGATTTTACAACCGGAGGCGATCCCGTACCTTGTTTTTACTTGATTGGCAATTTTCTCCGTACGGTTTGCATAGCCATAACTTTCTGTGAAAACGGAATCTTTTACTTTTACATATACGGTTCCTGAAAAATCCACTTCTTTTTGTATAGCATTTAATCTGTTTATTACGTTTTTGAACTTCATATATATTCTCCTCATTATCTTTTACTTTTACATGTACCGTTTTGTCTTCCACTTTGAAAAAAGATAATGATTAGAGCCTTCAGATTTGATAAATCATAACCATTTTGAAAATTCCCTCCTTTTTTACAAGATTAGCACGGTACGGTGATTCTGTAAATAGTGTAATAAAGATTATAAGTACATGTTATCACCCGCCAATATGCGGTTTTTTAGTTTGAGAAAATGCTTTGCACATAATAGCATACATCTATCTTCAATAGCCTTGGGTTGTTTTCTAGATGAGCGCCCAATCTCGTTTGGATAGCAAGAAAAGAGTCTTTCATCCAGTTTATAGGGGGCAGAATTCAAAAAATCCAATCTCCCTATTTAAGCAGGGTAGATTGGATCTTTATTGTTACAGAAGTCGCTGTTTTGTTCTAAATCATCTTAGGAAGCAAACGCTTCTGCCGCGATACAGAGGTAATAGGCAAGGCCCGTCTGCTGGTTCTCCAGCATGTTAAGATGAAAGTCATCGTGTAAGAAGAACCTGGTTTGGGCTACAAAATCGATTGCCTTAGTTTCATGTCCATGCTGATTCAGAAAATCAAGATGTTCACGGATTAGCTGCTCTACCTTTTCGTCGTTAACGCTTAATCCTTCCCTTAGCGACTTAGCCATCGCGTCCTGAAAATGTTTAGCTTCTAACGCCGCTTCATTCATGGATGGAACGTCTCGCGTTTTTTCCAAGTAAATCGAAGTCGTATTCTTGCTTGAGATGCGCATTTTGTTCCGACAAGGCCGCCTTCCATTCCTCTTCGCTTTTAAAACCGTTAAACATTGCTGATTGATCCATAATTTCTCCTTTCTGAGCATGCCGAATGGATTCATCCAGCGTTTGAATGAGCTGGTCCAGTCTTTGTTTACGGGCAAGAATTAGCTGCTTCTGCCCGGACAAGACGGATATTCGGTCAGGCCCACCATCCAGTAGTTTTTGATCTCTTTGAGGGGAAAATCCAATTCTCGATAAAATAGAATTTGCTGCAGCCGTTCGAGTTCTTTCATTCCATAAAGGCGATAGCCGGCTTCACTCACCTTATATGGATATAAAAGGCCGATTTTGTGATAGTGATGAAGTGTTTTAATCGTTACATTTGCGAATTTAGCCATTTCTTTTACCGTGTAAAGCATTTTAACCACCTCATTTAGTACTTTAAAGGCTTCCCCAAGAGGAGGGTCAACAGTTAAATGAATTTTTTCTAACGTTCTTGTAAAATTGCCTTTTCCTGACTAGCAAATCATAGAAGGACTGCTGTCCCTTTTTCGAGCCTAGATACTGTTCAATCCCATCCAAGATCCTTTCAAGGCCGAAGTCGAAGTCATCTCCAACATTATTTTCCTCCGTGTTCTCTTCCATATAAGCACCCGACATAACGGAAATCCTAGAGAAACTAGACGGGAGGATTATGAAATATTTTTCATTCATAACGATGAATGTCCTCATCAGCCACTTGATTATCAAGTTCGAAGTATTGTGTATAATCAGGGGATTTCTCGCACTTCAGAATAACAATTTCGGCTTGTCAAAGAGTATATCACTCACTCTTGATATGCCCTCCAAAACACTGCATAAATAAAGTATATTCATAGAGATGGATATTAAGCAATTCAGGTGATAAGAACTCCTCAGGTATCCACAAAAGAGTACTCCTTATCCCCGATTAATTATTGGATCGAAATTAGTCCTAATCCTCCTTAACTTTTTTACAGTAATAAGGATTCATATTGTTTTTGACATAGGGCTGTCCAAGAGTCTGCTGAGGATGCTTGGAACAGTTATTGTTTGTTGGTAGCAGGTGCTATTTGCCTTTTTTACGAAAAATAAAGTCGTCGTAAAGGACCTTTTGAACTAAAATATAGTACAATCATGATTGGATTAAATGGATGAAACGATAAGTTCAGAAAGTTATTTTCATCCTGATATGTATGATCATGTTTTTTACAATTTCACGCATACTGTAAGTAATCGTTTATTCTATCTGTAAAAACAAAAATAACAGGATAAAAAAGTTTGACTCTCCCTTATGTGAAGGTTTAAATTATGTTTTACAGTTTATAAAAGGAGTAACATCTCATAAGCCCCTAAATGAACTTGGACACTAAGAGTGGAATGTATTATACTACTTAATGTGTTAGGGAGGCTTACAACATGAAACGCACAAGACATTCAAAAGAATTTAAAATACAGGTTATCAAAGAAGCAATGGAAACAGGAAAAACATCTGTTGTTGCACGCCGTTATGATTTAAATGCCAACATGGTGACACGGTGGGTGCGAGAGTACAAGGACGGCAAGTACGGAGATGTTGATGTGACAACTATTCCAGATCTTGATTCCAAGCAGCTTGCCAATGAGAATGACCATTTGAAAAAAATATTGGGTGAAAAGGATCTCGAAATCGCCGTTTTACGGGATCTTGTAAAAAAGCAGGACCCTCACTTGCTGAAAAAATTAAAGTAGCCGATAAATGGATCCAAAAAGGATATGCCATCAAATTGGTATTGAAAATCGTAAATGTTCCTCGTTCCACATACTATTACCAAAAGAATTACCGTGTGGAAGAGAGGCAAGTGAGTGAGGGCCGTCCAGCACCAGGCTACTCCATCAATGAGGACGGAAAGAAAGTATCCGACGAACAAATCAAAGAATTCTTGTTAGAACTTATATCTGGCGAGTGTAATGGTTATGGTTATCGCAAATTAACCCTGGCCCTACGCCGCGATCAATATAAACTAAAAATCAATAAAAAGAAGGTATACCGCCTTTGTAAGGAGCTAGATATTTTAAAACCACAAAGAAGGAAAAAAATCTCGCATCCTAGGAAACTGGCAAGAAATCGCGTTATTACTGAATCTAATCAGCTCTGGGAGGCAGATATTAAATACGGCTATGTCCACGGTGAAGACCGATTTCTCTTTGTTTTTTCCATTATCGATGTATGTGACAGATCTATCATCAATTATCATATAGGACTGCATTGTACTGCAGTTGATACTGTGCAGATATTAAATCGGGCCTTATTGAAACGACAGTTATTTGAAGCGCAAGAAAAGCCTGTCGTACGTACAGATAACGGACCACAATTCATTTCAAATACATTTGAAGATCATTGTGAGGGTCTAAATGTGGAACATGAGCGTATACCGCCTAAGACGCCAAATATGAATGCCCATATTGAATCATTCCATCGCATCATGGAGGACGATTGTATGTCCCGATTTGAATTTGAAACCTATGGAGAGGCGTATGAAGCAATTACAAATTTCATGGACTTTTACAACAATCGGCGCATTCATTCTAGTATTCGTGACTTAGCACCTAATGAGTTCTACAAGTTACAAAAAGGCAAGAAGGCAGACATAAAGGAAATACGGGTTTAATCCCCCTTCCATTTTTCTTCCTTTTGTCCACGCCTTGAAACCAGCCAATCCTGGAATGGAATCAAGGGCGAAGCGTAGCGAGGGCAAAGCCTTTACCCTTGATGGAATGGAAGCATTGGCTATAATCTCAGGCGGACAAAAGAAGAAGATAAACTGGAGAAAATAACGTAATTTTAAGGAAAAGCTAGTTTAAGAGTGTTATTGTCCAAAATTCGGGGGTTAATCCGACATGGTATGGAGAAAAAACAAACGATGGCACTTGTCATTGTATTAATAAATTTATTTTTGGCATTTTTGGGGATTAGTCTTGTTATTCCCGTTGTACCAACCATTATGAATGAATTACATTTATCCGGTTCGATTGTTGGATATCTTGTTGCAGCATTTGCCTTTTTGCAGCTACTGGCTTCACCGGTTGCTGGGAGATGGGTGGATCGTTTGGGACGAAAAAGAATGATTGTGATTGGATTAGTTATCTTTGCTTTTTCTGAATTTCTGTTCGGCATCGGGCAGGATGTTGTTGTCCTGTTCATTTCCCGCATGTTTGGTGGTGTTAGTGCAGCTTTTATCATGTCCGCCGTTACAGCGTACATTGCCGATATTACGTCACTCGAATATCGCCCGAAGGCACTTGGGTATATGTCAGCAGCCATTAACACTGGATTTATCATTGGACCAGGAGTAGGCGGTTTTTTGGCAGGCATTGGAACGAGAGTGCCGTTTTTCTTTGCTGCTGGTTTCGCGTTGGTAGCAGTTGTACTATCGGTTATTCTGCTACGTGAGCCTGAGCGGCACCATGATGATGTACAGCAGATACCAGGAGCACAAACAACAGGCTGGAAGCGGATATTCGCACCAGTTTATCTCATTTCTTTTTTGATTATCTTTATATTTTCGTTTGGCCTGTCATCGTTTGAATCGTTGTTCTCATTGTTTGCTGACCACAAATTTGGTTTTACACCGACAGATATTGCGATTATGATTTCTGGTGGCGGTATATTGGGTGCGATATTTCAGGTCGTCTTCTTTGGCTATTTTATCAAATGGTTTGGTGAGATTCGTTTAATCCGTTACTGCTTGATTTTCTCGACCGTTTTGGTATTTTTAATGACTCTTGTACACGAATATTACACGATATTGGCTGTTACGGTAACCATTTTTGTCGGCTTTGACTTAATGCGTCCGGCTGTTACCAATTACCTGTCAAGGATTGCGGGAAACGAGCAAGGCTTTGTTGCCGGTATGAATTCCATGTTTACGAGTATTGGTAACGTGATTGGTCCAGTAATTGGCGGGCTTTTGTTTGATATAGATTTGGATTATCCTTTTTACTTTGCAGCTATTTTACTGGCAGTAGGTATTGGCATAACCTTTGCGTGGAAGGACCTCGCCAAAGATCATGCGTAAAAATTATACAATTTGTAAAGTGAAAAACCAATGTTACGAACAAAACGAGAGCAGGCGCATGATATTGATTCATGCACCTGCATTTTTTTGGAATTTCATACAAAACCTTTAATTGCAAAACTTTTAATTGAATTTTTACGTGCCTTGGGAAAAAGGACTTGATAGGTGCCAGCTTTGGGGGAAAGGCATGCATCATTGTAGTGGGACTCTAAAAAAACCTTCCAGTGGAAAAATAGTACGGAATTTCAACTGGAAGGTGTTTAATTCAATACTGGGCTTGTCTATTGAAACGATTTTGCACCAAGATAATGACTTTGCCAATAGCTGTTATCCAAAGATGCAATTTCTACCCCTGTTTCTTCTGTACCTGCATGAATCATTTGGTTGTTGCCAATGTAGATACCGCTGTGAGATACACCGTCTTTATACGTATTCTGGAAAAATACAACATCGCCAGGGCTTGGGTTATCTACAGGCGTACCATTATTTTCCCACATTTCAGCGTGGGTTCTGTCTAATGAGATGCCGACTTGTTCAAATACATAGTTGACGAAACCACTGCTGTCAAACCCTGTTTCAGGCGTTGTTCCGCCAAATAGATAAGGGGTACCAACCAAGCTTTCGGCAATCGAAACAACATCAGACGCTGAAGAAGATGAAGTGTTTACTGTTGCAAATTCTGTTTGCTGGGTAGGTGCCTCGGTAATGGTTAACTCCTCTTCCTCCGTGTTAGATGCAGTATTTAGAGCTTTTTTCGTTTCTGGTCCGACAATTCCGTCGACTGCAAGAGCATTATCCTGTTGAAAATCTCTTACAGCATTATCCGTATTTGGTCCAAAAATTCCGTCAACATTCAGATTGTAACCATGGTTATTTAATGCTGATTGTACATTCGTAACAGCTTTACCTCTGTCACCCGCTGAAATAAGATCTGAACTTATGGTAACAGCGGGTGCAGCTTCCTCATTACCAGCTGCTTCATTAACGGTTGCATTGTTTTGGCTTGTACTCTCATTTGGTGCTGCACCATGAGCAAAAACACTTCCGGCGACCACTGGTGTAAATGCGAGTGACGTGACAAAACCTGTAGATACTATATACTTTTTTAAAGAATGGTTCCTGTTTAACATTATGTACTCTCCCTTGGTGTATTTTTGATTACTAGATTCTATTCTAGCAAATTATATAGATTATTAGATTAGAAAGAGGATACAATTTAATTACAGTTCATTTCAAAATATGACAAAATGTAATCCTATAGTATTGAAGTCTGCATTATGGACTTTTAAATATCTGTGAACGGCTATCTGTTGAACGAAATGGATTCTTCGTATGCAAGGGTACAATTGTGTTTCGTGACGTTGCCAAACATCCCCGTTTCCATTATGATTTATGTAAATTAGATACGTTCGAAATAAACATACCAATGGGAGGGATGCTTGTGGCCATTAAACTAATTATCGCGGATGACAATTCGTTCATCCGGGAAGGACTGAATATCATTCTATCAACCTATGAAGAATTTGAAGTGCTGGTACTGGTGAATGACGGGGATGAAGCTGTGGAATATTGCAAGAACCATGATGTCGATATTGCCTTATTAGACGTACGGATGCCCCGTATGAACGGGGTGGAAGCGACAAAGCAGATTGTGGATACCACGGGAACAAAGCCAGTCATTTTAACGACGTTTGATGATGATGAATACATACTTGGTGCCATCAAAAATGGGGCGAAAGGTTATTTGCTGAAGAATAATGACCCTGAGCGGATACGCGATGCTCTCAAAAGTGTTTATTATGGCACAAGCATTATCCAGGATGAAATGCTGGATAAGCTTAAATCAAGCCTATCCAATAACGAACAGGTTGCTGAGGTAAAGATCGACACAAGCTTATTTACCAAGCGGGAACTGGAAATTATGGCTTTTATTGCGAAGGGTTATTCCAACAAGGAAATAGCTGAACATATGTATATTTCAGGGGGAACGGTGGCCAATTATATCACCACCATTTTGGGGAAAACCGGGTTGAAGCACCGTACGCAAATTGCCGTTTATTACTTAACAGGAAAAGTGTATTAGATGGAAAGATGGGCGATTCTCAATAAGCTGATCCTTATTTTCTTTATGGGGCTGACCCTTATTTATCAGGAAACGATCGGTCTTTCCTGGGCAGTGCTTTTGCTCTTATTGTATCTGTGCATCAATATTTGCTTGCACCTTTCATCCCGGCAGGTGCTTGTTACCCTGTTTTTACTTTTTTCCATGACTTTGTCAATCATGGGAAATGTTCATGTAAGTGCATTATTTATATTGCTGCTACCATTATCAGTTGTGGAATTGCTGGATAAATGGAAGACGCGCACAATTTTGTCTTTTATTCTGGCCATTGTTCCTGTCTTTTACGTGCAGCAAGAAATAAGAGCGATATATGTATTAATAGCAATTTATACATTTTTTACATATACAATGGGGAAATTTTTTCACGAAAAGCTGGTAAAAAAGGAAGAGCAGCTGGATGCAATGCGGATCATGCAGCAAAAACTGATGAAACAAATCAATGAGAATGATGCGTATATGAAGCAATCTGCTTATATGTTTAAATTGGAGGAACGCAACCGAATTTCCCAGGAGATTCATGATGATATCGGTCATGCGATTACGGGAGCGCTTATTCAAATGGAAGCAGCGAAAAGGCTTATGAGAGGCGATCAGGAAAAAGCAGAACAATTATTGCAAAATGCGATTGGGATTACCCAGGACGGCATTGAGAGCATTCGATTGACATTAAAAAATCTGAAACCGTCAATCGAGCAGGTGGGGATTAACCGTTTAAAACTGTATATTGATGAATTTCAAGCCAGACACGATAAGCGTACTATGCTGACCTATAGAGGGAATATGGACCGAATTACACACATGCAGTGGAAGATTATCCAAGAGAATGTGACAGAAGCACTTACCAATTCGTTGAAATATGCGGAGGCGAGTACTCTGATTGCAGTTGATGTAAACGTCCTGAATAAGCTGATTCGGATTGTTGTGAAGGATAATGGCAAGGGCGCAGCTAAAATCGAAAAGGGGCTGGGAATTATCGGGATGGAAGAACGAACAGCTACGCTCGACGGAAAAATCATTATTGATGGCAATGACGGATTTTCTGTGACAACCCTGCTGCCGATTCAACAAGATGAAGGTAAATCATGAAAAACTTCATATCAAGTCATGAAAGAATGCACTTATGCCAGTGCGTTCTTTTTTTTATAATTAAAGCATCAATAAAAAAGCAAGTGCAGTCTTATTGACAACTGACACCAATCGGAGAGGTGAAGAGATGAATATTTTAGAAATACAAGATCTGACGAAAAAATTTGATGATTTTATCGCTGTTGATGACATGTCACTAGCGATTGCGGAGGGAGAGATATTTGGTTTTCTGGGGTCGAATGGAGCTGGTAAGAGTACGACGATCAATATGATCACCGGCCTTTTGCGCAAAAACAAAGGATCAATCATGATTCTGGGGAAAGAAACGAGCAAAGATAGCGAGTTTGTCAAGCGGCATATCGGACTGATACCTCAGGAAATAGCAATTTATGAGGATTTAACCGCCTATGAAAATGTGAAATTTTTCGCTGGTTTGTATGGCTTGCGCGGTGGTGAGTTGCACGATCGGACGGTAGAAGCGTTGGAATTTGTCGGTCTAACCGAAAAGCAGAAAAGTTATCCCAAAACATTTTCCGGCGGGATGAAGCGTCGGTTAAATATCGCCTGTGCCATTGCCCATCAGCCGAAATTGATTATTATGGATGAACCAACTGTCGGGATTGATCCGCAATCGAGAAAATATATATTGCAGTCGGTCCACAAGCTGAATGAAATGGGATGCACGATCATTTATACGAGTCACTACATGGAAGAAGTTGAGGAAATATGCAGTAGGATTGCGATTATCGATCATGGAAAAATTATAGCAGAAGGAACGAAGGAGCAACTAAAATCGCTCATTACAGATTCCAAACTTATCTTTATCGAGGTAAAGTCGCAAGAAGCGATTGACGTGGATACTATTTATAAGATCCAAGGGGTGACAGACGTAAAAGTGGATGAAAATACGGTACAAATTCATACAGAGTTAGGCGTGAACAACTTAAATCAAATCATTGACTATTTTATCCGTAATCAATTAGAAATCCGGTCACTCGATGAAAAGGAACCAAATTTGGAAACGGTATTTTTAACGTTGACCGGCAGAAATTTACGGGATTCGTAACGAAGGGGGCAAATACGATGAACATGCTGCAAATAGCCTGGAAGGAAATCAAACATGAATTTCGTGACATTCGGACACTGGTATTTATGCTTGCTTTCCCCATTGTACTCATGCTTGTGCTTGGTACGGCATTGACGGGAGCATTCAACGAAGATATTTCGATTGATGATATGGATGTGTTGTATGAGAATACGAATGACAGCCTTTCTGAACCGTTTAAGGCATTTACAGAGGAAGTGGAACAATCAGGGATTCATTTTAAACCGCTCCCGGATGGTATGAACGGTAAAGAACAGGTGGAGCAAGGAAAAGTGGATGGGTACGTTTCTGTCGATCAGTCGGGATTTCATCTATTTGTGAATGATCAAAGCAGTATAGAAGGAAGTATTTTACAGGGGGCACTTGCTTCTTTTGTGGACCGGTACAATCTGGTGTCTGAGATTACCAAGGTGGCTCCTGAAAAGGCTGAGATCGTATTTTCGAATGCAGTCAAACATGATTACATCGATGATCATGCACTCGTACCGAAAAAACAACCTGGTTCGATGGATTATTATGCGATTGTAATGACAACGATGATTGCATTGTATGCGGCCATGTCGGGAAGTCAACTGATTGCCCATGAACGTTCGCGTAAAACTGCGAGCCGATTAATCGTGGCACCAATTCATAAACGGGACATTTTTATTGGCAAAGTAATGGGCAGTATTGTCATTAATATGGCTTGTATTATGTTGGTGGTCGCCTTTAGTAAGCTTGTGTTTCATGCCAATTGGGGAGAGCATTTGGGCTTGGTATTTCTCGTACTGCTGACAGAAATCATTTTTGCCGTTAGCTTTGGAGTTGGGGTTTCTTTTTTAATCAAAACGCCTGCAGCGCCAACAATGGTGGTCTTGATTGTCGTCCAGTTGGCATCGCTTTTTGGAGGGGCCTATTTTCCAATTGAGAATCCAGAAGGTATATTAAAAGTTATCAGCAGCCTGTCTCCGCTGACATTGGAAAATAAAGCTGTTTTCAATCTCGTTTATGCAAATGATTCATCTTTCATAATGCCAGCGATCGTCATGAATATTGGGCTTGCCTTCCTATTTTTACTGATTTCGACGGCATCATTTCGACGGGGGGAGGGAATATAAATGGGAGATATTTTATGGTTAATGCGTAAAACATTACGGACCACATTCCGAAAAAAGGGAAATATTTTATTATATTTGGTCACACCACTTGTAGGCATCTTTATTGCGCTACTTGCTAACGGAGATCAAGGGAGTGAATTGACCCTTGGTGTGGTCAATCATGATAATAAGCAAATTTCTATGGAGACGATTTCCTTTTTAAAAGGACTAGACAATATCAGGGTGAAGGAAATACAGGAGGAAGATGTAAAGGAACATGTGATATCGGGAAAGGTTGACAGTGTTATTACCTTTGAACAAGGCTATTCCGAAAGTGTGTTAACTGGAGAACCAGATTCACTTGACCTGACATCGATTAAAGGGGAAAGTGTTACAGGTTTTGTCAAATCATATTTGTATCAGTATATCGATAACCTGACTGCGCTTAGCAAGGCAGCTGAAGGGGAACTGGATACATTTAGCAGCTTGTATCATGATTATAAGCAAACGGACTTTCAGTTGAATACGACTGCGCTTGAGGATTCATCTACCAGCAAATCGATGACATTGTCTGCCCTTGGTTTTTTGATCATGATCATGATGATATCAGCCGCTAACCTATCAGAAATTATTTTGGCGGAAAAGGCAAATCGCACATACTTTCGATTATTGTCCACACCAATTTCGGCACGAAAATATATTTTTTCCAATGTACTTGTCAATATGATGGTCATGCTCGTTCAAGTCGTTATTACGCTTGCTTTTCTGTCCTATGTCTTTCATATTGATTTAAATATTTCCCTTTGGAAGGCGTTACTGGTGATGGCGATATTTTCGCTGATCTCGGTTGGAGTGTCGTTGGTTATTGTAGCGTTCTCCAATAGCCGGGGTGCAGCAAATGCCCTAACTAATTTGATTATCATGCCGACTGTCATGTTGTCGGGTTGTTTTTGGCCGGTAGAAGTCATGCCGGAATCGGTTCAGAAAATATCCGAGTTTCTGCCGCAGCGCTGGACGTTGGATACGTTGACGAAACTGCAGGAAGGGAGCAGCTTTGGCAGTTTGTATTTAAACATTTTAATTTTATTCGCTTTTGCAGCTGCATTTTTTCTCATCGCTATATATAAATTTAGCCGCAATAATAGCACGAAGAGTTTTATTTAAAAGAGAAAACCTCCATATACGGGTAACGTGCCCGGTATGGAGGATTTTTTATGGATGAGGTGGAAGGAGCGTTCATGAATATAACGGGGGTAGGGACTGACTATTTACAATCCCGCAAAAATGTATTACAATAATCGTTACTATTAAATACAAGTAATTTTATCAGAATTGGAGGAATTGGGATGGCACAAGAAGCACACGCTTTACATTATGAGAAAAAACAGCCAACAACGATCGTAACAAATCTTGACCCGATTCAACGGCCATTTGTATGGATTGGTTCGATCGCGGCCATTATATTATTAGCAATGATTGTTATTAGTTCGGGCGCCGTACAAGGAGTTTTATATTTGCTAGGCATCGCTTTGGGGGTTACATTACTGCATGCACGTTTTGGTTTCACTTCAGCCTTTAGACGATTGGTCTCAGTGGGTAATGTGCAAGGATTGCAAGCCCACATGATCATGCTTGCCGTAGCATCTATATTATTTGCCATTATCTTAAGTACTGGTTTCAGTTTTACCGGAGAAACGCCAACAGGAAATATTTCGCCAGTCGGAGTTAGTATCATTGTTGGTTCTTTCCTATTTGGCATCGGTATGCAAATGGGAAATGGCTGTGCATCCGGAACATTATATAATTTGGGTGGCGGAAAGTCTTCCATGGTACTCACGTTGATTAGCTTTATTGCCGGATCTGTCATTGGGGCATATCACCTTGGTTTTTGGCTTGACCTGCCATCACTGCCACCACTTTCTTTAGCTGAATCAACTGGCTTGGGCTATTTTGGCGGATTGCTGGTGCAACTGCTTATTTTCTTTGGTATTTATGGTGTTACAGTAAAAATTGCTAATAAGAGAAAACCGCCACAAATGAAGCCGCTCGCTACAACAGCAGGAGTCAAAAAATTATGGCGCGGTGCATGGCCGCTAGTAACCGCGGGTGTTGTTCTCGCTGTACTTAATGCACTGGTGCTTACTGTAAGAGGGACACCTTGGGGCGTTACGTCTGCTTTCGTCCTTTGGGGATCCAAATTCCTGCAATTTTTCGGTGTCGATGTCGCAGGCTGGTCGTATTGGCAAGACAATACACAGGCACTTCAGCAAACCGTACTTGCCGATTCTACAAGTGTATTGAACTTTGGAATTATCCTTGGTGCCTTTATTGCCGCTGCTTTCCAGGGCAATTTCAAGCCGGGAAAAATCAAACCTGGTGTAGCTACTTCGTCGATTATCGGCGGTCTTCTGATGGGTTACGGTGCAAGACTGGCATTTGGCTGTAACATTGGTGCCTATTTTAGCGGGATTGCCTCATTCAGTCTGCATGGCTGGGTTTGGATGGTGATGGCACTCGCAGGATCCTATTTCGGTTTATATTTCCGGAAAATTTTCGGACTTAAAAATCCACGCAAAAATGATTCGTTCTGTTGATTCATTTTTCCATATACAAGTTTGTTGTGATACGATGGTGAACCGGTTGGGTTGGTGCGACCTGAAAATAAACAATTCATTGATCACTAGCAAATGAAATATTATAGACATGAACCCTGGGATATTTACTAGTTTATTGATATAGTGAGCTGAGCTACTTGTAACACCTCGCTATTGTAGTTTTGTTTAAAAGAAAAATCCTTCATACGGGATGCGTGTCCGGTGTGAAGGATTTTTATAAATATCAGGATGTTCATAAATCTCTTTTGCTTATTAATTTTAATTCATGTGGGCTAAGCCCGGTCATTTTGATTATATCTCGTCTGTGATGCCGTTTTTTCTCATTGCTTCAATTATTTCTCTTTTTCCTTCTATCTTCCCTTCATCTCTAGCGCCGCGCATACGGGTTATTTCGTCGTTTATCTCTTTTTCCCTGACACCACACGCTTTCTTGAGTTCTTTATCGAGGTTTAGAGCGCTAAGCTTTTCTTCTGCTTCGGTAATGTTTTTATCCATTGAAATTACCACCTTCAAAAGCAAATTGTTATCAACTTTTAGAAAGATCAGCCATCGGTGCAGCGGGTTATGAAGGTCTATATTCTTTATGAAATCCATGAATTCTAATGTTTCGATAAAGTGGATTTCCAATTTATCCGTCAAACGTTTTTTGTTTTTTTGTTTAGAAGTTGATAACAAAAATGAAAGTCAGCTGCGGTATCAACATTAAATCCTAAGAGGTTTATGGCAATTGTCCGGCTTAATTCCTGATAATCCTTGCTTTTCTTAAATCCTGCCGTATATAATTTGGACCAGTAAAACAAAGTCCGCTCACATATATTTTAAGCTACTTTTTTACTTCTTCAATTTGACTTTTTATTGGGAACTGTTCTCTCCAAAATGTTAATCAAAAAGCTTTTATCGTCATCGGTTAGTAAATAATTTCTGTAATACAAATCATCTTCCCTATTTAATAAAACATATAAATCTTGACTTTTATCTAAGTGATTATCTGCATCTAACGTTTCCGCAATAGTATCATAGGTATAATCAGTATAACCGGCCTTATCCATTAATTGCATATATGGAACGTTCAATCCATAGGCAAGTTTTTTAATAATAGTAGGAGTAGGTTTCGTGTTTTTTCCTGTCTCAATTTGTGACAAATAGGGATGGGATATCCCCGAACGTCTCGCAGCTTCCCTTAATGAAACATTTTTACTTTTCCTAATTTCCTTAATATATGTTCCAAAGTCCATTTGAAAACCTCTTTTTTGAATTTATATACTAAGTTTACTTTATAATGGTAAGTTGAGCAAACAATTCTATAAAATCGGTTGACAAATCAACCGAAAAATTCTATACTATAGTTAACAAATAAATAGGGAGGAGAAGTGAAATAACTAAAAGCTGCTACTGTTCACGCATCTATTTTTTTGCATAACGGTTGATTAATCAACCGTTATGCTGGATTACTAAGGTGCCAGGTTTGCAAGTATCAAAGGGGTATAAAAGAGGAGCGGGTAAATAATGAAAAGGTATCGGGAACTTGCGTTTGAATTGGACAGTCAATTGATTAAAATTAAGTCAGAAACAGAAATAGCATATGGTGCGTTGGAGTTCTTAAAAGAATTAGTTGACAAAATGCAGGTTCATTCGGATGCTGCGTCTTTCATGCTTAAAGAAGGAATAATGCAAAGGAAACTAAAATCGCTGATAACATTATTGGATTATTCAATCGTAAATATAGGTAGTATTGAGGAAGAAGCGGTTAGTAATCTTCAACCTATTTTTGAATATTTTCGTGAAGAGGACGAGGTTAATCAATAAATATAGAACGTTTTTAAGTCGGGACCAGTCCCATGGCGCTATAACGGAGCGGAAGGGACTGTTCTCTTAAATTACCTTCAACAATAGTCGCTTCAACAACGGTGCAAACAACTCCGGCAGCTCGGCAACACTCGGGATCATCAAGCGTTCTTTCCCGTAAATATTCTGCATCGTGGCATCTTCATGCTCGTCAATCACGCCATCTGCAAGAAACATACCGATAACTTCAATGCCTTTTTTACGTGCTTCCACAACCGCAACATTCGTATCGACAATGCCATTCTGATCATATCCCGAAGCTGCCGGCTCACCGTCAGAAAAGATGAGCAGGAACTTGTTCTTTTCTCTTCTAGCGGCTAATTCCTTCGTCATGACACGGATGCTGAAGCCGTCCCGATTGTCTTCCTCCGGTTCGAGTTGCATGATCCTTGCTCCGTCGTTTTTGTAGAAAGAATCGTCATAGGAATGGATTCGGTGAAAAAAATTCGGCTGGTAATTTTCCTTCACCTTATTGGCATCCTCCCAAAAACCGACAATGGCGTGAGGAATTTTTAATTGGTTTAATACTTCATGAAATAGGACAATCCCTCGTTTCGTTTCATTCATTTTATTGTGCATTGATGCGGAACAGTCAACAAGCAGGGTGAATACAGCGTCCATGTCACTTGATTCCTGACTTTTCTTATAAAACACGCGCGGATTTTCGTCGATAACAAGCGGCAACAATTTCTTGGAAAGCCGGCCAATAACCAAATCCTTTCTCGGAGCATTCTTTTTGTGTTCGATTGTTTTTTCAATGGTAGCCGCGAGCTTCCGTTTGAACGGCTCAATCTCTTGGACGTATTGTCGATATAAATCCAGATCAGCGTCAGATGACGTTCCTGCATTTTTTTCGATTGCGACGGCATGTTTGTTTTCCTCACCATAAATACGGTCACTGGATTCATTTCCCGACCGCTTATCCTCCTGTTTTTCTAGTGATTCTAATTCGGAATAGTCGTTACGTTTACTATTTCCAGAAGCACCCTGAACACTGCCCATCGCTTGATCAGCATCCTCGGTTTCGCGTGCTGCACCGCCCCGGATGTTTGTCTTCGTGCCAACCTCCAGTTCGAATTGGAGAAAATTTTGCTTCCGGTCACTATTTTGGTTTTCCCGATGCCACGTGGAGAAGGGCTGATCGAAATACTTGTTGTTTTCTTCATCCACTTCTTCCGTGTTCTGGTTCGCCAGCTCGTCTGTCCGGGTTAATTCATCAAACAACGTGTTCTGTGTCAAGTGCTCTATATGAGAAATCGGAAACGTAAAATAGTCATTGACCATGTCTTTGTTCTGATCTGTTAGTGAAAATGCTATATTATAGGCGATTTCGGTAATATCGGCGGTCGTTTTCGCTTCAAAGCTTGCAAATAGGAGCGGTTTCAGGCTTTCCAGACGATCAAGCTGGGCTGTGTTTGCCTGAGGAAAAGCTGGATCGGGCTCATTTGCTTGTAATAATAAATAAATGAGGCAAAATAGTTCATCAAGGGCATAGCTTCTTGTCACGTTTGTCGCTAATTGTGTCGCAAAATAGTGTTTGAGATACTTGGTACGGATGGCAAAGTCCCGTTTCGTCCCAGGTCGTTCCCTTTTTATCATTTCCTCTAGCCTGATATCCTCCAATAATGTGACGAGCTGGATGGCGAATTTTAACAACTTCGATTCATCCATATCTTGCAAATACGCTTTTAAAGAAGGGACATGGGTGTGATGCAATGTCCCTTCTGTTCGCAAAAATATATCCGTCTTATAGCCAGATTCCTTGATGTCCCGTTTATCCATATCCCAAAGGCTGCTGCCAGTCACTTTATGATCAATGATATCGATTGATGACCCATACGTGTATTCAAAGGTAAAATCCGCATTTCCGGATAATACTGCCGTTAAATCTTGTAACTGCAGAAACAGATTCGTATCGATAGTTGTATTAATCCACCGGTTGTCCACCATCCAGCATGCTCCTTTCTAAAACAGTGTATCTGCTATATTACTGACAAATTTCCGTTCGCGCTCTTCCTCCAGTTTATCTGCAATCGACCGGATAATTGCCCGTTTTGCAGGGATTAATGTGCTCAGATCGCACGCATCAAGCAGCGCACGGATCGATGCGGCATCTTCAGACAGCTTGCCTTGATAGACAGACTGAATGAGATCCGCAGACAGTTTCACAAATAGATCAATTGTCGTTTCATTGGCTAGCCTTGTATTCGTTTGGATCAATTGCTTGAGCTGTTTGCCTTCCAAATACGGAACGTCAATTACGATAAAGCGATTTTTCAATGCCTCATTCAGTGGGACGGTACCAACATAACCTTCGTTGATCGCAGCAATGACATTAAAACCTTCTTTGGCTGTTATGATCTCATTCGTAAACGGATTGGTAACGGTTCGCCGGTAGTCAAGCACCCCGTTTAGAAGCGGCAATGTCTCCGGTTTTGCCATGTTGATTTCATCAATATATAAAAAAGTTCCATGCATCATTGCGCTTGTAACTGGGCCCGGTACAAATTCAATTACTTGTTTTTCATTTTCATATGCCAACGTTTTAAAGCCCATCAAGCTTTCTGCATCCAAATCGACCGAACAGTTAATGCTATACATCGGCTGATAGAACATATTGGATAGCGTCTCCGCAAATTTTGTTTTCCCAGCCCCGGTTGGACCTTTTAGTAAAATATTTTTCCCCAGGCTTAAGGCGGAAATCGCGTCAATGACCAAATCGATATGTGGTGGAACATAGCCGCCTTCCCCGATAAGGTTTTGCAAAGTGTGGTTATTTTTCCGTTTCGTTGTTTGCAGCATGTTCTTTATCTGTTCAGGCAGGTTGTAGTTTGTGTTCATTGCTAGACTCCTTTCACACTGATCATTGTAAAGGTTGTGGGGAGGGAAGGCAATGGATGTGTAATGGGAGATAAAGGGATCGGTTTCTTGATCGATTTTTGCGTCGAACACGCTTAAAATTGTGCACCTCGCGGACTTGCTCTGATTATGTGAACATGACTGGATTAGTGCTGAACAAACTGGAAAAGTGCTGAACCCGTCTGAATTAGTGCTGAACAATTTTTTCAAAATACGCTGAACATGACTGGAAAAGTGCTGAACCCGCCCAGATTAGTGCTGAACAAACTAGAAAATACGCCGAATCCACTCTGATTAGCGCTCAACTTCCCAATCTCAGTCGGGTTTAGGCAGGATTCTATCAATTTCGTCCCCTTGTATGGAAAGACCCGTTTAAGAAAGACTATAAACGGATACAGAATAAAGAAAAAATATATGAGGAGTTGGTGGTTTCATTGAGTATGAAAGAAAGAGTAAAAGATAGAAAAGGGCTGATTGACTATCGTATTTTCCTGCCCTCATTGATTATTATTATAGCGATCAGCATCCCATTTTCATTAAATGAAAGCGGATCGCTGGAATTAATGAACACCATATTTGAAAGTATCGTGGCTAACTTTAAATGGGGCTATATCTGGTATACGATTATTCTGGTTGGCGCCGGACTATTTCTCTCATTTTCCAAATATGGGGATGTGGTACTCGGTGATCCGAATGAGAAACCAAGATTTACGTTGTTCGAATATGCGTCCATTTTGATTGCGATGGGGCTCGGTTCGACCATCATGCGGACAGGGATGGTTCAGTGGGCAACCGTGGCGAATGACCCGCCCTTGGGAGTTGAGCCGCAATCTATTGACGCATTGATGTGGGGAAATGCGTATGGCATGTTTATGTGGAATCTGCAAGTATTCGCAATCTTCGTGATGGCGGCGCCAGCAATGGGGTACATATTGCACGTTCGGAAACGCCCGATGATGCGGATATCGGAAGCATGTCGCGTTATATTTGGTGACCAATTCACCGATGGGATCGGCGGGAAAATTCTAGATATTATTTTTCTTATTAGTATACTTGCTGGGGCAGCGGTAACCCTGGGACTTGGCGCACCGATTGTGACCTATAATGTTGCAGAGTTATTTGATATTGACATCACGTTTGGCCTGACCTTAATTGTAACGATTATTTGGGTTTGTCTATTTTCAACAAGCGCCTACCTGGGGATTGAAAAAGGAATTAAAAAGTTAAGTACGCTCAACATGTACCTGGCAGCTATTTTTGCACTGGGAATCCTGCTTTTTGGGCCGGGAATATTTATTTTGAATTACTTTACCGATACGATTGGATTTCTCGTTTCCCATTATGTTGATTTATCGTTTTATACCAATTCCCTGGATCTGAACGGCAGTACATTTATCGAAACAAATACCGTATTCTGGTATGCCTACAGTGCGACGTGGGCAATGCTACACAGTGTTTTCGCAGCAAAAGTATCAAAAGGGCGGACAATAAAAGAAATGATTTTGACATATTTATTAGCGCCGACGATGATATCATGGGTAGCAACCGGTATCCTCGGAGGTCTTGGTGTTCACCGGTATTTGACCGGCGAAGTGTCAGTACTGGATATCGTCGCTGAAGATGAAATGGCAGCTATTCCTGCAATATTAAACTCGCTGCCTTTTTCATCGATTATGATTGCGGCATTTATTATCATCGCCACGATCTTTTTGACGACAACACTTGATTCTACGACGTATACCATTGCCACGTATGCGGGTACACAGAATATGAGTAAAGCCGAGCCGTCAAAATCGGTACGTATTATTGTAGCGGCAATTATTACCGCGCTTGCCTTGCTATTAATGCGCATCGGCGGTCTGGATCCACTGGAAGTTCTCTCCGGAATCATGGGTATCCCGATTATCGTCATCCAGTTTCTGACGATTTATGCGGCGAAGAAAATGATGGATGAGGATAGAGCCTGGGTGAATAATGTTAGGAGAGATAAAAAGCGAGAATACTAAGGATATTATACAAAATCCTGTTTTTGATTAGCTTTTCAAAAACAGGATTTTTTTGTGTTGAGTAACTATTATTAAATAAAATATACAAATAAACTTAAATAATATTTATTTTTCGTTTTACTTTATTAATAAATATGTTAAACTATATTTAGAAAATGAAAGGAGTAAAGGGATGGATATTAAAAATGTGCCAAATTGGATTTTGGCTTTAGATGAAGAAGATATGGAATTCATTAAAAAGTTTGTATTGAATTCAGGCTCCTTAAAGGAAATCGCCAAAATCTATGATGTTTCCTATCCAACTGTACGAATTAGGCTGGATAGGCTAATTCAGAAAATAACAGTAAATGATGCTGCGGATAACGAGGACTTTGTGAAATTTATTAAGGGACTTTCGATTGATGATCGCATTAGTTTAGAGGATGCGAAGTTGATTATTGAGAAATATAAAAAGGAAAAAGGTGACAAGTGATGGAATATGTTTACAATATTATATTCGCGATTTTAACCCTTGTAATTCAACATTTTCTTTCAACAAGAAAAAGAGCTTATTTTGGTGCCATCTTACCAATCATTTTTACGGTCTTCATGTGGGGCTGGGTATTTGCAAAAGTAAAAGATGGAGATACCTCTGATTTTTATTTCGCATTTATTCTCGGATTGGCTATTTTACTAGGTGGATGGATTGAAGGAAGAGAGTCATTAAAGAAAAAAAGAATAAGAGAATTAAATAAAATGAAAACCTACGATATGCAATAGGTAATCACAGAAAGGAGTAGAAAAATGATTCATATACTAAAACAGGAATTTATTGATTCTTTTAGAAGTATAAGGTCTATTATCATTGTTTTATTCATAACGTTCGTTTCTTACCAGTTTGCTAAATTTGCGGATAACAATCAAGCGTTGATCAACAAAATTCTCGAAAATGGCGGGGAGGAAGGGTCAGTATATACTGCCGCAATTGCATTGATTGTCCTGGTATTCGGATTTTTATTTGCTTTTGCAATATCCCACGATTCGATAAACAGGGAAGTAGAAATGAGAACGATGCGTTTACTCGTAACAAAGACGTCCAGATTACAAATTTTGCTCGGGAAATTTTTAGGCACGTTGTTATTTTGGGTTGTTGTCATATCCGTATCCTTTTCCATATTATTGATCATTTCTGGTTCATGGTTTCTAAAAGACTATCTTCAATCCCTAATATTCTTGTTTTACATTGTAAGCTTTGTTCTGCTCATTTCAACCTTGATCCCAAAGACAAAATGAACGATGTTCTCGGGTATTCTTTTTGGTATTTCGCTGCCATTTATCGGCTTAATCGCGACAGTATCATTGGATGATTTGTTAGCGAATTGTGCAGGAGAGAATCCACACGAAGAATTTTTTAGCGAATCAGTTGGAAAGGAAGAATTATAATATGCAAGTTCCAGATAGAGGGGATTTAATTTATTTTGACTTTAATCCTCGAACAGGAACAGAGCAAGCAGAACGTAGACTCGCAATTGTTCTGTCAACCAAAAAATTTAATGGAGTTACTGGTTATCCATCCGTTTGTCCCATCAGCAGAACAGAAAGGGAATGGGGGTTCGATGTCCCATTCCTGAAGGTTTAGCGGTTGAGGGTGTAATCATTAGTGATCAGGTGATTTGAATTGGAAAACAAGAAGTGCTCGAATAGGTGATACATACTTATCTTTATGAAGAACTTCAATTCGATGAATAGCTTATCAAGTTAGTATTTAATTTGCTCTGTTTTGGTGCTTATTTTACGTGGACATAAAATAGAGGATCACCCATATCATCAATACAATGGGTGATCCTCTTATATCTCTTCAACAATTGCGGCCGTTTGTGGCAACTTAAACAAAAACTATTTTAAAAATGGGATGTCTTGAAAGAGTGAAATGGTCAGGACTAGTGTCAGTAAGGAACCTGTTGACATTAAAGTTATTGTTTTTCGCCAGTTTATCTCTTCTGAAGGTTTTACAGCCTCTCGAGATACCGCAATCCAGATAAGCGTTGTTACTATGATAATAATGGTTAATGACATATTCGACACTCCTTTCATATATTTTCGCCTTAGCGTAAAAATCCAACTTTAAAAATAGCAGTTCCTCCATAGCCTGGTCCTATTGTTCAGTTAAAGGACGCGTTCTTATTCCATAATTGCCCTAGTTTGCGGTAATTATTATTGCTTTGAATTCAAGTATTCAGCAACCTCTTCTGGCACCTTGAAATTAAATGAATAACTTTTTACACTAAATTCAATATAAGGAAGATCTTTGTATGTTGTCATAGCAGCAACTTCATTTAAATTATCTTTTTGCTTTTCTGACTCGCCTAGTTTAACAGTATCCTTTTGATACATTTTAAATCTTTTTCCTTTAGTAGCTCCTGAAGGGATATCCGCTGAACCCTACTTATCAATTTAACGCATCAACAAAGTTTTCAATATCATTATCGTCTGAAATTGTTGTAACATCAGAACCATCTGATGAGAATACTTCAACTTTTTGCGTTTTTTCAAAGCTATCTGCAAGACCGCTATCATCGTTTTTCTTTCCTGTACCACATCCCATAAGTAAAATTGATACGCTTACAACAAGTAAAAATATCATCATACCTTTTTTCATAATAAATACACTCCTTTCCTGCACTTACGGTGAGTTTTTAAGAATAAAAAAACTGACAACAAAAATAATCAATGACCAAACAGATGTGTATTGAATACCAAGCAATTCAAAAATACCCGCCATCCCAAACAGGTAAATCCCTATAATAAAACCTGATACTACGGCTATGAAAAGTGTTACTCCCACAACTGTTCCTATTTTTTGTTTCATATTCATATCACGAAATGAATCATCATTATGTTCAGACATGTAAATAACAACTCTCCTTAAATCAAGAACAAAGAATTTAATTAAGCTATTTTTATAAAATGCTTACAGATTCACTTCAACAAAACGGCACAATTCAGAAGGACGTCCTTTATTCGATTAGCGTGCCCATTTCTGGATTATCGCAGATCAAGGGCATAGAATATTGTGTCATATCGGGCATTACCGACGGCAACAAAACGGGGCAATCGACCGTATTCTGTGAATCCTAGAGATTTGTACAGTTTTGCGGCCCGCGTATTGTCACCACGAAAGTCAAGCGTTAGCACCTCGATCCCAGCATTGATAGCAGCGGAAATCAATTGATTCATGAGTTGGTGACCTAAGCCACGACCTTGATACCGTGGATCGATTGCCACCTTTTCTATGTCGGCATGGGGATGATGAGTCGGACGATTGTAGCGTCTCCAGTACCCAACACCCGCAAGATCTTGATCGACCCAAATCGCAATTAGGCATGCGTCACTATTTTCACTTGCAATGGCCAACTCTCGAAGTAGGCTAGCCACCTCTTCTGTTGAGGGTGGATCAACCCACCCAATTGCTGCACCGTTTGAAACGAGTTCCTGTAATAACTGTGCTGCATTTTTTACAAACGATAAGTCTTCTGCGTTTCCGATATCTACTGCACGTAACACAATAGAGTTTTTCATCAGGCTCCCCCCATCTATAATTCTTCTAGGAAAACATGGTAGTCCTAGAAGCTATCCTAAACTTTATAAATTCACGTTTTACTAAGTTTATTCATAATCTGGCTCCATTCTTGAATAACCCTTTGCTTAAACAGTACCATATATCTCTCGTAAGCACACAGCATTCAAACCACCTTTTTGTGAATTAAATGACTTATTATAAATTTTACAACTTTTTATTTCTTAACACCTTGCCATCCTGATAAACCTTATAGATTTCCATTGTTCCTGAATGCGTTTCATGAAAAGACTCTTTTTTAGTCACATATTATACCCATGAATTGGTGTCGTCAATGAGAAGTTCGTGTAACTGGATTAAAATCGGTAGCGTGCTTTATAATTATTACAAAACTACCGTACGACAGGGGAGATATGAATGGATGTTTGGTACGTAAGCTATGGTTCCAATATTTGCGAAGATCGTTTTCTGTGCTATATATACGGAGATACCCCAAAAGGATCGACAGCAAAAGAATGCGGATGCACGGATAAAACCCCGCCGAAAAGAAGTGAAAAGGTGGAGTTGCCGTACCCGCTATATTTTGCCAAAGAACGGAGCAAATGGGGTGATGGCGGAGTAGCGTTTATTGGGGACAGGCCAGTTTATACGGATCGGACGTATGCCCGGAAATATTTGATTACCGCCGAGCAATTCTCAGAGGTTGTTGCCCAAGAAAATAATCAGCCCGGCTTATTAGTAGAGTTGCAGCAGGTGCTGCAAAAGGGTAAGCAAACCATAACGGATGGATGGTATGGAAGCCTTCTTTATCTTGGCGAAGAAGACGGATTTCCGATGTTTACATTTACAGCAAACACGCCGATGGACCGAACAACATTCAACAAGCCTTCAGCCTCCTATTTAACAATGATTGTGCGGGGGTTAAGAGAATTGGGTTTAACCAATGATGAAATAGTATCCTATCTTCTTGGAAAAAAGGGGATTGCCGAGTACTTTACAACAGATACGTTGGGGGAGTATATCGATGTGGTTTAGCAGGTGATTTCGGGTTAGATTGTTTATAGTAGGAAGTGGGGATCCAAACGGAAAAGGTTAGTCAAAATGAAATTGGATCCACGAAACAAAGCAGGTCTACGGACTTTTTGAACGTTACTTAAAATTAAATGAACACGAAGAAAAATAATTGAAGGATGAAATCAAACACATGGATGCGTCGAATAAAATTATGGAGATCCCGATTTCTTATGGGGAAAAGCTGAAGAGAAAAGGAAAGTAACTTTAAAATTGCTAGAGAAGGGTGCCTCCATTGAATTTATCTTCCTTTGGCGAGAAGACCCCTTCCTCAAGGAATGTATAGGGTAAAACCAAATGAGTAGGTAGGGGATGAATCGCCTCTCCAAGGGAGACTTTTTGAATTTGACAAGAACGTGTATTCGTGTGATAATACATATAGATGGAAAGAAAAAGGGGCTTTTAAGGGATGAGCACAAAAGCATATTTCTCTAATCGAATCTATAAAAATACACTTTCCAATTCAGTTGTTGAAGCTATTCGCGATAGCTTATCCCGCTTCAACCGTGCAAAACAGTTGGTATTGAATACCTTGGTCAAGGAAAAACGTTCGGGCCAGAATAGGCGGGAAAAATCGATCCATTTACACGTCAAGGAAAAATATCAATTGGACGATTATTATGCCAACAGTGCTGTTCAAGCTGCCAACGCCCAATTAAAAAGTCTGGACGAACTGAAAAAAATCTATATCGAAAATAAATCAGCACAAATCCGTTCCATCAAACGGAAATTAAAACAGGAACGCTCCAGATTAACCACCTTAAGAAAAATCAAAACATCCATCATCAAAGACAAACCTAAATTTCCCAAGCATGCAAGAGAACAAAAACAAGGCAATTACTTTGTCATAAGCTATAAAAAGAAAACGGACATCTATTATCATGCGTATCAATTTGAACATACATATCTTGATCCAGCGATACAACAACACAAAACAAGAATTGGCTTTCTGACGTCAAGGCTGAACCGGAAAGAAGAGGAATTAAAACAGTTACGGACCAATATTCCAAGTGTTGTTTTCGGTTCAAAAAAGCGATTCAAATCGCAACATAC
This sequence comes from Virgibacillus dakarensis, assembly GCF_900155625.1. Taxonomy (NCBI): domain Bacteria; kingdom Bacillati; phylum Bacillota; class Bacilli; order Caryophanales; family Bacillaceae; genus Virgibacillus; species Virgibacillus dakarensis. The sequence goes on from NZ_LT732553.1 coordinate 111,915, forward strand.
GAAGGATTTCTACATAGACAATCATGACGCTTGGCTGGAGGAATGGCAACAATCTCGCAACCAAAAAATGATTCTATCCGGACGGAAAGATGCCGCAAACGGGAATTTTGTATTTAACTACGATACAGAAAATAAACAGCTCCATTTCAAAACACCAAGTGGGGTTTTCATTAACATGGAACAAGTTCATTTCCCATATGGCCAGGAAAAAGTGGCATCTGCCATCCAAACCCAACAGAACTGTAAAAATAAGAAAAAGTATGGGAAACCGATTGCCTGGTCCCTTGAAGATCATGGTGATTACTATATAGTCAAATGTATGATGGATGTTGAAACCAATTCGCAAACAAACTATTCGAAATCCGATGGGGTCATTGGCGTAGATTGTAATGTCGATCATTTCGCCATTGCCAACATCAATGCAAAAGGTCAGTTACTTTCATCCTGCACATTACCATTTAAGCTGGAAGGCAAAACGTCAGGGCAAATTACCAAGATCATCGAAGCTGAAGCGATTGGAGTTGTAGATATTGCCCTGAAAGCGAACAAGCCAATTGCTTTGGAAAGAATCAATACAACCACTTCCAACGTATCGAATCCGTATGGCAATAAAAAGGCAAACCGGAAAATGGCCATGTTTGCTTATAAGAAAATGATCGCCGCCATTAAATCCAGAGCAGAGAAAATAGGGGTGACTGTATATGAGATTAACCCAGCCTACACCAGCCAAATTGGCAAAATGAAATACATGAAACGATTCGGGATATCCATTCACCAGGCGGCAAGTTATGTAATTGCCAGAAGAGCAATGGGATTTCGTGAAAAACTTCCACCAGTGTTGCGTGCACTATTACCGGAGAAGATGATAGGTGCGCATCATTGGGCGCAGTGGAGGTACGTTTCCAACCACCTGAAGAAAGTGCATACACATGCCTTCTATCTTGCAGAGCTTTTTGATGTAGACAGGTTTCACAAAACAGGTGAATTCTTTGTTTCGGGTGCTCTTGGCCCGCTAGACGTGGGTTAATTCAGCGTTGCCACAGGACGTGGCGCTCTTAGCTGAACATCCTTTGCTCTGGAACAAAAACGTTTGTCGAAATTAAAAAGCAGAAAAGCCGCTTCCTAGTTGAACGGGAAGCGGTCGTACAGCAGTGTACGTCTGATTATTTCAGAATCCCCCGCTTCAAACGATCTTTGTTAAGCGGTGGGTAGTTCAATGCGAGGTTATGGACTTAGACAAAAATGAAATTGAAGCGTTGATCCGAAAGTTGTAAGTAAATGGCATCCCGGAGCAGATAGTTGTTTCGGGTTGCTTTTTTATCGTCTAGGAAATTATCACTTGCGTTGCATAAAAAACTTTCTAGCTTGTCAACCATTTTAATTTTGGGGTAATTACCATTTATTCCCTATAAGGAATATTCAGACTTGAATTTCTTTGCTATTAAAGAAAAAAGGACAACAGGGTTTTTGAGGTAGTCCTTCATCCATTTTTTGTAAATTATTTAAATGATTGGATCGTAGGTTAGATCATCTAAATGATAAACATCTCCTGATTCATATTGTGCTAGGGTCTCTTCAAAAATACGCTGATGTTGCAGTTTTCGCCGACCATTGGATGATCGGTCGGGTTCCTTGAATATTTCTGAAATAAAGGTTGTTAGTTTTACTGAACAGAAATCGGAAATCCAGTTCAGCATTTCTAGTAAGGTACCTTTATAACCTAATTGATGATTCAATAATAGGGTTAAGCAAAATGTGATCATTGCGATGTAAATTTGATTGTATACAGCGTTCTCGCTTTGTCCATAAAGCTTTGTCAAAACTAAATGTTGTTTCACCCATTTAAAAAATAATTCAATTTGCCAACGTGTCCGGTATAGATCACCAATTTCTTGTGCACTTCGTTTTGCGTCATTGCACACAATAGAAATGTTGTTTCCTTCGTTATCCTGTGTTTCTACTAAACGTAGAGGATATTTCATTTTGCCGATTTTCACAATTGCCTCTCGAATAATGGGAGAGCAAGGGTTGACAGGTAATTCCTCTATCACATGTACAACGGTATTGGTTTTAATTCGAGTGACAAAGTGAATTCCTTCCGCACAGTAGGTATCGAATTTTTCAAAGTTGAAATAACCTCGATCGAATACGTGAAGTGTATTTTTGTCGGCTACGATTAACGAATCCAGTTGTGTTTCATCTGCAGGTCTTGCAGGAGTAACAATCACATCATTTGGGTAAGAAACGCCATCGCAAAAATGGATGGATGTATGTAGCTTTACCCCGGATTTAGTATCACGAAAATCCGCCCATTCATACTGACTAAGACACATGGAAATAGTAGAGGAATCAATCAAATGAATCTTCTCGAGGGCTTTATCAGCCTTTTGCGGACCCAGTGCCTGGTGCAACTTTTGAACCAAATGATGCATCATAACTTGGAATATTTCAGATGGTATAGCACCAAGCTTTCGGGAAAGTTGCGACTTACTGATATCTTCGATGCCGACCAGTCGTTGTATACTTTTCTTGCGCTTTACTTTTTCACTTATACGCCCTAGACTAGGTAATCCTTGGAGCTGGGCATAGATGAAAAGATTAGTAAATGTTAGCACGTCAAGCTTTTTAACATACCTATCGATTTGGGCATGGTCAATCATCTTTTGAATAACTTTTGAATCTAATGGATGAATGTATTCCTTGAATACAGTTTTTATGGTATTATAGTCCATGGATGACTCCTTATAATTAGGGATTTGGACAGGACTACCATACTCTAATTATAAGGGTTTTTTTATGGTTTTTAAAGGTTAAATTGCCATTATTCCCAATTTTACATAAATTATATTTCTTGACTTTTTTATTTTATTTTCCTGCAACGCAAGTGGGAAATTATAAAATTTTGCGGCTGTGGATAACTTAATAACCGGATAAGCCACGTCCGGCTCCAGCGCCCAGCGGCTAGTGTGCAACACCCGCCTCCGTACGATAAGTCAACATCGACTCGGGTAGGAAGGAAGGCCGACTAAAAACGGACTTTGCGTCCAACGTCGGCATACCCCTTTTGCAGGGGCATGTTTCCTTTATCTCCTACGGCTCAGTCCAGCACATACGCCGCTAACCGGGCGCTTGCGCCTTTGGCGTGCCCAGCACGCTGTTAATTGCGAGTTGGTGAAAGTCCAACCCAAGTAAGTACCAAGACGCTTGGTAGCTGACAAGTAACTGGTGGAGAAATCCTAAGGTTGAAGCCTTGTGACAAAGCACACTCAGTAGTGCGAGCAACCTAACAGGTCGTAACATAAAAGTGAATCCTGCCGCCTCGTCAGCAGACCCACACGTGGACAAGGAGAAGTCGATCCTGGCAAAGGAAGGAGAAGACCATGGAAGGTGTCAAGAACTTGGAAGAGCAGCACTGAAGAATCTCTCGGGGTAAGGGGAGCGACATGTTAGGAAAGTAATTAACGGAACTGGGGATACCCTCCTCGGTCACTCTACGGAGTAAAACAGAAACCTATAAGCCGATGGTGAAGTGGTGGAAGGGCTGAGAGGGAGTCGGAGGGGGTCATAGTACCGATGATGACGATGACAACACAACATTGTCTAGGGAAGGACGGCATAAGCCAATACCCTACTTCGTTCACAAGTTTGAAAGGAGGTACGAGTAAGTGAATGCCGGAAAACTGGCTAACTACACCAATGGAAAAGCTCAACGACTCCGATCAACTTTATATCTTTGTGCCAAGGAAAGTCCTACGAGACGATTTCACGCACTATATGATAAGATCTATCGTCCTGATATACTGGCGGAAGCATGGAAAAGAGTCAAATCCAAGAATGGAAGTGGTGGAATCGACAGGCAAACAATCGATGAGATTGTATATGACTATGGGGAAAGGGAATTCTTAAATGAGTTATACCTTGAACTAAAGGAAAATCAATTCCGTCCAAATCCAGTCAGAAGAACCTATATTTCAAAAGGAAATGGGAAAACAAGACCACTGGGAATCCCAACCATTAAGGACAGAGTGGCACAGATGGCAACAAAACTGGTACTAGAACCCATATTCGAAACAGATTTTCAAGATTGCTCGTATGGATTCAGACCAAAACGCAATGCCCATCAAGCCATAGCGAAAATCAAGAAAGCCAGTAAGAAGTCTGCTTGGGTGGTAGATGCCGATATTAAAGGGTATTTTGATAACATCAACCAAGATAAACTGATGAGGCTAGTGAAAATGAGAATTAGCGATAGAAGAGTACTAAAACTCATTCGCAAATGGTTGCGAGCAGGAATCATGGAAGATGGCCATTTTCGTGATTCTGTAACCGGGGTTCCGCAGGGTGGTGTGATCTCGCCACTATTATCGAACATCTATCTAAATGTATTGGACTCACTCTGGAATAAGAAGTTTGCACACCTGGGGCAAATTGTTCGCTATGCAGACGACTTTGTTATTATGTGCTCTACGAAGCAACAAGCGTTGGAAAGTATTCAGGTATTAAGAGGTATCATGAAGAAACTGAACCTTACACTTAGTCCTGAGAAATCAAGGCTTGTCAATATATGGGATAATACAGATGGATTTGACTTCTTGGGACTTCATCACAGAAAATTCCCTATTCTTATTAAAGGCGGTTACAAAATACATGTGATGTCGCACATACCGAGTAAAAAGGCAATGAAGAAAATGCGAGAGAAGATCAAGGAATATGTGGGAAAGAACAATAAATTGTCCCTAGACATAGAAGATCTCATAATAGGGCTGAATCGAAAGCTGCAAGGGTTTAAGAACTACTATCTTACTTCCCCGATAGCTAAGAAATGGCTTAATCGTATCGACTGGTATGTACTTGAACGACTTACAATATTTTGGAACAGGAAACGAAATAAACGCCACAAACACAGTAAAATGGGCGAGGTAATAGAAATGACCAAATATAAATTAGTGAAATTGGCGAGTTAGACAAGTACGTAATGCCAAAGAAAGAAGAACGTCGGAAAGCCGTATGAGGGAAAACCTCATGTACGGTTTGATGAGGGGGAACAGGAAGAGGAATTGCCCTCAAGTCTGGCTTAGTAAGGTGGAAAACCCTGAAACCCGAGGACAAGAAGGCAATATCTAACTCCTGTTTTCTACTCTACTTCTTTGCTAAAAGGTTTGTACAGATGTCAATCCGGAAATAAATTAGATCAACTACAGGAAAAAGTAGATCAATGGTTTTTCTTTGATTATGGTTACATGGTAAAAAGGGTAAAACGCCAGTCTGCCGGCTGTGAAGTTATCATATAAGGCAGTTTATGTATGTTAATGAAAATTACGTAAATACTAGTAGAAAAATTATGCAGGAGAAGGGTAATCATGTTAAAATTGAACACCGAAATAGAAGGTAAAAGGGCTTATTTTGGTAATGTGTATAAAATGTTTAAAGCAAATGGATACGCATTATGTGGAAATTGGGAGTATGACAAAGGGAAATTTGATATGGTTTTATGCCGTGAAGGTGGGGAAACCATTTATATCCGCGTTCCATTTGATGTGTTGGAGGGTCAACTGGACCATCCCCGGACATATATTCAGTTCCGCCAACCATATGTAATAAAGCATGTCGTACATACCGGACTGGACTGGGATGGAAATTCTTTACTGACCACAACAGGATTTAGCCAGTTTCAGGAACCTGTCGACAGGGACGGTAATATACTGGATAAAAGCAGGTGGGAAGATGCTGGAGAACGGGCAGTACAGGATTTGGTCAGTTCTATGGATGAATGTTTGGAAGCATAATTAATGGATCCTGTAATTTTTCTGAAGGACTAACCGAGTTGAATAGGATGTGAAAGATAACTTGTACATCGAGTTCAAGTTATCTTTTTTTGTGGAAAAAATTCAAACGGACAAGTGGGCAACCCCTGTACTGGAAATAAACCATCTAGGCAGAAACTGCATAGATTAAACAGGGGGGAGTTAAATGGATTCGGTTATAGCTTTTTTTGGTGAAATGCTGGTTCTGTACGTGATTGCACTGATCGGTTTTTTGGCAAGAAAAACAGGCGTTTTAAATGAAAATGCTAATGGTGTATTAACGCAAGTTGTTTTGTATATTACATTACCGGCACTAATTTTGTTTTCGTTGGACATTTCATTTTCTGTCACTTTCGTAAAAGAATTCATTTGGCTCATTACGATGTCTCTATATATACTGACGATGTCCATCTTTATTGCACGTTGGATGAGCAAGCGCTCCATACTTGCAGCAGGTCAAACCAATGTTTATGAGGGCTTGATCATCTTTGGGAATCAAGGCTTTATTGGGTATGCAGTAAGTTTTATTATTTTAGGGGAAGAAGGAATTATCTATTTAACGATATTTAATATCTGTTACTTAATTCTGATTTGGACGTACGGTATTTATCTTTTTACTACTAATGAGGCTAAGCCTAACGTTAAGGCAATTCTTTTAAATCCGGGAATTCTTTCCACCCTATTGGGGCTGTTCGTTTTTGTGTTGCCAATTAGCTTTCCTGAAATGATTACAGACGCACTTGAAGATGTGGGGAAAATGACAATTCCACTTTCGATGATCATCATCGGCAGTCTGATCGCCAATATAAAATTTACTGCCTATTATCAGGCTTTAAAAAACAGGTATCTCTGGAATGCAGTACTTGTCAGGCTATTAATGATTCCTTTATTACTGTTGCCTTTCATGGCTTTATCCGTTCCTTTTACGTTACTTTTCATTGCCGTGTTAGTTTCTGGAATGCCTGCTGCACCAACTATTTCACTTTATGCACAGAAGTACGGTGCTGACACTTCCTTTGCATCATTAGGGGTGGTACTAAGTACGATTTTATGCCTATTTACGATTCCGATCCTTTATTGGGTAGTTATATGGTTGTATGCCTAATAAGCGAAAAGAGATTATTAACATAGTGTCGCCACAATGAATGGCATCTCTAGACATTCTGTTGTTTTTAGGATGTTTGCCCCTTCCGATCGGGACTTCTGCACGATCGATCGGTTTATTTCACCTTTCGATCGGGATTTCTACAAGATCGATCGGTTTATTTCGCCTTTTGATCGGGATTTTTGTACGACCGATCGGCTAATTTCTCTCTTTAATCAGGGTTTCAACCCGGTAATTCTGTTTGTTGATAGTTTGAGGGTGGGAACTTCAAGCTGTGAAAGGTTTTCTGGACAGGTATTAGTTGTCGCAACACCGATATAATGTTTTCCTCCATACGACCTTCTGAAAAGCTTGTGAATGCCTAACTATTTTTTTTGCAATCCACTACTAAAAACAAGATAATAGAAACAGGGAAATTGCTTGAATTGGATAATAAATTCCATTTGGAGGGACAAATATGGCTAAGGTTACTAAATTGAAAATTCCGGAGTTGAAAAAGAATTTAAAGAATTATGATCAAAAAGAACTCATTAACGTTATTGCTGATTTGTATAAATTGAATGATGATGTGAAGGATTTTTTGTCTGTGAAATTTATGGGTGAAGAAAAGATCCGGGAATTATTCGAACGTGCCAAAAAGGAAATCGAGGATGAATTTTTTCCGGAAAAAGGGTTTGGGAAGATGCGCCTGGCTAAAGCGAAAAGGGCCATCAGTGATTTTAAAAAACTGACAGGAGATTTATTTAGAACGATTGATTTAATGTTGTGTTATGTAGAGGTTGGGACAGAATTCACGAATACGTATGGTGACATTGATGAAAAATTTTACGACAGTATGGAGTCCATGTTTCATAAAGTTGCCAAAGCGTGTGAAAAAGATGAAACGTTATTCATACATTTTAATGACCGTTTAAGGGCAGTCGTAGCCGATTCTGGTGGAATTGGTTGGGGTTACCATGATAGTTTAACAGATATTTATAATTCCTTAATCTTGGTGAAACGGTGATAGCTGGCTTAGCAATCAGTTTGAGCTGTATTGGCTTAGATTTCCAAGGGGTAGCTTCCTACCCCCTTTGAAACTTTTTCATTGCCCATTTCGTATGAACAGATAGAAAGGGGTTTTGTTTCGTAATGAAGAAATTGTTAGCACTCATCGTATTACTTGCCTCGATTATGATCTCACCATTAACTACACATGCGATGGAATATTCCATCGATCATATGAAAATTGATGCGTTTTTACAGAAAGATGGAATGGTAGATGTAACGGAAGTACAAGTCTACTCCTTCGAGGGAAAGTTTAAGGGTATAACAAGGACGTTGATTCCTAAAAAAGGGACGCAAATTATCGACGTAAAAGCCACCGAAAACGGCAAAAAATTAAAGGTAGAACAGGATGATAATGAATACAAAATTTATCGTAAAGGGAAGGATGAGGAGGTCACGATTAATCTGACCTATACGATCAAAAATGGTGTCCAGCGCTATTCGGATGTAGGACAATTTAACTGGCCGTTTTTTGATGAGAGCAATGAATCGGATTATGAGCAGTTTGATGTATATGTTCATCCGCCACAGCCGACAGAGGATGTCATTGCGTTTGGTGATGAAGAAGCCTTCGGAACAGCAAATATCAACGACGGTGGCATTGTTCATTTTGCAATGGGGAAGGTACCCGAGGGATCAAACGGGAATATTCGCGTTGCCTATGATGCGGAACTTTTCCCAGGAACCGCATTGACAAAAGACAAGCCGATGCGGGAGGAGATTCTGGCGGCTAAGACAGAGCTGCAGGAGAAGCAAGCTGCTTTTGAAGAGCGTAAGGAATTCTTAGCAAATCTGGCCCCATACATTGTTGGTGTCTTTGTGTTCTATTTCCTTGGATTATGTTTTTATGCTTGGCAGAAAAAACGGGTAACGGGTATGGAAATGGAACGAAGGTTTCCGGCTGTCTATTTTATACCAAAAGCGGACATGAGCATGCCTGCGACAATCTCGTTTATGAATTCCGGAATCATCGGTGCGGAAGCGCTGACGGCAGCATTAATGGATTTGGTGCGGAAGGGCTACGTGAAGCGAAAGAACGAGGATACCTTTGACGTGGTGCATCGCAATACGGATTACCAACATGAGAACTTCCTGATCCATTGGCTGTTTGATACGATCGGAAAAAATGGGGTATTTCGCTTAGAAGACCTGGAGAAATACACCAAGAAGAAAGCCAATCAATCCAAATACCGAAAAGATTTCGAAACATGGAAACAGGCAGTTCAGGATGAAGTGAAAAGCCACCATCTATATAAGAAGAAGACAAAAATACGTGTATGGGCTGGTTTATCAAGCATTCTTTTAATCCCACTCGTCATTTTGTTTGGAGTTCATGAATTGTTTATGTGGGTGTTCTTCTCGATTCTGTTATTTATAGGATTAGGTTTATTTGCATTATTCTATCGCCCGAGAACGATTAAGGGTACCAAAGTCGTGCAACAATGGAAGGCTTTCAAAGAAAAATACCCGGAAATAAATGTAGACGAATGGAATGAGCAAATGGACGATGACCAGAAACGCGCTTTTATTTTCGGGGTTGGGATGAATGATAAACGAATGAAAAAGAAAAACGAGCAGCTGCTTGAGGCTATTCCCCCAACAAGTTATGCAGGTTCTGATTTGGTTCTGTTTACAGCAATTGCAGCGGCTAGTACAAGTTTTGAAAGTGCAAACAATACCGCATCCGCATCATCCCCTGGTGGAACTCCAGGCGGAGGAGCTGGTGTCGGTGGCGGCGGAGGTGGATCCGGGGCGTTTTGATTAGAATGGAAAGACTGCTAAGATGAGTGTCCGTCCCTAAATTTTAGTTTACTCGAATCTCTTTTGTTAAAAAATGAAGCATTTCGGATATACCCAAAGAAAGAAAAGCGATGAAGGCCGTATCCACCTCACTAAGCAAGTGACGGGGGAACGGTCCTTTTTTTGTGGTATGATAGAAAAATATTGCTATCCACATGAAAGAGGTTCGATCAAGTTATGAATGAAATGGAAAGAATGATAGATTCCCAGGAAACACCAAAGCGATTCAATAAGGTTTGGATGGTTCTGATATTAGGATTCCTTACCGCGTTTGGCCCACTGTCGATGGACATGTATTTACCAGCACTCCCTATTGTTACGGATGATTTACAAACGACTGCATCGCTCGGCCAATTAAGTATAACTGCGTGTCTATTAGGATTAGCGGTAGGGCAATTGCTTTTTGGACCGTTGAGTGATATTCAGGGCAGAAAACGTCCACTTGTGATTACGTTGGTCATTTATGCCATTGCTTCACTTCTTTGTGCATTCAGCTCTAACATTTGGCTATTTATTGGGCTGCGATTTATTCAGGGATTTTCTGGCGCAGCAGGCATTGTGATTGCCCGTGCATCAGCCCGCGATATGTATGTTGGCAAGGACCTGACGCAATTTATCGCCCTGCTTGCGCTTGTGAATGGTGCTGCTCCAATCCTTGCTCCGTTATTCGGCGGGGTTGTGTTAAATTGGGTATCGTGGAATGCTGTATTTGTGATTTTGTGTTTGATCGGATTTATCATGTTTCTTGCGGTTATATTTACCCTCCCGGAAACACTGCCCATTGAAAAAAGAGCGCAGGGAGGTTTATTGGAAACAGTTAAAACGTTTCGTGACCTGCTGAAAGACCGGGTATTTATGGGAATTGCACTGGCACAGGCGTTTGCATCGATGAGCATGTTCGCCTATATAGCAGGTTCACCGTTTGTTTTGCAAAATATCTATGGGATCACACCACAGCAATTTTCCATTGTATTTGCGGTGAATGGTGTAGGGATCATTATTGCTGCACAGCTTACTGGACGATTAGCACATAAAATCGAAGAAGCACACCTATTACATGTGGGTGTCTCGATATCATGTATTGGTAGTTGTCTGTTATTAGCAGTTGTGCTTTTCTCATTTCCGCTTTGGGTATTGCTTCCAGCATTATTTCTTGTCGTAGCGAGTGTGGGGATTGTGAACACTACCAGTTTTTCACTCGGTATGCAGCGGCAGGGAAAGGTGGCGGGAAGTGCCTCAGCCTTTCTTGGCATCCTTCCGTTTGGCGGAGGTGGGATCGTTTCCCCGCTTGTAGGGATTGGTGGCGATCATACAGCCGTGCCAATGGGAATTGTTATTTTTATTTGTAGCGTGACCGCGTTTATCATCTATATGACGATGGTAAAAAGAAATCGTGCAATTATTGGGGACAGTCCCTCAACGCTTTAGTATATTAGCGAAGGGCTGTCCCTTTGTTCAAAGTAAAGAAAGTATATAGTTTTTAGCGATATTAATTCATGATCGAGAAGGGCCGTGTCCAGCTCCAGCGCCCAGCAACTAGCAAACTTCACACTCCTTCACTACGATAAGTCAACATCGGTTCGCTTCCAGCTCACCGTGTTTCCTTTATCTCATTGCGGAGTGCTCCAGTTTGTACGTTGCTAAACGGGCGCTTCCGCTTTTCCTAATAAAAAAACTTAAATCGCCCAGTCTCCATTCCGGAAAACCGGAACGACCGTTCCATCCTGTTTGATACCGTCAATGTCCATCTTGTCAGAACCGATCATAAAATCAACGTGAGCAGTGGAAACATTCATCCCATGTTTCAGTAATTCTTCCTCGCTCATTTTTGTCCCGCCTTGAATGCATGTCGGATAAGCCGCACCGATTGCCAGGTGGTTCGATGCATTTTCATCAAATAGTGTTTCAAAGAAGGTAATGCCTGATTGCGAAATAGGCGATGGATCTGGCACGAGCGCAACTTCACCCAAGCCTGTTGCACCTTCGTTATCCTGAACCAATTTCTTAATCGCTTCATCGCCCTTTTCAGCGGAAATGTCCACGATTTTGCCATCCTTAAAATGTACTTCGATGCCTTCAATTAATGTTCCGGCATAACTTAGCGGCTTTGTGCTGCGAACGACGCCTTCCATACGACGTGTATCGGGTGCAGTGAAGACCTCTTCCGTCGGCATGTTGGCGATAAATTCTTCGCCCTTAGGATTAAAACTTTCCGCACTTTGCCAAATATGGTTCTTCGGTAGGCCAAGCGTTAAATCAGTACCTGGTGCGGTGTAGTGCAAGGCATCAAATTGATAGTCATTTAATTTTGCGGCTTTTTCCTTTAGCGTTTCTTTATGCTCATCCCAGACAGCTACCGGATCGTCGTGATAGATACGGCACGTTTTGAAGATTTCATCCCATAAGGCATCGACCTGTTCTTCAGAAGTTTTAAGGTGAGGGAATACGCTTCTCGCCCAGTCAGCACCAGCTGCAGCGGCGACGGTCCATTTCAAATCATCATTTTGCGTCGCAATGCGCTGTGCCTTGAATGCTTTTCCAGCCACTTTTTGATAAGCAGCGACTTTCGAGGGGGTGACTTCATTCAAAAGGCTGGGATCACTGGATAAAATGGAAAGCCGGCAGACGCGGTGATTCAATACATGGTCTTCGGATTCTTCAATTTCGTATTGCGGAATGTTAGTTAACACTTCTTCTGACTGGTGTATGTAATGCTGTTTCGTGATTTCCTCGTCAGACCATTTCACAATTACTTTTTCAGCACCAAGCGCATAAGCTTCTTTGGTGACCAAGCGCGCTAATGGAGCCTGTTCAACGGCAATGGTCATTTTTACCCAATCGCTAGGATGAACGTTGAGGCCTTTTGCGACCAGCAGCTTGGCGTATTTTTTTAGATTATCATTAAAGTTCGGTAGCATGTTTTTTACCTCCTTATTTTTTCATTGTGACGATATTAGTATAGTGAAGGGGGTTTTGGAATGCAAATGGGTGCTCTCAGGCTGACAATTTGACAGCAATCATAACAGTAGTCGATAAAGTACCATTCCTCCATTAAAACTGTAGAAGTTGATTATTATATTAAGTAAATTACATGAAGGTGACTGGATACTTATGTAAAAATATTCATAGGGATTGAGAAAGAAAGTACTTTCAACGGTATGAAAGAAGAGAAGTTTGTATGATAATTAATGCAAAACCAATTATATTAATTGCAAGAGATATTTTACTGCTTTGTTGTTAAAATAATGTTAGATACATAAACTCCAATACCGTTAAAATCACTAAAGGGGTATTTTGATGGCCAATATACATGATATTGCTAAAAAGGTGGGTGTTTCGGTATCTACCGTTTCACGTGTGTTGAATAATCATAAGTATGTTTCCGATGAAAAAAGACGTGCTGTACAAAATGTCATTGATGAATTAAATTATACACCATTACAGGGTCATTTTGCGGAAGGTCTGGTATTAGCTATTATTATTATGAGATAATGCAAAAAGGATTAATATACGCTTTTCTAATTATGTAACCAAGTTTGTGAAAGTGCGCGCTTAAAGTAACGGAGCGTTGCTTGTTTTTTGAAGATAAGCTTACGCGTGACAATAGTAGCTTGTTAGTAATAAAGTTGTTATTGTTGATTATATTTAAATAATGTGACCTTATAGAAATAGTCTCAGATAATTATGATTTATAGAGGATGTTCAAAAAGTCCGGTAAAAAATGACACTTCGAATTTCTTCGTTGGCTTGTTTCTCCGCTGCTCATGTATCTGATTGCATACATTCCGCTGCTCGAAACTACGCCGCCTCGAACTTCTCGGTCCTTTTTATCCTCCTTTTTGAACACGCTCTTATAGTGCATACTAAAAGTAGCGAGCATGAAATAGAGGGAATGTGTAGAATGAATGACGAGTTAATAAAAAATATCGATGCATCTTATCGGCAGGCTGAGGAGAAGGCCGCTGCTTATTTTAAATTACTTCATGAGCAAGTCTCACAAAACACCTACGTCACCACCTTGACAAAAGATTTTAAATCCTGGAAGCACAATCATCTTCATCATTTTTCCTTATTATCCTTTGTAATGCGTCGGAAGAGTGAGCCTGATTCTAAAGACTATCATCATTATATTGGGTGGCTGGATAAAAAAGGCAAACTAGATAATTACCTAGACCGCAGCATCTCCTATATTTTTATGCGGGATCTGGGCAAAGCACTGGATTCACCTGATATACAATGCCGAATCCGGCGTTCAGTTGACAGGTTAAAAAGTCACCTAACTCAGTCCAAACTCCAAGGAGAAAAAACGTTTAGCATGGCTGGATTGTACCGATTCGCGCAAAAGGAGGGCGTTGAATCGACCTTGATATGGGTGATTGGTAAATTAAAGACGGTTTCTGCTAATATTCCTAATGGGATGGATGCGGAAGAAGCCCAGCGGAAACTGATTAAAATCATTGCTGGGGTAGTGATGCAAGTAATGGAAGAGATGGTGGATGAAGTACCACAGTCAGAACGTACAGAGAGACTCGATAAAGCAATTAGGCTTGGCTACTCGTATGGTTTGACCTATCCTTTCATTGACGATCTTCTGGATGCCAAAATTTTATCCCCTAAAGAGGAAAAGCAATATTCTGATTTGGTCCGTACCACCCTTATCACGGGAATTGTTCCAGAATTAGGAGAATGGACCGGAAATAACAAGGAACTGATCCATTATATTCATTCCGAACTGCGAGATGCCTTTCTATATATTAAGGCCCATCAGCGGCCAGAGGTAAGAAAAGATTTTCTAGAGCAATCCTATGTGTTTTTTAAATCCCAGGAAGTGGACCGTGCAAAGGATCTTTCCAATGGTAATTACACGAATGACGATATTTATACCCCGGTCATCATGAAATCTGCTTCTTCCCGATTGATTGTCCGATCTATCATCGGTGCTTCTGAGGATGAGGGTATTGACAACCGAACGTTCTATTATGGTATCTACAACCAGCTAGCGGATGATTTTGCTGATATGTTTGATGACTTGAAGCAAGGTGGCGTGACACCCTATACGTATTATTTAACGTATCATGAAAAGCGTTCTGACCTTATCAATCCTTTTGAATTATATTGGACGGTTATCTCCCATTTGATCCATAACGTGTATCAATCAGATCCAAAAGTGAGCGAGGTGATTTTGGATCGTGCAATAAACGGTCTGAAACGATATAAAAAACGAATTGGAACCAAAAGGTACAATGAAGTCATGGATATATTTGCTTCTGGGATTCCAGAACTCAATCGTGTGATACAACGTATGGTTCGAAAAGCGGAAGATGTGGATTTCTTTGATAAACTGCTTCGGGACCATATGATTACCAATTTGAAAAATGAACAGAAGGAACAGAAGGAATTTTTAGACACGGTCGAAATCGTACGCAATCAGATCAACAACATCTTACATATCCCAAAAAGTGATCAGGATGCTTGGATGAAGGTAGCCCTTATTGATGCTGCAAATTATAGTCTGGAAGGTGAGGGAAAGCGACTACGGCCAATTATGACTTGGTTCATGGGCGTTAACATGTATGGATTAGAAAAGTCTGCCATCGTGCCACTGCTGAAATCATTGGAATATATGCATACTGCGTCCTTAATATTCGACGATCTGCCTTCCCAGGACAATGCGTCCATCCGCAGGGGACGTCCAACCCTACATGAGATGTATAACGTTGCTACCTCCGAATTAACCGGTCTCTTTCTAACCCAAAAGGCGACGTGCGAACAAGCATCTCTTAAGTCGTTCGATTCGAAACGGGTGCTTCGATTGATTCACTATTCGGCCCAATTGACTGCAGATATGTGCATGGGGCAGGCGATGGATTTGGATTCCAGAGGAAAACAATTGACACTGGAACAATTAAATATGATGTGCTTTTATAAAACCGGAATAGCATTTGAAGCTTCTCTTATCATGCCAGCAATTCTCACAGGTGAAGAGGAATTAAACATGAAAGCTTTGAAAAAATTTGCCTATCATGCCGGCATTGCTTTTCAAATTAAGGATGATCTTCTTGATGTTGAGGGAGACTTGGAATTGCTCGGAAAGCCCACCTTGAAAGATGCGGAAAACAACCATGCTAACTTTGTTTCCATCTTAGGTGCTGATGGCGCTAAAAAGGCGATGTGGGAACATTATTGTCTTGCAATGGAAGAGTTGCAAGAGGTGCCACACAATATTACTTTTCTCAAGCATTTCTTAAAGTACATGGTTAACCGGGATTATTGAGCGGTTGATAGCTAGAATACGGAGACCTTTTATATAATGAAGAAGAGGAGAAAGATACTTGCTAAGCGGCTAGAAGATGATCTCCTATCTGGAAAATGGGATAAAAAATATGGGAAGCATCGGACGCTTCCGGGTTTTATTGGTGCGAAATACGAAAATCGCCTGAAAAGTCTCATGCTATTGACATCCATGAGGGAAATAACTTATTCGTTGTCCTTTGCAGTCGTTTCCACTTTCATGTTAATGTTTCTTGATAGACCCCATTTGTAAAAATAATGGATGAAGAAAGGACAGAAAAAAATGCAGAAGTTAAATATCGCTAATCTTAATACACCAATACAGAAATTGGAAAAAACTAGTCAAAAACTTGGAAAGAACATTTATATAAAGCGAGATGATTTTACTGGGACGGAAATTTCCGGAAACAAAGTCAGGAAGCTGGAGTATTCCATAAAATATGCGCTTGATAACGGGTATGATACAGTTATTACAACTGGAGGAATTCAATCGAATCATGCTAGAGCGACCGCTTGTGTTTGCAGTATGGAGAATTTGGAGTGTCATTTAGTTCTTAGAGGCGAAATAAAAGAATTTGAAGGAAATCTATTTTTGGATAAAATGCTTGGCGCTAATGTGCATGTAATTGGTGATGGGCATTCACGTGAAGAAGCAATGGAGGAGCTGAAAGCGGAATTAGAGCGTAAAGGTAAAAAAGTCTATGTCATTCCTGTAGGGGCTTCTAACGCAATTGGTTCATATGGTTATATTAATTGTTATGAGGAGATAAAAAAGCAGGAAGAAGACATGAACATTCATTTTGATTCTATTAATATTGCAGTTGGTTCTGGTGGGACATATGCAGGTCTTTGGTACGGAAATGAGCAAGATGGTTCAAACAAGAAAATTATTGGCTATTCCGTCGATGAATCAAAAGAAGTATTCAAAGAAGACATTATCCACATTGTGAAGGACATTGATAAAAGTAAAGTTAATTTTGGCAGTATTTTTATCAACGATCTATATGTTGGAATTGGCTATGCAAAGGCCACAGATGAGGAGCTTGCATTTTACATCGATTTTGCAAAAAAGGAAGGGATTGTTCTTGATCCCGCGTATACAGGGAAAGGCTTCAGAGGAATGGTGAATGAGATTAAGCAAGGGAATTATGACGATCAACAAAATATACTATTTATTCATACTGGGGGGCTTCAAGGATATACGAAAGAAATGAGAGATAGAATTAATGAATTAATGGGTAAGTAGAGGTAAACTCCAAAACGAAAAATGTCCCGAGTGATTAACACCCACTTGGGACATTTTTTGTCAGGAGAACCGTAGCAGGAAGTAAGTCCACTTTTGTTTTATACGCCATTAGATTCATACTTCTCCAAACAGAACCTTCCTTCTTACCAGAATCAACACATCCGTCATAATCTATTGTAACCGATGGAATACAAGTATTTTCGAGTTTATTAGTTTGTAAAACCGAATGTTTCATTACTTTAGTACTACTTTTGTGAAAATAACCAATTATTGTTTTACAACACTTGGAAAGTTTTATAAAATTGCAGTTAACGAAAACATCATTTTTTTACTTAGATATAAATACCTTGAACTAGATCATTTTTCTTACAAGTTATGAAACAGATCCAACCAACACGACCCACAGACAACAATTTTCTGCGGGTCATTTTTATACAAAATAATGAGGTGATGAACATGTTGCCAATTGGAAGTGTCGTACTTTTGCACGATGGTGAACAAAAATTAATGATTACAGGCAGGAAACCAATCGTGGAAACTATTCGTAAAGAAGAAGTGTATATGGATTACATTGCCTGCATCTATCCATCTGGAGTACTGGATGAGAATGTGTATTTTTTTAATCAAGAGGATATTGCGGAGGTCATTTTTACTGGCTATGCCGCTGAAGAGGAAGCAGAAATCGCTCGTTTTATCAAAGACTGGGAAGAACTGACACCATTAAAAAAGGGGAAAATTAACGATGAATTACTTGTCGAGTGAAAGTAGGAGGATGATGTCATGGATTTTGATACGCGAATCAACCGGATCGAAAACGTCATTCAGCAGCTGTCCAGTGCCGAAAGCCTTAACAGTGTTTGCCCAGCACCAGTATCCTCGTCAGACTGGAACAACAGTAAAGCTCGGGAGGCAGCTGAAGACTTGTTCACAACACTGGACACATTTTTAGCTGATTACAGTGATAAACATGCTGCTTTACTGGCAAAATTACAGTCATTAAAACTAGCAATCGTATTCGAAAAAATGGCGTCTTACAATATCCATCGGGTTGCGTTACTGGCGTTGCCAGAGGAAAAACATGCGCAATACATGAATCATACGGAAATGGATCCAAGTGTAAAACGGATGCTCACAGGAGGTGGATATGTATGATTGTTGCTAGTGGCGGGGGCGGAAAAGGTACTGCTGGTACTGCCAACATTGAATACGATTCGGTCAAGACAATGGAAGGGATTTCGAGCGTTCAGGAACAAGTAGATAAATTCGCCGATTCTACAAACAATATTGCCTCCAAATTTAACCGTATATTTTCCGAGTTGTCTGGTAAGTCCATTGATAGTTATCAAGAGGTGGCAAATTTTTATATTGATAGTGCAAAGCTGGCAGAAGAATATATTCGGATATTGGTAGACATTGTACAACAGGCAGATCAAGAAATTGCGGATGCAGAAAAGAAAAGTCGCAATATGTTTGATGATATGGGGTGATGGAATGGTTGAAGTAAAGATGGATCCGGATCGTATCGAGGAGTTATATGCAACACTTTACGAAGAGGAACTTAGCGCTGAGGCGATGGCGCAGAAATTAATCCTATTTAAGCGAACACTGGAGGAGCAGGGGATAGACAATTCCAGCTTATCGGGCATTCATTATTATTTGGATACATTGATTAATCTCATGGAAGTTTTATGCAGTAACATCATAACGCTCCAAGATAATGCAACAGAGATCGCCGAGCAATTTAGCAATACGGATGAAAATCTTGCGGCTATGTATGGAGGGACAACGGAAAGCTATCGATCGTATAAATATAGCCGGATTACCAGCGATTATGGACCTGATTAATGCAGTACGTTAGACAAAACATTCTTTGAGAGGGAGGGGAAGCAGTGGGAAAATTATCCGTACATACGGAAGAAACGGCCGATTATCTGATGCGCATGCATCGTCATTATGAAGACCAGGAAGCGATCATTAAAAAGCATTTAACAATCCTGGACGAAGCAGCAGGTCTCCTTGCTCCGGAGGATTTGGTTGCCATAGGGTATGAATACGACGCGTTGCAGCAAAAAGGAACCACCTATGTCAACAAGAAAATGCCACCCCTTCATGATATGCTTCCAGCAGCAAAACCGGTAAATCCATATATCGAAGCGATAACAACGATTAATCGTCTGTTGGATAAAAATGAAATCCATGAATTTAACCAAAGGATTCGCCATATCCAGCCATTTAACCGCACAACCGAGACAAAAGATGGCGTCACAATGGAAGACTTACTTACGGGAGCCGGAGAAATTGTCGGTGTAAATGATCTATACCGGGTTTTCAATGGAAAAGATCCGTTCACAGGAGAGGAGTTAACACTTGGTGAGTGGGCAGAGGCAGTTGGTTGGAGTGCGTTGACATTGGTACCAGTTGCCAAAGCCGGAAAAGTGGGCAAGGTAGCTAAAGGAACGAAAAAGATCAAAGGTGTTAAAGGGCTGCACCCTTCAGAAAAGCTTGCAAAACTTGGCGAATTTTCCAAGGGCTCATTGCGAACGGTGAAGCAAAAAGGAAAAGACCTCACCGCAGAAGGGCGGGCACGAATTCAGGATTTTGCGGATCGGTATGCGAATATGTTTGGGAATCAGCCTGTATGGGCGTTTACGGGTGGTAATCCTGATGGTGTGATGTTGGCGAAGGAGCAAATTTATAGTTATAATGAAATTCGAAACATTGATAAAAACACCAGTAGTTTTAATGTAACAGAAATGGGCAAAAAATATAAAAACTATGAACCTATGGACTACAAGGGAACTACAAAAGTCAATGGTGAAAATAGAAATATTAGTAGAAGAGTATATAAAAGAAAGGACATTGATATTACACTCGTTGATCCTAAAACAGGTTTAACCAATCTGGAACTTATGAAACTGGGAAGACCTCCTATTTGGAAAGATGGAAGTAAAATTGATTTACATCATTTGATACAAAAAGAGCCAGGATCTATGGTTGAATTACCAAAAACTTTACATCAGGAATATACCAAAGTGTTACATGGCCTTGTAGAAAACGGGGGAAGTTTTAGACGTGATCCACTGCTAAAAAAGCAATATAATAATTTTAGGACAAAATACTGGAAGTGGAGAGCAAGTGAATTAAAAAATAATTAGAATTTAATAGGTGGTGATTCTACTTATGAGCAGAAAGGACATTGAAAGAATTATAAGTGAAAATATAGATTCAGGTTTTTTTACCGGAGGTGCGGAAGAGAGTATTTTGGGTGAAATAGAAAATAGATTGGATGTAACTTTACCCGATGGTTATAAATGGTTTTTACGGAAATACGGTAGTGGTGGGATTTTTGGAGTAGATATTTTAGGTGTTGGTAGGTTTAACGAACCCATTGTAATCGATGAAACAATGAAGTTGAGGAAATTTGGGTTAGAAAAAAATTTGGTGGTTATTGAAGACTGTGATGAATTCGTATATTGCCTGGATACAAGTGAAATGATTAATAATGAGTGTCCTGTAATATCATGGGATCAGCATGATGGTTATGATAGCATTGAAGCTAAAACATTTACTGACTTTTTGACTGAAAGATTTGCAGATGCAAAAGAGGCTTGGGAAGAAGATTAATTACTGATTTAGTTATAATTTTGAGTACGACAACCTAGTTAATTTTGCGTTTGCTTTATTCCTAAGTATGTTTGTGATTTCAACATCAACAATAAAAATAAGTTTAAAAGGTAAAGTCCTATTCTTATTAATCTAATGAATTTAATTAATAGCGAGATGATATGAGATAAATTTGGAATATATATTAGCTAAAAATGTTATATTGGCCAATGAAGAATTATGTGATTTTGTAGGTCCACGTTCAGAGGAATTGATTGATCAAGCAGAACAAAAACTTGGATTCAAATTGGGTTCATATTTAGACTTTTTGACATCTTTTGGAGCTGGAAATTTCGGAGCGGAGGAGATTTTTGGAATAATAAGTAAGGAAAACTCATCAGTCCCAGATGCTGTATGGTATACATTAACAGAACGAAAGGAGGGCGAACTTCCTAATATTTTATTGGTGATTTACGAAACGGGTGGTGATGAGGTTTTTTGCCTTGATTTTAATAATATCAAGAATGGCGAACCAAAGGTGGTTTCATTTATAACGGGGATTGATATAAGGAATCAATCATTTGAAATAATTGCTGATAATTTTGGAGAATTGTTATTAAATTTAGTTAAACAAGAAATTTAGCCAAAAAAACCTTGATTGGCACTGTGCTAATCAGGTTTTTTTAATAGATGGAACATTAATAACCATTAACCGGCTGTTAAACGAAAATGAAATCCATGAATTTAACCAAAGCATTCGCCATATCCAGCCATTTAACCGCACGACCGAGACAGAAGATGGCGTTATAATGGAAGATTTACTGATCTGTACCGGGTTTTTAACGGAAAAGATCCGTTCACAGGAGAAGAGTTAACAATCGGGGAGTGGGCGGAAGCGGTTGGCTTGAGCGTTCTAACCGTGGTACCAGTTGCTAAAGCAGGAAAAGTTGGCAAGGTTGAAAAAGGAACGAAAAAGTTTAAGGGTGTTAAGGGGCTGGATTCGCGGGAAAATTCGCAATGATTAGCTAAATTTCCTAGACATCATTACAAACTGTGAAGTAAAGTTTAAAATGAAATGAAATCTAACTATCGTTCAAGAAAATATCACTTGCTAATTGACAAAAGGATTTCGGTATCACTGCGTCCTGTAGTTTGCGTTTGCACCGGTTTTTTTCAATAGTTATCATCTGTCGTCAGGAACTTGGGCATCCAATCGCCCAGTGCAATGATGATTAATGTAATTGCATAACAGCACTAAAATTAACCAAAAAGAAAATAGATAAAAAGAGGCCTTTCCAATATATAAACGAGGCCTCTTTGGAGATTTTCTAGAATGCAGCAGTCCATCCGCCGTCAGCCGTCACCACAGTACCGTTTACAAAGCTTGAATCGTCCGATGCTAAAAATAATGCTACTTGTGCGATTTCTTCTGGTTGTCCTACTCTTGGCATAACCGCCTGCACGGCTTTGGTCCGTTCCATACCAAACTGATTAACAGTCTTCATGGAGGATGCAATATTTGTTGCTACACCACCTGGAGCAATGGCATTACAACGGATACCCTTCTGTGCATACATGTAAGCCGTATTTTTGGTGAGACCAATGACTGCGTGTTTTGAAGCACCATATGCTGCCCCCGCATGAGCCCCATTCAATCCACCGGTTGAAGCGGTATTAATGATTACGCCATTTTCTTTTTCCAGGAAAATAGAGAGTGCTTTACGCATCGCCCGCATAACGCCTTTCGTATTAATATCAAAAATTAGATCCCAGCGCTCATCCAGAATATCCCCGACAGGTTCAAATCCATCCATAATACCAGCATTATTTACTAGAATATCCATCGTTCCATATTCATTTACGGCTGTATCAATCATGTTGTCAATGTCTTCTTGTTTTGCAACATTTACTTGAACTGCTTTACTCACTCCATTATCCTCTGTGATTTCTTTTACTACTGCGTCGGCACCTTCCAGGTTTAGATCAGCTACAATAACTTTTGCACCTTCTTTTGCATATAATTTTGCAATTTCCCTTCCCATACCGGAAGCTGCGCCCGTTACGATGGCTACTTTGTCTGTTAATTTCAATTTATTCCCCTCCTAATGATTTTTATTGAACATGTGTACAATAAAAATTATACTGGATAGGGAAAAGAACTACAAACAACAGAAAATACAAATAGTGTTGCGTAATCAACAACTATTTATAAAAGTGTTCAATAATGGAGTGAAAAAACTTGAAACAGGATTTACGGGTTATAAAAACGCAGGAAAGCTTACGTCATGCTTTATTAACTCTATTGAAAACGAAGCCTTTAGAAGCTATTACAATTGCAGAGCTATGTCGCTTGGCAAAAATTAACCGTGGAACATTTTACCTGCACTATAAAGATGTTCATGAAGTTTTTAAACATTATCTGGAAGTAATTGTGGAAGATTTGAGACAATCTTATGAGGAGCCATATCTTAAGACGAACTTTATGATTGAGAATATCGAAGCAGACATGATTAAAATATTTCATCATGTAAAAAAATATCAGGGTTTTTATCAGATTGTCTTTGATCAACAAATACCAATGATGTACTATTATTTGCTATTTGATACCATACAGTCATTTATGAAGGAATCCGTAGATGAAGCATTTCTGAAAGCGGAACGTGATATAAATGTAGACTATCTTCTTAGTTATCAGACAAATGCGATCCTCGGAATATTAATAGAATGGCATCGTCAAAAATACGAGACATCTATTCGAGAGATAAATCAACAGCTGATAGCAATTTTATCCATCAACAGTCCATTTCGTAAGGAGCGATAATAAAATAGGCTATTTGCTTAGAAAAATAACACAGGTTAAAACTAAAAAGCTTAAGGCAAACGGTTAATAATTAGAACGGAAAATATCCCAAGTGTAAATCTCTACTTGGGACATTAATACCCAGAAAGCGCTGCTTAATGTGCTTCTGATTTTCTTGATTCCATTGGATTGATACGTGGCCATGCCGAACTTTCCTTTTTACCATGCATGAAATAATAAAGAATAGTAGTAGCTAGGACAAGCACACCAAGTATGATATAAAGGTTTCGGTATCCAGTAAACGGGATGATCAACCCAAGCAAGGATGGCCCAAATCCTAGTCCAGCATCAAGCGAAATATAGTATGTTGATGTTGCCAGTCCGATTCGATGTGGTGGTGTCACCTTAACCGCGATTGCTTGCGTGGTTGATTGCATATTACCAAAACCGAAACCAATAAGTACACCGGCTAATAACAGGACCACGCTATTTCCTGCTGTACTTAAAAGCAATAACCCTGCTCCAAATAGAATAAAAGCTGGATACATGACCGAGTTTGCCCCTTTCACGTCCATTAAGCGTCCGGTGAAAGGGCGGGATACCAATATTGCTACAGCGTAGACAACAAAGAACAGGCTTGCCACATCTACCAGGTCGATTTCAATTGCATAGAAATTAATAAATGAAAGGACACTGGAGTAACCAAGAGATATGATAAGCACAACCAGCGCAATTGGTAATGCTTTTGGTTCAGCAAAGTCGGAAAGCTTCCATTTTTTACTCACAGCAGCTTTTGCCGGCTTTTTCACTATTGGTATTTTTACAAAGAGAGAGATGATGAAACTAATGATTCCTAATGCAAGACAAAAGCCAAAAATCGACTGAAAACTAGTATGTTGACTCATGTATAGCCCAACGAAAGGACCGATTGCTGTTGCTAATGTAATGCTCATGCTGTAAAAGCCGATTCCTTCTCCTTTTCGCTCACCAGGTATCACCTCGGCGACAATGGTTCCTGTTGCTGTGCTTGCCATCCCTAAGGCAGTTCCATGCAATAAACGGGCGATAAGCAAAAAAGTAATTCCTGCGTCGATAAAATATAAACAGGAAGTCAAAATAAAAAAGATTAGGCCAAAATCACTAGCGTTGCAGGAAAATAAAATATAAAAGTCAAGAAATATATTTTATGTGAAATTTGGCAATAATGGCAATTTAACCTTTAAAAGTCATAAAAAAAGCCTTATAATTAGGGTATGGTAGTCCAGTCCAAATCCCTAACTATAAGGAGCTAACATGGACAATAATACCATAAAACATGTATTTAAGGAATACATTCATCCACTGGATACAAAAGTTATACAAAAAATGATTGACCATGCCCAAATCGATAAATATGTAAAAAAGCTTGGTGTACTCACGTTTATCAGAACTTTCATTTATGCTCAGCTGAAAGAATTAAAGAGTCTTGGGCGGATAAGCGATAATGTAAAACGCAAGAAAATGGTACAAAGACTTGTTGGCATAAAGCGTATTAGTAAATCTCAGCTTTCACGAAAGCTGGGTGAAATACCGCCTGAAATTTTTCAGGTTATCCTGCATCATCTGGTTCAAAAATTGCATCAAGAACTCGGTTCCAAGCAAGCAGATAAGGCACTTGGAAAGATACATTTAATCGATTCATCAACGATCTCGATGTGCCTTAGCCAATATGAATGGGCCGTTTTCCGAGAGACAAAAGCTGGAATAAAGCTACATACTTCCGTCAATTTTTGTGATGGTGTTTCTTATCCAAATGACGTGATTCTTACTCCTGCAAAGCCAGCAGATGTCACACAGTTAGACCCATTAATTTTGGGTAAAGATGCGCTTCACGTATTCGACCGCGGCTATTTCGACTTTGGCAAATTTGAGTATTATTGTGCAAACGGAATTCGATTTGTCACCAGAATTAAAGCAAATACGATCGTTCACGTGATAGAGGAACTACCTGTAGATCCATCCTCTGCAATCATTCGTGATGCGATGGTGAAAATCGGAAATATGAAACATCCTTTACATTTGGTAGAAACATTGGATAGTAAAGGCAACCTCATTTCGATTGTATGCAATGATGCAAAAGTGAGCGCGCAAGAAATTAGTGACCTCTACCGTACACGTTGGCAAATCGAATTGTTTTTCAAATGGATAAAGCAGCATTTGGTCTTGATAAAATTTTACGGACAAAGCGAAAATGCCGTATTCAACCAGATTTACATCGCGATGATTACATTCTGCTTAAATCTGTTAATGAAAAACAAATTAGGATATAAAGGTACATTACTGGAAATGTTCAATTGGGTAAGTGATTTTTGGTCTAAAAGTCTTTCGAGCTTCATAAAAGAACTTTTCAAAAAACCGGATCGAACATCCAACGGACGCCGAAAGATGCAGCATCAGCGAATATTTGAAGAAACCTTAGCACAATATGAATCAGGAGATGTTTTACATTTAGATGATCTAACGTACGATCCACTCGTTTAAATAACTAATGAATTCCAAAAAATGGATGAAGGACTACCTTTATAGCCCTATTATCTTTTTTTCTCTGATTCACGAAGAAGGTGAGACTGAATATTCTTTATAATTGATAAATGTAAATAAGTTACAAATCAAAATGGTTGACTAGATCTTTTATTTTTTATGCAACGCTAGTGGGCCAAAATATAACATTTTCTTGTTACCGATGGAGGTGATCATACGTCCAATAAACAGCCGTCCAATTAACGTTCCAATAATAAATATACCAGTTACGAGCCCAGCCTGGCTCTCCGAAACATGAAACTGCTCAACCGCGTAGACGGCCATCGTTACTAATAATAAATAAAAAACCAAGTATAAGAAAAAATTGGCGGATGATACGATGATAAAGTCTTTTGTCCATAATTTACTTTTTGACTGATTCACTAAAAACAATCTCCTTACTTCATAATATTGTTCCTGACTTTTTCCATAATTTTGATGGTCTCCAGTTGTTCCGCTTCTGACATGCCTTGTAAAATCTCTTGTTCAAACTGATCAATGGTGACACGGACATTTTCATAAACGGTTCCGCCAAGCTCTGTCAGCTGCATGCGTTTTTCGCGCTTATCTTTACTTGCCCCTTGCTCGACATATCCCAATTCTTCCAAGCTGGCAAAGGTTCTGGTGATGGTGGGCTTCTCCACACCTTGATAATGGGAAATCTCTACATGTGTTGCCGAGCCATAGTTGTATAAGTAGTATAAAATGGTCCATTGCGCCCGATGCAGGTTATGTTTGTTTAACTGTACATTCAAACGATTTTCAAAAGGGCGATACAACGTGATCAGTTGATGGAAAAACTTTTGTGTAGTTTTTATGGGAAGCACCTCCGTAAATAGTTATCATAGGTAATAGTTAGCTTGAGTAACTTTAATAGGGTAACAAAAATTGAGGAAGATGTCTAGTGTAAATTTGATTAGTGGAAATAAAAAGAACGAAGTTGCGCGCTAATGTGTTAAACTCGCGTGACGGAAGAGAGAACTCGTGCGACAGGAGAAGAAACTTGTTGACTAGACTTTTCTAAAACTCAAACTAGGGGAAATTATGCAAAAAAATTAAAACTTTAAAATGGTGGAATATGGAGTATAAAGACTTACCGAATAAGGCTTGATACAGGAGGGGTAAACAAAACGGAGAAGTAGGGACCTAATCTTTCATCCTTCCTTCTCCTTAGCTTATGGAAACTTTAATCTCAAAATCTTGATGTCTATTCCCAGTAGCTTTCAGTTTCATTACTTGGTCAAATAAGAACTGTCCCATAAAGGAAGCTTTGTTCCAATGTTATTTTCTAATGCATTCTGATAAACTTTATAACCCCATGCTACGTCTTCTGTTGGAAGACCTCCAGTCATACATATAATGACTTCATCATTGGATTTCCTTCCTTCTTTTTCTCCTGCAATGATCACCCCGATATTAAAGATATTTTGGGGACGATTATAGACCAAAAAAATAGACCTCCCTTAGTTTACAACCAAGTGAGGTCAATTCCTTACAGGCCAACGCAAAAGTAAGCTATTACGCCCGCTTCTCCACGTCAATCCTTTACATAAAATAGTGTATACTCCCGCCAAGTGAACCACCTTATTTCCTACTGTGCAGTCAATCCTCCATCGACTACAAACTCAGAACCAGTGCTGTAACTTGATTCATCTGAGGCAAGGTATAAAACAAGATTGGAAACTTCTTCTGGTTTTGCAACTCTTCCCGTTGGTATATGCTTTGCAAATTCTTTAATCGCATCTTTTGAATCTTCTTGTGCAATCATTGGGGTTTCAATAACTCCTGGATGAACCGAATTTACACGGATACCATAGTGAGCTAATCCCAGCGCAGCAGCCTTTGTCATTCCTCGTAAGGCAAATTTTGAATCGGTGTATCCAATAGCCCCTCCAACAAGGCCATTCATGGACGAGATATTGACAATCGAAGCCCCGTTATTCTTTTTCATTGATGGGATAACGGCCTTCATGCCAAGGAATACAGATACCTGATTAATGTCAATGATTCTTCTATACTCCTCTTCAGCTATTTCTTCGATGGATTTGTTCATACTGATGCCTGCATTATTGACTAGCACATGTACAGGACCAAATGCTTTTTCAGTTGCAGTAACAACATCATCCCAATTCGCTGCTTTTGTTACGTCAAGCTTTATGAATGTTGCATTTTCTCCAAGTTCATCAGCTAATGCTTGTCCTTCTTGCTCAAGAATATCTGCGATCACTACCTTGGCGCCTTCCTTCGCAAATAAACGGGCATGTGTTGCTCCCATACCACGTGCCCCTCCAGTAATAATTGCTACTTTGCCATGTAATCTGTTCATATGAATTCCTCCTGTTTGGGTAAAATATGATCGATTTAAGATTCTGTATCATTATCTTTCCTATCTTGAATGCCTTTAACCAATTTCTCTTGAATCATTAAATATTGATTGATTTCTTCTTCGTTTAAGACTTCAAAATGCTGCATAAACAATTCCTGACCGATTGCCTGTGCTTCTGACAATGCATTTTCCCCGGCGGGTGTCATTTCTAACCGGATAGTCCGGCGGTCACTTTCATCAAACAACCTTTCAGCCAGTTCTAAATGAACAAGCTTTGTGGCGATGTTCGTCATCGCACCCTTTGTATAGCCAAGTGTTTTAGCCAATTCTATTTGCTTTTGCGGCCCCTTTGATTTTAATTCGGCTAATACTAGAATCGGCGAAATTCCAAGTGGGTATGGAAATGCCTTTGTAAACCGGATAATGTTTTCATTATTCATTTGTTCAATCGCATGAATCAGCTTAAAAATATTTGTCTGTCTCAAAAAATCTCTCCTATAAGCATTATGTTAACGAAGCATAAGGGAGCCGCCATCGACCATGATTGTTTGGCCAGTAATATACTGTGAATCATCAGAAGCGAGGAATACTGCAACACGGCCAATATCCTTTTCCACATCACCAAAGCGGCCCATTGGAATTTTGCTCTTAACTGCTTCGTAATATTCCGGCTGTACTTTTGCCCATGCCTGCACACCAGGCGAATTAGCGATTGGGCTAATTAAGTTGACATTAATACCAAATTTGCCCCATTCATTTGCCGCGACACGAGAAATGCCGCGAATGGCCTCTTTTGCGGCTGCATAAGCAGCTTGTGTTTCATGACCTTCCAAACCGGCACCAGATGCAAAATTAATCACATTTCCCTTCGATTCTTTTAAATAGGGAAGTGCAGCTTTCATTAAATAGAAGGTTGGATAAAATCCAGTACCAAATGATAAATCCAAATCTTCCTGTGCTGTATCTTCAATCGTTGCTTGCTTTGACGCATGTGCATTATTTACTAACACATCAAGCCTGCCGTATTTCTCAACCACTGTTGTAATAATGTGTCCAAGATTTTCTCGATCCATTAAATTGGCTTGCAGAAACATGGATTTAGGAGAGAAAGCCTGCAGTTCTTTTTCCATTGCTTTACCAGTTTCTTCGTTGACATCAACTATGGTGACAATCGCTCCTTCTTTAACCATTGCCTTGGCCATACCGCTGCCGATTCCACCGGCGCCACCGGTAATAATGACCACTTTATCTTGTAATTTACCCACTATTGTCCTCTCCTTGAAAAGTAGTTTAGTGTTAAACCATCTTGAATATAGTTTAACACTAAACTATACTTTTGGATAGTAAATGAAATCTTGACCTGGTTTAAGAGCTCGTGCCTTCTTGGTGATGACGATGCTAGGATAAGTTTTTTGTCTAACAAGTTATTAATAGAAAATTAAAATGTTTCTTTAAACTTTTCAGGTAAGTGATATAATAGAAATATGCAATAATCGTGTTTTCCTCAAGGGAGGTCGGCGCATTCTTGTCGTTGTAGTGTCATGCGATACGCTATAACGGAAGGGGGTGTTGCCCTTGTCTGTTTTTGAGACATTGGTACTGATGATCGCTTTTGCAACACTCGTTGTGACGATTATAGACCATAAAAAATAGACCTCCCTGAGTTTAGTAGCCGGGTGAGGTCTATTCTTACCTGCGCTGACCCCTCTTGAAGGGGAGCGATTCATTGCTGACCGGAGATATTGGAGTATCTTCGGTCTCTTCTATTATATGGTGCATATTATACTTCTATAACTATTATAACACAAAAAAGCGCTATGCAAACAAAATTACATAAGAGTATGTGTCAAGTTTTTCTCGACGTTGCTTTCATACCAATATTTCAGGCGCTCCCATTTTGTACACCTTGTTCGGCTACCGCGCTGTCGCTTGCTGGCCTCATTTTTGACAGAACGGTCTTAAAAACCAAAGACCGTTCCATCAAAAACGAGGTTTATTGTAATATTTTAAATAAGTTACCTATGGCTGTTGAATGAGCCGCATATAAAGCGACAGAACCTTGTTTTACACCAATAGATGGTTGTGTTGGCTGACGTAATAATTGGGCCACTCTGACAGCTTTTTTTACATCCCGTTGTTTCCTGGTACTCCGTTCATTGCATTTCAGATAAGCGTTACGCAATGTATTATTCAACATGCCTTGTTTGATTTTCACCATTGCCTCCGCACCATCATTACTCCAATGCATTCCACGCTTTTTCATACGAAAAGACACATGCCGCTGGTTGGATTCCATAGCACCGAGTTTCCTGGCATCTCTAGGGCTGTCTGTTACAATATCCCGCCAGTCGTAAATGCGTTCCCAATTGTTGAGAATGTAACTGCGAAAGACGTTGATTTTCTCCATCTGCTTATCGTCTTCCAATGTGCTTTCGTATGTATCTAATTGAAGCTTGAATCCTTCTAAATCATGTTCCTTCAGTGCCTTTCTCCCTGCATCTTTATAGGCATTTCCTGCACTGCCAAATGCACGGTTAAATCCTTGTGAGATATGATAGTCATCCAGTTGGTTTAAAATCGGTTTATTCGATTGGGAAAAAGCAGCTTGAAACCTTTCAACTGTATAACCCGGGCCACCGTCACTGTTAGTAACAACCTGTGCGTCTTCCAGTGTATATCGGCTGGATGCCATCGCCTGCGTTTCATCCCAAAATGCATCTGTAGATTGCGTTGTCATAATTACTGTCGGTTCCTTAAGGGATACACGTTTCCCGTTTTTCTCCCATCCTTCATACATGATCGCATGGTGCACTTCCATACTCTGTTTTTTTTGGAGTCCGCGGACAAAAACACCATCTGCCTCCGCATAAAAGAAATCAACCTTTTTTCCTTCTGGCAGGGACGCTGCTTCATCCAACTCTTTCACCATCTCTTGATCCATCTCTGCCTGGGCTTTACCCACAGTCTTTACCATATTTCCTACCGTTTGGTGACTTAAGCTTACAGGTGTCCATTCCTTGAGAGTACGGGCCACTTGCCGGTAAGTACTTTCACTCGCCATTTCGGCTACTTTCAGTTCCACCAATGGACTGTATCGTTGCCTATCCCGCAGACCAATCCACTCATCCAATGGATAGACTGCCTTTCCTTTTTTATCCCTCATCAACGTATGATCAAAGGTAACCGTCCCAAACATAAATTGTACACTTCTTGAATCTGTGGTTTCCACTTTCCAGTCATCTGCACGTCTTTGTGCTACAATGACTTGATTTAATTCACTGAACATGCGCCCCATCAAAGAGGAAAAGAAGTTATACATTAAAATTTGAGCTCTTTCTTCAAACTCCACCAGATTCGTTGTATTCTTTATTAATTCATACAGCTTTGATATAATATGATCCATGAGAAGGCCTCTTTCTAAAATGTATTATGCCGTGCAAAGCATACATTTTAATGATAGAGCGCCTTCTCTTTTTTGGCTATCAAAAAGTACCGCAATTACTACCGAGTATAATTTTACACATACTACATAAGAGCGGTAAAAATTACTTGTCATTGTTCTTCATCCATATAGATAGTAAATCGCCTCAGTTCCCTAACCACACGCGAGATAGGCAATCCCATGACAGTATAGTAATCGCCGATAATTTGCTTCACAAACATCACCCCGAGGCTTTGGATTCCATAAGCCCCTGCTTTATCATACGGTTCATCTGTGGAAACGTACCAATCTATCTCCTCTTTTGATAACGGCCAAAATTCAACCTTTGTCCGTTCAACAAATACAATTTCATCATCATGGGAGCGTATCATAACACCAGTAAATACTTCGTGTACGTTTCCACTAAAAGAAGCAATCATTTGCGCGGCATCCTGTCTATCTTTCGGTTTTCCAAATATCGTTTGATTGAAGGAAACAACGGTGTCAGCCGATAAGATCACCTCATTCTCATGGTAAAGCGGGACATTTTGGCCTTTGAGTAACGCTAATTGCTTTACTTTTTCCGCTGGATCCTTTGATTTGATTTGTGATTCATCTACTTTTGGTTTTCGGATAATAAAAGGGAGCTTGACCTGGTTTAACAGCTCCTGCCTTCTTGGTGATGATGATGCCAGGATCAATTTTTTTGTCATATGTCATTTCTCCTTTAGGATTAATCGATTATCACAGTTTTTTTTCATCTATATCCAACCCTTTAGTATCCATTTTGAACGATCTTTTTTTCAAAATAAATTATTTGATTTGCCATAAAGCCACAGTTGTCAGTTTCCGTCCCTAGTCTGAAGAATTTGGGTTCAAATAATAATATAATTTAACCATTGCTAACAATTTATTCTAAGGGGTGGTTTATTATTAACTCAACTTTCGCATGCTGAAATAGGCAGGTAAACCTTGATGTAATTAGGCAAGCCTGCAATCCACTGCTGTAGTTGAATTTTGATTAATCCTTGCATTTTCTTGTTACTCTTTTTGATGGTATCTTCAAGAAGCTCGATTAATTGCTGTAATGCTACAGCCCAATCAAGGTCACTGATTTCATCACAAAGCTCATAAAACATGCCACCTAAAGTACGTTGATCTGTACTGCAACGATTTTGCCATGACAACACGATATATCTTGTAAACACGATAGTTGTATGGCTAATAAGTGAGTCATAGGAACGGCCTTGAAATTCCTTTTGTAGCTTCAGTAAGGATTTTGTTGTTTTGAAAAAGACTTCAATATCCCATCGCATGCCGTAAATGCGAATAATTTCTTGATCACTCAATGTGCAATCTGTACTTAAAATAGCCAACCAGTCATTTTTCTTATTGCGATTGCGAACGAAGACCACTTTTACTGGGACACCGTTTGCTTGGACAGTATGGATGGAGCGCAAAATCCCTTTCTTTCCATCGGTTGGAGTCGCCAAACGATAGAGCTGTTCCAAGGATACACGCTCGTCACCTACTAGGTAACGCTGTTTTAATTTTTTGACCATACCAATCACATCTAGACCTTGTTCTTTAATGTCTTTAATGAGTGGCTGGTGCGTGAACCATGTATCCATCAACACATAATCGGCTTGGATCCCCGTGTTCATTGCGCGACTGATCATATTCGGGATTTGTTCCGGTGCAGTTTGTAACGCTTCAAGACGTCGCTTATAGCCAGAACTGCGCTTGTCAATTTTTGAAGAAATACCGTTAATCTGGCTCTTTTTCGAACTCAATAAAGAAAAATCAACCGGTAGGAACGTCGCACCATCAGACCAACCTAAAGTTAACATGCGAAATCCTTTGTAAAAGCGCATTTTTTGGGAAGCATGATCAAAGCAACGAGCAAGTAATTCTACGTTTTTACTACGGTTTCGATCATATGCAGAATCATCCAAAATAAATACTTTCGGACGGGCATGATTTGTAAGTTTCGTTACCTTTCCAGCGGTAAACGCGACTAAGAATAGTAAAAATCGACGCCAAGCAAATGTTGATTGATTCAAAAAGCGGTAAACAGTATCCTTAGCCGGAAATTCAGGAGACTTTTTACTTTCAAGTGCGCGAAACCAGTTTTTATTTTCGAAGATCAAACAAAAGACTAATTGAAAAAGATGAGCGCAGGAATAGCCAAAATTCTTCGTGATTCCTGCATGTCTTAGATGTTTTAGAACTTTTAATTCTTTAAATGTAGATTTTAACTCGTTTGGCAGTTGCTTATTTAGGTTATTTTTCGCTATCATAGTAGGAGCACCTCTTCTATTTGGTAGTTTTTTCTGGACAATTAAACTATACCAAAACTGGAGGTGTTTTTCTTTTATGATGATTGAGTGTCAAGCAACATAACACATTAGCTATTGACTAGTATTGTACCTAAGTTAAACTACATTTTTACTCTGCGAAAGTTGAGTTATTAAAAAGAAAAAAGCATTAAAAAGTCCATTGATCAGTTTTGTTGTCTTAACTTATGTAATATTTTTTGTGGTTTTTATGATAATCGGTATAGGTATAGTGTTAGGTGCACCAGAGAGCGTAACAAACATTTTACAAATCATTGCCGCATGGTCATCCACCTTTGCATTTATTATTTTATTTAAAAAGATCTATCCGGGATTAAGGTTAAAGGATTTTGTAAAACAGCAATTTGCTTCAAGGATTAGGCTTTCTGTTCTTAACACCATAATGATAATTCAAGTTATAATCATCGCCGTAACTATATTTCTGCTATCAAATACAACTAATACTCAAGATTTAGCATTATCATTTACAGGTCTTGGACTATTACTTTTCGCATTTTCAGATCAATTAGTAAGGGGACCTTTAGGTGAAGAGTTAGGTTGGAGAGGATATGCTTTAAATGAACTTCAAAAGAAGTACTCTCCTTTGATATCAGCTCTAATAGTAGGTGTTTTATGGGGGTTTTGGCACACCCCACTATGGTTTGCCTCGGGTTATACGGGTGTGAATTTAATCAAGTATATTGTACTTTTTATGATTGGAATTATATCTTTTTCGATTATTGTGACGTTGTTCTACAACTTAAATAAGAACCTGGTGATACCGATTGTTACTCACCAACTATTTAATTTTTCTCTTGTGATGATTAAAGGAGATTTATCAGACATTTTAGTATATGTTATGCTTTCTTATTTTGTTGTCGCATTAATATTAATCGTTATAAGAGCGTGTTCAAAAAGGAGGATAAAAAGGACCGAGAAGTTCGAGGCGGCGTAGCTCCCGGCACCGGAGTGTACATAAAAGGTACATGAGGAGCGGAAAAGCAAGCCAACGAGCTTCCACAGGATGTGGTGACTTCGACGTTCGACACAGGACGTGTCGGTACTTAGTCGAAGATCTCCTGCCCCGAAGTGTCATTTTTACCGGACTTTTTGAACATCCTCTATAAATCCAAAGGAAATTCTATACAAAAAAAGCATATGGAAATGATGTTAAGAAATA
This sequence comes from Virgibacillus dakarensis, assembly GCF_900155625.1. Taxonomy (NCBI): domain Bacteria; kingdom Bacillati; phylum Bacillota; class Bacilli; order Caryophanales; family Bacillaceae; genus Virgibacillus; species Virgibacillus dakarensis. Next base: position 147,433 of record NZ_LT732553.1, read on the forward strand.
ATCAATTTTATTATGGGATTCTAGCAGAATTTTATATCAGGAAATAAAATAAATCATGTATCCTTAATTTTATATTTTACAATTTCAGCTAAGAATAATCTATTATTCAGGTAGAATGCAGCTTTAAACTAATTGAAAGTAAACATCTTTATTTTCATTGAACATTGAGACGGTGTTTTTGCTCCTCTGTTTACAAGAGTATTTTACATTCAACAAAAGTGATTTTGTTGAATAAGCGAAGGTCTTTTCAAGAAAGGAGTCAAAGAAGGTAAAACAGGAGAATTTATTGGAAAGAATTCACCTAATGAAACGGATATAACAATTGATTATCAAAAATGATTTAAAAATCGTATTATGCTTATTGAAATACATTACTTACAATATTGTGGAAAGAGAACTTCTATATAAAGGGGATGAAGAAATGTCTATTGATTTCCACGATGATCGCAACCAAGAAAGCTATACTTCTAGAAGTGCAGACAAAGGTTGGGCAGGCGCCATTATAAGTATTATTGATAAAGGTAGTATTCAACATGCTGTAGATATCGGTTGTGGAGGTGGGATTTACTCCAAAGCATTAATAGATATGGGGGTGCCTTTTGTAACTGGTATAGATTTTTCAGAGTCGATGTTAAAGGGAGCTAGACAAAATTCGGAAAACTATGAAGGACAGATTACCTTTAAAATAGGAAATGCCTATAAAACAGGCCTTCCTAATGAACACTTTGATATGGTACTGGAAAGGGCTCTCATTCACCATTTAGAAGATTTACATGCTTGCTTTATTGAAGCTTATAGAGTATTACATGAAAATGGAGTAGTAGTGATTCAAGACAGGACGCCAAGTGACTGTTTTTTAGAAGGAGATAAAAGTCATATTAGGGGGTACATATTTGAATTGTTTCCAAACCTTAAAAAACTTGAACAAAGAAGGCGTTATACGGGCCACGAAGTAAAGAAACAACTAGAAATTGCTGGTTTTAAAGATGTTCAAGAAATCAAACTTTGGGAAACGAGAAAAAAATACACTTCAAAGACGGACTTACTTAAGGAGATTAAATCAAGGAAAGGTCGTTCTATTCTTTTTGAGCTTAGTGATGCAGAGTTAGAAGAACTTATATCTCATATTGATGGGAAGTTAAGTAACGACGAAGTTATTGAAGAAAAAGATCGTTGGAGCATTTGGAGAGCAAACAAGTAGAAAGAGTAGTACAAGAGAAGGAAGTTAAAAATTCCAATTTTTTCAATAGATATATGGCCTCTAAAAAATAATCCCTCGCGGCCGGCTAATGCACAGGAGGGATTATTTTTATTGCTTTTTTCAGACATGATTTACATTTTAATAGAAACCCTTTTTGTCAATACGCGGATTATCCAAATAATAATAACTATTATAACGAATATACCTGGAATTGTAATGACTGCTGGTAAATCCAGGGATGAAAACCTGTCAGCCACAGGTAAATTCAGAGACATCCGTATTAGCACGTCTACTAAGGTCAAACTAATCAGTCCAAGAAGGATAGATCCTAGACCTGTTATCGTATCATATCGATAGAAACTTGCACTAATGAACCAGCCTACTAAATAATACATAAAAATGTTTAAACTAAATAAACCAATGGCTAAGATCCAATTGCTCCCGGGATCAACGAACGGAGTTAAAATGACAGACTGTACAATATCACCAATAATATTACTATCAATATCTAATACCACTTCATTAAGATTTGGTTCTTTTAAACCTATGTTAGCCATATTTTTTAAAATGAATTGTCCTATTACAGATATGCAGATTGCAATAATTGGAATAACAACAGATAATCCAATAGAAGCCAGAAGTCCCCCTTTAAAATAATCCTTTCTTGTCACACCGTTTCCTGCATAATGGGGGAGAAAGTAAACAGATATCAGCCCAATAACAAGCATAAATATATTGGCTGCAACAAAAACCGAATTATAGTAACTGTCTACTTCATTTCCTTGGATAAATGCTGTTATTATTTTAACAATGTGAATGACCAGCATGATACCTAAGAATCCAAATGCCCAGTACAACTGAACCAAAAACATATCTTTTGCAACCTTAGGGAAAGTTGTGGTTTGTTTCATATTATTCCTCCTCCGTTAAATGGACAAACAAATCATGAAGGGAGACCGGTGCTACCTCAAGTCCTTTAGCCAATGCAGTATTTCGTTCGTGATCATCGAGTTCCCCGTAAATCATCACCGATTTCGTATCGCCCAATTGTTGTACGTTAATCTGTTCCTTTGCTTGAACAAAATTATCTACTAGTTCTCTGTTCCCAGTAATCGTAGCCCCTTTTGAGATAAGGGAATTGTATTCTTCCTGCAGCAGAAATTTACCTTTGTTTATTATAATGACTTCATCAAATAAATAATCCATTTCAGATACAAGATGAGTGGAAAGGATCATGATTCTCGGATGATTTTGTTGATCCTTTAATAACTCTTTGTAAAATATATCTCTTGAAGGAGCGTCCATGCCAAGGTATACCTCATCAAAGATGGTTACCGGTGCTCTAGTCGATAAACCAATAATGACATTCAAGGCAGATTGCATCCCTTTCGAAAACTGTTTTACCGGTTTCTTTTTGTTGAGTTTAAATTTCTCAATAAGATATTCCGCATAATCCATATCGAAATTAGGGCGATAGCGCTGTATGTCTTGTAGCATATCTTTTACATTATCCGATTCATCTTTATAGTCTTTGTCATACATAAAGGCAACTTGCTGCATGATTTTAGCATTTTCAAATGGTTCTTCGCCATTGATGGTTATGGAACCTGATGAGGCTTCACGGAATGATGCCAATACAGAGAGAAGCGATGTTTTGCCAGCCCCATTTCTTCCCAGCAGGCCATATATTTTCTCACCGCTTAGTTCGAGTGTTATATCCTTAAGAGCCACGTGATTACGATAGGTTAGACTTAAATTTTTTACCTTAATGTTCATTTTGTATCACGACCTTTCACATTTTTAATGAATTGAATGATGTCATTTTGAGTGAATCCCAACTTATCAGCCTCATAAACTAATTTGACAACATAATCTTCCATAAAGGATTCTTTTTGTTTTTGAATAAGTTTTTCTCTGGCCCCCGCTGCAACAAACATACCAATCCCTCGCTTCTTGTAAAGAATACCTTCATCAACCAATTGATTAACTCCTTTAGATACTGTGGCATGGTTAATCTTATAAAAATTTACAAGTTGATTTGTAGAGGGTGCCTGCTCCCCTTCTTTTAGCTGATACTTAATAATTTGATCTTCAATTTTTTCACGCACTTGCATATAAATTGGTTTATCTTGATCAAAAGGTCCCCTCATTGATATCTCCCACTATTCTTAAAGTTGTTATACACTCATACGGTTATATACTTATGTGTATAACAATAACAGTTATTTTATTCACAGTCAATATTGGAAAGGAAAAAGAATAAAAATAGGCAAAAGCATATATGGAATGGGGGATGGGAGAGGTCATTGGCTTCGTCCAGATACATAAACAAATGGCTCCCGAAGCAGACGGGTGTTTCGGGATACCTTTTTGATTCATGGAAACGAGGAAATGAATCGAGTGCCCCAATGTGCGAAAAGAATAAAACTTTTTTCCAATCCGATGCCACCCATTCCGGATTTGTTTCGATGGTAATGGTAGAAAGGGATGCTTTCCGATTCAGTTGGATTATTTCTGCTTTCCTCATTTCAAATGGAACGAAAGGGGGCTTCCGCTTTGGAAAGAAGTACGATCACGGTGAAAGAAGTCGCGGCTTATTTGGGGGGTTCATACCAATACGGTTTATTATCTCGTGAAGCTGAACGAGATACCGTATTTGAAGCTGCGCAATCGCATTTTGTTTACAAAGGACTCGATTGATCTATGGATGCAAGACCAGGCTAACGCAAAAAATGTTAGCTCGAGGTCTCTAATGTAACACTCCTTAGATATCAAACTTTAAAATAATACTTTTATATTAAAAGTAATGTTATTCAGGAAAAGAGTTCGCTAATCGAATAGTGCCCCCTTTTGAATCTGACCAGATTGTGGAGGAATGGATTTACTTAATCATGCCTTTTAATGTAAACTGAATTTACACAGTTATTTAAATGATTAATTATAAAACAATTTTTATATATATATTTAAGCCATTATGAGTAAAAACAATAAGGGGGAAATTAACATGACAAAGGGAAATAAAATCAGCAATAAAAAGGAGTTGTCACCAGAACAACGCGAAGAATTACTCGGAGGATTGAAAGCCCGTTTCGAGAAAAACATGCACCGCCATAAAGGTCTTGAATGGGCTAAAGTCCAATCAAAACTGGAAGCTAATACGGAAAAACTGTGGTCGCTCCATGAAATGGAAAGAACTGGCGGTGAACCGGATGTTGTTGGTCATGATAAAAAGAAGGACGAATACATTTTTTATGATTGTTCAGCGGAAAGTCCTAAAGGTCGCAGAAGTGTTTGTTACGACCGTGAAGCGCTGGAGTCAAGGAAAAAACATAAACCAGAAAATAACGCGCTTGATATGGCAGCTGCCATGGGCATTGAAATTTTAACAGAAGAACAATATCGAGCAATGCAGGAACTTGAAAATTTCGATAAGAAAACGTCGAGTTGGGTGCAAACACCTTCTGATATTAGAGAACGCGGCGGTGGTGCCCTTTTTTGCGATTATCGTTACGGGCACGTCTTCGTGTATCACAATGGTGCGGAATCTTACTATGCTGCCAGAGGGTTCCGTGGCTCGCTAAGGATCTAAGTTTTGCCCAGACAACAAAATGTGAATGTGAGAACGGATCACCTGGGGAGGGCTGTAATTTCATTTTTCAACTATTAGGCGCCATTCGTCAATTCTTAATAAAGTATTTGGATTATGTAGTTTTCTTTAATTAATGAATGGAGAGATAGATATATGGAAAACGATTGGGATATAGCAATGGATTCTCTTTCCAAGACTACTGTTTTTTCAAATCCAAATAACGAGCCTGTAACCATAAGTGGTCACGCTGATGATTTGAAATGTATCGGTGTGGGGACAGATGCGGCCGTTTTTCAATCTTTAAACGCCCCAGCTTATGCATTTAAAAAATATGCCAAGGACAAAATAGCTAAAGTAAAATTGGAAGCAAATGTTTATCAAAAATTAGGAGATTCACCTTTCTTTTCAACATGTTTTGCTGCTTATGACGAATGCCTCGTTTTAAGCTACGAAGAAGGAAAGACTCTTTTCGACTGCGTCCTACAAGGGATTCACATTCCGGAACAGGTTATAAATGACGTGGAGGATGCAAGAGAATATGTTCGTACGAAGGGGCTTAACCCACGTGATATCCATTTGAAAAATATTTTACTACAAAACGGAAGAGCAAAAATACTTGATGTCTCGGAATACATACTGCCAGGTAATGATTTCAGATGGGAGCATTTAAAAAAAGGATATGAACAATACTATCATTTAATTGATGAGAAGTCTGTACCATTTTGGTTAATGGAAACGGTTCGAAAGTGGTATAACCGGCGGAATAAATATTTTTCTTCGTATGAAGAGTTTATAAAATTTGTTGTAAATTTTTTATATAAAAAATAGAGGAACTAGCCTCCCTCACTCAATGTATTTGTACAGGAGTTGATAGCTATCTTCCTAAAACGGCGCTTTAGCCGAATAAAATGTTCATTTATCGGGCCATTAACAGAATAATTAAGGGAGGATGTATCATGACCAAACATAAAATTTATACCATGAGTGTTGCAAAAGTTTATCCCCATTATATTTCGAAAGCAGAGAAAAAAGGACGTACCAAATCAGAAGTCGATGAAATTATCCGTTGGTTGACAGGATATAGCCAGGAAGAGTTAGAATTACAACTGGAAAAACAGACAGACTTTGAGACCTTCTTTGCGGAAGCTCCCCAATTGAATCGCGCGCGTGCTTTGATCAAAGGTGTAGTCTGCGGCGTCCGAGTGGAAGATATCGAAGAACCAACGATGCAGGAAATTCGCTATTTGGATAAGCTAATCGATGAGTTAGCAAAGGGAAAAGTGATGGAGAAGATTTTGCGGAAATAATAATTAAAAACGAAGAAACACTGATTCCATTTATATCGCTTTATTTTTAAGTAATTATTAAAATCGCGCACTAATCTTTACAAAATTTTGTACAATGTTGTCGGGGTGAAGTGGTGAACTGGCCAGTACTAAAAGATATAAAGTGGTTGGCATATCAATTAACATCAATTTTGTCAGTACTCACAGGATTAATTTTAGCAGTTGGCAGCAATAGTTACTGGGTACTGTTTGTCCTCTTATCGATGTTACTAATGGGTTTAGGGATGAGTAGGGCAACGAAATTAACAAGGTAAAAGAGTGAAAAGTGAAAGAGGTTTATTCAAATCGGGTACGAATCCGGAATTTTTTAAATAATAGCTTTGGCTCTCCCTTTGAAATACGCACCCAAAAGCACCTTTTTAATGGTGTTTGTCCCTGTTTTAGCTGCAGTTATTCATTTTATCTTGTACGTAGCGGTTGGACTATATCTTGATAAGAGAAAAGACAGACACTTTGTCAAAGAGTACAACCAAATTTTGGAGGCATATAATGAAACGGATAATGCAGAGATATTTTTACATGATCTTTCAAATATTAAAAATCCATCTAAAACTGCGCAATCAGCAAATGCCTTTAATTTCAGTATGTCAACCGCATTGTATAAAAACAATAGAAAAGAAGAAGCCCTATCTTATTTATACAAAGTCAATACATCAGATAACGATCTTCAAAAGGTAATTGAGGAGCAAAGAAAAATGATAGAAGACGGAGAGGTCACTAGTATTTAACAGTTTTCCGAAAGTCTCCTTCTTCAAGCCTGCTACGGGGATCGCCCAGGTTAGGGACTTTCCGGTTCAATGACATGAGTGCAATCCTTTTTAATCGTGAGGGATATGCTCGGCTCCATTGAACGCAGATCAAACATGTTTCTCAAAAACCTCCCGTCGTGGGAGGTTTTATACACTAATTCATATTTTGAAATGCTCAACCGCCGCTTCAGCCACCTGTACGTCCTGAGGTACAGCACCACCGCTGACACCGACTGCGCCGACTATTTTTCCGTCTATTTTTAGTGGGATTCCACCACCAAAGACAACAATTTTGCCCTGGTTGGTTGTGTTAAGTCCCCAGAGTTCTGCGGTTGGAACGGTTGCTTCCTCTAAGTCAGCTGTAGACATTTTCAGCGCAACAGATGTCCAGGCTTTGTTCTGGGCAATGTCTACACTCGCCAGCCATGCATCATCCATGCGATGGGTGGCAACGAGATTTCCACCATCATCCACCGCAGAGATTACCATCTGTACACCAATTTTACTTGCTTCCCTTTCCGCGCCATCAATCACTTGTTTTGCCATTTCCAAGTTTATTTTTTCCACTAGTCATCTTCCTCTTTCTAAAAATTACCTTTCTTTACCCGATTCCCGCAAACGTTTTTAATAAACATATTAATAGAAAAAGTCCTGAATTTTAAGTTTTATAATAGCATTAGTGGGAAAGAGATTAATAGGGAGTTACAAGCACTCAGTGTAAAATCTCTGCTGTAGTAAGTACTGCACACCATCATTCCAAGGAAGTTTTTCGTTTTGGCAGATAATCGTGGTGTAGTTTACTTAGGAAATGGTAAAGTGGAAGTGCAGGACATATCAGTAGATCCTGGAGCCAAGGATCAAGACGCTAAACAAGGATCGCCCAAAGTACGCTTTCGGCTTGGCTGGTCAAAGGCGCATCCATCCATACCGGACAAACTCCGATGAAATATCATCGTCAATTAATGCACGCTATCTTGAACGGAAAAGCGGATATTGCCATGTGGTAAATGCAACCACATTTCATTGGATTAGGCTCCGCAAGGTTATGCGAACTTTGACGGCGGGGTCGCTAAAAATTTGTCATTGACCCACACGGAACATTAAGTAAGTAGAATGATGGGACAGGTCTAGTGTCCCATCGTTCTGCTTTAAACGTTTTTATAATTGTAGAGTCATGCAAGGAGAATGTTCTAATGGACAACAGCAATCACACATCGCGCCTGTCTCACTCTACGAACTTCCGAATGTGCTGGTCTAAATACGCAATACATAGAATTGTGTAGTAGGTTTCCAACCGTTATTCAACCGCTTTTTGTCAATCATTCATATAAACACGGTGGTCCGTAAGCGATTTTACCCTTTTCAATACCATTCCTTATCAAAATAACTTATTTATTATTTTTCTTCATAAACCATTTCGCTAAAAAGTTAGGCTCTTTGATACGACAATTGTGAAATGCTGAAATCTTCCATTCTCCATTTTGTTTGATTAAAACATTGGTATTAATGGATTCTCTATTTTTGGAATAATTTTTTTGCCAACGCATTTTCGTATTTCCGACGCAATGTACAATAACGGTATGTTCATTTAGAAAGCGAATGTCCGTTATTCGCCCTTGCATTTGGGACCCCTTTAACACACCATCAAATAATTCCTGATGTGAAGTTTTTACTTCTTGTTTGCCTTTTATATGCTGCCCAAAGAAAGTGACATAATCTACGTCTTCGGTAAAACAAGTAGCATATGCTGCTCCATCACCGTTACTCCATGCAGAATACATGGTTTCAAATAAATTATTTATATTGCCTTTTTCTGTTTTAAATTCCATTTATTAATCTCCTTTTTCTTTATTTATTTAATTAGTATGGTTCGTCTCAATCTGTTCCTTAAAATTAGATAACCATTGTAATTCAAGCTGCCACTGATTAACATGATGATCCATTAATCCTCGGATTGTTCGATAAAAATACGTGTTTTGCATGGGTTGTATCTGGTCAGGGTTCTCATCAAACTCTAATTGCTGTTCCTTAATATGATCTATAGCTTTTTGACAATACCGCATATAATGATTTATTAAATACATTTGATCTTCATAGCATAAGTAGTCAAAATAGATTGCTTTAGTGTGAAAAATCTTTTGGTAGTTCCCAAGGCCTTTTTCAGTATCCATCATTAATTCATAAAAGCGGTCTTTTCCCTTATCCGTAATTTCAAAGGTGCGGGATGATCGTTCAGAAGGGAAGGGAACATTTTCTGGATTCGCCTCTTGAATAAGCCCGGCTTTATTTAGTTTGGTTAACAAAGTTGAAAGTGTCCCCCTACTAACCTTTTCCCAAGGTCCAATCGTGTCATTGGCTATTTTCGAAATGAGATAGGCATGTAATGGAAACTTCATTAATAATGACAGAACAAGAAGTTCATACATTGTCAATTCACCTCTTTTTACAATTATTAGTTTTTTAAATACCGTTTTAATAAAACTATAAACTCAACATAAACATTTGTCAATGACAAATTGCAATAATTGATTTTGTACACGTCATTTCATTGATAAATTCCGTAAGATAATGAACATGACTTCATTGGCGTAAAAAAATATAAAATGAATATTCGTTAGTCAATATTTCGCAATAAGGGTTGTTAATCATATCACCGTATGCTATTTGAATGTCTTCTGCTGTATGTTTGGCTTCGTTTTCAAGGATATAAAAGTAAAAACGGCATGCAGATAATATTTCGATAAAATTGTGTGTTGAAATAGAGAAAAAGTTTTGAATTAATGTACGTAAACTATTTTGACGCTTTTCTTAAATATCTATAAAGCAATGGATTTTCAAGAACGATCCTCCGTAATCGGCGCGCAAGAATGGAATATGGCCTGTGCAGACTTATGCATAAAAGGGGTGAAGACGAATGCGTATTGAAAATGGGGAAAAAATATACCCCAATTGCCTAACAATCACTAGGACAGTCGAGGTGGGTGGCCTTACTAAATCGCAGCTTATCCAGAAAATGCAACAACACTCTATTTTGATGAACGAGTTTGGAGAAAGGCTATTTGCTGAAGCTAATTTTACAACCTCTGCCAAAACGTATACGTTGAACACCATTGAGCTCACCGTACGTGACCTGGGGTTGCCAGAGGGAGCAACTACGACTCAGCTCTTTAAGCGAGCGAATGATCTTGGATTGGAATTGTGTCCGCTTGAGCTTGGCCCTAACCTAAGACTAAGGTATCTGGATCAGCCTGAAGGTTATTCTGGACAGCCCTCCCGGCAACATCAAGCTCCATATGGCTCCATCACAATAGCTTCAGAGATACTAACAGAAGACGAAAATTTCCCGAAAGGCTTCTATCTCAGACGTATCAAAGGTATGCTGTGGTTGCGTTGGATACATTGCCGATGATCTGCACGTTTGGGGGCCTGATGGTCATTTTATTTTTTGTCAACGTTCATAGTTTTTGAAGAATTAAACCTAAATCCCAAAGAAAGGAATTGATTCACAATGACATTACGCTTAACGCCATATTTAATGATGGAGGGAAATGCAAAGGAAGCGATACAATTTTACGAAAAAACATTGGATGCTACAATTGTTACTGTCCAAACTTATGGTGAGGTGCTACCTACTTGTCCTTCAGCTATTAAGGAACATGTGGGACATGCAATGTTAAAAGTTGGTGAAACAGATCTTATATTTTCCGATACTCCAGGCCCGCCGATTAAAAAGGGGAATCAAGTAATGATTAGCATTTCAACGAATGATGTGGAAAAAACAAAACGAATTTTTGAAGCATTGCAGTTGGATGGGAAGGTCAACCAACCGCTAGAGGAAACTCCTTTTAGCCCGGCTTTCGGTAATGTAACAGATAAATTTGGCGTGACTTTTCAAATCGTAACGGAAGGAAAATAATCAATTTACTTATGCAAGAATGGAATAAGAGAGGGAGGTTTGGTTTGATTATCAATTATACCGAGTATAATGAAATGCTCGATATGGAAGTGTTAGAAAGAATTATAATGCTGCATACGAGTGTTTTTGGAAAGTCTGATGATTTAGCAGGGAGAATGAAAGAAAAGCCTAAGTTGCGAATTGACATTGCATTAGATGATCAAAAGGTGGTCGGGTATAAGATAGGATATGCTTTGAATCGTGAGCAGTTTTATAGCTGGCTAGGCGGAGTGGATGCCGAATACCGGAATCAAGGTATTGCTTCAACGTTAATGGTGCAGCAGCATCGACATATCAAAGAGAGTGGCTACAAAGCAGTTCAAACACATACCAAAAATAAGTGGCGTCAGATGCTGCTATTAAATATTAAAAACGGATTCGACATTATTGGTACTTACACAGATAATGAAGGAGAACCTAAAATCATTTTGGAAAAAAAGCTATGAACATTTGAAAACATATCCTTTAAGGTTTGTTATTCTGTTAAAGCGCAAGGATGAAATAATTATGATAGGAAAGAAGAACAAGAAGTTATCATTCCCCTGATAAGTGACTTGTTCTTCTCTGTTTTTTACTCTGTGCTGATAGTACGGCTCATAACGATTTTACAGGTACACATATTTCGCAATAAGGGTTATTAATCATATCACCAGTGTATCTTTCTAGAATAGGTTTGTTATCAATTTGGTATCCATTGCTTTTTAGTGATGGAAAAATAGCAGCATATGCTTGTTGAATAGCTTGTGCCGTATGTTTGACTTCGTAAATAAGGTATTTTCCACCAGAAAGTTCACCTTCGTAAACGGAATCATCCAATTGATAATCCTTTGAAATCACAATACCAGCATCAAATCTACAGTTTTCTGGAAGTGTTGTCTCGGGATTATCTTGTGAAATGGCAAATAGGGTTGCCGATTTAAGCAGATTTTTCTCCTTAGCCCATTTTTTTAACCTCTCCATTACTTGATAATTTGCAGGACCATACGGACCAACTCGTCGCATATAGGCGATGCGGTAGTTTGGCAGTGTTTCGGCTTTGAATTTCATAGATTTTTTTCCTTTCCTTATTTATTTGTTACATTTCAAATGTAGCATGCTTTAAAAATATATACATCTTACTTTTTAAAATTTTTTAAAAAATGATAAATCCCTACTCTGTAAATGAAGGGTACGTTACTGAAGAAGGAATCATACTTAGACTCTTCCGTAAACAAGTTCAATTGCTGAATAACGAATCGACTTTTTTGTATACATATTTGATTCAGGATCCCAGTCATCCCATTATACGGAAGGAAATTACCATTGAAATCAAAGTGATTTGCCGATGGTTAGAAATTCCATTGATTATTCTAGTTATTTTTGCCTATAATAAGAACGAACGTTCCTTTAGGTGGTGAAATAAATCAATGGATTATTCGCTTTACCCGCGGCATGATGTGCTATGTATTGATATGCGGTCCTTTTATGCAAGTGTGGAAGCTGTGAAATTAGGCTTAGATCCGATGAAAGTAATGCTTGCCGTAGTTGGGGATCCAAACCGATCAGGAAGTATTGTACTTGCAGCATCGCCTGCGTTAAAACGTAAATACGGAATCAGTAACGTTAGTCGCTTTTATGAGTTGCCCAAAGATCCGGATATTGTTATCGCCCCTGCACATATGGCTGACTATTTAAAAGTATCAACTGAAATAACAAAGCTGCTCAATCGCTATGCACCGAAAGAGGCGATACATGTTTATTCGGTTGATGAGGTCTGGGTAACCGTCAATGGGTTGGAACGGCTTTTTGGAAGCCCATGGGAAATTGCGGAAAAAATTAAACAGGATATTTTTGAATCATTTGGACTCACCTGCAGTATCGGTATCGGTGATAATAAATTTTTAGCAAAGGTCGCCATGGATTTACACGCCAAAAAATCAGGCATCGCTGAGTGCAGATATGAGGACGTGAAGGAGAAGCTTTGGCCCGCGCCTATTGAAAAAATCTGGGGAATTGGCAGCAGGATGAAACACAATTTAAACCGGATGGGAATTGTTAATCTTGGGCAAATCGCCAATTTTAAACTGGCCCTTTTGAAAAAGCGTTTTGGTGTTATGGGGGAGCAGCTTTATTGGCACGCTTGGGGGATTGATTTAAGTCCTGTATTTGGTGACTTTACGCGACCTGAGCAGAAGGGGTTTGGCCACGGTATATCATTATTACGTGATTACACTGGAGAAGAAGTTGCAGTATGTATCCTGGACCTATCCGAAGAGGTTTGCCGCAGGGCCCGTACTGCCAATAAAGTTGGGAAAACAATTCATCTTGGGATTTCTTATTCTAAAGAAACCAGAGGAGGATTTTCCCGCTCGCAGTCCATCCACATCCCGACAAATGTAACAATGGATGTGTACCAAGTTTGCATGCATTTGTTCCGAAAATTTTACGATGGCGCAAGTAAAATCAGGCATGTCTATGTGACGTTGGATAATCTGTTTGAAAAAGGGGAAACCCAATTGGATCTGTTCGAGGATCGCGCGAAGAAAAATGATATTGGTTATGTCATGGATGCGATTCGCGACAAATATGGATCAACCGCTATTTTACGTGCTTCCAGTTATACGGACGCTGGAATTACGATAGATCGGAGCGGGAAAATCGGCGGGCATTATGCTTAATAGGATGACATAAAAAACCCCCTTATATGAGGGGTTAGTCTACATAAACATCGATAATATTTTGTAAAGGCAGGATGACTTGAAAAAGGTAATCTTTATTTTTATTTTCCACTTAAACATTTAAAGTTGGGTAGAAATTTGTTATTTTTCCCGTTGTTTCATCAATATAACCTTCAAACCTAAACGCCATTTTTAGAAATCCCGATAATTTTCCTTCCAACTATTTCTCCATTTTTCATCGCTTCTTCACCCGCTTTTAAATTCGTTGATAAAATTGTAACGTAACTGTTCGGTTAATTTCCGGATTTGTTTTCGAAACCAACAATCTATCTATACTAATTTTTTCTCTTTACCTCTATTGTTAACTGATATATAATTTGGTTAACAATAGAGGAAGGGGGTTGACAATAGTGAATCAAAGATGGTCAGCACAGAGTATCACCACTGCTGGAGCGTTTGTTGCTCTTACTGCAATCGGAGCTAATATCACATCGATTGCACCATTTATGATGGTTGGCGGGGTACCAATTACATTGCAAACATTTTTCGCAGTATTGGCTGGAATTGTTCTGGGAAGCAGATTAGGGGCATTTACGATGTTTGTTTATATGCTGCTCGGACTTGTCGGCGCACCGATTTTCGCACAGTTCAAAGGCGGGGCTGCGATATTGCTGTCACCGACATTTGGATTTATTGTGTCATTTATCCTGGTAGCATATGTTACGGGAAAGCTGGTGGAGAAGAAAAAAAGTCTGCCAATGTATGTCACTGCAGCAGTGGTCGGGATGGCAATCAATTATATCTTCGGTACCAATTGGATGTATGCAGCATATTTATTTTGGTTTGATGCACCGAGCGGATTTACATATGGCGTGGCATGGGCCTGGATGGCGGTGCCATTGCCTAAAGATATCATTCTATCTGTTGTGGCGGGAGTTTTTGCTTATAGAATTGAAAAGATTGGCATAGGGGTGCAAAAGGTCCAAAAGAAACAACGTGCAGCCTGATATGAAGGAAGGGGACATGAAATGAACTGGGATGTACTTGCACAAGATGTGATCAATGGTTATGAACTGACTGATGAAGAAGCGCTGGCAATATTGAAAAGTCCGAATGAAGAAATTCTGCAATTGCTTAGCGGTGCTTATCAAATACGAAAGCATTACTATGGCAATAAAGTGAAGCTGAATATGATTATCAATACCAAATCAGGGAATTGTTCCGAAAACTGCGGGTACTGTGCACAATCAAGAGATTCCACCGCGCCTATTGAAAAATACAGGATGCTTGATAAGGATTCGATTGTCAGAGGTGCTGAAAAGGCGCACCAGCTTAATGCCGGAACCTATTGCATTGTTGCGAGCGGGAGGGGACCTGCCAATTGGGAATTGGAACGAGTCATCGAGGCCGTCGAGGAAATCAAAGGTAAATACGATTTAAAAATATGTGCATGTCTTGGCATTTTAAAACCTGGTCAGGCAGAAAGGTTGAAAGCGGCAGGAGTAAGCCGTTATAACCATAATATTAATACATCGGAAAATCATCATGATGCCATTACAACCAGCCATACATACCAGGATCGCGTCAGGACGGTAAATGAAGCGAAACAAGCTGGATTGTCCCCTTGCTCCGGAGTAATTGTCGGTATGAAGGAAACAAAACAGGATGTGGTGCAGATGGCCAAGGCTTTAAGGAATTTGGAGGCAGATTCGATTCCAGTGAATTTCCTCCATGCAATTGATGGGACTGCGCTTGAAGGCACTCATGAATTAAATCCAATATATTGCCTGAAGGTGCTGGCATTGTTCCGCTTTATCAATCCGACGAAAGAAATCCGCGTTTCCGGCGGACGTGAGGTAAATTTGAAAAGCCTGCAACCGCTTGGATTATATGCAGCGAACTCCATTTTTATTGGAGATTATTTGACAACGTTGGGCCAAGAAGATACAAAAGACCATCAGATGCTGCGAGATCTCGGTTTCGAAGCGGATGTTGTGTACGAAGAGGGAGCTGGAACTTTAAAGGCATTGCTTGAGGAAGGAGTTCGGGCGGATCTTTAATGACGAACAACAAGTCTAGTCCAAAACAAAGACTGCCGCTGCGGTAGGGGGTCAGACCCTTGCCCAGCAGCTGCTTTCATACGAAAAACCATTTCCTCAAGCGAAGGAAGTTTGCATGCATGTATTCCAATTGGGGGCCATAAAAAATCCCCTAGCATAAGGGGTTAATCTACATAAACATCGATAATATTTTCTAAAGGCAGGCAGTGATCGACTATTTTGATGTGCTTATTCTGCAGATCAATATTTCCGATTTTGCCTTTAACCTTGTGATAATCGTGGTTTTCAAAATACTGTATTTCCACTGTTAAGGCATCCTTTAAAGCCATCTGCAGCTTTACATTTATTTCCTCCTGCCGCTGTTCGTCTATCATCGGCTTTTGTTTACGCTCCAGTTCCTCCCATGTCCTTTTTAAAAGCTCGACATGTTCCGGGATCATTAACGATGTCCATTTAATTGAACCACGATCATGAGCCACTTCTTATGCACCTACCCTTTTTCTAATTGGCCCGACAGATAAAATGTTATTTCGTTTAAACGTTCTGACTTGCCTTTTGGTGTAGCAGAAAGCAAGCACCGTATCGTTGTTCGTCCGTAGCACTTTAATTGTTCGTTGTGTGATCTGGTTATTGCTGTCCAGATAAATCAGTTCTAGTGTACTTCCAGGTTTTATTGTCATATGAAAGCCTCCTGTTGGAAACGTTTGTTCTATTATATCACCAAATGCGAACGAATATACGGTTAAAATATGGAAATGGATTTTGTTTGAGAGGGGAGTGTAGAGTCATTATAAATGTCTTTTTATTGTGATATTTAGATATAGCAGGTAGATAGAGGCATGCTCGTTGAGGATTTTGGGGTGCTTTTTATTTTGTATTCGCCTGAAAGAGCATAATGAATACTAAGGTAGCAAGTGTAACATTAACGGCTTTCCACAATCTTCAATGTCTATACATTTGTTTGCTCATCCCCGCGATAGCAGGAAATAAATTTGTTATAACAGGAACATAGTCGGAATATCGGAGACAAATTGAAGCGTAATTCGGAAGTGGTTACAGCCAATTGAAATGTACCCTCCTGAGGATAACTTTTACCACTGCATGACAAAAAATGTACCAGTAAGTGACAGACTGCTTACCACTTCACACCTTCTCGATGATCAATGTTAAAAACCCGTCATCTTTTGAATCGAAAATGTTATACTTATTGTACAAGTTTGACCGATTTTAAATAAGGAAAATCTTCCGCAATTGGGCTATTATGTTGAAGAAAAGAAGGAATCCCAAGGGAGATCTTGAATGCAGTATATAATCGTATTGAGGAGGTTTTTGGTTTGACTGTTCTAGATGGAAAACAAGTTTATAAGCTATGGGTAAAGGCTTGGAATGGAGATGTTTCCATTCTTAATGAGGTGACGTCACCTAACTGCACAGTTCATCAAGCAAGGCTTGATAAGAAGGATTCAGAATCACGAAAAGGAGTAGAAGTATTAAAGGAAATAGATAACGAATGGGCGTGCGATCTTTAATGACGTAAAGATGTCAATTGAAGTAGGTCCTATCGAAGAAAACGCTTATGTTTCCGCACGTTGGAAATTGACTGGAACATATAACGGGGAAATGCCGGGTGCCAAGGCAAATGCTGGAGAAGTTATCTCTTTTCATGGTATGGATATCTTCTTTCTGGAAGAGGGTAAAATCAAGGATTATTAGGTTTCTTCTGATGATGTACACTTCATGCAACAGCTTGGCATGCTTTAAATAAATTCTGATCAAACTTTTTATAAACAAGTGATCAGTGCAATAAAGTCGTTTATTTACAATAAAGATGTTCCTCAATCGGCCATTTTGTAGAATAAACCTTCATGAGAAGAATGGACATTCATGTTAAATATAAATATGGGATTGTGAAAAATGTACTTAGTACAAGAAAAGGGTGAGTAAAAATATGATAAATTATAACGATCGTACATTTGTTTCAGTTGATAATACAGCTAACGGAGAAGTTTCTTCAAAAACAACTTTTAGATATAAGCAAGAGGGGAATATTATCTCCGCAACGTATAGTGGAGGAGAAATCGTCAAAGGTTTACTAATTGGTATTGTTAATGAAGATGGTTGTTTAGAGTTTAGGTATAACCACGTTAATATCAAAAATGAAATTAGGGGAGGGGAATGTGTTTCGAATCCTGAAATCTTAGCCAATGGGCGAATTAGACTGTATGAGAAATGGAAATGGCTTGATGCCGAAGAAACTGAGGGAAATTCAATTATTGAGGAAGTGTTGTAATATAAATCTTAAAGCTATTATTAAACAAACTGTGTCTCTAGAGCTATTTACGGATTAAGGACAAGCCCTCAGTTGTGGCTTTGAAATAAAGTTTGATAATTTATAATAAAGATTGATCATTTGAATAAAGTCCGATAATTTATAAAAAAGTTTGATACAATTACATTGACGAGACGGATTGTGACAATTCAACAATCAGGCCATTTTGCGGAAAAACCCTAAATACAGAAGATCTTTGGTTAAATATATAGTATGTAAACCTGGAGTTTACACTTGAAACTGCAGGTTTGTTTCCCTTATTTATTAATTGATGTAATCTTGATGAAAAAGGGTGATATTATGGGTCTTCAGTTTGGTGATAAATTGAAAGAATTGAGAAATGAAAGAAAGTGGCTGGTCTCAAGAAAAATTATCTGAGGAGTTGGACGTGTCACGTCAGGCAGTTTATAAGTGGGAGTCAAATAAAGAATATCCGGACATTGATAAACTAATCAAAATAAGTGATACTTTTGGCGTTACCATTGACGAGTTAATAAAGAAAGATGAAAGTCTGCAAAAAAAGATTAGTATTGATGAAGATGAGTCCTTTGAAGAATTCTCTGATCCGAGATTTTATTTAGGGGTTATTTTGGGTACGTTTATTTTTGATGGTACATTATCCAATATCCTCACGAGCACTGGACTTTTTACAATTTTATTTCTCACTGACGTTATTAAATCCATAAAATCGCTTTTCTAACTTTAAATAAAGATGGCTGCTCTTCGATAACAAGACTGGAGGGGACTTTATGAAAAGAACAAAGAGAAATACTGTATTAAAGGCATTTGAGATTTCTCTAATAATTTCTTTGATTGCATTTTTTGTGGTGGATAGTCCAAAGCCTAATACGGCAGTTTATTTACTTTTTGTAGGAATTGTTTCATTTGCAAGCCTTAACATTATATACTTAATCACTTCGAAGGCGTATAAGAAATTCTTGAGGGAGAGTTAAATTCATTTTAAAGTGCCGCAATCGGGCGCACTTCCGGAATAAATTTATTCATCAGTTGAGCCATATAATTGAATAAGGGATTTCAAATTATAGCTGTAAAGGGGAAAAATATATGATTGATTCTAGTTGGCTTAACATTGGCAGTCTCGTGATTGGATTAATTGCTTGGGTACTTCCTGTTGTTAATCTCCTGCGATCTCAAAAACAGGGAAATGAGAAATGGGTCGCTTTTTCCATTATAAGTATCAGTGCTTGTGCTATTTCGTTATGTTTCCAGATTTTTAGTAACTATCAATTGGTAAAAATTGAGGATTGGTCTGCTCTTATGGACACAGGAGGTGCTGTGGCATTCACTTCAGCAGTTCTTGTTATCGTTACCATCTTATTAAATGCGCTTACTTTGATTGTATATCGTAACAGAACTGCAAAGTAAGTTTTTAATACCTATACTTTGAGGATAGTGTATTACTTAAAAAATCGGGAGCAGTTATAGATAAGCAAGGAGGTTGAATTGATGAGTAATGATGATTTTATTTTACCAGATATATTTGATAGTTTTATTGAAAGTGAAATAATGGATACTGAAACATTCCACTTAATTTATAATTTTGTTGCATTGGATAACTTTCGGCATGGTGAGTACGAGGGTAACATGTTTGTCATTAGAAAGATAAATGCGAATCATATACAGTTGGAAGATGAAGTAGCGACAGAAAATACTTCGACGCCAGCGGTATATACATATACAAAAGGGAAGTTTTTATGGCTTTTACAATCACGTAAGCCAAGTTTGTAAACTATGTTGCAATCGGGCGCAATTGGGCATATTGTTGCATAAATTAGGGGGTGATGGATTTGGATATCCTTCTGTTTATCATTTCCTACATTCTACTAGACATCATAGGTTCTGTCTTTTACGTTGGTGCGCTACTGTTATCATTCAAGCTATTGAAAATGATTTTTAATATGAATGCAGATAAATGGAATGCTCTTTTCAAATCTGGAAAAGGTGTAGGATTTTATTTTATGATGCTCTTTCCTTATTTGATAATGCTCGTTGTAATGTTTTCGGTAAGTAAAGTTTGGTTTGAACTCATTAATTTTGAATATAGCGTTTTAGGCTCTTTATCTGTGGTTATATTGTTAACGCTTATTGTGATTTTTGCATTCCCTAAACTGAGAGACATTGTAAATAATAAGTTACAGGAGAACGATTGAATTGTGTGTAAGAACCGGAATGCATTGTTTTAAGCAAACGGGCGCCATTCCAAAATAACACGTGGTTGAAGTAATTGGTTGAAGTTAATGTTTACATACATTCAGTATGTATGTTAAAATTGATTTAACAACTATTTAAAGGGGTGTAGTTTGATGGCAGTGACTGGGTTTTATCCTGTAATTCTTACGGATGATGTTTCTCAATCTGCAGATTTTTTTGTCCGCCACTTTCAGTTTGAAGTGGTTTTTGAAATTGATTGGTATGTGAGTTTGAAGTTGGATTCGTTTGAGCTAGCGGTGCTTCATCATCGTCATGATACAGTTCCAACAGACATTCGGCAGCAGATTACGACCAGTCTAATTTTGAATCTTGAGGTAAAAGATGTTGATGTCCTTTACGATCGCTTAATTCATGAACATCACCTGCCCATTGTACTCGATTTACGGGATGAAGATTTTGGGCAGCGTCATTTCATTACATCTGATCCGAACGGAATTCTTATCGATGTAATTCAAGCAATACCACCATCCGCTGAATTCCAAAAGCATTTCAAGGGTACTCTGTCATGAGTGTTTACATTCCTTTGAAGAATTACTTTGATACTGAATTAGCTAAATTTTTAGGGAATCAAATATGCCCTGTTTATCCGGAATTTCCTCATGATTCCTTTGTTAAGAGAGTGAATGGTCTCGTCGAAGGATTGGAGCTGAAAGACAGGGTGGCTGTCATCTCTAAAGAATTGCACAAAGCGCTCGCCTTGCCCTATGTTGATGCAATTGGAATTTTGAAACAAATTCTTGGGCCTGAAAACAAAACGGAACAAGGGATGTTTACAAATGGGTATTTTTTAATGCCAATTGCTTATTATGTCGAAGTGTATGGAATCGATGACTTTGATGTGTCGATGGGCGCTTTGTATGAAATCACGAAACGTCATACGTCTGAATATGCGATTCGTCCTTATTTACTATACTATGAACGAGAAGTGTTAGAGAAACTTCGTCTATGGGCGATCGATGAAAACGCACATGTACGACGACTCGTTAGTGAGGGAACACGCCCTCGTTTACCTTGGGCAAAACGAATCGCCGTGCTTAATGGCGATCCGTGTGTGAATCTTTCCTTGCTCGAGCTATTGATCACCGATCGCTCCAAGTATGTACAAAAATCTGTTGGAAATCACCTGAATGACTTGTCAAAAATGTATAAAAAGGAAACAATGGAATGGATAAAAAAGATGTATAAGTTACATGGAAACAAAATCAATTGGACGGTAAAGCACGGACTACGGTCATTGATAAAAGTCAATGATGGAGATGCTCTAGAATTTATGTGCAGGATTGGTGAATAACAAATGAAGAAAACAAAAGCTGAAGCAGAGGAAACAGCACAAGTACTCCTCCAAACGGCAAAACGACATTTCGCAAAAAATGGATACGCAAAAACAGCACTCGAGGATATTGTGAAAGATTCAGGTGTGACGCGTGGAGCGTTGTACCATCACTTTAAGAATAAAAAAGGACTCTTTTTTGCTGTAATTGAATCTATTCAGAAGAAAATCGCTCAAGATATCGAACAGCAGGCAAGCAGGGGTTCAGAACAATGGGAACAACTGTCAATTGGCTGCAGAGCATTTATTAAGTCTGCCATTGAGCCTGACCATAAACAGATTATTCTGATTGATGGTCCTGCGGTCATTGGTTGGAATCGTTGGCGTCAATTAGATGCCAATCATTCAATGAAACTTCTATACAGTCAGCTTGATCAAATGCAGAAGAACGGTTGTTTTTCGTCCCTGTCGGTAGAATCACTGACCCACTCATTATCAGGGGCAATGAACGAAAGTGCATTATGGATCGCTGAGCAAGGTTCGTTTGATTCACTTGATGAAGCGATGTGTGTGTTAGATGTGTATTTCGAAGGACTTAAACAGACGAATTAAGTGTTATAAAGATGTTTCTTCAATAAAGTCGTTCATTTACAATAAAGATGTTCTTCAAACTGGCGCTTTAACGGAAGAAAGGAAAGTATTAATTTATGGAAATAATTTTGATGTTTTTAGTTGGAATAATCGTTTTGATTATAGCTGTAATGGCAATTCTTAAAGGCATAACGCATAGGGTCAAAACTCCAACTGATAATCTAAAAGAGGAAATTTCAAATCTCGAAAAAAGGGTCGATGATCTCGAGAATAAAAAGAATACCTGAATTTTGTTCCAGGAAAGGGAGCTTATCCGGAATAAATATTATTCCTGTATTGAGCCATTTAATTGAATAAGATTACACAAAAAGTCGATTTCCCAACGTAAAGGAAATCGACTTTTTTAGATTAAATTTTTGCCTAATTATAAAGGTTTTACTTTAAGTTCCTTCGATGAATTTTAAAAATGCTGTTGACTATTCAGTTGAACTGTATTATATTATTATAAAGTCAAACTATATAGTTAAACTGAATAGAAGGTGAGAGTATGAAACATAAATTATTGCCTTTGTCTGAAACCATGCATTACATTTTATTAGCTCTACGTGAGCCACTCCACGGCTATGCCGTAATGCAGAAGATAGAAAAAATAAGTAATGGTACCGTTATTTTAGCGGCTGGTACATTATACGGTGCGATTGAAAACTTGAATAAACATGGTTGGATTGAACCTGTTGGAAATTCAGGTCGGAGAAAAATTTATATGATAACTGCAGAAGGAAGGGCTATTTTGAAATTGGAACAGGAAAGGCTATTGCATATTTTAGCCTTGTATGAAGGAAGTGAATCAAATGAAGAGGTTTAAGGTATTTTTTGATATTGAAAAAGAAGAGCAATGGCTGAACGAGCAATTACAAGAAGGCTATCGCTGTACAAATATTAGTGGATTAGGAATATACACTTTCGAAAGAACTGACAAGAGGTATGTGATGCGACTTGATTATCAAGATTATTTACCAAAGAAAAAGTTCATGGAATACAAAGGGATATATGAAGATTTTGGTTGGAGCCACATAGAGGGGCACCGTCTGGGTGGAAGACAGTATTGGCAAAAGGAAGGTGATGATCAAAATGAAATCTTCTCGGATCGCCAATCAATGGCTAATTATTATAAAAGATTGATGGGTTATTCATTTTCGCTATGTATGCTTATGCTATTTGCTGCTACTCCCTACACGGATTATTCGGAATTATATCATACAGGTCTTTGGAGTATGCAAGGTGACTTATTTTGGAAGGCATTTTTATTTGAAACTCCATTTGTCCTTTTGAAATTGTCTCCTGTACTTCTTAGTATTTTCCTTGGTACTATTTCCTATAAGTTTTTTCGAAGGTATTCAATGTTAAAAGAAAAATAATATGCTAGGGAGTTAAGTATGAACTTTTTAATCCAAAGAAGTAATTGAGGATAATGTATCTACCGCAATCGGGCGCGCCTCCGGAATAAGGATCAGTGCCCGTATTGTACATAACGGCCAGTTAATGGAGTAAAGTCTATAAATCACTTTGGTGGAATTATAAACCTATTAAATGTAACGAATGTGGTACGACACATAAGATAACAATTCCTGGTAGGATCATTTTTGTCTCTTTGACTATCCTACCAATGGTAGTCATTGGCGATTTTCTCTCGCCTATTAAGAATATTCTTGTAACACTTGGAATAGCGCTGTTTATGTTAATTACTGGTTCTTTGTTGACCCCGTTCTTTGTTACTTATAAAAAATCTTTGTGAAGTAATGTACTTAAGGAATAAGGGTTGCACGCCTGTATTGCATATAAGGATCATTTTTCGAAGGAGACAAAATCGGGAGAGGGTTGTGTTTGATCCGGTCTGAAAATGATTTGGAATAACAAAGAAGTAAGAATAAATAAAACGTGTATAAACATTTACTTCGTGGTATGATTAAAATAGAAAGATTATAAGTGCATACAAAATAATAAAGACCGATCCCCGACAAGAGGGGTGGGCAGCTTAGGAAAATAATCCCTCACGAACCCGCTAAAGTGCATGAGGGATTATTTTTTATGGTTATTATCAGAATCGATAAACGCTACTAACATCCCAAAGGATATCATGAGCGCTAGCGCACTAACAATGTCCATAGGCAAACACTTTCCTCCCAGGAAGTCTCCAATAAAGACTAACGGCAGATCGACAGTGCTACCTAACCCCTCATGCGAAGCCAGTCTATTATATTTTATTGTATCACAGTTAGATTATGTAAAGTAAAGTTTTATTCATTAATATAACTTAAACAAAACGAACGGGCGCTTTTGTTTCTAAGATCTTTTCCAAAGATAACTGAATATTTATGTTATAATTGATGTGGGTTGATAAGAAATGTACTTAACTTAACGTAGCAGGTTCGTTTAACAAAATGTTGTAAGGAGGGGTAGGATATGTTACGAAGGTTTCTTTACAGAATACCAATAATAATTGGTCTAACCATCTTATTTCTAGTTGATTTAATGATGGTTGTTCCACTTGCCTCAAACCAGATATTTGCTTTAATAATTACACTTGTATTTTATATGTATCTTTTATATCTCATATATTCTAGTTTAAAATTGAATGAATGAAGGCATTTAATGCTATTTATCAAACGGTCTATACTTTAATAAGGTCATTGAAATATTCTGCCATAAAAGGGCGCTTTTTCAGCACAAGGAAAGCGTCTTTTTAATGGTATTATGAAGGATTTTTGCTAACTAAAACAGAAAAATTAGTAGTCCAATTAAAAGTCAGGATAGTGGATTGTTTTGTCAACTAGAGACCAGTTGAAGCAATGCTCTATATGCTGGAAAGATACGTGTGTTCTCAATAATCGAGTTGAAACATTCACAAAGAATAGAGGGATAGACTATGAATATTATTCGTGCTTGTGAAGCGGAAAGAAATATAAAAAACGAGATGAGTACAATCTTTGTAGACGGCTTCTATCAATGGCTGAATTATTTTTCAAAGGGTAAAGCCAAACTTTACAAGACATTTGCCCATATGTTTAATACAGAGGTCTTCTATACAGCTGTAGTTGACGATAATATTGTGGCTATAGCCGCCTGCACTACAAACAATTTACCTTCAGTAAGATTGAAATATAGTGAATTTAGAAAGCATCTTGGCTTATTCATGGGTAGCATTGCTTATGTAATTCTTAAAAAAGAATTTGAGAAAAAGCAATATCC
Organism: Virgibacillus dakarensis; assembly: GCF_900155625.1. Classification (NCBI taxonomy): domain Bacteria; kingdom Bacillati; phylum Bacillota; class Bacilli; order Caryophanales; family Bacillaceae; genus Virgibacillus; species Virgibacillus dakarensis. Next base: position 172,661 of record NZ_LT732553.1, read on the forward strand.
CTTTCCGATTTCTGGGAAAATGGGTGCAATAGAATTTGTGGCAACGTCGATAAATTGTAGAGGACAGGGTGTAGCGACTGAACTGCTAAAATCAATAATGGATTCAACTTCATACTACGAATATGTTTTAGAGGTAGCAGATACCAACACAAATGCCATCAAGCTTTATGAAAAACTGGGTTTTGCAGAGTTCATGCGTATACCTCAAAAGCACGGTAAAAAAAGCGGTGTCAATAATCTTGTCTATATGAAGCATGTGAAGATGAGAGAAGTTGAGTCCCGGGAGCCTACTCTCTGATGTAATAGCCAAATGGACGAGCTAAAATTGAAAGGGCAACTGAATTGTTGGAAGGTGGTGCAACTGCTGCTGCGGTGCTACAACTGTACTTGCCGAGGCCGGCGTTTTTGACAAACGTATGCATACTAGTAATAGCGTTGAGTATCTTAAGATGCTATGTCCAAACTATAAAGGAGAATTATATTATCGAGATGTAAAAGCAATTACGGACGATAATCTGATTACAGCTAGTTCAGCAGGTGGGTTGCTTTTTGCTCGAAATATCTTGGCAAAATTAGATGTTTTTTCTCAGGATACTCTTGACGCTTGGTATAATTACTTCAATACGGGTGACGCAAAATACTTCTACAATTTAATGCAGACACTGGAAAATTAGAAACCTTCGGGAGGGATAGGGCTGGATTATTAAATAAAAGAAGGAAAAGAAGTAAATATTAAAAAAGCAAAATAAACTTCTGTCATAATGGGTATGCTCACCTTATTGTTATAACAAGTTTAGTGATAGCTTCACTGTTATTACCCCAAATAACCCCAAATATGCAGTTAACAGAAAGATTATGAAAAGATCGGAAATGGTTTGATTGTATAAAAAAACATTTAAAGCAACGGCACAAGTGCGCGGAAATAGGAGGTAACTGGCCCAACTGGCCAAGCTCTTAACTGCCCACTGCTTATGGGCAGAATAAACCTAATCTCTCTTGTAAACCTTCTAAGACTTCTTCTGGCACTTCCCTGACCTTGATATCCTTACCGAGGAAAAGGACCCAATTTGTTATTTCGGTCAATTCTTCGGGATTATGAACATTGATAAAAGTCTTTAGAATGGCAGTGGTTTGGTAAGGGTTAGTATAGGAAATTGAAACTTTTAAAGGATGGTACTTTTTAAACTGGGCAATCGCCATTGGACCAAGTTCAAGGATAAGGTTCATTACTTCTTCCTGCTTGTTTAGTTTTTCTAAAATCTTTTTCTTACTCAATCTTTTTTTCACAGGGTATGGTTTGACATTGGTAAGATTGTCGACAGGGAAAACCTGCCTCTTTTCATTCTTTAAGTCAAAGCCATCAATCAGCCAAAGACCTTTTTCATGATAAAGGTGTAAAAGATAAATTGGATAAGACTTTATTACCTTCTCTTCTATGATGGTAATCAATAAATAGCTATCCAAAAGAAGGATTTGGATGAGTTTTTCTAACATAGGATGAGGTAGGTCTGACAGATCAAGCAGGTCGGGATTATTGGGGTTGGTCCCTTCAAAAATCAATGTTTGATTTAAAAGAACAAGGTCATCTTGCTGGTTTTCTGAGATGAGGCCAAGTAATTTTTCAGCTAAAGACTGACGACTCTTTAGATAAGGGAGTTGTTTATTTTTGGTGGCCATAAAGGCAATAAAAAGAGCTTTAATCTCATTATCGGTAAAGCGAATAGTGGGCAAGACAGAGTTGTTCATGACAAAATAACCCCCATCCCTTCCAACTTCAGAGACAAGTGGCATCCCCATGGCTTCAATTTCTCTGATATCTCTCATAGCTGTCGAACGAGAGATGTTAAATTCTCGCATGATTTCAGAAATTGTAAAGTGGGCACGGTTGTTGATATACCGCATGATGATATTAATCCGTTCAACTTTTTTCATCGGGACCTCCTAAACAGTATCATTTTTTGACATGATTTAAGGCTATTATAAACCCATCAAGTGAAAATACAAGTCATTTGATAAATTTAAAAAAGAGGAAGGTTTTGAATATGGCAGATTATACCTTAGAAGAAAAAGACAGCTTTACCGTTTTAGGTTTGGGGACTGAGCTTAAGAGCGATTACACAGACTTTGCTGGCATTAACAAGGAAAAGGCAGACTTTTGGCGATCAGTCAATGAAGATGGAAGGCTTGATTTGCTAAAATCTGTCGCTACGAACGACTACATTTTTGTCGTAAATGAAGCAGTTAATAACAAGATGATGCACTACGCCGGCGTCATGACCGAGGAAACCCTATCGGAAGCATCTAGAGTTATCCAATTTCCTAAAGGGGAATACATCGTTGTGAAAGGGGAAGGAAAAACGGCTGAAGAGTTAAGCAACAAAGTTACTGGCACTGCATTTGGTGAAGTGTTAGGTGAAGCAAATCATGTTGCCTATGTAGGTGGCCCCAATGCAGCCGTAGTAATGGGGCAACGAAATGGCTTGGTATATGGTGAAATGTGGGTTCCTGTTGTAAGGAAGTAGAAGGAGGGATTGAATTGTCCTTTGTTGTGAATTTCAAGAATGTGTCTACAGTTGGCGTAGAGTCTTCACCAGTTGCAGAGGCGCTTGCTGGTTTACGTGCTAATGAAGCCCGTTACTTTATGAACAAATATAAGCATGAATTTACGGTTGAACCAGCTAGTGAAAGTCAGGAGACCCTTGACTATGTGAACCGAATTTTGAAAGAAGAACGTGATATTGCGTTTGCGGCCAACCCTTTAGAAACGTCGCGTTTTCAAGTCGGAAATATCAAATTTGCCTACGTCTTTTTTGAGGATGGTCTTGCGGTAAACGTCATGTATACAGTTGATGACCCTAAGAAGCGGGCCGTTGGTTTTAAGCTTTCTGAAGGGATGGAGGTACCAAAGGAGTTAGAAGGAAAGTTTAAGTTTGCTAGGCAAAAGTCTAAACTAGCTGGAACAATTCGGGGTTCGTTCTTTGTAATTAAAGGAGAATATTAAAGTAAGCAAAAGCGCAAGTGGAAGAATCCAGCCATTTTTTGTATTTGGTCATTCTTTTTCTTCCTTGAAATTAGTGAAAGCTATTTTCTCTTCAGGTAATAAAATAGCTTTCACTCGCTGGAAAAACAAATGAATGCGGATATTTTCCTTGGTAACTTCTATCTTACACTGTATTACGGGAGAAGATATACAGGGTGTAATACCGTATGTTCAACTGATCCCCACCATACTTAATAGGTGGGGATTAGTTGAAAGATTATTTGCATTTTCCTCTGTCTGTAAAACTGGCTTTCACCGTTAGTGATCTACCAATGACTTTGCCACGTGAATCCAATGCATATACTTGAAAATTTGTTATCCATAAGTCCGATAAAAGCCTTGGTGTTAAAAATGTAAATCGATGTAAGATACGAATTTCCAGTGGTAAACTATATACAGACTGACACACCATATAAAAGAGTGGAGGTTAACTTATGAACAGGATTTTTAAAAAAAATTGGAACCCTATTTTAGTAGTTGTCGTTACAATTATTTTCATTGCTGGTCTTGCAGATATCAAATATAAAGGGCGATTCTTTCAACTACTACCTAACTCAATTCAAGCATATTTAACAAAATAAAATAGGGGTTGCATGTGCCAAGTTGTCTCGTAAAGCGAAAATTACTAACTAGTAGCCGCGTTAATCATAGTGTACAAAACTCCGAATAAGAAAAATTTGGAAGTTTTTGGTACCCCTGACACCTTTAGTCGTTTACCGAATCAGTTCGCTTTTGTAATAGCCTGGCGGACGTGGGGCCGTGGCATTGTGGAAGCAATTGGAGGAACAGCGTTTAACATAGTAAAGGGATACGGAAACTATAGGATGCTGAAGCTGTTTTTGGGGTGAGGGAAGGTTAACTGGGAGAGTTAGAGAACGATTGTTTTGTGTTCCATTCCAGCCTTTCAACATAGAAAAGAGCCGTGGGTAAAGGTTCACTGTTGCCAATTTATTCCCTTTTTTATTCGGGACCTGATCCCTCGTCCCCTATTTGTTTGTTGCTTTGGTAGCTGGCGGATAAGGAATCGGTTTGAGGCTTTCGTCCTATTTTTAATACTTTACTTATCGATATTTTCTGATACAATGGTGAAAGACAACACACCACGATTGATCTCCCCATTAAAAAAACCGCAAAGGATGTGCTCTTATGCCTCACGCACAGTTGGTTATGGAAAAGTCACCTCTCTACACGCGCCATGACCACTTATTCAAAGAACTGATCCAAACGTTTTTTGAGGAATTTCTGGAATCCTTTTTTCCGAAAATCCACCCGCTGATTAATTTTCAAGAAATTTCTTTCCTGTCCGAAGAAGTATTTACGGACCTATTGGAAGGTGATGTTGTTGTGGAAACAAAATTGAAAAGTACGGATGCTGTTATGATTGTGCATGTGGAACCGCAAAGCACACAGCAATCGCATTTTCATGAACGGATGTATCAATATTTAAGCATGCTCTACCAAAGGCACCGCAAGCCAATTATCCCAATTGCTGTTTTTAGTTATAAGGAAAACTGGGAAAAGAACCAATATATCATGGCATTTCCGTTTTTTCAGGTATTGACATTTAACTATCTGACGCTGCATTTGCACAAGAAAAACTGGCGGGATTATATCACTTCCGACAACCCTGCCGCTGCAGCACTGTTAAGCAAAATGAATTACAAGGAAGAAGAACGGGTGCAAGTGAAGAAGGAATTTTTGCGGATGATAGTAAACATGCAACCGGATCCAGCCAAAGAACGCCTGATATACGGGTTTTTCGAAAGCTATTTGAAATTAAATGAAGAAGAGGAGGAGCAACTGATGGAAGAAATCAAGCATATGGACGAGGCTGACAGAATCATGGAAATTCCGATTTCGTATGAAGAGAAAGGCAAAGAAAAAGGAAGAGAAGAAGGTATCAGGCGTGTTGCTCTGGAGATGCTCCGAAAAGGTACGGCAATTGATTTTATTGCTAGAAGTAACCAAGTTAAGCAAAAAAGAAATAGAGGCGTTGAAGCAGAATTTGTAAGAAACTGACACGTGTGGGACAGGAGATAAATGGGACCTGTCCTAGCTTTTTTTAGTTTTCGAGAAAATCTATTCAAAAAAGTTTCTTAAACGGTAGAGTCACAAAACTCACTTAAAATCTGCTTTTTTATTTCTTCTTTGGGAAACTGCTCTGGATAAGTAGATATCATCAACATGGTACCTTGGAGCATAGATGAAAAATATAGCGACCTTTTTCTCGGCTCCTTCACATTCAGTTTTTCAAATATTTCACATTGAAACTCGAACTGTCTGGCATTTTCTTCAATCAGGAGATTACTGTATTTGATCAATTCCTGATCTGCTTCAGGTTGTGTTTGCAGATGCAAATAAAAACGGAATATTTCTGGTCGTTGAAAGACATTTTCAATAGCGCCTTCTACAATATGTTTGAGTTGCTCGTTTGGTTTCTCAATACCCTTTGCAGTTTCCATTACTTCAACCAGTTCGCCAATTCTAATTTCGACCATAGCAGCAAGAAGCTGTTCTTTACCTTTATAATAATTGTAAAGGAGACCTTTGGATATGCCTGCATGTTTAGCTATTTCACTGATGGATGTAGCATGGTAACCCCGTTTAATGAAGAACTCCATTGCAGCTGTGCGAATTTTTTCCTTAGTCATCTGACGAATACGTGCGTTCTCTTTTTTTGTTCGTGGCATGTCAGATCTCAATCCTCCATAAATTTTATAATATTATTATACAGTTCTTCGGGGTGGGTTAGCGTTAACATATGATCCCCGCCTGTGATTTCAACAAAACGGATATTCTGGTTTTGGAGAAAGTAATCCGCTACACGATGATTATCAGGAAAATCTTTCTCACCTATAATAAATAACGTTTTAACAGTCAATTCCTCTAACCTTTCGATGGCAGGCGGCTGTGGCCAAATCATTTCAAACTCGGGCCATTGAATTATCCGCTCCATATAATGCCTGTGCATTTGCATCATCAAATCCCGGCTCGAACTGGTTGTTACAACACTATACAGTGAAGCACTAAGCGATCGCTTAATCATTTTATCTATATCCGGAGCAGCCGCATTTATCCAATTCATATAGGCTTTAAATTCCTGTGAATAGTTGAACCCAGACAACGCAGGGGCAACCAGGACAAGATTCGAAACTCTTTCAGGATAATTAAGAGCAAATTCTGTTGCAATCTGACCGCCTATGGAATGACCTATAATTGTTGCCTTGTCAAGATCCAAATAATCAAGCAGCGACAGCAAATCATCGACATAATTAACCTTTCCTTTGGGAGATGGCGAATTTCCAGCGCCACGTCCGTCAAAAGTAACTACCTTATAGTAACTGGCTAAATGAGGTGCGACAAATGTCCAGTCCCGCATATCAGCACCACCACTGTGAAGAAGAACGACGGGATGACCATTACCTTTAACCTCGTAATACAAATCCATTGCAATCCCTCCATCCATTTTTTGAGAAATTAATAATCATCTAACACCTATTTTATTATTGACTAAACGTTTAGTCAATAATAAAATAGTCCTCGTGTTGCACAATAATCTGTTTCCGGTTGTGAAAGAGCCTTTTAGTTCTGACACTTCCCTACACGGGATAGCTGAATACCTGGTTTAGTTATAGATTTTCCGAACGAGAAAGCCCATGCAGGGGGTGGGCTGGGATGGGTGATGACCAGTTTCATGCTTATCTTTTTCATTACGATCACACGGTCGGATATTATGGATGGTTAATTTTGGTAATGAAGCCTTCAAAAAGGAACCCCAGAGGCCATCACATACATGAAGCAAAAATTAAAAACGTTGGCAGACAAATACCGTTAATCCATTTTTGAAAAAATCCATATAAATGGTGACATGATTTGTCACTATTCTATGATAGATTGAAAAGGAAATTACAAAGGGAAGGATGAGAGCAATGAACGCCGTTGACATTGTAAGAAATGAACTGTTGGAAGAACTTGAAATCGGCATCCGTTCGATGGAAGGTTTGCTAAGAAAGGTGAAAGCGACGGATTGGAGATACCGGCCGGCCGACAACATGCGAAGTCTTAAAGAACTTGCTAGACACATCTCTGCCATACCCGAGGTGGATCTCCATCTCTGGCAGGAAAAAGATCAGGAAACGATTCAGAACCTGGAAGCATCGTACGATAAATTGGAATCATCCGAAGCCATGATTAAAGCCATGAAGAATGGATTTGGTAGTTATAAAACGTTTATGCTTTCTTTGTCCGACCAAGATTTTTTAACCAAAAAGACAAAGCCCTTTTATCTTGAGAAAGGAGCTGTTCAAGCGCATTGGCTCGTTGAAGAGATTTCCCACTTTTTTCATCACCGTGGCCAACTTTATAACTACCTGAAGCAGCTTGGCTACGATGTAAACATGTTCGACCTTTATGTTTAATGAAAAAATAGCAGTTGAAGGGGTAGTGTGTGGTGAATAAGGAAATTATCATTAGCGAACGTCTTAAAAGGCAAAAATTGACGGAACCATTAAATGACAGCAGGGACACAGAAGCCTATAAACAGTTGTTTCGATTATTGCAGCCTGTCGCACCCATTTTTAATAGTCGTCCCGGCAATCCCCCACAGCTGGTACACCGGACAACCTTTGATGACTCGTTGTTGGCGGAGAACTTGCGTGAAAAACATAAATTGGTTAAAGGGCGTTTCCAAGGCGGTCGAATCGGTTATGTTTTGGAGGACGATTTGGGTCTGTATGCCAGTATTTTTCAAAAACCGATTCAAAAAGTATCTCCTCTTCACGAAGAAGTTCTATCCATGATTCAACATTCCGGTGGCATGTCAAAGGACCAGTTGAAAGAACATTTGCCTTTTAAAGCCAGAGAAATCACTGCTGTGCTGAAAAGGATGCAAGAAGCGTTTTTGGTATATGAATCCCAAATCGATACTGACTGGAACACGGGCTGGTTTGACTTCAAGACGGAATGGCCTGGGATTGAACTACATCAAAACACGTCGTCTTCAGTTTCCGAAATGCTGATACGTTTTCTTGATGTTTTTGTCTTTGCCACCTTGAGTCAAATCAGAAACTGGTCGCAGTTAAAACTCAAAATGATACAAAGTGCCTTGGATCTTCTAATCGAGAGTGGAGAGATTATTAAAATGGAAATCAATGGTCTCGGTACAGGGTTCATGCGCAAGGAAGACTTGAATTTAAGCGTCGGGAAAATCAGGCCATCGATTTTTATGCTTGATAAATCGGATTTCCTGGTTAGGGCAAATATGAGCGAATTAAAACAGATTTTCAAAGGACGGGAAGTTCTGCAATATCTTTTGATCGATGGAGACTTTAAGGGAGCAGTACTTGGTCATTGGCGAATCGGTCCGTATGATATTGATGATGTCGAGCTTTGTCTTACACAGAAGGAGTCCGAGGAAAGGAAGGAAGAAGTCATCGCTGCAATCAGGAAAGGCTACTCTAAAGATACAACTGCTATTCTCCAGTTTAATGGAGAACCTCTTTCTTGATACTGGGCTTCAATACTCACCGAGAGCTTCAGCTGCATGCTTCGTTTAGCGATTGAAACCTTGGTTCCAGAGCCTGATTACCCAATTACAAGAGACAAGGAATGTAACCTGATTGATAAGCTTGTTGAAGAGATATTCCAATTCATATTCAAAAAGGACAGGACAGCTTAAAATTACGGAAATAAAGGAATACATACAGCAAAAATTGACATGCAGGACGATCGAGGAACCGTTGTTTTTCTCTTTAAGCTTTGTAATATGATTGTAGAAGAACTTATTAGCAAGAAAAAAGAAATTAATGACTTGTACGAGGTACATCCGGAACGATTCGCTTGTCGGTCGAAAAAAAGATAAGATAAAAGATAAGTAGGATATCGTCATTTTAGGGGTAACTTGTTTAAGTAAGTTAATTATTCAATATACGGGGAGCCATTATTGAATAAGTAGGCCATTTAACAGAATAACGTTATCAATATAAAAGAAAGTTAGTCTCTTAAAAGAGGAAAGTTTATTAGTTTGTCGAATTTCTCTTAAAGAACATATATAAAGGAGTTGATGTCTGTATGAACAGAATTAATCTCATTACTTTAGGTGTAAGAGATATTGGGAAATCGCTTAAATTTTACCGCAAAATCGGTTTTGAAGCATCGGTCACAGGAGACGAAGAAAAACCTGTCATTGTTTTTTTTAAGAATGAAGGATCAAAGCTTGAGTTATTTCCACTTGAAGAATTGGCAAAGGATATCAACGAAGAAAATCCTCCTGAATTGTCAAAAGGGGGGTTCTCGGGTGTCACTCTCGCTTATAATGCAAAATCTGAAACTGAAGTTGATGATATTCTTCAATCAGTCAAAAAAGTTGGTGCCCAAGTTGTTAAAGAGCCGCAAACATTATCATGGGGGGGATACGGAGGTTATTTCATTGACCCTGATGGTTATTACTGGGAAGTCGCGTACGGCTCAAACTGGGAATTTGATGACTCAAACATGTTGATCATTAAAGGTTAAATTTAAAAATTACACATTTATTCAACAGCTAATGGATGGCACCTATTTAACAACTAGAATACCGATCTTCAATTATCCAGCTAATATCAGAAAAGACTATTCAAGAATTGGGCGAGCGCGACAAGTTCCGCTATAAACTTCCTGAGGCGTGAAGTGCGGGTATTTTTTAAGAATGAAATTCCAACTTTACAACGGAGAAAGGTTTTTCAAGCGCTCATCGCACCGATAGGGTAGGAACGTGGGATTTTCCAAAGTGCGAGCTTTTAGGCAAGAGGCTTTCCGGTGTCGACCTTCTCGCTTGAAGGTAACGGGGAACTTATCATCACAGTACATCTCGGTAAATGGAACGCAGGGTGATGGGAAACTAGCACGCACTGTGCGGAGCAAGTGAAAGCTGGAGATAATCTCAAAGGTCTACCTATTGCTAACTTTAACCGAATAACATATTCATTTATTTGGCCAGTTAGTGGAATAAAGGGTGATCCGTATTTAATGGAATTTATTTCGAGGTTCTTTGTTAAAGATCATACATCAGATTGTCTGAATGTGATGGTTATACTGGAAACAGGGAGCCTTTGTACAGTAACACAAAATAGAAAAGATGTCCTAATTAGTATCAAATAACCCGGGCTTCATGGCTTTTCCGGGTTATTTGTCTTTTATAGCTCCATTTAATTATGAAATCCTTTGCTAAATGGTTCCATTTTTAAAATGTTTCTCAGATCTGCTCCCAAGGTATCCATAATAACCAAAAGACTTATCTTTTTTTGAGGGTAATAATATTTACGTTTTAATACAATAAAATATTGTATTATGGAGTAATTTATATTACTATGTAGAGTAAGGAGGTGGATAATGTGGAAAAATTACGGTTAAATGTCTCTTTATTACGACGAAAGGTACCTAACCTGACCAGTGTTGCTCGTTCGGTCGGATTACGTCCGGCTACCGTTTCCAATTTATGTACAGGAAAAATTTCTGTCGGTCGTTCTGAGGTCAGAACATTGGTTGCGCTTGCAGAACTTGCGGAATGTAGTCTGGACGAATTGATTATCAGAGGGGAGAGTGTCGAAATGATTGAAACCGGGGTGAAAACGTTGGATTTGTTTGCTCCTTTGGCCAAAGGAGGAACAGTTGGATTGGTCGCCCGTCCTGGAATGGGGCAGTTGGTTATTCTATCCGAGTTATTTGATCGCCTGAAGAAAGAAGGTTATATCACGGTATTGCTCAAGCCAGAAGATGAACACCCGGAATTCAAGGACATCGTTGATTATGCAGACATTGTTACTGATACGATTGATAAGACTTATGAGGAAATAGCGAAATTAAGCAAGACCAAGGAAATCTTGTTTGCTGCCGACCGTTCTCATGTAGTGAGCGGTGAAATTTATCACCTGCAAGAACGCCTTCAAAATATTGGGGTTGATTCGGTAACCACGTTCCTTGTCGATCTTAAAGGAGAAGTCGTTGATGAAGATTTGCCGTACGGTCCTCTTGAAACGTTATGGCAATTTGATGCAGACCTTGCCGCTCGACGGAAATTTCCTGCGGTCAATCCGATCCATTCAACATCTTCTGTACTGGAAGGATCACATCTTGATCAAACGCATCTTAGGACGCAACAACAGGCCCAAAAACTGTTGCGTCGTTATCGAGAACTGCGCTCATTGGTCAATGTGCGTGGAACAAACGGCTTACCTGCTTCCGAGACTGAAACCTATAACCGTGGAGAACGGTTGGAAGCCTATTTGACCCAGCCATTTTACGTAGCGGAGGCGTTTACAGGTGTCACTGGAAAATCCGTCAATCTTCAAGACACTTTACATGATGTAAGAAAAATCCTGGACGGCGCAGTCGATTCTACTGATATTGAAAAATTGGATTATATTGGTAAGTTACAGTAATCGGATAAAATTCATATTAAATTAGGGTAAAGTGATCACTTTCTATTCTGAGGCCACCAGGGATGGGGGGCGAGGAAACCCACACCCCCCGTTAAAGCAACCGGGCGCGTTTATTTAGGAACGCGTCTTTTTTGTTTTAGGATCAGTTTGTAGAGCGATGCTGAAGAGATTGAAAAAAAGATACTTAAGGATAGTTTAATAAGGAAAATGAAACCATTCAACTGGAATATCGTATAAATATCTGAAGAACCTTGAATTGACTATATTGCAATCGGCCGCTAACCCGGAATAAGAATTAGCGCCAACGCTAAACAAAAGAGCGCCATTTGTTGAATGAATTGTGCTAAAATTGAATCAGGATATATTATTTCTTAAGGGAGGTTAATTTGATGGGATTGAAAGAGAGAGAGGATTATTATAAAGCAAATAACGCTGAAGAATTGCTTCACGCCTTAAAAAATAAAGAATCTTACATTATCATTCAGGATGACTTTAAAAAGGAATTTGAGGAAAATACACAGCTGCCGCTTACGGAAACAGAAGAAATGGGATTTCAACTGGGATTCGGTGGTACGGCAGGTATTTGGAGCGAAATATTTTTTCAAATTATCAATGCATCTAGTAAAGGAAGTAAACAGCAAAAGAAAATTGACAGCAAGATCCGTAAATACAACGTAAAAAAGTTGAATGAAAACGAGATTCTCTTGTACCTGCGTCAATTGGATTATTAAATTATTGGACGCTTTTCCTAATAAGGGTTACCGCCAGTAATGCATATAAGGGCCATTTAGTTGAATCAGGATATTAAAATTTACTACAGAATTATTCAACGTGAGGAAAAGGAGTGATGTAATTGGCGAAACCCTATTTAGGGATTTTATGGTTGATTATGACTCTAATACCGGCACCGTTCTTGTTTCACTTTTATGAATACGGTCAATACGTTAAGCGTGAAGATGCTCCATTTCTGACTTTGACTTCCGTCTTATTTGTTTTGATCGTTGGTTTTTTGTCCGGTCTAATAAGAATTCGTTACGTTGTCTTGGTCAATATTTTAGTAGCAATATTATCGGTAGTATTAGCTTTAAATTTCCTCCCTGACAATGCATGGTTTGCACCGGTAGGCCGAAATGTTGCTGTCATACTTACCGCTATTGTGTTTTTAATTGGACAATTACTAGTAAGAGCGTTTTCCAAGCATTATTTTACAAAGAAATACTAAAAATGTTTTTCTTCCGTAATCAGGTGCTTCTGTGGAATAGGAGTTAAGAACTTTATAACAACAATAATTGTATGAACGTGAAAAGTAAAAACTACTTTTTTTGACGTATTGTATTACTGACTTGGAGAGATGAAAACGGACAAATCCCAATAACTACTTGGAATATAAATGAAAAGAAAAAACGTTAAAAAAACAAGGAGGAACTTTAATGGAATCCATTACAAAAAAACGTATGAAGGCGTTCCTGATTGACTTGACAATTTCAAGCGCCTTGACAGCCGGTGTTGAGTGTTTATTGCGTAAAAAAGTAAAAAGTGAAGTGGTTCATGCGTTAATAACACCCACTGTAGTAATGTGGACACTTGAGTACGCACAGTTGCGGCAAAGCAGGCAAACCATTGGTTACAAAAAAATGGGGTTGGTACTTGAGAATAAGGAGGGTTCCAGGCTAACATCCGGCCAAATCATTAAGCGTATGGGGTATCGGGATACAGTGAGCACTTTTGATTATGTAAAAAGCCCTAAAACGTTCGAAGACCAAGCCGGAGCAATACTTCCCCACGATCGCTTTTCAGGTACTGTAGTCAAAGAACTGTGAATGTTGAAAGTGCAACGATCTAAGGCTAAGAACAATAAAAAGGTAGATCTCCTGACCAAGTATTTATCATTAATTGTTTTGGAAGAAACTTAAGCAAACAATTAAATCTTAAAAGCAATTGCCTTCCATTTTTGATGGAATAAGTGAAAAATAGGGGGATAAATTGATATTTTCAATTTTACAGTTGATTCTTTTTCAGTTGGTTTTGCCAGCAGTGTTTATTGTGTCTCTTTTCGTGAGCAAGTTCAAAGGGAGACTCGACTGGGTGTTGCAAGCCTTGCTTTTCACAATTTATATTTCCTGGGTGTTTTTTTCGGGGCGGTGGGATTGGACCGGTTATTATATCCGGTTTCTTTGGCCGTTATTGCTCATTTTTGCACTCTATGTGAGTTGGCGGAGAGTCCGTTCGCTGCCGTCCGGACAAACATACACCGGTAAAGAAAAGGGTGCATTTGTTTTTTATAGCTTGCTCATACTTGTTTTTGGTTTGTATCACGTGCAAATCTTTACAGGGTACACCACAGATGAAGAGGCGGTAGAACTCGAATTTCCTTTAAAGGATGGCACGTTTTATGTAGGGCATGGCGGTGCTTCAACAAGCGTAAATGCTCATTATGCTCATCCGGAACAGCGTTTTGCGCTGGATATCGTTCAGCTGAATAATCTCGGTGTGAGAACTGCGGGGATATATCCTGAAGAACTGGATCGTTATGTTATTTATGGAGCCGAGGTCTCAAGTCCATGTACGGGGGAAATCGTGAAGGCGCGAAACAACATGCCTGATTTGACTCCACCTGAATCGAATCCTGATAAACCAGAAGGTAACTACGTTCAGGTCAGTTGTGAAAAAACAGAAGCAAACGTGATTATTGCTCATCTGCAGGAAGGCAGTGTAACCGTTCAAGCTGGGGATCAGATAGAAACGGGCCAGTTTGTCGGTCTTGTCGGAAATTCGGGCAATACGTCAGAACCACACCTGCACATCCATGCAGAAAGAGACGGCCAGGGCGTGCCGATTGAATTTGACGGTCGATTTTTGTTGCGGAACAGCTTGGTGTGGGAGTGAGTGACTTTATTAAAATTGATATTTTATAAAAAGTATGATGGAATCGATTATGGTAAGGATAGCATCAATATATAGTGATTTTGAGGAGGATATGATGAGCGAAAATAAAAACTGGTTGGGATGCAATTGATCAAGTTATGGAGGGCTTGTATGGAGAACAGGAGCCTAAACATTTTGGTACACTGATTTCTTATATGCTCGGGGAAATGATCCTTTGGATGGAACTAGTGTGTATACTGCAAAAGAACCGATTGAACATTGGCATTTTGTTACATATGGATTTTTAGAGCTATACGAAAAAGAGACGGAGGATACCGAAACTAGTGGTTTTGGATTTGAATTAACATTTAGACTTGCAAAGGTGGACCATGAAACGGAACCGCCTGCCTGGGCACTAAACCTTTTACAGAACCTGGCAAGATACATATTTGGGAGTGGAAATATATTTAAAAATGGTGATTATATGGATGCCAATGATCCCATTTGCCTTGAATCGAATACAGAATTAACAGCACTTGCATTTACGAACGATCCTGAACTGCCTAGTATAGATACACCGAATGGGAAAGTCGCGTTTATTCAAATTGTAGGAATAACAGCGGATGAATTGGAAGCGATGCAAATATGGAATACACTTGGTGCTTTACGTATTTGTAAAAATTATATGCCATATTATATTACCGATCTATCGCGAAAATCTTTTCTATAACAAAGGTGAATGACGCGATTCAAAAAGGAAGTGAAACAGAGGGACCAAATACCGGATTTCTTTTTAATGACCAAGGAACATGGAAGCCTTCCCAAAAGAAATTATTCAAGCAATTGCCTGCTACCGTGACATTTGGGGCGAAGCAAGTGAATACGATCAGGAAGGTCCTTCAGGGGCGTGCGGTAAAAAAAGAACCGCTTCGGCTAGTAGGTAATGAAGCAAAAGTTGTTTTTTCATTCGGGGATCAACCACAGGTAATGGAAAAAGAATTGCTGGTATGGAGAAAAAAGGGACAAATATGACCGAACAAAATACGGAAAGTGACAGGCATTCTAAAAGAATTACTTGTTATTTTTACATTTTTCTGATATTCTGATAGTAAAAATGCACCTAGTTCGTCCCACATCTTTGGATGAAAAAATGACGGGGGATAACGAATGACTAAATCAGATATTCCGAGTCGAATTGTAAGAAGAATAATCAGAGATATTCACGGACGGTATGGATTAGAACAGGAATTTAGGAGTACAAATCCAATTATTCAAGTGGGAATATATGAAGAATGGATATACCAGACAGCTTTAGAACTTGGGATGGAATATAAAAAATTTGAACCAAAAAATATGGTTGAAGCTGTAAATCACTTAGGATTTTATTTCGAGGAATGAAGTTAAATACAACCATATACTAATACCACTATTTTTAGAAAAGTGGTGATGGTATATGAACAACGACAAGGAGGAAATGGAAATGGCTGTTTTATCATTAACTGAAAAGTTCATTATTGATGAAGCAGCAGCTGGAAAAATTATTTTCGCCCCCAACCAAATTACCTAAAAGCAATGAGTTCAATGATCTTTATATGGATTATGAAAAAAGAATTGTTCATGTATCGAATATCCTGAAAAGCAGAAAAAAGTGCAAGTAATAGGCTTTTCTGAACTTGGGCTAAGCAGGCAACCTTTCAATAACTATTGTTGTCCAGTTTAAAATTCTCATATACATATATCTTTATCATTACACGATTATTTTACCAGCCTGTTCAATTTAAAAATTTCCCGCCAAGCTTGTTCACCTTATTCGTCAAGAAACTGACATCTTCAATCCTGTTACTTCAATATGTTCAAAATGAAAACCAGTTCCCTGTAATAAGGATTCAATTTTATCCAAACGTTTGTTAACGCCTTCCAATTTGTTATTTATGTCATCAAATTTATGATTAACTCCATCAAATCTATGATTCATCTCATCGAATTTTTGATCTACTCCATCAAATTTGCGATTTACATATGCAAATCCTTCGGTCATTTGCTTTTGCATATCGTTCAGCAAATCCTTTAATTCTTTTTCCATGTTGGCACGCCCCCTTGATGAATTTAGTATAATATAAGTTAGAGTAACTTGCTACAGGTAATTATATATGTTTAATCACAGGGTAAAACTGCCAAAACAGTTAATACCTACTTCCGGTTTAATAATTGGAACATGTTCAGTGGCTATGATTTGTTACCCAAGTTTCGGAAATGATTAATAAGCCCTGAAGCCTGGAAGGAAAGGTATAGGTACAATTCTATTATCATGCTGCCCCTGCATTAAGCAGTGGATCTCGCAAATAGTCGGGTAATTTGCTGAAAAAAAGATCAATGAAATGGTTTATTTGCTCGTCAGTAAGAAGATATTCCTCAGCCATGGTTGAACCAACTATTTCCAAAATGGCCATCAGCCTGCGTAAAACGTGTAATTTCATTTCAAAGCCTTTAGCATGGTATCCAACACTTGACCTGGAAACTGTTTTAAAAAGCATACTGATAACTACACTAATTTTTTTCTATCCGGAAAACCGAAAACATTATTTTTTCCCAAAAAAATCCGGAACATGATAAAATTGGACTAAAGGTACTAAAATTTTCGTTGCTTGTAGAAGGAGGTGTTAAAATGTCACATTACTCCGTGCTTACAGTTAAGGCTGAAATTCTTTTTTATATGATCCAATCGATAGCTTAAAAGAACATGAAAGTTTAAAGCGGGCACAGGATAAACAGTTATTATTTTTTTATGAAGTGAGATTTAACGAGGCAAATAGAGAGGACTTCATTTTTTATGGTAGTGATGTGTCTGAAGATATTTTTGTTGCAGACAAGGATATCGGAGTTTCACCGGTCGTGCAGGATTTCTATTCAAAAGGTTATGAAGCGAATTTTAAAAAGTCGAAATATAGCCGGAAATGATTGAGAATTTTGAAGAGAGAAGGTACAAGTATTTGACAATCCAAATGAAAGGAGCGGTGCCCCATGATCTACACATACCAAAATGCCAACATGCAAGCGATCCAAACAACCTCATTTACGGATGAAGGTATTCTCGAGAGACAACATATTCAATCCGCTTTGAAAAAGAATATAGAGATTGTTGCACCCGATTGTTTAGTCATAGCAGAAGAATTTTCAGAGTGGGAAGATAGTAAGCGGCGTATTGATTTACTGGCTATTGACAAAAATGCTGATCTAGTGGTCATCGAACTAAAGCGGACGGATACTGGGGAACACATGGAATTACAGGCATTACGTTACGCTGCCATGGTCTCTGCTTTAACCTTCAAAAAAGTCATTGATATCTATCAAAAATTTTTGCTAGATAACAAGATAGATGGTGACGCTGAAACGAATCTATTGAAATTTTTAAATTGGGAAGCACCCCAAGAAGAAGAGTTTGCCTTAAATGTTCGAATCGTACTTGTATCATCCGATTTTTCCAAGGAATTGACTACGACTATTATATGGTTAAGCGAATACGGTCTGGATATCCGCTGTGTAAGTATTGTTCCATATAAAAATGATGGCAAGATTTTCATCGATGTGAAACAGGTGCTACCGTTACCTGAGGCCGAGGAATATCAAATCAAGTTACGGGAAAAGTCGGAGGAAAAACGACAAGCAGTGAAATCATCAAGGGATTACACGAAATACAAATTCAGGGGTGAAGAACTAAATAAAAGGAAGCTGGTTTTAACCGTCATCCATACTTGGATAAAAGAAAACAACCCACAAGAGCTGCGCGAATTACTAGAAGTATTTCCTCAAGAATTGAATAATGGTGACTTGATTGTCCCACTAGAGAAGGCTCAGGAGACATATGAAAGACAAAATATTGCCAGGCATTTTTTAAATGATGATGAAGCCCTGATATTCGGCCCATCTGAACGATACGCGATTTCGAACCAGTGGGGGAAAGGGAACATTGAGACTTTTATTACGTATGCAAAAAAAGCAGGATTCGAGATTGAAACAGTTTAGATGCACCGGAAATATAGAACCTGGATTCCCACCATTTATAACGAGGTAGCATATATTTGGTAGCCATCATCTTGTATAGGCTGACAAATCAACAGTTTTCTACAATGATACATTTGGGTAGTATTGCATTTCCTCGTTATACTTTCTAAAGTGTAACGAGGCATAAGAAATCCCTTAACAGTTGGCACGAAAGAGATTCATGAGGTTTTCATCGTTATACATTCCGGGAATTCAGGATAGAAGATATCACTGCTAAGGACATTGCCATTCAGGAAAAAACCCACAGTCAAATCAAGAAAGTAGGGCCAAGCAGGTTCGTTTTAAATAAAGAAATGTTGAATTATACAGTAATAGTTCTTCATGTAATCGTTTTAAGGGGTGTTAACGTTGTCTAACTATAATGTAAATAATACAACCGTAAATATTTTATTGGGATGGATAGAGGAAGACGTCATTGCGATTCCTGAAATCCAACGTCCGTTTGTTTGGAAGTCTTCTAAGGTAAGGGATCTATTAGACTCTTTATACAAGGATTATCCCGTGGGGTATATCATAACCTGGCAGAACCCTGATGCCAGATTGAAAGATGGAACTGTCTCACAGGGCAAGAAAATATTGATTGACGGTCAGCAAAGGATAACCGCGCTCATGGCTGCTATTTCCGCCAAAGAAGTGGTGGATAGCAATTATCAAAAGAAACGCATCACTATTGCTTTTAATCCAATTACTGAGAAGTTTGAGGTATTGAACCCGGCCATTCGAAAGGATAAAAAGTGGATACCGGATATTTCTATGGTCTTCAAACAGGGGTTCAGCACATTTAGCTATATTAAAAAATACTGCGAGGTCAATCCGGAAATTACAGAGGATCAATTGAATACGATTATCCAAAAGCTATTGCAGCTAAAACATAGTTCCATAGGGATTATTGAATTGGCACACACATTGGATATAGAAACAGTTACCGAAATATTTATACGAATCAATTCAGCTGGAGTTAATCTCAGCCAGGCAGACTTTGCTATGTCAAAGATCTCTGTAAATGATGCGTTTGATGGACCGCTGATCAGAAAAACCATTGATTATTTCTCCCATATGATGAAAAGCTCATCAATATATGAAAACATCAAGCAAAACGATACAGAGTTCTCCAGTAGTAAAAGTTTTTCAAAAATAGAATGGGTCAAGGGCTATAACACAAATATCTATGAACCAAGTTATTCCGATGTATTGCGCGTTGCCTTCACATTTAAATTTCTTCGTGGACCTATATCGAACCTGGTCAGTCTCCTGTCCGGCAGGGATTTTGAAACAAGAGAATATAAAGTGGAGATTATGGAAAATTCCTTCAAAGAACTAAAAGACGGAGTTCTCAAATTTGTGGATGAAACCAATTTCAAACGTTTCATCATGATCCTGAAATCTGCAGGTGTTATCCATAAAAAGATTGTTCGCTCTCAGAATGCGATGAACTTTGCTTATGCCTTATTTTTATTGTTGCGTGAAAAAGGAATAGATGGGTCCCGGATTAATGTCATTGTCCGCAAGTGGTTTGTTGCTTCCCTGTTGACGGAAAGATACTCTAGCTCACCTGAATCAACATTTGATTTTGATATCAAACGTTTCGCGTCGTATGACGATCCAATGGATTACGTGAGATCCGTTGAAGCGGGGGAACTTTCTGATGCCTATTGGGACAATATATTGGTTGCCAATTTGGACACATCTGTTACAAGCAGCCCTTATTTCAACTTGTTTATCATGGCACAGATTTATCAAAAGGATGTAGCCTTCTTATCGAAATCTATCACGGTCCAGCAGTTGCTAGAAGAACGAGGAGATGTACATCATGTGTTTCCAAAAAAATACCTACAAAAGAACGGTTATAATAACAGAAAACAGTATAACCAAATTGCCAATTACGTTTATACGGAACAGGTTGTTAACTTGGCCATAAAGGATCAATCGCCCAACCAGTATATGGGGAAAGTTCTATCGCAAATAGAAGGCTCCGGCCTAAATATCGGTGAAATCAAAGATAATGAGCAGTTGAAACTGAACATGAAAGCAAACTGTATTCCAGAATCTATTTTCAACATGGAAGCGATGGATTATGATCAGTTTTTAATGGAAAGGAGGCAATTGATGGCAGGGAAGATTAAGGATTATTTTCAGGAGTTGTGAAATAGCTAAAGCTGCATTTGGAGGAAAGACGATGAAATCTATCAACGTCGTCGGTGCCATCACCATTGATTGGGTGACTACGCAAAATTCATCAATGCCTGGGAGGGTTTTTAAAAATAGAGGCTCCAATTTTGGGAGCCTCTGACCAAGACTATATTTTAATTTTGACAGAGGCTCAGGATAAATAATTATTGCCCTGCAAAAGTGGGGTCATTAGCAGGGAAAAATATTGCTTGGTAAAATTTTATGTAATAGTATGTCATTAACTTCCACAATAGTGATGAATGGATATTTTTCCCCTTTATAGTTTGTAAATAAACCGGTGCCGGCTGCTTCCTTCACCATCGCCCGCGTTGGAGGTTGGAGGATAACAAAAACCCCTGCTGCTCCATTCTCACGTTCTATGACAGTATTTAATTCCCTAATATCTTTTACACTAACTTTTCCGCTTTTAACTTGTATTATTGATTTTTTTAATTTTCCAGCTTCTCCATCATCAAAAAAATGAACGCCATCCACCCCTCCATCAGGCCCTTTTTTTATAGAATTAAAATCACCTTTGTAGTTAATTCCCAGTAAAGACAATGCCCAAATCTGAAACTGAAAGCGATTGTTATCCGCCAGTTGCTTTGCACCCTCCAAGTCTATTGGCTCTCCAGCAACGCTATAATTATTCAACATGCCAAACTCTTTATCCAATCGGGCTTTTATGGTTGTAATAGCAATATGAGTGATATCAATTCCAATCCAATTACGTTCAAGATTTTGAGCCGATACGATAGCTGTCCCGCACCCACAAAAAGGATCTAGAACCACACCACCTTTATTCGTGGTGGCACTAATGATGCGGTTTAGTAGTGCAAGAGGTTTTTGGGTCGGATATCCAACTCTTTCCTTTGACATTGGAGGCAATGCTGGAATATCCCACCAGTCCTCCGGTATTTTTCCTTTTTTATTAGGAGTATAGGTTTTACCGTTGGAATTTGTTACGCCTTTTCCACTTGTTTGATAACCACCTGTCCCCTCATACGGGACTCTAATTTCATCCGCGTTAAAAGTATAGTCCCTTCCTTTGGAGTAAAAGAAAATCGTATCATGTTTCTTAGCAAAGTTACGCTTCCCTCTTCCGCCTTGTCTATAACACCAAACAATTTCATTTTGAAAGTTTTTGAATCCAAAAACAGCATCTATTAGAAGCTTCAAATAATGGGAAGCGGACGGGTCACAATGTAAAAACAAAACACCGTCAGGCTTTAGCACTCTATACATTTCAAGTAATCTGGGTGCCATCATAGATAGATAAGCCATCATTTGATTCGTTCCCAGTAGCTGACGCATAGATATTAAAAAATTAGATACCAGATCGTTATGGTAGTAATTAATTGTTTCAAGAAAAGACTTTTCAACATCGCTATTCCAATACCAAGTATCTTCAAATACTTCAATTTGGGCAGTTGATTTGATCCCATCGGGATTCGAGAATATTTGATTATAATCCCTATTGCTGTTAAATGGAGGGTCCAAATATATTAGGTCTACAGAATTACTTTCGATATGATTTTTTAAAACAAAAAGATTATCGCCGAAGTACAGCATGTTTTCATTTGCCTTTTTCAAATGCACCACACTCCTTATGTGAACAAGTTATGCATTTGATGGCTTGTACTATTACAGGGAGTTGGACGGGGGCCACTTCTCGGATGATGTTATATATTGGATAAAGATTCGGTTGATTCAATGGTATGAAGAAAATAAAGAATAAGACAAAATTAAATTAGAGTGGGAGCTGTGAATAAGATCAACGTCGTTGGAGCTATCAACATCCATAACGAAAAGATTCTATGCGCGCAAAGAGGACCTGCAAAAATCCCTCCCTTTAAGTGGGAATTCCCAGGTGGAAAAGAGGAAGGAGAAACACTTCAAGATGCATTAAAACGTGAAATTCAGGAAGAAATGAAATGCGAGGTAGAGATCGTGGTTGTGCAAACCGTTCATGAATATTTGAATACTTTTCTAGTATAATAGTGATGATGACCAGCAGCAATTTCGGGCAATAAAAAAGAAAACATGAAATTTTGAATTAAAGAAGAGATAATTTCGCGCTATTAAAAATAATTTTCTTAGATTATATTGACAAAAATCATAAAAACGGTTATGCTAGATATATTGACCTAGGGGAAGGTCGATGAAATCATATCACATCAAGGTTTACAGGTAAGTTATTATGGTAAGGCATTAAGCCGTGGCGTTGGGGATCGCCTAGCTCCGCATTTTTATGCGGAGTTCCCCGCAACAACAATGACTAAGTGCTTTTAGTCATTTTTTTTATACTTAAAACCACTTAAAATAGGTATAAAGCAATAAAAATACATAAATAGGGTGATTCTAATGAAGTACAGTATTGGATTAGATATTGGAATTTCCTCAGTAGGCTGGGCTGTTATCAATCAGGACAAACAGAGGATTGAAGATTTAGGTTCTCGAATGTTTGATGTGGCTGAGAATCCAAAGAATGGCTCATCACTGGCAACACCTAGGCGTGAAGCCAGATCGCAAAGGAGAAGACTAAGAAGACGTCGATATCGTGTTGGTCGGGTTCGTCACTTTATCATTGACAAAGGTCTTTTATCCGAAATGGAGTCTGACCGATTATTTGAGTGGCAAGATGGTGATTTGGATATTTGGCTTATTCGAGTAAATGGTCTGGAAAGAATGCTCACAGATCGTGAATTTGCTAGGATTCTAATCCACTATGCCAAAAATAGAGGATTTAAATCGAATCGTAAAAGTGAAGCGAACGATGGGGAAGGTGGGGTACTTTTAAAGGCTGTTAGAGAAAATGCTTCATTGATGGAAGAAAAAGGGTATCGTTCAGTTGCAGAAATGCTAGTGTTGGATGATAAGTTTAATGGCAGAAAGCGCAATAAAGGCGGTGATTACACACATGTTTTAGCAAGAAGTGAAATTGAAAAAGAAATACGGGATGTTTTTGAAAAACAACGTGAATTTGGAAATCCCTTTGCAACGAAGGAAAATGAGAAAGCATACATAAACATTTGGAGTTCCCAACGCCCTTTTTCGACGCAAGAGGATATTGCAAAACGAATTGGAAATTGCACTTTTGAGGAAAATGAAAAACGAGCACCCAAGTTCTCTTATACGTTTGAGAAATTTCGAGCCTTGGATAAAGTCAATCGTTTACGGATTATTTCTACAAACTCGCCGCAGCGTCCTTTAACAAATGAAGAACGGCAAGCAGTCATGAACAGTGTTATGGACAAAAAAGAGGTGAAATATAAAGATGTTCGGAAAACGTTAGGATTAAACGATGACGAGCGATTTAACGAACTGTTTTACGACCCTGGTGAAACAAATGAAAAGAATGAAAATAAAACGTTTCTATCGCTGAAAGGGTACTATGAATTAAAAAAGATCGTGAAGGATGTTGAAGGAAAAACGTTAGCGGAATCCTACCGACCGATTGACTATGATACATTTGCATATGCTGTCACTGTATATAAAGATGATAATGACGTCCGTGATTATTTATCAAATGACTATGTGAACAAAAATGGAAAGCGGATTCGCAACTTATCAAATAGGTCTTATAGTCAAGAGTTAATTGAAGGACTTTTAAATCTATCATACGCCAAGTTTGGACATTTATCATTGAAAGCTTTAAATAATATTATTCCTTATCTGGAGCAAGGCAACCTTTACCATGAGGCATGTGAAAAGGCTGGATACAATTTTAATCAAAAGGTAGGAAAGAAAAAGGAAAAGTTACTTCCGGTTATTCCAGCGGATGACATTGCCAATCCAGTAGTGATTCGTTCCCTATCGCAGACAAGAAAGGTAATCAATGCCATCATCAAAAGGTACGGATCCCCTTCAGCTATTTATATTGAATTGGCAAGGGAAATGGGGCGGCACTATAAGGAAAGGAAGGACATTGAGAAACAGTATAATAACAATCGCAAAATTAATGATAAGGCAAAGAGCCGTATTCAAGAACTCCATCCCGAAATCAGTGATCCGCGTGGGCACGATATATTAAAATATAAATTATGGGAAGAACAGAACGGGAAATGTGCGTATTCATTAAAGCCGATTCCAATGGATTACTTATTCAATTATGGATTTGCAGAAGTAGATCATATTATACCATATAGCCGTAGCTTTGATGATAGTAATGCGAATAAGGTGCTTGTTTTGTCAAAAGAGAATCAAAATAAGAAAAACAGAACACCATTCGAGTGGTTTGGCAGTGATGAGGTAAGATGGGAGCAATATATCTCATATGTAAATTCCTTGAAAGTCCGGAAGAAGAAAAAGGATTTATTATTGAAGCAAAATTTCGATGAGGATCAGGCCGAACAATTCAAATCCCGGCATTTGAATGATACGCGTTACATTACTAGATTCTTGAAAGGGTTTATAGAGGATAATTTGCAGTTTAGGGAAGATAGCGACAAGAAGCAATATGTTTATACAGTAAATGGTGCATATACTTCGCTGATGAGAAAGCGGTGGGGATTCAACAAGAACCGCGCAGAAAATGACTTACACCATGCACTGGATGCGGTACTTGTTGCGGTAAGCCTTCCGTTCCAACATAGAGTAAGCAATTATTTTAAACATAGTGAATTGCATGCATCGCAATTATTAAAACGTAAAGGGGAACGTTTTCCAGAACCATGGGATGGTTTTACGAAAGAACTTGAAGCCAGAATGCTGCAGAATTCGGAAAAATTGAAACTCGCATTGGAAAGCCTATCATTAGCTAGTTATGATGAGGAATTCATAGAGCGTGTCAAACCGATTTTTGTTTCCCGAATGCCAAAGCGGTCGGTGAAAGGACAAATTCACGAGGAGACTATCAGGAGGCACCGCGGGTTTACCGAAAAAGGATTAAATCTTATGGTAAAAAAATATGCATTACAAGATATCAAGTTTGATAAAAATGGAGATTTTCCGATGTATGGAAAAGAGTCCGATCCCAAAACGTATAATGCCATTAAGGAAAGGTATCTTGAATACGGGGATGCGGCCAAGGCTTTTAGCACTGTATTATATAAACCGTCCAAAAATCCGGAAAATGCGCCAATTATTCGAAGTGTTAAGCTTGAATCAACGGCAAACCGGGTGTTCCATTTAGATGATAAGACGATTGCGGAAAATGCTAGTATTGCGAGGACAGAGGTGTTTCGTCACAAGGAGAGCGGGAAGTATTATTTGGCTCCGGTTTATGTGAGTGATGTGTTGGCGAGAAGAAGTCCTGATAGATTTATCACTGCAGCTAAATCCTATGGTGAATGGACAAAAATAACTGATGAGTATGAGTTTTTGTTTAATTTATTCCCTAACGATGTAATAAAAGTAAAAATGCCAAGGGAAAAGATATCGAAAACTTTTACCGGCGATATAAAAAGATGGGTTGAAGGTACTTTTTATTTTAAAAAAGTTCATTCTGGTACTGCAGCAATTACTATTATAGACCATATGAATAGTTTTGGAGACGATATTGGTTCCAAAAATTTGAAGTTACTAGAAAAGTGCCAAACCGACCCATTAGGTAATCTAACGAAAGTACAAAGGGAAAAGCGTTATGGCGTTTAGACACTTAATTATTCGTAATCCAGCAAAACTTTCTACATCAAACGAACAGCTGCTGATTAAACAAGAGGATTCTATTAAAATTCCGTTAGAAGACATTGTCACAATAACTTTGGAAGATCCCGCTATTACTATTACCAATGGGTTATTAACCAAATGTACTGAGTATCACGTCGAACTTATTATCTGTGATCGGAAGCGGATGCCAAGTGGAATTGTCCAGCCGTTTCACCGTCATTCTAGACAACGTACTGTTTTGGAAATGCAATTGGGTCTTGGAAAACCTTTTAAGAAACGGGTCTGGCAAAAGATTGTTATTAAGAAACTAGAGAACCAGGCGCGATGTTTGGAGCTGGTTCATAAGGGCGAAGAAGCACAAAAAATATATGCCATTAGCCGGAGTGTAGAATCTGGTGATCGTACAAATCGTGAAGCATATGGTGCAAAACTGTACTTTGAATCACTGTTTGGGGTAGGGTTTCAACGAAGGGAAGATAATGTATATAATATCTCCTTGAATTATGGTTACAGTATTATCCGTTCATTGGTAGCCAGGGCGCTTATCAGATACGGATTTACCCCAACTTTTGGGATATTCCACGACAGTCAAACAAATGCATTTAATTTAGCTGATGATTTTATGGAAGTGTTACGTCCGTTTGTTGATGTGATAATTGTTACAAATGTAACGGATGAATTGGAATGGTCGCCTAAGATACGTAAAAGCTTATTTCAGGTACTTGATATCGAAGCAAACTGGAATCACGAAAAATTGAGTGTAACTAATGGAGCTGATCAAATGATAAAAAGTTTTGTAACTGCGTGCCGGCAGCAAGACCCAAATTTATTAGTACTCCCTGAACTTACGAATATCACAGTTCACACGTATGAGTAGATATATGAGAATTATAGTTTTTTTTGATCTGCCGGTGGTTATACCAAGGGAAAGGAAAGCATATTCCAGATTCCGCAAATTTTTATTGCGTGATGGGTATACAATGCTGCAGTATTCGGTATATACAAGAATTTGTAATGGAGAAGACGGGGTACGGAAACATATGCGGAGATTGAAAGAAAATATACCTCCAGTCAACGGAGCAATTCGAGCTATGAAAATTACAGAAAAACAATTTGAAAATATGGAAATTCTTTTGGGGACAACTACTCCCGAGGAAGACTTAGGGGCAAATAAGATAGATTTCTTTTAAAAAGTACTTGCAATTTTGTTTGCAAGTATTTTTTTCTTGTAATTTCATAAAAAAAAGAAAATGAAAAGGAGAAATTCATACGAGAATTATGGCTTTTTTTAAAAAAGAAAAACCCTTGAAATGGGGAAGTATCAAGGGTTTTTAAGCCATGTATCATACCACATCAAGGTTTGCAGGGGAATTATGGCTCATCCTCGTCTACATGAGCGAATACTTGAATCATACCACATCAAGGTTTGCAGGGGAATTATGGCAACTTAGGTAGTATTTCTATAACATCTTCAATCATACCACATCAAGGTTTGCAGGGGAATTATGGCTTATCATTCTCCTTTATAATATTGATTTTAATCATACCACATCAAGGTTTGCAGGGGAATTATGGCTACAAGAATAGAGGAAGAACAGAATCAGCTATCATACCACATCAAGGTTTGCAGGGGAATTATGGCTCGGATTTGAACAAATCTATTCATATCGCTATCATACCACATCAAGGTTTGCAGGGGAATTATGGCTATAATCCGTACCTGGGCAACGCTCATCTCATCATACCACATCAAGGTTTGCAGGGGAATTATGGCACTTGCTAACTTTGTATCAAATACTAGGGAATCATACCACATCAAGGTTTGCAGGGGAATTATGGCATTGTCATTGATCGTAGGTGTCAATATCTGATCATACCACATCAAGGTTTGCAGGGGAATTATGGCCGGTACACACGTTATCCCGCATAAGGAGACATCATACCACATCAAGGTTTGCAGGGGAATTATGGCTTGTCGCGGCCCACACAAAGGCGGAAGAAGATCATACCACATCAAGGTTTGCAGGGGAATTATGGCTTCTGGCGGTGTGTCCTGTCCAATAACCTTATCATACCACATCAAGGTTTGCAGGGGAATTATGGCCTCTATTTTGATCTTTTCCACTGCATCAGATCATACCACATCAAGGTTTGCAGGGGAATTATGGCACATTCCCATACATGTTCATTCCTTCTGTAATCATACCACATCAAGGTTTGCAGGGGAATTATGGCCAGCTTCATCGAAT
The DNA here is from genome assembly GCF_900155625.1 of Virgibacillus dakarensis. Lineage (NCBI taxonomy): Bacteria > Bacillati > Bacillota > Bacilli > Caryophanales > Bacillaceae > Virgibacillus > Virgibacillus dakarensis. Next base: position 201,073 of record NZ_LT732553.1, read on the forward strand.
TGTGATTGGTTATTTGATCATACCACATCAAGGTTTGCAGGGGAATTATGGCTAAAAATGCAAACTTTCTTCTAGAAATGAATCATACCACATCAAGGTTTGCAGGGGAATTATGGCTGGTAATTCTCTTGTCCGAATGTCAATGATATCATACCACATCAAGGTTTGCAGGGGAATTATGGCATAAATCCCTGCATGCTGTAAATATAGAAGATCATACCACATCAAGGTTTGCAGGGGAATTATGGCGATATGCTAGACTGTTTGATGTAACGTTCGATCATACCACATCAAGGTTTGCAGGGGAATTATGGCTAATTTCAGCACTTTTATCCTCGGCTATGGATCATACCACATCAAGGTTTGCAGGGGAATTATGGCTCAGCATTGAATATGTTCCCACAATCATCAATCATACCACATCAAGGTTTGCAGGGGAATTATGGCGACTCCACCTGCCTGTTGATGCTTGCCAATATCATACCACATCAAGGTTTGCAGGGGAATTATGGCTCAGCATTGAATATGTTCCCACAATCATCAATCATACCACATCAAGGTTTGCAGGGGAATTATGGCACTTGATTGTAAAGCTCTTCTCCTAGCAATATCATACCACATCAAGGTTTGCAGGGGAATTATGGCTAAAATATTTGTTTCTTGCTCCCTACCTAAATCATACCACATCAAGGTTTGCAGGGGAATTATGGCTATTCGCATGTGGTGTTGGAACTAGCACGATCATACCACATCAAGGTTTGCAGGGGAATTATGGCACGTACATCTGTTGCTACGTTTAGGATACCATCATACCACATCAAGGTTTGCAGGGGAATTATGGCTCGACATTTAATTTATTGAACATCTCTACAATCATACCACATCAAGGTTTGCAGGGGAATTATGGCCGTTACAAGCATCGGCCCTGCTTCCCGGTTATCATACCACATCAAGGTTTGCAGGGGAATTATGGCATGAAGAGCAATTGAATGATTTGCGCGATGATCATACCACATCAAGGTTTGCAGGGGAATTATGGCATTCTAGCTCTACTTTTAAATCGTATTCCTATCATACCACATCAAGGTTTGCAGGGGAATTATGGCAAGAAATTCCGTAAAGCGGCATCTGTAGAAATCATACCACATCAAGGTTTGCAGGGGAATTATGGCAGTCACGCAAAGCCATCTTCATTCTTGCTTATCATACCACATCAAGGTTTACAGGGGAATTATGGCTGTATGGGATGGATTGCTTTATCCCCAGAAATCATACCACATCAAGATTTACAAGGGAATTATGGCTGCTGCCGGCATGCAGACACAAAATATTAAATAATAGTTCAAAGGGGAAAATACTGACTGCAGGATCCGATGGTGGGTTTCATCCCTTCCTGCTTTGAGAACATATTTAATTATATCATATTGGTTTCAGAAGAGAACTATGTATTTATGTGAAAACGAGAGTGAAAAACGAAGAAGCACCGGGATTCAATAACTGCCTATCCCCCTACATTTTCAAGTATACCATTCCCCACCAATCCGTGATAAAATAGCACTAACAACCGTTAAAGGAATGGAGTAATTTGAACAATCAACGACAATACCGTTCAACCATAAAATCCAAGCCATTTTTCTATAGGGAAACACGAAAGCTTACGGAATTCTACACGCAAGGTTTTAATGAAGATGAAATTAGAGATCAAGTCATAAACCAAAACATATTCCAAGTAAAAACGGAAACACGCAAAAAAGAAATTGCCTCAACCATACTGAAGCGGCTGAAAACATTAGATGATTTACTATTAAACAAAATAGTCACGGCTGATATAACCACAAGCAAATTAATCGTCTTATACGCCATTCTAAAAACAGATCGGCTTTTCTGCGAATTTATGAATGAAGTGTTTCGAGAAAAGCTTGTTATTCAAGATCCAACACTCGAAGATCGGGATTTTAATGCCTTTTTTGAAGCGAAACGACAGCAAAGCGAAACCGTTGCAAAATGGAAAGACTATACTTTTTATAAATTACAACAGGTATATGTACGGATTCTATTTGAAGCAGGCTTGCTATCAAAACATAACAGAGAAATACAAATTCCATTGATGAATCCGGATGTTTTAGATCATATCAGAAGTACAGATGAACAGCGTATCATTAACACCATTGTCGGGGAAGGTGGTGTATAGCTTGAAAACAATCAATGAACGACTTGACGAAATATTACCAAGGATCACAAGCCCTTCTTTCCGCGAGAATAAAGGGCTTGGGAATGAAATTGGCTACCACATTTTTGATTACCAGCCGGAGCATGAGATGCTTATCCGCAATCATGTTGCCTTTTTAAAAGAACGGATTAATAAGGATAGTTCGAATCAGCGCATTACTGAGTTTGATTTATATGAAGTCGTACTAGAAATACTGGATGGCAAAGGGTACCTGCAAAAGAATTTTCAGATGGAACAAAAAAAAGACAGTCAGCACGTGCTAAATGCCACCAGAAAAGCACTACGACTCACTTTGAATAATGACTTGGTAATCAAATATATTGCAGAGCGCGTCGAGCAAAACGACATCATTTTTATAACGGGTATTGGTAAGGTGTTCCCGATTATTCGTTCTCATGTCATTTTAAACAATTTATATAAAGCAGTTGGGCAAATTCCGGTCGTACTATTTTTTCCTGGACGTTACGATGGTCAGGAATTGCAATTATTTGGTGAAATTAAAGACGATAATTACTATCGTGCGTTTCAGCTAGTGGACTATTAGGGGGTATTGACGTGCAGATTAGAAACATGTTCGATCGAAAAATTGATCGTGACATTAAAGGTGTTGTCAAAGTTGGACAGCATGATAACCAAAATATTCAACAGGAACTGGAAGAATACGTGGTTACCGATGAATTGCATAAACATATTGGTGACTTTTTCGCTGCTTATCGAAAAGGGATCGAGGAACCAACTGACAAGATTGGCGTTTGGATTTCTGGGTTCTTCGGATCAGGTAAATCGCACTTTCTTAAAATACTATCCTACTTAATTGAAAACCGGGAGATTAATGGCAAGCGTGCGATCGATTACTTTGATGATAAAATCCAGGACCCGCAGATACGGGAAAACATGCAAAAAGCGGGCGAGATTACTACGGATGTCGTTCTGTTTGACATTGATGCCAAAAGTGAATCGGATTCGATGGCGGATAAAGATTCGATCGTGAAAGTGTTGAATAAGGTGTTTAATGAAATGCAAGGATTTTGTGGAGCGATTCCTTGGATTGCTGAGATAGAACGGAACATGCATAACGATGGAACGTACGAAACGTTTAAGGCAAATTTCCGGGAGATTTCCGGTAACGAATGGGAGGAATCCCGGGAAGATTTTTACTATGAAGAAGATGCCATCATTGCGGCACTTACCAAATCCACGCAAATGAGCGAGGAGACTGCACGCAATTGGTTTGAGCGTGCGGAGCAGGAATATTCAATCAGTATTGAGCGCTTTGCCAAACGTGTAAAAGAATATATTGGGCAAAAAGGCAAAAATCATCATGTGGCGTTTTTAATCGATGAAGTCGGGCAGTATATTGGCGATAATTCCAATGCGATGCTCAACTTGCAAACGATTGTTCATGAATTCGGCAGGCAATGTAAAGGGAAGGCCTGGATTGCTGTAACGAGTCAGGAAGATATTGATTCTGTCCTGACTGTAAAAGGAAACGACTTTTCCAAAATCCAGGGACGCTTTGACACAAAGCTGAGTCTATCAAGTGCGTTCGTTGATGAAGTGATCAAGAAGCGTATCCTGACAAAGAACGAAGCGGGGGCAGAAACGTTGGAAGAAGTCTACCGGAAAAACCAATTCATTTTGCAAAACCTATTAACCTTTACGGAAAAAAGTGCGGAAATGAAGAAGTTTCAGAGTCAGGCAGATTTCATCGATGTGTACCCATTTGTTCCGTATCAGTTTAATCTGTTGCAAAAAGTATTTACCGGTGTCAGGATTCATGGTGCTTCCGGTAAACACTTAGCGGAAGGGGAACGTTCACTGCTAAGCGCCTTTCAGGAATCGGCCATGCGTTTTGCCAATCAAGCGGAAGGGATATTGGTACCATTTTCGGCATTCTATGAAACCATTGAAACGTTTTTGGATTCGAGTATTCGGACCGTTATTATTCAAGCGGGAAATAATGAAAAACTGGAACCGTACGATATGGATGTATTGAAACTATTGTTCTTGATTAAATATGTAAAAGAACTGCCAGCGAGCCTGGAAAATATCGCAACGCTAATGGTCGATCATATTGATACAGATAAATTGGAGTTAAAGAAGAAGATTGAGAAGTCGCTCACACGTTTGATTGGACAAACGTTGATTCAAAAAAATGGCGACGATTATATCTTTTTGACCAATGATGAGCAAGATGTGAACCGGGAAATTAAAAATATGCATGTGGAGACATCCGAAATCATTTTAAAAATCGGTGAAGAGATATTCGATGGTATCTTTAAGGATAAAAAATACCGTTATTCCGCGAAGCATCATTTTTCATTTAACGCATTTATTGACGATCGCCCCGTCCGGACACAATCCAATGACATTGGGATTAGGGTATTGACGCCATACGCGGATGCCTCGATGGATTATAGCCATTCAGAATTGAAAATGATGTCGTTACGCGAAAACAATGTGATTTTTAAACTTCCTGCTGATACCTCCTATCTGGAGGAAATGGAAGAGATTCTTAAAATACAAGCCTATTTAAAAATTAAGAGCGGAACCGCTGTATCACAGGCAGTTGAAGATATTAAGACACGTAAATCGCGGGAAGTCTCCGAACGACGCGAGCGGATTACGACGTATGTAACCGAAGCTTTAAAACATGCGGATATATTCGTGAATTCACAGCAATTGAGCATCAACAAGAAAGCCCCGGCTGAGCGGATTAATGACGCATTTCGTACATTAATTAAAACACTTTATAACAAGTTGGACTATGTCAACGAATTTGTTGATACACCAAAAGAACTGCAATCGATTATTACCGAATCAACGCAGCTTTCAATGGACGACAGTGACGAGCCCAATCATTTGGCTATCAAAGAAGTAGACAATTATGTAGACCGTTTAACAGCCCGTAACCAGCCGATGACGGTGAAAAGCATAACGACGTATTTTGCACAGCAGCCATATGGTTGGTTGGAACTGGATACAACTTCCTTTTTATTACAACTATTTAAAGCACAGGAAGTTAAATTTCAATTAAATAGCAGTGAGCTACAATTGGAAGACAACCGGTTGATCGATTATGTTACGAAACGGGATTATGTAGATCGAGTTGTTGTAAAAAAACGGAAGCGGATTTCTCCTGTTTTATTGAAAAATGTCCGCGATTTAAGTAAAGAATTATTTGGTATTTCAGCGGTTCCAACCGATGAGGACGGGATGAAGCATAAGGTTAATGAGTTACTAAACTTGGAAAAAGAAAAACTCACCGATTTACTGGCAAACTACCGGAATACGTATTACCCTGGGGAATCCGTCCTTGCCGAAGGGAAAAAGGTCATCGAGTCGGTCGTGCAAGTTCAGGACACAGCAACCTGGTTTAAAAAGTTGCGTGAACTGCGCCATGATTTACAAGCATATGCGTATAATGTTAAGGAAGTAAAAGATTTCTTTGAAAACCAGCAAGATAAATACGATCAAGCGAAGAAGCGATTAACCATTTTTGAGAATAACCGGACGTATGTAACGGACAATCAAGTAAATGATCTCGTGGAAAAAATGGATGGGATTGTGCATCATGCAGAGCCTTATGATCGGATCCAGGAATTGCCGGGATTATATCATGCGTTTGATGAGGCATTTGTTGAATTGCTGGAAGAAGAATGCAAGCCGGTACGGGAAACGATCCAAGCTGACCTACAAACCGTTATGGATGAACTAGCGAAAAAGGAGAACTTGAAGCAAAAGTTTGCCGCAACATTCCGATCTCGATTCCAGACTTTGGAAGAACGTCTTGACCATACAAATAATTTATATGAAGCTGTGGCCATGCAGGTGGAAAGTGACCGGCTTAAAGTACGCTGTCTGGATGAATTGGAGCGGGAAAATGAAAGAGCCGCGGTCCAGGCAACGCACATTACCGAATCTGCACCGGTATATTCAAATGTGGAGCCAGTCGAACAGGTTAAAACGCCACCGATAAAACACCGAAAAACAAAGACACTTAGCAAGAACCTAGTGATCAAAGGAACAAAAACGCTGAAGTCGACCAATGATGTGGATCAATTTGTGGAAGAGTTGCGCGAGTCATTATTGCGTGAATTGGATGAGGATACGACGATTCATTTGGTATAATGCGGGGCCAATGAAGAGGGGGAGTGTGAAAAAATAATGAAAAATAAATATACATTGAGCCAAAAAGAAAATATATTTTTAGCAAAAAAAGTTCTTGTTCGCGCCATTTATAATAGCGCAAGATTGGAAGGCATTAATGTGACCTTTCCGCAAACGAAAACAATTATGGAAGGCGTTTCGGTGTCGAACGTCAGCGTGGATGATGTACAAACGATCCTTAATCTAAGGAACGCATGGAGGTATGTACTGAATCATCTAAAAACTCCATTTGATTTGGATTTTGCCAAGAAAATAAACGGCTATGTGTCCTACAATGAAAGTCTTGATTGGGGAGTATTACGGTATGGAAATGTGGGGATTACGGATGTAGCGTATCAACCTGATGTCCCAGATGAAAAGGAAGTCAAAAAACAATTAGACGACCTACTAAAGATTGAAAATGAAACGGAACGAGCGATTACCTATATGCTATGGGGAATGCGATCACAATTATTTTGGGATGGAAATAAGCGAACAAGTACCATTTGCGCTAATAAAATACTTATCGAGAACGGCAATGGGATACTTACGGTTCCGGAAAATCAATTGGAAGAATTCAATGAACGGTTATCAGCATTTTACGAAACCAATGATTACAGCAAGATTAATCAGTTTCTCTATGATAAATGTCTGTTTGGAATTGATTATGTCTGAATGCTAAATGAATCATGATCAGAGTTTTTGGAGGGGATGAGGATGAAAGTAAATGAATTACGGACTATATTAAAGGAAAGGAAAAAAGATGAACTGGCATACCTGATCGTGGAAATGTACAAGCAAATCCCCAAAAAAGTACGGGAAGGCAAGGAATTAGATGAATTGATTCAAGATCCGGATGCATTCAAAAAGGCAAGAAAAGGTACGAAGCAATATGTGAAAAATTTGGATTTCGCCAGTGTTGAACGGGAAGTAAGGTCATTTATCAAAAATGCGCGTGAACAAAATTATATCGCTCCAAATCGCATCATTCCAAAAAAAGAACGTTCCAACTGGCGATTTACAGCTAAACGACTGATTGAACAGGTCATGGAAATATCCAATCAAGATAAACATGCAAAAGTGAGCACGTCATTAATGGAAGATTTGTACAAATTGTTTTGTTATGCATCTGGACATTACGTTTTCGCTAGTGACGAGCCGTTCTACACCATAAAGATCCCGCAACCGGAGTTTTTAAAACGGGTCGTCATGATGAAAAAACGGGTGGACGAGCCAAAGAAATGGATTCCTGAGTCGTTATCACTGATGCTTGACTATGACTTAGATCCTGTTGAGGTAACAGCTTCCTTATCAGAGGCTTTTTTCGAGACATTGGACAATGCCCCGCTTAAAGAGGAAGTGGTTAAACAAGCAGACCATCTTCTGCAGAAAAAAGAATCAACACGTAGAAATGTGGACGATTTTCATAAGACACCCAAGGACTATGATAAGGAGTTTTACATAGATCATGTTGTGGAATTGATTTTTATCATACAAAGCTCATTGGGGGAATACAAGGAAGCTATTCGTTATTATCACAAACACTATAGTAGGCATGATACCAGCGAGATCAGGCTTTATGTTTTGCTGCAAATGGTCATGCGTTATCAGCGCGTTGAAGATTGGATTCGTGAATATGAAAAGGCTGTTAAAAAGCGGATTAAACCACGTGATTCGCTTAAAAAAGCATATGAATATATGAAACAGACAAATGAATTTCCAAGTTATATTGGTTAATAACCTGGCCTGTTATTAGTTGGAAGTATTGGAGGAACGATCATGGATAAGGGAGCGATCAAAAAATTTGCGGTTACGGCCCGAAACAAGCTAATGGAAGCCGTCGCGCAAAAAGCATTTGAATTGGGGATTACGGAAGGAGCGGTCAAGGAAGCGGAAGTCTACCAGGATGGCTTCTTAATTAATCAAAAGTTTTATAAAAAATATGAAATTAAACAACGGGAAAAACTGATTCATGAAATTGAACAAAAAGGCTACGAGCAAGTAATCGATGAGGTGGCCTATACATGGTTTAACCGGTTTATTGCATTACGGTTTATGGAAGTTAATGATTACTTGCCAACCGGGGTACGGATTTTTTCCTCAATTGAACCAGGAAAAACGGAACCCGATGCCATGACCGAGGTATTAATGTTGGTGGATGATCTGGACCTTGATGAGCAAAAAGTATACGAATTGCAGGATGCGAACGATGATGAGGATTTATTCAAGTATATATTGATCAAGCAATGTAATAAGCTGGGCGAGATGATGCCTATAATGTTTGAAGAAATTGAGGACTATACCGAGTTATTGCTTCCGAATCAGCTGTTAGCGGAAACGTCGGTTATTCATGATATGGTGACATTAATTGAGGAAGACGATTGGACGCAGGAAGTCGAAATTATTGGCTGGTTATATCAATACTACATATCGGAAAAGAAAGATGAAGTGTTTGCAGCACTGAAGAAAAATAAAAAAATCACGAAAGAAAATATCCCGGCAGCAACGGAGTTATTTACCCCACGATGGATTGTCCAATATATGGTAGATAACGCTTTAGGTCGTTTATGGCTGGAGTCGCATCCGGATAATGCATTGCAAGAAAAGCTTCCATATTATTTGGAAGCAGCGGAGCAACCGGAGTATGTGGTGGAGCAGTTGGAGAGATTAAAAGATCGAGACTTAAAACCGGAATCGATCCAATTTATCGATCCGTGTATGGGGTCTGGGCATATTCTTGTGTATGCATTTGAAGTGTTTTATCAGTTATATCAATCGCAAGGCTACCGGGGACAGGATATTCCCAAATTAATTCTGGAAAATAATCTGTATGGATTGGATATCGATCCACGTGCAGCACAACTTGCCTATTTTTCCGTTATGATGAAAGCACGAAGCTATAACTCTCGTATTTTTGCTTCTCCTATTAATACGAATTTACATTGGATTGAGGAAAGTAACGTGATTACGGAACAGGATGTTGATATATTTGTTGGGGATACCGACCTGAGTGAGGACTTTGAATTGTTAATCGATACATTTAAGGATGGAAGATTGTACGGTTCGATTATTGAAGTTCCGGAGATTGATTTTACTGGTTTGAAGGAACGGGCAAATGTGTTGAAAGAAGCTAAAACGGATGACATGTTTGCGATTGACTTTAACGATCATGTATTGCCTGTTGTGGAGCGGTTGATTGATCAGGCGGTGATTTTAGCTAGGAAGTATGATGTGGTTGTGACGAATCCGCCTTATATGGGTAGTAGTGGAATGAATGAAATACTTCAAGCATATGTGAATGAAAGTTATCCATTTACCAAAAGGGATTTAAGCACTGTTTTTATGGAGCAGTGTTCTACATTTACCACTTTAGATGGTTATTATGCACTTATAAATATACCAACATGGATGAATTTATCATCATACGAGGAGTATAGAAAAAAGTTACTTTGTAGGGAAACTATAATTGATCTCCTACATCTAGGAAGAGGTGTATTTGGTTCGGACTTTGGTACGGTTAGCGTCGTGTTTCGCAAGACGTATATAAAAAATTATACTGGATTTTACCAAAAGTTATTTGTTAAAAAAAGCTCTGTAGAAAATAATGAGAACAAACGAAAGTTATTTTTTAATGGCTTTAATGTATATAAAAATAATCAGGAAAATTATTATGCGATTCAAGGTTGTCCAATAGCTTATAATGCAACAGAATCAATTATTGATATTTATAAAAACGAAAAAAAATTAAGTGAAACTTCAGAACTAAAAGTCGGATTGCAAACAGGAAGTAATGATAGATTTTTAAGGTTTTGGCATGAGCTACATCTAAATAAAATTGGGTTTAAGCTGGAAAATAGGGAGGTAGCCAATCACTCTAAATTGAAATGGTTTCCTTATAACAAAGGCGGAGAATACAGAAAATACTATGGGAATAATTACTATGTTGTAAATTGGAAAAATGATGGATATGAGATTAGAAATTTTAAGAGTGAGAAAGGTAAGCTAAAATCAAGACCTCAAAATATGGATTATTATTTTAAAGAGTCTGTTAGTTGGTCAAAAGTTACAATAGGTGGTTTCTCTACAAGAATAATTCCCAAAGGATTTATTTTTGATGTTGCGGGATGTTCAATTTTTGCTGAGAAAGAGCAGTTATTATATATCTTAGGTTTGACAAATAGTAAAATAGCAATGAGAATCCTGGATTTCCTAAGTCCAACTGTAAATTATGAGGTAGGACATATTAGCAATATTCCAATAAAAATGAGCAATACTATTAACGTAAATAATCTAGTTAATGATAACATTGAAACCGCAAAATCCGACTGGGATTCCTTTGAAACATCCTGGGATTTCAAAACCCACCCATTCCTGGAATTTCAGCAAGGAGCAACCAAACTTTCCGATGCTTTCATCAATTGGCAACAGGTGGCAGAAAACAGATTTCAAACGTTAAAAGCGAACGAGGAAGAACTCAACCGGATTTTTATCGATCTATATGGGTTGCAAGACGAACTAACACCAGAAGTAGAAGATAAAGATGTCACGGTCAATCGGGCGGATCAGGTTCGGGATGTGAAATCGTTTCTCTCCTATTCGGTAGGTTTAATGCTTGGACGCTATTCACTACACAAGGAAGGATTAGCATTTGCAGGTGGCGATTTTGATCTAGACAAGTATCAATCTTTTCAACCAGATGCCGATAATGTCATTCCGATTGCAGATGATGTTTACTTTGAAGATGATATTGTTACCCGTCTTATAACGATTATGAAAACAATATATGGACAAGACAATTTGGAAGAAAATCTCGATTTCATTGCCGATACGCTAACTAGAAAAGCCAACGAAACATCCAGACAGCGGATTCGCCGGTACTTCTTGAAGGAATTTTATAAAGACCATGTGCAGACTTATCAAAAACGCCCAATTTACTGGTTGTTTGATAGTGGAAAACAGGATGGATTCAAAGCACTCGTATACATGCATCGCTATCAGCCGGGGCTGGTTGCACGAGTACGAACAGGCTATTTGCATGCTCAGCAGCGGAAATACGAAGAAGAAATGGATCGGCTGGATATGATGCTCGAATCGGACATATCCAAGCAAGAACAGACAAAGGTGAAAAAGCAAAAAGAGAAATTGCAAAAACAAGTATTAGAGTGTCAGAATTACGATCAGCTGATTGCACATGTTGCCAACCAGAAATTAGAGTTGGATTTGGATGATGGTGTAAAAGGAAACTATGCTAAGTTCCAAAACATCGAGATTCCACAAGGTGAAGGTAAAAAGCCGATCAAAGGGAATCTACTTACAAAAATATAAGGAAATGCGCGGAAGGGATTGGCGTATCAATTGCAATTCCTTTCCTGCATACATAAGGGAGGGGACAAGATGAATCTAAAAGAAGTACACCGTCTATTACAAGATTGTTTCCAAAAAGAATTGACCAATGGACGAAAGCGGCATATCGTGTTTTGGTACGATGAAGAGGGTGAATTCGTTAGCGACATTGATGACATTCATCTCGATCATGTGCGCGTTTGGAAGGTATCCGATCGTAATTTATTCGCGACCAAATATGAATTGGAGAAAAATGATCCCTCCTCCCATTTTTTGCTTTATTTCAATCGACCGAAGCCAAGTCCGCACGAAGACTGGCTTTACGATTTGTACAAGGTAGGTCAGGAATTTGCGACCGATAAACTGACGGTCATTATGCGCGAATTGGGGATAACCGATAATGGTTTGAAAGAAATATTCCGGAAATATAAGGCCTTCTTTAACAATAAATCCCGCTTACAAGTATTCTACAAATATCCTGTAACCGCATATACGGAAGAAGCAATTGATATTACCGTGTTGGCCGCCCTATGCAAGAGCGCGACTAATACGATCGATGATATTATCAGGAACTTAATGCGCAAAGAAAAAGAAGGCGACCATACAGTATGGGATAATATCCAGAAGTATGGTGACGAAACAACCTTTTGGCTGCTGGTGGAGAGGTATTATGGATACACATTACCTGAGAAATCATTACAATCGTTACTAACGTTTTTGGTGCTTACCTATCTTGTGCAGCAAAGCAATGCGATGGATTTGCCGGATAGCTGGGAGCCATACGTAAGCAACCGGCCAACCAACGTCATTGTTTTCATGGATCAATGGATGAACCACCAGGACGAGCGCGAAGTTTTTAATCAATTGGCGAAAAGCGTAGCATACAACGCACAGGCAGCGTCTTATACGGAAAAGTGGGATGTTCATCATATGGTGGAGATGGACGCATTCCCCCTATTTGACGAAAAAGTGATTGATTATTTGGTTAAACAGTTAATGGATAACCTGAAGCATTACGACCACTATTTGGAGATGATCGCAACAAGACGCAGACTTCATTGGTATCCGGAATATCGGAATGAATACGAGGCTTTATATCAAGCTGTTCAATTGCAAAAGCATATGGAAAAACTGGATCACTTCATTCCGGAGCAATCGTCCAGTCAGATGTTTCAAGCGTATGTGAACGATTATTACCGGATCGACACTGCTTACCGAAAATTTTATGTTGCTTATGACCAAGTAGTGGAAAAGGAACGACTTTATCCATTGCGTGAAAAAGTGGAAAATATCTATGGGAACCATTTTATCGCTGAATTAGCAATGAAGTGGGCAGGCAGTAAAGAACGTGCGACTGATCAAACATGGCCGATCCCAGGTATCCCACAGCAAAATGATTTTTATCACCATTCCGTACAAGGTTATCTGGCAAATGATGAGCGGATTTTTGTGATTATTTCCGATGCGTTAAGGTACGAGGTTGCCAATGAATTGACGGACGCTTTGAATAACGGTAGGCGTGCGACAGCAAAGCTAACAGCGATGCAAAGTGTCCTGCCTTCCTACACAGCATTGGGCATGGCTGCATTGTTACCGCATAAGCAAGTCTCCTATACGGACGATGGTAAAGTAATACTTGATGGAGTACATGCGGCGGGTACAGCGAATCGGAATCAGATCCTTCAGAACATAACACCTGATGCACTGGCGATTCAATATCAGGATATCGTCAGCATGAACCGGAACGATTTACGTCAAACGCTCTACGGAAAAAAAGTGATTTATGTTTATCACAATGTGATTGATGCACGCGGTGATAACTCCGATACTGAAATGGAGGTTTTTCAGGCAGCAGAGGAAGCGATTGATGACATTCTTGCCCTTGTTAATCGATTGGTGAATACGGTCAGTGCATCGAATATCCTTATAACGGCTGATCACGGTTTTATTTATCAACGGGATCGTCTGGAAAAAAGCCAAAAACTGCCGGATAAACCAGAGAATACGATTATAACCAGCCGGAGATTTTCCATTTCCAAGCAACAAGAACCGGTAGAAGGAACGTTAACCTACTCCATGGACTTATCTTTGCAGCAGGACAAGCCATTATTTGTCACGGTTCCCAAAGGCATTAACCGGTTTTCCATTCAGGGGTCAGGCGCCAATTATGTGCATGGTGGTGCGATGCTGCAAGAGATTGTCGTTCCCTTGATTACGTTTAAAAACGATCGGAGCAAATCATCAGCCAACGCGGTGTCAAAAGTGGACGTGAAGCTGACTACTCCTACAAGGAAAATCACGAATACCGTGACGTATTTGGAGTTTTTCCAAATGGATAAAGTAGCGGAGAAAATGCTGCCACGCAGATTGAAACTATACTTTGTCGATGAAGCAGGTAATCGTATATCAAACGAAAATATCATTATTGCCGAGACTACGTCATCCCAGGCAACTGAACGGACATCAAGGGAAAAATTTGTCTTCCGGGCAAAGGCGTACGATAAGCGGGGAACGTATTATTTGATTTTGGAGGATGAAGAAACGAAGACGGATCCGGTTTATGAAAGGTATGCTTTTACGATTGATATAGCGCTTGGGGATGGGGGTTGACGATTTTGGGTAGAAAGAAAGCCTGTGAATTTACGGTAAGATCAATACACTTAAGACAAATACTGCGGTTAACGGATAAGGGTAACGGTTTACAACGTCCTATTGATAAAGGAAACAATTCCTTACACTAATGCACGATTGCAATTGCTTCCATGCTCTATCTATTTAAAACGTACATAATTAATGAAGGTTTTGTTGTATTCAATGGTTCTGTGTGCCATTAAACGGAGTCTACATTAGCCGTAATCGGATTGAAAAATATGAGAAAAAGATTTCTTATTAATAATTGGGACATTGTTTCAAGGGGGAAGCATGGAATTTTGATGGTGGTACCAGTACATTCCCCCATAAAGTATACAAATATTGAAACACTCAGTTTTATATAAATTTGATATAATACTCAACTATCTTCTGCAACAAAATCACAAAAAGCAGCCGCGAACCAAATTCACCCCTGGTTCTACGGCTGTTTGCTTTGTAAAAGTTGTAATGAATCACTACCTAGATACACTATATCAATCCTACAAGCACACACTCCACAAACCAAATCACTTCATCAAAACAACATTCCCTTCTCCATCCTCAGCAACAACCCCTCTTTCCATCTGCAAATCAATCGCTTCCTGCAAAATCTTTTCAGTTTTCCTGGTTGTTCGATTGAATCCAAGTTGTTTAGCTATCTCACGAACTAAGTCGGCCTTTGGTAATCGGAGTGCTGTCCTCATGATTTGCTGCACACCATTGGCAAGCTCAAACTTGCTTATATCCTCTAATGTCCTCCGATAGTTTCCCTTAACCCTAAACTGACGATATGTCTCGTTTTGTTCTTTGTCTTTCCAAAGAAACTGTCCTTTTTCTTCCTTCGTTTCATAAATCTTTAAACTGTTTAAGACGTTCTGGATAACCGCTTCCAGTTTTGCGCCGCTTCTTGTAAATCCCCAAGCATTGATGATAGACCTTGTTAGGCTTGAAAAGCTAACTGGGGCTTCCTGGGCAATCACCTGGCTGATTTGCTCCTGGATCGTCGGCATTCCTTCATACGTATAAAAAAATTCATTTGGCAAACTAACGCTATCCAGTATGGCAGGTTCAAATATACATTCATCTGTATTTTCCTGATGATCCTCGATGATGAGTGTACTGATTTTTTCCTGGATTGTTTGCTGCTGCATTGCTGCCACTGAGCGCGGCTTTGCATGTGGCTGCTGCTCCAATTCCTTTACCTTGGAAATAATGCTGGTAATTTGTTTCGCTTCATCATACCACCAATCAATAGACCAGACATGTAGTGTATGCCAGCCAAGTTTGTGGAGCATGAAATCACTCAGCTTATTACGGTCGCGCGGCGTGATACGGTCAGCATAGCGATAGCCGTCAATTTGTATGGCAGCAAGGTACATGCCATCATTGTTTTTGTCAACTACAGCCAGATCAACCTTGAAATCACTGCTGCCTACTTTCCTCTCTACTTGATATCCTTCATTTTCAAGTGCTTTTTGTATTTTGGGGATAATTACTGCTGAATCCCTGTTCCTATGGTTATTTCGATGATCAAGCAGCAAAGGTTCATTACCCTTTTTGGCAAATTCCATAAATGCTCTTAAGGCGTGTATCCCCTGTGCATTCGATCTAGATAAATTAATCTTGTCAGGTTCCATCGAAGCGAAAATGATCATTTCCCTTTTAGCACGAGAAATAGCGACATTTAAGCGGCGCCAACCCCCATCACGGTTTAATGGTCCGAAATTCAATGTTACATTTCCGTTCTGATCTGGGCCATATCCAATAGAGAACAGGATTGTATCGCGTTCATCCCCTTGAACGTTCTCCAGGTTCTTGACAAATACTGGTTCCGGAACCTCATCTGTGAAATATTTTTCAAGGGATTCATCCTGTTTTAATCTGTTGTCAATCATGTCCTCGATAAGCGTCTGCTGAATCTGGCTGAATGTAACTACACCAATACTTTCATGCTGTCTTTCCGGATCCTTCAAACGCGTAAAAATTTCATTGACAACTGCCTCTGCTTCGACTTTATTATGCTTTGATTTTCCCCGGTCATAAACTCCGCCAACATTTCTAAAGGACACCCTGGAATGAATATCATCACTTGATGGAAAAGTGATTAATTTATTTTCATAGAAATGATTATTGGAAAAAGAAATCAGGCTTTCATGTTCACTGCGATAGTGCCATCTAAGATGTTTTTGTGGCATACGTATCGCTAGGCAATCATCTAAGACACTCTCTAAGTCCTGTAAATCAAAATCCTCTTCCATTGTCTGTTGTGCATTGAAGAAACTGGTAGGAGGCAACTGTTTCGGATCCCCTACAACAACGACATTTTTTCCTCTGCCCATTGCTCCAATTGCTTCACTGGTCGGTAGCTGGGAAGCCTCATCAAAAATGACCAAATCAAATTTCGGGAAAGAGGGATCAAGGTATTGCGCGACAGATAAAGGACTCATCAGCATACAAGGTTTGATTTTTAACAAGAGATTTTGAATTCGCTCAAACAAAGTTCGGATGGCAATGCCTCTACCTTTACTTTTAATTGCCTTTAGTAAAATGCCTGGTTCCGAATGCTGGATCAAGTTGTTCATCAGATTTGGAACACGATTCATTAAAGTGACATACACTTCTAGTTTAGTCAGCTCATTTAGTTCATCGTCCAGTTTGTAGAAATGGTCAATTTCATTTTCAAAACTTGCTCTTGTAAATTGAGATAAGAATTCATTGTTTGATATCTCTTCATCAATACGGATACGATAAAACCCATATAAGAAAGCAGGAAGCAATTCATGGTCCTTTAAATCGCCTGACAGATAGGATGCAGTGACAGCCTGTAAGCCGAAATTATCCGCCTCTTGTAAAACGGCAGCCAGTTTACAATTGTCTTTAAGCAGCGGCAAAGCCTGGATAAGGGCTGTTGCTTTTTGTTGCATATAGTCTGCCCAATCGGGATGAGTTGGTTCATGAATATGTTTAAATCCTAACTGGTTTTCTATTTCTTGCCAGTGGCTCATTACCTCGTCAAAATCGGCCGTATATGCAGTGAATTGCTGCTGTATCTCAGCTGACTGAAGCTTATTTTTCTGTTGCTGTACCTGCTGTGCAATATCATGTAAAAAGGCAGGTGTTTGGTTATACGTTAAAATGATTGATCGGAATGCGTTCATCCAGTCCAAATCTTTCTCGATTATATCCCAATCATGGGCGGACCAGGAATCAGGAAAATATTGTATCATTTGCTGCTCGTGTCGGGCTAATTCCTTTTGATTTTCCTGCACCGCTTGAACAGTAGTAATAATGTTTTCCAATTGATCTGCGTCAATTTTCTCTTTCGCTTTTAGATATTGCTTCAGTTCTTTCGTTATTTTGCTTTGCCCAAGTTTTTTCTTGAGAATCCAGCTGTTTTCGGCGAGTCTTAATTCTTTCATTAGCGTATCGGCATTCATTTCTAGAATCTTATTGTCAAAACGCTCTTCCAACTTTGCCAGATCCTGGTCGTTTTGTTTCCCAAGTTTGATGGTATCCCTCATTTCAGATAGTAGCCGTTCAAATTCCGTCTCGTTTAGCAAGCGCAAATCGGCTTTTGGTATATCTTGGAGATAAGCAGCCAGCTTGGATAGAAGAACATACCAATCGTGATTTTTAATTTGATCCATGAATCCAAAAGATTCCAGCGTATTTTCCAGTAAGTGCAGTTTGGGAGCAGTTGACGCAATGGCGGCTAGTTGTTCCTGAACAAGATCCTGAAGTCTTAAAGCATAATTTGTCTGGCTGATTCCAATCCAGGGATTGTCAGAAACATCTCCACATACCTTTGCTGCAACAGCTACATTTTCAATGAATTGCTTTGAACGTTTTAAAGTGAGCTCGTCCATGTTTATTATCTGTGATCTATCCAGATTTATCAGATAACGTGGTGTTGCGATACCTGCATATGTCTCAATCATTTCGTATATGCTTTTTCCGATATTTGTTGGTCTATGCAAATTTTGCACATACTGGTTTAAATCTTTCTTGAGCAGCTTAATTTCTTCAAACTTTTCATTCCAGTCCGTACCTGCCGTTTTATGCTGGATTTCAAAAGCTCTATTCAATTGATGAAGAATATCGTTTTTCTGACCTTTGTTTGAATAAATTTCCAGACAAAAATCTGCCAGGCCAATATCAGCTAGTCTCTTTTGCACGACACTTAATGCAGCCATCTTTTCCGCTACGAAGAGGACTGTTTTTCCCTTTGCCAGCGCATGGGATATCATATTTGTAATGGTTTGTGACTTCCCTGATCCAGGTGGACCATGTAAAACAAAACTGTTGTCCCCGCTGGTTGCCAATATTGCTTCTGTTTGCGTGCTATCTGAACTGAGTGGTGCGTACACCTGCGTCTCCTCATCCTTTTTAGCGGTTATTGGTTCCATCTTTGCATCATCCTGATCACCAACATAGCTTCCATTCATCAGGCTTTTTACAACCTTGTTTTCCTTCAGCTCTTCGGCGTGATTCACAAGATCATTCCACATCACGAACCTGGAAAAAGAAAATACGCCAATGCTGGCGACTTCCTGTACATCCCAGTTTTTCATCTGCATGATCATCCGGCGCATCGTTGTCAGTACTTTCCTGACATCAATGCCATGGTCATCTTTCGGTATGTCATATAGCCTTGATGCATCGATTCCAAACTTTTCCTTTAAATATTCGATCAATGAAATGTTGATTTGCACGTCTTCATCCCGAGAACGTATGTAGTATCCTTTTTGAGCAGACATTCTGACCAAATCCACAGGAAAAAGTAAAATAGGTGCAAAACGCTCTTTGGTGTAAGACTTTGGTTCAAACCACTTCAAGAATCCGAGAGCTATGAATAATGAATTTGCTCCCGTTTCTTCCAACGTGTTTTTGGCTTTGCGGTACAGTTTTACAAGTTCTTTTTCCAATCCTGCACTTGTCAGGGTAGAACGAAGCCGGTCATTTTTCATATCTTCTGCCAGGATTTGTGAATCGAGAAGTACTTTTTGGTCTCTAAAATCTCTGACTTGATTCCGAAGCTCATTTGGCAGGGAATATATAAATATTTTCTTTCCCATTGCTAATGTGTCTTCTATTTGATCAATGCTGGAGGATATAACGGGAATACCCTGCGTGTATATCCGATAGTTTAATAGATTGTTTCTCAGGCTCATGTCAATCAATTTATTTTGCCAGTAGATTAATTTGTTTTTTTGCGGTTGTTTTTGCTCAGTATCGTTTTCAGGAATGATTTCGACTTTCTCAAAGGCAAAGTTTTGATTGATTTTGACATGTTCATCCGGAAGTGGAGCGGCCTGGATTTTTGCACCACTTTCTATTTTGATAGAGATAGGCTTGATTTGTCCGATACGGCTTCTGAAAATATCGATAAAGAAGTCAAAGTAATCAGGCTTGGTCAGCGTCCTTTCCGCAGCATGAACCGCCCCGTTAAATGACGCATTTTGATCAGTCAGCAGCGTAGATTCTACCAAAATGATGTCATTGATACCTTTTGCAATACTTTTAGTCAGTATACTTTTATCATCCTGGTAACTTTCAGGAGCAGCATACTCTTTTAACCAAAATGCAGGAAATGCATGATTGCTGAAAAAGACGATTATGGGATGGATACCCACTGCTTCTGCACATGCAGCATATAATAATGATAAATCCAGGCATGTACCAAGACCTTGCGTTTTGATGAGATCAGGAAAACGGATTTTTTGTCCTTCTGTTTCAAAACTTGCCGGTGGATTGGCATATGCAATGTTGTGAGACAGTATAGCGGAAAAAATAGCTGAAAGCTGTGAAACAACACGGTTGGGATCCCCGCTTTGATAACCATCCATCGCGTTTGAGCCGGTGTTTTTTTGCATGATCTCAGAAGCTTGTTTCACGATTTCCATAATGAAAGGCCGGTTTGGTGTAATAAAGCTTGATATGATTTCAGGCAAAACTGTTGATCCTGGCCATGAATCGAAGGACAGAACATCAATAGGAAGATGTTCATGATACAGCTGTTTGTCTACTGATGAGATTTTTATTCCAAGGTGCCCGGTAATGCTTTCATCCAAATTGCCAAGATAATTTGCCGATAAAACAATATCCGGACGAAGTTCAACTACTTCTTCAGGACGTAATTCTTCAAGGTTGATCGTTTTTTGTTCAGAAAAACTAGGGTTTGATGTAATTTCAATAGTGAGATTAACTAACTTCTCAGTGCTTACATTTTTTATGGATAGATATTTGATAACCGGAACATGATTTTGCTGAAGCGCAAAGCTCACTTTTTTGTCATATTCAACATTGCATGTAACAAAATGTTCCATCGTTTTACCTCCCCGTCGATGAAAAAATTAGGTATTATCTCCCATTATAACAACAATTGGACATCTTGTGGGGAAAAAGGTAGAATTAATTGGAAAAATGAAAAATGTAGTGGGGAAATGTAGAACAGGGGGCGGGTTCACTGAACTGATTTGTTCTCTGTATTTATATGGGACGAAAATTTTTACCTACATCCACGTCTATATGGGAAGCGTGTCAGACATAACAACCGGAAAAAGCGCAACTGTCCACTCATCTTCACAATACAGTTCACAACCGTTTAATCGATTTGCTGCGGAAGCGGGAATGTCAAAGACGCTACGATGAAATGTTTTACCGGGAAGAAATAAAGAAACAGGAAAGTAGAAATCGGCGTTGTAACGTAATGATACCGATTCATGAGGAGCCGGGATTGGAATGTCATGAAATAGAACTATGGCAAGGAGTACAGGCGTTGTTGACCGTCAATCAGTGGAAATGGGTGAAGTATTCTATTGTGATAGTACTTTCGAATCAGGAAATTGCGGAGCTGGAGGATGTTTCGATTGCGGCCGTATATAGTTGGGCGAAAACAGCAAAACGAAAATTGAAAATGGAATGGGGGAAATTGGAACTGCTGTATGACTTGAGTAGGATGAGACGGGCTGGTTAATTTGGCTTGGTGGGGTTGACCCATTTGTCCTTTTACTGGTGGACAGCCTGTTAGCAGAATGAACTGAACATATCCTGAATTTTTTACGAGTGATTTGTGTTGGGCTCTTTAGTACGTACCATAAAAACGGTGCGCATATTATAATTTGTGAACATTTTTTTAACAAGCCATATTTTTTACATAACATGCTACTTTTTAACATTGGCTTTCGATAATAGAAATAGGGAGAGCTACAATAAATAGATTAAAAGCCATGGGCAAAAGGAATCTAATTGCAAACAAACACCGTTTTATAAAAAAGATTATCTACATGGGAGGGATGGAAAGGATAGCGGGATTCTGTGTTTACAATTTTTAATCAAAAACGGAGATGAACAATCATTACTGGTGACTGTAACCGTCAAGTAGAAAACAACAGTTTTTGAAAAATAATTTTCAACAGTTTACATCAATTAAGATTCAACAGTTTGACTGCTGATCTTATTCTCTAATAAGGAGGATTTTGCAGAAATGGCTCCTTTAAAAATGTATTAAATGGATTATATTAAGAAGTCATAACTTCTAGTTTATCCTTTAGATCATTCCTTTCCTTTGTTAACACTGAGATTTCCTTTTTTAACCCATTGATTTCTACGCATAACCTTGCAATTTTTATCCTGTCGCTAATTCCATCTTCATGTGCAGTTCCTTTTTGTCTCTTCCATATGTCAAAGTGAATAAAATCATCCTTGCGAACGCCATAGTCTATGTGCATTCTATTTGTATCATTCATCCATTCTTGAACTAACTTCTCATCACAATCAGCACCGGATGAACGAAAGAATTCCGTTGCTTCTTTAGCTGTAAATCTCCACATCTATATAGCCCCCTTATATTCATACATATTATTTTTTCATTAATTAGCCAGTTTTTTTACAACCCACATTCGGCAGGTGAATAAATAAAGATAATGTATTTTTTAAAGGTTTTTTCCCGTCTTTCTCGAAACGTATAGGAAAGAAGAAAAAGGGAGGGAAATAGGATGAAGCCAAAAGATCGGGTTATGATGCTCTCTACAGGACCATCCCAGTTGATTTCTGCGATTTGCGATGAGATAGGTTTTGAGGACCTTCTTAACGAACAAATCGAATGGGATGAAAGTCGCTGCAAACTATCACCTGGTGCTCGCTTAAAAGCACTGGTTATTAATATTCTTTCGGATCGAGAACCGCTGTATCATGTTGAGCAATATTTTGAAGAACAAGATGTGGAGATGTTGTTTGGTTCTGATGTAGAAGCTTCACATATAAATGAATACGCACTTGGTCGTGCACTGGATGCCTTGTATGAAGTCAACCCGTGGAAGGTATATTCAACGTTGGCCATTTCAGCTTGCCATCAACTAGGCCTGCCTCTTGGGAGGCTGCATAATGATACGACTTCCTACTCTTTGTACGGCGAATACAACACAAAGGAAAAAGTACCGAAGTCAGAAGAAGCAGCGGAGGATTTGGAAATCACGCATGGATTCAGTAAACAACATCGGCCGGATTTAAAACAAATTGTACTCGGTATGAGTGTCACACCAGAACGTATTCCAATCTTAGCTACGGTTGAAAACGGAAATACGGATGATAAAACGTGGAATTTTACATTCATTCAAAAGCTTCGTAACTTACTGTCGGAGGAAGAATGGGGGCAACTGATTTATCAGGCAGATTCCGCCCTGATAACCCTAGATAACCTACGAGAAATACGGGGGAATCTCCACTTCATTTCCCGGCTTCCCGAAACATTCAGCTTGAGTTCTGAATTAAAAGAAAAAGCATGGAAAAAAGATAGATGGGAAGAAATCGGTCAGATAAAGCCACAAAAGAAAGCTGCTTCCTATAAACTCCAGTCATTTACAGAAAAACTGGATGGTTTTATGTATCGCTTTGTTGTCGTCTATTCGGACAAGCTCAATGAACAAAAGGAAAAAACTTTCCTGCGTAAACTGGGAAAGGAACGTATAAAACTCGAAAAGGCAATAGATACATTTGAAAGTACCGTGTATCATTGTGAATCAGATGCCAAGGAAGCTTTGGAGAAGTTTGAAAAAGAAAATGCAAGTCATTATTTCCAGTATTCATTTAAGATGGAACCGGAAGAACAAACGGAAAAACGAAAGAAACGGGGACGTCCAAAAAAGAATGAGGTTCCCAACGTCATCACGGTATATCGTCCTCATCTCCAATGTCTGGAGGAAATAGAGGAGGCAGTTGAGGAAAAGAAACGTAAATTAAGTACGTTCATCCTTATCACGGACAAATGTGATCGTCAAGAGATGACAGACTTAGAGATCCTTCAAACCTATAAAGGGCAAGAAGCTGCGGAAACGCGTTTTCGTGTTTTAAAAAGTCCTCAAATGATAGATGGGTTTTTCCTAAAAAAACCTAGCCGCGTGGCAGCATTAGGAATTGTTTTTGTGATGGCGCTTCTCGTATATGGCATTCTTGAAAATCGTGTTCGAGAAAAAATGAAACAGGAGGAGAAGCCTCTAAATTTAGCTGGAAATAGAAAGTTATTTAATCCGACAGGTCAAGTGTTATTGAAAGAGCTCAAAAAAATAAAAATCATATATATCCAGCAAAATGGAGAGACACTTCGCTTTCTTCCAGATAACATCAATGAAGAATGTAAACGAATCCTTGAACTTGCGGGTTATGATATGACAATATACGTGTCGAAACAAGCAGAAAATACAGTAGTTTAAGTGAGATATGGGGGATTGCGAAAATGAAATGTCGAATATAAAGGAAAAACAAAGAAGAAAGTCTACTATTAAGGAATTAACAAAATAGAGATATTAATTTTAAAAAATGCACCTGAAAAATAGGAGAAAGTTTATCTTTCAGGTGCCGAATATGGGTTACAATAAGAATTTTACGTAATGTACACCGCTGTACATGGTGTAGGGAGCCTATTCCAAGATGTGTTGGTAATCTTGGAATATATCCCTGTAGATGTTTTTATTTTGTTTTCAAGGTTTCAGTATTTCCTCATTCTTTCGTTTGTTTCTCTATTTTTGATAATGCATTTCGTAGGTTTTGTTTTTACTCAAAAATCCAGTCGTTCATTCCAAGGAGATTTTCCAGATTATGTTTTTCGTCCCTTAAATACTCAACTTCTTTTTTAAGCAGGGAAACTTCTTCTAGTAATCTGCTGATTTTCGTTTTATCATCGATACCTTCTTCATATGCTGTTCCTTTTACATAACACCAGTCATTATATCTATATAAGTCTTGTTCTTCGATTGGACGATTTTTACAGGTCGTATTTGCCTGCTTATTGTTTTCCTTGACCCATTCCTTTACTGACCCTTCATCCACCCTAAATCCATAAGATTTAAAAAAGCGAATCGCTTCTTCTGCGTTTAAAATACTCATTTTATATATCCACCTTTTCTAAGATTCAGCCTTCTGATCATCAAATAACGTTTTTCTATATTTCATTCGGATACTATTTTGCTTTTCACTAAAAGTCAAAATTTCACTCCGATGAAGAAGGCGGTCCAAGATTGCTGTCGTAAGGGTCGGGTCTCCAAGAAATTTCCCCCATTCCCCGGGTCCTTTATTTGATGTAAGGATAAACGCTGCCTTATCATACATTTCATAAATGAACTGAAAGAACAGATGGGCATCCTGTGGCTCATATGCCATATACATGACATCATCTATGATGATTAGATCCGATTTGGTGATGCGCTTATATCTTGTCCTGGACTTACCGATGTACTCTTTTGATTTTAGAACATAGATTAAACGATCCATCGATATGAAAGATACCTGATAACCATGCTCAATGGCGTGAATTCCTAGGGCTGTTGATAGAAAGGTCTTTCCAACGCCCGTTGGTCCCATCATAATCAGAGTGAAACACCCATCAACCCATGACAGTTGTTTTAATATATTCAGTTGTTTTTCTCCAATCGCAGTTTGTTCCTCTAAGCGAAAGTTCTCAAATGTTAATACCTCGGGAAACTCTGCCCACTTCATCAGTTTTTCGGTATTCTTTCTCTCCCTGCAACTCAATTCATGCCTTAAAATTTCATGTATGAACTCATAATAAGTCCACCCCTTTGCCTCTGCTTCCCGGAGGAAATTGGGCAATTCTTTGGCCGTCTCGGCTAATCGTAAGGCACGGCATTTGTCCTGAAGTATGTCGTAAGGTTGACTCATCTGCTCCCGCCTCCTTGAAGAACACTGGAATAGATGTCCTCTTTTCGCTCAGGGGCAACCAGGTCTTTATATTTTTCATTTAAGGATCCAGTGTCCTTTTTCTCCTTTTGGCTTTGGATTTCCAAGGAGAGTGCAATATCCCGTAAATCGTTCGCGCTTGTTAGACGTAAACGTTTCATCTCGCCAATAGCCTCTTCAACGAAAGCGGGATACTTTAAAACGACAGATTGCACTACCTTCAGTTGATCAATTAAATGACATGGATACCGCTCCGTTAACACCCCAATAAGCCACTTTGCGGATTCTTGATCATCCAACATTTCCTCTACTTGTTGAATGAATAGATCCCGTTTGGTATGACTGCGTTTTCGGTGAGAGGGTTCTGATATGACTTCTCCGTTTCCTTCTGCAATTTTATGTTTAGCTAACACTTGGCCATTTTGCTGCAGACGTATATATAAATACGCTTTATCCGCTTCGACATAGGCAATATTAGGGGCGCCTTTTCGGTATGTACCAAGAGGAACGCTATAACGATTGCCATCAAACCGAATGACATTGTCCTTATGGATATTTCTTGTTATACTGGAAACGAAGATATCTTCAACTATATAAATACCTGAGACCTCTTGAAGGTGTTGCTTTTCTAGGGCGTACACTTCAATGGGCCTCTTTTTTGTGTTATGATGAACCTTATAATTTCCGGTTCGTTTCAGCCATCGCATACAAGAATCCTGCCAATCTATTAAATTATCATACATACGATTTTTCGCAAAATTATTTTTTACGTATTTTACCACCTGTTCAATTTTTCCGGTCTCCGGATCCGATTTTCTACAAAGATACACCTTGAACCTCCTTGCCTGCTGGTACTTAGTAAATTCTGCTGTCATGATTAGATCCCCCGCATTCTCACTGACAGCCAGTAACCGATCCTGATCATAAACTATTTCAATGGACATTCCCCCAAAATATCGGAAGGCATTTTCATGCATTTGGATAAGATCCGTTGACCGAAATGGCCGATCCAGCCACTCTACATATTTGTATCTTGAGTGGGCTAGCACAAACCCAATGAAGTAAAGCGGTTTGTACGTTCCACCTGTTGTGGGAATCCTTTTTTGCCCAAAATCGACTTGAATCTGCTGCCCCATCGGGAGTTGAGGGACTGTACTATACTCCCTTTCAGAAAACACTTTTGGAATATGATACGCTTCACGCAGCTCATTTACAAAATTCCTTACCGTTCCCTCGGTAACAGATCTGACTTCCAGTTTTTCCTCCAGCCAATCAAATACCTGGGCTCCCGACAAATCAGGATGTTCCTTAAGCCATCCAAGAATCTCCTCCCGAAAGGGATCAAGCTTTTTACCTCTACTCTGTAGAGAGATGGCAAATAAGTGAAATTCGTCTGGTGTCATTTTCCCATAATCTATCACCCTATTCCTTGAAATCTTTAATTTCCTGGCAATCGCACTGTTGGAAAAACCCTCGCGGCGAAGCCTATGAATTTCGTTGTAGATTGTCAACTTTTCCACTTCCTGTTCCTCACTTTCCATAGACTACTTTAAGTATATAGAAAGTGTGTTATTTAAGGTAAACTGTTGAATCTTATTTGCTGAATTCTGTTTAACCTTATTTGTGGAAAACTGTTAATTCTATTTTAACGTTTACACCATGGTGATTTTGACACTTTCACCTGTATCCAGATAATGATCTTCTTGTGGTGTAAGTTTTTCAATCACTGGTCCTTCAAATTTTGCAAATACAGTAATGTTTTTGGTTGTTTTATTGCCAGCTTTGTCTGTCGCGGTGATCTCAATGACATTTTCGCCATTATCCAGCAGCATTCGATGGGAGTACGTATCATTTCCCAACAACTCTGCCTTAGCACCATTCATTTCGACTGATTCTATATTTTCGTCCGTCACCGAGCCTTTTACCGTGTACAATAATTCCTTTATCACTCAGGTCGACAGTAGTCCATTCACCGTTACGGAGTGCGATGGCGTCGAACGGACCGGCGATTTTTTTGCCGGGGGCTCCGTCTTGACCGCTTGCATCCCAGATTTTAACCTGGAATTCTGTTCCGCCTGGTTCGGGAAAGTTTTCTAGTCTGCTCTCTTCTGTTATTACTTTATAAATTTGGAATAGATATATAACTGTTTTGAATAAAGGTAATTTATTTTATTTACAAATTATTTTTTTGGTGGTATATTGATTTTATACAATAAAAATTCGGTTTCACTTTTGAAAGGTGTGTTCGAAATGGAATTACAAAGTAATAAAGAAAAATCAACAAGATACAGTATAACCTCAATAGATAAAGCTATTGATTTATTAGAGGTTTTATCTAAAAACCCGCTGAATCTTATTGAATTATCGGAAATCCTAAATAGGCCAAAATCATCATTGTTTAGAATTATCTCGACATTGGAGAATAGAGGGTATATTTCAAGAGAAAAAGAAACAGGTAAATATTGTTTAGGAATGAAAACTCTTACTTTGACAAAAAATCTTATCGAAAATAACAAATTAAGTAAGGTTTCAAAAGCTGAGATGAAGGATTTAGTTCGTAAAACTGGAGAGTCTGTAAACATTGGTACTTTAAGTTTTGGAGATGTTGTGTATGTGGCTGTTGAAGAAGGCATACATCAATTGAAATTTACAGAAGTGATTGGTTCAACTTCTCCATTCCATGCTACGGCAATAGGTAAGGTGATTGCTGCGCACTTACCAACTGAGGATTTAAACGAACTAGTTAGGAAACGGGAATTAAAAAAAATCACTCCTAATACTATAACTGATAAAAAACAGTTACTTGAAGAATTGAAAAAGGTTAAAGACAACGGGTATGCGATAGATGATAATGAGGTTGCCCTTGGCGCGAAGTGTATAGCAGCACCAATTTTTGATATGTTTGGAGAAGTTGAGGCGGCTATTAGTATCTCTGGATCAATACACCGATTAAAACCTGAAAAAATAGAGGAGGTCTCTTGTTTAGTAAAACAAGCAGCAATTAATATATCCCAACAATTGGGGTACAACCAATAATAACGGAGGGTTTAGTAATGAAATCTTTTTCTAATTCTAAAATGCTTTTGAAAAAGTCAAACCAATATTTGGCAGCAGGGGTGTCTAGTAATCTTAGACTATCTGTAAAACCGGTTCCTATTTTTATTGAAAAAGCGAAGGGGACAAAAATGGTAGATGAAGATGGAAATGAGTATATTGACTATATAATGGCATATGGTCCACAAATCTTAGGGCATTCACATCCTGCTATAGTAAGAGCGATCCAAGAACAAGCTGAAATTGGTCAAACATTCGGTGCCCAACATCAAGGAGAAATTGACCTGGCCAAAAGGATAGTGGAATTTGTTCCATGTGTAGAAAAAGTAAGTTATTGCAGTACAGGTACCGAGGCCGTTCAGTTAGCTTTAAGACTTGCAAGAGCGTATACGGGAAGAAAGAAAATTATAAGATTTGACGGACATTACCATGGTTGGAATGATACTATTTCAACAAAATCTACGGATGAGAAAAATTCTATTTCCTATATTAATCCTAAAGTAAAACCAGCAACAAACGGTCAATGTGAGGAAGCACTAAACGATATAATCGTTCTGCCTTGGAACAATTATGAAGTAATTGAAAAGACACTTAAAGATCATAAAGAAGAAATTGCTGCTGTAATCATGGAACCAGTAATGTGTAATTCCGGTTGTATATCACCAAAACAAGGTTATTTGGAAAAAATAAGAGAAATGACAAGTGAACTTGGAATAATATTAATTTTTGATGAGGTTATAACGGGATTTCGCTTGGGACTAGGAGGGGCACAAGAAAAACTAAATATCAAACCGGATCTTGTGACGCTTGGTAAAGCGGTTGCAGGTGGATTACCGCTTAGTGTGGTGGGTGGAAAAGAAAATATCATGGACCTAATATCAAATAATGAAGTTGTTCATATGGGTACTTTAAACGGGAACCCACTCTGTACTTCGGCTGCAATTGCTTCTATAAACTACTTAGCAAATGATAACGGAAGAATATACAGTTATATGAAACACTTGGTAGACCATTTTGTACTAGAATTAGAGAAATTGGCAAGCAGATTTGAACTCCCACTATTAGTGAATAAACAGGAGACAGTTTTCCATACCATGTTTACTTCGGAAAGAGAGGTAACTAGCTATTATCAATTCCAACAAAGAAATAAGTCAATGTTTAGTAGACTTGCAGAATTATTGTTACTTGAAGGTGTAGCCGTTAGACCAAGTGGATTATGGTATATATCAACTGAACATACAAAAAAAGATATCGAAAGTACCTTGAAAATAGTTGAAAAATGTTTCCATAAATTGAGTAAGGAATATAAGTAGTATTTACTTGATTAGCTTGATACTTTGAAAAAGAAAAAGTGCTACAGACAATTTAGGAGTACTTGTGTTTCTTTGGTAAAGAATGTTTGTTCGAAAAAATAATTTGCAGAATAAGGGAGTTTAATATGCGTGTATTAGTTGGAGGATTAATTCAAGAAAGCAACACATTTAGCCCAAATAGAAGTGATAAACAGAACTTCTTGAATCATTGTTTTCTAATTGGTGAACAAATGTTAAACATAGGGGTAGAAAATGAACTGTCTGGTTTCTATTCTATAGCAAATGAAAAAGGTGTAAAAATAATTCCAACATTATTTGGATCAGCTGTCTCATCGGGTGTTTTTTTAAAGCAAGACTTTTTAGAATTAAAAGAGTTGCTTTTATCAAAAATTAAGCAGGAAAAGGATTATGACGGTGTATATATTGCATTACATGGCGCAATGGTTTCGGAGGACTATGATGATGTTGAGGGTGAACTATTAGAAAGTATTAGAAAATGTATTGGTAAAGATATTCCATTAGTTATTTCATTGGATTTACATGCAAATGTTACAAAAAAGATGATTGACAATGTTAATGGGGTTATAGGATTTAAGACATATCCCCATATAGACTTTTTTGAGACAGGTTACCGTTCGGGTAGATATCTTTTTTCTTTAATTGAGAACGGGAACCATTCAATACTGTCTTTATCAAAAATACCCATGATAGTTCCAGCCGAAAATAGTCAAACAACAAATGGACCATTTGCAGAACTATGGGCGGAGGCAAAACAGGGGGAATTAAACGGGGATTCACTCTTAACTTCATTATTCCCAGTTCAGCCATGGTTGGACATTAATGAAATGGGGTTTGGAGTAGTCGTGGTTAGCAATGATAAATTTAAAGCAGAACGTGAATCACAACGGCTAGCTCAACTTGTTTGGAAAAAGAGACATGAATTTAATGTGAAATTACATAGTGTCTCTGAAATTGCAAATATGGCATTAGATAGTACAGATAACATTCCATACATTATTTCTGATTCAGCAGATAGTCCTGGGGCAGGGTCTACTGGAGATAGTAATGTGGTTTTAAAGATATTGTTGGATCTGAAAATGGATGAAAAGTTGAATTGTTTATTGACTATTGTTGATAAGCCAGCAGTAGAAAAAATTTTATTATCGGGAATTGGTGCTACGATTCAACTTGATATAGGATATTCTATAAATTCCAAGCAAGGTGATTCTATTAAGGTAGATGGAAAAGTAATTAGACTTGGTGATGGTAAATTTCAACTAAAGGGTGGATATGCAAAAAATACGATTGCTAGCATGGGAAGATGTGGTGTATTTCAAATTGGCAAGATTTCGCTTTTGATTACAGAGAAGCCAACATTTTCAGGTGACCCAAGTATGTACCGTTCAATGGGACTAGAGCCCTCCGATGCTGATTTGGTTTTGGTTAAATCCGCTAATCAGTTTCGCGCTGATTATGAGAATATATCTAGCAGGATATTCATTTTAGATACTCCTGGGTGTAGTCCAGCTAATTTAAATAGGCTAAGTTACAAGAAAATATCAAGACCCTTTTATCCATTTGATGACAATTTTAATTGGGTGGAAAAGCATATAGGGCATACTTACCGAAAATAACTACACTATAACATTGGCTCTTGAGTTTTTTAGGTTGGGAGAGAGATTATGCAAAATAAATTAAAGGTTGTAGTAGATGCAAAGGCAACGCTAGCAGAAAGTCCTTGTTGGGATCCGAATAATAAATGTTTATATTGGGTTGATATTCTTCAAAAGAATTTACATCAATATTCACTTAAAACCAAGGAAAATAGAACCTTCAAATTTAACAAATATTTAAGTTCAGTCGCTGTCAGGAAATCCGGAGGACTTATTTTAACATTAGAAGATGGATTTTACTTTTATAATACAAAAAATGATGAATTAATGTTATTACAGTACACAGAAAGTAATCAACCAAATAATAGATTTAATGATGGAAAATGTGATCCTGGGGGAAGATTTTGGGCTGGAACAATGGATAAAAATGCTGAGAAGTATAAAGGTTCTCTATATTGTATGAATAACATATTTAAAGTTGATAAGGTATTGTCTGATTTAAGTATTCCAAATGGAATTGCATGGGATATTAAAAAGAAAAAAATGTATTTCATTGATAGTCCAAGCAGACAAATTTTAGTTTTTGATTATGACATGGGTTCTGGGGACATTCGTAATAAGAGAGTTGCAGTTACTATATCGGAAGGACAGGGTTTGCCCGATGGGATGACTATTGATGAAGAAGGAATGATCTGGGTAGCTCATTTTGGTGGGGGAAAGGTTTCAAGATGGGATCCCAAATATGGGAGGTGTTTGCAAAATATTTACATTCCTACAAGTAATGTAACTAGTTGTGTTTTTGGTGGTGAAGAAATGAAAGATCTTTATATAACTACTGCACGGCAAGATTTAGCTAAAGATGAGTTGGAAAGGGAACCACTTGCCGGAAACATATTTTGTATAAAAACAAATTTTAAAGGGGCACCAACTTATCAATTTGAAGGATAACTCCATTAATTAATGAATGTAAACATAAAAATTCAAGGAGGAATATTCTATGAAGTTACTGACTTTTAAAAGGAATGAAGAATTTGCTTTGGGAGTAGAGTTAGACAATAAAGTAATAGATATAGAAAAATCTCTCTCTTCCACTAATAATCGGAACATTCCGTTAGGGATAACGGAGGTGATACAGGGGGGGAAACAAAGTATATCAATTTTGGATGAACATATTAAAAAATTGAATCTAAATGATGATTCCTCGTTTATCCATAGTAAAGATGAATTGATTTGGGGACCTTGTGTAATTGAACCAAATAAAATTATATGTGTTGGATTAAATTATCGTAAACATGCTGATGAGACCAATTCCCCTTATCCAGAATACCCAATACTGTTTAATAAATTTAACAACACATTAACTGGTCATAAAAGCAAAGTTTCTATTCCAAAGAATACAAAAAAGTTAGATTACGAGGTTGAACTAGGCATAGTGATAGGGAAGAAAGTAAAGAATGTATCCGAGAATGAAGCTTTAGATTTCGTTTTTGGATATTGTATTGCAAATGATTTATCTGCAAGGGATTTGCAATTTATGACCAGTCAATGGTTATTAGGGAAAAGTTGTGATGATTTTACTCCACTAGGTCCTTATTTAGTTACGGCAGACGAAGTTGGAAATCCACAATGTTTATCTTTAAAAACATTAGTGAATGGACATATACGGCAAAATTCAAATACCTCTGATATGATTTTTCCTTGTAGTAAAATTATAAGTTTTATCTCTCAACATATGACTTTAAACCCCGGTGATGTTATATTGACTGGAACCCCAGAAGGAGTTGTACTAGGGTATCCACATGGTGAACAGTCTTATTTAAAACCTGGAGATAAAGTTACCCTGGAAATCGAAAAACTTGGAAGTTTAGTAAATTATTTTGTAGAAGGGTAATAGTATTATGAAAAAATTAATTGTTGAATAGGGAATATTTTACTACTAAGGTTGGTTAATTAATGCTTCTATGTTGTATAATTTTTAATTTAATCTAATTATTAGAACTATCCCCAAGCAACATTAAAATAATTGAAAATGGGAAGGGATTGCTTATGAAGGAAAAAGATAAAACTGTACGTTTAAGAAGTGATGAATGGTTCTTTCATGATACGGTAGAAACCCGATTTCAACATCGTTCAAACATGAGATCTAACGGACACTTTCCCGAATCGTTTCTAGGTAAACCGGTGATCGGTATTTTTAACTCCTGGAATGATTTAAATGTTTGTAATGCTCCGCTTAAGGAATTAGTGGAACATGTAAAACGTGGTGTGCTTTTAGGTGGTGGATACCCAGTTGAAATGCATACCATAACAACTGCTGCTGACATGATGAAACCATCTGATTTACCATACCGAAATTTAATGTCTATGGATGTGGAAGAAATAATTCGCTCGTATCCTATTGATGGTGCAGTGATGCTTTCAGAATGCGATAAAACAACTCCTGCACAATTAATGGCAACCGCAAGTTGTAATATTCCTACATTGCAATTGGCAGCTGGACACAGAGCATCAGGTGTTTTCCGTGGTAAACAAGTAAATTACGGAACGGATCTTTGGAAGTACATGGATGACTATAAAGCGGGATTGTTAAACGACTCTGACTTGTCGGAATTGGAGACCTGCATATCCTGTACTAAGGGAGGTTGTCCCGTAATGGGTACAGCCTCTACCATGAAAAGTATGTCAGAAATACTAGGTATTATGCTTCCCGGTACGTCATCGATTCCTGCCTCACATACTGCGCGTAGAGATGCTGCTGAAAAAACTGGCAAGCGTATTGTTGAAATGGTTTACGAACAACTTATACCATCAAAACTTATGACAAAAGCATCTTTTGACAATTCTCTTAAACTGTTGGCTGCCCTTGGTGGTTCCACCAATGCTGTTTTACATTTAACAGCTATAGCAGGACGGCTGGGAATCAAAATTGATTTGAAAATGTATAGTGAACTTTCAGAAGGAATTCCTCTACTTGTAAATGTACAACCTAGCGGGAAACATAGTATGGATGATTTTTATGAAGCGGGAGGACTACCTTTGGTTATTCGGGAATTACTTCCCCGTTTAGATGGGAAGTGCTTAACAGCCTTAGGAAAATCCCTTTTTGATACCTATTCCCATTTGAAAAGCGCACCATCGGATGTAGTAGGGACATTAAAAAAACCGTTCCAGGAAGAATCGGGAATACGTATTTTAAAAGGTAACCTTGCCCCAAACGGCGCAGTACTTAAGCGGGCCGCTAGTTCTAGAGAGTTATCAAATCATAGAGGTAAAGCATTTGTGTTTGATGATTATGAACAAATGATTATTCAACTCGATGATGATGAACTGCCAGTTGATAAAAATTCAGTCTTAATTTTACGTAATTGCGGACCAATTGGTGCTGGCATGCCAGAGTGGGGTGCAATACCAATTCCTCGCAAATTATTACGTCAAGGTATAAGGGATATGGTACGAATCAGTGATGCTAGAATGAGTGGAACGAGCTATGGTACTATAATTCTTCATGTTTCTCCTGAGGCACAGATTGGTGGTGCTTTAGCATTAGTTAAAACTGGGGATTGGATTGTATTGGATGTCGAACAAGGCATTCTACACCTTGATATTTCCGAAGAAGAGATGCAGCAAAGATTATCGCAATATAAATTTCCCCCTAGGGAACATAAGCGTGGTTACTGGCGTCTTTGGCAAGAACATGTACTACAGGCTCATGAAGGATGTGATTTTGATTTCTTATGTCCTAAGAATCCTGAAGAAGCAAAAATGATTTCACCTGTTATCGGTCGTGGGTAACAAGATTGAAAATATTTATGTCTACGATCTTTTGGCTAAAGTCTTGGGGAGTAAATTAATCTTTTCTCCCTTTAGTTCTAGATCCAGAGAAGTGTTCTATTAAAATCACTAACTGTTGTTATAATTTGAACTCACTTAAATGAGGCTTTATAATATCATTCCTTAAAAGATTTAGTAAGTTTAATTGATTAGATCCTGTGTGCTTGTCAAATTAGTAATAGGATTAATACCTATCTGAAAAGGTAAATTTACTTCATATTATAAATCCGTATTAAATTGTTGGTTTCACTTATTAAACTTGACTCACTATTAAAATGACACACCTCAGAAGAATTAACCCTGGCAATTATTACAAATAGCTGAATTATTAGTAATTATTAGTATAAAAATTATAAAAACCGTTTTATTGAACAGAAATCCAACTAAAGCCATCCACAGCTTTTAGACCAGTATTATGTAAAGACGAATTCATGATTAATGATATTGATACAATTTTTCCTACGCATTTTGTGAGGCAAACCATTTGAATGATTCGATTGGGGAGTATTGTATGGTAAGCGAATGATAGCAATGGAATAAAATATCTTTTAAACTTTAAACCTTAATTTCCAAACAATCCAGGAATAGCACTGTTTGTTTTTCAGAAGTTGCGAAAAAAATTGGCTTGGATACAAAGGAGAGGAGAAAAATAATGTTAAAAAGTTCCTTGAAAATGTGGCTAACATTTGTAGTGATTTTATGTATGTTTTTAATAATTTTACTAACTTCGAAAGATTCAGTTGCCGCAAGTAATACAATGGCTGGGTTTGTAAAAGAAGATCCTGGCCTTTCTTACGGACCTGCTTCAAGGGATTGGTTGGATTCCGAAGGTTATTATTATATTGAAAACGAAGAGATAAAGCTAACTATCGGTACGCAGACCTTATCCACTCAAGATCCTGATGATTGGGGAAACGAAGCAACTGGTAATAATAAATGGGGAACATTAACCCCCGGGCATATTATGGATGCAGCACCAAAATTTAATATGTATGATAATTTGGATTATACCGAGTTTGTACTTAGCAAGGACGTGGATAAAACATGGTGGTACCCAACTGAAAAACTTAATATGCCTAATGTAAAGATCCAGAATAACAATATTGTTGCCAATGGCTCATGGGACGGCAACGAGAATATAAAAGCACAGGTAACTTATTCTATAGTAGAAAATACCCCTCTAATAAAAATGAAGGTTAAATTGACCAATGAAGGCACATCTGCGTATTCTGGAAATCTTGCTTATATAATTGATCCAGAAGAAAAACTTGAACAGCAAAGTTACGTTCCTGGCTGGGGCTGGAGAGGCGGACAAGTGAATGAATACATCACCTCTGGTTGGAACAAAAACTATATTTTCAATGGTATACAGGATAAATATACAGGAAATACTGCGCATGCAATTATTTGGCCGGATAATCAGCAACCCTCTGCTGTAATTCCAGAAGGTTATATTACAGGTACGTGGTTTAATGTGTCATTAGGTGTGAACGAAACCCAAGAACTTATTATATATCAACTTCCCCATAATCCTGGACCTGCTTATGCAGCTTATAATGTGGCTGAATTTTGGGCTAATATTGTTAAAAAGAATATTGATCCTCAATCAATAGGTAAAATAACCGGAACAGTAACTGATGATGATGGAAATCCCTCCAGTGGTGTAGATATAAAATTAAACACACAATCAGGAGAACAATATGCAGTTGTAACTACTGATGATAGAGGAAGATATAATCTCTATGCTATGAAAGGAGATGTATACAATCTTAATGCAACCAATGAAACTAGTGATTATGAACGTGAAATATCAGAATTAGTTACAGGAAGTATTGCACAAG
This sequence comes from Virgibacillus dakarensis, assembly GCF_900155625.1. Classification (NCBI taxonomy): domain Bacteria; kingdom Bacillati; phylum Bacillota; class Bacilli; order Caryophanales; family Bacillaceae; genus Virgibacillus; species Virgibacillus dakarensis. The sequence goes on from NZ_LT732553.1 coordinate 238,271, forward strand.
TTGACTTTCAAATGGAGGGATCTGTTAAGGAAGTTATTGCTGGGGTTACAAATGGAGATCCAGGTTATAATTATGAAGGAACATCTAGAGACTGGTGGCCAAAGAATGATTATTACTATATTGAAAATCCGTATATCAAGTTTTCAGTTGGAACAGTACGGACTGCTGGAATGGATCCTGTAGATTGGAGTAACAATGCCTCAGGTAACAATAAATGGGGCACACTAACACCTGGTCACATAATGGATTCTGTCTCAAAATTGAATATGCAAGAAAACATTGATTTTACAGAATTTGTTTTAAGTGATGACTTAGGTAGTACGCCTGAGGATGAAGCAAGTGGGAAATATATGGATTGGTCGTGGTTTCATCCGTTAACTAAACTGCAATTGCCGGGTATTAGCTTAGATGAAAGAAACATAGTAGCCCGTGGGAATTGGGATAATAATGAAAAAATGAAAGCAACGGTACGTTACTCCATAGTTGAAGGGACACCTCTTATAAAAATGGAGATTAAACTTGATAATCAGACTGGTGAAAATTTTAATGGTGATTTCGGATACATTGTAGACGTCGACCAACCAGGTGGACAGCAAAGTTACCTGCCAGGTAAGAATTGGGTTTACGGACAGCAATCGAAAGTAGTAAACAGTGGCTGGACAGACAATTATTTGTTTAGTGGAATCAACAATACATATACAGGAAATACGGCTCACGGAATTATTTGGCCAGAGGAACAACAGCCTAAAATGATTATAAATGAGGGGATATGGATCGGAACTTGGTTTGAGGCCTCTATACCTAGCGGCCAAAGTGAAGATTATGTGATCTATCAAATGCCACATATACCTGGACCGGCGGAGGAACCACAAACCGTAGCTGAATTTTGGGCGGAGTTTATAAGTAATCATGAGGACCCTGAAAATTATGGCAGTATTACAGGTACTGTAACAAATGAAATCGGTGAACCTGTGCCGTTTACTAAGGTAGAGTGTATTGGTAAAACTGGTCACATGTATACAGGTGTGACTAATAAAAAAGGCAAATACCAAATATTTACGAAAAAGGGAACGTATGAAATAACTCCTGTAAACGAAGAGTACTCTGTGGATAGTAAGACTGTAGAAATTGCTGATGAAAGAAGAGTAGAAACCAACTTCATAATGAAAAATTTTGCAGAAGTTGAGATAGAGATGCCAAATAATATTAAAATTGATACTCCATTTGACATAAAGATTTCTGTGAAAAATCTGACTGATAATACATTAGAAAATGTGAATGTTGATATCCTCCCTCCGTATTTTGTTCGGCTGATGGATAAAAGAAAAATTATAATTCCTAGTATTGAGGCTGGTTCTAAAACGGGATTAATCCTGAAAGGAATAGCATTAGAGGGTGGCAGATCATTAATAAAGGCAAATGTAAATACGAAACTATTTAATGTAAAAGGGAAAAGCAACTTCAATGTAACAGGTGCGGGATATTATAGTGGTGATAGTCATTCTCATACGAGTCATAGTGATGGGGTAAATACTGTTGCGGAAAATGCTTCAAGTGCATATAAGGATAGGCTGTTATCTTGGGTGTGGAATACAGACCATAATACGTTTGTTCAAAAAGAGGATGCGGATGAGGTTACACTAAATTATGATGGGAAGTTTCTTAGTTTAGCTGGGACTGAAATAACAACACCAGTGGGGCATGCTTTAGCTTTAGGTTTGAATGAAGTTCCTAAACATGATATAGAAGGGCCTGAATCAGGGTATACCTGGCAGGATAGCATAGATGACGTGATCAGGAGGGAAGGGCTTTTCTATATTGCACATCCATTTGATCAAACTTATACATTTCAAAAACCTAAAAAGTGGAGAGGATTTACGGGTGTTGAAGTATGGAATGGTTCAAAACATGCTCTGGATAACGGTTTAAATGAGGCTGCTTTTAGATTTTGGGATGAAATCAATATACGCGGTGATGGAAAATACTATGGTGTTGCTAATTCTGATGCCCATACAAAAGAGAAGGTTGGAGATCCCTTTATAAGAGGATGGATGCCGGACCTTTCAGAAGAGAAAGTTTTAGAGATGCTAAAAACAGGTAGATATTACGGCTCTAATGGCCCTAAGATAAGATTTAGTATCGATGGAGTTGAGATGGGAAGTACCCTAAAAATAAAGAAGTCTAAAGTTGCACAATTTAACATACAGGCATATGACCCTAATTCTAACATAACACACGTCCGCTTAATAAAATTGCCTATTACGGGTGACACATCTGATTATACAAAAAAAGAGGTTGTGTATGAAAAAGATCTGACATCACTGAGAATAAATGAATTTATTGAAACAATAAATTTACCTGTAGAAGATAATGAATTTTACCGTCTAGAAGTGCAAAGTGAAAAGGCACAAGAGTATAGTACTGGTAGTGGACCAATTGCAGGAACAGGGTTTGCATTCTCGAACCCTGTGTGGGTTAAGTTATCGGATGATTCTAACGCTGCAGCAATTAAATCAATATCATATAAAAATAAAAATAAGTATAAAGAATCAATCAGTTTTGGAGTAAATTCTATTAAAATATATGACAACAAATTTAAACCCAAAAAAATAAATGTAACTGTAAGTAAAGGAGCTAAGGTCACTTCGATAAGGTATTCCAAGATTAAGGATGCTAGAGGCATCGGAATTTTAAAACTTGTTATAACTGCTAATGATGGCTCTAGAAAAAATTACAAATACCTAGTGAACATAAGTAAGGAAAGAGAAGGGGAGTAATAATTTACAGATGGAGGGTATGTTACATTCTTTTGAAACCTAAAAATGTGCTAGCTAGAGCCTATGAAATTCTTGTCTAGAGGTTAATTAAGAACAATGGTCATTAAGTAAGATCAGAAATGGCGTAAAAAACCTTAATCCTGGGTGGTACTAAATCCATTATAGATAGAAGAAATAATGTTATATAGGGGTGGATTTTTCTGCCCCTATATAATTAGATTATATTAGTCAGTTGATTCTGCTATTGGCAAAAATAGAGAACTACCTGCTGTGCGGATGGGGAATCAATAGTTAAACCAAAAACTGACTTTCTACTATAATAGAGAACGCTGTCAAGACCTTTATTTTATAAGAAAGGAAGGTAAGTAAGGATTTACCAACCCTTGGCACAAACAAAATGGGTGCGTTAAACATTTTATGCCTACGCTTATAGCCTTTGTGCAAAACACCCATTGGACGGTGGTTATCATTTAGACTATGACATTTATAGCAGATATACAAGTTACTCCACATTAGTTGTTTTATAAATTATATTATTTTTCCCCATTTCAATTAATAAAAAATTTTTTGTAAATTATATTTACATTGCCTTTGATAAATGGTATTATGGTTTCAAACAATAAAAATAAGGTTTCACTTTATTAAATAATAATTAGAAGTAATTACTGAAATGTTTTTTTTGAAATTATTCTTAATTCAGTAACCGGAGAAATTGAAAACGCCTTATTTAAACTGTTATTGGGTTAATAACAGCTACAATTACTATTAAGAATGAACGTTGTCTCATTTTTTCTATTAGATAAATATTTAGGTTGACAGTTTTTGTAATATAGAATAATTTTAAACTCTTTTATTGGAAAGGAGGTTTAGTGAAAAGTAGTTGTTACAAAACAATTACAATATTATGAACCGTATCACGAAAAAATTTGAAAGGGGGTTTTGATATTCATAAATATAAATTAAATCAAAACGAGGAATTTAAATGGGAAAATAAATCAACTTTGTAAATTACTTTATCTATTTATCTTAAACTAGTAATTTATGTAAGCACATTGCATGGGGGAGGAACTGGAATGAAAAAATACTTGGTTTTAACCATAAGTATATTTATGATAGTTGGGTTTTTATTGTCTGGATGTAAAAGTGATAAAGCTAGCCAATCAAATGGTAATGACGTAGTAACACTGACTTTCTGGAATCGCCTCGGTTCAGGCAAGACTTATTTTCCAAAACTGATCAAGGATTTTGAGGAAAAACATCCAAATATTAAGATTGAATTGACAAATGTTACCGGAGAATCAATGCAGGCACAGTATCAAGCAGCAATAGCCGATAATAAACTTCCAGATATTTTTGTAAGACCTCAGGGTTTTTCAGTTGCGCAACTTGTAAAGCTTGATCAACTGCATAATTTAGATGAAATTTTTCCTGAAGATGTCCGAAAGGATTATGTAGAAGGAACGTTTAACACTGGAACTGAAAAAAGTATTATGCTTGACGGATCGGTTTATCAATTCCCGATGTACTCAGGTACCCATGGTGCTACAATGCTATGGTACAACAAAGATGTTTTAGAAAGTGCAGGGATTAAAGATGGCGCACCAGAAACATGGGATGAAATGATTGAGATTGGAAAAAAAATATACGATAGTTCGAATGGTGACAAATATGGACTAATAGTTGCTGGTAAAACACAGTGGTTGAACAGCGAAATTATTAGACAGATGTCTACCGAAATATCCCCTGAGAGTGAAATGAACTTTTTTACCGGCCAATATAATTTTGACACTAAAGGGATAGTTGAATCTATGGAATTGTTTAAGGAACTATTAGACGAGAAGGTTATGTCACCAGTAAGTTTGGAGATAGATGTCAGGAAGGCGCAAGCGCTATTTTCTGCAGGGAAAGCTGCATTCTTTATTGATGGTAACTGGGCGGGACAAACGTTTGTTGATGAAGAAAAATTTGAAAATTGGGGAGTAGCTCCTCTTCCAACTAAAGAGAAAGATGCCCGTTCATATAGATTATATGCCGGTGGGGTTGGTGAGGGAATAGAGGTTGCCAAATATACAGAACATTGGCCAGAGGTAAAACTTTTCTTAGAATATTTAAGAGATAATATTTATTCTTCCATAGTCGAAGTTGGTGATGGTGCACCAGCACTAGAGCTAGAAAAAATCGAATCTGTTGAATTACCTTTTCCACAATATAAGGATATAACAGAGATTATGAAAAATAAAAGTTTAGTAGTACCTATTGCAGCAAAATTGAACCCAAATGTGATAGATGTAAAAGAAAGCTTTAGTCGGAAAGCGCCACACAAGAATATAGGTACAATTCTTGATGGTTATCTCACTGGACAGATAAGTGATTTGCATTCGGAGCTGGAACAAATGACAGATGAATATAATAAAGTCTTTAATGAGCTGGTTAAGGAAGCTGGAGACAAAGTATCAAAAGAAGACTTTATTTTTCCGAATTGGGATCCACGAGAATCTTATACCGAAGAAGACTATCAAGAGTTAAAAGAAATTAGAAATAAATAACAATATAAATAAAAGGGGGGAATATTATTAGTAAGTAATTTAAAATGTTTTAGTTAAAATATTGTCCCCTTTTAAAGACAATAAAGGCTTCCCCCCATTGGGTAGTTGATCATTAGAATTGCAAAATTAAAAGCTTTAGAATGAAAGGCCCTTTCAATGGGAGAAGGGTGATAATTATGACAAATAGTAATCCCATAGTCGCCTAAAAAGTGATGATGTTTTGTAAAAGGAGGAACATTATGCATAATATAGATTACAAGAAAAAGAGTAAACTAAACCCACACCTTAAGCGTAATTATATTTGGGCGTACATATTCATTTTACCTCAAATTCTTTACTTTTTAGGTGCTTCTCTTTACCCGATAATTATGAGTTATGTATATTCCTTCTTCGATTGGGCAGGAGTAGGCCCACTGGAAGACTTCATAGGATTTGATAATTATAAAGAGTTGTTAGAAGATCCGCAATTTTGGGGTGCATTTTTTAATACATTAATATACACAATTGGTTTTACGTTTATTTCGACCTCTGTATCGTTAATATTAGCCTTGGTTCTAAACGAGGTTAACTTAAAGGGTAAGGGGTTTTATCGTACTATATATTTTTTGCCCGTTGTAACTACAACCGCAATAGTCGGAATAATTATGCAAAATATTTTTGGCATTGATGGACTAGTTAATCAAGTGTTAGAAAAAGTAAATTTAATAAGCCAACCTGTACCATGGTTGGTTGATCCTGTTCTCGCTATGATTGTGTTGATTGTCGTAGGTTCATGGAAAAGTATAGGCATTACAATGGTCTATTGGTTAACAGGTTTGCAAACAATTCCAAATGATTTATACGAGGCTGCAAAAATTGATGGGGCTGGATATTGGACTACGCTTCGTTACATAACGCTACCGCTTTTAAAGCCAATAACAGCAGTTATCTTTTTCCTTGCCATTATTAGCAGTATGCAAGTATTCGATTTGGTAAAAACATTAACTGACGGTGGGCCATTTTATTCAACAGAAACCTTAGAATTGTATATTTATCGTTATGCTTTTGCATCCGAACTTGGAGGATCTCGTGTTGGTTTTGCCTCAGCAGCCGGTGTAATATTAGGAATATTTGTATTCCTCGTTAGTATAGGTTTTGCTTTATTGGGATGGATAGCAAAAAGAAAGGGAAATGCACTAAAAGGAGTGAATAGCTTGTGAAACTAAAAAAACCATCTTATCTAATGACGCATCTGATGTTGATAAGTGTAGGCATTATTTGGATATATCCGTTTGTTTGGATGATATCCTCTTCGTTAAAAACGAATCAAACATTTATTACTTCGGGTGTAAATCCATTTCCTGAAAGGCTTAACTGGGAAAATTATATTCGTGCATGGGAATCGGCTAATTTTTCAGTATACTTTATGAACTCCATTATTACTACGTTAGCAACTGTTATTATTGTAGTAGTATTAAGTTGTCTTACGGGTTATGCTTTGGGAAGAATTAATTTCCCGGGTCGGAAGATTGTGATTATTGTTGTAATAGCATTTCAATTTATTCCTAAAGGCTATACGATTATTCCGTTATATCAACTTGTCAAGTTATTAGGCTTAAATGATTCTTTGTACGGGGTTATTTTTGCAGAATCATCTGGAGCACATGTTTTATTTATACTTCTATTCGCAGCCTTTTTCTCACGTGTACCTAAAGAATTAGAAGAAGCAGCAATAATTGACGGGTGTGGCTTCCTAAAGACATTCTTTTTCGTAATGTTACCTAATGCCAAGCCTGTAATCGCAACTGCTGCAATTATGCAGTTTATTTGGACATGGAGTGCTTTTCTAATTCCACTTGTGTTAACAATTAGCAGGCCAGAGTTAAGAACATTGGCGGTAGGTATGTTAACATTCGTGGGTCAGCGTTCAACTGATTGGACTGGAATGGCTGCGGGAGCCACAATCTCATTGGTCCCTGTTATTTTAATCTTTATTTTTATGCAACGTTATTTTATAGAGGGAATAGCAGGATCTGTCAAACAGTAGAAGCTACAATATCTGTTAACCCAACTTAAATCCAAAGTGTAAAAAATATTTTTTAATAAAAATGGTTGCCATTATATTTTGGGTATTAAGAAAGTTTATAATTCATTGTTATTAACTTTTCTAGTAAAAGGAGTTTTTAAATGAGACTTAAAAATAAAACGGCACTAATCACAGGTGGATCTAGTGGAATTGGAAAAGAAGTATGTATTGCGTATGCCGCCGAGGGCGCCAATGTAATTGTTAACTATTATGAAGACAATGATAAAGATGCAAATGACGTTGTTAAGCGGATTAAAGAAAAAGGTGGTAATGCAACATCTTTCTGTTGTGATGTTGGGTATGAAAAAGAAATTAATGAAATGCTTGTTACAGTTATAAAAGATTGGGGAGGTGTAGATATATTAGTTAATAATGCAGGAATTTATCCTCGTAAAAAATGGTATGAAATAACTTCTGAGGAATGGGATAGAGTACACTCTGTTAATTTAAAGGCATGTTTTTTAACGTCTAAGGGTGTCTTTCCATATATGAAAAATAAAGGATATGGAAAAATTATTAATGTATCCTCAGTTACTTTTTGGAGTGGTCAAAAGGGATTTCTTCATTATGTTTCCTCAAAAGGTGGTGTAATTGGGTTAACCAGGGCATTAGCTAGAGAAGTTGGAGAACATGGAATTAGTGTAAATGCAATTACGCCCGGTGCGGTTCAAACAGAGAAAGAATTGAAAGATTTAAGGGATTTGAAGAAGCGTAAAGAAAATGATGAGTTCTTAAGGAAATCCCAAAGCTTTGATCGACGCCAAATACCCAAAGATATGGTGGGTACCTTTGTTTTCTTGGCATCAGAAGAAAGTGATTTCATAACTGGTCAAACTTTAAATGTTGATGGTGGTTGGATGATGCACTAACTATTTATTGTATTGGAAACCCTTAAGGTTAGTAAATATTTTAAAAGATTTAATAGAGGAATAAAAGTAATATTTTCCTATATTGTATCCTAGAGTTACTAACTATTTAATGGAATATGGAGGTTAACATTATGGATTTAAAAATAAATTTTGACAATGTTTGTGGGAAAATAAAACGATTGCATGGCGTCAATAATGGTCCAGTGAGTTACGGGTCGACAGTTGATGTTTCTCATTACTTTAAAAAAGCAGGGATACCCTCAGTGAGATTGCATGATTCGAATTGGCCACATCCTAGAGAAGTTGACATACATACCATTTTCCCGGATTTCAGTAAGGACCCCAATGACCCAGAAAGTTATGATTTTTCACGAACTGATGAATATTTACGGTCAATAATAGATACAGGCGCTAAAATAATTTATAGATTAGGGGAGAGCATCGAACATACGCAACAGAAATATTATGTTCACCCACCGCGTGATTTTAAAAAATGGGCTCAAATCTGCCTGGGTATTATCCGTCATTATAATCATGGATGGGCGAATGGTTTTTATAATAATATAGAGTATTGGGAGGTGTGGAACGAGCCGGATAATAGGGCTGGTAATATTTCACCGATGTGGTCTGGAACCTCAAAACAATATTTTGAACTATACAACATAGCATCAACTGCTATTAAGAAATTTGACCCCAAATTAAAAGTAGGGGGTTTTGGTGCTACTATGTCACATAAAGATTTTATCCAAGATTTCTTAGAGTACTGTAGAAAAAATAAATTGCCGCTGGATTTCTTTTCATGGCACACATATACATCTGATCCTCAGAAGATTATGATAAACTCTAAATACGTTCATGATCAGCTTTTTAGAAACGGCTTTCGCGAAACAGAAAGTCACCTTAATGAATGGAATTTTTTTGAGAGTGATTTTAAAAAATTATGGCTTCAGGGAAGTGAATACATCCGTCAAGACACTTTTGAAAAAGCTAAAAGTACTGTTGGTGCTTCTTTTTCAGCATCTGTCTTAATGATGCTACAAGAAAGCTCAGTGCAGTCATCAAACTATTTTGATGGTCAGCCTTCTGCAAAATTTTGTGGTTTATTCAATTACTATGGTGTACCTCAGAAAACCTTTTATGCTTTTGAGGCATTTCAACATCTTTGTCAATTCCCTTTACGAATAGATACGGCTGTTGATAATTCCATTAACGGAATATATTGCTGTGGTGGAAAAAATGAGCAAGATGAAGTAGCTATTTTGATAAGTAATTTTCGTGGCCAAGGTCGTTTGTATAGCATAAAAATGGAGAACTTTATTGATGATTCAAATAGGGTATGCCAAAAATACATGTTGGATGATAATTACGATTTAGAGTTGGTTCATACATGTAAGGCTTCACAGATTAAAGATGATATGGAAATTTTTATTCCAACAAACTCCACTGTATTACTTAAAATAGTGAATAAAAATTAAATGGATTAAAATAATTAATTTACTATAGGTATTTTAAACAAAATAGGATCTCGGAATTCGGAAACCTTAAAAAGTAAATTCCAACATCACTGGATATGGAGACGAATGGAAATATCCGACAGCAGGGGACTGGGACCAGGTACCGCCAGTCAGCTGCCCGCTGCTTTCATCCGCTACGAGTGCGGGTGAGTATGGGTGCGGCTTCGTCTGAATGTAGACCATGTAAAAATCGTCGTCTACAATAATTCCTTTATCACTCAAGTCGACAGTAGTCCATTCACCATTGCGGAGTACGGTAGCGTCAAACGGACCGGCGATTTTTTTGCCAGGTGCTCCGTCTTGACCACTGACATCCCAGATTTCAACTTGGAATTCGGTTCCGCCTGGTTCAGGAAAGTCTTCTGTCCAGAAACGGAATTTAGCTGCTGTTACCATGGCACTGTTTTTATCTTCTGGCAGCGACGTTTTCACGGCACAGTCGCTTTCTGCCTGATACCAGGCATGAGCATTTTCGGCAGTTCCGTCATCATAGCCGATTTCACCTAGCGTGAGTTTCCTACTTTAAACCTGAAAAATAGCCTGAATCCCTTGATATAAAAGGGATTACAAGCACCCTGGCGTGTATAAACTAAAAGTCCTTTTTCGCCAGGGTATGATATAACGTTTCCAATTCTGGATCCATTTCTTCCAACTGCTCTTCTTTTTTCGGCTTCTCTTTCAAACCGTGAACCGTATAGATTTCTGCTAAGCGGACTTCCCCCAACCGATCCAGTAATGTCTCCACGTTCATCCGGTATCCGGCTTCTTTTGCCTTCTTCCATAATAACTGGGAAAGTAATAGACCAACGAGACAAATAAAGGTATGTACTTTAATTTTCTGATCGGTCCAGTGAAACTGCGGTGTCACGGCACGGTGAAAAGGATTCTTCAAATGCTTGAATACTTGTTCTACATGGTTCTGTCCTTGATACGCTGCTATGATCTCCGCATTCGACCATTCATGTCTACTGGTGGCGATGATGCGTTTCCCAAAGTAAACTTCTGTTATCCATTCGTATGCTGATGTATCAATCGTCCAGTCAAGATCAAACTTTCCATTTCCTTTTTCATGCAGGGTCACCTTCAAGATACGATTACATTGTTCTCCTTTTAGAATGTGCTCGATATCTCGTTCAAGTGTTTCTTTCTTTCGTTTGCGAGCCCGTGGATTGGTCAATTTATCCTTGAGTTCCTGTAATTGCCCTTGTTTTTTGTTCAACGCTTGATGTAGACCGCGAATCTGTCCCTCACGCAATCGATTACTAACATAAAGAACCAGAGATCGTTCCTTGCCCCACACTTCTTTTTGCGTACGATAACAGGTTACTTCTTTTTCTCCAACGTCAACCGATTGATACTTCGAGAGAGGGATATTTACCAAATCCTCATGATATGCCGGAGACAATGATGCCACATAAGGAACTTCAGAGGCATCCAGTTCGGCAAAGTTCTTTTTTGTATTGCTTCCCTTGTCAAAGACGACCGTGAACTCCTCCACAGCCAACTGTAATTCGGTCAGTTTTTTTCGCAGTTTGTTTAAAAACGGAATAAACAGCTTACTGTCTGACTGATTTCCCTCGTAGATATCCGACAGTACCGGAATGAGGAACTCCTTTGTGACCACCTGAGCCAACCCAAATTGCTTTAAATCATTGCGTTTTTGTTTATTCCTCCCCCTTTTGGCCAGATCCGATTTTTCATTTGTTGAGGCAATGTGGGTCGCAAAATTGGTTAAATCATAAAATAATAACTTGGAAGACAACAGCTCTTGATCCGCCATATGATGCGTAAGTGCTTTTTCTACTTCGTCCAATTGTTCATCGGTGACCATATCCATCTGATCCCAAAAATGGCGGCTGTCCAATTTTTCCGGGTTAAACCCTGCCAAATCCGGCAGTGTCGTTTGTTTCGCCCAACCTGGAAAGCTCCTTTTGCTTCCGGGTCGCAGGGCTCGATAAATGGCGGCTAGTAATAAAGATTTGCCAACCGTTTGTTCAGCCCGCTTTTGGCTTGGAAAGTGTTGTTCAAAAATGTTAAGGATGTCCAGTTCTTCTGCCATTTGCCATAACAATTCAACCGATCCATGAGAACGGGATCGAACCTTTTTAATCAGTGGGCCATTTCTTAGTTTATACAGCAAATTTTCAGCTGTGCCTAAATGCATTAAAACGACTGGACGAGGCTTCCCATTTACCCGCTTGGATTCAATGATTTGCCAGTATGTGTTCTTACCAACTTTTTGTTTTCTAATAGTAGCCATAGTTAGTTTATACACTATTTCTAAACCGTTGTCAACAAAGAGGATTGAGTATATTTTTTTAGTCTATACAGAAAAATAGCCATAAAGCCTGTCATAGCAGCACTTTGAGGAAGAGTGTAGGAAACTCACGCTAGATATCCGATAAATGGTTTTATTTCGATATTATTCTCCGTGTTTTCATTTCCGGTAATGGAGATGTCGATATCTTTACTATAATAGTCAGCTACGGACACATGTAGCGTATAATCGCCTTCATAGGCAGTAATGGAATAGTGTCCGTTTTTCATCCGTTGTCACCGGCTCGATTGCGGCATCTTCCATGAGTAATAATGTCGCACCAGCAACTGGTTCACCAGTTGTTTGATTGGTGACAGTTCCTGTAATTGTGCCCTTTGGAATCGGCTGCAGAGTGAAATTCGCTTCTATCGTACTGTCTTCTGCAATTTCCACATTGCCTGTTTCCGGGTAATATCCATATGCGTCGGCTTGCAGTGTGTACGATCCGGCAGGGTGCAGCAGTGAATAGCTTCCGTCTGCCTGATTTGTTTGCGCCGATTGTCCTGTTTCCAGCACACTGACCGTGGCACCTAAAGGCAGAGCATTTACGTTTGCCTTTGGATTCGCTTCACTGGATGCGGAACTGGATTTATCGGATTTTGCTGTGCTCACGGCATCAGCGTTCATGCTCGTTTGCTCGTCATTTGCAGCGCTGCTGACCACTAAATCATCAATATACCAGCCATCAAACATTCTGCTGCCATCCGATGAAACATGAAAACCGATATAAATCGTTTGGCCAGCATATGGTGTCAGGTCCACACCATAATCTTCCCAGCCATTGCTTTATCCCGTAAATTCAGCAAGGCTGTCCCAGTTTTCCTTGTCCGTGGAAACATAAACATGGGCAAAGTCATACGAACCATAGTCATAGCTTTCCAACTCATACCAATGTTTGAATTGCAGACGGGCTTGTCCCTCCGGCAATTCAATTGCTGGTGCCGAAAGGATCATATCACTGTCATTCCGATACGTACCGGCCGGGTTCGTTGCATACACCTTTTCACCTGAGAACGCTTTTTTTGACCCGGAAGTAGGCACACCCCATTCCCATGTATCGTATGCCCCGGAAGACTCCCAGCCAACGGTTTCCGTTTCAAAGTCCTCACTAAGAATAGCCGGGAGAACTTGGACTTCAAAATTCTCACTTATCACTTCATTTTTGCCGTAATCCATGATACGCTACCGATATGTGAGAGCCGGTTCTGCTACGTTTTCACCCGGAATTTCGACTTTATATGTCCCATTTTTATAATCACCGCCTGTGCGCTCGGCCTCAATTGTTTCCCACTGGCTTCCGTCACCGGAACGGTACTCCAATGTAACATGATCGACACTAATATTATCCTCAACCTGGATACTTAACGGTATCGCGATTCCTGCAGAGGCAGATGCTGGTGCCTTATGCGTAAAGGTTGGCTCTTCGGTATCCTCGCCATCCTTGAAAACATGTCCTTTTACCGTGCCAAGCCCGGTTGTCACGGATGAAACTGCGCTGAACGCATTGATAACGCCATGTCCGTAACCATTATTAGGGGACTCCGAAAATTCCCCGTCTGTAAGTGGCTTGGCCGAATTGATTAATGCATTTTCCAGTTCATCTACGGAAAGTGAACTATCAGCTTGACGCAATAAAGCCACTGTTCCAGAAACAAGCGGCGTGGCCATGAAGGTACCGCTTTTACCGCCATATCCACTTCCGGGTATGGCTGAACGTATCCCTACACCAGGTGCTACTACATCCGGTTTGATTTCGTCATAAGAAGACGGACCCTGCAGGGAGAAATCGGCAAGTTCATTCTCATTATTAACAGCACCAACTGCAAAAGCCTCCGGATAATTGGATGGGGCTGCAATCGATCCAGGCCCGCCTGGTTCTGTATCAGTCGTGTTGCCAGCTGCAAATGCTGGGAAAATACCAGCATCGCGCCATGCCTGTACCATTGGACGGTACCATTCATCAAGTCCACGGCCACCACCCCATGAGTTGTTTACAATGTCAGGTACCATTTCCGGATGCGGATTGCCATCTGCATCTTTTGGTGCCAAAATCCACTCCCCAGCTGCGAGCAAATCTGCATCGGTTCCACCAACTGCTGAGAAAGCTTTGACCGCAATCCATTCTGCACTAGGGGCGACACCGATTTGGTTGGATCCATCCGCTTCAGACCCTACCATCGTTCAAACGGTTTGTGCGATGTCGTGTTCTAGGGGACTGACTTTATCGGTACCACACATTTCCAATGTATGTAAAAAAAGGAAAATCGTGATGTTTCATCAATTATAGGGCAGGTTCGACGATTATTCAACTGAATTTTTATACTCTTTCAATAAATGGTAATATAAGATTGTGCAGAATTTACTAGATATTGGGTGGTAAGAATGAAAGGTAGTGATTTTGTACTAATCGTGCTTAATTGAATTATGTTATTGTATTCCATAAAACCATTTATATCCAACATACTTAATCGATTCTATTGTAAAACGGGCGATAGAAGGAAGATATTGCAAGTTATGATTAAATTCTTGCTAAATGAATTACAGGATTAGTAATGGAGGATTTAAAAATCAAGGAAATCTTCCTTCCAACTGGCGAAGGAGGTAAGCCATGAGTACACTTCTGGTCTCCTTTAAACTGACAATCTTTGGTGGTATCCTATTTACCCCCATGAGCCCATTTCCAGATCAGATGAAACCGCGACAATGGTTCTCTTTACATTAATTATAATCAGGGTTCGCATGTATTTTTGATAGAGGTTGCAATGTGGTTTGCCCCCAAGGCCTCATAATTTTGAATATGGCAAGATTATTAGTATCCTATAGAGATAAGAGGTACGAATGAAGGAGGCAGACGATGAAGACGCTTGTGATTGTATCACATCCCGATTTATTGGAATCAAGCAGTCAGCAATTCTTCTTAAATTGGGCCAAAGGAAATACGGACATAACCGTTCATCATTTAGAAGATACTTATCCTGACGGGAATATTAACGTGAAAAAGGAACAGTCGTTACTTGTGGAGCACGATAGAATTTTGTTCCAATTTCCATTCTATTGGTACAGTTCCCCGCCGCTTTTAAAATATTGGCAAGATATTGTTTTAGAAGATGGATTTGCCTATGGAGTAAGAGGAAGAGCGTTAGCGGGCAAGGAATTCGGGTTAATTATAATGGTTGGAGTTAAAGAAAGTGAATATCAAGCAGGTGGTACAGAACGGTTTAGTATCAATGAACTGACTAAGCCGTATCAAGCAATGGCATATAAAACCGGGCTAACCTATATGAAGCCATTCGTCATTTTTCAATTTTTGTATATGACTGAGGAAGAAAAGATGGACACATTGATTCGCTATCAGCAAATGCTTACGATGGAAAACGACGGCAGTTTGGCAACCAAAGAACAATGGATGATAGAGCAATTGGAAAAAATGAGCGAAGAAGCCGGAAATGACAATGAAATTTTGACATATGCCATTGCGCATATTACGGAGAACCGTGATACGATGAATGAACTGAAATTAGTCCTGGATGGAATGTAAAGGAGGCAAGAAATTGGAGCGGGAAGAATGGATGTTAAACGAATTAAAACGCATGTATGATAATAGCGAGGATTACAATCAAAGGGCGCTGCTTCTAGCGACAAAAAAGTTAATTATGGAACAAGCAAAACGGATATATCAAATGGAAGGTGAACTGGAAGGGACATTGTGGAGTCCAAGAAAATGGGGAGATTAGTTTTAATGCAATGGGGTCAAACGGAATAAGGTTTGGCCTCATTGCGTTTGAGAAGAGTCTGACTCTCGCCTGGACTTTCATGAATGGGCTTTCTTCCCTTGTACTCGGACTTACTGGATTTTTTCTGGACGAACATAGTACATGACTTTCTGGTAAATATCGTATAAATCTTTATTGGGATCTAAAATAGGGAGTTTGGCAGTTGGTGCTTTTATATCGTTATTTGTACATCCAATGCATGATTTTAGTTGATTCAGCCAATCTGCAAGCTCAAACTCCCCCCCTGCCTGCAGTTTTATGGTTTGATTGGACTTGTTATTGGGGCATTGATCGCGTATCCATTTATTATGAACTTTTAACGAAAAGCGACTGTCTTTATTATGAAGTAGATTAGTCAGGAAGCAATCATCGGCACATGCGAGAGCACCTCCGATAGTTGTAAGTACATTTAGCATAAGTCCGTTACTTTGCATGAAAAGGTTTCTTCAATTAGGAGGGAGGACCTTAGGCGTTTTTTGAATAAAATATCACTATATATTTCAAAACGGCAGTAATACCATCACTTCGTTTTCCCCGAAATCAAATAATCCTCCTCAATATTCTTTATATGATGCAAAACCTGGTCTCTCCCATGATAAATATGCTCATGCATCGCAACACGAGCCCGTTCCACGTCCTGTTCCTGAATGGCTTTTAGAATAGTGCTGTGGGTCTTCAGAGATTTTCTCATTTGTTCTTCATTAAACCAATAAAAAGAACGGAAGATCAATGGCAAGACAACCACTTTCGATACGTGGTAATGAATATGCTGATTTTGGGATGCTTTTATCACACAATCATGAAATTTTCGATTGATTTCTAATATATCCTCAATGGTCGATTCACCGGTTTTAAAATGATCGTTTATGACCTGTTCATAGGATGCATTGGCTGCTTTCATTTCCCGTACATCCAAATCGGTGCGGTGAATGGAGGCTTGGGCAGCTGCATATCCTTCTAAAAGTGTCCTGACATCGTATATTTGCTGAATATCCTCTTTCGTATAATGACGGACGCGAACTCCTCTTTTCATCGAGACCGTCAGTCCCTCTGATTCCAATTGTTTCAGTGCCTCGCGGATCGGTGTACGGCTTAGTTGCAATTCTTTTGCCAAATACTCCTCGGTGAGTCGCATGTTTGGCGGGAATTCGCCGTGTAAAATTGCTTTTTTGATATATGTATATGCATCCATTTAGACACCTCTTTTTCATTAGTAAAGAAAGTACAAGATTTGTAGCCATGTGAAGTCCATACTAGTAAGGTCACGTCCGGCTCCAGCGCCCAGTAGGCTAGTGGATTGCCTTCACCTTTCGTACGATAAGTCGGGCCTACTGGACGTAGGTCAAGTTCGACTCCACAGAACGTGGCGTTCTTAGTCGAACCTCCCCTAGTTCAAGTAAAGGAGGAAGGCCGAATAAAACCGGGCTTTGAACCACACGCATTGTGCTGACGCAGTCCATACGTTGCTAAACGGGCGCTTAATAGGTCCGACCGCACAATCCCAAGCCGTGTGCGCAATCCCGAGCCGTGAACGCTCAATAAAAGAGAGCGACCGCGCAATCCTAAGCTGTGAACGCGCAATAAAATAGTCCGACCGCGCAATCCTGAGCCGTGAACGCGCAATAAAAGAGAGCGATCGCGCAATCCCAATCTGTGAACGCGCAATAAAAGGGATCGACCGTGCAACCTCAAGCCGAAGTTGAGCAATAAGGTCTACTACGCTTTTGTTCTTATTGTATAGGAATCCAAGCCGCTCATCAATTTTATTGTCCTCTTTGTATACAAACAGGTGTATTTATTATGTGAATACAGACATTTTCAAAAATATATTGCGTTTTTGTATACAAGCTGTTAAAATATGAAAAACCATACATAAGATTTCGATTTATCACCCAATTCATAACAACAAGTGGTTCTTGTTAGAAAAAGGAGTGAAGGCTTATGGGACAAAGTTTAGAAGGTGTTAAGGTGTTGGAATTAGGCAGTCTGATTGCTGGTCCTTTTGCCGGAAGATTGATGGCGGAATTTGGCGCAGACGTTATCAAAGTGGAACCGCCGGGAAAAGGGGACCCACTAAGAGACTGGCGTCATATCTATGAAGGCACTTCCTTATGGTGGAGACTGCAATCCAGAAATAAAAAGTCGATCACCGTCAATTTAAAAAGTGAAGAGGGACAGGAAATCATTCAATCACTCGTTAAGGAATGCGATATCCTTGTCGAAAACTTCCGACCCGGCACAATGGAAAAATGGAATTTGGGATATGAAACACTGTCTGCCATCAATCCTGGCTTAGTAATGGTTAGGGTTTCCGGTTATGGTCAAACGGGTCCTTATCGTGATAAGACTGGTTTTGGCAGTGTTGGGGAGTCGATTGGCGGGCTTCGCTATATTACGGGGTATCCTGATCAGCCGCCGGTACGGGTTGGGGTCAGCCTTGGCGATTCTCTAGCTGCGATGTATTCGGTAATCGGAGCGATGATGGCACTGTATCATCGTGATGTGAAAGGTAAAGGGAAAGGACAAATGATTGACGTTTCATTATACGAGTCGGTGTTCAGCCTGATGGAAGGGGCGCTGCCTGAATTTGATAAGCTTGGTGCCATTCGGGAACGGACCGGGTCATCGCTGCCAGGTATCGCACCTTCCAACACATACCAGTGCAAGGATGGAAAATATATCGTCATCGGTGGGAATGGAGATGCTATTTTCAAACGGCTGATGGAAGCGGTTGAACGGCCTGAGTTAGGGGAAGATGAACGTTTTCAACATAACAGCGGCAGGGCTTCCCATGCTGATTATCTTGATGAAGTGATTGAGGGTTGGACAAAAACGGTCGATTTGGAAACGGCATTGCAGATGCTTGATGAGAAAGGAGTTCCCGCTGGTCCGATTTACAGTATCCAGGATATTGTGAACGACCCGCATTACTTGAGCAGAGGTATGATCGAGGATTTTAAATTGAACGAAAAAGAGTCTCTGAAAATACCGGGGGTTGTGCCGAAAATGAGCGAAACACCTGGGGGCACAAAATGGCTTGGACCTGACCTTGGGCAACATACAGATGAGGTTTTGAAGAAGCTGCTTTCCTATGATGATAAAAAAATTTCCCAGCTGAAAGAACAAGGGATTATTTAAAAAAGGGGGAAGACGAATGGAGACCATTTATATTCAGGAAGTCGTGACACGAGATGGTCTGCAAATGGAGGACCAATTCGTGCCAACGGAGGAAAAAATTGATTTAATTAATCGGCTGTCTGCGGCGGGGGTTGATAAAATTGAAGCGACCTCATTTGTATCTCCAAAAGCTATCCCTAATTTGCGGGATGCGGAGGATGTCATGCTGGGGATTGACCGAAAGCCGGATATTACATATACTGCCTTGATCCCAAATGTGAAGGGGGCAGAACGTGCTGCTGCCTGTAAGGTTGATGAGGTAAACCTGGTTGTGTCTGCCAGCGAATCGCATAACCAGAAAAATGTGCGGAAATCAGTGGACGAATCGTTTTCCGGTTTTACGGATATTACCCGTTTCCTGGCCGGTACCGGGATCCGAATTAATGGGTCGTTAGCTACCTCGTTTGGCTGCCCATTCGAAGGTACGATCGCTGAAAACAGGGTCCTGGGGTTGATTGATAAGTATCTGGAATTGGGAGCAGATGGGATAACGCTTGCCGATACGACCGGGATGGCAACCCCAAAGCAGGTCTTTCAACTCTGCGGGAAAGTACTGGATCACTGGCCGGATTTACCCTTAACGCTGCATTTCCATAATACTCGCGGCATGGGTCTGGCGAATGTAGTGGAAGGAATCCGGGCAGGGGTGACAAGGTTTGATGCTTCTCTTGGCGGCCTGGGCGGCTGTCCATTCGCCCCGGGAGCCACAGGAAACATTTGTACCGAGGACCTTGTCCATATGCTCATCTTTATGGGTTATCATGTGAAAACAGATTTTGACCAACTGATTGCCACTGCAAAACATTTAGAGACGATTTTAGGACATGATGTTCCAGGACAAGTTATAAAAGCTGGCAAAATAACAGATTTGCATCCTGTGTAAAAGCAGGGGGAAATGAAGATTTCTATTTTGTGTCAGAATATTAAGGATTCAAAGGAGGAGCAAATATGAACCAATCGAAAAAGGAACCGATTAAAAATGGCAAAATATGGATTGTGTTTGGGATTTTACTGGCGTTAATAACTCCGTGGTATTTTCCAAAAAGCTTTGGAGAAATTCTAATCTATGGAATACCACTATGGGCTGTCATCATTATTGTTGCATCTATCTTGTTATCTGCATTCTTATCCTACGTCATTCGTTACCACTGGACGATAGAAGAAGAAAACGAAGAAGAGGAAGCGAAAGGAGCGAATTAAGTTATGGATTTGGCATTCTCAGGTTGGTCAGGTGTATTGATTCTGTTGGCGTACGGTTTGCTTATGCTTGGGATTGGCCTTGTGACCTACCTCAAAAACAGGAATATACATGAAAGTCTGGATGAGTACTATCTTGGCGGCCGGGGACTCGGTGTCATGGTTCTGTTTTTTACCTTTTTTGCGACACAATATAGTGGGAACACGGTCGTGGGTTATCCGGCTACAGCGTATCGTCAAGGATTCGAATATCTAGTATCTGTTCCGTATTTTATTATGATTATCATGGCATATCTTTTATTCGCTCCACGCCTTTATGCAATGGGTAAGAAATATAAATTAATTACACCTGCCCAGTGGTTTGAAAAACGATATAAATCAAAAGCAGTTACTATCTTGGCATCTTTACTAATGCTTTATGGCCTGGGTAATTATTTGCTCGAGCAATTGGTAGCTATCGGACAAGGAGTTTCCGGATTAACAGGAGGAACGATTCCGTATCAGGTAGGGGTTATCTTCTTTGTCGTCATCATGTTGATTTACGGATGGCTTGGCGGGATGCGCTCTGTTGCTTATACGGATACCATGCAGGGGATCGCCCTGCTTGTGGGGATTTTCATGCTTTTGATCGGATCCATCATCTATTTCGGCGGGTTGCCCACATCAGCAGATTATATGCAAGCGTATTCACCCGAGAAATTAGGGATACCCGATGGGCCAGGTATAGTGAACTGGTTCAGCCTGCTTGTGTTGATCGGAATTGGTGCTGCGGTTTATCCTCATGCGATTCAGCGGATATTCGCGGCAAAAAATGAAAGAACCCTGAAACGCTCCTTCAGCAGAATGGCGTGGATGCCATTTGTAACTGCGGGGGTAGTGTTTATCATCGGAATTATTGGTATTAATGCATTCCCCGGGTTATCTACTGGAGAATCCGAACAGCTAGTAGGAATGATGGCAAGCAGCATTGCAAGTCAAAACACTGTTTTTTATTGGGCCATGATTTTGTTATTTGGCGGGGTCATTGCAGCGATTGTTTCCACCGCCGATTCTGTATTGCTGACATTTTCATCGATTATTTCAAATGATTTATACGGAAACTACATCAATCCCGAGGCTTCTGAGCATAAAAAGCTGCTTGTCGGCAAACTGCTAGGTGTTGTAGCTGTCGGTATTCTGATTATCATTGCATGGTTCCCTCCTGCAACGCTTTATCAGATCTTTATCTTGAAGTTTGAATTACTGATCCAGATTGCACCGGGTCTGATCCTCGGACTATACTGGAAACGCCTGCGCTCTAAAACTGTCTTTGCCGGCATGGTTGCAGGTACGTTAGTCGCTTCAGTGATGACTATTTTTGATCTTTCTTTACTCGGTGTTGCCAGCGGATTATGGGGACTTCTTCTAAACACAGTCATCTGTATCGTTGGCAGTCTTGTGACGACGGTTTCTGCAGTGGAGGAAAATGAAATGAAGGAAGTAATTGGGATATAACAAGTAGGTAGGCATGCCTCGATTGATGCCGAGCAGCTCGCGATCGATTTTACGATGGGTTCGATCGACTTCGGGCGGCACACGATCAATTTCGCCATGTATCCGAGCACCATTCGGCATATGTGAAACCCGCAAAAATAGTAAATTATTTTTGCGGGTTTTTGATTTTTTCAAACTGACTTTGCTCCATCTGTTGCATCCTTCCATTCCTCTACGTATTAGTGCCAATTTATTAGGATAGAAAACGGCGTTCACAACTCATTGTATCGCTAATGAAGGGAATTTTACAGTACACCACATTGATTCAGGTTACTTGCCAGAAAGCTGAAAGGCATCCGCAAGCAATGTAAAGGATTGATGTCTTGCTTCCTTATCAGTAATCATATTCAGAATCATGATTTCATCGATTTGCGCCTCTTTTTGCAGATGGAGCAGCTCTTTCTTTACCGCTTCCACACTGCCAATCACGAAACGCCCTTTGTTTTGCTTGCGGATCATTTCTTCCTCCGGTGTGTATGCGTGGGAAGCTGCTTCATCAAGCGTCGGCGGTGCATATTGAAATTGCCCGGTTCCCCAGCGTACCCATTGCAGTTCTGCTGGTCCGGCAAGATAGGCAGCTTCATCATCCGTTTCCGCACACACAACGATAATGGACATGATGCTGTATGGTTCGGCCAGGAATTCCGATGGCTGGAATTTTTCCCGATAGCTGCGTAATGCCGGAATAGCCCAGTCCGGATTAATTTGTGCGGCAAACGCATAGCCAAGGCCGAGCTGTGAAGCAATTCGCATTCCACCGTCACTGGATCCAAGCATGAATAATTCCGGTATAAGGGACGGATCCGCTGATGGGGTGATTTGGGCAAATGGATGATCTTCTGGAAACTTCCTCGTAAAATAGGCAAGCAATTCCTGAAGCAGTTCACCTGCATCATTCCCTTCAACTGCCTCACGGGAACGGCGCAATGCCAGTGCGGTAATTCCATCTGTTCCTGGAGCCCGGCCCATTCCAAGGTCGATTCTCCCTGGATGCAACGCCTCTAATAGAGAGAAGTTTTCTACTACTTTCAGTGGGCTGTGATTAGGCAGCATTACGCCTCCGGACCCGATACGAATATTTTCTGTAAGCACCGCGGCATGAGCAGCAAGTAAGTCTGGCGATGTACTTACCTGGTGTTTCGTATTATGATGTTCAGCAAACCAGTACCTGGTGTATCCAAGTTTGTCGGCAAGTTGTACAAGTTCCGTTGAGTTTTGTAATGTCTCTGTGGCAGATTCGCTATTGTAGATAGTTGCCAGGTCAAGAATGGAGAGCTTTAATGGATTATCCTTTGCGTCAGCATTCATATGTTAACCTCCCATGTATACGTTAAAAAATTGTTAGTAGCCTAATTAAAATAGAAAGAGCATTCTATGTCAACAAAATGGACTTATGAATTGATTTTGACAGTCTATGGATCTATCTATATAATTAGCATACTAATTTATTTCGGGAGAGGTGTTTTAACATGATTGAAAAAGAGATTCGAGAATTGCTTCATAGCATTGCAGTGAAGTCCCGAAAAGAATATGCGAGCAAATTTCGTGATGTGGATCTGTATATAGGACAGGAAACGGCTCTGTGTCATCTTTGGCAGGGGGATGGGATCACGCAGTCTCAATTACGTGACAAAATGGGGTGTAAATCATCCACTGTCAGTAATATGCTGCGAAAGCTTGAACAGGATCAGATTATTTACCGAGAGCAGGAACAGGAGGATGGAAGGATCTACAAGGTGTTTCTGACGGAAAAAGGGAAGAATTTGCGGGTACCAGTAACAGCAATCTGGGAAGCGCAACAGAAAAAAATGCTAAATGGAATTCTGCCAGAAGAATTATTATTGATGCGGCGACTTTTGAAGCAGATGGAAGCGAATCTTTTTAAAGGGGATTAAGGGATCAGGTACTTATTCCTTTAGCAAACACTGTGGCAGGTTATGTGTAACGAATTATTTGGTAATTCAATGGTGACTATAGTTAAAGAACATGAATTTTATTTATTGCTGATGTTAAGGCGATTTTTTTCGCAAATGCTTTTCTTCTGCTATTTAATCCTTTGAACCAAGAAGAACGGGAGGTACAAGAATTCCTTAAGACATGCATTAACTGTTCAACGGAAGTTATTAACTATTTTAAATATGTAAGGAACCAGCCGGAACTAAACAAAGGGTTGGTTCTTTTAATTAGCTGATAAAAAGGTTGAATAAAGGGATAATATTACTTGTCAGACATTTATATCGATTACAACAGATGATCACTTGAATTAACATAAAAAATTGGAATACTAATTTTCCTAAGGGTAGGAAAATTTACTGATATAGCGCTTACCATAGTTGTATTTTAAAATAAAGACATAGAAAGGTTGTGGTTTGTTTGCATAAAAAGCATAATCAATTAATTGACTTTCTATTGAACCAAAACGGAGAGTATGTGTCCGCTACAACGTTAGCTGAAATATTGAATGTGACTGATCGCACAATTAGAAACTATATTAAGGACATTAACGATAACTCCAGTGACGTTGTCATCACCTCATCACCCGAGGGGTATGCGATTATCACAGACAATAGCGAAGAGAGGTTAGGATCCAATGAAAAAGAGTTAGAAGAAGCACTCTTGGAGTTTGAAATTATTCAGTTCTTAATGAATGAAAATGACTACACTGCTTATGATGAAATTGCCGATAAATTCTTTTATTCACCACAGACAATTCGAAGCCGTATCCAGAATCTTGCAGCGAACATTCATGCTTTAGGTATTGATGTCGCCATCGATACAAAAGTTTTTAAAGGCATTAAATTGATCGGGACAGAAATACAAAAAAGAATTCTATTAGAAAGCTTCTTTACATCCATTTCTGTTAAGAAGGAAATGTACAAGGATTTTGTAGTAAATGGTTTCCGTTCATGGGTAGATATGGAAGTGGTTGAAAACGTTTTTAAAATTGTTGATCAAATCAATATAGAACATCAACTAAATCTGGAATTCTCGATGTACAAGAAAATTGCGATTCAATTAATTATCATCATTCATCAAATAAACCACCACCATCTAGTTAACATGGAAGATACAGAACTAACTAATTTAAGGCGTTTTAAAGAGTTCGAAGTCGAAGAAGCCTTTCGGTCAAAGTTACATGATTATGTAAAAATGACGGATGATGAAGCGATTTTTTTGGTCAATTATTTGATATCGTTACAACTGGATTTGGATAAATCAATAATCGAGAATAAGGACCAAGAAATTGTAAGTAAAATAGAAGCCATTTTACTTCAAGTAGAACAAGTCTACCATGTACCTATTTATTCAACAAAGCGTTTTAGAAATAACATTGCAAATCACATTTATCGAATTATCTATCCCGCATCACATAACTTGCTTATTTATAATCCATTTGTAAAAGAAACGAAGTCGGAATACTTTTTTTCATTTAGTATTGCTTCGAATATCGCTTTACAAATTGAGAAGGCGTTTCTTGTGGAAATTCAAGACAGTGAAATTGCTTATTTAGCCTATCATATTCAAGTTATTCTTGATTCGCAAGATAAGAAGAAAATAAAAACAATTATTCTTTATAGCAGAAGCTATGAGCGGACAAAGCTTCTTGCTGCTAAAATAGCAACGTACTTTGATGAACTTGAAATTTGTAAAATAGAAAAATATTCTGCGGACTATGTTTTTGATCATTCCTATTTATACATTGGAATAAACCTGGCAGACACACCACAAACCACAGCAAATTTTATGATGATCCAAAGCGGCTTTCAAAGTAGTGATATAAAGAAAATTAGATTCTTTCTTGAAGCACAAAATTCAATCATTGAGCAGGCAGCTATTCACTGGATTCATGCAAAAAGTCCTGAGGAAGCTATTCTCCATCTGCTTTCACTAAATAATCAAGAGCATTTTTATGAACCTATTATGAAAAGAGAGCGGATATCTTATACTTCAATAGGCAATTTAATGGCTATACCTCATCCTTATTTTGAAAAGGAAGGATATAAAGAGAAAGTCATTATTGGGGTTAATAAGCAAGCGATAAAATGGGGAAATGAACTCGTTCAACTGATCATTATTTACATTCCATCCTCAGATATTGAACGAAATGAATACGCCTTTAGCGAATTCTTTCAAAAAACCAAGAACATCGAAAATGTAAGAGAACTTGTTCATGCTGCAACAGATAAAGAATTTAAAGATATTTGGAATCAGATATAAAACGAGGAGAGATGAAAAATGTTAATGAATATGAAAGAACTATTAGAAGTAGCGTACAAACATAATTTTGCGGTAGGTTCCTTTAACGTGGCAAATAGTGAGTTTGTAAGAGTTGTTATTGAATCTGCTGAAGAAAAAAATGCACCAGCTATCATCCAAATTCACCCGAATGAGCTTGAGTTAGTTGGCGATGATTTTATTGCGTATGTTCGAGAAAGATGTAAAAACACAAAGGTGCCTATGGCTATTCATCTAGATCATGGCTCATCTGTAAAAGATGTAATGAGAGCTATTAGAAACGGTTACACGTCGGTTATGATTGATGCTTCACACGCTTCATTTGAAGATAACATATCCATTACGAAGGAAGTTGTCAAACTTGCACATGACGTGAATGTGTCGGTGGAAGCTGAATTAGGAACGATCGGATCAAATGAAGGAAGCTCTGAAGGCGGTGCTGATGAAATATTATATACGGATGCAAACGATGCAAAAAGATTTGTTGAAGAAACAGGTATCGATACATTGGCCGTCGCAATTGGAACATCACATGGACAGTATAAACATGCCGGAAAACCAGAGTTAAAACTGGATTTGCTTGCTGAAATAAACCAAAAGGTCGGTATTCCTCTCGTTCTTCATGGAGGAAGTGATAATAAAGATGAGGAAATTTCGCAAACGTACCTTCACGGTGTAGCAAAAATCAATTTATCAACGGATATGAAAAGTGCTTTCTTCCAGGAGATGCGTCGTTTCTTGACTGATAACCGCGGGGCATATGAGCCAGATGTCATTATGCCAAGTGCCAGAAAAGCAGCACAAGAAATAGTAAAACAAAAAATGGACTTATTTAACTCAACAAATAAAGCAAACTTCTATTTTAATTAATCGAAACGCCAAAATGTTTACAGGGAGGGAATAAGATGGAACTCGTAGATATTCTAACCCAGGATAATATTATTTTGAATCTTAAAGGGAATAATCAAGCGGCTGTCATTGATGAGTTGGTAAATAAATTAGCTGAAAACCAGCTCACCAATGACGCTGAGCGATTCAAAAAAGCAATTTACAAAAGGGAGAATGAAATTTCAACTGCTGTAGGTTATGGAGTAGCCATTCCGCACGCGCAATCTAAATCTGTGACCAACCCCACTATTATAATGGGGAGAACATTGCCAGGAATTGATTACGGTGGTCAACATACCAATTTAATTTTTATGATTGCAGCTCCGGAAAATGCTTCAAATGAACACTTATCACTTTTGTCTCAGCTATCAACTTTCCTGATGAGTGAAACATTTAGAGCAAAGCTGATTGTAGCGACATCAGAGGCTGAGGTTATAAAAGCTATCCAGGAACAAGAAAAATTACAAGAACCAACCTCTGATGAGGAATCTGTTTCTGGAAAATATTTAGTCGGAATAACCGCATGTATGACTGGAATTGCACACACGTATATGGCTGCAGAATCTTTAAAAGAAGCTGCTGGAAAACGAGGCATGAAGGTCAAAATTCAGACCAATGGTGCTAATGGTCCTGAGAACAAGCTTACTGCAGCAGATATCCAGAAGGCAGACGCCATTGTGATAGCGCACGATGTGCAAGTGGATGCCTCCGTGTTACGAGGTAAACCATATGTTGATGTACCTGTAAAAAAAGCAATTAGTCATGCTGATCAATTAATTGATCAAGCCTTGTCCTATAATATAAAAGAAAAAAATGGTGATGAGCCAGCGATAGAAGACAAGCCGGAGCCAGAAAAAAAATCGGGATTGAATTTTTATAAGCATATTATGAGTGGGGTTTCCTATATGATTCCATTCGTCGTGGTCGGAGGAATTTTTATCGCAATTTCCTTCATGTTCGGTATTTATGCGGCAGATCCTGAGAGTGATCAATTTAATGTTTTCGCCCAATTCTTTAATCAGGTTGGTGGTGAAGCAGCATTTGCATTAATGGTTCCAATCCTGGCTGGATTTATTGGATATAGTATTGCAGATAAACAAGGACTAGCCCCGGCAATGATTGGTGGTATGATGGCCAGCATAGGTGGATCTGGTTTCCTTGGTGGAATGATAGCTGGATTTATAGGTGGTTTTGCTGCGAAGTTTATTGGCAAATCTATGGCTAAAATACCAAAGTCCTTCCAGGGATTAGTTTCTGTTTTAATTGTTCCTTTAATAAGTACATTTATTGTTAGTGCTTTCATGTTCTTTGTATTAAATACGCCAATGTCCATGCTAAATGAATTTTTGGAGGGCTGGTTAAAAGGTCTTACTGGAATTAATGCAGCTATTCTTGGAGCTTTGTTAGCTGGAATGATGGCTTCTGATATGGGCGGACCGATTAATAAAACGGCTTCTGCTTTCGGATTAGCAATGTTTGCTGCAAACATTTTTGAACCATCAGCTGCTTTAATGGTTGGCGGAATGGTACCTCCGATTGGCATTGCGCTTGCCACAACAATCTTTAAAAATAGATTTACTATTCAAGAAGCGGAAGCAGGAAAAGCAAGTTATGTACTAGGAGCAAGCTTTATTACCGAAGGCGCGATTCCTTTTGCTGCTGCAGATCCATTAAGGATAATTCCTGCAAATATAATCGGTGCAGCAGTAGGTGGGGCATTGTGTATGGCAATGGATATTTCATTAAAGGCACCTCATGGTGGAATCTTTGTTATCCCTATTGCCAGCAATAAACCATTATTGTACATTGGATGTATACTTCTAGGCTCTTTCATTACCTGCTTAATTATTGGCTTTTTGAAAAAACCTCTGTCTGAGAAAGACAGAAACAATGCAAAACAAATGAGTAATATTATTTAAAAAACTTCCATATATTTTTTTATTAAAGATGAATGTGTTAATAAAGTAAAGTGGCTCCCTTAAAAAAGTAATGACAGAAACTTTTTAAGGGAGTATTTTTATGCTTATCGATTTAATCCTAAGGAAGCCCATTTCAAATGCTCCCAGATGATTCAAAGAGTGCAAAAAACGGCAACTAAGCGCTTTTTGCGGGTTTATTTATTTAAACACCTATACGGAATTTCCAGGATGCTTCCCTAAACCCCGTATAATTTAAACAGAAGCCTCATAAATAGATTTCACTGCCGCCTCAAGTGCAGCATTAAATTCTTCATCTGTTTGGCTGACATTCAAATCTTGGCTTAACGCTCTGGAAAAGCTGGCAATCAGCCCATCATTCTCTTTTAGCTTTTCATTCGCCTCGTCTCTCGAATAACCGCCGGAAAGGGCAACAACACGAACTACATTTGGATGTTCGATTAACGTTTTGTAGGTGTTTGCCTGCGTAGGAATCGATAATTTTAGCATCACATGTTCATTTTCATTTAAATTATTTAGATGGCGCAGGATTTCCGCTTTTAATAGCTCTTCGCATTTTTCTTTTTCCGGGCTGTTAATATCTACTTCCGGTTCAATAATTGGCACAAGTCCGGCAGCGATAATCTGTTTGCCGATTTCGAATTGCTGATCGACTACATCCTTGATGCCTTCCGGGTTGGCCTCTTTAATAACGGAGCGCATTTTTGTACCAAAGATATGGCGTTCATTTGCACGTTTAAGTGTTTCGGCAAGGTCGGGGATCGGCTTCATCAGCTGTACGCCATTAGATTCTTCAGCGAGACCTTTGTCCACTTTTAAAAAAGGGACAATGCCTTTCTTTTCAGCCAGATAATCGCCGGTGTACAATCCCTCAATTTCACGGTCCATCGTTTGTTCAAAAAGAATTGCACCCAAAATATAATTGGAATCGAAAGCAGGCGATGTAATAATCCGTGTCCGCATTTCATGAACTAAATCGAACATTTCATCCTCGTTTGCATACGCATCATCTGTGACTCCGTAAGCGGCTAATGCTTTTGGCGTACTGCCGCCGCTTTGATCCAGTGCTGCAATAAAACCTTTTCCGTTTTTCATTTTTTCAAATTGACTTTGTTGCATTATTTTCACTCCTCTACGTAATAGTGCCAGCTTTATTACTATGGAAAACATCCTTCATACTCAATTGTAGCACTAATGGTAAAAACGTTATAGTTATGCGCATAGATATTTTAACTATGCAATAATTTCTTTTTTATCAGCTGTCATCGCCTGCTGGGCCAATAACGACCTGTTTCCCTCTTGCATGTCTTGTTTCCGTCTTTTTTAGCACATCCACAGCTTGTTCAAATGGATATTTTTTTTAATAACCAGCTGGATATGTTTTTCTTTCTGTTTTACCAAAAAAAAAGTTGGGCAACATCCTTCTGTGTTTCTTGGGAGGTGACCTATTTGCTGTACGATAATATGCTTAGGCATCCTCCAAAGAAATCCTATTACCTTTTGAAGCCCCCTATGTTGATCATCGGCAGACTTTTTACCTATGATAAGACTGTTTTATTTATGATTCGGTACTTTTGAATCTAGCATATTTATTCAAAACTATATTATATTAAATATGATTGAATATTAAGTCATAACACCTATTAGAAGGAGGTGCCCGAGCAGCATTTTTCAAAGCTTAAGAGACAGGACAGGTTTTTGGAAGATAGTTGTCATGGAAAATCGAATCAGTTATCAACACCGTCAGTCTTGATAAATTTCCTCATTCCAGAACTGCAATCGTATGATGGTTATGAAAAGCGGCATTCATTTTTAATAAAATTATATTTTCATCGATTGCGGATAAGAGAAGGATCCATTTAATGAATCTACTAACTTTATATTATTTTTACAATCTATTCATAAAGGATTAAAACCAATTCGTTATGATAAGTTTGAACAGGCAAAACAGGCTGCCTGAGTGCAGTTTAGCAGTACTTTAAATAAACTGACTGCACTGGATTAAAAAAGAAATACATAACTGGGCTACATGATGCGTTGTCAATGGGGGTGTTTTCAAAAGGTATTGGCAAGAGACTTTGAATTTAGATAGATTTTGCGAGACAAATTCGGAAAGGGGAGACACAGATGAATTCACCGATCAAAAGAAAATATTACAGCATCATGCTGATTTTTATATTAATGGTGAGTATGCTAACACCTGCAGCCCCGATGGGTACATATGCAGCTGCAGCGGACGAGTCAATAACTGTCGGGGAAGCAATTGAAAAGGGCAATGATGGCAGTGAACAGACTGTGAAAGGGTACATTGTCGGGTATGTCATTAGTCCTAACAATGTAACGCAAACGGATTTTCGCGAGGATCATAATGTAGCACTGGCGGATGAGGCTGGCGAAACTGATCCTGATAAAATGCTGTTTGTTCAGCTGACCAAAGATTTCCGTGACACATTCGGGCTGAAGACCAACCCTAATAATCTGGGTAAGGAGATTGTTGTCACCGGCACGATGGAAGAATACCACCTACATAATGGCCTGAAGAGCCCGAGCGATGTGAGGTTCACTTCTGAGGAGCCGGAACAAGCGCTTGAACTTCAGTCAATCGCGGAAGTAAGAGAGCAGGCTACGGGTGAAGCCAAAACAAAAGGTGTTGTCACGGCTAAATTAAAAAATACGATTCAGATTCAGGATAAAACCGCTGCGATTGCTGTCCGACCTGCCTCACTTGATGTGCAATTAGGGGACGAAATCACAGTAACCGGCAGTTTGAGAGATTACCATGGATTGCTGGAGTTGGATGGCACAACGATTGAAGATAAAACTGCAAATGTAGGTGTTCCTGATCCTTTGACGCTAACTGGTGGTGAACTTGAAAATAATCAATCGAAACTGGCTGTCATCAAAAAGGTAACGCTTACCGACGTAAATGATGCTGGCGATTGGGCCAACTATACTGCTGAGGATGAAAATGGGAACACGTTTATCGTTCGTGATGAGACAGGCGGGCTAACCCTTGAGGTGGGTGGCACATATGATTCCATTACCGGCATTGTGACACAATTTGATTCGGATCAGCAACTTATTCCCCGCAGCCAGTCGGATATTGTTGGCGATAAATCTGCTGTTCAGCCGGTTACCGCAAGCCCTGGACCGGGTACGATTCCAGCAGGTACAGCTGTCACACTGAAGACAGCTACAGATGGTGCGGCCATTTTTTACACGACAGATGGCAGTGATCCAACGGAAAATGATCGACGTTACAATGGTGCCATCACCGTCGATGAGGATGTTACGATCAAAGCCATCGCTAAAAAAGATGGTTTAACAGCGAGCAAAATAGCTGAATTTACCTATACTGTCTATCATCCGGAAGACGGTGTCATGATTCATGATATTCAGGGAGAAGGTCACGAATCACCGATGGAAGGCATGACTGTTGAGGATGTCGAGGGTATCGTCACGTATACGTTTGAAATCAGAGGTTCGAACTATTTTCATATGCAGACACCGGAAGAAGATTATGATGGAAATGAAAAAACATCTGAGGGCATAGTTGTTTACACAGGGAAAGCAGAGGATGTTGAAGTAGGTGATCTCGTCAGTGTAACCGGAGAAGTCGATGAATATCATATTGATGGGTATGATGATCGGGCTGAGACGGATCTGCCGGTTACCGAAATCAATGCACGTGACGATCAAGGCGGCGCTGTTGAAATAATAGAAAACAACGTTGTATTACCGGAACCTGTCCAGATAACTTCAAGCGATATCCCGGAAGACATTATTGGGGAAGGTGGGTTTGATCGTTTTGAACCTGCTGATTATGCGATTGATTACTGGGAAAGCATAGAAGGAATGCGTGTGGAAGTGGCGCCATCCAGGGCAGTTGCACCACAGGAGCATGGGGATCTTGTTGTTGTGACAGACGAATTTATGCCGGAAAACACAACAGCCAATGGCGGTATCCGCTTGACCGAGCAGGGACCAAATGCGCAAACGATCCAGTTTAAGCTGCACCCGAACGGCGAGGCCAGGGATTTTGCCGTCAAAACGGGTGACCAGTTCACGGAGGCCATTGATGGTGTTGTCAATTACGGTTATGGCAACTATAAAATTTATAGCGATCTGGACGATGTCGAAGCTGTTTTTTCCGAGGGTGATACACAGCCGGAGCAAACGAGCATCGTTAAAGATGAGGACAAGCTGACGGTTGCCACCTATAACGTGGAGAATTTTTCGGCAAACGAAAGCGAGACGTCAGCCCAAAAAGCCACAAATATAGCCCGTGCATTTGTAAGTGATATGAACAGTCCGGATATTGTGGGCATTGTTGAAGTTATGGACAATAATGGACAGGATCAAGGTCCATCAGATGCGGATGCTTCCGAAAGCTATGAGCGGCTCATTGCTGAAATCAAAGCTCAGGGCGGACCAGATTACGATTATGCCAATATTGACCCTGAATATAATCAGGATGGTGGCGCACCGAATGGCAATATTCGTGTCGGGTTTCTTTACAATCCGGAGCGTGTATCATTGATGGACGGTGAGCACGGGACTGCTACGGAAGCAACGGAATATCAGGATGGACAATTGACGCTGAATCCGGGGCGTATCGCTCCAGGCGCTGACGCATTTGCCAATACACGTAAGCCGTTGGCGGCACAGTTCAGTTTTAATGGGGAAAGTGTTGTTGTCATCGCGAATCATTTGAATTCCAAAACCGGTGATGATGGTGCATTCGGTCAAAACCAGCCGCCTGTATTAAAAAGTGAACAACAGCGGCGTGAATTGGCAGCGCTTGTCAATCAGTTTGTTACAGATATCGAAGCGGACAACCCAGA
The DNA here is from genome assembly GCF_900155625.1 of Virgibacillus dakarensis. Taxonomy (NCBI): domain Bacteria; kingdom Bacillati; phylum Bacillota; class Bacilli; order Caryophanales; family Bacillaceae; genus Virgibacillus; species Virgibacillus dakarensis. Next base: position 271,944 of record NZ_LT732553.1, read on the forward strand.
TGAAAATGTCATTGTTTTAGGAGATATGAATGACTTTGAATTTTCTGAGCCGCTTGAAATCCTTGCTGGCAAGGAATTGACCAACAAAATGATGGATGTGCCGGAAGCGGATCGGTACACATATGTTTATCAAGGCAATTCACAGGTGCTTGATCATGTTCTCGTTTCAGATCATCTGGCTGCTTCCACTGAGGCTGACGTGCTGCATGTGAATGCAGATTTTACCGATATGCATGGACGGGCCAGCGATCATGACCCAATCTTGACACAAATCGATTTAGCAGGAACCGAAGAAGTTGATGAGCCATTTGATTTGTCGATCATGCATATGAACGATACACACGCCCACGTTGAACCGCTTGCCAAAATGGTGACAGCGGTCAAAGAATTCAGGGAAGAAAAACCGGATTCGCTGCTTCTTCATGGCGGGGACGTTTTTTCCGGAACCCTGTACTTCAATGAGTTCAAGGGACAAGCTGATCTGGCATTACTGAACATGATGGATGTTGATGCCATGGTTTTCGGCAATCACGAATTTGATCTTGGTGCTGAAGAAGGCGGTCATGAATCGTTGTCAGCATTTGTTGAAAATGCCGAGTTCCCGTTCCTGGGTACGAATAGTGACTTTTCGCAGGATTCATTTATGCAAAATCTTGAAACAAATCAATCACTGGTCGATGATCCGGAAAACGGACAAATTTATAACAGTATTGTCAAAGAAATTGACGGTGAACAAGTGGGGATCTTCGGCTTGACAACCGAGGATACGCAAAATGTTTCAAATGCTGAAGACGTCACATTTGCCGATTTTAAGGAGACAGCCGAGCAGACAGTGGAGGCCTTTGAAGATGCCGGCATTGATAAGATCGTCGCGCTCACACACCTTGGTTATGACAGTGCACCAGAAGTGGGCAATGATTTGCGCCTGGCTGAAGAAGTCGATGGGATTGATGTTATTGTCGGCGGTCATTCTCACACCGTGCTGGAAGAACCGGTTGTTGTCGATGGAGACGGGAAAGACAAAGAACCAACCGTGATTGTTCAGGCAGGTCAATATGCGGAATATCTTGGCACACTTGATGTGACATTTGACGAGAACGGTGTCGTTACCGGTTATCAAGGCGAATTGCTTGAGGTAGATGGTTTTGAGGAAGATCCGGAAGCGACAGAAGTGCTTAAACCGTTTAAAGATCAAGTTGACGAAAAAATGAACGAAGAAATCGGCGCAGAGGCTATGAAGGATTTGACGAACCCGCGCCAGAATGCTCCGGGCGATGACAGTGTCAGAGCTAATGAAACCGAGCTTGGAAATTTGGTCACAGATGCCATGCTCGCCAAGGCAAAAGAAAAGTATCCCGAAACGGTCATTGCCTTTCAAAATGGCGGTGGTATCCGCACGTCAATTGATAAAGGGCCGATTACCTCCGGAGAAGTCATCAGTGTCCTGCCGTTTGGCAATAATCCGGTCATTGCGACATTAACCGGTCAGGAAATCAAGGATATTTTGGAACACAGTGTCCGTCAGGCCCCGGCTGAAAACGGTGGATTCCTGCACGTTTCCGGGATGCGTTTCTATTATGACAGTGAAAAAGAACCGGGCAGCCGTATTGTTCAAATGTATGTCGAGAATGACGGGGAACTGGAAGAAATTCAGCTCGATCAAGAATATCTTGTTACAACGAATGCTTTTACCGGTCAGGGCGGTGATGGATTTGAAACGTTTAAAAAGGCCTATGAAGAAGGGCGCGTCAAAGACATTGGTGAAAGTGACTGGCAGCAATTGGTTGATTACATGGTCGAAGAAAAATATCTGGGTGGCATTGTCGACCCTGAAAGAGAAGGGCGGATTGTCGATTTGATGGGTGAGGGGCTTCCTGAAGATCCGGGTGATAACGAGGACCATGGTGATGGTAATGGGGAAGATCCCGGTTCTGATCAGGGTGGAACAACGCCTGGAGGAAATGGTTCAGACGGAGATGGTGCACCACCTGGAGATCATAATGGAAATAATTCAGGCGGGGACGGCACACCACCAGGGAATCATTCTGGAAACGGCACATCACCTGAAGATCATTCCGGGAATGGTGCAGCTTTGCCAGATACAGCTACGAACATGTTTATGTACTTGCTTATTGGGAGTGTACTTATTGCAGCAGGCGGTGTGATCCTGCTTTACAGACGGCGGCTTTTCCGATAAAGGTTTGAAGAGCTCACCATTAACAGACAGTAAACGAATTTCTTTTGAAAAATTGGAATAAGTATTTGATGTAAGCTGAACATTGATAGATCAGCGGCAGATAAGATTAGAACAGCCCCTTACGGAGGGGGCTGTTCCTAATGTTTATCTTCCGGTCCGGTGCTCGTTCTTTATAAAGGTAAAGGGTAGGGAAAATATACGACTTTAACTAATGGAAAAAATAAATAGCCCAAGAATCTGTTGTAACATATTACGTCAGATTCTTGGGTATTCAATAAATACACTCACAAAAGCTGTAGTCCCAAAAGACCAGCTATTTTTCCCCGATAACGATCAAACTCCCCAACCTCCTTTAAATTAGCCAGCATCCCTTGAAACGCATACCGATCCAATTCGGGCTTCTCCAGTTCGTTTTGAAGAAAATGCACTACATGATGAAGCCCATTCTTTTGCACTTTGGAAAGAGGCATTGCTGCCAGCTTTTCCTCCATGTCTGTCAGCAAGGCGGCAACTTGGCTTTTTGCATCCACAGGCGAAAATGTTTGCTCCGGCAGCAAATGCTGGAAACTGCTTGGATGGATGATGGATTTTTCCCCATTTTCAAAGGCTTGGACGATATCATCAATCCGGTTCAGTAAAAATCCCGCAACACGATCGGTGTCCAAGTTCAAATCGTGAAATAACATCGCTCCCAGATAGCTGTTTTGCATGCCCTCCGTCAGCATAATGATGTCAGCGATGTAGGGTTTGATTTTCTCGCCATAGGTTTCCATTAAATTCCGGTAGTACCAGGCAATCGTGTCTTTTCTGGATTGTTCTATCACATTGCGCAGTTCCTTATTGATGGAAAAATTCTGTTCACGCAAATAGACGATGAAAAACGCACGCTGTTTCTTCAGCTGTTCAAATGGTACACGCAACTGCTGTTTCATTTTTTCTCGTGGCTCTAAGCCAGCTTGATCGATTGCCAGGATTGCTTCGTTCATCTGATCAAAATAATATTGGAAAATCGCGACATGTAACGCTTCTTTTGATGAAAAATAATGATAGAATGCCCCTTTGGAGATGCCGCAAACATCGACAATGTCTTGAACGGACGTGTTAAAAAATCCATTTTCAGCAGACAGCCTGATGGATGATTCAATGATTTCCTGTCGTTTATCTTTTTTCATTTTATCCTCACCCGTTTCGTTTCATTCCAAGCTCAGAGCCTGTAGGTACGTACATTTTTTCTCATTGCATTTATTATGACCAATCAGTCATATCCTGTCAACAAAAAGATAAAAAATATGGTGCTTGGCACTTGATTTAGACTGACGAGTCGGTTAATATAGGGAATGTGATTTTTAATTATCCGCATATGCTTTGGATTTGTATTGCTTTTCAAAAGGTATTTGGAATTACGCCATATTTTTGACTGACGAGTCGGGTTTTGGCTGTCACCTTTTTGGAAAATAAGCTGAATCATAGAGAAAAAATGAATCATGCAGATAAAAACATAATGTACGTATGGAGGAGTGGGAAATTTGAAAAGCATCATCAACTTTGCCCTGAACAACAAGTTTGCTATATGGATTCTCACCATACTGGTTGTTGTTACAGGACTTTATTCCGGCATGAATATGAAGCAGGAAACCATGCCAGATATTACCATGCCAAACATATCGATTGTGACGACTTATCCGGGGGCGGCACCGAATGAAGTGGCCGAAAAAGTATCAGAGCCCATTGAGCAAGTCGTGCAAAATTTACAGGGAGTGGAAACGGTAAACTCTTCTTCCATGGAGAACGCATCTTCCGTCCAGTTGGAATTCGACTTTGACACCGACATGGATGATGCGGTCAACGACGTCAAAGAGGCAGTATCAAAAGCAGATCTGCCTGATGGTGCACAAGATCCGGATGTATCACGTCTGAGTATCAATGCTTTTCCGGTCATCGCGTTAAGCATTAGCAACCCGGATCAGTCACTGGAGGAATTGACAAATACAGTGGAAAATGATGTCGTGCCTGGATTAAAAGGTATCGATGGGGTGTCCGATGTCCAGGTAACCGGACAGCAATTGCAAAAAGTAACCATCGATTTTGACAAAAAGAAACTGGACAAGTACGGATTGACGGAAGAGACCGTGCAACAATTGATCCAAGGATCAGATATCACTTATCCGCTAGGGCTGACAAATTTTGATGACGAGGTGAAAAACCTCCTAATTGACGGCAACGTTGCTAGTACCAAGGATCTAAAGAAATTGAAAATACCATACACCCCTCCACAAGCAGAACAAGGGTCGGCTGCGGGACAAGGTCAAATGGAACAAGGCCAGGCTGGTCAAGGACAAATGGAAAACATGCAAGGCGAGATGCCTGGCGGTGATGGGCAACAAGGCAATGCATCCGAACAAGGCGCCGCGCAGCAAGGACAAATGCCGGATGCAGGTGCTCAGGCACAAGGATCAGCACAACAGGGCCAGATGCCTAACGCGGATCAAGCCGGCCAAGCACAAATGACGCCTGAAATCCCAACTGTTACACTGGATAAACTGGCTGACATCAAACTCGTAAACGAATCGGAATCGATTTCCAGAACAAATGGTGAAGATTCGATCGGTGTTCAAGTTGTCAAAGGGGCGGATGCGAATACGGTTGATGTGGTCAATGCAGTAAAAGATCAGATAGATGAATTTGAAGACGACTTGGGGATCACCTCTGTATCCACATTTGACCAGGGTGAACCAATTGAAGAGTCGGTCAGCACAATGCTGGATAAGGCATTGTTCGGTATCCTTTTTGCCGTTATCATCATTTTGCTGTTCTTGCGGAGTTTTAAAACGACACTGATTTCGATTGTATCGATTCCACTATCACTGTTGATTGCGATTTTCGTGCTCCATTATATGGACATCACGTTGAATATCATGACGCTTGGCGCGTTGACCGTCGCAATCGGGCGTGTCATCGATGACTCGATCGTTGTGATGGAAAATATCTACCGGCGTATGGCCTTGCCAAATGAGCAACAGCATGGCAAAGAATTGATTAGGGAAGCAACACGGCAAATGTTCATCCCGATCCTTTCATCGACCATCGTTACGATTGCCGTGTTCTTGCCAATGGGCTTGGTGCAAGGGCAAGTGGGCGAATTGTTCATGCCATTCGCGCTCGCTGTCGTATTTGCACTAGCCGCATCATTGCTTGTGGCAATTACGGTCGTTCCGATGCTGGCCCATTCCTTGTTTAAAAAACAATTGAACAATGGCACGACTGTTGGCAAACCAAAACAGGATAAGAAACCGAGCAGACTGGCTCATTTTTATAAGGGTATTTTGGAATGGGCTTTGAACCATAAAGTGATCACCTTTGGTGGTGCAGTTGTCGTACTTGTGTTGAGTTTGTTCTTGCTCCCAGTCATCGGCGTCAATTTTCTGGCTGACCAAGAACAAAAAATGGTCATGGCAACCTATACACCAGAACCCGGTCAAACTCATGAAGAAGCCGAAGATATTGCTGCTGATGCCGAAGATTTAATTAGCAATCGCGATGGTATTACTACCTATCAATATTCACTCGGCGGAGATAGTCCGTTGTCGATGATGGGAATGGGTGGCGGAGATAATGCCGCACTATTTTTCATCGAATATGACAAGGATTATGAAAACTTCGATGAGGAAAGTTCCAAGATCATCAAAGATCTCAACAAACAAACGGATATCGGCGAATGGAAGAGCATGGACTTTTCGAGCATGGGCAGCGGAATGGAGTTGTATGTCTATGGGGATAATCTTGAGGACATCCAAAAAGGTGCTGATGACGTTGTATCCATCATGAAAGATAATAAAGATCTGGAGAAAGTAGATTCCAGTATTACCGAAGCTTATGATCAATATACGCTTGTCGCCAATCAGAAAAAATTGAGCAAATATGGCTTGACTGCAGCGCAAGTCGGCATGAGTTTAGGTGAGACGAGCGACAATTCTCCGCTCACCACGGTAAAACATGATGGGGAGGATGTGGACGTCTATGTGGAAGTAGAGAAAAAAGATTACAAGAATATCAAGGATTTAACTGACGTCGGGATCCAGACACCACTGGGAACAACCATTAAAGTGGGCGACGTGATGGATGTCAAGGAAGGAAAATCTCCGGAGACCATCCAGCGTCGAGACAATAAAATGGTCGCCACCGTCTCAGCAGACATCAAGACCGATGATGCAGGAGCGGTATCTAATCAGGTGCAGGAGAAAATTGACAAACTTGACCTGCCAAGTGGTGTTAGCGTAGATTTTGGTGGGATAACAGAACAAATCAATGAATCCTTCTCACAACTTGGTCTGGCGATGCTTGCGGCAATTGCAATTGTGTACTTTGTGCTGGTCGTGACCTTCCATGGCGCACTGGCTCCATTTGCCATTTTGTTCTCGCTGCCGTTTACGGTTATCGGTAGTCTGGTCGCTTTATGGATTGCGGGTGAGCCATTGAGCGTATCGGCGATGATCGGTGCGCTGATGCTAATCGGTATTGTCGTGACAAATGCGATTGTGTTGATTGATCGTGTCATCCATCAAGAAAAAGAGGGACTTACGACAAGAGAAGCGTTACTGGAAGCAGGCGCTACAAGGCTGCGTCCAATTCTGATGACAGCACTTGCAACGATTGGTGCACTGATTCCACTGGCCATTGGCGCAGAAGGCGGTGGTCTGATTTCCAAAGGATTAGGCATTACCGTTATCGGTGGCTTGATAAGTTCAACGCTATTAACACTTGTCATCGTACCAATTGTTTACGAAGTACTTGCCAAGTTCCGAAAGAAAGAAATGTAAAGAAAAGGCAGCTGGTTATGTGACCGGCTGCCTTTTTCTAAAGATAGGAAAAAGTATAGAGCGTCCGATCTTAGGTTATATCCAATAATGGATGGGAACCACAACAGTAAAGAACTAGCTATTCACCTTATAGCGAGTCTTGGAGGGGCAGAGGTAACTCTGAATGTCGGATGAGGGAAAGGGATAATGAGTCTCGATGAAGTGGAGGAACCTTTCAATAACTATTCCTCACCCGCCTTCCTCACACAATCCATGCATATACATATCTTCCCGAGATCTTCCTCAGGAATTTTTCGAAAATAGCTCGGTTGGGAAATCGACAGTTGTGCACCAGCAATCCTTTTCCTGATTATTTACTCCACAGTTATTTGGTTTATGGCAAATGGGGCAACGTTTTGCATGAGAATACTCACTTCCAGTCGATTTTAGTACTCAAGTTTAATTTACCATGTTTTGGATCAAAATCAAGACTTAATAAAAGTTAGAAAAATAGCGAAATTTGTTGTTGACAAGAACATTCATTCTAGTATAATAACAGGCAAATAGTAATAGTATTTTAGTATATTTCTTCAATTTGAACTTCTTAGATATCCCCTTGGGTCGGCGAAACGGGTTTCATTAAGAGAAGTTTGTAAGCCAACATCTTACGGGGGTATTAAGAAGGTGGTGGATGAGATTATTATGGGGGAAGATGCGGCCCTTTAGTTATTTATTTTCAGTCTTCCTTACACATTCCAGCATATACATACCTTTCTAAGATCCTTCTAGGAATTTTCGAAAAAACCCCTACAGGAAAATGATCGTTGCGCATCTGCAATCCTTTTCCCGACGCCTATTCCGCAGATGCTAGGTTTATTACAAACAGGATACCTTGATTGCATGAGATCCCCCTTTCCAAATTACCAAGAAACGGAGAGCCGGAGGAAGTAGCAAGTATTGCATTATTACCTTGTTTCGGACGATTCCTGTTTTGTTAATGGGGATGTCATTCGTGCTGATGCAGGCGGGCTGACATATTAAGAGGACGCCAGGATCCTATGTGTATTTATCTTAAAAAACAACCGAACAACCCCAGGTAAAAGGTTGTTCGGCCGTTCTACATGCTCAGTTTTAGCATATCGTGCTTCTGCAGCGTGTTATTTTTTCACAGCATGAATATAATGAATCGTTTCAAAGGCTGACAGGTAATCATTTCGATCGCTAAAATAACGTTTATTAATGTCAGCGGGTGATAAATGTTCGTAAATTAATAGACCTGATTTCTCCAACAGCTTTTCTACTTCCGAATAGGAATAACAAGCCTTCATTGGCTCTCCGCCTGCTGCAGCCATTTTTACCATGTTTTCCACTCTATTGGATAGCCCTTTTTCTTCAAATAGTTGTTCGTCTGCATAATCAAAAACGATAGAGCTACCTGTTGGAACGTTGGAAATTAAATGATCGATCAAGCCGGAAAGATCTTCTTTCGTTAAGTAATAGGAAACTCCTAGAAGGCTAAAAAATGTCTTTTTGTTGGCAAACCCTTCATCTAATAGATTCTTGTAGGAAAAGAGCTCGGTGAAGTCCATCGAAACAAAATGAAGGTTATTCGGTATCTTGAAATTAGCTTCATCCAATCTTTTTTGTTTAAATTCCTGAGTAGCGGGATAATCAATTTCAAAGATTTCCAAGACTTTCTCCAATTCCGGATGTCGAAAAGCAAAAGTGTCTAATCCGGCACCAAGTATGACGTATTGTTTTAAACCTAACCGGACCTCATTACGTAATACTTGTTCGCAATATGCAGCACGTGCCAAGGGCGTTGGAGAAAGTTGAACTTGGGTAATCCATTTCAATATTTCTTCTTTGTTTCCTTTGAATTTTTCTGCTATATCTTTGTTGAAGAACTGTATACCCCCAACCATATTCTCTTTAACATCGTTGAATTCCTCTTCTGAAATTAAATCTTTAGCGATAAAGTCATTAAAAATTTTAGGTGTATCGAATTGGCTGTGATAAGCTCTGCCAAAAGCAGAGATTAGTGAAGTGATACTGGACTCGTCTTGTTTCATGCAAACACACTCCTTCATTTATATCAAAAAAAATAGGATTCCCCTGGCCAGGAGAATCCTATTATATACATTATTATGTTAATTGTAAATTATAGCATAAATAAAATTTTTTGTCAATTAAAATGCACCCCAAATTGAATGATCAATTGTGTTTGTATTTATTTCGTTATATTAGATAGGTTTCCTCATGTGACCGTCAAGTAAAATGGATGATAAAAATCGAGTCATTGAATGGTTGAAATCAATCCAGTTCATAGATGATGATACCAACAATGGAAATTCGTATCTAGATCTAAAAATTCTATGACAATAGAATTATTTTTTCGAATATTCATTCAAGGACTACGCTTCTTTTACTCCACTATGTATACTAAGACTAGGTATGTTTACAAACGATAGCTATACAACGGAAAGGATATTGGAGGCTGAAATTGTGAAATATTGGATCCATGTCTTATTATCCATATCGATTATACTGCTGGGAGGTTGTCAAATGGATAATGATAAAACAAATACAAAACCATCCGAAATGAATCCGGAAGACTTGCCGGATGTGCGAGCGTTTCATGATGAATTTACTCGAGGGTTTTTGCAATCCACGGAGGAAACAAGACCAGGGTATTATCCGTTTTTGTCAGGGACAGGAGCTTATAAGATGGATTTTCCAGCTGGTGGGGTTATTGGTGAAAGGGCATATGCAATAAAGGAAAAAGGTTATGAGGAGTATCCTGTTCACATTGAAAATGAGGATGGTACTGGATCAATGATTAACATTAATTATTATTCTTATCACAAGACTGAAAATGTGGACTCTTATTTGGATAGTTTGGAGCACAGATTAGGGGAGAATGTTGACTTTAAAAAAATCAATGGAGATTCGCAATCTGTTTATTATACCAACTATGAAGGAGATGGATTTTATACGTATGCCGGTTATGTGCAAAATAAAATAAATAATGGAGGAATTAAGATAATTTATAATAAAGATTGCAGAGGGGAATTAGAAAAAATTTGTAAAAGAAATAAACAGAAGGATAAAGAAGGTATCATTCAATGGATGGAATCAATCCGGTTTGTAAATAAAGATGCCAACAGTGGTTAATCAATACATAGATCAAAATTCCTGCGTCAATAGAATTATTTTTACAATATTCATGCCAGAACTACACTTCTTCTGTGCCTCTATGTATACTAAGATTAGGTATGTGTAGAAATGATAGCTATACGACTAGAAGGATATTGGAGGCTGAAATTGTGAAATATTGGATTCATGTCTTATTATCCATATCGATTATACTGCTGGGAGGTTGTCAAATGGATAATGATAAAACAAATACAAAACCATCCGAAATGAATCCGGAAGACTTGCCGGATGTGCGAGCGTTTCATGATGAATTTACTCGAGGGTTTTTGCAATCCATGGAGGAAACAAGACCAGGGTATTATCCGTTTTTGTCAGGGACAGGAGCTTATAAGATGGATTTTCCAGCTGGTGGGATTGTTGGTGAAAAAGGGTACGGACGCATAAAAAAGAAAAAAGAAGGATATTTAGTTGGCATTGAAAATGAAAATGGTACAGGATCGTCAATTACAATCAATTATGATTCCTTTAAAATAAAGGATCATGTGGAATCTTATTTGGATAATCTCAAAGATAGACTAGGTAAAGAAGTAGAATTTAAAAAGTTGGAAATTGAAGATGACCAACAATCACTTTATTACGCTTATTTTGAGCGGAATGGGTTTTATACGTATGCAGGCTATTTGCAAAATGAAAAAAATCATGGCGGAATTCAGGCCGTTTATCAAATCGATTGTGGTGGACGCCAAGAAGAAGTATGTAAAGAAAACAAAAAGGCTGTCAAAGATCGTATTATTGAATGGATGAAATCAATTCAATTTATAAATGGAGATGAGGAAGTGAGTGGTTAATGAGCGATACAATTATAAATTCGCCTGAAATGCGCTTAAGGTTGATCCAATTAGGGTACGACGATGACTTATCTGAGGCCGAAGTCATAAAGAAAGTCAAGAGGATATATTTAGAAGAAACGGGACAGGAACTGAAGGCAGATATTAAGGTACGCACGTCAGAAGAGGCTAATATTGGTTCTGAATCTGGGTATGATGGTACTGCATTATATTTAGATTCCATGGAAAAGAATATTGAAGAATTATATGTTATATCACAAGGAAGCAGGGGCATGGAGGATTGGGAATATAATTTGGAAGCAATGTTAGCAGGGCAAAATGTTAGTCAGGCAGAAGATGCGGCTGAATTTGTAAAAGATGTCAAGAACCATTTTAATATTCACGAAGTTGAAAATGGAAAAAAAGATGAAAATTCCACACCTATTATTGGTTTATCACATTCATTAGCACATAATAATAATACAACAGCCCATTTATTATACGATACATTCGATGAGGTGTATAGTGTAAATGGTGCACAGACGAATTATTATCAGATCTATAATGCCGATTTTAGATTTGAAGAAGCTGTAAATAGGGAATTTTCGATCTCCAAAACAGATCCGGACGCTATTTATGACATCGACCCAGATAAATTACGCACATTCGCTGAAGACTTTTACAAAGACAAAGCCAAAAACATCCACCAAATTATTTCAGAGGATGACCCACTATACGCCGTCAGCGGTGTACGCGGATTCTTCACTCTTGGTGATGTGAGACCTATTGATACTATTCCAGACTATCCAGGTTTGCGTTCCATCATGGATGATATTCCGGATGATGTAGTGAAGGATCTGCAGGAGCTTGCTATTCAATACACTGTCTCCTCCCAAAATGGCGGGACAAATGCTGCTATTCAGGATTTGTTGGGCGTAAACATGGGTGTCGTTAACCAATTTGATGGAATTTGGAGTGTGGCAAAGGTATATGCGACAAACCAGTCCGAGATTGATACGATGATTCGCGATGTAAACGATAAGCTTCCCGGATTGCTCGCTCAGGTAAAAACGGTTACAACGAATGCTGATATAATCTTTCAGCGATTTGTAGATGCCGGATATATCAGTGTTGATCAAAAGGATTTAATCGTCACCGAACTTACCAACATTCAGAAAGAGCTGGATGGGATGCAAAAATCTATTTCAACATTGGTAGATATACGCGATCTGCACAACTTTTCTGCACAGCTTGGTGGGGATATTGGTACTTATTTGAAAATAAAGGAACAAGCGGAAGCAATCCAAGGAAGTTTGGATAAACTTGACAAAAAGGAATTTCGAGAACTATTAGCAATGATTAAAAGCGGCCATCAAATCCCAGGAACCCCTAAAGGCACTGGGGGAGGGAAACAAATCTTATTTGGGGATGGATATGATCCTTACCACTACCAGCGGGAAAAAAGGAATAAAGGTAAATATTTCAGCTGCGTTACGTATGTATGATGAGGGAAAAGGGTTGCTGGAGGATAAATCATCAGAGATTAAGATGTTGCAAACGGCAATTAAAAGGGAAATTGTTCAATGCTACAAAGAAAAAAGGACTACTGTCATGAACAAAATATTTGATATGGAATCAAATCCCCGCACCTATACATATCTTCTCAAAAAACATGTTTATTTTACACGTCTGGATAAATCAATCATTGGTATCAATGTTCATGAAGTGTTTTTTCCATTCGATCATGCAGTCATTGAGGAAAGGATAAACAGTTTAAATGAAAGTGTAGAAAAAGGATATACCCATCTCGAAAACTATCGAACGGCAATAGAAGATTTATTTGAGGAAGAAGAAAAGATAGCAAATTTATTTGATGTTGTTGGAGGGCTTTAAAATGAAAGGTGATGAGCATGCAATTACCGTTACCGAAAAAATACTAGACAGTGAAGACCTTTCCGATAAGAAGGGAATCCTTAAGAAACATACTAACAGGATCAACGACTATGATAAAGCTTTTTTCAATTTAGTCGATTCCATCATTGTTAATGAAGACCAAAAAGGGGAAATCGTTGAAGCGATGCTAGAAAAAACAAAGAAATTTAAGAGTCACAATCAGAATTTGCTAGAAGACGTCGATCAGCAAATCAATAAAACCGTGACCAATTTGAACGAACAAGTGGAGGATATGAAGACACAGCTGCTGACGATAAAGTATAGGGACAATATTTGATTTTATATATATTCATTGGTATTAACTGACTGTAAGGTTGATGATGGAACAATAACAAAAGATGCTTGGTAAAAATGCTATTAGTTTTCCCATCGGCTATCCCACCACCCAAAATAAAAATTTTCACAAAACCTATTGCCTGACTACATATTATTTGATACAGTTGGGATAATTAAATACTTTTCTTATTTCAAATTTTTTTGATTTAAGGATAGAGGCGCAAAAACCATTAGTACGCAATGCGAGGATCATGGGAAATCCGGTGACTGTTGTGGAAAGGGGAATTTGCCGAAGCAGACAGGGTCTCATGCTCTGGAAGCTGGTTCTGCTATTGAATAAATACAGGACTGTCATATAGGTTAACTATATGGAGGGCTATCTTACGCAGAAATTTTAAATGTAATTACATTCTGCAGCAGCGAAGCCTTCGTTGCTGCTTTTTTGCGTTTATGTCCGATTGCCCTGATCACCTCTATCATTTAAAAACATGACAAAGGGTGTGACGTAATGGATTTCGGTCAAGTATTAACAGCAATGGTAACATCATTTGAAGCGAATGGTGAGGTTGATTTGGAAGCAACAAGTATGTTAGTCGAGCATTTAATTGCCAATGGATCTGATGGATTAGTTGTCGCTGGAACAACTGGAGAATCGCCAACTTTGACAAAAGAGGAAAAGCTAAACCTCTTTACATGTGTGGTTAAAGCTGCTGGTGGCAGGGTTCCTGTTATAGCTGGAACCGGGTCAAACAACACATACGAATCGATCGCCTTAACCAAGGAAGCGGAAAAGGTCGGTGTCGATGGAATCATGCTTGTTGCGCCATATTATAATAAACCATCACAGGAAGGATTAGTCCAGCATTTTCAGGCGATTGCTCAAGAAACGACATTACCAATTATGCTGTACAATATTCCTGGACGCAGCGTTGTAAATATGTCAGTGGAAACTGTTGTAACGCTATCCAAGATTGATAATATTGTTGCGATCAAAGATGCAAGTGGTAATTTAAATGAAAGTGCAGCAATCATTCGCGAAACAGCGGATGATTTTAGCTTATATAGTGGTGACGATGGCATGACGTTACCAATTTTAGCTATTGGTGGAAAAGGGGTTGTTTCCGTTGCCTCACATATTATCGGGAATGAAATGCAGGAAATGGTCTATTATTATAGGCAGGGTTATGTCCAAAAATCCGCGGCCATGCACCGTGAACTTTTACCAATTATGAATGCCCTGTTCAGGGCACCGAGTCCGTCCCCTGTGAAAGCAGCTTTGAATTTGGCAGGTATACCGGTCGGTGGTGTTCGCTTGCCAATGGTACCGTTGAATGAGCAGGAAATGTACGAACTGCAGCAAGTTCTTCCGGTAAACGAAAGGAAAGCGATCGTATAAGCTGAAAATTTGTTAACCCTCGATTGGATTGCCAAGCGGGGGTTTTTGCTTAAAGCTGCCAATTGAAATTAAGTACCCTAGCAGACGGAAGTGTTGTTGGGGTTAGAAAAATAACGGTATCATTCTACTACAAACAACGGCAAAGCATGATAATATAAAGAGGAGCATACTTTTTTCTCTCTTTTCAATTCACATTTGGATTATAAAGAAAGGATGGGATCGAATGAAACACGCAGGCATTATCGGGGGATTAGGACCAGAATCGACAGTCGATTACTATCAATCATTTATAAAAAAATACCAGGAAAAGGTGAACAGCAAGCAAAAGCTTCCGGAGTTATTCATTAATAGTATTAATATGTATAACATTTTTCGCTTTATTTCAGAAGGGAAACTGGATGCCCTAGTTAATTATGTAGGAGAAGCCGCACAAAAACTGGAATCCATCGGCGCCGATTTCATTATCATTTCCGCAAACACGCCGCACATTGTGTTTGATCAGGTCCGGGAAAAAGTCGGTGTGCCCATGATCAGCATTGTTGAAGCTACATATGAAAAAGCAGAAGAACTAGGATTAAAACGATTGGGACTCTTAGGCACAAAATTCACCATGGAGAATGACTTTTTCAAGAAGCCTTTTATAACCGGAAAAAAGGATATTTTTGTACCGGATGAAGACGTACAGCAATACTTGCACCAAAAAATTGTGGATGAATTGGAAAACGGAATTGTTGATCCGCAAACGAAACAAGATTTTCTGAAGATTGTCCATGACATGGCCGAGAAAGAAAATCTGGATGGTCTTATTTTGGGATGTACAGAATTGCCGATGATTATAAACGAGGATGATACAGATTTGGCATTGTTGAATACGACTGAGATCCATGTTGATAAAATGATTGAGCAGCTTTTTTAAGTTGCTGAGTTATGAAAGGAAGAGGATCGATTGTTTGTTTCCACCTTTTTTTATTTTATCATTGCCCGTACGGATCCATAATCAGCATTCAGATAACTGCAAGGTGGATCTTGCTATCGATCCAGCAATGCACCTATCGCTCCAACATACGCACCTTTTTCTAAAAATATTGGGTTAAAATCCAGTATATCCTGGAAACTGGCTATGAGCTCTTTTAATGGTTGGTTACCATCCAATGTGCTACCGGTAAAGACAATATTTTTCAGCTGATGCGCAGCGGCAGTTTGTGTGGCAAGCAGTACCAATGTTTCGCCAATCATTCTAACTAAACTCGCTATATGATCGGCCGTGGCAGCGTCTTTATTCAAGTTTGCCTTACCAAAGTTACTTGCAGTTAGACTTCCTAGCAAGGGGGAAGGGCTTGGGGCATAGATGTCCCGAATTAACAAATCACTTTGGTGACTGTTTCCCTGTCCAGCCAGTTCATTTAATTCGTTAAAGTTTTCTTTTCCGGATATTAGTTTGCCTAACCCTATGAACGTACCACCACCGATCCCGGTCCCTAACAAGCGCTCATAGAAATCTGGCGTTACATAAAAAATGGAGGTTCCAGTTCCGATATGTACCTGAATGAACTGGTCAGGGGTGCTCTGTTTTTCCGTCTTTAATACATAACGGGTACCTGTAACCGTTGCCTGAAATTCATCAACCAATTTAATTTTCTGTTCTACAAGTGATTGTATTAATGCACTTTTCCCACCGGTCAATTTTAGGATGGCATCCGGGGATAGTATCTGCAGCCAATTTATACAGGCGAAAATTTCCTCGACTGGATATGTTTTTGTATGTAGTTTTCCTTTTTCCTCGTAACTAATTTTAACAAGTGATCCACCAGCATCGACTCCAATTGCATTCAATGGGATTCCCCCTTTCGTTAGGTAAGTTGTAAATATTATACCATATTGATCGTGTTACCCCAGTTGAAGAAAGCTGTTACTGATAAACCTAAAAATGGAGCCGTAAATAATCTAGAGGATATCGCTGAGGTTATTTTAGTGAATATACCGCAGAAGAGGAAGAGGAAATTGCCCGTTTTATTGAGGATTAAGAAGAACTTACCCTATTAAAAAAGGGAAGCTTACAAAAGCGCAGGAAGTCCATCCTCCTGCGCTTCAACCCTATGAGGATATCCATGATCCGCCATTAATATGAATAGCCTGTCCTGTCATATAAGAAGATTCATCCGCTGCCAGCATGACGTATGCCCAGGCGTGTTCAGATGGCTGACCAGGTCTCCCCATCAAACTATCTTGTCCAAAATTCTCGACCCCGTCCTCATCGAAGGAAGATGGAATCAATGGTGTCCATACCGGCCCGGGAGCGACAGTATTTGCGCGAATCCCTTTTTTGGCTAGGCTTTGTGCAATACTACGGGTAAACGCGGTAATGGCCCCTTTAGTCGCGGAATAATCCATGAAAATCGGGTTTCCACGATAAGCATTAATGGAGGAAGTGCTAATAATTGCATCCCCAGCTTTCATATGGCGGACGGCTGCTTTTGTCGTATAAAATTGTGAAAAGAAATTTACCCGGAAAACCTCTTCAAACTGCTCAGATGAAATATCAAGTAAATCCTCCCGTACATATTGAATCGCCGCATTGTTCACTAAAATGTTTAGCTTGCCAAATGCTTCTACTGTTTTTTCTACCAGTTTGCTACAATGGGCTTCCTCTTTAATATCACCAGGCAGCAGCAAGCATTGTACACCTTCCGCTTCTACCATTCTCTTTGTTTCTTCCGCATCTTCATGTTCATCCAGATAGGATATCGCTACATTTGCGCCTTCCTTGGCATATAAAATAGATACCGCACGGCCGATTCCGCTATCGCCGCCGGTAATTAATGCACTTTTTCCTTTGAGTTTCCCTGTACCCTGATAATCAGTCGGTTGTGCAGGTAGGGGCTCCATTTTCGCCTCAATACCAGGTTGTTTCAATTGTCTTTGCCTAGGAGTACTTCCCTTTTGCATTTCTCTTGGATCCATAAATGAAACTGCCTCCTTGATAGTTTTCGCTTAATTTAGACTCATTATAAGCATTACCGTTTTCAAGCATAAGAAAACATCATTTGCCAGTAGTGGAAAATTACTGGAGGGGTGGATTCAACCAAACAATGAAGTTGTTTTATTCAATACGTCGCATGCCATGAAGTGTTTGCCATGGAGGCGTAATCATACTCCAATTAGAGAGACCTATCGGAATTTTGTTCATGATATGGTAAAAGTTTAAGCGGTTGTCCCATACGTTACTGGAATAACGAATTTTCCGCAGAAAGGGATAAAAACGGTGTATGTTCTTCCATGAAACGAATGAACAATGACCAAAGTCAAACCAATATAGCGCTGCTTAATATCTATCGTTTTTTAAAGATCCTTCAGTTCAAAAGAGATCAAGTTACCAATCTGTACAAAAGTTCAAACAACTGCCTGATTTTCTTCAAGTATGGCCGGAACACGGATCTGGGATTGCTTGCGGTAAAGCGTTAGGTGCAGTCCCAATGTCCACCGTAAGCTATGAAAAGTTTAACATTATAAACTTTTACGGAAGCAAGAGAACCGTCCCCGTGGTTCCCCCTACCAAATGAATACGCTTCATTAAACCGTTTACAATAAAAAGTAATTATGTTAGTATACTTGTATACAAGTATACAGGGTTTAAAGAGGAGGTATTTGTCTTGAAAAATCACTATCCTGAAAAAAGGTTAACTACACGCTCAATTGGTGAACGGGTTGTTGCGGAACTAAGGATGCGAATTATCTCCAAAGATATCGCGGAAGGGACCATTTTATCAGAAAATCAAGTGGCTAAAGAATATCAGGTAAGCAGGTCACCAATCCGTGAAGCGTTTAAGGTATTAGAGAAAGAAGGTTTAATCAGGCTCCAACGAATGGGTGCTGTAGTAGTTGGTATTTCCGAACAAGACATTGATGAAATATACGATATAAGGTTGATGATAGAGTCATTTGTATTTGAACGGGTATTAACAAGAGATAATGAGAAACTAATCAATGAGTTAAACCAAATTATTGAGATGATGAAAGTTGCTATTCGCTATAAAGATGCAGATGAATTTTCGTTCAAAGATGTGGAATTTCATGAAACGATCGTCAAATCCATCCATCACAATTACATTTTGATGCTTTGGTCCAATTTAAGGCCAGTGATGGAATGTTTAATTTTATTATCTATGAGACACAGACTTAGTGAAAATGATAAGGATTTCAATCGGGTCATTCGAAACCATGAATTGATGGTTGAATCCATTGTGAAAAAGGATAAGAACCTGGCTCAACAGGCCTTTTTTAAGAACTTTAATGATGTTCAACATTACAGTAATGATAGTTTGTGGAATTTGAACAAGATATAAGCAAAGCAATGGGAGGAAATATTGTGGATAACAATAAATTTATGCTTGGTGTTGATATCGGTACAACAAGCACGAAAGCAGTTTTATTTCGGGAAACAGGGGAGATTATAGCACAAGAAAATAATGGGTATGACCTCTATACACCTGATATCTCCACCGCGGAGCAGGATCCGGAGGAAATTTTTCAAGCTGTCTTATTATCGATTGGTAATGTCATGAAAAGGTCACAGATTAATCCGAATGAGTTAACTTTTATAGCTTTTAGTAGTGCGATGCATAGCGTCATTGCAATCGATGAAAATGATAAGCCGCTAACGCGTTGTATAACGTGGGCAGATAATCGAAGTTCCCACTTTGCGAAGAAGATAAAAGGAGAACGTAATGGACATGCTATTTATTTGAAAACGGGTACACCAATCCATCCCATGTCACCTCTATGCAAAATAACTTGGATGGAACAGGAAAACCCAGAGATTTCCAAAAAGACGAAAAAGTATATTGGCATTAAAGAATATGTTTTTTATAAGCTTTTTAACGATTATGTCGTAGATTATTCCATTGCCTCTGCGATGGGGTTAATGAATCTTCAATCATTGCGATGGGATGAGGAAGCATTACAAGTAGCGGGAATATCAGAAAATAAATTATCCCGACTTGTCTCAACAAAGGAAGTCTTTACTGGTTGTCGGGAAGATTACGCAAACGAGATGAGGATTTTAGAAAGTACGCGCTTTGTTATTGGTGCAAGTGATGGTGTTTTATCCAATATCGGCGTAAATGCGATTAACAAAGGGGAAGTGGCCGTAACAATTGGGACAAGTGGTGCAATACGGACGGTTATTCCAAAGCCACAAACAGATCCAAAAGGTCGTATTTTTTGTTATGCATTAACAGAAGATCACTGGGTTATTGGTGGACCTGTTAACAATGGAGGTATCGTACTACGCTGGATTAGGGATGAACTTGCTGCAAGCGAAGTGGAAACAGCGAAACGGTTAGGAATGGATCCATATGAAGTACTAACCAGGATTGCCAGTGGCGTTGAGCCGGGTTCAAATGGATTGCTGTTTCATCCATTTTTAGCGGGTGAAAGGGCGCCTTTATGGAATGCAAATGTTCGCGGGTCCTTCATTGGGTTAACGTTAAATCATAAGAAAGAACATATGATAAGAGCGGCTCTTGAAGGCGTTATCTACAATTTATACACAGTGTTTTTGGCTTTGGTTGAAGTAATGGATACACCGGTAACTTCCATTAAAGCAACAGGTGGCTTTGCCAAATCCGAATTATGGCGGCAAATGATGGCCGATATTTTTGACCAAGAAGTCATTGTCCCAGAAAGCTATGAGTCATCTTGTTTAGGAGCTTGTTTATTAGGATTATATGCACTGGAAAAAATTGATTCGTTTGATGTTGTGAAGGATTTAATTGGCTCGACACATCGTCATCAACCAGATCCACAACATGAAAAAGCGTATAGAGAGGTTATGCCAATTTTCATTAGTATTTCTCGTTCGTTGCAAGTCGAATATGAAAAAATAGCGAATTACCAAGCAGAATAAAACTTACTAACTTAGAGAGATTGGGGAAACGAAAATGTCAATTATCGATAATTTAATTCCGCTGATTATTGTTGCATTAGCTGTCGTTTTATTACTAATTTTCATCATGAAATTAAATATAAATACCTTTATTTCGCTTATTATCGTTTCATTTCTAGTTGCCTTAGCATTAGGAATGCCCCTCGATAAAATTGTGGAATCGATTGAAGGTGGAATGGGTGGTACACTAGGGAGTATTGCATTGATTTTTGGTTTTGGTGCAATCCTGGGTAAATTAGTTGCTGACGCTGGTGGTGCACAACGTATTGCCATCACGCTAATCAATAGGTTTGGAGAGAAGTTCATCCAATGGGCAGTCGTTATTGCTTCCTTTATTATCGGGATTGCTTTATTTTTTGAAGTAGGACTTGTATTATTAATACCGATCATCTATCAAATAGCTAGACAATTAAAAATTTCTATCTTGTACCTGGGAATACCAATGGCTGCAGCATTATCGGTAACACATGGATTCTTGCCGCCCCATCCAGGTCCGACGGTAATTGCACAACAATTTGATGCAAATATTGGAATGGTGTTAATCTATGGGTTAATTATTGCGATTCCATCCGTTATTATCGCTGGTCCCTTATTCACGCTACTCGCCAAGAAACTTGTTCCGGGTGCTTTTGAAAAAACAGGAAGTATCGCTTCTTTAGGTGAAGTTAAAGCGTTTAAAATAGAAGAAACACCTGGTTTTGGAATCAGTGTTTTTACATCTTTATTTCCAGTAATCCTAATGGCGATTGCTACGATTATTAATTTATTACAAGATATTTGGGATATCTCAGGGAATCTATTCTTTGACATTATTCAATTGATTGGTGAGCCAACTACCGCATTATTAATTTCCATCATACTTGCTATTTACACAATGGGAATTGCGCGTAAAATACCAATGAAAGATATTGCGAAATCAACAGAAGAATCCATCCGTGCTATTGGGATGATGCTATTAATCATTGGTGGTGGCGGTGTATTTAAACAAGTACTAATTGATGGCGGTGTTGGTGATGCTGTTGCGAATTTATTTTCAAACAGCAGTATGTCCCCACTATTGCTGGCGTGGATTATCGCTGCTATTTTAAGAATTGCGTTAGGATCAGCAACTGTTTCCGCACTAACAACAGTTGGCCTTGTTATCCCGTTAATCGAAGGCACGGATGTTAATTTAGCGTTAATGGTATTAGCTACTGGTGCCGGTAGTTTAATTGCTTCACATGTGAATGATGCAGGATTCTGGATGTTTAAAGAATATTTCGGGTTAACGATGAAAGAAACATTCTCCACATGGACCTTGTTGGAATCCATTATTTCTGTAGTTGGTCTAGGGTTTGTACTGCTATTAAGTCTATTTGTATAAAGGAAGTGTCATAAATTGAAAAATACAATTGGTTTATTCGGTTTAGGTGTCATGGGTGGAAATCTTGCTAAAAATATGGTGAATAAAGGGGAACAAGTTGCAGTTTACAATTATACCCCCGACTTAACGGAAAAATTTATCAGCGAGTTTCCCAACGAACATGTAGAAGCTCATTATGAACTTGAAAATTTTGTTCAATCATTAGAACGTCCACGGAAAATATTTTTGATGGTAACGGCTGGTCCAGTAGTCGATTCAGTTATCCAATCTTTAATCCCTTTACTAGAGAAGGGGGATATTATCATGGATGGTGGAAATTCCAACTTTCAGGATTCTAACAGAAGATACCATGAGTTACGTAACACAGGAATTCACTTTATCAGCGTTGGCGTTTCTGGTGGCGAAGAAGGTGCTTTACATGGACCGGCATTAATGCCAAGTGGAGACTTTGAAGCATATGAACAAGTAGCTCCTATTTTAGAAAAAATTGCTGCCCAAGTTGATGGAAAACCGTGCTGCAGCTACCTTGGTTCTGAAGGATCTGGCCACTATGTAAAAATGGTTCATAATGGTATTGAATATGCTGACATGCAGCTCATTACAGAGGCATATGTATTTTTACGCGAAAAGCTTGGGCTTACGTTAAAAGAGCTGTCGGAAGTCTTTAAATCCTGGAATGAATCGGAATTAAAAAGCTATCTAATTGAAATTACGGGCAATATATTTGACCATGTTGACCCGGAAACAAACCTGCCAACAATTGATATTATCCTGGATAAAGCAGGGCAAAAAGGAACTGGTAAATGGACAAGCCAAAATGCTTTGGATATAGGTGTACCGTCATCCATCATTACTGGATCCGTATTTGCCAGGTATTTATCGGCAATAAAAGATGAAAGAGTTCATGCTGAGACAATATTATCCGGTCCACAAATAAATGATGAGGCATTATCAAAAGAAGAATGGATCAATCTTGTCAAAGAAGCACTATTTATGGGTAAAATTTGTACGTATGCACAAGGATTTTACCAATATAAACAAGCTTCCATTCAATATGGTTGGTCATTACATTTAGATGAGATCGCATTATTATTCAGAGGTGGTTGCATTATTCGAGCAGATTTCCTAAATATGATTAGTGACGTATTTAAGGAAGATGCTAATTTAACCAATCTTCTACTTGCGCCATATTTCCAAGAGAAGGCAACGAATTATCAATCATCTCTAAGAAAAGTAACCATCAAAGGGCTGGAGAATGGTTTATCATTACCATGCTTTAGTGCAGCCCTATCTTTTTATGATGGGTATCGAACAGCTAAAAGTGGTGCAAATTTAATCCAGGCACAACGTGATTATTTTGGCGCACACACGTATGAACGTGTTGATAAGGAAGGGATTTTCCATACGAAATGGGAATAACAAAGGCGCAAGCGCCCGTTTAGCGGCGTATGTGCTGCGCCCTGCCAAGCAGGGTGGTTCGGTGTTGCCGCGCAAAGCGGCGGTTTTAACCGAACATTCCTACCGTAGGAGATAAAGGAAACATGCCCCTGCAAAAGGGGTATGCCGACGTTGGGCGCAAAGCCCGTTCTTAGTCGGCCTACCTTCTTACCCGAGTCGATGTTGACTTATCGTACGGAGGCGGGTGTTGCACACTAGCCGCTGGGCGCTGGAGCCGGACGTGGCTTATCTGGTTATTAAGTTATCCACAGCCGCAAAATTTTATAATTTCCTAGACGATAAGAAAAAGAGTAGAGATTCTCGGTGAATCTCTACTCTTTTTGTGTTAGCTAAGCGTTTCATGTCTTTTTCGGCGGCCCCACATTTTCGATCGATATCCGCGCTCCCGTGGCCGAAGCACCATACATAAATGGCTCAGCCTTATCTTGCATTAAGAAGCATTTTTCGCTTCACCCGTAGGCTGGTCCATAAACGAAAAATACGGCAATACGATCCCGATCATTGAGACAAGGCAAATGATCGTGCCAATGAAGATGAATAACGGCCTGATCCCCCATAATTCACTAAGCTGTCCACCAGCGAGCACACCCAGGGGCATCATTCCTCTTATAATTAATAAGCGAACCGAGAAGACTTTTCCCATTAAATGGTTGGGGACGGTCTGCTGGCAAATAGTTGTATTATGAACATTAAAGAAAGCCATCACAATGCCAGCTATCACTTCAGTTGTGATAGCAAAGGTGATGGAAGCTGTGATCCCTAAATTGATATAGGTGAGGCCTCCTATTGCAAGTGTACCAAGCATCAGCATTCGTCTCTTGCGGGAGGTGATTTTCCCAACGAGCATTGTCCCGATAACATATCCTAATGGGAATCCAGCCATAAAATATCCGTACATCGCATAGTCTTCGTTCAGAACATCGGTTATGTACGGCAGGTTAATAACCATCGTAACCCCCACACCAAATTGCACAAATGCAAGAAAAATCCCTAGCCAGACCATCATTTTTTGTCTGAAGAAAAAGTTCATTCCTTCCAAAAATTGTTCTGCCCAAGTTTTCCGTATTGCTTGTCCGCTTTTTTTCTCTTCAACAAAGATCAACAAACATCCACTAGAAACAAGTAGCGCACAAACGAGGAAAAGCGTTATGCCGATACCGATGTAGCGAGTGACAATACCGGCTGCAACCGGGGCCATGAAAGTCATCAGTCGAACCATTCCATCTACATAAGCATTTGCTGTACTCAACTGATGCTTTGGAATAATTGTTGGCAGGATTGCTTGATTGGCCGGTACATATAATGGCGTAATTAAGCCGACAATCAATTGCACAACATAGATATGCCAAGGAACTAAGTCACCGGTTATCAATGAAATGAGTGGGATGAGAAAAATGGCTCCTCGACTCCAGAGCGCAAAAATCATGATCCATTTCCTGCTCCATTTATCAATATAGGGGCCAATGAAAAGTTGCAGCACGAGCGAGGGCAGGAAGTATAATAACCACATACTGCCAAGCGCCATTGTTGAACCGGTCAATTCATAGATTAATAACGAATTGCAAAACGTACCAAAAGCTCCTCCTAATTCAGATATAGCGTTTCCGATCAAGATAAAAAGAAAGGATTTATTTTTAAAAAGGCTCATTTCCGCACCGCTTTCTAATCGTTTTCATGTCTATTACTGCTGCAGGTAATAATCCAGTTCCTTTGTTAGGGAATCAATGGCTTTCTTTTTTAAGGCATATTTTGCATCCCTAATCTCTACTAGTTGTGCTGATCTCAACATTTTCAAATGATGATGAATAGTTGATTTGCCCATAGCTAATTTGTCTGTAAGTTCCTGAAGCGTATGACTGTTTTCAGACAGCATTTTAACAATCCTTAGTCTAACTTCATCACCCAATGCTTTGTGTTTTACGATTAAAGCGTGACTGGGCAAATAGGTGTCATTAGGAGCGATACTCTGATTTGCAACAGGATAGTAAAATATTTTGGTCCCTGCTATATCGGCAACAATATTCCAAGGACGGTAGATAACATGTGGAATAAGTAAAACGTTATAAACACTAGGTTCCGGGGCATATGTAATGCCAAACGTTGCCCATTCAACAAATTCCTCCGGATGCATTTTTTCTTTCATGTATTCCTTTGCTTCTGCATCTGTTTGCAATATCTTTTTAAGTTGATCCAATTCTTCTGTTATTACTTCCTTATACCACCCTGTCATGACGGCAATGAGATGGCTTTTCAACTGGTCTGTATCTGCGTGACTGATAAATGTAATGTAACGAGGGAAAAAGGAATTGTCGGCAGTTAGTTCTTTCAGCTGTTTAATAGCTTGCTGGTCTTTATTTGCGGCGCGCTCCCTTAAAACTTGATGTGCGTCTCCCAGGTATGGTAAACAGATAAATTTTAATGCTTCTGCAGAGAGCGTTTGGATGTATGATGTGAATGCTTCCAAGGTTGAAAAATCCTCTTGATGCAGTAATTGAAGCAGCGCTTTCCATGTGTTATTTTCTTCTACATAATCTAAATGGTTACGTAATGTTTCTGAAATGGTCTCCTTGACTTCTCTCCAATAACTAGCGGGCTTTTCCAATGAATCTAAGAGTGACGTATTGGTAATGGCTGCTATCCCTAATGAACATTCCCATAAAGGGGAGTATTTAATTTCAACTTGATACGTTTCTCGTTTTCTGCTTGTTGTATTAAAAATATCCATACTCAATCACCTCGCTAATTTTCTTATATTCTATACTATTAGAATATAAGGTTCAATAATTATTGAATATGAAATAGTCTCACGTATAATCTTTTTAATAAAAACGCTGGGCAAATCCTGATCAATGCCTGTTACTATCATAAATTTTTCATGCATATAATAACTGGTTTTTCAAAGACTAATCACAAAATGAGGGGGACGGCAGATGCATTTTCTCAAACTAATAAAAAAAGGGAATATTTCTTCCGGGCTCGCAGCAATTGGTAATGCAATTATTGCTGCGGCGAAGTTAATCGTCGCCACTATTAGTGGTAATGGTACGATGTTTGCAACAGGTATGCATTCATTGGCAGACACAGTGAATCAGGGGTTTGTCTTTTTTGGCAGTGTACTAGCGGAAATGAAACCGTCCAAGCGATTTCCAACCGGCTTCGGACGGGTTATTAATATTTTTTGTATGGTGGCTGTTATTGTTGTTACCGTTATGGCATATGAAACAATCAAATCCGGGTGGGAATCATTCCGGCATCCGGAACCGACGGGTGATTTTTGGCTGAACTTCGTTATCCTTATTGGAGCTATTATTATTGATGGCTATATTCTAATAAAATCAATGAAAGAAATCTCCCGTGAAGCAAGTGCAAATAAAAACGGGAATTTTCTGACATCAGCATTTAAAAATGCTTCCAAAGCTGCACCAGCAACAAGGCTTGTGTTTTATGAAGACCTAGTTGCTACAACCGGTGCGGCACTGGCGATAATTGGCATTGTTCTAGCACAGTATTTTGATATTTTGAAAGCAGATGGCATTATTTCAATGTTAATTGGTGTTCTGATGCTCTTCGTTGCTTTTCGTGTTGGGTATGACAATATGGTTGGGCTAATTGGGGTAGCTGCGCCAGCTGAGGTGGAGAACAAAATAGCCAAATTGCTGCTGGAGGAAGAATCGGTGGTGGATATTTATAACATGCGTGTTGTTCAGGAGGGACGGTCTTTCCATGTGGAAGCAACCGTTGAATTACAAAAGGGTTTTACTCTGGCAGAAGCTGATGATATTAAATTTCAGTTATCCGACAAGCTGCTTAGGAGACCAGAAGTGGCTGATGTCGTATTAGGAATTATAGAAGATAACGAAGAACAGTCGTGGGAGGTGTAATTCGGACCTGTCACTTCCTGAATTTTGTCAAACATTATTCGCGTAATGTGAACAGTCTCCTGGCACGATCCCACCATAGCTTCACCAGTGAATAATCGATCCACTTTAGGCAAAAACTAGTTGCAAATAAGGCCCTTTTTAGGAGGATTTCGAATGAGCCATCAACCGATCCATCTTACATCATCTGAAATAGCTTCCCTATGGACTGCATATATGAATGATAGTATGTCCGTATGCGTATTGCGTTTTATGTTAAAAGATTTGCAGGATGAGGAAATTAGGGAGCAGGTCCAATATGCCTATGACATTTCTACAGGACATTTGGAAGAATTAACAGCCTTGTTTAGACAGGAAAAATATGCAATTCCGAATGGATTCACTGAACAGGATGTTAATATGGATGCCCCGTGGTTATTTTCCGATGTCTTTTGTTTAACTTATGTAAACCAAATGGCAAGGGTAGGGATGCTGGCCTACAGTGGCTTTTTAGCAATGAGTGCACGTTCTGATATTCGTATGTATTTTACAAATGCTTTATCGCAAACCGCAACACTTTATAATCAAACGACGGAAACGGCTATTGCAAAAGGGTTATATGCGCGACCACCATATATCGAATTACCCAAGGAATCTGACTATGTGAATAATAAAAAGTATTTAAAAGGATTAAACCCCTTCAGCACGAAACGGCCATTAAATGCAATAGAAATTTCTTATTTATACATGAATATCATAACAAATCATGTAGGTGTAAAGCTTAGTATCAGTTTTGCACAAACCTCTCCGACAAAAGAGGTTCGGGAATATATGCTGCGCGGGAATAAGATATCAGGTAAGCATATTAAAATTTTTGCGGACACCCTTTTGGAAAACAATATTCAAGCAGCACAACTACCTGATGTAGCCGTTAGTGATTCGAGTACGAAGACATTCTCCGATAAATTACTTATGTTTCATATGTCGTTGCTTGCTTCTTCTGGAATAGGAAATTATGCGACTGCTGCGGCTGCCAGTCAACGCAGTGATTTAGCGGTTAATTATGAACGGCTCTCATTCGAAATTGCCCAATATGCCAAAGACGGTGCTGATTTGATGATTAAACATGCCTGGCTGGAGCAGCCGCCGGGAGTTATAGACCGGGAGCAATTAGCAAAGCGAAAGGATCAAACATAATACGAAATGGAATAGTCCATAAAAAATGGAACGGTGTTTTACTTCCAATTGAAAATATAATACACACGTCATCTGGAACAATGGAACTGAAAGGGTGGAAATACATCTTTTCAGTTTTATTAGTTTTTGGAAGGGTAGTCTTTACGCAATGTAGAATACTATATAGGGAGGGGGAAAGTAAATGAAGGAAAATTTGATTGCTAAAATTCTGTTTATCATTGGAACTGCCATCATGGTTATTGGCTTTATCACGGGGCTAGCTGTCGGTAATATGAGTTATGATTATGATTTCGGAATCGGAGGCGGGATGGTGTGGTCCATATTCTTTACCTACTTTTTCGCAGGTATTATATCCGGAATGTTGTTTATCGGTCTCTCTGAAATAATTAGGCTGCTGCACAGTATGAATAATGAAATTGGTTATAAAACACCAATGCCCGAGAAAGCTCCGGCAGATTCATCTCAAAATCAACCGCCAGACAAATGGGGAGTAAGTCAAACAGATAAAGAAAAAATTTATGATTTATATCAAAATGAGCGTATATTAGAAATTATTCCATCTAATATTGAAGGATATTGCTTGGTTAAAATGGCTGATGATAGTGGAAAGCAGTTTGTCCGGATTGTGGACATTGGTGGATTCGGGGCAACCGAAACGAACGAAACAGCCATTAAACAGCGTGTTATCGCGTGGTATAATGAGAAAGGAAATTAGTGGAAACTATTAATTGGATTAATGTGAAATCGATCGTGAAACTGATCGAGAGGGCAGGAAAAACGATCGAGTGCACCTTGAAATCGATCAAGCCTTCTAAAAATTCGATCGAGAGGACGTGGGAATTGATCGACTTATCAAGGAACTCGATCTAACCACCTACGATCCAACGCAACAGTCACCGAAAGGGGTTGTCAGTTTGGGGAAACATGGAAGGAAAATGGGCTGGTTTGGCTGGACTTTTACTACTGTTATTCTAGTCGTATTGGCAGGTTCATTGCTATTCTTTTCAAATCTATTCTATTTAGATCTTACCGCATTTTTCGATCGTGACCAGCAAAAAACAGTGGCCAAGGAAGAGAAAGATAAGACAGACAATAACAAGGAAGCAAAAGCGAAGGAAACAGTAGATAAAGTGGAAGAAGTCCAAGATACTGTTGGACAATCTCATAAGGAAATCGGCAAATTCGTTTCGGACATGCATGACTTTTATAATGAAACGACAGGCTACGGTGCAATTAATTCACTGGATTGGGTTGAACAAACAAAGCAGGCTGAGAAGGTTTCCGTGGGGATAGATGAGGAGGTTACCAGCGTTAAAAGTGATGCGTTGAGAACGGATCTGGAACATATCAAACAGACTGCTGATACTGTTTTAAGCAAGAAAACAACGGACAGTGTACGGAATCTGCACCGTTTATTTCATGACCTTGATATCGCGCTCAATGACTATAATGGCTATGATAAAATTTGGGGCGTGACCGAGACGTTAAAGGCAGTACATAATTGATTAGCATTAAAAAGCTCGAAAGCGGCTTCATTCGTTTCGGCTTATAACAAACCAAGGTCAAGTACTTTTCTAATTTGCACTGTTACCCTATAATTGAGATACATGATATTAATTTGATAGGAGAGTTACCATGGAAAAAACATTCATATTTGGACACAAAAATCCCGACACAGATACAATCACAGCTGCACTTGCATATGCGCATTTGAAAAATGAATTGGGGGCTGACGCAGAGCCTGTCCGTTTAGGTGAGGTTAATAAAGAAACACAATATGCCCTTGATTATTTTAACGTAAAAGCACCACGTTTAATTGAAACGGTTCCGGAAAATAGTGATGTTATTTTGGTCGATCACAATGAATTCCAGCAAAGTGTGAACAATATTAACAATGCGCGCATTGTGGAAGTTATTGACCATCACCGGGTGGCAAATTTTGAAACGAAAGAGCCATTATATTTCCGCGTGGAGCCTGTTGGCTGTACAGCAACGATTTTAAAGAAAATGTATCAGGAAAACGATGTAGCCATTACGAAGGAAATTGCTGGATTACTCGTTTCTGCGATTATTTCCGATTCGTTATTGTTGAAGTCACCAACATGTACGCAGGAAGATATCGATGCAGCACATGAGTTGGCGAAAATTGCTGGCGTTGATCTTGAAAAATATGGTTTGGACATGCTGCAGGCCGGGGCTGATCTGAGCGACAAAACAATGGCAGAACTTATCTCAATGGATGCCAAAGAATTTGACATGAACGGTTCAAAAGTAGAAATCGCTCAGGTTAACGCGGTTGACACAAGTGCTGTTTTAGCCCATCAGGCGGAACTGGAAAAGGAAATCAACCATACAATTGAGAGAAAAAATCTGGATTTATTCCTATTTGTTGTGACCGACATTATTAACAATGATTCGGATGCACTGGCACTTGGTAAAGCAAAAGATAATATAGAAAAGGCATTTGACGTTACTTTGGAAAACAACCGTGCACTTTTAAAAGGTGTCGTATCAAGGAAGAAGCAGATTGTGACAAGTTTGACGGAAACATTTTAATATAAGTAAGTGCCCCTCCTGCGATACAGGAAGGGCCTTTTTAAAGGTATAAATACTACGCTTAACACTAGTTTGGCGGCATAGTTAAGAGCTGTTCTGATTCATCTTTTCCATCTTATGCTGCGTATGCTTTGTTCCCCATTCATGCATGGCTTCCAAAATTGGTTCCAAGCTTCTGCCATATTCTGTAATGGAATACTCCACTTTGGGTGGGACCTGCGGGTAAACAACACGCTTTATGATGTCTTCATCCTCTAATTCCCGAAGCTGCTTTGTCAGCATCTTCTGCGTAATTCCAGGCATGCTGCGTTTTAGTTCACTAAAACGTTTGGTGCCTTCCTGCAATAGATGTAATAAAATAATCGGTTTCCATTTCCCAACTAAAATACTTAACGCATCCTCAACACGACATTCCTCCGGTGTTTTTTTCATTCTATCACTCCTGAGTATCCTTTTGTATACTATACCACAAAAAAGTGCGTACTTATGTTATTGGCTATTATACTCTATAATAACATTGTGAACGATTAATGGAAAAGCAGAAAACGTGCAATATAAAGTCGATAAATAGTATAGTAAGAAAGGTTGAATATAATAGATGGAAAAATACCGTATCGATCAACATAAAGGGCTGGAGTTTGGTATTTATACACTGGGTGATCACTTGTCTAATCCTGGAACAGGCGAGCGAATTTCAGCAGAGCAGCGTATTCATGAAATCATTGAATATGCGAAGCTGGCCGAACAGGCAGGGATTGACTTTTTTAGTGTTGGGGAGAGTCATCAGGAATATTTTGCAACCCAGGCACACGCTGTTGTTCTCTCCGCTATTGCCCAGGCAACCGAAACAATCAAACTTGGAAGCTCCTCTACGATTATCAGTACATCTGATCCAGTAAGGGTATACGAGAATTTCGCAACGATTGATTTAATTTCAAAAGGTCGTGCCGAGATCATTGCCGGTCGTGCATCCAGAGTAGGACTCTTTGAATTATTAGGTTATAATCTTCGTGATTATGAAGAATTGTTTGAGGAAAAATTTGATCTCTTGGTAAAAATTAATGAAGAGGAAGTTGTTAATTGGAATGGCGAATTTCGTGCACCATTAAATAATGCACAGGTACTTCCGCGTCCACAAAATGGCTCCATCCCGATCTGGCGTGCGGTCGGTGGCTCGCCTGCTAGTGCTATGAAAGCAGGCTATGCCGGAGTTGGGATGTTTATGGCTCATTTAGGCGGTCCGGCCACTGTTTTCAAACGAACAGTTGATGCGTATCGTGATGCTGCACGAAGCCGTGGCTTTGATCCAGCTGAACTGCCAGTAGCAACGGCCGGATTTTTCTATGCCGCTGAAACATCGCAGCAAGCGTTAAAGGAATTATATCCTCATATTAATGAAGGGATGAAGAAAACGAATGGACAAGGCTTTCCTAAGCAGCACTTTGCCCAAGGTGTGGATCCGCATAACATCATGAACATCGGCAGTCCGCAGCAAATTATTGAAAAGATCCTCTATCAGCATGAACTATTCGGTCATCAGCGTTATATCGCGCAAATTGATTTCGGTGGGATGCCTTTTAATAAGTTACGGAAAAATATTGAGATAATTGGTACGGAAATTTTACCTGCAATTAAAAAATATACAGCAAAAGACTAGGGGGAAAGACAAATGAAGCTTGTTGCATTATCTGGGTCAATCATTGGTTCCAAAACAAGAACAGCGATGGACTATTGCCTAAAAGCAGTCACTGAAAAATATCCAGAGATGCAAGTGACATTACTTGATTTGGCAGATTATAACGTCCAGTTTAGTGATGGCCGTAATTATTTGGAATATGAAGGGGACACAAAATATGTAGCAAAGAGAATCATGGAGGCGGATGCGGTTATTATCGGGACACCGATTTTTCAAGCTTCCATCCCAGCTACATTGAAGAATATATTTGATTTACTTCCGGAAAAGGCCTTTCGCGATAAAGTTGTCAGTATCCTGGTGACAGCAGGATCATCCAAGCATTATCTAATTGCTGAGCAGCAATTAAAACCAATTCTATCCTATATGAAAGCACAATTAGTGCAGACATATGTATTTATCGAGGAAAAGGATTTTTACCGGAAAGAAATTACCAATGATGATATATTGTTCCGGATTCATCGTTTGGTTGAGGATACTGTCGTATTAGCGGAAACGTATATAAACATTCGGGAATCGAAGGAAGCAGAATATGGTTTTTGACTTAGGATATAGAAAAAGGTATAATTTCTCAAATTTGAGGAATTATACCTTTTTATTTTCAGTGCTTGTTGCTTAGAGGTTATGCTAAGTCGATTTAGGCTTCAATGATCCGTTTCATTGCCTTTATCTGACCCAGATGCTCTGCTTCGTGATGAATAGATAAATCATATAAATCCCCATACGTTTTAAAATCTCCAAATGGCAGCGTGAACGTTAATTCCGTCTGCATATATTTATCAGAAAGCTCGTTGAGTCGGGTTAACTGTTCTTCCAGATAACTAATGATTTCTTGTAAAGCAGGTACTTCCTCAGGCCAATCAGCCGGTTTGGTTCCCGATTTAAAAAAGTCGTTATAGGATTCGGGAATATTTGTTGATTGCTTTGGATAGCCAAAAAGAAAGCTTTCCGTAGTAACAAGCACATGACCAACATGCCAATGCAACGTATTGCGAAAACCTTTAGGCTGTACAGCAATGATGTTTTCATCCAGTTTTCTGACAAACTTTAGAAATGAACTTCTTGTGAAATCGTATCGTGACATTTTATCGACTCCTTGTAAAATAGCTTCTTTATTAACTATAGAATTACAAGGATCAAATGTAAACTATTGTGTTTCATCACTGGAGGAAACGTAAGATGGTAGATGCGGGGTGGGAATTGCAGTAGTTAAGTACTAATATCAACAGAAAAGGACGAAATATCAACAGTGAAAAATGCAATATCAACAGGAAACAACAGAATATCGACAGTAAAACATGCAATATCAACAGGAAATCCCAGAATATCGACAGCAAAATACGAAACATCAACGGGATCGGGGCAATACATCATCCTAAATATTAGGCACACAAAAAGCTCTCCCCGAAATCGGGGAGAGCTTTTCTGTAACATTACTTACGCTTTTTCAACGTTAGCAGCTTGTGGTCCGCGGTTGCCTTCTTCGATATCGAAGCGAACTGCTTGACCTTCTTCTAAAGTTTTGAATCCTTCACCTTGAATAGCAGAGAAGTGTACGAATACGTCATCTCCACCTTCTACTTCGATGAAACCGAAACCTTTGTCTGCGTTAAACCATTTTACTGTACCGTTATTCATTCTTTTTCCTCCAAGTGCTCGTTTGCACGTTATTACTATTCTTGCTCTTACATATTCAGGGTAATAGCCTTACATATTCCGAACGCCAATAGTTGATCTTATTATACCACGAAAACTTTAAAAGATACAGGAAATTTTTAAAAACTTCTTCCCATTGTGTATAATAGGGGTTATTCACCCGAAGAAGTGGAGGAAAAAGTA
The DNA here is from genome assembly GCF_900155625.1 of Virgibacillus dakarensis. Lineage (NCBI taxonomy): Bacteria > Bacillati > Bacillota > Bacilli > Caryophanales > Bacillaceae > Virgibacillus > Virgibacillus dakarensis. The sequence continues at coordinate 306,452 of NZ_LT732553.1, forward strand.
TGTGGAAAGATTTTAAAGCCTTTATTGCGCAAGGAAATGTCATGGAACTGGCTGTTGCGGTCGTGATGGGGGCAGCGTTTGGAAAAATTGTTTCATCCTTGGTTGATAACATTATTATGCCATTGGTTGGAATTTTATTAAATGGTATCGATTTTTCCAACCTAAAGCTTAAAGTTGGTGAGGCAAAGATATTGTACGGTGAATTTATCCAATCCATTGTTGACTTCTTCATTATTGCCCTAGCTATTTTTTTGTTTATCCGATTGTTATCGAAATTCAAACGTAAGAAGAATGAGGAAGTTGACGAAGAACCGGCAATTGATCAGAAGGAGGAGCTGCTTAAAGAGATACGCGATCTATTGAAGGAAAATAGCAATTAATAACGAAAAACAGGTCCCTATTGTTTTAATTATTTAAAATGAGTAGGGTCCTGTTTCATTCAGCCTCCGCCCCCAGCGACTGGTGGTAACACCCGTCTCCTTATAACAAGTTAACATGGGTTATAGACGGGTGCTTCCACTTTTATTAGGTAAATAATTTGACCGTATTAGCCGTAATGAATTCAGCATTACGATAAGGGTTGCCCCCATATCGGCTAAAATAGCAATCCATAATGTTAAGAGGCCAGGTATTGTTAATAAGAGTGCGATCAGTTTTAATCCGAATGCAAGACCGATGTTTTCTTTAATAATCCGTAATGTTTTTCGGCTAAGGTCAATAGTATATGGCAGTTTTGTCAAATCGTCTCCCATAAGGGCAATATCAGCAGTTTCAAGGGCTGCATCTGTCCCGGCACCCCCCATTGCGATGCCAACTGTAGCGGTTGCAAGCGCAGGGGCATCATTCACGCCATCCCCGATCATGGCAGTTTTACCATGCTGTTTCTGCATGGCCTGAATAGTACGCAACTTATCTTCCGGCAGCAAATTTGCTTGGACATTGGTAATACCAATCGATTTTCCGATTGCCTTACCAGTTGCTTGATTGTCGCCAGTCAGCATAACGGTTTCCTTGATACCAGTTTGCTGCAGTTGTTTGATAATTGCATGACTATCTCCCCGGATTTGGTCGGCAATCCCGAACAGCCCCAATATTACGTTATTGTTGGCAAGAAGAACAACTGTATTCCCGGCGTTTTGCAGCTGATTAATTTTTTCCAAAAGATCAGCTGATAAGGCTGCGTGACCGTTGAACAGGGAAGGGCTGCCGATTTGATATTCTCTTCCTTCAATCCGAGCAGTAGCTCCTTTGCCAGTAATCGAATGAAAATCAGTCGCGATTATTTTTTCACAGGAACGTTGTTTAGCAGCCTTCATAACCGCTTGTGCTAATGGATGCTGGGAAAAATGCTCAATCGCTGCAGCATACGAAAGTATTTTTTCTGCTGTATTTCCAGCTAACGGCACGACTGTTGTGACCTCTGGCTCTCCTTTTGTCAGTGTACCAGTTTTATCAAAGGCCATTACTTGCAGGCGTCCGGCTTCTTCTAAATGAATCCCGCCTTTTATTAACACACCGTTGCGCGCTGCATTTCCGATTGCCGTTACGATGGAGACCGGTGTGGAAATGACTAAGGCACATGGACAGCCAACAACAAGAACGGCTAAACCTTGATAGATCCATGTTGACCAGACAGCACCGAATAGAAGGGGAGGTACAACCGCTACAAGAAAAGCGATGAGCATGATCGCCGGCGTGTAATAGTTAGCGAAACGATCGACAAACTTTTGTGATGGGGCCTTTTCAGCCTGTGCTTCCTCTACTAAATGAATGATTTTGGCGATTGTAGTGTCTTCTGCCCGTTTTGTTACGCGTACCTCCAGTGATCCTTCTTCATTCAATGTCCCGGCAAATACCTCATCACCCTGCGCTTTGAAAACAGGAATCGACTCACCAGTTATCGATGCTTGATTGACGGACGATGTTCCACTAACAATCTGGCCGTCCATAGCAATTTTCTCACCAGGCTTCACGATCATCGTATCGCCGATTACAATATCTTTTACTAGAACAGTTATAAATTCGTTATCTCGTTTAATCGTAGCTTTGGATGGGGCGGTATTAATGAGCGACGTGAGCGAATGCCGCGCCTTATCCATCGAATAGCTCTCTAATGCTTCACTCAGCGCAAACAGGAAAACAACAACCGCTCCTTCTGCCCATTCGCCAATTAGCACAGCTCCGATAATGGCAACGGTCATGAGTGTTTTCATATCAAAATCAAGATGGAGTAAATGGCTCAAACCTTCTTTAAAAAGGGTCGTTCCACCAACAATGATGGCAATCGCGAAACTGCCAATTGACAGGAAATGGGCTTCATCAAATGCGAAACGAAATGTGTATCCGATAATGATAAAGACAAGCGATAGAAGGGTAGGGATGTTCGCCCGTTTTTTCCAGAAAGGTGTGTGATTTTCAGCAGGCCGTTGTGTTTCCTGGTACACTTTAATCCCATCAAATGCACCTGCTTCTTCTAATTGCGCTACTGTTACTTTCCCCTTAACCTTCAGCTTTGCGGCACCAAAATTTAATTCAACACCTTCAACCGTAGAGATCCCCCGGACATTATTTTCAAATTTGGCCGCACAATTCGTGCAGGACAAGCCTTGTAACCGGTACGTATTTTCCTCACTCATGTTACTCATGTTCATCTTCCTCTCCGTGAGCCAGGGCAATGTTCACGAGTTGATGGATATGCTCGTCGGCTAATGAGTAAAAAATCCGTTTTCCCTCACGCCGCTTCTTCGCTATATTCATGTTTTTCAGTGTGCGTAAATGATGAGATGCTGTTGCGTTGCTTGATCTAATAATGTTGGCAACGTCACAGACACACAGCTCATCCTCAAGTGTCAGGGCATAAGCTACTTTAAGCCTTGTTGCATCTGACAACGCCTTGAAAATCAACTCAACACCGACGATACGCCTGATTTGTGGCCTGATTTTCTTGACTACTTCCTCGTTATAACAATCAACATCGCACATATCAGTATTTTTTACCTGGTTTACTTGCTCACGCAATTTATTCACCTCATTCAAATGATTGTTTGAATGTTTATTTGTATGTAGAATAACGCGTTTTTGTGTGGGTGTCAATGGATTTTATTTTTATAATTTTGTGTTAAAGTATATAAAGAGAAAGCTTGTATTTTTACGAAAAGGCTCTAGTTAGTAAGCAGGACCTATTAATTTAGTAGAGAAAGAAGGGGGGGAGTGTGTTCAATGAATAGAGTAGATGTGGTATATTCGCTTATTTATGATGAAATACAGGAAAAGGTGCTGGTAGTGAAAAACACCAAATACAATAATTGGTCTTTACCAGGTGGGTCTGTTGAAACAGGTGAAACCTTGGCACAAGCAGCTATACGTGAAGCCAAAGAGGAAACAGGGTTAACGATTAAGATTGATCACATACTTGCTGTTAACGAAGCTTTTATGAAAAATGATAATAATCATGCAATTTTTATCACATTTAAAGCAAAAATAATTGGCGGTGAAATTTCAATACAAGATACTGAAACAATATCAGAAGTAAGATGGGTTGATTTAAAAACAGCTGACGAAATGATGCCATATCATAAAAATGGGATTGAGTATTTGTTAAATAAATCAGTTCCATATGTATTTGAAGGAGTGGTAGGTTAATAAAAAACGAGTTCGGTAAAAGGTCTTAACTCACTGGCTAAGATGATGACTGAAAAGAACGGGGCTTGCAGAGTTATTACAAATTTGGGAGACTATCAAGATTCCAAACATCTCCATTGGCATATAGTCTCCGGCCAACCTTTGAAATAAATTGTAGGTTTTAAAAGCTGGAAAGGGTCATTATCTATGGATGTGTTAATAGAGAAATTACAGATTGCGGATGCAGAAGAGTTATATAGGTTTGAACTTGAAAACAGAAGCTTTTTTGAAAAAATGGTACCAACACGGGGCGATGACTACTATAGACCTGAGATATTTAAAAGAAGGCATGTAGCTTTACTTGACGAACAGGCTCAAGGAGGTTCAAATTTCTATTTGATTAAAGATAAAAATGGTTCAATTCTTGGGAGAATGAATTTAGTTGATATTGATAAATCGAAAAAAGTTGGGCATCTGGGCTATAGAGTAGGACAGGTACATACTGGAAAAGGTATTGCGAGTATGGCATTGAAACTGTTACTAGATATTTCCGAAAACAAGGACATAAAACAGATTAAAGCGAAGACGACAACTAATAATATACCGTCCCAAAGGGTTTTAGAGAAGAACGGCTTTGTGCTTAGAGCATACGGTGATGATGAATTCGAAATGAATGGGGATAAATTGAAATTTGTTTATTATTCGTGGGATAAAGGTTTATCCTGTCACTAATTTACTCGAAATGTTGAAAAGGAGGGTTATTAGAAAGGGGATAATTGGAAATTGCTAAGGGAATATATTGAGTTAGAACGGTAATTTTACATTACTATTTAACAGGATAGTAGTAAAAACCAGTCATGTAAATCAACCATTCATCAGCTAAAAAAGCTTTGTTCGGTTGAAGCTGGATTGTTTTCAAGTGTTTAGAAGACCTTAACGGTAAAGATAATTCGCAAAAGGTGAGGGATAGAAACTGGATAATTCAAATATTAATTTCACTGATAGAGTGCTAAGGATAAGGGAATGGAGTATATCATGAAAATAAATCAACAGAAACTTTGCTCTAAGAGAATTAAATATGTTATTAGATCTGCAATCGAAAAGGACGCAACGGAATTATCTCAGTTAAGATTGCAAATTGACGGGGAGACTGAAAATTTGGATAGAGAAAGAGGGGAGGCATACATTGATGTACCAGGATTTCGGCGGATTATAAAACAAGATACCGAGAATTCAAGGAACTTATTTTTAGTAGCTTTAGTTGATGATCAGATCGTCGGATTTTCAAGATGCGAGGGCGTATATTTAAATAGATTTTCTCATAAAGTAGAATTTGGAGTATGTGTATTAAAAGCTTTTAGGGGATATGGATTGGGAAAAATCTTTTAAAAGAATCTATTGCCTGGGCTGACTCCAATGGAATTAAAAAAATTACATTGAGTGTTTTAGAAACAAACGATAAAGCTGTTAATCTTTATAGGAAATTTGGCTTCGAAATAGAAGGTGTATTAAAAAAAGATAAAATTCTTTCTGATGGTAACTATTATAATACCATTGTTATGGGGAAATTTTATGACTGAATGGGGGCTTAATTGTGAGATGTACAAGCATTTCTCGAAAATAACTAGAGGCTTTGTAAGAGGCGCCCCAATTACAAAACCTTCAACATTAAAATATGAAAACGTAAATAATACCAGCGATAAAAACAATTGGTGCAATAAACTACCAAGAGCCTGTAAAATCCTTCTTTTCTGTGTTTATGTTGCATCCCTCTGTTTTCTAATCATCAAGCAATTCCTGATTCTTTTTATATGACTTTTTCAAAGATAGGTAACCCCAGGCGAATAAGAAAATGGCGGCTAGTATGGCAGGGCCAATTATATCAAGAACACCTTCCCAATCGGTAGGGAACCCCTGAATAATGATATAGGCAATTGGATAAATGGCTAAATAAATCAAACTTCGCATAAAGATCGCCTTTTTTTCTTTTTTATACCTCTTCTTCGTCGTGATATCGGGATATTCGATACCAGCAAATGTATAGCGAAGCAAAATATACGATGATAAAAACAGCAGTGCAAAAATCGCCAGACCAAATGCCGGTATATCAAGGTCAATAATGAGTAAATCAATAATTAAATAGAAAAACAACAGCGCAAATAAGATAAAAACAGCCTCTGCCATAAAGTAAAGCATTTTTCTTTCCTTATATTCATCCTTAGGCAAAAACGTCGCAATCCATGATTTTTCCATTCTAGTTTTCCTCCCAAAATAAGTCATCCAGTGTTTTATCCAATGTTTTTGCAATGGCTATGCAAAGCTGCAGGCTTGGATTATATCTTCCTTTCTCAATCAAGCCAACTGTTTGGCGCGTAACCCCTACTTTACTAGCCAGTTGTGCCTGTGTCAGCGATTTCTCTGTCCTCGCTAATTTAATCCGGTTATTCATAGATTCACCATCCATGTAAACTATATATGTCATTATGTAATTTATATATTACATTGTTGCGATCGAAATGTCAATATTTTTCTGCGGCTTCTGGATCCGCTGATCAAACGCCAAAAGCCGCCGATCAAGGTCCAAAAGCCGCTGATCAAGGTCCAAAAGCCGCCGATCAAAAGCTAAAAGCCGCTGATCAAACGCTAAAAGTCGCCGATCGAACTCCAAAATTGCTGATCCCGAGCCAAAATCTACCGCCCGCAATCCAGGAAACCACCGATCCAACGAAAAAAGGGCATCCGTATCATAACGAACACCCAGGTCAAACATTTATCCAATTTCACTTGTGTTTTCGTGAACGGCCCTGTGACAACGCCTGCACTAGCACGTCCTCTGCGTCGGAAACCCCAGCTGAATGAAATTTCACTTTATAGAAAAACATTATGGTAATCAGAAACGAAATGTCTTCGTTTTAACAGTAAACTTTTTCAGTGCCGCTTCATCGATGTCGTAACCAATTCCCGGCTTGTCTGGAACCGTAATCACCCCATTTTCCACGATTACTTCAGGGCGAATGATGTCTTTTTGCCAGTAGCGGGATGAGCCTGCCGTATCACCAGGCAATGTGAATCCCGGTAATGTCGTTAAAGCAACGTTATGGGCACGTCCAACCCCAGCCTCGAGCATGCCGCCACACCAGACATCGATACGTTGTTCTTTACAATAATCATGGATTCGTTTCGCCTCTGTAAGTCCACCGACACGGCCAATTTTAATATTGATAATCTTGCAGCTTCCCAATTGGATTGCCTTTTTGGCATCCGCCAGCGAATGAATGCTTTCATCCAGACAAATTGGTGTTCTTAAAGCTTTCTGTAGCTTCGCATGATCAACAATATCATCATGCTCCAATGGTTGCTCGATCATCATTAAATTGAAGTCATCCAGCTTTTGCAGATGCGTGATATCCTTAAGCGTATAAGCTGAATTGGCATCGGCCATAATTGGTAAATCAGGGAAGTGGGCACGTACCTCCTGAAGTACGTTCACATCTTTACCCGGCTTTATTTTCAATTTAATCCGTTTATAGCCTTCCTGGGCATAATGATCAATTGTATTTAACAGATCTTTCACAGTAGGTTGAATGCCGATGCTGATCCCCACATCAATTTCGGTCTTCTTACCGCCGAGTGCCTTGGCCAGGGGGAGATGTTTACGTTTGGCGTATAGGTCCCAAACCGCTCCCTCAATTGCTGATTTCGCCATGTTATTTCGCCGTATTGAAGAAAAAAGGTCTGAAACATCATCGGGGTGATGGATCGTATTTTCCTGTAAAATCGGGATCAAGAAATCCTCGACCACATGCTGATTCGTTTTAACCGTTTCCTCGCTGTACCAAGGACTGGAGAATGCGACTGATTCACCAAATCCGCGATTTCCGTCCTTATCAACCGCTTCGAGGATAAAAAATTCCTTGTCTTGAAACGTACCGAAACTGGTTGTAAATGGATCGTTTAACCGCATATTCAATTTGTGCAGTTTTATTTCTTTCATTGGAATTGTCATGTTGGATCGCCTCCGATTAGTTGAAAAAATAATAGCTTACTTGTTTAGCAGGATCCCGAACAAGATCAACTGCCTGGTAACCTTTCGAAAATAGTTTTTTAAAAACGTGTCTTGTTTCATAGCGCCATGCTTTAGCAACTGCAATATCCTGATGCTTAATTGCTTGGAAATTTTCCGGGATAGCAACGAACCAGCCATATTGACCGTTTATTACAATATCATTCACCACCGGAAACCCATCATCATTTCGATCAAGTAATACACTATCCTCATCAAATGTTGTTTTCATTACAGGGATTTCTTTGTTCAGCCACCATTCGATTTGAATCCGATCCGTTGGCAGCCCTTGATTTAGCCCATCATCCATTTTTCCATAATGATTAACATGGTAATGGGCACCGACCGCGCCGATTTTGTGCAAGTTTAAATATGCATTTAAACTTTCCAGCGGGTCAAACGTCCATGTTATCATCGCGTAACCTTTTTGTTTTGCCAGCTCGGCCTGCTTACATTTCATCAGCAACCCAAGTCCATCCTGCCGATATACAGGCAGAATCCCGAGCATATGGGAGCATAAATAAGGAATATCCCCAGCAAACCCGGCAAAGCTGTATAAAAACCCAATCATTGTTTCCTGTTTGAATGCTCCTAAAATGATTCCGCCGTTATTTAATGCCGTATAAGTTTGATGAATGGGGATAGGCGGCATATGCCATACTGCCTTTTCCACATGTTGCATTTCAGTTAGTTCATCTAATGTTGTCAGTTCTCGGATTTCGATTTGTTCCGTCATGAAAGATGCTCCTTATAGCTATTTTTCCACTGTTTTTACTAAGGCGTTCGTTACGATTTCCACTGCCTGTGGGATACATTCGTGTTTAAAGGTCATGTCCGAATGATGCAGTCCCGGCTCTAGATCACAGCCAATTGCCAGCATCGTTGCTTTTAATGCAGGACGCTTTATTGTATAAAAATGAAAATCATCACCGCCGGTCGTCGTAATGGCGGGTGCCAAATTGTCTTTTCCAACACAATCGACAATCGCCTGCTGCATGATTGCTTGTGCTTCGTCATTAGTGACAGCCGCTGCAACACTGTCGCCAATCTTTAAATTAATTGTCACGTCGTGTAAATTAGCAAGCATCATGGTGATCCGGTTGACCTTATCAATCAGCAGGTCCATTACTTCGTTTGTTTGGGCTCGAATATCCAATGAAAAGGTTGCGTTTCCTGGTATAATATTCGGGCTCTTCCCGCCGGCATGGAACGTTGTCATTTTCACAGAATGGGGAATCATCGGATCAATTTGGATATTATTCAAATGCTGAAATAGTTCACTCCCAACCTGAATTGCATTTACATTTAAATGCGGCCGGGCACCATGGGCATCTTCTCCATGAATGGTCCCTTCCGCAAATCGTGCAGCACCATGTCGGATTGCCGGTGCAAAATACCCGTGGCGCAGTTCCTGTATTGGACGAAGATGCATCCCATACAAAAAATCAACATCGTCAACAACGCCCTTTTCAACTAGTGATAATGCTCCGTTGCCTTTTTCCTCGGCAGGCTGAAAGATGAAGCGAAACGTTCCTTGTTTCGGATAAGCATTTTCCAGCAAATAAAATAAGGATCCGATTGCAATCGTCATATGAGCATCATGACCACATGAGTGGTTCGCTTGAAACACGCCATCAACTTCCTGCCATAATGCATCCATATCAGCACGTAATGCGACAACTGGTTCACCCTGACCTATGTCAATAATTAAGCCTGTAGTATCGTCAAACGTTGTAATCCGGCAGTCCCGATTTTCAAATAATTGTTTAATGTATGTAGTTGTTTTTTGTTCCTCCCAGCTAATTTCCGGGTTTTGGTGTAAATGGGCAAAAACCTCATTTAACCTTGGTGTTAATTGTTGAATTGCGGTATTCATTTACATACTCCTTTCCAAACAGCGATTTGGGCACTTATTTCATTATAATAAATATGTGAAGGAAATCCGTTTATTAGGTGTTACTTTATCACAAAATCATTATATGCACTAATAGAGGATGTTCAAAAAGTCCGGTAAAAATGACGCTTCGAATTTCTTCGTTGGCAAAGGGGATCTTCTGCTAAAACCACCCACGACAATCGCCAACAGCAGAAGTCAGCACGTCCTGTGCAAGTCCGCTCTTCATGTACCTTTTATGTATACTCCAGTGCCAGGAGCTACGCCGCCTCGAACTTATCGATCCTCTTTATCCTCGTTGTTTGAACACGCTCTAATAGTAAATTTTTAGATAATTGATTATGGGAGCAGCAAATGATCATTTTAACCTTTATTCATGGAGCAAGGGGGATAGTCGTTAGAAACCATTCCACTCGTAAAGGCATATGATCTACTATGACTTTTAGAAAGGCGGAATAACGATGTACTATCCCTATATGCCACCACAAAACCGGCAGCAAAAGGGCCGAACAATGAAAGTTACCGGTACCGCAACTGTTTCGGCAGAGCCAAATCTTGTGATAATCCAACTAGCCATTGTTACAGAAAACAATGAACTTACCCAAGCCCAACAGGAAAATGCCCAAAAGGTGGAAAAGGTTATACAAAGTCTGCTGCAACTTGGAATTCCTAGAGAAAATATACAAACTGCCGCATATACGATCCACCCGCATTATGACTATGTGGATGGAAAACAAGTGTTTAGCGGCTATGAAGTAACACACGCACTTACGGTAAGAATAGAGAATATTGATCAGGCAGGTGTAATTATTGACACCGCTGTACAAAACGGGGTAAATCGGGTTTCTAATGTAGACTTCACCGTTCGCAACAGTCAGAAATATTACCAGCAAGCATTACGAGCCGCACTAGAAAATGCCACCGCCAAAGCGGAAACGATAGCAGAAACAATCGATGTGACGTTGGATCCCCATCCGATCAGAATTGTTGAAGAGGCAAACGAACAACCTATTGTTTACCAGACTTTTGCGGTTGCAAAAGAAAACACCTCTACACAACTGGAGCCAGGGCAAATTACATTTTCAGCAAGTGTACGAGTAAAATTTCAATATTATGTGTATTTAAGTTTACCTTTTTTCGCCGCATAAAACGGAATTATTTCACCTTAAGAGTCCTTTAGAAGGTTTTTTTTCGTTTTTATTGAAGGAAGCAAATTTTTAACCAGCACAAATAGACATACTTATCAGTATGTTTTTTCTTACTATTCAATTAATAAATTCAGAGTTGTAATGTTAGCTGCCGTGAACTTACTGGTTTCTCTATGTATTTAAAATGCCGAATGCCATGTTTGTCTTTTATCAATATGGCTTCCATCCCCGCTGAAAAACGATATAGAAACATCTTAATTTTATCCTTTGCTTTAATCCCTTTTGCCCGTTCAATCACGTCATGGAAAAATCCATTCTGCTTTTCTACTTTCAGCGTCATAAACGTTATCATAATGGAAACGAGTAAAAACATTCTTTTCAGTCTTGGCAATGTACGAACCCGAACATTTTCTAAGTCAAATTCCTGCTTTTGAACGCGAAACATTTCTTCGATACGCCATCTAGTAATATAAGCTTTCAAAATAGACAGGACCTCTTCCTTTTTTTGAACCCGTTTATTTGTAAGCAGCACCATCGGCTCTTTTCCGTATCCATACACCACAACCATAGTGAATTTTTGACCCTTTAGCGAAGGAATTTCCACAGTAAGATGAGAGACTTTCAAATCATATACGGTTCCCTTTATTTCAGAACGAAAATTGATTTTCCCTTTCCTTCTGATCGCTAAGTTGTGTACAGGGAATTTTTTATTCTGGTACAATAAATTCCGATTTTTCTTCAAACGAATGATAAAGTTATTTTTCTGCTTGAGGATCTTTTTCATGACTTCTATATTGTCATACCCACGATCCATCACAAAGGTTGCCTTCTTTGCCTCTACAAGTTGATTCACGTAATCCAAGCCCTTGTATGTTTCTTCATTTTCGCTGACAAATCCCTTTTCGGCGGCGGAGTACAGATGGGAATAAATTGAAATCGGGTGCTTTGTTTTCGGAGCCACGGCAATCATGTTGGTTGTCCAATATCCATTGCCTATCTTTCCTGTTGAACCATCTCTCACTTGTCCAAGTGCTTCCATTTTACTGGCAGTAGATTTCACAATCTCGGAATTATCGACTAAAACCAGATTATCTTCCTCTTGTAGAAAAGGTTTTACCATTTCCTCATAGTTCTCCAACAGCTCGGATGTTTCGTGAAATTCGTCCATGCGATTGGACAGTCGCTTGACGGTTTGTATCGCTTCAATGGGTTCTTCCAGAGCGCGTGCAATTTTAGTAAGCAAAACAGATCTGCCTTTTGCTAGTCCAAATAACATGTCCAGGATAAAGTTTTTGTTGGGTTTTTGCAGCCCTTGGGTTAATTTGGACGCAAAATGAAAAATGGAACGTTTTGTGGTATAAATTGATTGGTTAAATGTGTTATGATTAGACATAAAGAGTCTCCTTTTTGTGTTCATATATTTTGTTTTAACCCAATAAAATTTTAACACATTTAGGGAGGCTTTTTATTTTTCTTTTTCAATAAATGACGTACATTTTAAGCAAAAAACGTTAAAATAGGCATCAAAAAGTTCATTTATCACTAGAACTTTTCGATGCCTATTTTTTGTTGGAAGTCAATCATTATTTTTAGGTAAACTTAAATATGTGTAGGTATTATTTCATCCTATAATATTGATATTGCATGGCAGGGGTTGCGCGTTCAAGCCGCGGGGTTGCGCGCTATACACCCCGAGATGCACCTTTATGCTGCTGGATTGCGCTCCCATGCCCAGAGGTTGCACGCTCGTGGCTCGATATTGCGCACTTATTCCAATATTGATTTGACTATAATTATATCTTATGATTAAAAATAAATATATCTAACCGAAATGAAAGAAGGGTAATAATGATTCAAATGATTCGCTGGCCCTTTTTTGTCATAGGGGTAATTGTTTTTAGCTTGGGAATTTCGATTACAATAAATGTCCAGCATTTAGGTATCCACCCATGGGATGTTTTAAGTGTTGGGCTTTTTGAGATTTTTGGTTTTTCGATTGGGACATGGAATATAATAATCGGACTCATGCTGATTACTGTTTCATGGTTTCTTGATAAAAGCTATATCAAGCTTGGAACATTTTTAAATGCTTTTTTAGTGGGCTCATGTGTTGATGTCATTTTGTGGCTGGATTTTTTGCCGCATGCAACCCACTCATGGCTGGATGTGCTCATTATTATAATGGGGATTGTCATTATGGGTGTTGGCGGTGGTGTTTACAATGCAGCTGGGGTGGGGTCGGGTCCGCGTGATGGCTTCATGCTGTCAATTGCAGACAAGCTGGGCGCTCCGATTAGGAGGGTGCGGATTATTACCGAGTCCGGTGTGCTTGTCGTTGGATTGCTGTTAGGTGGACCGGTTTTTATTTTTACATTTATCTTCACATTTGTACAAAGCCCGATCTTTCAATTTTCCTTTTTGAAATGTAAAACGTTTGTGGAGCGGCTTGAGGCAGCGAAACAAAAGAAACGTTTATCACATACGACTGTGGCAAAATGAAAAAGCACTCCCTCAGAGGAAGTGCTTTTTCATTTACTCTGCCTTTTTCAAATACAGCTTCTTGGAAATCAGAGTCTGGAGAACTAAGAATGATCCCGAGACGATCCAGTATAAAGGTAGTGCAGCTGGGAAATTAAACGACACAATAAAAATCATAATTGGCGAGATAAAACTAAATAGTGCCATTTGCTTTTTCTGCTTCGGATCCATTCCAATCTGTGAAACTTTTGCCTGAATTAAATAGACTGCTGCTGCAATAAACGGCATAATGACATCCGTTTGCCCAAGATTAAACCAGAGAAAGTTGTGTGTTGCAATTTCTGGAGTGCGCCGGATTGCATAGTAAAGGCCAATAAAAATTGGAAACTGGATAATCATTGGTAAGCAGCCTAACGAAGCTAATGGATTCATCTGATGTTTTTGATACAGTTGCATCGTTTCTTGCTGCATTTTCATTTGTGATTCTTTATCTTTTTTACCCTTATACTTTTCTTGAATTGCATCCATTTCCGGTTTCATGACTTTCATTTTTTCCTGCATGTTTGTACTATTTTTCATTTGCTTTAGCATTAAAGGCATTAATACAAGACGAACCAGCAATGTTATCACAATGATTGATAAGCCGAAATCGCCATTTAGTATAGAGGCAAGTCCTTTAATTAACACGGAGAAAGGATACACAAAATAGTGATCAAAAAAACCGGGTGAATCAGCACTGATTGGAGCGCCATTCGCACCTTGGCATCCTGCTAAAATGATTACTAAAATAACCCCGATAAAGCTATATTTTGTAAGGGATGTGAATACAGATTTTCTTTCCATTGTTGTCCTCCTCGTTTTTTCTTGGTTGCGGTTGAAAACAAGAAGGAATGAGCATCTGTATCATCATCTGGTGCTTCGATACGCTTCGTTTTGGTTGCGATCCAATTTTGTATTTCGGTATTAGCTCCAAGATCCTCCTGCCTTGGAAGTAAGCGAAATCTGGCAGCATGCCATTGTCTAGTGGCGAGATCGTTGTTTTGGTTGATCATATGCATGTTAAATGATATCCCGCGATATGCACAAATCATCGACAAAGCGATACTTAAGTACAAATAAAGCGGCGTAATATCGCTCATCAGGTCATTCACTAACTCCAACATCTGTATTCACCCCCTCGGTTTATAAGTTTTGTAACAACTCTTCATACGAAACATTACTGGATTTGGTTTCAAATTATCCAGATTGTCCTTCTCTACTATAAAACATTTCCACGCTAATGAAAACACCTCATGACAATTTACCAAAAAGATCACAAATTTATTAACCTATGCCAATAAAGCATGAAGGATTCTAGTAGAATTTTAGAATCTTAACTGCCTGTTCTTATCTGATTATTCAGTACATACATTTAGTAAAAAAAGACTGTAGTGGGAAGGAGGACTGATAAGTGGTAGTGAATGTCCAAACCGTTTTTGTTCCAAGTGGATAGAAGCATTCAGTCAGGAGGTATTTATAATGGATAACATTATCTTGATCGAATTCATTATCTATTTTGTTGTTATTATTGCGATTGGTTATATGACAAGCCGGACAAAGATGGATCATGCGGTATTCCTTCTAGGTGGAAAAAAGCTGCCAGGCTGGGTATTAGCATTTTCGGAAAGAGCAACTGGTGAATCCGCTTGGCTCTTGTTAGGTTTTACCGGATTCGTATTTACGACCGGACTTGCTGGGATTTGGGTTGCTGCAGGAATAGCACTGGGCATTATTTTTGCATGGCTTTTCCTGGCCCGAAAGTTTATGCGGGAAACTGATAAACATAACGTCTTAACATTACCCGATTACTTGGCCGTTAAATTTGGGGAAAAGGCAAATTTGATACGCTGGATTGCCAGTATTTTAATTTCCTGTTTTTTTATGTTCTACGTGGGGGCACAGCTTGCTGGAGCTGGAAAATTATTTTTAACAACATTCGAAATGAATGAAACGGTCGGGGTTGTACTGGCAACGATTGTCGTGCTTGCGATTGCTTATTTTGGCGGATTTTTATCCGTTGTTTGGACGGACATGATTCAAAGTATTATGATGCTGGTTACACTTTGTGTACTGCCAATCATTGCACTTATTTATATTGGAACGCACGACCTGTCGATTAGTCAATCGCTGGTCGAGGCTGGAGAATCATTCAATTCATGGTTTGGCGGAGCTACGGGATTTGCCATTGGTGTATTGTTCTTTAATAACTTTTCCTGGTTTTTCGGGTATTTAGGCGGCCAGCCACAGCTAAGCAGCAGGTTTATGGCGCTGAAAAATGAGAAAGAGGCGAAGCAAGGTATTTCAGTTGCGATTATTTGGACGATTATGGCCTATACTGGTGCGTTTTTAATTGGGCTGGCGGCGATTGCGATGTACAGTCAAGGCTCGTTTGCTGATGTAGAGACGATTCTCCCGCATATGATACTGGATTTGCTGCCGCCTTGGATTGCCGGTTTGTTGTTATCCGGAATTATGGCAGCAATTATTACAACGGCAAATTCTCAGTTAATGGTTGTTACCAGTTCGGTTAGTGAGGATATTATTCATAAGACACTCGGCATGAACTTGACGGATAAGCAATTATTATCATTGTCTCGGATTATTGTATTGGTTTCAGGGATTATCGGTATGCTTATTGCCCTAACCTCTGATTCTCTGGTCTATCTAGTTGTCAGCTGGGCGTGGGCTGGTGTCGGTTGTACCTTATCCCCGGCGATCCTGATGACGTTTTTCTGGAAGCGCTATTCCGGTATCGGGGTTGTAGCAACGATTATTTCTGGGTTTGTTTTTACCGTGTTGTGGATTAGCACACCGTTAGATGGTATCATTACATCCCGGTTCTCTACTTTTTTCATTGCAGCATTGTTCGGAATCGTATTCAGTTTGCTGTTTCCGGATAAAAAAACTGCGGAATAGGGTTGCATCCAAATTCAATACAAATGTACGGTTGTCTTGAGGCATGTACCAATACAAGTACAGTTTTCGTCGCATAGGATACAGTATAAATCAAAACAAGTCTTGTGGAAGATTTACAACAACAACCCATGAACCTTGGGAAAGCCAACTTATCACTGGCTTTCCCAATTTTTTGTCTAAATGGTATAGTGTAGTATAACGAAAGGAGCCGATAGACATGAAGGTAGCATTATCATTTAGTGGCGGGAAAGATAGCTGTTTAGCACTATACCGTCTAGAGCAGCAGGGTTATCATGTTGTCAGCCTTATTACTACGATATGGAAGGAAAAACAAGAAACTGTCGCACACGGGGAGAAGCTTGAGCGGATCAAAAAGCAGGCTGAGCGGATTGGGATTCCAGTTCATTTTATTGAAACAGACTTTGCAGGGTATACAGAAGATTTTGTTCGCACACTAAAGGACCTAAAAACGAAATACGAGATTGATAGTGTCGCATTTGGTGATATTTACTTAGAAGGGCACCGTGAATGGGGAGAGCAGGTAGCCGAAAAAGCAGACGTAGCACCAATCTATCCGTTGTGGACAGAAAAACATAAGGTGTTGGATCTATTAAGGGAATTCGTAGCGTTGAAATTTCAGGCGCGTGTTATCAAAGTAGATAATACAAAGCTTCCGGAAAACTGGGTTGGTCGTCTTGTAGATGAATCATTTATCGCTGATATCAGTGGAAAGGATGTTTGCCCGTTAGGTGAATCTGGTGAATATCATACTACTGTATTTGATGGGCCCATATTTAGGAGGCAGGTTTAAATATCAAATTCAAAATTCCAACCTTGCAAACGATACCGTAATGTAGTACCTTTGAACATGTAAGATAAAAATGAAATAGATTTTGTGGGGGGACCAGTTGATGCTGGTTGAGATTGTATCCGATAGATACTGACCCTTGGAACCTGATCTGGCTGAAACCAGCGTAGGGAACATGTTGAACAGGAAAGATAAACTATCTTTTTCGCACACACCCCAGGTTTAAAAATGGCGGTGTTTTTTTATTGCAATTTCCGCAGCCCTTTCGCCGATCATTTTCCTAAACAAAACTACCATCACATGGAGGATAAGAAATGAAGAAGCTTTTATTTTTACTTATCATGATTACCGTTCTTACTGCATGTAACAGTAACAACGGATCCAAAAGCACGGAACAGGATCAACAGGATAGGGACGGTATGCAGAAAGTAAAGCTTGTCCTGGATTGGACACCAAATACGAATCATACTGGCCTTTATGTTGCACAAAAAAAGGGATACTTTCATGACGAGGGACTGGATGTGGAAATCATAATGCCGGGAGAGGTTGGGGCTGATCAGCTTGTCGCATCAGGAAAAGCCGATTTTGGTGTTAGCTACCAAGAAAGTATTACGGAAGCACGTGTGCAAGGTGTGCCGGTTGTCTCCATTGCAGCGGTGATCCAGCATAATACATC
Source organism: Virgibacillus dakarensis (assembly GCF_900155625.1). Taxonomy (NCBI): domain Bacteria; kingdom Bacillati; phylum Bacillota; class Bacilli; order Caryophanales; family Bacillaceae; genus Virgibacillus; species Virgibacillus dakarensis. The sequence goes on from NZ_LT732553.1 coordinate 324,095, forward strand.
CGGTTTTGCCTCACCAAAGGAAAAAGCCATCACATCACCGAAGGATTTTGTCGGAAAAACGTATGGTGGCTGGGGAGCACCAGTTGAGAAGGCTGTCCTAGCATCCCTTATGAAACAAGAAAATGCTTCCGTTGATAAGGTGAATATTGTCAATATGGGGAACACCGACTTCTTTACGGCAGTAAAGCGTGATATTGATTTTGCCTGGATTTATTATGGCTGGACAGGCGTAGAGGCCGAGTTGCGTGGTGAGAAATTAAATATGTTGTATCTGACCGATTACTCGAAAAGACTTGATTATTATACACCGGTTCTTACTGCGAATGAGAACACGATTAAGGAAAACCCGAAAACAGTTAAGAAGTTTTTGGCAGCCGTTTCAAAAGGGTATGAATTTGCCATTGATAATCCTGAAGATGCGGCTACTATTTTGCTAGATGAAGTTCCAGATCTTGATGCAGAACTGGTAAAGGCTAGTCAGGAATGGCTCTCACCAAAATATCAGGATGATGCCACACGCTGGGGTGAACAGAAACTGGAAGTCTGGGATAATTATGCAAGCTGGATGTACGACAATCATTTATTAGAAAAACAGCTAGATAGCAAGAAAGCTTTTACCAATGAATTTTTACCAAAAAAATAGGAGGGGCTTCAAGTGGCAAATGCTTTAGTAAGTATTCAAATTATCCCAAAGACGAAAAACGGAGAAGATACGATTCCATATGTAGATGCTGCAATAGAGGTTATCGATCAGTCTGGAGTGAAATATGAAGTGCATCCGCTCGAAACAACGATGGAAGGAGATTTGCCGGAATTGCTGTCAATTATTGAAAAAATGAATACCAGAATGACCGAGCTGGGGTGTGAAAGTATTATTTCACAGGTAAAAGTATTTCATAAACCGGATGGAGCCTCGATGTCAGAACTGACGGAGAAATATCGCTAATGAAAGGGATCATGGAAAAAGGCTGGAAACCCGTTGTGGTTCTCCTCCTTTTATTCGGTATTTGGGAGCTTTCCAGTAAACTGTTTGACATACCGGATTGGCTCCTGCCTGCACCGTCGCAAATTGGCAAAACAGGAATAGAAGCCTGGCCAATGTATCAGCATCATTTAATCTCAACCATTACTTTATCGATTATGGGCTTTTTGATTGGTGCAAGCATCGGGATTTTGGTTGCTGTTTGTCTGCATCTTATTCCATTTGTTCGGGAAGCATTTTTTCCTTTGATGATTTTATCACAAAATATCCCGATTATTGTGCTGGCACCGCTTTTAGTGATCTGGTTTGGATTTGGGATGCTGCCCAAAATTATCATCATCACATTGGTTTGTTTCTTTCCAATCGCTGTTGCAGCATTGGATGGGTTTCGGCAAACCGATCGTGATTTGATTCATTATATGCAAATGGCCGGGGCAAATAAAAGGCAGATTTTCAGGAAATTGGAAATTCCAAGTGCACTTCCATCATTATTTTCCGGATTAAAAATTTCTGCAACTTATAGTGTAATGGGAGCAGTTATTTCTGAATGGCTCGGTGCGAATGAAGGAATTGGTGTCTATATGACATTAGCATCCTCATCATTCCGAACCGATCGTGTCTTTGTTGCGATATTTTTCGTCATGGTTCTGAGTCTTTTGTTCTTTTCACTGATCGCTTTTATCGAAAAAAGACTACTTAATTGGAAATCAGAGGGGAACTGATATGGGAAAACTACATGTTCAAAACGTAACAAAGTCATATAGCCAAAACGTGATACTGAGCGATGTATCATTTACCGTACATGATGGTGAATTTGTTTCCATCCTAGGTCCATCTGGCAGTGGAAAGAGCACATTATTCCATGTAATAGGCGGGATCCGGCTTCCTGATTCCGGTGAGATTTATTTAGATGACAGGCTGATAAACGGCACAAAAGGAGCCATTAGTTATACACCCCAATCTCCATCTCTGCTTCCTTGGCGAAGTCTTTTAAGAAATGTATTGCTTGGTGCAGAAATAGCAGGGGGAGGAAAGGAAGCAGATGCAATGGAGATGATTGAACGTGCCGGGCTTAAGGGGTATGAGAATGCATATCCGCATGAACTTTCTGGTGGAATGCAGCAGCGTGCAGCCTTTATCCGAAGCTTGTTAAGTCCACAACCCGTTATTTGTTTAGATGAACCATTTTCGGCATTAGATGAGTTTACCAGATTGGCGATGCAAAAATGGCTCTTATCAATCTGGGAGGAAGATAAACGCTCTATATTATTTGTAACACATAGTATTGAGGAGGCCATTTATCTTTCTGATCGGGTGATTGTGTTAACGAATAAGCCAGCAACGGTAAAAAAGGAAATTACCATTCCATTCTCAAGACCAAGAAAAGAAGGCATCCTTTTGTCGGAGGAATTTTTGCAATGGAAAAAGCTAATCTATCAGGAACTAGGTGAATAATATGGAAAATCAGATTATTGATGCACATATCCATTTGGACATGTACGATGAACCGGATCGAAATATGCTGCTAAAGGAACTGAAGCATCATCATGTTGCTGCATTAATTGCAGTATCATATCATTTGCAATCTGCTAAAATGAATCTGGAATTTTCCCGAATCGATAAACGAATTAAACCGGCATTTGGCTACCATCCGGAACAGGAATTACCATCAGATCGTATGTTGGAGGAAATTATATTATTCATGCATAGACATCAGCAGGAGATGGTGGCCATTGGGGAAGTTGGTTTACCGTATTATTTGCGGCAAGAAAAACCTAGCATTCCAGTAGAGCCTTATATGGAAGTACTGGAGCTGTTTATTCAGCAAGCCGTAAAGTTAGATAAGCCGATTGTTTTGCATGCTGTCTATGAGGATGCTCCCATTGTCTGTGATTTACTCGAGAAGTATTCGGTGAAAAAAGCTCATTTTCACTGGTTCAAAGGGGATCCTCAAACGGTTGAGCGTATGCAGCAAAATGGTTATTACATATCGATCACGCCGGATGTGTTGTATGAAAAGGAAATTCAACGACTGGTTAAACGCTATCCTTTAGCGAACATGATGGTAGAGACAGATGGTCCTTGGACGTTTACGGGGCCGTTCACAGGCGAAAAAACAGACCCGAAAATGATCCATCAATCCATACGTAAAATTGCTGAGCTGAAAGGGCTGGATAAGGAAGACGTTTATCATCGTCTATATGAAAACACGATTGAATTTTATCGCTTGTTAACAGTGTAATAATTAAAAACTTCCTTTTGGCTTACGGCTGTCAAAATCCTGCTGTAGGAGCAAGTTTTCATCCATTGATTTTAGAATGGTGAAGAGAAAGAAGCACTTGCTTATTTTAACAAACAGGTTTGCTCTGTTTCTTAATAGAAACGCCACTACAATATTGAATATCGTGGGTACTATAAAGCAAGTCCCTTCAGGTAAAGATGACTTTTCTGAGGGAATTTTAATTTGGTTAAAGAGATTTGTGGGTGCTGAACTTATCACTAAACCATGCAAAATGAATGAAATAAATTATTAAAGGATATTAATCAGAAGAAGTACATTGGGGAAAGTTTTATAACTGAAAAAGTGCATGTTCATATCAACTAGTATGAACATGCATTTTGATTTCTTTTATTTCTCATAAAACGTACTTGGCATTACAACTGCAACAACTTCTCCTTTAGCACAAACCTTGCCGCCTGCAAATACCTCCGTATGTACTTTCCATTTCTTCGGATGGACTTCTTCCACTGTTCCAACTGCTTTTAATGGGACGCTATGTGGGGTAGGTTTAATGAAATCAACGTGTAATGACCCCGTCACAAATCGTGGCGGTTCCACAGCATCGCCTGGTTCATGCCCATTTTTCCGATGTAATGCAAGGGATGCTGAGCCGGTTCCATGGCAGTCAATCAGGGAAGCGATCAGCCCGCCATAAACAAAACCGGGTAGTGCAGTATGCTCTGGCCGTGGTGTATAAATGGTTACGGTGTTATCACCATCCCACCCCGTACGAAAATGATGTCCATTTTCATTTAGTCGCCCACAGCCATAACACCAGGAAAAGTCTTCCGGATATTCATCTTGAACTGCTTTTTTAATTGTTTGCTCCATTATTTTCCCCCCTTTTCAGAAAAGTATAGCATAAAAGTGACACGGAAAATAGGTTCATGTCTTATACAATCTACAGGCAGTTATCATAGGTTAGTAGTGAACCTATCACAGGAAAGGGGCTTTTATATGAGACATCATCATGGACCAGATTGTGGATGCCCGAAGCGCATTGTCCATCCAACAAAGCATAATTGTGTTGAAAACTGTACGGAAAGTGTTGTAGAACACATACATCCTTCCCATACTACAGTTATGAATCATCATTTGGTAAGGAACAGACATGTTTATCCACATTCCACATCCGTCCAAAATACGTGCAATAGTGTAGATGAATTTGGCGGAGCTTTTAACACACCACCACAAGTTTCTCCAGCTTATGGACCTGGAAGTCAGGTTGCAGGTGCCATGTCGCCGGGGATGAATAACGGTAATCAAGTTGCAGGCATGATGGATTATGGTCATGCTGGAAAAGGGTGCTGTGGGAACAACTATAAAGAGATGCATAACTGGAAAAAACCGAATAAATGGTGTTAATCTTATTAGGGAGCAGGCTTAAAGGTCAGCTCCCAGTTTTTCTAAGAAAGGAACATACATATGAAAGTACTAACGGTTACCGGATATAAACCAATGGAACTGAATATATTTAAGGTTGACGACCATCGAATAACATTCATTAAAGCAGCTATTCGCAAAAGACTAATAGCCTTTATCGAGGAAGGATTGGAATGGGTACTGATCTCAGGGCAAATGGGAGTTGAACTATGGGCGGCTGAGGTTGTTAGGGAATTACGGGAACAGTATGATGTGAAGCTTGCCATCATTCCCCCTTTTGAGAGTCAGGAAGAACGCTTTCCAGAGCCCATCCAGCAACAGTATCAGGAACTTGTATCAATTGCTGATTTTTATAAACCGCTTTATGTGGGGTACTACAAGGGTGCCTTCCAATTCAAGGCAAAAAATAAATGGCTTATCGATAAAAGTGATGGGTGCCTTATCGTAATGGATGAAGAATTTCCGGGAAGCGGGCGCTTTTTTTATCTGGAAGCAAAGGGATGGGACAACTATCCTGTTTATTCGATCACGCCAGCTGATTTGGATGATGTGGTGGAAGAGTTAAGGATGGCGGATCCGGATTATTGGACGTAACATGGCAAATGTTACGTATCAACATTTGGAAAAATCCCATTCAAGCGAAAAGAGCTGTCGCTTATGTACCCGATCAGCCCAACTTATATCCGAAATTAATAAGGGTGGGACTATTGCAATTTATTGCCTCCGCGTTTCGTATTCCTAAGATACATTTCATACGAAAGCAAAGGAATTGATACGGAAAAAGCCGCATCGCGTGTTGAAGCAGCCTTTTCCAATTAACTTTTACCACAAAGCATCCAGCAGTTCCTTTGTAAATAAATTGGTATCAATATTGCATTTGTCCGATTCTATAGCATATTGCCAGCCGTAAAGTAAAGCATCGTCCGGTCCTTCGGGGGCGTATTTCGGGGCATTTTCTTTTGTAGTGATTTCTTGCTGGGGATAGGATGTCCAAACGATTGTATTTTCTCGTGCCTTCCGTTTTGTTGCATGATAGGCTTCAACCAAATTACTTCCATCATCAAAAACACCATATAATCCTGGTTGGTAATCGGAAGCGGCTAATGTGTCGTACCACCCTTGGATAAAGGCTGAATCGACCGGGTACTTCGGCTCAATATCCCCGAATATCGCAACCCCATCTGGAACATCCAAATCATTAGCCAAGGAAATTGCTTGTTTCGCTTCCCGGGCACCATGGTCATACCCCGTTGCATCACGGAAATGGTTGTAAATTAACAGAATACGTATATCATTTTTATGCAGGAATGTGACTTCGTCAGCGTCAAGCCCCTTAGAAACACCTTTGTTATCCCCTAAATAGCGTCCCCAAACATCTGGCTTGCCAAAGTTATCCTCTACACACTGTTTTAAATCGTTATTCACGCTACTCGCAGAATCAACACCCCAGTAAATTTGCTTGCCATCATTGGAATCCGAACCATCTTCATTGCTTTCATCGGTCGAGGGTTCGTTGGAGGAGTCGGGTTTCGTATCAAAAACTACCATGTTTAAAAATATCGGAATGGTAATCAAGACCACTACTCCAATAAGCATGTATAGAAAGCGTTTGTTTAGCAAAGTTTAAAAACCTCCCTTCCTATTATTGCTGTTTATTAAAGGGAGGAAATGTGCGTGCAGGCGAGGACTAATGTATGCATGATCGGAAATAGCTGATCGCCGATAAAAAGGAGGGATTTTCCTAAAAGTATTAGGGCGCCGCTAAAGTGGCAAATCCCGCTGATAAGAGCTAGAAAATCGCCAATAACAAGTAAACGTACAGCTGGTAGCATAAGTTGCCGGTATCAAATAATGCAAAAATCTCTAATAAATATTCAGCACCTGCTTTAGTTGCAACGAACGAACGTGTATAATGGAATTTGTGATGAAAAAAATCGACAAAACCGGACAGCTATTTATTTATTTCGTGCAAATAGCTGATGAAAAATATATAATAATCAAGGATACCAAGTTCCGTTCGTTTAATGGAGGTTAAAAAAATATGTTCAAGAAAAAACCAGATAAGTTTTCCCTTTATCTAGTTGATTTCGCAAAGCATTTACATGAAGCAACAGACTATTTTGTTCATTTTAAGGTGAAAGATACTGAGACACTGAAACAATTTTCCAGTACAATTAAGGAGCATGAATCACTTGCCGATGATAAGGTTCATGAAATCATTAAAGATTTAAACCAGGCTTTTATTACCCCTATTGAGCGGGAGGACATTCTCCAGCTTGTGATGAATCTGGATGATATTATGGATGGAATGGAAGAATTCTCCGCTACGATGGATATTTATCATATATTGTCTTCAGATGATTATATCGATCAATTTACGAATTATATATTAAAATGCTCAAAGGAAATTTTAACATCAATGGAATTAATCGCAAATTATCAATTAAAAGATGTGGAAGAGCATGCCATCCGGATTAAAGACTACGAAAGTAATTGTGACGATTTATACCGTGAATCCCTTAGGAACTTATTTCAATCAGAAAAGGATCCAATTAAAGTAATCCAATACAAAGAAATTTATGAAATTCTGGAAGAAATAGCAGACTATTGTCAAAACGTAGCAAGTACATTACAAAGTATCATCATGAAAAATGCGTAATGAGGGATTAAAAAAATGGACTTTCTTTCTGTAATAATCGTATTAATTGTAGTTTTTGCTCTCCTTTTCGACTTTATTAACGGGTTTCACGATACGGCCAATGCCATTGCAACATCGGTATCAACCAAAGCCTTGACACCTAGAAGAGCAATCATATTGGCTGCTGTAATGAATTTTGTTGGAGCATTGACCTTTACTGGTGTTGCCCAAACGATTACTAGTGGAATTACAAATCCGTTTGACCTGGAAAACGGGCTGGCGGTCATTTTAGCAGCTTTGATCGCGGCGATTGTCTGGAATTTGGTTACGTGGTATGCAGGGATCCCAAGCAGTTCATCCCATGCAATTATTGGGGCAATTACAGGTGCGGTCATTGTATCAGCGGGATATAACGCGATTCATTATCATGGTTTTCTCTCTATTCTTGAAGGTTTGTTCTTCTCCCCGGTTTTTGCCTTTATAGTCGGATTTATCTTATACGGCATTATTAAAGTTATTTTTAAAAACAGTAATTTGGCTAAGACAAATAAACGCTTCCGGCTCGTGCAAGTATTAACAGCATCGGTGCAATCCTTCGCCCATGGTACGAATGATGCACAAAAATCGATGGGGATTATTACGATGGCATTGATTGTCGGAGGCATGCATACAACGACAGCTATTCCATTTTGGGTGCAGGCTTCTTGTGCAACGGCAATGGCGCTTGGAACTTCTGTTGGTGGATGGCGAATCATTAAAACGGTCGGTGGAAAAATTATGAAAATCCGCCCAGTAAATGGGGTTGCTGCTGATCTTACTGGTGCGGCCGTCATCTTTGGGGCAACGCTCATTCATTTACCTGTGAGCACAACCCATGTTATTTCATCTGGTATCCTCGGGGTCGGGGCCTCCCACCGTGTAAAGGGTGTTAACTGGGGTGTAGCAAAACGGATGGTTGTTACCTGGGTGATCACATTACCGATAACTGCAGTACTAGGCGGAATTATTTATTATATTTTGGATTTGCTCATCTAAAAATCGATCTTTTGGTTGCCATTGTCGCTGCCAAACGATTTTTAGTAGTCAGGCTGGCTATAACTTACAGTTACATTAATGATAGAGGCTGTTGCCTTGGTAATAGTTTTTTTCAATCACGAGACTAAGTAGAGCAATGATTAACCGATAGACATTAATGAGTCGCTGAAATTGATGCTAGCATAAGATTGACGAACGAATAGAATCCCGCCTTTCTCCAAAAGCTAACCGTACGATAAAAAGGAGGGGAATATGGTGAGTGAAAACCCTAAAGGGCCTAAACAGCAGGAACGTCCAAATTTGCCAAAAAGCCCGAAACAGCGATATAGCGAGCCACTCGATGGTTCACATAAAGTAAAAAATCGCAATCATTCACGGCAAAAGAACGACGCAAATCATGATATGTAGATATGAGCAAATAAAGCTGTTCCGTTATGTTGGAATGGCTTTTTCTTTGGAGTAATCTACTACAATGATAATCGAAAAAATGATCATGACAGGGGCACTTTGGCATCATTTCTTACAATGCCACCTTAGTAAGTGGAAGATACGATTATAATGTTGAATCAATGAAACTGACTTTGCTTTGGACGATGCAACTGATAAAATAGGTTTATCAACGAGGTGGCGTTTTTTTAAGTGCTGCTGGTGCCCATAAATATCAGAAAAGTGGGTAAAAACACTGCCCGTCTTAGAGAAATAGTTTTATACTGAAGAAGAGCAACATCAAGGTTTCATCAACAGGGGTGATAAAAATGCTGAAAGAGGATTTGCTTTCCTATTTAGAGGAAAAGACGCATTTGTTTCAAATAGATACTCCGTCAGACATGTTTACGGCAAATAGTATGGCAGAATTTTTTCAAGTTAAGCGAAATACGATTAGTCAATATCTGAATCAGATGGTTGAAGAAGAAAAAGTGATTAAGATCAATACACGTCCAGTTTATTTCTTGAGCCGTTTTACATTTGAAAAGGAATTTTTTCCTGTTCAAATGTGTATGTTTGACAGCTTGGAATCTATTAAGAAACAAGCGGAGAATGGAAATGATATTTTTGACGGATTAATTGGGGCAGATGGAAGTTTGGAAAAAGCGATCAAACAGATTAAATCATCAGTATTTTATCCTGATGGCGGGTTACCGCTCATTTTATGTGGACCGACAGGAGCTGGAAAGAGCTATACCGCTAGTCTTATTTATCAATACAGTGTAGAAAAAGGAGTATTGGCAAAAGATGCTCCTTTTATAAGCTTCAACTGTGCTCAATATGCGAATAACCCGGAGTTACTATCCAGTAACTTGTTTGGTAATGTAAAAGGTGCGTTTACCGGAGCCGATAAAACGACGAAAGGAATGCTCGAAGCCGCAGATGGTGGCATATTATTTTTGGACGAGGTTCACCGGCTAAATGAAGAGGGGCAAGAAAAATTATTTACGTTTCTTGATCAAGGCGTTTATCGGCGGATGGGAGAGACGAATGGCTGGCACCAAGCGGATGTGCGAATTATTTTTGCAACAACTTTAAACCTGGAAGGGAACTTTCTTAAAACATTTTTGCGCCGGATTCCCATTCAGATAACAATCCCAAGTCTTGACGAGCGGGGAGACAAAGAGAAAATACAATTTGTGTATCTGTTTTTGATTCATGAAGCACAAAAAATTAACCGGCCGATCCACATAACGAGTCGAGCTTTGGATGCGCTTACGAAGCATAATTATAGCGGTAATCTGGGAGATTTGAAAAACACGATAAAATATTTGATCGCCTCGTCCTTTGCCGAAGATCCAGAATCAGATCGTGTTTCGATTTCATTACATGATCTTCCTGAAAAAATTTTACGAGAAACGATTCAACCTACTGATCATAAATTTAAGCAAAACAGTGAAATTATCATTAAGCCAACCGCTACGTTAAATCAGCTATTTGAATCACGCATGTCGCATACGGACGATATCAAGAAAACATATGAAACAATTCTGCGTTTGTTTAACGATAATCAGAAACGCAAATTGGATAAAACGATTTTGGAACAACAGGTTTTCAATGAGATTCTAGCTTTATTTGACAAGTTTATTTTTAACTCGGAAAAAAGTACTGGCGTAATGATGGAAGTCATTACGGTTAATGTACAGGAAATTATCCGTTATTTAGAGAACACCAACAACGTCAAATTCAATGGAAACAGTGTATTTACCATGGCTCACTTTCTTTATTACAAGGGGAACGCTGTTATAGAATGGTCGAGTGAACAGAAAAAAGTCATCAACCAGATTGTACATTTTGCAGAAGAAAATTATCAATCAGAATGCCAGCTGGTAACGCAATTTATCAAGCTATTAAACAATAAACTGGATGTCCACATGAGCAGGATGGATGAAGCGATGCTGACATTTTATTTAAGGAGCCTGTCAATTGAACCGGCCAATGAGCAGCGGGTAAGGGCTATCATTCTTGCACATGGCTATGCAACAGCCAGCAGTATCGCAAATGTGGCAAACCGTTTGCTCCATAAAAATATCTTTGAGGCTTTTGACATGCCATTGGACACATCAGTAGATGATATTGTAGAACGAGTACTGCATTATGTTGAACATACCGATGTTTCCAAAGGACTGGTTATTTTAGTAGATATGGGCTCCTTGAAAGACATTCCTTCCCAATTCACCAAATACATGAATGGGCCATTAGCAATCATTAACAATGTTTCTACGCAAATGGCTTTATTTGTAGGTGAAATGCTGGGAAAAGGTATTTATTTAGAGGAAATGATCGATAAGTTAAAAACTTCCAATGAAACACAATATAGTATTATTTACCCGGACAAGAAAAAGGAAAAAGTGATTGTCACATCCTGCTTTACCGGAATGGGAACAGCTTTGCAAATCCAAAAATTGTTAGAAGAAAGTATACCACAGGATTTGGAAATGAAAATCATTGCCCATGATTACAGCCGTCTGGAGGAATTTGGTTATGCCGATGCATTATTTCAGTTATATGATGTTCTGGCAATAGTGGGAACAGCCGATCCAGGAATAAGAGAAGTGGATTATATTTCGCTTGAAGATTTAATTTCGGGGCAGGGGGAAGGAAAGCTGCGGAAAATTTTTCAGTCGGTGATCAATGACGATCAAATTGAAGAAATCAATAACAATCTATTACGAAACTTTTCGATTGAACAGGTAATTGAATCCATTACCATTCTGGATACAGAAAAAATTCTTATTCATGTCGAGGAATTTTTAAATCGGTTGGAAATGTTAATGAATAAACGACTGCCCAATGATAAAAAAGTAGCTTTATATGTCCATACAAGCTGCTTGGTAGAGCGTTTAATTAGACAAGCTCCAATAGAAACGTACCATGACATGGATACGTTTGTGGAATATCAAAAAGATATGATTGAAATGATAAGGGATGCGTTTAGTGTCGTCGAATCCATTTATAGTGTCGAAATCAACATTGCCGAAATTGGTTATATTTATGATTATTTAGTCGCGGAACCCTCATCTGAAAGCGTTTTTTAAATAAGGTTGTACCAATAAATAAAAGCGTGCCACTAAGTTGGCACGCTTTTTGCATTTAATATTAGTGAAATGAAAATGAAAGGGGGATAGGTGATGAGGTATTTATTATTTGCATCGCATGGGAGACTCGCGGAGGGAATGCTTGATTCAGTAGAAATGATTACCGGGAAGCGTGACAATATATTTACAATCAGTGCTTACAAGAATGAGAACGAGGATTTAACTAAGCAATTGGAGTCCGTGTTGATGCAGATTAATGAGGAAGATGAATTGATTATAGTTACGGATATATTCGGTGGCAGTGTTAACAATGAATGCCTTAAATTATTACATGATACCAGAATTCATTTGATTGCCGGACTAAATCTGGCATTGGTGATTGAACTGGTTACACAGGTTAATTTCCAAATGGATACGGATGAGCTAATTAACAAGGCATTAAAAAATGCCAAGGACACGATAATTTACTGTAACAAGGTTATCCGAAGTGAACCGGAGGATGAGGATTTTTAATGAAGGGATGAATAAATATGATTAAATTGCTGCGTGTTGACCATCGGTTATTACATGGACAAGTAGCTTTCTCATGGACACAAAATTTAGGAGCGGATTGTATTTTAATTGCAAACGATGATGTACCTGTTAACGAATTGCGTAAAACAACGATTAAACTTGCGAAACCACAGGGTGTAAAATTAGTTATTAAAAATATCGAGGATTCTATCAAAGCACTGGAAAGTGGAGTGACAGATAAATATAAGCTTTTCATCATTGTTGAATCTGTTGCCGACGCACAAAAATTGACTGCAGCTCACCATGCTATTAAACAAGTGAATTTAGGAGGTGTGAAAGCAAAAGAAGGGACGAGAAATATTTCCAAAGCAGTAAATTTATTGCCCGAAGAAGAAATCATGGTTAAAAAAATGATTGAACAAGGGGCAGAGGTGGAAATCAGACAAGTTCCCAATGATAAAAAGATTCTTGCTAGCACTGTAATTTAATTTAGAAACGGTGGGAGGGGTTACGATGATTACGGCATTATTATTAGGTTTGGTCGCTTTTGTCGCACAAAGTGAGTATGCTTTGGGGACGAGTTTGATATCACGTCCAATTGTCACAGGCCTATTTACCGGTATCGTAATGGGCGATATTAAAACCGGTATTATAATGGGGGCAACTTTGGAACTAGCATTTATCGGGGTATTTTCAGTTGGGGCAGCAATTCCGCCTAATGTAGTAGTTGGGGGTGTGTTGGGAGTAGCATTTGCAATATCTTCGGGGGCTGGTCCAGAAACGGCATTATTGCTGGGCTTGCCAATTGCTACATTGGCACTTATCTTTGAGAATTTGTATTTGGCTTTAGTGTTACCAATTGTGCTACACAAAGCCGATAGGTACGCCGAAGATGCCAATGTTCGAGGGATTACAACCATGCACTTATTAGGTGGCTTTGGAATGTCTCTCATGATTGGCGCCATTGTAGGTATTTCATATTTTGTTGGAAGCGATGCTGTTACAAAGGTTTTGGATGCGATCCCTGGTCCCGTTCAAACGGGTCTCGAAGTAGCTACTGGCCTAATACCAGCACTAGGTTTTGCCATGTTGGTAAGGTTATTGGTTAATAAGCAGGTTGCACCATACTTTTTCCTGGGATTTTTAATTGTTGCATATTTAAAGGTTCCGGTAACAGGTATTGCCCTGCTCGGAGCAATTGTGGCAATTATTATGGTAAATGTTATGCAAAAACCGAAATTGGCTACGAATGAAGGAGGAGTGATGGATGATGACGACGAAGACTTCTGATAAAAACGAAAAGATGGTTGATCAGGTAGAAGAAACGCCAGAAATAAGCAAAAAAGATTTAAATCAATTGTTTTGGCGCTCGTTTCAAATGGAGTTTTCCTGGAACTATGAACGTCAAGCAAGTCTGGCTTACGCATATGCCATGATTCCAATCTTAAAAAAACTGTATAAGAAAAAAGTTGACCTTTCCGCTGCATTAAAACGGCATCTGGAATTTTTTAATACGACTCCACATATTGTAACGATGATATTGGGAGTCTCTGCTGCGATGGAAAAGTCAAATGCAGAAGATAAGAATTTTGATTCATCATCCATTAATACAGTTAAAGCCTCCTTAATGGGACCATTAGCCGGTATCGGCGATTCATTTTTTTGGGGAACACTCCGCCTTATCGCAACCGGCATCGGTACATCCCTGTCGTTAAAAGGAAATATTTTGGGGCCGATTCTATTTCTACTCGTATTTAATGTACCGCATATTGCCTTACGTTATATCTTGACGAAGGTCGGTTATAACATGGGAACAGGATTTTTGAAAAAACTGCAGGAAAACGGAACAATGGGTAATTTAACGTTCGGAGCAGCCATTTTAGGGTTGATGGTTATTGGAGGGATGAGTGCAGACATGATCGTCCTGAATGTTCCATTAACCATTGGAAGTGGGGATTCCGCAACTGCTGTACAGGATATTTTGGATGGTATTTTGCCAGGACTGTTGCCTTTAGCTGCATTTGGGGTTATCTATTGGTTACTTGGCAAGGAGGTTAAGGCAACTACCATTTTAGTCGGGATGGCTGTGATTAGCATTCTTGGTGCATGGGCAGGTATTTTTGGTTGATGCAATTAGTAATGGTTTGAAAGATAGAAAAAATGCTGGATTCTCCTGTGTATGCAGGGGAGCTTCAGGATTTTAAATAAGCAGGGTGGTGTTGAAGTTGAAAGAGACGATGATGGATTATATTAATGAACAAGGAAAAACATGCAAGGACATCATGGGCAAATACGAGGAAAATCTCGAATCGTTTAAACAGGTTATTGATAGGAAGCGGCCCAAAAACTGGCTTATCCTTGCAACGGGATCAAGTTTGAATGCAACTCTAAGTGCCAAGTATTATATGGAAAAGGTTGCCGGTGTATCCATAGATGTGATAGAACCGTTCACGTTTGTGCATTATGAAAAGTTGAAATCAACGACAGATTTTATTCTGGCCATTTCACAGAGCGGGCATAGCTCTTCAACCATTGAAGCATTGAAAAAAGCAAATACGACCGGGAATATCCCTACTGCTGTCTTAACAGCAAATTTGAATAGTCCGATTACAAACGATGCGGATTTGGTCATTGATATTGGCTGTGGGATAGAAAAGGTTGGCTATGTTACCAAAGGGTTTTCAGCTACTGTTTTAACATTGATGCTGATGGGGCTTGTTTCAGGGAATGCGCTTGGAAGCCTGACTGCAGAGGAGGAATTGCAGGAAATAGCAGAATTTAATACTGCAATTGAGAAAATACCGTATGTTATTGAACGATCGGAGAGCTTTTACCGTCAATTTGCCGAGGAATTAAATCGAATTCCACGCTTTGCAACGATTGGTTATGGACCGACAGTCGGAACGGCAAAAGAGAGTGAAACGAAATTTACCGAAACTGTTCGCGTTCCAACGCAAGGATTTGAATTGGAAGCATTTATGCATGGTCCATATCTGGAAGTGGACGAATCATATGGAATAGTCTTTATCCAGACAAAGAGTCAGCATTCGGAAAGAGCTGAAAAGCTAAAAGCCTATTTCTCGAAATACACGGATCATTGCTTTTCCATCACTACCGGGACGGAAGATAATGAAAAAACGATGTCAGTCGGAATTGAACTTGATGAATTTAAGAGCACTTTGTTGCTGGTCATCCCTTTTCAGATCCTTGCATATCGAATTACCTCAGGCAGAGGAATAGATATTGAAAAAGATATTTTTGTAGATTTCGATGAGGTTCTAAAAAGTAAAATATAACAAACTAAACCAAACATCTTAGGGGGAAAATAACATGTTGAAATTTGACGAACAATTATATTTGAAAGATGGAAAAACTACCTATGAAACACGTGGGAAAATAGAACAAATTGCGGATGAGATTTCAAAGGAAGGATATAAAAACATATTCTTTATTTCAGTAGGCGGTTCCATTGCCATTATGTTACCTGTTGTAGAAATGCTTAAACAATTAACAGATGTACCAATATACGCTGAGCAGGCAGCTGAAGTTGTCCTTACAGGTCATCGGCAATTAACAAAGGATTCCATTGTTATTATGTCTTCAAAATCTGGTGACACAAAAGAAACGGTACGTGCTGCAGAATGGTGCAAGGAAAATGGATATCGCGTTGTTTCCCTTGTTGGTACTCCAGATGCACCTTTGGAGAAATTGAGTCGCTGGGTCATTCCAAATAGAGCAAAAGACGGCGTTGAGTTTGAGTACATGGAATTGTTCATGCTAGTATTCAGACTTCTCGCCAACCGGAACGAGTTTCCGAAATATAACCAATTTGCTGATCAATTGGAAAAACTACCTGAAAATCTAGTAAAAGCCAAACAAAAATTTGAACCAATTGCAGACGAAATTGCCAAAAACTATTACAATGAACCATATAATATTTGGGTCGGCGATGGCGAAATGTGGGGAGAAGTTTATCTCTTTTCCATGTGTGTTGTGGAAGAAATGCAATGGATTCGCACAAAAGCAGTATCATCTTCGGAATTTTTCCATGGGACGCTCGAATTGGTTAGTGATAATGTACCTGTTTTCCTTGTGAAAGGGGAGGGGAAACGTCGTGTGCTTGATGAGCGCGTTGAAAAGTTCTGTAAGCAATACACGAAAAAACTAGTAGTAATTGATACAAAAGACTATGAATTAGAAGGAATTGACGATGATTTCCGCTGGATATTGGCGCCAACAATTTCAACAACTTTATTAGTTGATCGACTGGCATTCCATTATGAAAAATATACAGGTCACGATTTAGATATCCGCCGTTACTATCGTCAATTCGACTATTAAGCACGAAACATTATGATATAATTCAAGGCAGAGAGTTTCTTCTCTGCCATTTTAAATGGGCTCTCAAAGCTGGATAAAATGCAGGGGAAGCACTGTAAATGGAGGTTGGATAATGAAAGATGTAAAGCTGGTAATATTTGATATGGACGGGTTATTATTTGATACGGAACGGACTTCCTTTAAAGCGATGAGTAAATCGATGGAAGCTGCCGGGTTTGATTTTCCAATAGAAACATATAAACGTATGATTGGTATCAGCGATCAAGGCAGTGAGGAAATAATCAGAGAAATATGTGGAAAGAAGTCTCTGATCGATCAAATTTTTAAGGGGTATGATCAGGAATTTAAAAATATATTGGAAACTGAAGGTATTATAATGAAAACCGGGGTGGAAAAACTGCTCGATAACTTGGATGAAAACAGTGTGAGAAAATGTATCGCCTCGTCAAGTAGCAGGGAAACGATTAAAAAGTATTTAACGATGACAGGATTAATGGAGCGATTTGATTTTTATGTAAGCGGCCAAGAAGTAGAAAATGGGAAACCGGCACCGGATGTTTTTTTGGAAGCGTGCCGACGGGCCAATGTACCGCCCGAGCGGGCACTGATTTTGGAAGATTCACTACATGGATTGCGGGCAGCGGTTAAAGCGGATATCCCGTGTATCATTGTTCCAGATTTAATTGAAGCAAATGACGAGATGCAAAAGGATGCTTACCAAGTCGTTTCCAATTTAGAAGAAGTAATTGATGTGATGAATGGATTAACCGGATCCAAGTAAAACAGAATTTGAGTGGAGATCGTTGTTGGAGCAAGCTTGAACTAAAAATTATAAAAGGGAGTTGGAGGCATGCTGGTCAGAAAAGCTGTGGTTGCTGATGCTGGTGCAATTGCCAGTGTACATGTAGACAGCTGGCGAACGACATATAAAGATATTTTTCCGCAGGAGTTTTTAAATAAGCTATCATGTGACGAGCGGGCGGAGCGGTGGGAACGAAATATTGCCGAACAACACGTGTTTGTTGCGGAGAATAACCAAGGGGAAATTGTTGGTTTTTCGACTGGAGGGAAAGAAAGAACAGGAAGATATGAAAATTATTGATTTATATTTTGGAAGCGTATCAGGGTAAGGGACTTGGTAAGCTGCTCGTTAAACCAGTAGTAGAGGTGCTTAAGAAATTGCAGATCAGTTCGATGCTGGTTTGGGTGTTGGAAGAAAATAATGCCAGTAATTTTTACAAAGCAATTGGCGGAAAAAGGGTAGATGCAAAAGAAGAAAAGATTGCCGGAAAAAGGTTTACAGAGATTGCCTATGGCTGGGATAATATTAACACGATTCCTACGTAAATGGAGGTGTTATCATGTTAGCGGCCTACATTGACCGAATTAAGCAGGTTTATCCAGAATTGAGGATTCAGGACGTTGAAATAAATGAGATAGGTCAAAATAACTCTGTTTTCATTATTAACTCAAGTATCGGACATGATAAATAAACCTCAACCTATGGTATAAATAGAACAGAGGTGATTTTATATCATGCTGCACCTGGATTAAGTAACGGGTTACGTAAGAATCCAGGTAATTTGTTAAAAAAGCGATCCAGAAATTCATTAATTTGTTCATCCGTTAGAAGACATTCTTCCGCAAGCATGGATCCTAATACTTCCAGTATGGTCATTAATGCTTCGGCAAAGCGAAGATCATCAAGCTCATCACAGCACATATAGAACAGCTGTCCAAGAGTTTTGGGATCTTCTTCCTCACGGGCGCTCAATGACAACATCATGTAACGCAGAAAGACAATCGTTGTATGTGCAGTCATGGAATCGTAGCTTTGACATTGAAACTCCTTGGCCAGTCGCAAATGAGATTTGACCACCTTGAAAAAGCACTCAATTTCCCAGCGCTTTCCATAAATTCGGATGGCATCTTCTTCCGTATGGGCGAGGTTGGTTGTTAAAAGTGCAAGCCACTTTTTGGAACGGTTTCGATCACGTACGAAAACAATTCGCGCCTGAATTTCATTGCCATTTTCGTCATCGTGACCAAGTCCAACTACGATGCTTGCAAGAATTTTGGCGCGACCACGCTTTTTGCGAACCTTTTTGTAAAGTTTGTTCAATGTGTAAGACTCTCCTTCATATGTATAGTGAATCTTTGGAGAACGTTTAATCATACAAACAACATGGAGAGGGTAGTTTTTCACGATTTTCGATATGATTGCCGGATAAGCAAACCAGCTATCAAAAAGAACGGTTTTCGCGCCAAGCTTTTTTGGATGAATGGAGTCCAAAAGATTGAACATTGTTTCGGTGCTCTTTTGTGTTGCCTCTTGGCGTCTATGATAACCGACTGTTCGCTTGTCTATTTTCGAGTCCATCTCTCGATAACGAGAGGCAACATTTTTGGAGCTTAAAAGCGAAAAAGCAAGTGGCATAAACGTAGCTCCATCAGACCAACCGAGTGTAAGCATACGGAAGCCTTTGAAATATCTCCCGGTTGTGTGATCTTTAACACGTGCAAGCAATTCAACGACCTTACTCCGATTGCGACTAAATAGAGAATCATCAAAGATCAGCACACGATCCCGGTCCTTGGACGTTAATGGGAGAATGTACTTTATAACGAGGTATGATCCAACACATGCAAGAAACTTACGCCAGTTATACGTAGGGTTTTTCAAAAGGTCGTATACAGTATCCTTTTGAAAATGCTTTGGAATTCGTTCGGATTCGAGTGCCCGGGAAAAGCCCATGCCATGAAGAACGAGTGCAAAAATGAATTGAACAATAATACGAGCAGAAACTCCCTTTTCCTTATGAATATTGGACTGATGCAGGAAAGTTCCAATTTTTGCTTGGGTGAAAAAACGCAGCATACGTGAATTTGATTTTTCATTTTCATTAGAATTTGGTAAAATAGTAGACAAGGAAAACATCCTTTCTTTGGTTGGTGTCGTTACCTATATTTTACCAAAGAATAGGGTGTTTTTTGTATTTTTTTGATTTGTTTTTGATAGTAAACCCTGATTTGATATGGGTTTGAACGGATTTTTTTACTCCGAAACTTGAGTTATTAACCAATCCTTTGTATTTCGCTTTCCAAAATATAAAGCTGGAATAGATCGATTGTTAGATGAAACAAAAATTTTGGAGTTAGTAAGAGGCTATAGTTCACAACCAATCCCTGAGCCAATCTATCAATCGTTTGATGAACTGGAAGTACGAAAAGTATTTGTGGGCTACCCAATGATCCCGGGGCTTCCGATGTGGAATGAGCAGTTAAAGCAGATTGGTAGTGATCTTGAACAGAAGAAACTGTCATTGCAGCTGGTGAATTTTCTCATCCAACTGCATGCTGTTTCGGAAAAAGAAGTGAAAAAGCTTTTACCGAGCCAGTCCATCGATTTAAAAGAGGAATATGAAAATACGTATAAACGAATTCAAATGAAACTCTTTTGCTACATGCACACTGATGCAAAAGCAGAAGTTTCAGCACTGTTTGAGGATTTCTTTGCTGCAATTGATGAGTTTCGCTTTACGCCAACGTTAATTCATGGCGATTTTGGTGCATCCAATATTTTATGGGATCCTGCCAAGATGGAGATAACGGGAATCATTGATTTCGGTGGTTCCGGATTAGGTGATCCAGCATATGATTTTGCCGGTATTTTAGCAAGCTACGGACACGACTTCTTTGCAAGATGTATTGATTTATATCCGAATGGCGATAAAGTTGCAAATCGGGCAGTTTTTTATCAAAAAACATTCGCATTGCAGGAAGCGTTGCACGGTGTGGAGAATAATGATAATGAAGCACTTGTGAATGGTTTGAAAAAATATAGGTGAGCGGGTGATGGAATGTGTAAAGATGATGGTTCACAAAAGGATGCCAAGAAGCAGGAAACAGAAATAAAGGAACGGTTTGAATATACCGATCATTTATCGGAAATTGTCAGAAAGGCGGAAAGAGACGGGCAGTTCGATAATTTGCCTGGCAAAGGAAAACCGCTAAAGCTGGATAACAATTATTTCAGCAGCACGTACAAACAGTTTAACAAGACATTAAAGGATAACCATGTACTGCCAAAATGGGTAGAATTAAATAAGGAAATTGACGGGTTAAAGGAAAAGCTTGCAAGTGCAGAGGGCGGGGAGATTCGTAAATTAATCAAGGAAATGAATAAGAAAATTAAAGCTTATAATTATGCCTGTCCGCCGTCATTGCAAAAAAATAAGGTTGATGAGCGGGATTATCTATGATAGGGGCACGGTATTGTGGAGATTTTCCGGATTTATAAAGAAACAGGTACAAGGATAACGAGTTTTAATTCCAATTTCATCATGAACCGAATACTTAAAACAGATTTACCAATGCAAATTGGGTATGTACATCTGGAGAAAAATGGAGTCATTGGATATCATCAGGCTACAGTGCCGCAATTGTTGATTGTACTGGATGGAGAAGGTAAGGTGCGTGAAGAAAGCGAGGAGTTTTTAAACATACAGAAAGGCAACGCTGTTTTTTGGAGTAAAGACGAATGGCATGAAACCATAACGGAGCAAGGGTTAACAGCCATTATTATTGAAGGAGAGGGGTTGAAACCTTTGTTTTCTGCGGTTAACATTGATACTTGACAGACAGAAGCGTTCCCGGGTAGCCAAAATCGGTCTCAGGAAATGACAGTTTATTCGTTAACGTCTTTGATTAACAAACAACAAAGGAACATTTCACTATAATACGAGGAGATAAGAAAATGAAATTATTCCAGAATAAAAAAATTCCCTACATATGTACCCCTTTAACCGGTAAAAACAAGGAAGAAATAACGGAAGAATTAAGGATAATTCTTCCTAAAAAACCTGATTTAGTCGAATGGAGGGCCGATTTCCTGGAAGGGATCGAGGATGAAGAATATGTTTTATCAATTGCGGACATAATTTCAACCGCTAGTGATATCCCGATTCTTATTACTATTCGCTCGGAAAAGGAAGGTGGCGAAAAAATACCACTTACCGAAGAAGAGAAAGTTAATCTATTAAGTAAAATATGTAAAAGTACAATGGCGGAAATGGTCGATTTCGAGGCATCTAATGCCCCCGACCATATTATGCAGTTAAGAAAGCTATCAACAGAATATAATAAACAGTTGATTTTATCCTATCATAACTTTGATCGTACTCCATCTAATAGAGAGATGATGGAGCATATGTCACGTACTGCATCTTTTGGTGCAGATGTTGCAAAAATTGCGGTAATGCCAAAAAGCAAAGAGGATGTATTACGATTATTGGAATTTACTAAACAGGCTGATGATGCTTTAGACATTCCGATTGTAAGTATGTCGATGGGGAAAATGGGAAGCTTAAGCAGAATTATGGGCTGGGCTTATGGGTCGGTTATTACGTTTAGTGTAGGGAAGGAAAGTTCTGCACCGGGTCAGGTGCCGATCGAAAAACTAAGAAGTTTGATAAGATCCACACAAGAGATTGTGGGGGAATGGGGTTAGAAATTGCCGACCGGTTATGTTAGTCGGCAATTAATCGTTTAATTCTCCGGCAACTCTATTAAGTTTATGATTTGTTTAGCAACTTCTTCTTCAGTAAAGCCATCCGTCATTACATTTGAATGGTGGTCAGCATAGGTCTTTTTTCGTTCGTGGAATAAAGCCTCAACCTCTTCCATTGTTTTATTTTGTAAAAGGGGCCGGCTTTCTATTAATGTTCCGAAGCGGTCTTTCCAGTACTCCCAGGAAATGTCAAGGTGGAAAACGATGCAATTCTGAAGACAGGCATCCCTTATTTCTTTTTGCATAAATGCCCCGCCGCCTAACGAGATGATTTTACCACGTTGATTTGCGAAACAAATGACGGTTTCCTTTTCTTTTTCCCGGAATTTTTTTTCACCGATAGTTTTAAAGATTTCTGTAGTTGGCATTTGATATTCTCTTTCAATTTCTTCATCAATATCGATGAAGGATCGGTTTAGTTTATCAGCGAGCAATTGACCGACAGTTGTTTTTCCTACACCCATAAAACCAATTAGTACAATGCTTTTTTCTCCGATTGGAGTTTTATTGTTTGTCATAAATTAGCGTCCTTTAAAATAGTTTTAATAATTATAATATATGGTAATAAATTTGTCCAAATGTGATTGAAAGAATGGATACTTCAGATTATAATCTAATAACACATATACTTGCCATTAGAGGGAGGCATCATACTATTGGCTTGCTGCGTTAAGCAATTACATTTTTAGCTATTTAGCGGGTCTTTCGATCAGGCAGTTAACGGTTGGATTAACCTTTATGTTTGTTGCAATATGGTTTCATATAATCAAAAACAGATGGGATGTTGTAATCGGGTTTACTGTTTCTGGAATAATCCTTGGTTTTTTATGATTACCTCTATCGATGATTATTGGTTGTTTTACCCTTTTTATATTTTTAATAATTATTGAAAAAGCCGAGTGAAATGGAAAAGGGAATGGGGGCTTCTTATGATAATTAACTTCCTGGAAGATGTGAAGAATGAATCATATGAAAAATTGATTGATTTAGCTTTTTCTGCCAGTGATATGTTTATACTGGTAGTCAGAAAAGATATGGGGTCAACTAAGGAATTTGACCACGTGCTTGAGGAATTGAGTAGTTCTCTAATAAAAAGGAAAAAACAAAAAGAATGGCCAAGTACAAAGTTATTGGGTTGGGGAAAGTGGGCATACGTATATTATTATCGAACGGATGACCACGCCAAACAAGTTATTAAAAAAGTATCCAAATCATTATATTCCTGGGAACAGCATAATTTGCCAGAGGATTTGTCCTTTTTCATAGAAGGAAAGCCCTGGCTGGTTAATATTGCACATGAATCAGAAGCTTATATCGACACGGATGATAGATATTTACTAGGTGAAATTAAAAATATTGATGGAATCGCATTTGAAATTGAGGAGTGAAATAATGGAATTTAATGATTTTTCAGTAGCGCAAATTAGAGTTGCTAGACCAACTGACAAATTTGAAGAAGTAATTAATTTTTACGAAAACGGAATAGGACTGCCCCGTTTGACCGATTTTGCTGGCCACCGGGGATATAAAGGGGTAATTTATGGACTCCCTGGTTCTTCCTATCACCTCGAATTTACTACACATGAAAATGGAAGCCCGTGCCCAGCACCAACCGAAGATAACTTACTAGTTTTCTATATTCCGGATAAAGCTCAAGTTGATAGAATTGTTGCGAGACTGTTTCGGATGGGATATGAAGAAGTGGCACCAGAAAATCCTTATTGGGAAGAGAAAGGTATTACGATTGAAGATCCTGATGGCTGGAGAGTTGTACTTAGGAATACAAGCGGGATATAAAGTGGGTTTGAAGGTTTTATAAATGTTCATAGAAAGAATGGAGGAGCGAAGTTAAATGTCATTTCCAACACTCGAATCAGCGAGGCTAAATTTAGTTGAAAAGGTCACCAACATCAACAAAGTTTTTTCGATATTATGTCTAGGGACGACGTAACGGAATATTACGGAATGGAAAGTTTGCATAGCGAAGAGGAAGCGCAACAAATAATTAATCATTTCCGGGAAAATTATAAAAGCGAGCGTGGGATTCGCTGGGGTATGGTGTTAAAAAACACACAAGAATTTATTGGAACGGTCGGTTTAAACAATCTGAACATTAAAGGAAAAAAAGCAGAAATAGGTTTTGAGCTGCATCCTTCTTATTGGCAGAAGGGGTATGTAACAGAAGCGGTTAATGAAGTATTAGGATACTCTTTTATAGATTTGGAGTTATACCGGATAGGAGCAGTGACGTTCCCTGATAACACAGCTTCAAATAATCTGCTGAAAAAAATCGGTTTTGTATTTGAAGGGAAATTAAGAGGCTACTTATACCAAAATAAACAGTCTCATGATGCATTAATATGTTCGATGTTAAATACGGAATGGAAAAAGAAAATTTTGAAGGGGAAATAGAATGGATGAAAAAGTGGTTTGGTTCTGCTGGTGTTTGTGTGAATGAAAATGGTCAAATCCTTATGGTGAAACAGGGGAGGCCAGAGGAGAGAAAGCTTTGGTCCGTCCCTTCTGGTGGTGTAGAGTTGGTTGAGAGCTTTGATAAATGGAGGTAGAGTTCAACAAAAAACAATTCGATTACATATGTTGTTAAAAGAAATATTAAGTGAGAAACGGTGTGTAAACATGAGAATTTTCCTGGAATTACTTCGAATCATTTTCATTTTTATCCTGCTTGGTGGTTTAGCGTGGTTGCTGATAGGTGAGATATATACAGAAAAAAATGTCCAAAAGTATCAATGGCTTGGTGCAATTGGGATTTATATGTTGCTCTATCTGTTATATAAAAATAGATTGCAATTTTCCGGCTGGTATAAGGGGGCAGGAAGAAAGAAGTTGCCAAAGAAAGTATCGTGGATATTAATTTGCTTGGCCCTGTCATTACTAATCTTGCCATTAATTATTGGAGCAGCCATGAATTGATACCCAATATGAGTTAATCTAAAAATACAAAACCCCAAACGCGGAAGTAACCACAACCGACGTTTGGGGTTTTATATCTGCTTTTATTCTACTCCGTTACCACTTCTGATGGCTTAACAACTGTTTCATCCACATGTTTATCTGCATGATGAGGTTTTACTCGCTTAATAAAAAATGCTAATACAAGCGCAATTACCGCAATCAGTGTAGAGATGAAAAAGGTAAAGTTGATTCCATCTAGCATTGCCTCATTTAGAAGCTGTTGTTTCATTTCAGCTGCTGCTTGTGCGGATTGCTGTGCAGCGCTTGGATCCATATTTGCCATCGCATTGGCTGCCAATTCTTCAGCTTTTGATTCTGTACGATTGTTCATCACAGTAATTAACAAGGCAGAACCGATAGCGCCGGAAACTTGTTGTAATGTGTTATTCATAGCAGTCCCGTGCGGATTGTCTTTCATCGGCAGCTGGTTCAAACCATTTGTCATAACAGGCATCATTACCATGGACATTCCAAACATACGGAATGTATAAAGTAATACAAGATTCGTATAGGAGGTATCCATATTTATCCGACTAAAATAATACGTCGTTACAATCGTAATCGTTAAACCAATGACAGCCAGTGTGCGTGCACCATATTTATCAAAAAGTCTACCTGTAATTGGCGACATAATCCCCATCACGATCGCACCCGGAAGCATAAGCAAACCGGATTCCATTGGGGAAATTCCGCGAATGGTTTGCACATATATTGGCATTAAAATCATCGCGGAGAACATGGCAATCGCTATTACAATTGCGATTGCGGATGATAGAGCAAACATTGGATATTTGAAAATCCGGAACTCCAGCATTGGGTCGTCCATCCGCAACTGACGTAAGGTAAAAACAATTAATGCAATTGCTCCAGCTGCTATCGTTCCATATACAAGGGGGTTATCCCAGCCCTTGTCTCCAGCAGAACTGAAGCCATAAAGCAGGCCGCCGAAACCGATACTGGATAAGACGATCGATAGAATATCCAGTTTTATCGCACGTTGTGGTGTAATATTTTTCAATTTAAACACAGATAGAACAAGTGTTAAAATGGAAAATGGCAATACAATATCGAATAGCGTTCTCCAGCTGTAGTGCTCAACAATCCAGCCGGATAGCGTTGGTCCTAATGCTGGTGCTACAATCATGACGAGTCCGAATGTCCCCATCGCGGTCCCTCTTTTTTCAACCGGAAAGGCTGTCAGCATCACATTCATTAACAAAGGCATCATAATTGCAGAACCCGAAGCCTGAATCATCCGTGCTGCAAGAAGTACACCAAATGTCGGAGCCAGACTGGCAAGTAAGGTACCAGCAGTGAACAAAGCCATTGCTGTAATAAACAATTGTTTGTTTGTAAAACGCAGAATTAGAAATGCGCTTGCGGGAATTAAGATCCCATTGATTAGCATATAACCCGTCGATAGCCATTGAACGGCTGTAGCATTAACATCAAATTCTTCCATAATGGATGGAAGTGCAACATTTAAAAGTGTCTCATTCAAAATGGCGACAAAGGCACCAATAAATAAGATGATGATCATGCCATAGGGGGCTTTATTCTGGATAGAATTGGTTTCAGACATTTTGTTTTCCTTCTTTCAGTATTTAAATTAAGCATAGAATATATTCTATACCGTCAGTCTAGTTTTTGCAACATAAAAATTCAATTAAGTAATATTTGTTGATATATATGCGTTATAGAGCTATTTTAATAGTAGACCACTATTATAAAAAAGGTGATATGATGAGCTTGAGAAAAAAACAAATCATTGATGCTGCACACCATTTATTTATCGAAAAAGGGTTTGCATCTACTTCGATACAGGATATTTTGGAGGAGGCACAGGTAGCAAAAGGAACGTTTTATAATTACTTCACATCGAAAAATGAATGCCTAATGGCGATATTGGAGTTTGTAGAAGAAGAGGGTGATCAAAAACGGAGAGAGCTTGCTCATGGAAAGAAAAAAGATGATGAGAAAGTTTTCGTTGCCCAAATAGCTGTCCGCATGAATATGAACCGGGAGCACAATATCATGGCACTCTTTACTTCTGTTTCCTTTTCAGATGATATTGATTTACAGATCTTTTTAAAAGAACAACATGCTGCGGAGCTACAATGGATAGCGAGAAGATTGACCGAAATTTTTAAGGTTGATACAAATCGGTATGCTCTTGATCATGCAACGATCCTCCTTGGTATGGTTCATCAGCTTATGCATGTCTGGAAGCTGGGAACGAACGAAGCGATCGCCTCAGAAGATGTGATTCAGTTTGCACTTGATCGCTTAAAACCAATGATTAAGGAACAATTGCAAAGCGGCAATGTATTTTTTCCCGAAAATTGGCTCGGTATGTCAATGAGTTGTGAGAACTTTGATGTATTTGATGTATCAGAAACAAAAAAACACGTCATCGCTCAACTGGAAAAGCTTATTAAAAAAATGGATCGGAATAAACAGGATGATTCAAAAAAAATGGAATACATTCGGTTTTTACAGAACGAGCTGCAAGCGGATAAACCCCGCCTCTTTTTGTTGGAAAGTGTACTTATCTCATTAGGAAAGGCTTGTGAACAATCAATCGAAGAACATAATGTAAGACAAATTAGTAAAATGGTGTGGGTTTTAATTAAGAGGCTTGAGGCAGGCAAGTAAGTAGGAGATCCTGTACGCCGTGAATACAGCGAGAAATTATTAGCGATATAATTTCTCTCTAATGCTCGCCAATTAATTCAGGCTGTTTTTTATATCCACTACTTCAACATAACAACTTACCTCTGTGTTGATCCGTTTTGATGGTGTAAAGGTGACCGATCCTTATTCACTAGAGGTAAAGCTTTGATTGATAACCCCTTTTATATTTAAGGTTGCAGCGACCTTTTCGACAGTGACATCGTAAGCCAAGGAAACTCTTCCGCCTTTCCCCCCTATCTGCATAGAAAACTTCTGTTCATAGTTTTATTTGTATCAAAGCATTCATACGTATTCAAACTATTTTATTTTGTAGAATGTCCCCTAATGCTTGTCAGAATTCGCAAATTTAATAAACGCTTGCACCTACTCGAGAAATATCCATAGACTGTATTGTGTAAAAAAGGGCAGAAGTACACACCGGAAACTTCTGTAAGGCTGAGGTTCTCAACTTTCCGACAGCTGAATCGATTGGTTGTTGATATGGATAATCCGCAACATTAATAAAGATGAAACAAAAATGGAGGTGGAGTCATGGCCGTTGTGAGAGCTACAGAAAAGGACATTGACCTTTTAGCGAGATTGCTTAGGGCGGAGGCTGAAGGGGAAGGAAAACTCGGTATGCTGCTTGTCGGTAACGTTGGCATTAACCGGGTAAGGGCTAATTGTTCAGATTTTACGGGTTTACGCAGCATCCGGGATATGGTTTTCCAGCCGCATGCGTTTGAGGCTACTATTCATGGCTATTTTTATCAAAGAGCCCGGGAGGTCGATAAACGGTTAGCGCGCAGAGTAATAGACGGATACAGTCATTGGCCGGCAAAATACAGTTTGTGGTATTTTAGACCAGAAGGTGACTGCCCGCCAACTTGGTATGATCAGCCACTTGTAGGGCGTTATAAGCTGCACTGTTTCTATGAGCCAACAGGTGAAGAGTGTGAAGCGGTTTACCATACGTTTTAACCGGTTATGGCGCCTTTCGTTTGCAGAAGGCGCCATACTGATTTAACTACCTATTTATTATACAATTCATTTATATTTTAAGACCATTCATCCTCTAAACACAGGTAAAATGTACCGGTAAAAGTAAATACAATTCTTTTTTAAAAAGGGAAATGCCAGCTTATGTTGAATTATAGTAATAAGGATTTTGAAGAGAATGTGTTTAAAGCACAACATTGACGGAAGTCCGTGCGATATCGACAAAGGGGGATATTTTCATGGAATATGACGTAATTGTAATCGGTGCTGGTCTTGCCGGTCTGACAGCGACGGCAGAAATAGCTGATGCTGGTAAAAAAGTTTTGCTGCTTGACCAAGAACCCGAAAGCTCGTTTGGTGGCCAGGCATGGTGGTCGTTCGGTGGTCTATTTCTAGTCGATTCCCCGGAACAGCGCAGGATGGGGATAAAGGATTCAAAAGAATTGGCATGGCAGGATTGGCTGGGTACGGCTGGCTTTGATCGAGAAGAAGATGAGGATTATTGGGGGAGAAAATGGGCAGAAGCATACGTGGATTTTGCCGCTGGGGAAAAACGTGCCTGGTTACATGAGATGGGTGTTCGGATTTTTCCGGTTGTTGGCTGGGCAGAGCGGGGTGGTTATCTAGCAGAAGGTCATGGAAACTCCGTACCTCGCTTCCATATCGTTTGGGGGACAGGTCCGGGAATTGTTGCGCCATTTGAACGACGTGTTCGGGAGCATATAAAGAACGGAATCGTTACATACAAACCCCGTCATCGTGTTGATCAGCTAATAACAAATAACGATGCAATTGTTGGTGCGAGTGGCTCTGTTCTTGCTCTAAGCACCGTTGAACGCGGCGAGAAAAGTTCCAGAGAAATAGTGGATGACTTTGAATATCGGTCTCAGACAGTAATTGTTTCCAGTGGTGGTATTGGCGCTAGTTTTGATCTGATTCGAAAAAATTGGCCAAGTCGTCTTGGTAAGGCCCCGAAAAGAATGATTTCCGGTGTTCCTGCACATGTTGATGGCCGAATGCTGGAGATTACCGAAGAAGCAGGCGGCCGAATCGTTAACCGGGATCGGATGTGGCATTACACAGAAGGAATTAAAAACTGGAATCCCGTTTGGCCTAACCATGGTATTCGAATACTTCCCGGTCCGTCATCTATTTGGCTTGATGCAGAAGGAAATCGCTTCCCGGCACCTAATTTTCCCGGATTTGATACATTGGGTACACTGGAAGCGATCCAAAAGACTGGCTACGATTATTCCTGGTTCATTTTAACGCAAAAAATTATTGAACGGGAATTTGCCCTTTCCGGTTCCGAGCAAAATCCTGATTTAACAGAACAAAGTATCAAAAAATTATTTAGCAGGATTTTACCAGGTGCACCATCTCCTGTGCAAGCGTTTATGGATAAAGGGGAAGACTTTGTAATAGCTGACAATATTGATAACCTTGTGATCGGGATGAACAAACTAATCGGTGAAAAACGATTAAAGGCTGAGCATGTTGAACGGCAGATTTTGGCAAGAGACAGGGAAATGGATAATCCATTTACGAAGGATTTGCAAATAACTGCAATGCGTGGTGCCCGTCATTACCTAGGTGATAAATTAATTCGCGTTGCAGCCCCGCACAAAATACTAGATCGGAAAAACGGTCCACTTTTCGCTGTTAAGCTAAATATTTTAAGTCGTAAAACGCTCGGCGGATTACAAACGGATCTATCGGGCAGTGTTTTGAATGATTCTGGGGCAGCCATACCTGGTCTTTATGCAGCCGGAGAAGTTGCTGGATTCGGTGGCGGGGGTGTTCATGGCTACCGTTCACTGGAAGGTACATTTATCGGCGGCTGTCTTTTTACCGGCCGCGAGACAGGCAGGGCTGTTGCGGAAAGAGTAGGATAACACAAGAATGAGCTGAAGTATATTTGTTTAATTTTTTCCATTTTGAGGGACTATAACTATTACAGGTTTTTAATTTCAAGATGGAGGAGATTAGAATCGGACGTTTACTAAGAAGGCTGATTAAGTATGGGCCAATTATTTATCCTATCATTCGTAAATTTATTGCCAAAAGACGCCGGAGAAATGATTATAAAAGCTAAACTGGTATCCAGAGTCAGTTTAGCTTTTAATGTTAGTGTATGCTGAGTTGTTAAATAAAGACTGATCTTCAGGAAGCTCACTATAAAAAGCATGTGAAAAGATAGAAATTAATTCTATTTTCGTCCGATCTGGTTTATCATTATATAATAGAAGAAATATTGTTTGTTATGCTGGGAGTAAAAGGAAGGTAGCCATGTCGGAGGAAAATATTACAAGACTGTATTTAGACGATAAAGAATATATACTTATTGGGACAGCCCATGTTTCAAAGCATAGCGCAGAACAGGTGAAGGAAGTCATTGAACAGGAAAAACCGGACTCAGTTTGTATTGAATTGGACGAACAACGCTATCAATCGATTGTCGATGGAAATAAGTGGCAGGAAACAGATATTTTTAAGGTTATTAAAGAAAAGAAAGCAACATTACTTTTAATGAATCTTGCCATATCATCGTTTCAAAGACGAATGGCAAAGCAATTCGGAATCAATCCTGGTCAGGAAATGATTCAGGGAATAAAATCAGCAGAAGCGACTGGTGCTAACCTCGTATTAGCAGACAGAAATATCCAGATAACCTTTTCCCGCATTTGGGGAGGAATCGGACTAAAAGGGAAAGCCACCCTGCTCATGCAAGTTATCGGCAGTATTTTTAGTAAGGAAAGTATTACTGAAGAAGAACTGGAAAAGATGAAATCACAGGATACGATCAATACCATTTTAAGTGAATTCACCGAGAGCTTTCCAAGGTTAAAAACGCCATTGATTGATGAACGTGATCAATATCTAGCACAGAAAATTAAAGAAGCACCAGGTAAAAAGGTTGTAGCTGTACTGGGAGCGGCTCATGTCCCCGGAATAAAAGAAGAAATTAAGAAGGATCATGATTTGGTGCGTTTATCAGAGCGTCCACCTAAATCCAAGGTGCCCAAAATTATCGGCTGGTCAATCCCTGTTCTAATCATTGCACTTATTGCATATACCTTTTTTGCTAACCCGTCAGCTGGATGGCAGCAGACGATTAGCTGGGTTATATGGAATGGGTCCCTTTCAGCACTTGGGGTTGTAATCGCATTAGGACATCCACTTGCCATTATTACTGCTTTTATAGCGGCACCAATTACGTCGTTGAATCCGCTAATTGCCGCTGGATGGTTTGCTGGGATTGCCCAAGCGTTTATCCGCAGGCCCAACGTTAGAGACTTTGAAAACCTTTCGGAGGATGTTTTTAGTGTGAAGGGCTTTTGGCATAATAAAGTAACCCGAATTCTCTTGATCGTTGTTTTAGCTAATATAGGAAGCTCATTGGGAACCTTTATCGGTGGTGCTGATGTTATTCGGTTGTTTTTCCAGAATATGTAGTCATGACTTGGAAACAACTTATGTTACCTAATTGGAGGAATTTGATGGATCCGATAGCTGTTCAAACGTACACCGTAGTAGAAAGAGAAGTAAACAGTGTAGAAAAAAAGGAACGTAAACAAGAGAATAAAATGTATTTATATCAAGATCGAATTGTAACGGCAAAAAATGAGTTCCCTGTCCATCAAGTACTGGACGTATCGTTTAGAAAAATGGGAGACCAAGGCGGACTTCTGTATTTACATACCATTAAAGGTTTGTATAGCTTTATGGTGAAGTCATCTCCAAACGAATTTATTGAGGCATTTAGGGGGTATTAATGATCTGGTGTAGGGAAGTATCTTGGATACAAGTAACAAAATATTTTGTTATTTTAGATTATTCGGCAAGGCCATCCAGATTAATAAACCATATTTCTTTTCCAGACTGAAACGAAGTTCACATTTTTTGGAACATCAAACGGAATATAAACCTATTGGTTGTGATACGAACAGTGCCAGGCTCTGTTCGTATCAACAGACTTAACTTAACACCCCTAAAAGCCAAGGGGCAGCATATAATATCATAAACAGCACCCCATAATTTACTCCATTTTTATGAAGCAGGCCGGAAACAAGTGCAACTAAAATCGTCCCGAATATATTGAGCCATCCAGCATCCATATAGGCAAGCATTACAACGAGGCCGGCGAAAAGTCCAATTAGAGCTTCATGTGGTATGTATTTAAATACAAAAGCGCAAATTTGGCTCGCATATTTGATGGTTACATAAAATGTTATTAATAATGCGATAACAGCACCAATAATTGTTGCCGTCATAATCTCACCCATCGAAAGTAGATGATGAATATTATGCTCTGGTGTAAAGACGGGTGGTGCATTAAATAATCCGGCAGCAGGTCCGATCGCCATAGGTGACAATGGCAGTCCAATCGCAATTAACGGTATTAAGGTTCCCGAAATATAGGAAGCATTTGTTAAACCATCCATCGTCGAAATTGCTCTTGATGCGCGCTGAACGGGATCCTTCACATGTCTCGTTAAAAATTCCCCCAAAAATACCGTCATGCCTACCGGGGAGAGAAAAAATGTAACAGATCCGATAAAGCTGCCTAATGCAGATGTTGCGGATTCTTTTTTCGTTAAAATTTTAAAAGGATTGGGAATGCCTTTTTCCTTTTCCGATTCCTTAAACGTGATTTCCTTATTCCCTAATCTAGGCTGGTTACTACGATATTCTTTATTTAGCAGCTCAAATAGTTTAAATGCAATTGGGCCAATCGTAATTCCTAAGAAAAAAGAAATAAAAACAGTACTATCATCAGGGATAATATCCAGGCCCCAGTATAAGTGGCGTAAACCTTGAATAAGTAAGGCAAATGGGATGATAATGGCTAATGATAAGACTTTATTTTTTGTCATTAATGCCAGGAATACGGCTCCTAAGAAAAAGATTAAGCCCGCATACTGACTAATCCTATCGGCATAGGGCAGAATCAAATTGGCAATCAGGAAGCTTGCAGGAATAGAAATGATTGTGCCAATGACGGAACCGGAAGACATTTTTTTTATACTAACATCCGGCAGCCCATATGACTTTAATACCATCGCATGCTCTACCATTGGAGCAGCCATGACGCCTCCCGGGATGCCTGCGATAGCGACGGGAATCGAGTCGGTCAATTTTTTAGCTACAATGGCCGAAATGAAAAAGGCTAGAATAACATATGGTGATATCCCTGTAAGGGCGAGTGCAATTGTTACAGGAGCAAGTACTGCCGTTTCATCGGTCCCTGGCGCGATTCCGATCAGTGTGTACAGGACAGCACCGCCAATACTTGCTAAAATCATCTGAATGATAATTAACATATCCAAGACTAATCATCTCCTTTCACCTTTGTAATATTTCGTTTCGGTTTAATGATAATACTGCTGATGATAAACCCAAGTACTCCTCCCGATAGACCAAAAAGTAAAGGCTGAGTAGAGTTGTCTGGAGCTAAAATGTAGCCGCCAAGTGCAAGGCCAATGCAAAGGATCATGGAAATACCAAGATCTTTGATTTTTACATTGTCCCCCCAGATGTCGACGTACCCTTTATCTTCTTCCTTCATCGGTAACACCTCCCTCATTCCATTATACTGTATAACAGATGTGGATGATGATCAAAAGTAAGGTGAATGATAGAGTCATAGTTTGCTATATGTTATTGCTTTTGGATTAATTGTACAAATCGCTTAATATCATCAAAGCGAAATTTTTCATGCTTTGTTGCAAGTTCAACGACTTGATCCGTTTCGTTTTCGTTTGCCCCCGCCATCGCAGCCATATTCCTGGCGTGCAATTTCATGTGGCCCTTTTGAATACCTTCACTAACAAGTGCTTTTATAGCTGCAAAATTTTGGGCTAACCCTGTTGAGGCAATAATTGCTGCCAGTCTTTCAGCAGTTTCGGCCTGCAAAATTTTTGTTGCTAACTTGGCTACAGGGTGTGACTGTGTTGCACCACCGATTAGTCCAACGGCTAATGGAAGCTCAATTG
Organism: Virgibacillus dakarensis; assembly: GCF_900155625.1. Lineage (NCBI taxonomy): Bacteria > Bacillati > Bacillota > Bacilli > Caryophanales > Bacillaceae > Virgibacillus > Virgibacillus dakarensis. The sequence continues at coordinate 359,005 of NZ_LT732553.1, forward strand.
TACCAATGATTGAATTGTTTTCTCCTAATTCCCATTGGGTTAAGGAACGATATCTTCCTGAGAAGGCAGCATAGGCATGTGCTCCAGCTTCAATTGCTCTCGTATCATTTCCAGTTGCCAGTACAACGGCAGAGATACCATTCATAATTCCTTTGTTATGAGTTGCTGCTCTGTATGGATCGACAAGTGCCAGCTGATGTGCACTTATAAATTTTTTTAAAGTCTCCTGATTATCCTGAAATGGAGCTTCGAATATTGCCCGTGCCCTGACGATTCGCTGATCCGCAAGGTTGGATAAAATTTTTAGAACAACATTCCCGCCTGTTATGTTTTCGATTAGTGGGGCAGTCGCTTCAGCCATTGTATTTACTGCATTGGCTCCCATTGCATCCTTTGTATCCACCAATAAATGCACAACAACCATTTTTTGACCATCTTCACCTTGGATAATCTGTACATCTAAATCTTTTGCACCACCACCAAACGAAACTAGTGTTTGATCTTGCTCATTACAAAGCTGGATGATTTCCTCCTTATGTTCATATATCCGAGCCAAGGCACCATAAGGGTCCCGCAAGTTGATAATTTGGATTTGCCCACGCATAATGGAACCCGTATAGGAAGTAGTGAATCCGCCTGTATGATAAGTTAACTTTGCAGCATGGCTGGCAGCGGCGACGACGGATGGTTCTTCGGTTGCCATAGGAACAAAACAGTCTTTCCCATCCACTTTGAAATTAACCGCAATGCCAAGTGGGACCGGCAAGTAACCAATCACATTTTCAATCATTCGATCTGCGTTTTGTGTGGTAAATCCCTGTTCCCCTCTGATTATTTTTACTTCGTCATCTGTTAATTTTAAAAGGGACGCTAATTTGCTTAGTCGCTTTTCCGGGGTTAATTTATAAAATCCGGAAATAAATGATGTCATGATGAATCCTCCTTAAAGATGTTTTATGGTTGTATGAAAGGTTGATGCTAATTCCTGTTAAAAGAATACGCTTACAGAAAGTGTATTAAATTTTTGCAACATCCACTTAAATCAACAAAGTTTAATAAAATTCAACATTGTTGAAAACAGTATATAATGAAAATTCCAACTATGTCAATATGATTTTTGAAAATAAGTTTTACATTTACCTTGATTGTAGATTGTAGATATCGAAAGAGAAGAAAGCCGGCTTCAGTGTAACGGTGGCTGATGGTCATTATTTGCAGATTTCCAGAGGAACTATCTCCGATTAGTAATTGAAAAACGAACAGTGACGGGCACTGTTCGTTTTTTTACTGTTCTTTATTTTCGTATGTCCAAACGCGGTCATGGTTCGAGTTTTGCGGAAACTTCTCGCCAGCTTTAAGCTTGATGATTTTCGGATCATTTACATTGTTTCCTGTTTCCCCAATTTCACGATAGATACCGTTATTTGGTGCTTTTTGTCCAAAGCGAAAGTGACTGTACTCACCCATGTTGTTTCACTCCTTATTTTTTTCTTATTATGGCTATTTATCAATTGTCCATTCAGGATAAATGGTACATAAGTCAAGGAAGGTTAGCTACGAATGAATAGTGTTACTTGTAATGACGCACAATGTCTTCCAATGTTTTTTTGATTTAATAGTATTTTTATTTTTTGCTATGAATAATGGAAAATAGAGGACTTTTAATTGTGGAAATTGTAAAATGTTATATAAAATGAGTATTTTTCTTTGTTTTGAAGTAACAAAAAGGTATTTTCCTTATTTGCATAAAATGAAAGACTCTCTATAATGGACTATAATCATAAAAAATAACAAGGGGAAATAAATATGGCAGATTTAAAATATGAGATTCTCAAAACAGTTGCCGTACTTTCTGAATCACCAAAAGGTTGGACAAAGGAGCTTAATCTCATTAGCTGGAATGGGCGCGATCCGAAATATGATATTAGAGACTGGGCTCCAAATAAAGAAAAGATGGGAAAAGGTGTTACACTGACTGAAGAAGAGCTGGCAAATTTAAAGAAAGCTTTGGCAGACCAATAGTAGAATACAATCTCATTTCGATGATCTCGAATCTAACAATAAGGACGTTCAGTATGAGGCATACAAAACTATTCTCGCTGTTACCGAGAAAAAGTGGACTGGGCTTACGATGTGCGGGATCGGCTAAAGGGGGATTTGACAGCTCCAGATAACCATAAAAGATCAAGGGCAGCACAGTTCTTGCTAATTTGGCAATAAGCGATTCTGAAAATAGAATGCTTTCCGATTTCCCTGCATTATGGGAAGTTACCAAGGATAAAAAGGTTGTTACTGCCAGACATAGTTTACAATCCATCTGGAAGGTCGGTCTTGCAGGTGAAGAGCAAAAGGAGATGGTTGTGAATTATCTGGTGGATCGGTTTAAAAATTGTGTTCAAGAAACAAATTACATTCGCTTTGACATCATTCAGGGCCTGGAAAATTTATATGATTATGTACAAAACGCGTTTATCAGGAATACAGCTTTGGATTTGATTGAAACCGAAGAATTGAACAAGTATCGAAAAAAATATAAGTCTGTTTGGAAATAAGTTGAAGCATGTAGAGGGGGCACAAAACGCCCCCTGTCTTTCCCGGATCATTCAACGATCTTCATGTTTCCATGTAGTTTCTTCACCACTAATTGGACAGACAGGAAAACTATCATTTTCATTAAACTTAACTCGTTCACCAGATTGGCAAATGTATTCGCCTTTTGCCGGTACCCCTTGACCAGTTCGATATTCTCGCGTTTGTTTTTCCATTTTTGAACTGCCTCCATTGTAGTTTGATGTCATTTAGTTTGTTTTAAAAAGGAAAAAATATACTTATAGAAGATGGGAGAAGTTGTTTTGAAAAGTGAACAAATTAACCATTATTTCAAAACTGCTTTTGTTCTTAGCCAAAATTTTGGGGTTTACAGATGCATAGAATGTATTTAATTATTAGCAATGCAGGAGCAGCATCATTTTAATATCGTTAAAAAAATAATGGTGAAACTGCGTAAGGCATTTGTATAAGACTCTATCGTCATATATACCGATATTCCGGAATTAAATCGGTTGTGACTTGATTTACTATTCCTTTGCATCCAATGGTACCGTTTTCCCTCATTAATTGATTCAAATGCACATTAATTTGCGGTTCTCCCTTGAAAGATTATGTACAGATGTTATCCTACATAATGTTGTATATGTAAGATAGACTAATCAACGGGAGAGATTTACATGTTAAACCAAAAAACAATTGCATTTTTAGGGGCTGGCTCCATGGCGGAGGCGATGATTTCCGGCATGATTAAAACGGATAAAGTGCCAGTTAACCAAATCATTGTTACAAATAAAGGTAATCAGGATCGCTTAAATAGGATGGAAGATAAATATAGAGTAAGAACAGTTACGTTTTCGGAAATGCCATTCAGGGAAGCAGACTTCGTTATTTTGGCAATGAAGCCCAAGGGAGCAGAGGAAACTCTTGCTACCATTAAAGATCTGCTCCGCCCCGATCAGGTCGTTATTTCTGTATTGGCAGGTATATCCACCTCCTATATGGAAGAGCGTTTAAATGCTGGTCAGAAAGTAATAAGGGTAATGCCGAATACGTCTAGTATGATCCAGGAATCGGCAACAGCAATGTCACTTGGAACGGATACCAATGATAGTGATAGTAGGATGGTTAAAGAACTGCTATCGGTAATGGGAAAAGTATACGTAATTGAGGAAGAACAAATGGATATTTTTACGGGGCTTGCCGGAAGTGGACCTGCTTACTTCTATTATCTAATAGAACAAATGGAGAATATCGGAAAGGTAAGTGGAATGGATGGTAAAATGGCACGGAAAATCGCCGCACAAACGCTTTATGGTGCTGCAAAAATGATTATGGATCGTGATGAATCACCGGCTGAGTTACGGAAAAAGGTAACATCCCCAAATGGTACTACCGCGGCAGGCTTAGAAGCGCTTAAAAAGTATCATGGCGGCGAAGCTATTTCACAAGCTGTAAGTCACGCGACAAATCGTTCAAGGGAAATTAGTGAAGAGATTGATCGTGTATTGATTCCTTCTTAAGCCCTTTATCGTTAGTGTTGCACCAAACGAATCTGGATTCATGGGGATGAACCGTATGACACCCTTGGGAAAAATTATCACCACACCATTCTTGGAACCCAAAGTGGGAACAAATTGAAAAAATGGTGCATCCGGTTGGACGGTAAGGGGTACGAAGGAGTAACAGTAAGTCCCTTTGAACAGAAGCTGCCTAGGCGGCTTCTGGACTTTTTTTATATTCCTTTGGAACCCAGAAACCACTTCTGATATAGCATAATCGTTGAGAAATTCACATCCTTCTCATCCACAACCATTTCAGACAGTGGGATAATCCATTTTGTTTCGCCATGTTTGCATGCTAGCTTAATTCCATCTGCCTCATTTACATTTGTTTCTTGATCCAACCGCGTACAAACTAACTCATAAGCATTTTTCGCTTGTTTATATCGTGCCATAAATGGAAACTTCAGCTCATCACGTAAGTAATCATAAAATGTCAACAATCGCTCATCATTGACCTCTAATAAATCAGCTGATTCACTTCCATAATAATTCTCCAATATAGATGTAGTAGGTTCGCCCAATATTCTGGCTACCTGTACTTTCCATTCACCCATACGATCTTCCTCCAGCATCAATTATGTGGTTTAAGTATAAAAGATAGGTAACGAAAATGTCCATTAGCGGAAAAATTTATGTTATTTTCAGAGTAGGATATAAAATGCTAAAATAGTCATAACAAATGAAAGAGGTGGCTGATATGAAACTCGTAAGTTATAAATTCATAGACAAGGCTGGTACATATCGGATTGGTTGTGTGATCAATGGGAAAATAGCTGATTTACAGGATAGTTATCACGCTTTACTTTCTTCCAAACAGGATAAGGATTCCATCCATTCCATTGAATACCTTCTTCCGGCAGATCCTAATATCTTTTTTTCAATGGGGAATCGGGCAATCGAACGGGCAATAGCTGCCTATGACTATTTGGCAGGACATATGGAAGAGGTTTTAATGTATGATCGAGAAGAAGTACGGTTACATACACCAATCTCAACCCCATCCAAAATCATTTGCGTTGGCAAGAACTATGCGGAGCATGCGACGGAAATGAAAAGTGAAATTCCTGACAATCCCGTGCTTTTTGCAAAATTCAGTAATGCCTTGATTGGACCGGAGGATGCGATTGAAAAGTCATCTTCGACAAGCAAGCTGGATTATGAAGCAGAATTAGCGGTGATTATCGGGAAGGAAGCATCACAGGTGAAAAGGGAAGAGGCGCTTAATTACATCGCTGGGTTCACAATTGGCAATGATATATCCGCTCGTGACTTACAAAAAAGAACTCCACAGTGGCTGCAGGGAAAAACATTGGATCACAGCACACCTATTGGGCCATGGGTCGTTACAATAGATGAAGTCAGTAATCCAGGTAATTTAGCGATCCGCTCGTTTGTGAATGGAGAAAAACGCCAGGATTCCAATACAAAGCATTTAATTTTCGATGTCCCTTACCTAATTGAATTCATTTCTAATTTAATCACATTAAAACCAGGGGATATCATTTTAACCGGAACACCAAATGGCGTAGGCTTCGCGATGGATCCACCACAGTTCCTCCAAGATGGGGATGTTGTTACCTTGGAAATTGAAGGGATAGGAAGGATGGAGAATAAGGTTATCGCGGGAAATTGAATAGGAACAAAAACTTGCAGCGTAACGTTTCTGTAATGTTTCAAATACATCATCAGCCATTTACTGGTAAGAATAGGGTTTTATCCTCAACCTTATGCGTGATGATGGTAAGGATGGCACCAAATGTGATCATCCCGGCAGCGATTAGGGTGATCATCATAAAGCTCACCCCTGTATTTAGGAAGAAGGATCCAAGTGTTGCTCCAACTGAATTGGCTAAATTAAAAACAGATGCAGCAATCGTTCCGGATAATGTCGGAGCTTCTGTTCCGGCAAGAATAATTTTTGAATTGAGAATCGGTGTTGTGCCGAACGTCCCTGCACCAAACAAAAAACACATAACAAAGGCGAGTGCCGGAATCTGAATTAAAAAGGTAAACAGTGCTAACACAGAAGCTAAAATGATGAGTACCAAAATAAGTCTTTCTGTTAATAGAGCAGGACTGATTTTACCAGAGATAAAATTGCCTATAACAGCGCCGGTTCCGAAGCACAAGAATCCAATCGTAATACCTTTAACCCCAAAGCCGGAAAATTCATGAAGCATCGGCTCGATGAATGTGTAAGCCGTGAAGACGCCAGAAAATCCAAAAATAATAATCGCAATCACGAACAATACATTCTTATTTTTGAAAATCCGCAGCTCTTCCCGTAATTTTGGTATTACTTCGGGTTTCAGATTAGGTGTAACCAAGATAAGACCGATTAAGGCAATTATGCCAAGTGATGCAATAAACCAGAATACGTACCGCCATAAAAACATGCCTCCAATATAGGAACCAAAAGGAACTCCGAGCATCACGGCAATGGTGAGCCCGCCTTGGACAGCAGCGATTGCGCTAGGACGTTTTTCTGGTTTCGATATATTAACAGCAATAGACATGCTAAGACCAAAGAACGGCGCATGCATGATCGCTGAAAATAGCCTGGACAATAACAATACTTCAAAATTTGGAGCAGTTGCTGCAATGATATTACTAATAATAAATAGGCTCATGAAGCCAACGAGTAAAGGTTTAGCTGAGATTTTAATTGTAATCATGCTTAAGATGGGACCAAAGATCGCAACACTGATTGCGTAAACACTTAAAAGTAATCCTGTTGTGGAAACAGCAACATTCAGATCAGCGGCAAATTGTGTAAGCAAGCCGGTTACGACATATTCGGTCATCCCAATTGCAAATGTCGAAATCATAAAAACAGCTAAAACAGTTTTTCTAGATGCTTGTAAACGTGTCATGATGCCACCCCTTTGCTGTGAATAGTAAACACAAAGGAATATGGTAAAACAATTTCAGGCAAATGTCTATGGTTGAAGGGAATTTTTTTATTAAGATATTTATAATTCTTGGAAATTGTTCAATGAGGATTTCAATACCTTATTGACATTCCCTGGTTTCATTTGCATAATATGATTAATATAATAAACGAACGTTAACGAAGGATTAGTATGTGAACCTTGATGTATCAGAGAGCGGGATTTAGAAGCTGGAAGATGCCGCAACAGCCAAGTCACAGAACCTGCCTTCAGAGTCCCATCTTAAACATGGGCGCCGGCTCCGGCGTTACAGGAGAAAGTGGAATGTGCATACATTCAATATTGGTGGTACCGCGGAAGCGTGAGCTCTTTCGTCCTTTAATAAAGGATGAGAGGGCTCTTTTATATCTGAAAAAATGGTAAGCAGGAGCAATGGAAAATGAAAAAACGAATCGTTGTAAAAATCGGCAGCAGTTCATTAACAAATGATAAAGGAGAAATTGATCAAGAGAAATTTACTGACCATGTCAATGCACTTGCTGCACTTCGTCAAGCAGGACATGAAGTGATTTTAGTATCATCTGGAGCAGTAGCGGCAGGTTTTATCAAATTAGGCTATTCCTCAAGACCGGTCACAATTAAAGGAAAACAAGCGGCGGCAGCGGTTGGGCAAAGTTTATTAATTCAGGCTTACATCGATAAATTAAGCGCATTTCATCTTATTCCGGCCCAGATTCTCTTAACCAGAAGTGACTTCTCCAGCCGGGACCGCTATCGAAATGCATTTGCAACTATTGAAGAGCTGCTGGAGCGAGGAATATTACCGATCATTAATGAAAATGACACGGTAGCGGTTGAAGAGTTGACTTTTGGCGATAATGATATGCTTTCTGCTCTTGTCAGCGGGTTTATTCATGCGGACCAGTTAATGATCTTAACGGATATTAATGGTCTTTATAATGTAAACCCTCGAACAAATCCATTTGCGAAAAGGGTTGACTTTTTGGAAAATATTCCAGATGACATGATTGCCGGTTTTGATAATACTGGTTCAAAAGTTGGAACAGGTGGCATGAAGTCTAAGCTACAGGCAGCTAAAACAGCAATTTCCCTTGGTGTCCCGGTATTCATCGGCCGTGGAAAGGGGGGTAATAAGCTACTTGATATATTACATGGTAAAGGGGATGGTACGTATATTTCCGATTATAACACAAGAACCATTAATACCAAGAAGCAATGGATCGCGCTGCATTCAGAGGCGTTAGGAAAAATATACGTGGATCATGGGGCAGAAGAGGCGGTCTTATTTCATGGAAAAAGTCTATTGCCCGCGGGTATTTTTAAAGTAACCGGAACATTTCAAAAAGGAGATGTGGTTAAGGTATATGGTTCAAGAGGTTTGTTGGGGAAGGGGGAGGTAAGCTGTTCCTCTGAAGTGTTAAAAAAGGTAATTGATGGAGCAGGATCTGATGTACCATTTGTCGAGGTTATTCATCGAAATGGCTGGGTAAAAGCACAAAAAATAGGAGGGGAAACATCGTGACGGAGGTAAAACGAAAAGGCAAAGCTGCTAAAGAAGCAAGCTTTGTATTAACAGGAGTGACCACAGAGGAAAAAAATACAGCACTGCGTCTAATTGCGGAGCAAATGCTGGCAGACAAACATACGATTCTTAATGAAAATGAAAAGGATATTAACGAAGGAAAACAAAATGGACTTCCTGAGGCAGTGCTTGATAGGATTATGCTGAACGAAGATCGAATTCATAACATGGCACAGGCGATTTACCAGTTGGTTCAGGAGAAAGATCCGATCGGTGAAATACTGGAAACGATTGAAAAAGAAAATGACTTACAACTGCAAAAAAGAAGGGTTCCGATTGGTGTTATCGGGATGATTTACGAAGCACGTCCTAACGTGACAATGGATGCCGCAACACTTACCCTGAAAACGGGAAATGCAGTAATTCTAAGAGGAAGTTCTTCCGCCAAGTTTTCCAATCGGGCACTCGTTCAGTCCATCCATTTGGCACTGGAAAAAAGTGCGTTGCCCATTGCTGCCGTTCAATTAATCGAGGATACAAGCAGAGAGATGGCAAAAGAGTTGTTCCATTTACATGATTATTTGGATGTCTTGATTCCTAGAGGCGGAAAAAATTTAATCGAGACAGTCGTTCGTGAATCTAGTGTTCCGGTCATTGAAACTGGTGCAGGCAATTGCCACATTTTTATCGATGAAACAGCCAAGCAGCAAATGGCGGAGGAAATTGTATTAAATGCGAAATTACAGCGACCATCTGTTTGTAATGCAGTGGAATCGCTTTTGCTGCATGAGAAGTGGTTTAAGCGGTATGGAACCGAGCTTTTGCAGAAACTTCATGAAAAGAATGTGGAAATTTACGGGGACGATTGGATCTGTTCCGTATTTCCTCATGCCAAGGCAGCTACGGAAGAAGACTGGTACAAGGAATACCTAGGCTTATCTGTTAGTGTTAAACAGGTTAAGACATGTGAAGAGGCGATCCAGCATGTAAACAAATATGGCACAAAACATTCCGAGGCAATTATCACAGAAAATGCCCAACACGCTAGTCGATTCTTACAAAACGTTGATGCGGCAGCTGTCTATCACAATGCGTCTACCAGATTCACAGACGGATCCGAGTTCGGTTACGGAGCAGAAATCGGCATCAGTACACAGAAGCTGCACGCCAGAGGACCTATGGGGTTACATGCATTAACATCAAGCAAATTTTTCATCTATGGCAATGGGCAAGTTCGTGCTTAAAGAATAGATGGCAGACCTGAAAACTTAGTTGTATAAAACAACAGAAGAAAAATGAGGATTTTTGGTTTAGATTTCTATCGACCCAGGAGCTAAGAATATCAACTCGAAAGCAAGAAGTACAGACCAGGGAGTGAGAATATCAACCCGAATGCGGAATACAAACTTGTATTTCAAATGAATACTACTCTCCATAAAAAACCGGCCTTCTTATTAAGAAAGCCGGTTTTGAATGGAAAATGTCTTAAATTGTTATCATATCCTCACACGAATAATCAGATCTTCCTAAGGTAAAATCGCAAACGAACGTACCGGAAATCCCGATGCCTTTTTTGCCTTTGGCACGATATTAATAATGATGGAACCTGTTGCAGGCACTTTATCTAAATTGGTTAATAGCTCTACCTGATAGGTGTCCTGGTCAAGTACATAATATTCCGCTAAGAGGGATCCATTTTTTTGAAAATCAATAGCAGCATCAGTGTCAAAAGTTTCATGACCAACCGCTTTGATCTTTCTTTCTTCGTATAAAAATTGCAAAGCTTCCAATGACCATCCGGGAGCATGATTATTGCCATCAGCATCTTTATTGTCGAACGCTTCCTGATCAGGCCAGCGCTTGCTCCAGTCCGTCCGCAATGCGACAAATGAACCCGGTTCGATTTCTCCGTATTCCGCTTCAAACGCTACTACATCCTCAACCGTTAACGTATAGTCATGATTCTCCGCTGCCTCTCTGGATTTATCGATCACAATGAGCGGTAGAAAGAATTCCTTTAAATCCAGCTCATCTAAATATCTAGTGTTGCGGACAAAGTGAATTGGCGCATCAAGATGTGTGCCATATTGCCCGGGAAATGTGAACCGTTGGGCAAAAAATCCGTCATCGTGATCGAATAATGTTTCAAATTTAGCCGCTTCAAATGCGGAAAAGTGTGGCGATTCCGGGTCAAAAGCATGTGTCAGGTCAACCCACTCTTTTTCTTTAATAAGTTGAACAGCTTTCAGTAATTCGTTTGTCAAAAAGATCACCCCATGTTTGCTTCGTAAAATTTGAACATCCTATTAGGCCTTTAAGCGATAGTCCAAATTATGCTGTTTCAATGTTTTGTCTTTTCCAAACAAGAAATGCTTCTCCATGTCCGGCGAGTATTTGGAATTAACGGTTTCAACACCAACAGCTTCTGCTACGGCACGCAGCATTGCTGGGGATGCCCCACAGCATAGGCCAATGTAATTAAGGCCAATACCCTTTGCCTCTTTTGCCCATGTCGCCAACTCATAGCGATTATGATAAAGCGGATCTAGCGCGGTCGGAAAAGTCGTTTCTAACGGTAAATGACAACTGCATCCGCCATCAGGCAAGTTGAAAAACGTTGGGTGCTCTTCTGATGTTCGATAAGGGATCGGTAAACCGGCAATATAGCCATTGACATGCTCCCGTATTTTAGCAAGATATGGCTGCATCGTATCAGGCCCACGGAAACAATTCATCCCGACAACGAGCGCCCCTTTTGCGGAAAGGAATTTGCATGCTTCTTCTACCGTGTAGCCATCTCTTAAAATATTCTCGCCCATCAGTCCAAACGTAATGACAGCCGGTAATCCTTGTTTCGTAATTTCCTCCAAGGCGATTAACGCTTCTTCATAGTAATAAAATGTTTCCCCGTTAACATAGTCAACTCCTTCTTCCTTGCACCATTGCACCATTTCTGCAAAAATGCCCCGAACCCGTTCCTTTGATGCCGGATCTTCCGGATCAAACAGATTAGTGTTGGAAATGTTGCCGGCAACCAATGCTTCTTCAACCGGATGCTCCTTGGCAACCTCTTTCGCTAAACGGATTGCGTTTCTATTTAATGGTTCGAGCAATTCTTCTTTACCGATAATGCGCATCTTTTCCCGATGCGCGTTATATGTAAAAGCCAATACAACATCGGAACCCGCATTCATGTAATCCCTGTATGCTTGTTTAAGCGCTTCAGGATTATCCAATGCTACTTCGGGAACAAAGGAACCAGCTTGTAAATACCCCCTTCGTTCCAATTCAAATAAATAGCCTTCCCCTGCAATGACGGTTCCATCACGTAGACGTTCTTCCAAATTTCGCTTCATTTTTATTCCTCCCTGTTTAGTTGGTTTTTACCAATAACAAAAACCCTCTTCTGTCAGTAAGAAGAGGGTTCGTTATTACATCAACAGCTCTTCTTATCTTCAAGCCTAACGCTTCTGGAATTAGCACAGTACAAATGTCTGTTGCTGAGGCTTCAACGGGCCAGTCCCTCCACCTCTCTGGATAAGAAAATTCATATTTAATTAAAAACTTAATCCATACTATATCGGGGAAACGAACGAATGTCAAGAGAAATATCGAAAATTTATAACAGCACCGATAATTCATTGGTTAGTTGTCATAGACTTTAAATCAAATCCATACTCAAATAACGTTCCCCGCTGTCCGGTGCCATACAGAGTACTTGCTTCCCGGTTCCTAAACGTTTGGCAACCTCAATTGCCGCATAAACGGCTGCTGCCCCGGATAACCCGATAAAGAGTCCCTCCACCCGTGGAAGTTTTTTGTAGATGTTAACTGCATCGTCGTCTTCTATTTGCATAATTTCATCATAAATGCTGGTATTAAGTATTTCGGGGATAAATCCCGGACTTGTTCCAACTAATTTATGTTTGCCTGGTTCTCCTCCTGAAAGTACAGGTGATCCTTTTGGTTCGGCAACGGTGATGGCTAACCCTGGAATTTTTTCTTTCAAAACCTCGCCTGTACCAGTAATCGTTCCACCTGTTCCGGCTGTACAAACAAAAGCATCCAATTTCCTATCCATTTGTTGATATATCTCTAGTGCTGTTGTTGTCCGGTGAATATCCGGGTTTGCCTCGTTTTCGAATTGCTGTGGGATAAAGCTGTCAGGAATTTCTTTTTGTAGTTCCTGTGCTTTTTTAATTGCGCCAGGCATTTTTTCATCTGCAGGGGTCAGGACAACCTTAGCTCCATAGGCTTTTAAGATATTTCTTCTTTCCAAAGTGCTATTATCCGGCATGACCATGATGGCTTTGTATCCTTTTGCTGCAGCATTCATCGCCAGACCAATCCCGGTATTGCCGCTGGTTGGTTCAATAATTGTATCCCCAGGCTTAATTAACCCCATGTCTTCGGCAACTTTGATCATGCTATAGGCTGCACGGTCCTTCACACTTTTGCTCGGGTTAAACGATTCTAATTTGATGAAAACATCTGCAGCTCCTTCAGGGACGAGTTTGGTTAATTTGACAACAGGTGTTTCGCCAATCAGTTCTGTCATGTTTTGCGCAACTTTCATATAAAACAGCTCCCTGTGTACATATATTTTTACATAATAATTCCTAGTGGTTTACTATATGATAACAAATTTCATCCCGATATTCATAACCTTTTGTCTCCTTTTTATAAGTAAAGTATAATTTTTAGCGATATTAATTCATGATCAAGAGTGGCCATGTCCAGCTCCAGCGCCCAGCGGCTAGTGGACAACACCCGCCTCCGTACGATAAGTCAACATCGGTAAAAGGGGAAGTTCGGTTAAAACCGCGACGTCCTGTCGCAACACCGAACTGACCTACGTCCTGTAGGCCTCAGCTCACCGTGTTTCCTTTATCTCCTTCGGTTCAGTCCAGCACATACGCCACTAAACGGGCGCTTGCGCTTTTCTTATCTAAAAATATTTAGGCTATTAGGCATTTACCTATTGGAAAAAGATGAATATCGTGCTAAAATACATTTTAATTCATATTAATTGGATAGGAATTATTATCTATAAGGGGCTGCATTCAATGGATTTGAAGATAGATGCATTATCAAAGCAATTTGAAAATAAGCTAAACCCCCCATTGTTAGTTTTGGACAATATTAATCTAACAATAAAAGCAGGGGAGTTCGTTTCTTTATTAGGACCATCCGGATGTGGAAAATCAACACTGTTATCAATGGTTGCCGGTTTACAGAAGCCTTCGTCGGGATCTGTTTATTTGGGAGAAGAGGAAATACGTAAACCGGGTCCCGATAGAGGGGTAGTTTTTCAGGAATCTGCCTTGTTCCCTTGGATGAATGTAAGGGAAAATGTTATGTTCCCGCTACGGAAAAAAATGGCCAAAAAAGAGCAGTTAAGCGTTGCCGATAAATATTTGCAAATGGTGCAGCTCAGTAAGTTTCCGGAACATTATCCGCATGAACTTTCCGGGGGCATGCAACAGCGTGTATCGATTGCAAGAGTACTTGCGATGAATCCGGAATTGTTATTAATGGATGAACCGTTTGGCGCATTGGATGAACAAACAAGAAGCATTTTGCAGGACGAAATAGAAAAGATTTGGCTGGACACGAAAAAAACCGTCATTTTTGTGACACATAGTATTCGGGAGGCGATTAAATTATCTGATCGAATTATCATCATGGGCGCCAGACCAGGAACAATTATTTCGGATTTTAATGTAAACCTCGGCAGGCCGCGATTACAAGCAGATATGGCAAAATTAGAGGAAAAGGTAATGGCTGTTTTAAAATCAGAAATAGACAAAGTAATGCAGGAGGAGCTCAGTTATGCCGGTAGTCATTAAAAGAATCATGTTTTTCGTCTTTCTTCTTTTAGTCTGGCAAGGAATTGTATTATTAGGTGTCTGGCCAGAGTCAATGATACCCAGCCCTTTTTCGGTTGTAAACGAACTGTATTTAGGCTTCAAGGATATGACACTTGTCTACGATATTACGGCAAGTTTCCGGCATTTGTTCATCGGTCTTTTTCTTGCTATTTTGATCGGAACAGGGCTTGGGGTCTTACTGGCAAAAGTGAAAACAGCCGATGAGACGCTTGGAACAATGATTCTGGCACTCCAAAGTGTTCCAAGTATTGTCTGGGTTCCATTAGCCATTATCTGGTTTGGGTTTGGAGAAACATCGATCATATTTGTCGTTGTTATTGGTGGAACGTTTGTCATGACGATGAACATACGGACTGGAGTAAAAAATGTTTCGCCAATTTATTTGAAAGCTGCTAAAACAATGGGGTCAAAAGGATTGGATTTATTTTTCAAAGTGGTCATTCCGGCCGCTGTTCCACATGCCGTAACCGGTGTACGTCTGGCGTGGGCCTTTAGCTGGCGTGCTTTAATGGCTGCCGAGCTTTTAAGTACAGGTCCGGGGTTAGGATATACACTTTCCTATGCATCCGACTTTAATAACATGAGTCTCGTCATTGGAATTATTATGATCATTGGTGTAATTGGTTCTATTGTCGATCAGCTTGTCTTTCACCGGATCGAAAATAAGGTATTAAGACGTTGGGGTTTGGAAGAAGCAGCATAATAACAGATCAAAAATGAATAGTGGAGAGGGGTTTTGATGGTGAAAAAAGGGTTTGTATATTTCATGATGGGTGTATTACTCATTTTAAGTGCGTGCGGAGGGGGCTCTAACGCTTCCAGTTCATCCGGTGACAAGCAAAAGGTCGTCATTGGCTATTTCCCTAACTTGAATCATGCGCCAGCAATGATTGCAAAAGAAAAGCAGATGTACGAAAATCAACTGGGTGATGATGTCGAGGTAGAATATCGGACATTTCCCGATGGATCCGCATTTATGACGGCACTTGCAACAGGAGAAATACAGGGCGGTCTTGTTGGTCCAGGACCTGCAATGAATAATTTCATTTCCGGTGTAGATGTTACGGTTGTTGCATCATCATCAACCGGCGGAACAGTTATTGTATCCCGCGAAGACAGTGGTATTAAAACAGTGGAAGATATAAAAGGGAAAACGTTTATTTCTCCCCGTGTTGGCTGTACACATGATGTTCAATTTGAAACCTACATGAAAAAATTAGGGATTACCTCTGATAGAACTGGTGGAACCATGAAGCATGTAACCGGGAAGCCGGCCCAATATACAACGATGTTTGAGAAGGGTGATGTTGATGTGGCCACTGCCCCGGAACCATGGGCATCTGTTTTAGAAGCCGAGGTGGGTGCGAACGTTGTCGTTGATTCAGATGAAATCTCATTTGGCAAGACATTACCTGCAGCAGTGTTCGTTACCAGCTCCGACATGATTAAAAACGATCCGGAACTTATCCAGAACCTGATTGATGCGCATAAGGAATCAGTTGAGTTCATTAATGAAAATCCAGAAGAAGCGATTGATATCACAATTAAAAGTATTGATGAAATAACAGGTCAAAAACTGGATCATGATGTAATGGAAAGTGCGTGGGCGCGAACAGATTTCGTGTATGACATCGACCAGGAGGCAATCCAGGCATTCGGAGATTCCTCCTATGATCTGCAATTTCTTAAAGAAAAACCTGATTTTACCGGTTTCGTTGACAAAAGCTTTATTAATAAATAATAAAAGAAACAGCCTCCAATGCAGGCTGTTTCTTATGTTTAAAAGTAAATAAAAGTATGAAAATTCAGGCTTTATTCTGCTTACGTTAGAGTAGGCCATGTCCAGCTCCAGCGCCCAGCAACTAGCAAACTTCACACTCCTTCATTACGATAAGTCAACATCGGTTCGGGGAGAAGGAAGGCCGACTAAAAACGGCCTTTGCGGCCAACGTCGGCATACCCCTTTTGCAGGGGCATGTTTCCTTTATCTCATTGCGGAGTGCTCCAGTTTGTACGTTGCTAAACGGGCGCTTGCGCTTTTCTTAAAACGATCCTCCAGAATATATAACTTCATTCCACCTCTGCTAATTTAGTAAGTGCCTGCTGCAAATCCTTTTTTAGGTCATTCACTTGCTCAATCCCGACGGAAAAACGTAACAGGCGATCATCAATTCCGCGCTTTGTTCGTTCTTCGATTGGGATATCAGCATGTGTCTGTGTCGCCGGGTATGTTATAAAACTCTCTACTCCGCCTAAACTTTCCGCAAAAGTAATGAGTTTTAACCGCTGTAGAAATAGATCAACCCATTCACTTTTTTTGAGACGGAAGGAAAGCATTCCGCCTTTTCCGGGGTATAACACATCAGTTACGTTAGGTTCATCATCTAAAAATGTGGCAAGGTTTCTGGCATTTTCCTGATGTTTTTCCATTCTTAAGGAAAGGGTCTTTAACCCTCTTATTAGCAGCCACGAATCAAAAGGGGAAAGTACAGCACCCGATGCATTATGAAAAGTAGCCAAGTTATCACAAAGTTCTTTTCCCTTTGCAACAACTAACCCAGCCAACACATCGTTGTGCCCGCCAATATATTTGGTGGCACTATGAATCACAATGTCAGCTCCTAGTTCTAATGGACGTTGTAGATAAGGCGTTAAAAATGTATTATCGACAATGAGTAAAAGATCGTGCTTGCGGGCAAGTTCCGCAACCAGATTAATGTCGATCTCTTGCATTAAGGGATTTGTAGGCGTTTCGATAAATATTGCCTTTGTCTTATTTGTAATAAGCTGTTCTGTCTCCGGGATCTCTGTAAAATTACTATATGTTGTTTGGATTTGGTAGGTATCGGCATAGTGCTCAAGCAAACGATAGGTACCGCCATAAATATCCGCAACAGCTATTAGCTCATCACCGGAACGGAACAAGGAAAGTACTAATTGTATTGCTGCCATACCGGAGCTGCAGGCGTAACCTCTTTCACCAGATTCCAAGTTTGCAATCCCTTCTTCTAAAAGAAAGCGGGTAGGGTTTTTGGTCCGACTGTAATCGTATCCGGTTGATTTGCCAAGCCCATGGTGCTTATAGGCCGTTGATAAATAAATCGGTGGGTTGACGGCGCCTGTCGTTTCGTCACTGTTGTTACCTAATTGCACTAATCTGGTTTCAATACTACTCTCTGTCATGTCATCATCTCCTGGAAAAAATTAAGGGAACCTAATTAAAACGTAAAAAAGCCTCTCCTTTGAAAATAAGAAGAGGCTTCACGATTTGATTTGACCACTCTTCTTATCTTCAAGCATAATGCTTCTGGAATTGGCACAGTACTTGTATAAGTGGGTGTTCGCTTTTTCTTTGGTAACTTTTTGAACATCCTTTATAGTCTGTTGCCGAGGCTTCAAAGGGCCAGTCCCTCCACCTCTCTGGATAAGAATCTTGCATATGGAATTTTTTAATATTAATCAATACATTACAATCCCTATTTTAAAAAGTCAAGAAAAAATTATGGATTGGTAAAGTAAAAAAGCTTATTCTCCAAAGAAGCTATCATTTCGTTAGCCAATTCAAGACTGTTATAATAATAATAATATGATACCCATTGGATTTTTAATGAAAGGTACTACTGACAATGGAAGGTGTTGAACGTGGAAGATTACAAGCCAGCAGGATTCTGGATCAGGTTTTTTGCTAATTTCATTGATGGTGTCATCACGATGCTAATGGCATTTTTAATTGCGCTTCTGCTTAACGATCAGGAGTTTTTTAACAATAGATTGGAGGAAACCTCAAGATCAGAGGACATCGCGAATCTTATTTATGTTGTTATTTTTGTTATCATTTTTACCGGTAGTAAATTCAAAGGTTCACTGGGAAAACTGATATGTCAGATTCAAGTGTTGAACTATAGAGATATGACACAGATCAGTTTATTGAAATCGATTGGCAGAGCATTTGCCTATGTTATTTCTGCAATTCCGTTGTTGATTGGATTCATGATGGCAGGCTGGAATAAGGAAAAGAAAGCACTTCATGATATAATATGTGGAACGAGAGTGGTTTACCGGGAAGAATGAGAAATCGGCCGGTACATGTAACGTATGAAGCGGCCGATCATATACCAATGATTAATAAGGAGGCGAAATTGTGCAGTTCACATCTATTGACTTTGAGACAGCAAATGCCAAACGTCACAGTCCGTGCGCGGTTGGTATTGTAGTGGCAAATGAACATGAAATTATTGATGAGTATTACACCCTAATCAATCCGTTAATGGAATTCAGTTCATTTAATATCGCTATTCATGGTATCACACCAAGTGATATTGCAAGTGCGCCAACATTTGCGGAACTGTGGCCGACGTTACATAAATACCTTGCCGATAATCTGGTAATCGCTCATAATGCCAGCTTTGATATGAGTGTCATCCGTAACACACTGGATTATTTCCATTTAGCCTATCCGGAGCTGGATTATCTTTGTACAGCGAATATTTCAAGACGCGTGTGGCCGGATTTAAGCAATCATAAATTAAACACGGTTGCGGCCCATCATGGGATAGCATTTGACCATCACCATGCATTGGAGGATGCACGTGTTGCAGCAACCGTGTTTCAACATGCTGTTAACCAGTATGATGGTATTCTCGATTCATTACTTGCCTATTGTAAAATGAGCAAGGGTCGGATCTTCGAGCATGGTTATACGGCGCCAAAAATGAGACGGACAAATCAAAGGAAGCGGATTTATTTTTAAAATTAACATGGTATAAATCATGATATAGAATTAAAGTCCCCTCTATAATTATTTTAGAGGGGAGTCACGCATTAAGGGGCTGTAACTCCCCCTTAGTTTTCAAGGAGTTAAGTACAGCACTAATTATCTCTTTGTCACGTACATTAGGATCAATTTCTACTTTAAAGTTGTTTTGTCACAATGCAATTTCTTTAACTAAGCAGGGGGAAGACAGTTATATGCTTGCAACCACGAACTTAACTGCCCCCGACCTCCTAAATTGAATGAACATGGACATAACTAAACTATTTATAATGCATTTGTAACGCCATATTGGCATTTTTTAAATCATTTTTTAACAATTTTTCTAGATTATATGCGGGATAAAGGCCTTTGTCATACATATAGGAAAATACGTTTGCATGGGCTTCAATCGCTTTTTGCAAATGTTTAATTAATGTTTCCCGTAACATTGGTGTTGCCGTTTCGGTGATTGCTGTTGCATAGTTTTTTACAGAGGTTTTTGCCAAAATTAGCAGGTCACCTGCATAGAATCCGGTTCCAAGGTTTCGGAACTCTCTTTCTTCATCGTCTTCCCGAGGTGCCAGCGAATAAAACTGGACAAGCTCCTTAATATTATTTTCTATATCTTTAATACATTGGACATAAAGGTTTCGGAGCATGTTGTCTTTTACTTCGCCTACTGAACTTTTTAATTTCATCAATCCAATTGACTGAAAAGCGACAAGTTCATGTATTTCAAGCGTTTCATGCCAAGCAAGATGCTCTGGGCGGTGCTTCCGTGATTGTTCCATTCTTTTAATTTTCCTCCTTTAAAATATGTGTTTAAAATGAAGATAAAAAGGACCGAGAAGAAATTCGGTGTATCATTTTTACCAGTACTTTTAAACATTCACCTTAAACTAGTCATTTTCACTATATTCAGGGCAATAAAAATGGGTACTATAAAAAATGATTTTGGGCAGATGTCAGGGTTAAATACATACTCATAACTTAAATGAGAAGTGTCCGAGAGAAGCGGTAATATGATATGATAAGAATAGAGAATATTAGATTATTCACATATCAAAAAGGGGATGTCTGTTTTGAAACTTCTTGAAGAATTACAGCAAGCATTGGATGCGGATCGGGTATCGGATAACGAAACAATTTTAGAGCAGCATAGCAAGGATGAGTCCTACCATACTCCGCATTTGCCGGAAGCGGTTGTATTTCCGGAAAGTGCACGAGAGGTGAGCGAGGTTGTAAAATTGGCAAACAAGTATACTACAACGGTTGTTCCTTTTGGTGTCGGGTCGAGTTTAGAAGGAAACGTTATTCCTTATAAGTCAAGCATCGTTGTGGATTTCTCCTTAATGAACAAGGTTTTGGAGGTAAGGGAGAAGGATTTTTTAGTTCGCGTACAGCCAGGAGTAACAAGATCACAGTTGGATAAAGAGCTGAAAAAATACGGGTTATTTTTCTCCGTTGATCCTGGGGCAGATGCGACGCTTGGCGGAATGGCAGCAACAAATGCAAGTGGAACAACTGCGGTCAAATATGGAATTATGCGTGATCAGGTAAGAGATTTGGAGGTCGTGCTTGCGGATGGATCGATCATACATACCGGTAGCTTGGCAGCGAAATCGTCATCCGGATATGATCTGAATGGTATTTTTGTTGGTTCAGAAGGAACATTAGGCTGTTTCACGGAATTGACATTAAAAGTTTACGGAATTCCAGAACATATTATGGCTGCACGAGCTTCATTTACTAGTGTTGAGGATGCGGTGGAGGCGGTTATTGCTATTTTGCAGGCTGGCGTTCCGATTGCCCGGGTTGAACTTGCCGATGCACAGTCAATTAAGCAAATGAATCATTTTAGTGATACGGACTATAAAGAGGTACCAACATTGTTCCTGGAGTTTCACGGAAATGAAGCCGGGCTTAAGCAGGATGTTGAATTTACCAGAGAAATCGTGTTTGATCGAAATTGTCAGGATATCGAATTTGAAACCGATACAGCGGGAAGAAATCGTCTTTGGGAGGCGAGGCATAATGCTGCATACGCCTATATACATGGCCATCCTGGGAAAAAACAGATGGTAACCGATGTTTGTGTGCCGATTTCGGAACTTGCCGGTGCAGTTAAAGATGCACGTAAGGCTGTTGAAAAATCGGGTCTCGCCGGCGGAATCGTTGGCCATGTCGGTGACGGAAATTATCATATTCTATTAATGATCGATGTGAATGACCCGAAAGATATTGAAAAAGCGAACGTTGTTAACGAACAGATTGTGGACTATGCACTTACCCGCGGCGGCACATGTACCGGGGAACATGGTGTTGGTGTCGGTAAACGAAAATATCAGGAAAAAGAGCACGGTCCTGCACTTGCTGTCATGCGGAAGATTAAGCAAGCGTTGGATCCGGACGGTGTTTTGAATCCGGATAAGGTTATTTGAAGGCCTGTCCCTCATCTTATTAACAGTGGGGGACGATTTCAATTTTTTAAATACGTTTTCAGCTGATGATAAAAATTTTCTCGGGTTCCAGTCATAATAAGGAAAATGATTTCCCCTTGTTCATCTTCTTCAATTCGGTAGGCAAGTTCGTAATTAGTTCCCTGATATTTATAATCAAAGCAGTATATACCAGCGAGATCCCCACTTTTCATTTCACCGATGTAGGGATCATGTCTGATTAAATTGATTGTTTACAGATAAATATTCTTTAACTCTTTGTTTTTTTCTTTTTTAATAGTTTTTTTGATAGGATTCATATAAACTGCCCGTAATAAGTCATTTCCCATCATTCAAATCTCCAAATAATTCATCGGTTAGATCTTTATACCCATTCTTTCTTATATCATCAAGTGTTTCTTGTGCATCTTTCTTAATTTGATGGACAGAGTTGCGGATTGCTGTTTTTCGTTTTTCAAATTCCTCAGCAAAGTATGCTTTTGGTACATCTTCACGAATCATATCCTCAATGATTTCCTTTGAAAAATCCACTTCTTCTTGTACAGGACGAATGATGATGGCATCACCGGTAAACTCAGCATAAACCTCATCTGTAATGTTCAGTTTTTCGAAAAATTTTTGCGGGATGGTAATTTGGTGGGCAGATGAAACCCGAATCCGTTTTATTTGCTTTTTGCGTTCAGAGTAGTCCATATTCCTTCTCTCCACTTCATATTTCGTTACATTCATTCTATTCCCTCCAAACAAAAAATATACTTATTTCTTTTTTTCTTGATTTTTTTATTTCTTTATATATACCATATTTTTTATTTTTTGTATATAGGATTTTTTCCAGGTGCATCGGTAGTAGACTTTGAAGATATGCATAATCCATGTACCACCATCCATACTAAACCTAAAACGATATGAATAGGTGAAGTGATGGAACTATTAAAAGAGTTAACACAGGCGCAAAGTACTTCCGGTTATGAAAATGAAGTAAGACAGATCATGAAGAAAGAGCTAGATCAAGTATGCAGTGAGGTTCTGTACGATCATACAGGGAGTCTTTTTGGAAAAAAAACGGGGAATACCAGTGGTCCGCGTATTATGCTTGCTGGTCATATGGATGAGGTTGGCTTTATGGTTACCGGTATTACAAAGGACGGATTTCTTCGCTTTACTCCGCTTGGCGGCTGGTGGGATCAAGTATTACTGGCACAGCGTGTAACTGTTATAACTGAGCGAAAAAAATTCACCGGAGTCATTGGTTCGAAGCCACCGCATTTGCTGCAGCCGGAAGAGAGGAAAAAAGTATTTCCAATCCGGGAAATGTATATTGATGTTGGGGGACATAGTAAGGAAGAGGTTGAAAAGTGGGGTGTTTGTGTTGGTGATCCGATTGTTCCTATCTGCCCTTATGAACGATTACCTGATGATGATACGGTTCTGGCGAAGGCGCTTGATAACCGGATTGGCTGCTATATGGCCGTAGAAGTGGCGAAACAATTAGATGGTATGGATCATCCAAATACGCTTTTTGTTGGAGCAAATGTTCAGGAAGAAGTAGGGTTGAGAGGAGCAGAAACTTCGCCATATGCAATCGATCCTGATATCGCGATTGTCCTCGACGTCGGTGTTTCCCAGGATACCCCGGGGACAAGCAGTGGTGATATTAAGCATCCGGCATTACAAAAAGGACCGCTTGTTACGTTTCTTGATGCCTCCATGATTCCGAATACCCGTTTTCGTGATTTGGTTATCGATACAGCCAGGAACAATAATATCCCCTATCAAATTGAAGTGATAACTGGTGGTGGGACTGATGCCGGGAAAATCCATATGTACAAAGAGGGTGTCCCAACTATCGTAATTGGAGCCCCAATCCGTTATATGCATAGCCACGTTTCCCTGGCAAGTAAACAGGATATTGAAAATGGTGTGAGGCTTCTTGTAGAGATTATTAAACGGCTTGATGCGGATACGTATGCATCAATGATTAATTATAAATGACATGATGGACAAAAACCTGGCGATCAAAAAGGGAGCCAGGTTTTGTTATGCGTTTGTGCTTATCCTGTAACGGGAATTAGTGTTCTAGGGTTTGTTCACTGTTGAACAAGAGTCATTTACTGTCCAAAACTCGTAAGATACTGTCCAAATTCATACAATTACTGTTCAATTATGATCAAATACTGTCCGAATTCGGTAAAATACTATCCGAACCAAATTTTCAATAATCATTTCCACAAAAAAATTTCCCCGTTACCGATGATTAATTTCCGCCGCTCTGGTAATATAGCATAAAGAACAAATACCAAACTAATCTGGAAACTTTCTAAAGGTCGTGATCAGGGGATGCACAAGGATTTATTTATTGGATTTTTCCGTGCAGGAATGCTTGGATATGGCGGCGGACTTTCGGCTGTACCATTAATGCATAAGGAAGTTGTAAAAACGTACAAGTGGATGGGGGATGATGAATTCTCGGACATACTGGCACTTGCCAATACTTTACCCGGACCGATCAATACAAAGCTATCCGGCTATATTGGCTGGCGTCTGAAAGGTTTTTGGGGACTCATCACATGCATTATTGCTACGGTTTTGCCAACCGCATTGTTAATGATATTGCTTTTAACTGTATTAAACGCCTACAAGGATGTTCCCTGGGTTCAGGGAATGGCTAAAGGGGTTTTGCCAATTGCCGGTGTCATGATTGGTGTTTTGGCATGGGACTTTATAAAAAAATCGAGAACACTGATGGGCTGGGGTGCCACCATTATTTTGACGATCATTAGTATTGTTGTAATGCAAGTATTGGGAATTCATCCGGCGTTTCTTATTATTGCCTTAATCTTGTCAGCATTGTTTTCGAAGAGCAGCGAGAAAGAAAGACAGGCGGGTGAATCATGATCTATTGGCAACTATTTATAGCTAATTTTACGTCAAATATACTGGGGTATGGTGGTGGTCCCGCAACAATTCCGTTATTGGAACATGAGGTTGTCGATCGCTATCACTGGTTTACTACAAATGAATTTAGTGAAATGGTTGCACTTGGCAACGGACTGCCCGGGCCGATTGCAACGAAGCTGGCTGCCTACATAGGTTATGAACAAGGGGGAATTCTTGGAGCATTTGTTGGTCTTTTTGCTTCTGTAGCCCCGTCATTAATTATGATGATTGCACTATTAGGGCTATTACTAAAATATAAAGATTCACCAAAAGTAAAAAGGCTGACGAAAATTGTCCGCCCCACTATTGCTGTGTTATTAGGCGTAATGACGTACGAATTCTTTTTTGATTCCTACACGGAAATTGGCTGGATCCACACGGCCATCTTAGTTGCTAGTGGATACATATTGTTGGAAAAACGGGGCATTAGTCCAGTATATGTTGTGCTTGGGGCGTTGGTATATGGTGCAATATTTTTAGCTTAATGAGATCATTCCCGATATCGCCATGAAGCAGAGCACTGTAAATCTTCAGGATATTACAATAAAGTCAATTAATATTGAAAGATCAACATTACAAAATCATAAGAAATGGGGGGGTTAATTTGCAGAGTATCGTGAAGCATATCATTAGAAACCTTATCGAAAAGAAGCTCAGAACAGCAATTGTTTTATTGGCCATTTTATTATCAACTGCTGTTTTATTTATTGGACTTAGTGTAAATCAGATATTGAACGATACATATACAACAATGGTACAGGGAAGCTATGGAAATGCCAATATTGTTGTTACAAAAGCTTCTGATGATCGATCACCGTTTTATCAAGTGGCTGACCTGGACATTAGCGATGTCGGAGTAGAACAACGGGTGGATATGATTAACGCAACTGGTAAAGGTGAATTAAATAGTGAGAATTTGCAGGTTTCCATGACTGGCATGGATTTAAATGAAGCATCGACAATGGAATTAGTCAAACCGATAAACAAGGTAAAAGATTTTAAACTGAATCATAACACCGCAATGATCAGTCAAAAAACAGCATCCGATTTTCACTTATCTTTAGGTGACACGATTAAGGTTTCCTTGCAGGACAAAACATACAAATACACAGTTGGAGCGATAAGTGAAACGAATGGAGTTTTTTATTCGGAAATCGATACTATTCAATTAGTTGTTTCCAAAAGTCAGCTCAACAAGGTTTTTGGTAAAGAAGATAGGCTATCGAGTACATTGTTGCAGATTTCTGATGAAGATTTAGATAAACAGATTAGCCGTTTATCTGATCAAAATCCAGCCTTCTCTATCCAAAAAGCAAGTTCGTTATCTTCTGCCAATTGGGATGACGAAACATTCATGACCGCAATGATTCTAGCTATTGTTATTATTGTCTTAATTAGCGCATATGTCATTTCATCGCTAGCTAAAATTATCATTGCTGAGCGGATGCCTGTTGTGGGAACGTTTCGCAGTTTAGGAACTAGTAAACGGAAGATGAATGGAATTCTTTTGTTGGAATTTATCTTATATGGGGGAATAGGTGCTGGCTTAGGGATTGGGCTGGGATGTTTCTTATTGCCTTCGATAGCTGACTTTTTCAATGAGTATAAGGAGTTTGGTGTCGCAACTGTAGTGGAATACCGGATTAGCTTTATCACAGCAGCTTTGGTTTTTGGAATGTTTTTCCCAGCTTTTGTCAGTATGCTGCCTATTTTAAAAGCAAATCGAAAACCATTGAAAGCTATTATTCTTAATACTCCTGATACAGTTCAAAAACGATCTATCATAACGGAAATAATTGGGGTATTTTTCTTTGTCGGTGCCTTCGTTGTTTATTTCTTCAATACGAAGGATAGTCTTTCCTTCGGGTTGGTCGCCTTAGCAATGTTGTTCATTGCGATTGTACTCCTGATGCAGCTGTTCATAAATATGATCGTCAAACTATGCAGTACACTAGTTGCGGGTAGTGCAAACGGTGAAATGGCGCTGGGAATCAAAAGTGTTGCAAATAATAAGATGGTTGCCAATAATTCCAGTATGATCATTGTCGTCGTCCTGTTACTGATGGTGGTAGGGATTACGAGTGCCGGGCTTGATCATTATATAAGCGATATCATAAAACGGGACTCGGATGTGATGATCGGCAATTTAGAGAAGGACCCTGCCGCATATGAGCAAGAGTTAGCAAAAGTAGATGGTGTATCCGATATTTCGAAACAATATATCGGCTTGGCCCGCTATCAAATAAACCGGGATCATGGTGAGTTTGGTGTAGTTGGCATTGATAACATTGAAAAATTTAATTCATTTTATTCGGGCGTAGTGTTTAAAGATGATGCCATGAAAAAAATCGCCACATTGCCGAATGGTGTCATTATCGATCAATATCAAGCAGGAAAATATGATGTAGCTGTTGGCGATACCATCCAGTTCCTGCCATTAACTGAACAGGGGAAACCGCTTCATAAAGATGAAGATTATGTGGAAATGGTTGTTGCCGGACTAATGGACAGTGCAAGTTTTACATCAAGCAAATCATCGGTGCTGGTAAATTTGCAATTTTTTAATGATTACTTTGATGGAGGCCATAATGAAATAGCCATAAAAGTGGATCAGGGATATGATGTAGATCAGGTTAAAAAAGCGATTAAAGATAAGTACGTTGATGCAACTATTGATGTACACACATTTGATGAGTTGATTGCATCCCAGAAAGGTACGATTGATACATTGTTAGTGGGTATAAAAGCGGTTATTTTAATGGGATTGATTGTCGGCTTATTAGGAATTACTAACAATCTTACCGTGTCATACAGACAGAGAAGGAAAGAGCTTGCAGTACTCTACTCTGTCTGTATGAGTAAAAATCAGATTGTCAGAATGCTATTTTATGAAATGGTCATGACGTTTATCGCCGTTGTCGTGATTGGGTGTGCCGGTGGGCTGCTAATGAATGTTGTGTTAACAAAATTTCTGCATGCAATTGGTTTGGTCATCCAGTTTGATTTTAATTATTCATTATTTGCACTTCTTTGTGGACTCGTGTTTGTGTTACTAGCTTTATCAACACTGTCTATCGTCAGGAAGATTGTCAAAATGAATGTACTGGATGAATTACGGTATGAATAGTTTACTAGGGGGTTAATTTTGTGGGCAGTGTTATTCAGACAGAACAATTATGTAAAAGCTATTATGTTGGCAAACGTGAGATACCGGTCCTTAAGCGTATGGAATTAGCCATAGAAGAAGGTGAATTTGTCTCGATCATGGGGCCATCAGGCTGTGGGAAAAGTACACTGCTTTATTTACTTGGCGGTATTGATGTCCCGACTTCAGGAAGTGTATATTTTAAACGGGAAGATATTAACAAAATGAACGATAAAAAGAAAAGCATGATACGAAGAAGGCAGCTTGGATTTGTGTTTCAGTTTTATAATTTAGTACAGAATCTCACAGTGGCAGAAAATATTTTACTGCCCATAACAATGGATGGAAAAAAGAGCAAGGATTATCAAGACGAACTGAACGAAAAACTGGAAATTGTCGGATTAACGGATCGGCGAAACTTTACACCACGAGAATTGTCGGGAGGGCAGCAGCAGCGTGTTGCCATTGCCAGGGCCTTGATCGTTAATCCTAAGGTAATATTGGCAGATGAACCGATCGGAAATTTAGACAGTAAATCGGGGACAGCAATCATGGAGCTATTTCGCAAAATTAATCAGGAAAAAGGAATAACCATTGTTCAGGTTACACATTCCCAGGAAGCGGCGAAATATGGCAATCGCATCATTCATATGAAAGATGGTGTGATAGAGTCTGATTCAATGGTTGCGAAGGTAAAGGTATAAGCTTCGGTACACTTGAAGTTTATCATTCAAAACTAAATTATGTACTTGCTAATCACAATTATCTAAAATAAAATAAGAAATGGAATATTCACACCAATAAAATGGAACAGCAAAATCCATGTTAGGGAGTGGGAGAATGGAAGGTTCAGTAAATGTAAATGATCAGTTATCAAGCATGCTGCAACGGGCAAGACGCAACACATTAGGTGATATACTGGCTAGGACCAGGGATAGGACACCGGATAAGTTTGCTGTGAAATATGAGGATAAACGATTGACATATGCAGAATTGGACGATTTGGTGAACCAGACAGCACATGGATTTTTGGCAAAAGGAATGGAAAAGGGTGAGATGGTCACGGTGATGTCCAAAAATAGTTTGGACTTTGTGGCAGTAAATTTTGCCTTGGCCCGGATTGGTGCTGTGATGATCCCGATTAACTATATGCTGACTGGTGAAGATGTGCGATATATTATCGAGCATGCTGAGGTAACCGGATTCATTGCCTCGAAGGAATATGCACCTGTACTTGATCAGGCAGCAGGAAGCGCTAAAATTAAGCATCGGTATTTAATGGATGTACCGGTTGATGGTGAGCGGACAAATGAGCTATCCTCATGGGAGCTGTTATCAGCTATTCGCAAGGAGCAACCAATAGCATTTGTTGAAGCGGATATCATGGACGACGAGCTTGCTCATGTTCTGTATACAAGCGGCACGGAATCTCGGCCCAAGGGTGTTATGCTGACCCATAAAAGTCTGATAAGTGAGTACGTTAGCAGTATTGTGGACGGGAAAATGGAGGCGCGTGATATCGCCATTCACGCATTGCCACTTTATCATAGCGCCCAACTTCATGTATTTTTAGGTCCAAGTATTTATGTTGGTTCAAGCGGAATTATCTTAGGTGCTGCAAGTCCCGAAGTTATTTTAAAAACAATAGAGGAAGAGGGGGCAACACAGCTATTCGCTCCACCAACAGTTTGGATTAGCCTGCTGCGCCACCCGGATTTCGATCGGCGTGATTTATCGACGTTGGAAAAATGCTATTATGGTGCTGCAATTATGCCGCGGGAAATTTTAAAGGAACTTGCTGAACGGCTGCCAAATACACGTTTCTGGAACTTTTACGGTCAAACAGAAGTTGCCCCTCTTGCGACTGCATTGCAGCCGGAAGATCAATTGCGAAAATTGGGTTCTGCAGGAACAGCAACATTAAACGTTCAAACGAAAATTGTTGATGAGAATGATAATGAGGTACCTCGCGGGGAAATCGGCGAAATTGTTCACCGCACTCCACATGCAATGCAAGGCTATTTGCATGATCCGGAAAAGACGGCTGAAGCGTTTCGCGGCGGCTGGTTCCATAGCGGTGATCTTGGAGTAATGGATGTAGAAGGTTATGTGACAGTTGTGGACCGGAAAAAGGATATGATTAATACAGGCGGTGTCAACGTTTCGAGCAGGGAAGTTGAGGAAATGATTTACCAGATGGACGGTGTTTCCGAAGTAGCAGTCATCAGCATCCCCGATGCATATTGGATCGAAGCTGTTACTGCAATTATCGTTCCAAAGTCGGGAGAAAATTTAACGAAAGAAGCAGTAATCGAATTTTGCCGAGCTAGACTGTCAAAATTTAAAGTGCCAAAGCATGTAGATTTTACCGATGAATTACCGAAAAATCCGAGCGGTAAGGTTCTGAAGTGGTCGTTGAGAGAGCAGTATGATGTACTAAGTACAAATAAACCTTGACAGTGCTCAGGTAGGGTTTGCTTACGAGAGTGAAATAAAGGAAGAAGGAAGTAGCCCTAATACGCTTCTTCCTTCTTTATGTTAAAAAAAACAGCGCTAGCGGTGCTTCACAAACAGAACCCCTAAACCAATAATCCAAATGTAGGCAAAGAAAAATATCCATAAATATAAAATCGATATACTTTCATGTCCAAGTAATGTAATTCCCCCTAGGAAAATAAACAGAACCCCAAGAAAAATAAATGAACTAATGGCAAAGTACTTAAACACATTACTAATTGTCCGTTCATCATATTCAGGAGTTTTATCTTTCTTGCGTCTTAATTTTATCAAATGAAAGATTGTGGAAAGAACATTTACTAAAATTGCTGCAATAATTACTTCATATACAAATTCGCCCTGAAAAATATAAACTAAATATGTTCCTAAAAGCGCCCCTAAAGTCGTACAAAGCTGTATATAGATCGAACCCCATTTTTCCATGAAAACCACCTTTTTTTCTCCCTTGTTCATTTTCTCCTCTCCTTCTCAAGAATAAAAACATCATCAATTGGTACGTCAAAATAATCCACAATTTTTAATGCCAGTTCTAAACTCGGGTTATACTTGTTATTTTCAATAGCTGTAAATGTCTGCCGTGTTACCTGCAGATCTTCGGCCATCTTAAGTTGGGTAATTCCTTTGGTTTTTCTAATTTTACGTATATTGTTTCTTACCGGCATAGTATATCATCCTTAAATGTAAAGATATCCTTACATTATTTATATCACATCGATTTTAAGATGTAAATATATATTTACATCTAAGCCGAATAAAAAGAGTAATTTTTGCAACACTACGTACTGGAGGTGTTGTTATGAGCGAGAAGCAGGATAATTGGAATAAAAAGCGGGTTAGATCCAGCGTTAATCCACAGGGGCTCACGGAAGATATGGAAGAACAGCGGCCTAAATCCCAGCTCGAACAAAGAGCGAAAAAAAGCAACACGAAACTATAATAGACAGGCAAGAAGGTGGAGGCAATCGATCACACACTAGATTATTTGCGTGAATCCGTATCCAACTATATAGAAAATGACATGGCCCAAAAAATTTATCACAAGCTGGAATCTGGAAATTATACAAGTGAAGGTGAGTTTGTAAAGGATTTAGATGATGATGAAATTGGATATTTGGATGCTATCTTAAAAAGGGAAATCGCTTACGCTAAAAATGTGCAGCATGATGAACGGGTAAAGGAACTGAACGAGGTATATGAACTATTATTTTAGCGGAGATTCAGGAAAACATCACACTTAACATATTTTAGAAAATTTAATAATCCTATTTACCTAGTGTGATAAATAAAAATGGGCAAAAATACCATTGAAATGTAGTGGAAGAAGTTGTACTATATAAATACAAGCTACGATGTTCGTAATCATAATAAGTTTTAACCTCTAATGTAAGAATAGGGAGTTTTAGATCGGAGCTCTAATGTCGAGCCGCCAAAGAGCGGAAGACAGGAAGGCTTCTGCAAACACCCACTTTGTGAAGTGGTGGTTTAAAACTTTTGTATAACAATTACGGCAATTGTGGCTGTTAACTACTAAATGTGATAGACCAGTTCTAATTAGAACTGGTCTTTTAATTTTTGCAATAAGTGTACCTTTTACATTCCGATTCAAAAATAGTATTATGCATTTCTTATCAGGAACAGTATCATGGAAAGGGAAAGGAGATGAGCAAATGCTATTTAAGGTTGAACAGATCGATCATGTACAGTTGGCAGCACCGATCAGTGGAGAGGATTCTGCACGCAAGTTTTACGGGGATTTATTGGGTTTTGAAGAGGTTACAAAACCGGTATCATTAAGAAATCGAGGTGGTGTTTGGTTTCAATTTGGAATGGTTCATGTACATATTGGTGTGGAAGACGATTTTCACCCGGCAAAGAAGGCACATCCAGCATTTCGGGTAAAAAATTTGGAAGCCATGAAGCAATATTTACACGCCAAGAATGTAGCGTTTAAAACGGATGATAAATTGCCTGGTGCCACCAGGTTTTATCTGGATGATCCATTTGGGAACAGGCTGGAGTTTTTGGAATGGTCGGATTAGCTATGGAACGAGTAATCTAACTCGCTTCCATAGCGCTTTATTCACTCCCCTCTGAAACCTTCTTATATAGCTGCATCTTTTTTCGGTTTCCCAGTGCGGATATTACACTATGTAACATCATTCCTATCATAACAAGCGCCATACCAGCGAATGAAAACAAGTTTGGCAAAGGTGCATGCAAAAAAATTAGCTCCCCAAATAAAGCAAATACGACTTCACCAGATTGAGTTGCCTCAACAGCTGCCATTTTTTGATTATCGTGATTAACAAGCTCCGTTGCATAAAAAAACAATGCCGTTGCAATAATTCCCGATGTTATGGCTACAATAAATGTTTGCGTTATTTGCCCCGAACTAGGAAGACCATGGGAGGTTATTCCATAGATCGACAGAATGAGCCAAAATGGCATACTTGCGATAGTCATTCCAAGAATACGCTGAAAGGTAGTTAATTCACCATTAACAACTTGCATCATTTTTCGATTTCCGAGCGGATAGCTGAGTGCTGAAATGATTAGCGGAATTACACAGAACAAGACAGCTTTGACCGGTACCGAGGTTGCGTGTTGCAGTTGCATCATAACAACTCCGGACAGAATGATTAAGGAAATGAAGACACTTTGTATCGGGATACGCTGTTTTTTTCCCTTATTTAAAAATGGAACAAGCAATGATCCAGCAATAATTGTAATTTGAAACGTTGCTGCAACGAGCCAGCCTGGTCCATAAATGGTCGCGAAGGTTAGCGGAGCATAAAATAATCCGAATCCGACTGTGCTCCATAAGATCCATGAAAAAGGCGCTTTTTTTATGTGTGACAAAACCGGTTTTATATTTTTTTGATAACCAACGATGAGAAGGAGCATTGGGAGCATGAAGATAAATCGTAGTGAAGCACTCCATACCCAGCTGCCCCCTTCAAGCTCCATCGCCCGATTCAGGATGAACGTTACGGAAAAAAACAAAGCTGCCAAAATACCAATAACAGTTGCTTTCATTGTCTCCCCCCTTATTTTGATAAGTATGTTTATGTAATCATACCAGAAATATAATCCGAAAAGTAAAAAATAATTTATGGACATTATGTTACTAGGCATATAACGAACAGAACCCGGAAAGGAGGTGTGAAATTGGCCTAATATGTGTATAAAACAACACACTTTATGTGATATAATAAGAACATAAAAATAATGTTTTGCATACCTTACACTTAGAAACCTGGGAGGGAAAAGGTAAAATGGAAAAGAACTCACAAAACAATAAGTCGATCTCGAGTACTACACTAAACTTTTTAAAAGATAATGTATTGAACGTTACGGATCTAACCCGTACCAATAAGCTATCCGATATTTTGAATCAATATGTTGGCAGGGAAAGTGAGGAAGTCTATGTCATCCAAAACAGCAAAAAAAGAAATTCACAAGCTGTTATCGTAGACTTTGAGTATTTCGAGCGTTTATTAAAATACAAGGAAGTTGTTGATCATGCTGTAGACGATTATATGTATCATATCGCAAAAGAAAGAAAAGAGGAAAAGGCGCAACTGACCTTGGATGAGGTATTCGATGATGGTGATTTTGATTATGAAAAATTAATAAAGCAACTGAAAGAAAATAACAGGTAGTCGTATGAGAGAGATAGAAAAGATAAAGCAGTATGTGTTGCAATCCTATAATGTTGATATTCGTTTTTCTAGAAGTGCTGCGCAAGATATAAAGAAAATCAAAAAAGGAAACAGGTCTATTGTGCTGTTGGAAATTGTAAGAAGGGCAAAAAATGGTCCTTTAATAAAGCCAAGGGGAATTGGTGAACCACTTCGAGCACCTTTGAACAAGTTTGTGAAACTTAAACTAAGGGCTTTAAACATTCGAATAATATACCGTCCTACGGAAAGTGATAGCGGTGTCATAAAAATGGAAATAATAGCAATTGGGCCAAGGGATAAGAATAAGGTTTATCAACTGGCGGCAGAACGGCTACTAAATTTTGCTGAAGAAATGGAAAAGAATAATGACTAAACTATCTGAAACCGTATCGCCTTCGCATTATCCGAGGCAAGTCATGGGAGAAAAGAGGGGATATCCATTGTTTTTTAATATTTTCCTTGGGGATATAATTGCACAACTTGTTTTTCTTTTGTTTACCGTTGTTATCATCAGTCTAATCGTTTTGCGGCTCAAAAGAAAAAAGCAGTACAACCGTCTTGAAGATAAAATTGACAAGCTAATGAATCATAAAGAAAAATAGCAATGTACTTTCCGCATTGCTATTTTTCTGCTTTTTGTCCTAAATGCTTTTCCTTAATCCAAATGAACAGCTTTGTAAACCAAAATGAAATAAAGACAACGGCAGTATCAATTAGAAATAAATAGGTTACATTCATGCCCTTATCCATTTTTACAAGCTCAACCGCCAGACAGAATGACGCAAATCCGTAAGTAAAGATGATGGTACCAATAATGGAATATAAATAAAAATTTTTCCTGTTGTTTGTACAATACTGATAGATCAACATGAATGTAATCGGGAAAACAACTGCTGTTATGTTAATGCCAGTTGGGATTAGATAAGTAAGACTGTGAGGATAAACGAAAAAATTCCCGGCGGATAACGTACTGTCGAGATTTAGCCATAAAACATGTGCCGTATAGCCGTAGAAACAAATTTCAAATAGTCGTTGCTTATCGATCACGATATAAAGAATAGCAAGTGGTATTATTACACTGGCAACATTAAACCAAAAGTACCATGTATCAGGACCGGAAAATTGATGCCAATATTGTCCTACCAGGTTTTGCAGATCTTCTTTTGTTTCATATATTTTGTGATACAGTTGTTCCCATTCATTTGTTTGCCCTCCGAAACGTAGCATATGCTTGTAGCTTTTGTTTTGGAGCCTATTTTATTCAGCAAATGGATGGTTGTGTATTTTGGTTACAATAGACCGTGCTGACTCAGGCTGTAGGTTGTTATTTAATTTCTATTGCTATTTTCCCTTTTGCATGATGGGATTGGCTAAGTTCATGCGCCGACCGCAGCCCATCCTGATTCAATGGAAAGGTATGACCAATATTCGCCTTTACCTTGCCATTTTCCAGAAGCTTTCCGAGCTCGGTTAGCTGTTTTCCATCCGGTTCTAGCCAGAGAAAGCCAGCTTTCACTCCATTTTCTGCTGCTAATCTTTCATCAGGAGGCTGGGCAATGGAGACCAGCTTACCCCCTTTTTTCAACACGTCAAAGCTCTTTTCCTGAATAGCACCGCCCATCGTGTCAACAACAATATCATAATCATCGATAAGTTCGGCAAAATCATCTTCTTTGTAACTCAACTTTCGCATGCTGAAATAGGCAGGTAAACCTTGATGTAATTAGGCAAGCCTGCAATCCACTGCTGTAGTTGAATTTTGATTAATCCTTGCATTTTCTTGTTACTCTTTTTGATGGTATCTTCAAGAAGCTCGATTAATTGCTGTAATGCTACAGCCCAATCAAGGTCACTGATTTCATCACAAAGCTCATAAAACATGCCACCTAAAGTACGTTGATCTGTACTGCAACGATTTTGCCATGACAACACGATATATCTTGTAAACACGATAGTTGTATGGCTAATAAGTGAGTCATAGGAACGGCCTTGAAATTCCTTTTGTAGCTTCAGTAAGGATTTTGTTGTTTTGAAAAAGACTTCAATATCCCATCGCATGCCGTAAATGCGAATAATTTCTTGATCACTCAATGTGCAATCTGTACTTAAAATAGCCAACCAGTCATTTTTCTTATTGCGATTGCGAACGAAGACCACTTTTACTGGGACACCGTTTGCTTGGACAGTATGGATGGAGCGCAAAATCCCTTTCTTTCCATCGGTTGGAGTCGCCAAACGATAGAGCTGTTCCAAGGATACACGCTCGTCACCTACTAGGTAACGCTGTTTTAATTTTTTGACCATACCAATCACATCTAGACCTTGTTCTTTAATGTCTTTAATGAGTGGCTGGTGCGTGAACCATGTATCCATCAACACATAATCGGCTTGGATCCCCGTGTTCATTGCGCGACTGATCATATTCGGGATTTGTTCCGGTGCAGTTTGTAACGCTTCAAGACGTCGCTTATAGCCAGAACTGCGCTTGTCAATTTTTGAAGAAATACCGTTAATCTGGCTCTTTTTCGAACTCAATAAAGAAAAATCAACCGGTAGGAACGTCGCACCATCAGACCAACCTAAAGTTAACATGCGAAATCCTTTGTAAAAGCGCATTTTTTGGGAAGCATGATCAAAGCAACGAGCAAGTAATTCTACGTTTTTACTACGGTTTCGATCATATGCAGAATCATCCAAAATAAATACTTTCGGACGGGCATGATTTGTAAGTTTCGTTACCTTTCCAGCGGTAAACGCGACTAAGAATAGTAAAAATCGACGCCAAGCAAATGTTGATTGATTCAAAAAGCGGTAAACAGTATCCTTAGCCGGAAATTCAGGAGACTTTTTACTTTCAAGTGCGCGAAACCAGTTTTTATTTTCGAAGATCAAACAAAAGACTAATTGAAAAAGATGAGCGCAGGAATAGCCAAAATTCTTCGTGATTCCTGCATGTCTTAGATGTTTTAGAACTTTTAATTCTTTAAATGTAGATTTTAACTCGTTTGGCAGTTGCTTATTTAGGTTATTTTTCGCTATCATAGTAGGAGCACCTCTTCTATTTGGTAGTTTTTTCTGGACAATTAAACTATACCAAAACTGGAGGTGTTTTTCTTTTATGATGATTGAGTGTCAAGCAACATAACACATTAGCTATTGACTAGTATTGTACCTAAGTTAAACTACATTTTTACTCTGCGAAAGTTGAGTTTGTAATTAATAAATTTGTCCACACCTAGTTCGTTCAGGAATGCTTCATTTTTTCCACTGGCTGTTGCGGCCACGTATGCTCCAAAATTTTTGGCAATTTGGATCGCAAAGCTTCCTACACCACCAGAACCGGCATGAATTAACACATTGTCACCCGCTTTGATCTCGCAAAAATCGACTAGACATTGCCATGCCGTTAATCCAGCCAAAGGTACCACAGCCGCCTCCGCAAAACTTATATTTTCCGGGATTTTTGCCAACAGGTTTTCATCGACAGCAGTGTATTCAGCGTATGTTCCGTTTGCAGTTGTAGCTGGTCTGGCAAAAACACGATCACCAGTTGTAAAGCTGGAAACATTGTCACCAACCGCTTGAATGATTCCTGCTGCATCCCATCCCAAGATAATCGGAAAATCAAATGGAAGTCTTTCTGTTAAATAGCCTTCCCGAACTTTCCAGTCAATGGGGTTAATCGATGTAGCATATAATTCAACCAACACCTGATTATCCTTAATTTCAGGTATAGGCACATCTCTTTCCTTAAGCTGATCAGCTGAACCATATTGTTCAATTACAATTGCCTTCATCAAAAATACCTTCTTTCCGCGTAATATATCAAAAAATGGATACTTATATTTAGAGGATGTTCAAGAAGTCACTACAAACACTGTTATGGGATCTCCGATTGAAACTGCTCAGTAATCGTAAATAGCAGAAATCAGCTTGTCCCTGTACAAGCCAGATGTCGGGAGCTGCGCTGCCTTGATCTTTAAGCCCTAATCGGTGAACACACACCTGTAGTGTTACCAATTTGTATTAAATAATGCTATCATTGTACTTCCCGTTATAATCATTCCAAAAACATGGAAGGAGTTGTGAAAAATAAAAGAAAAATTAACGTCATTTCCTCCTGTTCTTCCTGCAGATCCAAAAGTGCTTATTCTTGGCTCAATGCCTGGGGGAATGTCACTAGCGAAACAAGAGTATTATGGAAACCCAAGGAATCATTTCTGGGATATACTTTATGAATTATTTAACCAGGCACCGCTTGCCACTTATGATGAAAAACGAAGCTTTGTAAAACAGCATCACATCGCTTTGTGGGACACGATTGGAACGTGTTTTAGGGAAGGCAGTCTGGATGCAAACATAACAGATGAAGAACCGAATGATGTCATTGGCTTAGTAAAGAAGCATTCGAGTGTCCGGTTAATTGCATGCAATGGGACAAAATCCTTTCAAACGTTTAAGAAGTTTTTTGGTGGGGTAAAGTTGCAACATGTTGACGTGATCAAACTACCATCAACAAGTCCAGTACCAGGACGATATACAAAGTCATTTGCTGGTAAGGTAGAAGAGTGGAGCAGGATTTTAACATATTTATGAAGATTATCATGTATCGAACGGATGGTTAACCTTTTGTGGTATAATATTCTTAGAAGGTAGATGTGGAGTCAAAGCATTTAATGTAGTAGAAATGGCTCAATTTCGAAGTATTTTGTTTTGTTGTTGTTTTTTTGAAATAAAGAGAATAGAATAAAAAGGTGAGCCGCAAGCGGCAACTTGCGACTCGGACAGTACTGCAAGGCGCGACGACTTTGTTATAGGGAACGAAAAAAGTAATTATCCCGTTTACGTCATCGACAGGGTGATTACTTTTTTTCTCGGCTGTTGACAACTAACAATATTAGAGTTGAGAACATCAGCATCAACTCAATCGCTTTCTCAATTGGAATCAATTGCTTCAGCCCCTTTCTTAGGGGATAAAAGCCGCCGATTAAAGAAGCTTCCCTATGCAGCTTCAGTGAAGCCCACCCTGCGTTACCTGTCCTCTCCATTATACAATAAAACAATTGGAAAAGCTTGTAATTATTTGAAAATGGTACAATATTCATGGAAATCGGTTAACTACGGTTAAACTACCTATTTATACATATGTCTTTCCACTTATCACCTATAAAACAGCTTTCCAGATAAATGGAAAGCCACACCTGTTACTTAATTTTAACTGCCTTCCGAAAGAAGTCTCCCTCTTCAAGCCTGTTACTGGCAACCCCTAAAGGCTAAGGGGGAGATGAATTTCGGTTTGCTTTAGTAAGATGCTTGCAAACCCCAAACGCATGATCCATAATAGGGTTAGGAGGTGCATTCATGTTACTGAATCAAAAATATGAAATTTTCCCTTCATCTGAACAAATAGAAATACTGGAGACCTGGCTTTCCTATTGTCGGCTAACATACAACTCTGCACTTCTCGACAAACAACGTAAATACAGACAATCGAAGGAATCGTATAGTCGTTTTGACATTCAAAAGCAATTGAAACAAGACAAGCAAGAATGGGAATTCCTAAAAGAAATACCATCACAAGCCTTACAAGAAGTGTTCCGCCGCCTAGACCATGCATTTACCAAATTCTTTCGAAAAGAAGCTAACTACCCTAAACTAAAAAAACACAAGGATTACAACAGCATGACCTTCCCACAATTTGGCTTCAAACCGAATACACATCATCGCTATGCAGCATCTTTTACAGAAAACGGCAAGTTACAACTATCCAAGCTCGGGCAAATTCCTATTCACTTACATCGACCAATGGAAGGCACAATCAAACAACTCCTCATCAAGCGACAAGGCAGTCGCTGGTATGCTATTTTCAGTGTCGAAGGACAAGCATACCCAGCACCAATCAATCGTGATCTTGCAGTTGGCATTGATGTAGGGATAAATAAATACGCAGTTCTGTCCGATGGAAAAAGCTATGAAAACCCTACATTTATTCGTAAAACAGAAAAGAAACGAAAAAGAGCGCAAGCAAAACTTTCTAAAATGAAACGCGGATCGGCAAATTATGCGAAACAAGTGAGCAAAGTCCATTTGTTTTATGAAAAGGTAGCGAATCAGCGAAGAGATTTTTTACATAAATTAAGCTACCATTTGGCGAAAGACTATTCGATCATTGCCGTAGAGGATCTCGAAATCCGTCATATGGTAAAAAATAAACGTTTGTCAAAATCCATTTCCGATGCAGGGTGGGGCATGTTTCGAAACATGCTCTCCTATAAATGTGAACGAAATGGAAGTATCTTGCTAAAAGTCGATCCAGCATTCACGTCACAGGATTGTTCTACATGCGGAACACGAGTAAAGAAATCTCTTTCTATTCGTACGCATATTTGTAAAGGATGTGGAACGATCCTGGATCGTGACCACAATGCAAGTCTTCATATATTGCGTAAAGGAATGGAACAGCTGGATCAGATGGTAGTCATCGACTAAATGAGAACACGAAAAACTGTAGGGCAAGGTTGTGTCCGAACAGTCTAAACAAAGCCTGTGGAGACAATGTAAGACGTCTTAGGAATCCCCTAAGATGCAATGGTCTGTGAAACAGGAAGCCCTACCTTCAAGCATTCCGAAAGGATGATAAGGTGGGGTCATTCAATGGGGGTTGCGATGACTAGAGTTGGGATTCATTTGATGGAGAGACGGCACTTGTAAAACAGAGGCAGGAGGTCAGGGGAAGAGGTCGGGATGGAGGGAACTGTGATTTAACAAGTTCCCTCCATTCCGACCTTTTATAATTTGATACAAATTCCGGCCGATCTTCATACTCCCAAAATAGACAATATTAGGATTATTTTTCCCAGTGGAATTACCTTGAAAATATTGCTATAATACATAGTCATAATAAGCGAAATGAATCGTGGTTCATTTACGACAATCAAATAAGGAAGAGATTTATGAAAAACAGCTTTAGAATCTTTAAAACAGACTTAAAAAATATCGGAACAAATTGGGTAGCTGCCATCTTGATTGGCGGCTTAATCATTTTACCGTCACTGTACGCCTGGTTTAATATTAAAGCGTCCTGGGATCCGTATGGGCAGACAGACCAAATACCAGTCGGAGTGGTAAATGAAGATGCCGGGGCAATGGTTCGCGATCAGGAAATTCATGTTGGCGATGATTTAGTCAAAACGTTAAAGAAAAACGATGATATGGATTGGCAATTTGTCAATCGTGATAAGGCAATGGATAAGGTGAAGTATGGTGATTATTACGCGGTGATTGTGATTCCGAAAAATTTTTCCGAAAAACTAGGTACCGTTATTAGTGACAATCCGGAAAAAGCTAAGGTCGAATATTACGTGAATGAAAAACTTAATGCGGTTGCGCCTAAAATTACCGAAAAAGGTGCAAGCGCGATTGTGGAACAAATCAGCAGTAATTTCATTTCAACCGTTAATGGGGTCATTTTCGACATGTTTAACAAAATTGGAATTGAATTGGAAAGTGACTTGCCTGATATTAAACGATTTGAAAATTATGTTTTTACAATGGAGAAAAAGCTGCCGGAAATTCATCAATTACTAAACGAATCGATGTCTGATGCTACTAGTGCACAGGAAATTGTCAAGAAAGCACAAGGATTAGTTCCTGATGCAAAGCAAGTAACGAATAATGGTTTGCAGACGATTGATGAGACGACAGCCTTTTTAAAAAAAGGTGAAGCGCGTTTAAATGAAATGGCGCCGAAAATTAAACAGGATTTGGAGAAGATTCAGAAAATAGCCGCTGAGGCGAACAATTTTATCAGCAAGGTGCAGGGAACCGATATTGATTTCAGCACTGGTAAAGAAATAAGTGACCAGTTAAACGGGAAAGTAAATGAAGCTATTGAGCGGATTAATACTGTTGAAGAGGCATTGCGTCAATTACAAGCACAAAATAATGAGCAGGGAAAAAATGGCGGTACAGACCAGGAGCAAAACGCTGGTGGAAACCTGGAGGACCCGAACAATCAGCAACCTAATAATCAAAATGAGCAGATTGATAAAGCCTTAGAGGAATTAGAAACATTAAAATCGGGGCTTCAGGAAGCGCAGGGGAACGCCAATAAAATAAATTCATTCATTGAGGATAAAAAAGCAGAGGTCGATAGCGTTATTTCCGATTTGCAGGATATAACAGCAACGACGGCGAAAAACATCGATGCCTTTGTCAAAGAATATAAGGAAAATATTGAACCAACCGTTTTACAAGAGATCGATAGGGCTAAAAATACCTTATCCCAGGCCAGAGGAATTTTAGTCGAAATACAGTCAACCATTCCTGAAGTGGAAAGGATTTTAAATCGTACGGGTGATAACCTTGGTGAAGGAAAAGACACATTGGAACATGTACTTGGTCAATTTCCGTATGTAAATGACAAGGTGAATCAGCTGGCCGATCGTATTCGCGATATTCAGGGAGAAACCGATATTAACGAAATTATTCAGCTGCTGCAAAATGATCCGGAAGCAGAACGTGGTTTTTTTGCCCAGCCGGTTGAGCTTAACGAAAATAAGCTATTCCCAATTCCTAATTATGGAACAGGGATGACACCGTTCTACACGGTACTGGCGATTTGGGTAGGTGCTTTACTGCTTATCTCACTGCTGGCTGTTGATATTAAAAATGCTGAAGCCTATACGATCAGGCAAACTTATTTTGGACGACTTTTCACCTTTATGACGATTGGACTCGTTCAGACATTAATTGTCACGCTTGGTGATCTTTTCTTAATTGCTGTTGATGTAAAGGCGGCCCTTTGGTTTGTACTGTTTGGTCTGTTCGTTAGTATCGTGTTTATGTTAACTGTTTACACACTGGTATCGGTATTTGGCGATGTCGGAAAAGCAGTAGCGATTGTCTTTCTCGTCCTGCAAATAGCTGGATCTGGCGGTACCTACCCTGTCGTTTTGCTGCCTGAATTTTTCCAGACAATTAATCCATTCCTGCCGTTTACCTATGCGGTTGACCTGATGCGTGAGGCGGTAGGCGGGATTGTCTGGGAACGCGCTTATCATGACATATTGTTCCTGGCGATATTCGGTATTGCGGCATTACTATTAGGTACTTTCCTGAAAGGGCCAATTAACAGTAAAACGAAATTGCTGATGAAAAAGTCGAAGGAATCGGGATTATTCCATTAGCATAATTTATAGGAGCAATGGGGGCGAGTAGCTTATGCTGCTCGCTTTTTCACTTTTGCATTGCTAAGAAGTACCAACGTCATTTGGTCAGTAAGAGAGTTGATTTTTTTGCTATAATAGAATAGAGATTTCTAGGGAGGAGATAGCATGTGGAACAAAAAAAAGGCTTAAAAATTGTTATTGGACTTATCATTATCCTATTAATCATAAATATCGCAGCAAGCTTTTATTTTTATAATTTGGCAATTGATCGCAACCAGAAGGATTTCCTCCAGGGCAATAGTGATCTGGAAGTATCTGCTGAAGCAATGGAAGTTTTTATGGATGGCGATTGGCGTACATGGGTAGACAATCAGAAATTTGAAGAATTGGAAATGAACTCTTTCGATGGATTAACAC
Organism: Virgibacillus dakarensis; assembly: GCF_900155625.1. NCBI lineage: Bacteria > Bacillati > Bacillota > Bacilli > Caryophanales > Bacillaceae > Virgibacillus > Virgibacillus dakarensis. The sequence continues at coordinate 402,523 of NZ_LT732553.1, forward strand.
TAAAAGGCTATTTTTTACCAGCGAAGAAACCGACAAATAAAACCGTTATATTAGCACATGGTTATCTTGGGAAAGGTAAGGACATGGGATTGTACGCCCAATATTATTATCAGGAACTTGGGTATAACGTGTTGATGCCGGATGCTCGTGGTCATGGACAAAGTGAAGGAGATTACATCGGATTTGGCTGGCACGACCGTTTAGACTATGTGGATTGGATCGGTTTGCTGATTGACAAATTGGGTCCGGATACTGAAATTGTATTGCATGGCGTGTCGATGGGTGCGGCAACCGTTTTAATGACAAGCGGGGAAGAGCTTCCGAACAATGTTAAAGCTATCGTTTCAGACAGCGCATATACTAGTGTGAAAGAAATGTTCGCCTATCAAATGAAGCGCATGTTTCATATCCCGACATTTCCAGTATTGCCAACAACAAGCCTGGTGACAGATATGAAGGCAGATTACTCATTATCCGAAGCATCTGCGCTGGATCAGGTGAAAAAGGCGGAAGTTCCGATACTTTATTTCCACGGCAATGCCGATTCATTTGTCCCGACGGAGATGTCCAAGGAACTTTATGAAAATACGAAAAGCAATGCCGAACTCATGATTGTTGATGGAGCTGGACATGGGGAATCATTTGTTGTAGACCGCGAGCGTTATGAAAATAAACTTAGCGCGTTTTTGCGTAAATATGTGAAGGAATAAGCAGTCGTATGGCTGCTTATTTTTGTGTGGATTAGGGAAAGAAGGGATAACCCAGCTGGAACATCAACCGGTGGTGGCGAATATCAAACTGGAGAGCGCGAGTATCAACGGGAGGGGCCGAACATCAACCGTAGAGCACTAAACACCAACGGTATAGGGAGAACATCAACCGGAGAGCGGAAATTTCAACCGGAACGAGAGCATACCATATTTTATCTGTACAAAAAGAGCTGGCACATCACACGTGCCAGCTCACCCCAATAAATCTCTACAAATATTTCTCAAACCAACCGCAAATATGATTTAAACGCGCTATTCGCATTTCCGGGTTGCCGCTTCTGCTTAATTCATGATTGGCACCAGGGAAACGGACAAATGCAACTTCCTTCTTCAGATGCTTTAGAGTAATAAATAATTGTTCACCTTGCTCGATTGGACAGCGCAAGTCTTGTTCGCCATGTACGATTAACAGCGGCGTTTCTACATTTTCGGCATATTTCAACGGTGAAAAATCCCATAGCTTGGCGGGATCGTCTAACAAATTTTTGCCAAGTTCCCATTCTGTGAAAAAGTAGCCGATATCACTGACACCGTAGAAGCTTAGCCAGTTACAGATAGAACGCTGTGTAACTGCTGCTTTGAAGCGGTTTGTGTGTCCGACGATCCAGTTTGTCATAAAGCCGCCATAGCTTCCCCCGGTTACCCCAAGCCGATCGTTATCGATAAAGTCATAGTTTTCCAGGGCATAATCGACAGCGGACATTAAATCGGTATAATCACCATTTCCGTAGTTTTTCCGGCATGCGTTCACAAATTCCTGTCCGTAACCATGACTTCCTCTAGGATTGGTGTACAGGACAACATATCCTTTTGCAGCAAGTAATTGCAGTTCATGAAAAAATGTTTGCCCGTACATCGCATGCGGACCTCCGTGAATTTCTAATACAAATGGATATTTTTTATTTTCTTTAAAATCATACGGATGCAGAAGCCAGCCCTCAATTTCCGAGCCATCCTCTGCCGTAATCGTTAATGTCTCCGGTTCACTAAGAGAAACCTCTTCTAAAAGTTCCGCATTGGCATTTGTTAATCGAGTCAGTTCCGTATTTTTCCACTGATAAAAGTTACATGGATTTGTTGGGGTACTGATCCCAAGAATAAATGTATTGTCCACTCCGTTATAGGAAAAACCGAAGACATGATTGTTATCTTTATATAACACCTCCATATTGCCTTTTAAGTCAGCTTGGTAGAGCCCTGTTGTACCGTGATCACTGCCGATAAAGAATAATTTATCCTCAGCAAGCGACCAAACCGGACCTTCCGTCGAGTAACCCATTCGTGAATCGCCAACCATGACATCACCAAGCTGCATATCGACTTTTGAACTTAAACACGTGCGTTCTTTCGTTGCAACATCGAACACATACAGCTCGTTTAATGTCGCCCCACTGTAGGCACATTCATGGCCGAAGCAAGCAATTTTATCACCGCTTGGCGAGAATCTGGCATTGCCGTATGACCCATTTCCATCCGTTAGTTTAATTACATCCTTTGTTGCCAGATTTAACATGAAAAGATCATTTGTTAAAGCATAATCAGCATCATCGTCAAGGTTTGCGGAAAAAAGTATAAGATTTCCATCAGGCGAAATACCCTCAAATCCATGATCGGTATCGTTAACCGTCAGCTGGGTAAAGGTAGCTTTCTCTACATCATAAAGTACTAATTGAGCACGTTTGTCATCATGAAATCCATGTGCATCAGACTTATGCTTTAGACGATCAATGACAATTGGCTCCTTTGCTTGCTGTTCTTTTTCCTTTTGCCGTTCTTCCTTGGTTTGTTCGTGCTGATTCCCAACGTCATCATCCTCTTTCAAGCTAGCGGTAAAGACGATATATTTCCCATCCTTTGACCATTCCGGATTAACGGCACCATTTTTGAAAAATGTCAGTTGTTGTGCCTCGCCGCCGTTTGTTGGAACTACCCAAAGCTGGGACAGCCCGCTCCGTGTCGACTGAAAAACAAGTTTCTTCCCGTCTGGGGAGAACCGTGGATGACTATTTTTGGCGTTAGCAAACGTCCATTGCTTGGGTTCTCCTCCGTTAATTTTTTGCAAAAACAATTGTGATTGGTACTCGTTATCATCATTTACCGTAGCGGAAACAAATGCATATGTATCTTCATTTGGCGCGATTTGCGGGTCACTGTACATGGCAATTTTTGTTAAATCTTCAACGGCTAATGCTCGTTTCACTTTTGGCATAGAAATATCCTCCAATTAATCGTTTTGTTAATTTTAAACTATTTCGAGTTTCGAATCAATTAGAATAATAGAATTTTAGAAATACTAGTTTACGTTTTTCAGAAAGTTCTTTGTTTGTTTTGGACGATTAAAAATATGAATGGTTGTATCTCGCTGCTGATTTAATTTTTGATGAATGATTGGAGCTTTGCTCTTATTAAATTGGTAAACCCATTGAACAAATTCAAGGTCAAGTTTTTCGGGGCAATCCTTTCCAATATCGGGTCGCGTTTTCTTGTGGTATTGAATCCGGCGTTTTACAATTCCATATAAACAGCGAATGGTGCTGTAATGCAGGAAAATGACCGTATCAGCATGTTTGAGCCGAATATCCATTGTTGAACTGTAGTTTCCATCGATAATCCACGTATCCCGATTTATGATATGCTGTTGTGCTTGAACTAATGCTTGACGTTCAATTGGCCGCCACCCTGGCTGCCAGAAGATGGCATCAAGATGATAAACTGGTATATCAAGCTTTTCCCCAAGCTGTTTTGCCAATGTTGACTTGCCTGCACCACCAGAGCCGACAATCATAATTTTTTTCATGGCGTTCCTCCTCATCAATTGTGAACCGAAAACCCCCTTACAAACGTGGCAAGGGGGAATACGCTATGATGTATTAGGTTGTCTGTGTGACCTGATTCGGTAATATTACTGCATCCTTTTCATATTCTGCCTGAAGCTGTTTGGTAGTCGCACCCGGTTTTCCGTCCGCTATTGTTTTTCCATCAACCGAAATGACCGGCATGATTTCCGACGTGCTGCTGGATAAAAATAATTCATCTGCCTGTGCGATATCTTCAACCGAAAATCCTTCCTCATTAAAGGGTATCCCAAGCTTTTTCGCAAATTGTTCAACGCGTATCCGTACACAGCCATGCAAAATGTTGTTTGTTGCCGGATGGGTGAAAATTTCACCGTTTCTAACCAGGTAGACATTAGATGAACTGCACTCGGTTACAAACCCGTCTTTATGCAAAATTGCTTCATAGCAGCCATGTTCTTTTGCTTCTTGTTTTGCCAGAACATTAGGCAGCAGGTTCAAGCTCTTAATATAGCAGTTTTCCCAGCGGACATCACGCTTCGTAATCGTTCCAACACCATTTTTCAAAAACTCCAGGTTACGTGATAATGCTGTTACATATGCGTATACATTAGCTGGAACATCCTCAGGGAATGTGTGCTCTCGTGGGGCTGATCCTCGAGTAGCTTGAAGATATACTTTGGCATCTGTTTCGACCTCATTTTTTTGCAATAACGTGTTTAATAAATTTGTAAGCTCATCTTTGGTAAATGGCAACGCAATTTTCACGGCCTCTGCTGACCGGAACAAACGATTGATGTGCTCCTCAAGCAGGTAGTATTTTCCGTTATAGATACGGATAACTTCGTATACACCATCGCCAAACTGTAATCCGCGTTCTTCATAAGGATACTGCAGTGTGTCACGATGGGTAAATTTCGTTTGCGATAAAATAATTGGATAGTTCGCCATTCTTTCGCCTCCCATAAAAGCATAAGCCTATTCTATATCTTCCCGTTGAACTTGTAAATGAGGAATTAATTTATCACTACACCACAAAGTGTACGTAATCCAAAAAACGGGAGGGTGGGGAGGAAGGGCAAGCTAAAACCGTCACGTCCTGTGCGTCGCAAATCCTAACCGAATGAGGTTTCATTTTATAATTTGAGTGATAAATATCATAGTTTTTGTTTAGCGGCTTCTATATAATGGTATTGATAAAGAAAAGCATTCGTGTTGTTGTTCGGGGATTGCACCTTTTTCCCGTCTATCTTAGGAAAAGGACTGTGATGGCAAATGGAACCTTTATTGCAACGATTGGATAGCCATGATCATGATATGCTGATTGCCAATACAAAACGATTTTCTGTGAAAAAGGGCGAAATGATTTTTACAGAAGGAAGTCGCGCGGATAATTTATATTTTATTCAAAAGGGTAAAATCCGCATTTTTAAGGATCTTGGTGAAAATAAAGAGATAACAGTCTTTATTCGTGGTGAGCAAGATTGCTTCGGTGAGATCGGTATTTTTAGCGGGAAAAAGTACTCAAACACAGCTAAAGCAACAAAGGATAGTATTCTATTATCACTGGAAAGGCAAGGAATTGAAACCATCTTAGGGGAGAACGGGAAATTGGGATTACAGTTCACGAAATGGGTTGCTGAGTCATTGGAAGCAAGCAAAGCCCAAACACGGGATTTTCTCATGTTTGGTTCGGAGGGCGCTGTCGCATCTGTCTTTGTCCGTTTTGCTAACATGTACGGGGTCGTCACCCCGAACGGAGTCCGAATAACCGAGCCGGTCATGATCCGCGATGTCAGCATGTATGTCGGAATTTCCCGAGAAACGGTAAGCCGGATTGTGAACAAATGGAAATCGCAGGGGATACTGACAAATGATAATAAATACTTTTTGGTGAAGGAGATAGGGTATTTAAAAAAATTACTTGCTTGTGATCAATGCGGTGTAGAAAATTGTATATTGTAGGAGGCTGGGACAAAAGTGTTTTTATCAAAGAAAAATCCGAACTATATGATGATTTGTGCATAACCCCGCTCCGGAAATATACTTCGCTAAAGTAGAGCATTGTTCGTTTTTAGAGTTGAACGTTTTAATTATGTCCCAGCCCCTTGTTATTTTCTATAAAAAAACGACAAATTTTTTAAGTTTACCTAAAAATAATGATTGACTTCCAACAAAAAATAGGCATCGAAAAGTTCTAGTGATAAATGAACTTTTTGATGCCTATTTTAACGTTTTTTGTTTAAAATGTACGTCATTTATTGAAAAAGAAAAATAAAAAGCCTCCCTAAATGTGTTAAAATTTTATTGGGTTAAAACAAAATATATGAACACAAAAAGGAGACTCTTTATGTCTAATCATAACACATTTAACCAATCAATTTATACCACAAAACGTTCCATTTTTCATTTTGCGTCCAAATTAACCCAAGGGCTGCAAAAACCCAACAAAAACTTTATCCTGGACATGTTATTTGGACTAGCAAAAGGCAGATCTGTTTTGCTTACTAAAATTGCACGCGCTCTGGAAGAACCCATTGAAGCGATACAAACCGTCAAGCGACTGTCCAATCGCATGGACGAATTTCACGAAACATCCGAGCTGTTGGAGAACTATGAGGAAATGGTAAAACCTTTTCTACAAGAGGAAGATAATCTGGTTTTAGTCGATAATTCCGAGATTGTGAAATCTACTGCCAGTAAAATGGAAGCACTTGGACAAGTGAGAGATGGTTCAACAGGAAAGATAGGCAATGGATATTGGACAACCAACATGATTGCCGTGGCTCCGAAAACAAAGCACCCGATTTCAATTTATTCCCATCTGTACTCCGCCGCCGAAAAGGGATTTGTCAGCGAAAATGAAGAAACATACAAGGGCTTGGATTACGTGAATCAACTTGTAGAGGCAAAGAAGGCAACCTTTGTGATGGATCGTGGGTATGACAATATAGAAGTCATGAAAAAGATCCTCAAGCAGAAAAATAACTTTATCATTCGTTTGAAGAAAAATCGGAATTTATTGTACCAGAATAAAAAATTCCCTGTACACAACTTAGCGATCAGAAGGAAAGGGAAAATCAATTTTCGTTCTGAAATAAAGGGAACCGTATATGATTTGAAAGTCTCTCATCTTACTGTGGAAATTCCTTCGCTAAAGGGTCAAAAATTCACTATGGTTGTGGTGTATGGATACGGAAAAGAGCCGATGGTGCTGCTTACAAATAAACGGGTTCAAAAAAAGGAAGAGGTCCTGTCTATTTTGAAAGCTTATATTACTAGATGGCGTATCGAAGAAATGTTTCGCGTTCAAAAGCAGGAATTTGACTTAGAAAATGTTCGGGTTCGTACATTGCCAAGACTGAAAAGAATGTTTTTACTCGTTTCCATTATGATAACGTTTATGACGCTGAAAGTAGAAAAGCAGAATGGATTTTTCCATGACGTGATTGAACGGGCAAAAGGGATTAAAGCAAAGGATAAAATTAAGATGTTTCTATATCGTTTTTCAGCGGGGATGGAAGCCATATTGATAAAAGACAAACATGGCATTCGGCATTTTAAATACATAGAGAAACCAGTAAGTTCACGGCAGCTAACATTACAACTCTGAATTTATTAATTGAATAGTAAGAAAAAACATACTGATAAGTATGTCTATTTGTGCTGGTTAAAAATTTGCTTCCTTCAATAAAAACGAAAAAAAACCTTCTAAAGGACTCTTAAGGTGAAATAATTCCGTTTTATGCGGCGAAAAAAGGTAAACTTAAAACAAATTTCTCTTGATTCATGGCGAGTCAGTTGGTATAATAAAAAATGCATTGAAAAAATGCGGAATGCGGGTGTAGTTTAGTGGTAAAACCTCAGCCTTCCAAGCTGATGATGAGGGTTCGATTCCCTTCACCCGCTCCATACATATGTCATAACGCAGTGTTTCGTTATTTAATATACGAAGCGTTGCGTTTTTTATTGTTTAAGAAATTGGATAGTCGAGAGGGGCCGCGTCCAGCTCCAGCGGATAGTGTGCTTTACATATAACGGTGCGACTGTTACATCTGAGTATCCCGCGGTTATAATTAGCCGCATTACTTGAATAAAAGGCTTCCCAGATAGTATTCTTAAGGAATAAATATTAAAATATTGAGGGATTTACATGAAAAATTTAATGCAACAGTTAAAACAACTTGATGGAAAAGGGTATAAGGCGTACAAAAGTCTACAAGGGCACTACAAATACGACCGTTTTAGCCTTTACATTGATTATGTGCAAGGAGATCCTTTTGCTTCACCATCAAAAATTCGTATCGTTGTGCCACCACAACAACGTTCCATAAAAGAGGAATGGATAGAAACGTCCTATCGTAAAGTGGCAGCAGAAGATGCAATTGCGCGAACAGTAGGGAGAGCAGTTGCTGGAGGCAGACTTCAGGTGAAAGGATCTGGCAAGAGCGGGGCAATTCTGTTTGATACACCGGGTCAGGAAATACTGGAAAGAAGTGCCGTTCAGATCGATTCAGCTAGTACAACGATTTGTATCTCGGTTGGTTTACCTGCGAATGGGAGACGAATAAACGGCAGGGAAGCGGAAAAGTTATTTGCGCAAGTGATTCCTTCTATTATGCAAAAATCGATCTTTACCATTACCGATCAAGAAATTGAACGGGCTGTGCAATTGGCCGATCAGCAGGAAGCGATTCGGGTCGAAATGCGGGATCAGGGCTGGGTTGCCTTTATTGCTAATGGCGCAAGTTTGCCAAGAGAGAGCGGTGTAAGCAATCGTCCACTTAAACAGGCGGTTCCGTTTCAAAGTCCGGAAGAAAATGAAGTTGCGATCAGCATCCCGCACCGAACAGAACCGATCACTGGAATGGCTATCAAAAAAGGAATCACCTTAATTGTTGGTGGTGGCTATCATGGTAAAAGTACGGTTCTGGAAGCAATTGAACGTGGGGTTTACTCCCATACGAAGGGTGATGGGCGTGAATTTGTTCTTACCGATCCAGATGCGGTAAAAATTCGTGCAGAGGATGGCCGTCAGATTACCGGGGTAAACATTTCGCCATTTATTTCGAACCTGCCACATAAACAGGACACACAATTTTTCTCAACAGAAAATGCAAGTGGCAGTACGTCACAAGCAGCAAATGTAATGGAAGCACTAGAGGCTGGTGCGACAACATTACTGATCGACGAGGACACGAGTGCAACCAACTTTATGATTCGGGATCATCGCATGCAACAGTTGGTGAAACAAGAACAGGAGCCAATTACACCTTTTATTGACAAGGTGAAACAAATGCGTGATCAGCTTAATATCTCGACCATCCTCGTAATGGGAGGTTCCGGTGATTATTTTGCAGTAGCCGATGAAGTGATGATGATGGATGAATATGTGCCGCATAATGTAACGGAGAAGGCTAAGGCAATTATGGAGCAATATCCAATGGAGCGGAATCATGCCAATACCGGAAAGTTTGGTGTTATCTCGGATCGGCGTTTAAAGCAGAGCAGTCTGCAAACACAAAAAGGAAAGCGGGCCAAAACGCAGGCAAAAGGGTTAACCAAAATCCTGATGGGAAGAACAGAAATTTCATTTGGTCAGACCGAACAATTGACAGACGCATCACAAACCCGGATGATTGCCGAGATAATTTCCTATTTGGACCGGACGAATGGATTGGAAAAGGCAGGTTCTTTAGCGGAATTGCTTACGACAATAGAGCGAAAAATAGATCATAATGGGTTGGCTTCATTTACAGCATTTCCAAACCAGCATCCCGGTGATATTGCCCGCCCACGCAAATATGAAATTGCTGCCGTATTGAACCGAATCCGGACATTGAAGGTAAGCCAACTGGATTAGGGCGGTTCACTGCCGGGGTTACGTGGTTACTGTTGATATAATGCAATTTACTGTCGATGTTCCGAGTTTAACTGTCGATATTCAGTGCTTTACTGTTGATATTGCCAGTTTAACTGCCGATATTACCCGGTTCACTACGGATATACTTGCGCAATTTACTGCCGATGCAACACAGTTCACTATCAACGTTAAGGAATTGGAATTGGGAATGGTATGGGATCTATGTACAAGAAAGAGGAAGTGAGTTCAATGGATGTAGGACAGCTGAAACAAGAAATAGTTGCATACAGCAAGGAAATAGGCATCGATAAAATTGGCTTTGCTTCTGCCGATGTGTTTGGAGAATTAAAAGAACGGCTCAAACGTCAGCAAACTCTCGGCTATCAATCCGGGTTTGAAAAGGGATCGATCGAGGAACGGACCGAACCAAAGCGATTATTGCCGGAAGCACAATCGATCCTGTCCATTGCCATTGCTTACCCCTCACGTATGAAGAACGCACCAAAGGGAACCAGGGAGGAGCGTCGCGGGATTTTTTGCCGGGCATCCTGGGGAACCGATTATCATGTTATTTTAAGGGAGCGCCTGGAGAAACTGTCCGCATTTATTGAGGAAAAGGTTCCAGAGGCCTCCACTAAAGTGATGGTGGATACAGGCGAGCTTTCGGACCGTGCGGTGGCTGAGCGAGCAGGTATTGGTTTCAGTGGTAAAAATTGTGCCATCATTACGCCCGAGTTTGGCTCTTATGTTTACCTTGGTGAATTAATCACAAATATCCCGTTTATCCCGGATTCACCGGTTGAGGATAGCTGTGGAGATTGCCGCAAGTGTCTTGATGCTTGTCCAACCGGAGCACTTGTTCAGGGCGGGCAGTTAAATGCTCAGCGCTGTTTATCATTTTTAACCCAGACAAAAGGATTTTTGGCCGATGAATTCCGCGTGGAGCTTGGCAACCGTGTATATGGCTGTGATACATGCCAGCAGGTTTGTCCGAAAAATAAACAAATGGATTTTCATCTTCACCCCGAAGCTGAACCACAACCGGAAGCTGCCAAACCGAAGCTGAAACCGATGTTACGCATATCGAATCGGGAATTTAAGGAGACGTTTGGTCATATGGCTGGTTCCTGGCGTGGGAAGAAGCCCATTCAGCGAAATGCGATAATCGCACTTGCACATTTTAAAGATGAAACAGCTGTAGACGAATTAGTTGCAGTGATGAACAATGATCCGCGTCCGGTCATTCGCGGAACTGCAGCGTGGACACTTGGGAAAATTGGCACGGATGAAGCAATTACAGCAATTAAGGAAGCAATGGAAAAGGAAACTGATGATCAGGTTTTGTTCGAAATGGAGAAAGGGTTAGATTTCCAGAAGAACAGATACTAATGATAGAAAAGGGGGGAATAAATATGGGAGAAACAAAGCTGTATTACGACGAAATGGTTTCACCAGTCGGTTCATTATTAATCATTAGTGACGGCCAAAGAATCGTTCGGATCGATTACGGCTCAATGGCCGATTTGGAAACACAGCTGGAAAAGTGGGGGGATCGTTATTTTGACCATCCGGTGTTTGTACAGGATGCAAAGAAAGTGAACCATGTAAAAGAACAGCTTCAGGCGTATTTTCAACGTAAAAGTCAGGAATTTTCGTTCAATTTTGCTTTTCACGGAACCCCATTTCAGCAAAAAGTCTGGCAGGCTCTATATGATACGATTCCATATGGTGTAACGAAAACATATAAGGATATTGCTGTAACAATTGGCAATCCGAAAGCAGTGCGGGCAGTCGGCGGGGCAGTCAATAAGAACCCGTTCTCAATTGTTGTACCGTGCCACAGGGTAATTGGTACAAACGGGAAAATGGTCGGGTACAATGGTGGACTGGATAAAAAAGAGTATTTGCTGCAGCATGAACAAGTTTTGCTAGTGTGAATAATTCTAAGGTATTATTTTTGGAGTTAACAACATTCAGGAAAACGGAAGCATTGTTCGGGATTCAAGTTTAAGAGGATGTTCAAAAAGTCCGGTGAAAATGACACTTCGAGATAAGGGGATCTTCGACTAAATTCCGACACGTCCTGTGTCGAACGTCGAAGTCACCACATCCTGTGGAAGCTCGTTGGCTTGTTTCTCCGCTGCTCATGTATCTAATTGTATAGGGGACCTTCTGCTAAAACCACCCACGACAATCGCCAACAGCAGAAGTCAGCACTTCCTGTGCAAGGTGAGCTGCTCGAAACTACGCCGCCTTGAACTGTGACTACTGGACGTGCTAGTGTCGGCGTTGCAACAGGACGCCCGAGAACTTAGCCGACCTCGGTCCTTTTCATCCTCCTTTTTGAACACACTCTTTAAAAATCAATTCTTGAGACAACCTTTCTCTCCATATATATGTAATGGAGGGGATTTTTTATGGAAATAGTAAAGGATTGGTGGGTTGATTTCTTTCAATCAGAAGTTACGCATGAAGAATGGTGGAGGCGGAAAAAAGATTTATGCAAAGAGCGGGGAGTAGAAATTAGCCGCATTCAGGGGAATGGACATATTTTCCAGGAGTTGCGTTATGATCGGGGATCAACCTTTCAATATAATTTGCATGTATCCTATTTAATGAAACAAGGGGAATATTTTTACCGTGAAGAGCAAGTAGTACCGTTCCAATTTCGAATTAGCAGCGATCAAAAGATTGAACATCTGCCCCTTGACCGAAAGCTTGAAAATACCGGTGAAAATAAGATACTGCCATCTGACGGGGAACGAGATTTGGAGGAACATCGCTTTTCTTATGATAGGTTAGCTGCAGTGAAATATGCAGAACGTTGGTGGAACAGCTATAATCCTGCTTTTCGCACATTTACTGTCGATTGTACAAACTATATTTCGCAGTGTCTTTATGCTGGAGGGGCGCCAATGCGGGGGGCACCAGACAGGGGGAACGGGTGGTGGTACCAAAATGACAATTGGAGTTTCAGCTGGGCAGTAGCTCATTCGCTTCGCTGGTATTTAAGCGGTTCAACAAAGGGTTTAAAAGGGAAAGAAATGGAATCAGCTGAGGAGCTAATCCCTGGTGATGTGATTTGCTATGATTTTGAAGGGGACGACAAGTGGAATCACACGACAATTGTCGTGGCGAAGGATGCGTATGGAATGCCGCTTGTCAATGCCCATACAGATAACAGCCGCAACCGGTATTGGTCGTACGAAGATTCAACTGCATGGACGCCGAATATCAACTATAAGTTTTTCCGCATTGGCGAGTAGTGGTATAATAATCTTCGTATTTAACAAGGTAAGGAGAATGAATTGTGAGTTTACACGTTGTTTTATATCAGCCAGAAATTCCAGCAAATACAGGAAATATAGCTAGAACATGCTTAGCAGTAGGTGCAACACTACATTTAATCCACCCGCTTGGATTTTCTACCGATGATAAAATGGTAAGGCGGGCTGGACTCGATTATTGGAAACATGTAGATATTCGGGAATACGATTCACTCGAAGCATTATACCGGACATATCCAGATGGTAACTTTTACTATATTGAAAACTTCGGAAAAAAATATTACACGGATTATGATTATAGTAATACGGCGGAAGACCTGTTTTTTGTATTTGGCAGGGAAACGAACGGAATTCCCAAAAACTTGTTAGAGGGAAAAGAAGATAAATGTTTACGAATTCATATGACTGATAAGGTACGGTCACTGAACTTATCCAATACTGCAGCAATTATTGTGTATGAAGCGTTAAGACAACAAGGGTTTCATGGCTTGAAATAAAAAGCTGCTCCGCTATAAAACGGGGCAGCTTTCTTTTTATTGTTTTGTTGGTTTCCCGGGCTTTGCTTCATAACCTGAAGTAAAGCAAGATACAATAAATGTAACAATAACTCCCATTAACAATGCCATTTTCATGTTCTGTTGCCTCCCTTTTATAACTGTATGTAAAAAGATTATCGTTAATTAATATGTCCTTATTATACCGAATAATTTTCCGGATGTGAACTATTTGCGGGGATAGTTATAAAAAATCCGAAGAGACAAATGAAAAACATCTCTAAATCGGGTTTTATCTTATATAACCTGACCTTTCTTTTTTACAAAATATCGACATTTAAAAAGTTTAACCGCTGATGGTGTCTTATATTGTTTATCGGCATAAAATAGGGTATATTAGTTGATGAAGTCATTCGACCGTTCTATAATGGATACGGAATGTGATAATACCGTTACGAAACGGAGAAAGTTAACTGCTAATGGGGGTATAAGACGTGGCACAGAATGAAGAATCGAGTGAGAGATTCTGGGGAAAATTTTATGGTCCTAACATGGGGTATATTGAAGAACAATATGACTTATACAAAGAGGATCCTGAAGCTATTGATTCATCTTTACGAGAACTTTTTGAACAGCATGGAGCCCCCAACTGGACGCATTATACGAATGGTGCAGCAGAAACATCAGCAGCATCACCTTCCATAAGCGATGTGAAAAAACTGACCTCAGCAATGAAACTTGTTGAGGCTATTCGTCGTTATGGACACTTGGAAGCTGATATTTATCCGGTTGGACGCGATAAAAACCGAAAGTCAGACATTGTCAATCCGAAAACCTATGGATTATCAGAAGAGGATTTAAAAAATATCCCGGCATCATGGTTATGGGAGGAAGCACCGACTGGTGTCGACAATGGATTTGAAGTTATGGAGCAATTGAAAAAATATTATTGCGGTACAATAACGTTTGAATATGATCATGTCAACAATGATGACGAACGTAAATGGCTATTGGAACGAATCGAATCTGGAAAGTACCAACTATCGCTTTCAGACGAAGAAAAGAAACATTTACTGGAGCGTCTTGCCCATGTAGAAGGTTTTGAAGGATTTTTACAAAAAACGTTTGTTGGACAAAAGCGCTTTTCGATTGAAGGCTTAGAGGTAATGATTCCAATGCTGGACCAAATTGTGAAGCATGCGACATCCGACAAAATTGAACATATTATGATGGGGATGGCACACCGTGGTCGGCTAAGTGTATTGTCACATATTTTGGGAAAACCGTACGATAAGATTTTTTCCGAATTTCATCATTCACCGGATAAGGAATTGATTCCTTCAGAAGGTTCAACTGGGATTAATTATGGCTGGACTGGTGATGTAAAGTATCACTTCGGGGCAACAACGGAAGTGAAGGACAGTGAAGAAATGTCCACCCATATTACGTTGGCGCACAATCCGTCTCATTTGGAATTTGTCAACCCGGTTGTTCAAGGATTTACCCGTGCAGCACAGGATACTCGTTCGGAAAAAGGATATCCAAAACAGGACGTTAACAAGGCGTTTAATGTGTTAATTCATGGGGACGCCGCCTTTATTGGGGAGGGAGTTGTCGCTGAATCGCTGAATTTAAGCGGGCTGCCTGGTTACCATACAGGCGGGACACTTCATTTAATTGCAAATAACCTTGTTGGCTATACAACAGACCAAAGAGATGGACGCTCAACCCGATATGCAAGTGATTTGGCAAAAGGCTATGAAATCCCGATTATTCATGTGAATGCGGATGATCCAATTGCCTGTGTATCGGCAATGAATCTTGCTTATGAATACCGTAAAGAGTTTCATAAAGACTTTTTGATTGATTTGGTTGGCTACCGTCGTTATGGCCATAACGAAATGGATGAGCCAAGAACAACACAACCACAGCTCTATCAAGATATCGATAAACACCCAACCGTTGCACAGGTTTTTACTGATGTATTAACGAGGGATGGCATTATTGAGGAAGGAAGCCTGGCAAAAATAAAAGATCAGGTAGAAAGCAGTTTGCGTGACATTTTTGACAGTATGAGAGAAAACGACACCGGTGAAGCGGAAGCAAAATGCATGCCCAAAGCGTTAACAAATGATATCGACCAATTTGATACAGCTGTCCCACTTGAGCAATTGAAAGCATTAAATAAAGGATTGTTGAAACGCCCAGAAGGATTTACCGGATTCAAGAAGCTGGAAAAAATCCTGAAGCGGCGTGAAAATGTCCTGGAGGAAGGCAATAAAGCCGACTGGGGTGCTGGCGAAGCGTTGACATATGCTTCCATTTTACAGGACGGGATTCCGGTCCGGCTAACAGGGCAGGACTCAGAGCGGGGGACATTTGCCCATCGTCATATTGTGTTACATGATGTGAAGAAGCAGGATTCCTATTGCTTAATGCATGGTCTGGATGAGGCCAAAGCATCTTTTGATATTCGGAACAGCCCGCTTTCAGAAGCAGGAGTTTTAGGCTATGAATATGGGTATAGTGTTCAATCACCGAATACATTAGTGCTGTGGGAAGCACAATTTGGTGATTTTGCCAATGCGGCCCAAGTTATTTTTGATCAGTTTATTTCGGCAGCCCGGGCAAAATGGGGCGAGAAATCAAACATGGTTATTTTGCTGCCGCACGGATATGAAGGTCAAGGACCGGAGCATTCCAGTGCCCGTTTGGAAAGATATTTGCAGTTGGCCGCAGAAAACAACATCATTGTAGCCAATGTTACATCATCCGCACAGTTCTTCCATTTGATTCGTCGTCAGGCGGCAATGCGCGGACGTGAGGAAGCAAGACCGCTTATCCTAATGACACCGAAAAGTCTTTTGCGTAATCAGCGTGTTGCATCGAGTGCTGAGGAATTTTCGGAAGGGAGATTCCAGGCGTTACGCTCACAGCCTAATTTAAAAGTGAGCAAGGAGGATGCGAAACGCTTGCTGATCGGAAGCGGAAAAGTAATGGTGGACATTGAGGAGGCTCTTGATAAATCAGAAGAAAGCTTTGACTGGTTACGGGTATTAAGACTAGAGCAAATTTATCCTTTCCCTGAGGAAGAATTAGCAAAAGAATTAGCAGAAATGCCAAACGTTGAGGAAATCGTTTGGGTACAGGAAGAACCAAAAAACATGGGAGCTTGGGACTTTGTTGATGATTATTTACGTGATTTGCTAAAAGACGGTCAAACTTTACGCTATATTGGCCGGCCTGATCGTGCAGCCCCTGCAGTTGGCGAACCGAATGTGCATAAAACAGAACAAAACCAAATCGTCCGTGAAGCAATCAATGAATCAATAGGAGGAGATTCCAGTGAAAGAAATTAAGATTCCAGAACTAGCTGAGTCCATCACAGAAGGCACAATCGCTGAATGGTTAGTAAAAAAGGGTGACAAAATCGAGAAGGGCGATCCGGTAGTTGAACTGGAGACCGACAAAGTAAACGTCGAAGTAAACGCTGATTCTGCAGGTGTACTTGTTGAGATTGTCGCGAGTGAAGGTGATGATGTCGAAGTAGGGGATGTTATCGCAAAAGTAGATGAAAATGGAGAAGCTGGCGGTGATGCTTCAGGGGAAAAAGCAGAACCAAAAGCAGAAGAAAAAACAGAAGAAAAAACAGCACCAAAAGAAGAACCGAAACAAGCAGCACCAAAGCAGGATGAAAAGCAGGAAGAAACAAAATCGGACAATACCCAAGGTGTTATCGCATCACCTGCAGCTAGAAAACGGGCTCGTGAATTAAACATTGATCTTAGCCAGGTAAGTACACGCGACCCGCTAGGCCGGGTTCGCCCTGAAGATGTTGAAGCAGCAGCCAAAGGTGGAAATGAACAAAAACAGGAAAAACCTGCTAAAACAGCAACACCTAAAAATACGGAGAAAACGGAATTTGACAAACCTGTCGAACGGATAAAAATGTCACGACGCCGGCAAACAATTGCTAACCGTCTTGTTGAAGTGCAGCATGAAGCAGCAATGTTGACGACGTTTAATGAAGTAGACATGACTGCGGTTATGAAGCTCCGCAGCCAGCGTAAAGAAAACTTTATTAAAAAACATGATGTCAAACTTGGATTTATGTCGTTCTTTACCAAAGCAGTAGTTGGCGCTCTGAAAGAATTTCCACTAATTAACTCGGAAATTCAAGGTAATGAACTAGTGTTGAAAAAATTCTATGATATTGGTATTGCAGTATCAACAGATGAAGGTCTCGTTGTACCAGTTGTTCGTGATGCGGACCGATTAGACTTCGCTGGTATTGAGCGCGAAATCGGCAATTTGGGGCAGAAGGCAAAAAACAAACAATTATCGTTAAATGATCTGCAGGGCGGTACATTTACGATTACGAACGGCGGAACATTCGGCTCCATGATGTCAACACCTATTTTAAATGCACCGCAAGTTGGTATCCTTGGAATGCACAATATCGTTAAACGGCCAATGGTTATGCCGGATGATACCATCGAAGTGCGGCCAATGATGTACCTTGCTTTATCGTATGACCACCGTGTTGTTGACGGTAAAGAAGCAGTCCAATTCCTGGTACGCATTAAACAGCTTTTGGAAGACCCTTACGATTTGTTGTTGGAAGGATAATATATAAAAGCCTCACTTTGTGGTACAGGGTGAGGCTTTTTGTGTTTTATGGTAATTTACTCGGAAAGCTATATGTGGGAATAGATGACATAGTTGAATACTAATTTGTTGTAACTCTTTTTAACAACTTTATATCAGCTTGCATTTCGGAGACTTCTCTTTTAGCCCTTCTATATCGGGTTTCATTTCTGCTTTTTTTCCGGTCTGCTTTTTGATTAGCTGTACATCATTTTGCGTGGACTTCAAATGATTAATGGTCATTGCGTGATTGGTCTTGATCAATGTGTGGTTCATTTCAACGAATTCATGAAGATTTTTGATTTTTAGTTGTATATTGCTAAATTCTTTTTTCGTTGTTTGCTCGAATGATTTAAATCTGCTCTCATATGAATCGAATTTACTTTCAAAAGCGCCAACCCTTGTATCAAGGGAATCGAATTTACTATCAAAAGTATCAACTTTTCCATCAAGAGAATCAACTTTTCCTTCAATAGAATCCAATCTCGTGTTTATCTTATTAATTTGCTCCAATACTATTTGTAAATCTTTGCCCATATTATACGACCACCCTTCTATATATTATTTCATGTTAGTAGACCCCGATAGTTGGGGTATATTCTATTATACCATGTTTGCCAAATTGGTCATGAAGTTAAATTTTAATTTCTCACTAAAGAACACTACTTAAAATTGAATTTTCACATAGAGAAAATGGTATTTTTGGATAACTATTTACATTGGAAATACAATTTTACATAAATTTATTTCTGATCTATTGCAAAAACCAATAAAAACGAATAATATATTAAGTGTTGATTGAAATTATTCGTGATTGTAGGTGTAACAGATGGATAAATTATTTAAACTAAAGCAAAACAATACAAATATCCGAACAGAGATAGTTGGTGGCGTGACAACATTTCTTACCATGGTTTATATTATCGTTGTTAATCCGGCAATTCTTTCTTCTGCAGGAGTCCCTTTTAATCAAGTGTTTATGGCTACCGTTATTTCCGCAGTAGTTGGAACGTTGTGCATGGCATTTTTTGCAAATTATCCAATTGCGATTGCTCCGGGAATGGGGATGAATGCGTATTTTGCCAGTGTTGTTGCCACACAGGGTTTATCGTATCAAGTTATATTTGGAACGGTATTTCTAGCAGGTATTATTTTTATGTTATTAAGCTTTACCACATTGCGCGAAACATTAATCGAAGCAATTCCGTCATCATTGAAATTTGGGATTACATCAGGGATTGGCTTGTTTATTGCTTTTTTAGGGCTGAAAATGTCGGGAATTGTTGTGCCAAATGAAACCAATATGGTTGGTTTTGGCGATTTGCATGCCCCTGGAACCTTATTAACACTAGCCGGATTGTTTATTACGCTAATCCTGATGACCTGGAAGGTGAAGGGTGCATTGTTTATTGGCATGATCGCAACAGGGGTGATTGGCTTTTTTACGGGGCAATTAAAGTTTGCTGGGGTTGTTTTAGCACCGCCAGTACCAGTATTTTTTGATATGGATATTGCTGGTGTATTTAGTAATGGACTGTATACCATTGTGTTTGCCTTTTTACTTGTTACCATTTTTGATACAACAGGTACACTAATTGGCGTGGCTGAACAAGCTGGTTTTATGAAAAATGGCAAGCTGCCACGTGCGAAAGCAGCACTCATGGCTGATGCGACTGCCACTACGATTGGATCGATGTTTGGGACAAGTCCTTCAACTGCCTATGTCGAATCGACTTCTGGTGTGGCGGCGGGTGGTAGAACTGGTTTGACGTCCGTAGTTATAGCAATTCTTTTTGCCATATCGATATTTTTTACGCCGATCATTGGGGCAATTGCCAATCTGTCCGCCATTACAGCCCCCGTTTTGATCATTGTCGGATGCTTCATGATGGAGGGGCTGGCACGAATTGACTGGAAGACGTTTGATGAAGCATTCCCAGCATTTGCGATTATTTTAACGATGCCATTGACGTCAAGTATTGCAACTGGAATATCAATCGGGTTTATTACGTATCCATTATTGAAATTAGTTAGCGGGAAAGGGAAGGATGTTCACTGGATTCTATATTTGTTCGGGATTATTTTTGTGCTGCAAATGATCTTTTTCCCCGCGCATTAACAAGTAATATATGAAATCGAGAAAGACCTCAGTTACGTGTACTGGGGTCTTTTGCTGCTCCATTTACTAAAAAAGCCGGGATAGGGGACAACTAACTGCATTGATAATTTTAATTGTATTTTAACTTGCATGACGTCTGACAACCTGTTAAAATCAGGTTTGGAATTCGTATTAATTGAAAGCATTTGCAATCATGTATGCATTCTACTAATTAATTAAAGGGAGGCTTAACATCCGTGGATATTCTTCTAGGACTGGCAGCAATCATTATTGTCCTCGGAATTGCATATTTAATGTCGAATGATAAGCAAAACATCAACTACAAAGCCATCGTTGTTATGCTTGTTGCACAGCTGATTATCACGTGGTTTATGTTTTCGACAGAAATCGGGAAAAACATTATTAATGGTATTTCTGCAGGGTTCAATAAATTAATTGAATTTGGTACGGAAGGAATTAATTTCGTTGTTGGCGGCATTACAGTTGGGGAAGGTGGCGTATTTTTCTTTAATGTATTGTTGCTTATCATCTTTTTCGCAACCATTTTGTCTGTACTGACGTATTTGAAAATATTGCCTGTAATTATTAAATATTTTGGCGGACTTATCTCGAAAATCACCGGATTGCCAAAGGTGGAATCATTCAACGCCGTCAATAGTATCTTTTTCGGTCAGTCAGAGGCGCTGCTTGCGATAAAGACACAGTTTCATCATTTGGACAAGAACCGGTTATACATTGTTAGTGCTTCGGCTATGGGGTCTGTATCGGCATCTATCGTTGGCTCTTATTTACAGATTCTCCCGCCGGAATATGTTTTGGTTGCACTGCCATTAAACATGTTTAGTGCCTTAATGATCTCTTCCATGATCGCTCCAGTTAAAGTACCGAAAGAAGAGGATCATGTAGATATAAAAGATGTCTCCCAGGACAGAAGTATTTTCGAAGCAATGGGGAATGGTGCACTTGATGGTGGTAAGATAGCATTAATCGTTGCAGCCATGCTTATTGCGTTCATTGCTTCCCTTGAGCTTGTGAATTGGCTGATTCAGTTTATTTTTGCCGGTGTGACACTGCAGGAAATTCTCGGATATATTCTTTCACCGATTGGAATGTTAATGGGGATTTCGCCGGGTGAGGTAATTCGTGCCGGTGGCGTTATGGGGACCAAAATTGTAACAAATGAATTTGTCGCCATGCTTGAATTCCAGAAGATGCTTGGCAGTATGTCGGAAAAAACGATCGGGATTGTTTCGGTTTTCTTGACAAGCTTTGCCAACTTTTCATCGATTGGAATTATCGCGGGGACTGTGCAAGGTATTGATAGTAAAAAAGCGGTGCAAGTTTCCGGGTTCGGAATGAAATTACTGATTGGTGCAACGTTAGCATCCATCTTATCCGCAACGATCGCCGGGTTATTTTTGTAAATTGGTTAACAAAAGCGAGAACACTTGTTAAGGTGTTCTCGCTTTTGTTATGAAGGAACATTGATTCGGTTTATAAAAGAGATTGTAATGATTGGTATTTACAACTATGAATTAAATGAGGCAAATGAAAAAACACCAGCATAATTTAACCGTGCTGTTGGATTGCTAGTTGCTTTTTCTCTTTAGCAAGTTTTTTTTGCAAGTAAAAGAGCCGTGCCAATAGACAAGCTGCACCGAAGCTCAAGCCAATAATGATTCCTACCCAGTATCCAAACGGTTCCAAAGGTGTATAGTTTGCAAGTAAAAAGCCACTTGGCAAGCCAACGCCCCAGTATGAAACCAATGAGATCACCAGGGTAAGATTGACGTCTTTGTAGCCGCGTAATGCCCCTTGGATCGGTGCTCCGAACGCATCTGCCAGCTGGTAGAAAATTGCATAATAAATAAAATGCTTTGTCAGTTCGATAACTTCCGGGTTATCATTGTACATTGCAGCAACCGTGTCATTGAAAACATATAATACGAGACCAGCAAACACGGCAATAAATAATCCGCCGCTGATCCCGATATAACTGTACGTCTTTGCCTCTCCAAGCCGCCTGCCACCAGCCTCATACCCAACGGCGATTGTCAATGCCATACCGACACTGAGCGGGATCATGTATAATAGGGAAGCAAAATTCATCGCAGCCTGATGGGCAGCAATCGTATATGTGCTGTAGACACTCATCAGTAATGTTACTGCTGAAAAAATACTCGTTTCAAAAAAGATGGAAAAGCCAATAGGGATACCGATTTTTAATTGTTCCCACCATTCTTTTAACGATGGTTTCACCCAATTAGAAAAGATCTCATACATACGAAACGGTTTATTTTTATAGATAACACCAAAGGCAATTCCACAAACCAGCCAGTAGGTAATCGATGTTGCAATACCAGCACCAACCCCGCCAAACGCCGGTACACCGAGCTTTCCGAAGATGAATATATAATTAAACAGGACATTTAATGGCAGGGAAGTCAAAATGATCAGCATTGAAACGCGGGTTTGCCCTAGTGCATCAATAAAACACCGTAATGTATTAAAAATAAATAATGGCACAATTCCTGTAACAAGGGAAACCAGATAAAACGTTGCAGTATGTCTGACTTCTGTTTCCAGATCCATAAGCTGTAAAATAGGATTAAGCAGTAAAGCTCCAGCCAAAGCAACTAACAGAGCTAACACAATTGCCAAGTAAATTCCTTGCTGTACTTTGTTCGGTACTTCATGCTCCGATTTTGCACCGGTTAACTGGGCAATAATCGGGGTTATCGCAAGCAGTATTCCATTGATTCCGGTGAAAACTGGCACCCAGAGACTGGATCCGATTGCAACACCGGCAAGATCCGCTGCACCTACCCGGCCGGACATGACGGTGTCAAAGAAGTTCATTAAATACAGACTGATCTGTGTGATCAAAATAGGCACTAATATGATGGTAAAAAGCTTCAATTTTTCTCTTAATGTTGCTGTTTCATGCATATTCCTCTTCCTTTTTTGTTTATTTTCCATTAGGATAGAGATGGATTTCAATACAAATGCAATTATACCGTTTTATCGATAGAAAGGAAGTACATTTTATGAAAAAGAAACGAATCCTTTTTACGGGTGGCGGAACGGCCGGACACGTGATTGTGAATCTGGCTTTAATTCCGGTATTTCAGGAAGAAGGATGGGAGATTGATTATATTGGCTCCAAAACTGGGATTGAACGTAAATTAGTCGAGCAAATGGAGAATGTAACCTATTATCCGATTTCAACCGGGAAACTGAGACGTTACATTTCCAAGGAAAATATCAAAGATCCATTTAAAGTGTTAAAAGGGACGATGCAGGCCTGGCGGATTATCGGAAAGCGTAAACCGTCCATTATCTTTTCAAAAGGTGGCTTTGTATCGGTCCCGGTCATCTTAGCGGCGAAATTGGGGAGGGTGCCGGCAATCATTCATGAATCGGATTTTACCCCGGGACTTGCGAACAAGCTCGCTTTTCCGTTTGCGAAAAAGATCCTGGCAACATTTCCGGAGACGATGAAATTTTTGCCAGAGCAAAAATCCGAATACGTTGGGGCGGTTATTCGGGACGAGTTGTTTCAAGGCAGCCGGGAAAAAGGACTGGAATTATGCGGATTCACCAGCAGCAGGCCGGTGCTGCTGATCATGGGCGGAAGCGGCGGCTCTGAGAAGATTAACAATACGGTCCGTGAAAGCCTTGATGAACTGTTACCGGTTTTTCAAATTGCCCACATTTGCGGAAATGGAAAAATCGATAAAGCATTAAATCGGGAGGGGTACAAACAATTTGAATATGTAAATGAAACATTAAAGGATCTTTTCGCAGCCACCGATTTTGTATTATCACGGGCCGGTGCCAATGCAATTTTTGAATTTTTGGCGTTACAAAAACCGATGCTCCTCATTCCTTTGTCCAAGCAAGCAAGCAGAGGTGACCAGATCATTAATGCAAAATCGTTTATGGAGAAAAAATATGCACGGGTTATGGAAGAGGAAAAGCTTACATCGGATAATCTAGTACAAGAACTTTTCCGGTTAAAAGAACAAGCCCCGGTTATGATCGATTATATGAAAAAATATCAAAGTAAAAAGGCAAAAGAACGTGTAATTGAAATTATTAAGGAGATTGGAAAAAAATAGATTGCCTCCGATAGCCGGTTTAGACAGTATTTCACCGGTTTTGGACAGTAATGATCGATTTTGGCCAGTAAATGCGCACAAATAGCAAGTAAATTGTATAAGTTTGACAGTGAACAAATTGGCCTTGTCCTGTTTATTTTAATAATTGGGGACAACGCAAGATATCTGTCCCCAAATATAGAAAGGAAATCGGCACATAAGCCGATTTCCTTTCTATTACTCTTTATTGTACTTAAATGGCCACCAGTTTACTTTGCCAAAGATTCGTACCATAACTGGAATAAATAATGGTAACATTACAAAGGCATACAGGAATAATCCTGTCAGTACAACCGTTGCAATTTGCAAGATTGACAACACACCAGATGGGAGCATTGCTCCAAAGGTTCCACCTAAAATAATGGCAGCTGATATAATGACTGTTCCCATGTTTTTCATGGCTGATAGTAATGCTTCTTTAATATTGCCGTTTTTATATTCATTGAATCGATCCATCACGAAAATACTGTAATCGATACCCAGTGCCATCAGCATCACAAAGGAAAAGAACGGAATAGCCCATGTCAGGCCGTCATATTCGAGCAGCTGGTTAAATACTAATTCGGCAACTCCCATAGAGGTAAAGTAGGTCAAGATTAATGAACCAATCAAATACAGCGGCATTATTAGTGATCGTAACAGGAGGACCAATATGATAAAGATTCCTGCGATCATAAGAAATACGGTACGAGAATAGTCAGCATCCGAAATATTTTGTAAATCATTATTCGTACTGCTAACCCCGCCGAGTTTTGGATCACTCCCTGCTAAGACAGTGTCCTCTTTTGTGTTATTCACCGTATCCTTGATTTTATCCACCATATTAATAGCCTTTGTTGAATAAGGGTTGTGTGATAAGACAACATCAAATTTGACGATTGTTTTATCGTCCGATAGATAGGCTTTTGTTCCTTCGATAAAGTCTTCGTTTTCCAGTGCCTCTTCTGGAATAATGACAATTGGTTTACTTGAATCTGCATCGAATTCACTAAGGTGATCCTGTACCTTGGATAATCCGTCATTGATCTTTTTCAAGCCATTCGAACTATCCCCTAGTCCGCCGGCAAGCTCATCCAATTGCCCCTGCATATCGCTGAAGGCTGTTTTTAATTCTTCCTGGCCTCCGTAGATTTGCGACAATCCATCCTGCAGGCTCGGAATATTGTTGACTACTTGACCTTGGCCATCTGCTGCCTGATTTAATCCGGATTGCAACTGATCAATTCCTGAAATTAATTCACCAATCCCTGCAGCTAGTTTTTCCTGGCCAGCGATGGAGTCAGCGAAACCTTGGTTTAACTTGCTAAATTGAGCATTAACTTCTTGTAATCCTGTTTGCGCACCCTGTACATCTTTTATTTTGTTTTGTAATTGCTCAATTCCCTTTATCGCGCCCTCAGTATACTGAATAGCAGTACCTAGTTGTATTTGCTGTTCTTGATTAAGTTCAGGATTGGAATTTTGTAAAGTCTTTAACTGATCTAATGAACCTTGCATAGCACCTTTTAATTCATCAATTCCCTGAGCGTCAAATTCGCCGCCGCCAACACTTTTTAACCCATCAGCAATGGCCTGATAACCTTGTAATAATTGCCTATTTCCAGCTATTGTCTGATCGAGATTATCCTTAATGGTTTGCAGGTTGGTTTTAATTTCCCCTGCTCCTTGAGAACCAGATTCAATCCCTTGCTGAATTTGTGTTCATGTCGCCAACGCCATTGTTAGCTTCCTGTGTGCCTTGCATCAATTGGTCAACGCCATTTTGTGCATCCTTTAATTGTGGTCCAGACTTTTTCAATTCTGAGGCTGCTTCCTGCAAACCTTCCTGAATTTTTGTGATCCCCTCTGTACTTTGATCAACTCCGTCAGCCAGCATACCAGTTTGTTTATTGGCTTTAAAATCCTCAATGACATCACCAGCGGGTCTTGTCGCACTGCGAACCTGTTCAACACCGTCCATTTGGGCAAGTTCTTGTGACATGTCTTCGATTGCTTGGTAATCTTCTACAGAATCGACTGGCTTATCCGTCTTAAATACAACACTAGTCGGCATCGTTTGCCCTGGGCCAAAGCTATCGGCAATCCAGTTAAATCCTTTCACAGATCCGTAGTCATCACCAATTTCTTCAAGCGAGTTGTACGATTTGTCGCCATCGAACGTTAATAAAAATGGCAGGGTTATGACGGCAACGATAACTAATGCTACTACCGGCCTGCCCCAAGCGAATTTTCCGGCTGTCCCCCAAATCCGGCTTTCCTTATGGGCAACATTTTTATCAAATGGCCAGAACAGTTTCTTACCCAGTACAACTAGGAAAAATGGTACTAATGTAGCTAAGGCAATAAGTACAACCGCAACACCAACTGCAACGGCAACTGCCGATTGATAGAGAGAAAATGTGGATAGCCCGATGGTTGAGAAACCAATTAATACTGCTAATCCAGCAAAGAAAATCGTTTTTCCACCTGATTTATAAGTAGTTGCAACAGCATCTTTGATGGAATCATGCTGGGCGATTTCTTCCTTAAAACGACTGATTAGTAAGATACAATAGTCGGTTCCAATCCCGAACATCACCGCAACCATGAAAATTTGTGTAAACGTTGAAAGCGGAAAACCAGCCGTATCCGCCAAGATCGAGACAATGCCTTGGGCGGCCAGGTAGCTAATTCCGACAGTCAATAATGGAATAAACGGTGCGACAAATGATTTGAACACGACAAACAGGATGATCAAAATTAACCCGACTGTAATAAATTCTGTCTTTTTCAGGCCTTCCTCCGAGTTGTCAAGAATGTCCTGCTGTATCATTTGTTCACCTGTTAGGTAGTGTTCGACATTGATATCATCAACCGTATCATAGATGTTATCGCGAGCCTTATTTACTTCCTGATCTTTTAATGAAACCTGAAATGGAACCATAATCGTTTTCCCGTCTTCTGCCACAGTCTGATCGGCGATTGCCGGATCTTCCCTGAAATCCAGAATATCGGAAATCTGCAGGTTATCCTGATTTTTTTTCAGCTCATCGATAGCTTGTGCGATTTCTTCCTTTTTTGCTTTATCCAGCCCGTCATTATCATGAAAAACAAGTACACTGCTTGCTGAACTGTTATCTTCATCGGCTGACATATCTTCTATTAATGCTTGTGCCTCCTGTGATGTATATCCTTCAGGAACAGTTATTTGGCCTTTTTCCTGTACAAGCTCCTGAAGATTTGGTGCAAAGATAAATAATGAAACTGCCACCGCAACCCATAGGATAGCGATGGGCCAGCGGAATTTGATAATATGTTTCATAATAGTCCCCTTTCTATCGGTTTTCCTTCATTACTTCTGCTAATTTTTCCAGGGAGCAGATAAAGGTCTGAATTTCTTCATCATTAAAGTGTGCAAGCTGTTTGCCAATTTCAGCGTACAGCTCCTTTTCCGTGAAGTTTACCAGTTCTATCCCTTTGGCTGTAACATATAAGTAGACATTACGCCGATCCTTATCGTCACGCTCCCGTTCGATTAATCCCTTATCAAATAAACGGTTTATTTGTGCCGTTACAGCACTTTTACCAATACCAAATGCATGGGCAATTTCCGTTGATGTAGCGTTTTCGTGATTTCGAATATAGTGCAGTGTCGAAAATTGGTCTGTTGTAATATCGGAGTGAATTCTTTCTTTCAATATTCCATTCACACCCCGGTAAATGGTGTTCATTGCTTCTTGATAGCGGTCAATCAATTCTTTTAATTCCATAATCATAATAAAAAAATAAACCTCCTAAGGACAAGATAGTTCAATAAGTGAATAGTTCATATGTAGAACTATTAAATAATAACAATTTTAACGGGATTAAGCAAGAAAATTTTACTCCTTTCACAAAGAAATCATATTTCAGGTTTAAGGATTATTGGGATTGGGAAAAGAGGTGTAAACGGATAGGTATAGGTCGTGAGAAAGTAACAGCGGGGGATTGATAGGTAATTGGTTTCCTGACCAAATGTCGGAAAAATGGAGTTATACAGAGTATTTGATATGATATAGCTAATAGACTATGTTAATGTCGGCTGATCTCGTTTAATCAGCAATAATCTCATATTTTAGCTTGTTAGCACATTTGAGTGTCTAAACTATTTACGATACCATTAATAGTGTTGTTCAGGTTAATCCTTTTTCACTGGAAAGTTTATTTGATTTATTAACCTCAAAAATTACTTGGCATTGCACCCTCTACTGCCTGCGAAAAGCTTTTCAATTTTGTTAACGATAAATAGTCAGTTAATCCAGTGACTAATGGCATCATTAATTTTTTCATTATTGGCAATAGTGCAGAAAACAGGCGGTACCTAAATTTGAATCAACAAGAAAGGGGAAAAGAAATGAAGAAATTCGTATTGTTACTATCCACTGCAATATTGGTAGTGCTTTCTGCCTGCAGTGGTTCAAAGGCTGATGGAGATATAGATAAAATCGTACTGGCAGATGCCGGCTGGGATAGTATTCGTGTTCATAACAGTATAGCCCAAACAATCATTGAGGAGGGCTATGGAATTGATACCGAAGTGACATCCGGCTCGACAGCAGCCACTTTTCAAGGGTTAACGGAAGGGGATATTGACGTTTACATGGAAGTGTGGACCGACAATATTAAAGAAATTTATAATAAAGCACTTGATAAAGAAGAGATTGAAAAAGTATCGGTTAACTTTGACGATAATGTGCAAGGATTATACGTCCCAACCTACGTCATTGAAGGTGACAAGGAAAAAGGGATTGAACCAATGGCACCGGACTTAAAAACCGTGGAGGATTTAAAAAAGTATCCGGAATTATTTGCCGATCCGGCAGAACCTGACAAAGGCCGCTTAATTAATGCGCCGAGTGGCTGGGCAGTTGAACAGGCTATTACGGAGAAAATGGATGCTTATGGATTGAATGATACATTTGTCAACTTTAAGCCGGGATCAGATGCGGCAATCGTATCCTCTTTAACGGATGCCATTAATTCAGGAAAAGCATGGGTAGGATATTATTGGTCGCCTACTGCGGTTACGGCAAAATACGATTTAACCTTGCTGGAAGAACCGGAATACGATAAAGAAGTGTTTGAAGAAACAAAAGCTACCGCATTTCCGCCGAATGATGTGGTTGTAGCGGTAAACAAAGATTTACCTGAGGCGGCACCTGAAGTTGTTGACTTTCTAAGCAATTATGAAACGAGCAGTGCATTAACGGAAGAGGCACTTAAATACATGGATGAAAATGACGCATCCCCGGAAGAAGCAGCAATGTGGTGGATGGAACAGCATGAGGATATATGGACCAGCTGGGTTTCAGAAGATATCGCCAAGAAAGTAAAAGAATCTATGTAAACTCAAAAGCGGAAGTGCCCGTTCAGGGAAGTTAGAAGTTAATTCATCCAAGTAATTACTAGTTTAAAAAGCACGATGAAAAGCAGCCGGTCTTAGGGGCTTGGCTGCTTTTCCAATTAATCTAAAGTGAGGTGAAAGGGCTGTTTATTACAGTCTGCTGATGGGAAGTTTTCCGGATATTACAACAAACCTAGGGGATTATGTTGAAAAAATAGTTGATATTTTGGATACGTCGTTAAGCAGTGTTTTTGATTTTATTTATATTGTCTCGTCCCAATTCATTAATGGGATTGAAACGTTTTTACTTTGGCTGCCATGGTGGGCGTTCATTGCCTTTATTATATTAATCGGATGGTATTTTAAGTCATTATTTGCCGGTGTGTTATACGGTGTGTTTGTATTTTTAATTGGCTCATTTGGATTATGGGAAGATATGATGACAACGATCGCGATCGTGATGACAGCAGTTATTATTTCACTCGTACTGGGCGTCCCGCTTGGTGTTTGGATGGCATTTAGTAAAGGCTTTTCCACAGTAATGCGGCCCTTTTTGGACGCGATGCAGACAATGCCGAGCTTCGTTTATTTAATTCCCGCTATCTTCTTCTTCGGACTCGGAAATATTTCAGCAATTTTTGCAACATTAATTTATGCATTGCCACCTGTTATCCGTTTAACAGAGCTTGCTATCCGTGGTGTTGATAAAGAAGTGATTGAATCGGCACAATCGTTCGGCTCGTCAAAATGGCAAATGCTTAGGAAAATTCAATTACCGCAAGCACTGCCAACAATTATGGCAGGGGTAAACCAGACAACGATGATGGCGCTTGCGATGGTTGTCATCGCATCAATGGTTGGTGCCCAAGGGTTGGGAGAGCAAGTTTTGGTTTCTATCAACCGGATTGATATTTCACTAGGATTTGAGGCAGGTATCAGTATTGTATTTTTAGCAATTATTATCGATCGTGTTTCAAGCGGTATTGCGGATAAACTCCAAAAGCATAGGAGGGTGAGTGAATGACTGCAAAGGTAAAATTACAAAACGTATCGAAAATTTTTGGGCCGAAGCCAAAGTCTGTATTACCGAAAGTAAAGGATGGCATGACAAAACAGGAAATTCTGGCAAAAACGGGACATACGGTTGGGGTATATGACGCCTCCATGGAAATTCAGCAGGGAGAGATTTTTGTTATCATGGGGCTGTCCGGAAGTGGAAAATCAACTCTGATCCGTTGCTTCAATTTGCTGAATAAGCCTACAGCAGGATCCATTTTTATTGATGGTGAAGATATCATTCAATACAATAGTGCACAGCTTAAACAGGTTCGTCAGGAAAAAATTGCGATGGTATTTCAGCATTTTGGACTGTTTAACCACCGGACGATTTTGGCAAATGTCGAATACGGGCTGGAAATTCGTAATGTGCCAAAGGAAAAACGTCGGGAAATCGCTATGAAAAATATTGAAAGTGTCGGGTTAAAAGGGTATGAGGAAAAGTATCCCGATCAGCTTTCCGGGGGGATGCAGCAGCGGGTTGGATTAGCAAGGGCACTGGCAAATGATCCGGATATCCTATTAATGGATGAACCATTCAGTGCACTCGACCCGCTAATTCGCAGGGAAATGCAGCTGGAGCTTCTCGATATTCAGGAACGGCTGCAGAAGACGATCATTTTTATCACCCATGATGTTAATGAAGCATTTAAACTCGGAGATCGAGTAGCGGTTATGAAAGACGGGCGTGTCGTTCAAGTCGGGTCACCAGAGGAAATCATTGAAACTCCGGCCAATGAATATATTTCTGATTTCATTAAAGATATTGATCGCTCAAAGGTTTTCCAGGCTGAACATGTCATGATTAAACCGAATGCGTTGGTATCGATGAAAGATGGTTTGAACGTTGCTGTAAAAGAAATGGAAGAAAACAATATTTCCAGTGTGTTTGTGGTAGACCGGCAGCGACAGGTAAAAGGAATCGTCACGATTGATGATGCAATCGCAGGCATTAAGGAAAAGAAGACGTTGGCTGACGTGATGCTGACTGCTATTACAGTCGTTAAACGGGATGAGTATGTCAATGATCTGATTGCCAAAACACTTGAGTCGAAATTTCCGTTAGCCGTTGTAAATGAAGAGGATAAATTAATTGGTTTTATTCTCCGGGTTCATGTATTGTCGGGACTAGTGGCTGATGAGGTCGATGAGAGTGAAGAATATATTGGATAGCAATAGCGGGGACTCCTGAATTTAAAGGGTCTCCGCTTTTTTTAATAGTAAAGAAAGTATAGAATTTGCAGTTGTGTGAAATTTTCACTTGGTTTTTTAGAGAAATGCTGAAGTTTGACTGAATTTGCTAAACTGGAGCTGAAAAAAGCTGAAGATTCTTTGGAAGGTACTGAACCAAGCCAGAAAGCCGCTGAACCTCCATGATTATAAACTCAAAAATTGTAATCAACTTAACTTTTCAGTGAGAAAAGCGGAAGCGCCCGTTTAGCAACGTACAAACTGGAGCACTCCGCAATGAGATAAAGGAAACACGGTGAGCTGAGGCCTACAGGACGTAGGTCAGTTCGGTGTTGCGACAGGACGTCGCGGTTTTAACCGAACTTCCCCTTTTACCGATGTTGACTTATCGTAGTGAAGGAGTGTGAAGTTTGCTTGGCTTTAGCGCTGGAGCTGGACATGGCCCTTCTCGATCATGAATTAATATCGCTAAAAACTATATATTTTCTTTACTTTTAAAAAATAGCTTCCTTTAAATGAGACCATTTATTTCATACCTTACCGTTGGAAGTCCGGTATTAGGTGCGATAAACTAGACAACAAAAGGAGTTGTGACAAATGGATATGCAAACAAAAAGGAAATTGAACAATGGAACGCAAATCCCGCAACTGGGGTTCGGTGTTTATAAAGTGCCGGCTGAACAAACTTACGATACAGTGGCACATGCACTGGAACTTGGTTACCGGCACATTGATACGGCAAGCTTTTACGGAAATGAAGAAGGGGTAGGCAGGGCAATAAGAGAGTCTGGAATATCACGAGAGGAGCTCTTTGTTACGACAAAGGTTTGGAATGATGATCATGGATTTAATCGTACCTTACGTGCATTTGAAAAAAGTTTGGCCAGACTGGGGCTTGACTATGTTGATCTCTATCTTATTCACTGGCCGGTGCCGGATCTATTTCCGGAAACATGGAAAGCATTAGAGAAGCTTTACCATGACAATGTGACAAAAGCAATTGGCGTGAGCAATTTTCTCGATCATCACTTAAAAACGTTGGCAGCCACCCAGGAGGTAAACCCGGCGGTAGACCAGATCGAGCTTCATCCTAAATTGCAGCAAAAGGATACCGTGGACTATTGCCGAGAGCAGGGAATTGCAGTTGAATCATGGTCACCGTTAGCCAGAGCGAGGTATTTGGACGATCCGCTTCTTGTCCAACTTGGTGAAAAATATAAAAAATCACCTGCTCAGCTCATCATTAGATGGCACCTGCAGCATGATTTTGTCGTCATTCCGAAGTCGACCAATAAGGACCGGCAAAGGCAAAATATGACCGTGTTTGATTTTAACATTGATCAGCATGACATGACATTATTGGATCAGTTGGATGAAGGGTTGCGTGTTGGGTCACACCCAGATAATATTCCGCAGTAGTACAGGGTTTCCCATAGGCATTTTGTGCAAAAGAACAGGCAGAAAACAGCAGCTGTTATCTGCCCTTCCCATGCCGAGCCTGGTTTTACCTTTCCGTCCCATGGCGAAATATTCGTACATTTACATGATAATCAACATGAATATCTGGGAAATAATCATACCATTCCCCTTCTTTAAGCTCACCATTTGGTTTGTTGATCCGGTAGATGGTTCCATAACCTAACGGATCGGTGTTCAGCTCCTGAAGTTTTGCCAGAAGCTGTTCATACTGTTTCTTGATTTCCTTTTCCACCTCTTTCTCCAATTTTCTAACTACCTTTGGGTTGTTCAGTTTAATTTCCTCGGTCAGCTCCATTAAGCTAACATCAAACGTTACTTCTGTACGAAATTTTAGCTTTTGTATATCAGTTATTTTAGATTTGCTCTTACTATTAAGAACAGTTAATAGAGCAAAGAATTTATCTATACCTGTTTCATTTTTCGATTGTGCATCTGTTCTCATCTGCCCTTTAAAAGGTTCTGATGGAAGGGCCACCTCGAGAAATAAATCTCGCAAATCTTTATGGAAAGCACCGATTAAATAGGCCTTTTCAATTGGTAACTGGCCAACCATTTTATCATCCTGAAATAAGGCAAGTGACGACAGAACCGGTTTATCATTGCTAATCGACAGTATTGGCAGAAATGGATCCTGTCCTTTGTCAAAGTAGAATCGCAAAAAGTCTTGCAAATTAACGCGTGGTATTACATTGTTTAAAATATTTCGTTCTAAAATATAGTGTAAATATAGTCCAGTATTTACGTCAGCGTGCTTTTCAGCTTTGTAAAGCAGTTCCTTCGCGGTTGTATCACTTATCGCTAATAGCATTGTGTCTGATACACGGGCATCACGGATTAGTGTATCCAAATAGCGCAGCACTCCCTTTTCGGCAGTTTCTCTTCCGTATACTTCCAATTTGGATGATCCTGGCGTCAAGCGGAAGTCTGTTTTACGATTTGCATCTATCCGAGCTTGTTTAATTGTATTAGCTCTGCCGGTTACAATATTAGAATATTCTTTCTGTTGTGCGTTAAATTCAAAGTAGGAAATGGTTGTTTCAATATTATTATCTTCAAGCTTATCCACCCCTCGCGTGAGAATGATCCCCATATCTTCTATTGTTCTTGGTTGGACACAGCCAGACAGTACTATTATTGACGCCAATACTATCAGTTTTTTCACTTTTGATCACTTCCCTTTTTCCTCTTCCGCAGCTTTTTTTTCAGAATGACAAGGGGAAGAAGTATCAACGGATAAATATAAACGACCCAAAAGGCGATATTGGAAAGTGCGTCCGTTAAATTCATTATCCAGTAATGATAGGTAACAAAGCCGCATAATACGAACAGAATACCTGCTGATACGTATAATGTAATCTTTTGCGGAACCTTGTACATTCGCTTTAATCCATAAGTAATGACCCACATTAATAAAATCATATTTGGCAGTGTTACCATCATCCATTCCGCAACAACAATATAATCAAACCGCTCAATAAACGGGAATTTAACAATTTTAAATAAGGATAAGACAGACCACTCCATTTCCTCCATCCGCTGCGGACTAAAGTACCCGATTGAAATGACGGTATTAATGAATACAATAGCTGCGGCCCAGGTTGTCCCCCAATAGACAGGACGCCCCGCTTGTTTTTTGTTTTGAATAAATGGGTAGATAATGAACAGAATCTCAAATCCTGCAAACGTAAATACTGTTTCCCTGGATCCTTTTAATAGTTCCATTACAGATGCATTAAGGACAGGACGAAAATGATCCAATTCAATATTCCTGGCAGGCTCATACAATAAAAGCAGCAGCCAATGAGCAAGAAAAAAGAAAAGGAACACAACGCCGATAATGACACGAATTCCGCCCAGCACACTATAAATCACCAAGGATAATAGTAATACCCCGAGAACCAGTGAACTGATTTCCGGAAAAATAAAAATCTGAATAACTTCAATATAGGTTACCAATACAGTCAATAATGTAACAAAAAAGTAGATAATGTAAAAGGTTCCCAATGCCATGCCAAGCCATTTCCCGAACAAATCAACCTGAATCCCAAAAATATCTGCATTGTCATACTGACGCAGAATCCGAAGCATGACAAATAAGACAAACAGGATGAAAATATATGCGATAATAATGGATATCCATGAATCTTGACGTGCTTCTCTAAAAACATACATTGGAGAACCCATGACTCCAACGCCGATCTGGATACTGCCAATAACAAAAAATAAATAAAATGCACGAATACGTAGGTTTGCTTTTACTTTTAGGTTGACATCCATTGTTTCACCTACTCATCTATGTCATGTTTTCTTTTTGCCTCATTTCCCCCGTAGCGGAGCAAATTCTTTGGCCGAAATGAGAAAAAACGTTTATTCTCATATTGTAATGGCCCACGAAACAGTGTTTTATTTAAATCAGCCCAGCGAAACGGATAAACCGGTGAAAGATATGGGCGTCCTAATGATTTTTGTTTTAATAAATGAATGACGATAAAACATGCACCATACATAATACCAATCAGACCAAATAAGCCGGCTAAAATAATCATGGGAAAACGAACAATACGGACAGTTGTTCCCATCAAATAGTTTGGCGCCGTAAACGATGACAAGGCACTTAACGCCACGACGATAATTAAAATACTGCTCGTTAGTCCAGCCTGCACAACTGCCTGTCCGATGATAACCCCGCCAACGATACCGATTGTCTGTCCGACTTTGGTCGGCAGTCTGGCACCGGCTTCACGCAAAAGCTCAATGAGAAATTCCAGGATGATTGCTTCCCAGATCGGTGGAAATGGCACAACGGCTCTTGATTGCCCAAGGGTGATAAGCTCATCTATCGGGATGATTTCATAATGATAGGTCACCGCCGCAACATATAATGGCGTTAAAATAATCGAGAAAAGCATGGCTGCAAAGCGCAAAACTCGTAAAAACGAGCCAAGAGGCCAGCGCATATACATATCTTCCGTTGATTCAAAGAAACTGAAAAAGCTTGATGGCCCAATAAATCCAGTTGGACTATTTTCCGTTAAAACACCGACACGTCCTTGCCTGACAGCATAGCTAAACCGGTCAGGCAATTCGGTGGAATAGAAAATCGGGAAAACAGATAACGATGAATCACCGATATATTGCTGCAGGACGGTACTGTCTTCCAATTCATCGATATCCAAATCCTGCAGTCGCTGCCGCATGGTATTAACATCGACCTCGTCCGCAACCGATTTTACATAAACAATCCGAACTTCGCGTGGATAGCGTTTTCCAATCATTAATTTCTCTAAAACAAGATCTGTCGACCGGATGCTCCACCTGACAACATTCATGTTTGTCACAAGTGATTCAGTAAAAGATATTTGTGGACCAAGGACGACCGTTTCATTTTCTGCGCGATCCAGCTGACGATGTTGTTTTTTTAGCAGTAAGTAAGAAACTGCTTCCGTCTCATCTTCAACATAAATAAATACTTCGCCAATTAACAAACCTTTTAATATATCTTCAAGTGTTTCTTTCGTTGTCCGAGCACCTAAAGGAATTTCATTCTTGATTGATGATGTGGACCATTCATTTTTGCTGCTTAGAAGAGGATCCAGTAAAAATTCCTCCACTTTGTCTGAATTAGCCTGGTAGGATATAAAAAACACTGCCGCCTTTTTACCCTGCTCCTGCTCATATATTGTGAAAAGTAAGTCATCGTTATTTTCAAATTTGCTTTGCATTATCTGCTTTAATTTATCTATTTTAATCGGAAAAATACTATCCGGATTTTTCTTCCGCTGGCGATTTCTTTTCATAGGAACCTCCTGATGAAACTTCTACTGGCGTTAGTATGTGAATAATTGCCTGAAATTATGATGGTATATAAAAATAGGGAAGGGAAAGTACATAAAATCGCAGGACTTGGCAGATCCGAAGAAATATATAGATGAATGTGATAATAAGAGATTCGGTCAGGTTGCAACTTGATTTTGCTAAAGGTGGAAGTTGGAATTATTGAACTACAAGAAGAAAAGATTGGAAAATTGTAGAAGGTAATGAACAAAGGCGCAAGCGCCCGTTTAGCGACGTATGGAGTGCGCCCTGCCAAGCAGGGTGGTTCGGTGTTGCCGCGCAAAGCGGCGGGTTTAACCGAACATTCCCACCGTAGGAGATAAAGGAAACATGCCCCTGCAAAAGGGGTAGACGTGAGTTGGACGCAAAGTCCGCTTTTAGTCGGCCTTCCTTCTTACCCGAACCGATGTTGACTCATCGTACGGAGGTGAAGGAAGTCCACTACAGCTTTAGCGCTGGAGCCGGACGTGGCTTACCCTGCCGAGAGCAGAATAGAGCCTAAATTTATATACTTTTGTATGAAAACACTTATCGAGAAAAGCCAATACAAAGCTAGACCCTTCATCATTCAATTTTTTGAAGGGGTTAAATTATCTACGGGCTTTATTTGTGATCTAAAGATAAAATACTATGTCCTTTCTTTGAACAAATTTAGCAATTTTGGTTAGGGTCTCCTTTATATTATAGTTAATGGAGGATGACCACATTACCAATATAACAATACAAATGACAGTAGTATTATTGAAAAACTTTTGTATACGTGTTCTAGTCACAATAGATGGTACTTCTATACTGTCACAACCCGTTTCTTATACAGGGTATCCCCTTTCAGGATCCACCAGAGTATTTTCGGCCTTGTTGTATTGTTATTAAACTGTATTGGCAATAAATGAATGTGATATACCTCCTATCCAGGCTAGAAATTCTTTTTCATCATAGATGGTGGCTGCGCGAATGCGGAGCCATGTTGGTTTCTTATCTTTTAAAAAATGCCTTCCTTAGCTGCCTGATCGAAAGCAGCTGGAAAGGATAGGCAAATTTTGTACAGTATTATTTGTCCAATGTAACAACGTCAACTTTCCCTGTTCCCGGATCGATTACGAATCCATGAACCCTAATATTTTCGGGAAGCAGCGGGTGATTGCGAACAATGGATACACTATGTTGAACCGATTCTTCCACCGTTTTAAAACCGCGGAACTCTTCATGCAGATCGATTCCGGCATTTTCAAGTGTTTGCAATGTTTCGGTCGTAATCCCTTTTTCCCTCATTTTTTGCGTAAATACTTCTGTTTCTACGTAAGACATTCCACAGTCATGGTGTCCGATGATGGCAACTTCTTCTGCTTGCAATTCATAGATTGCGACTAAGATTCCTTTCATTATACTATCAAATGGATCACGAATAATGGCACCAGCGTTTTTTAACATTTTTACGTCACCATTATGAATGTTTAATGCTTTCGGCAGTAATTCCACTAGTCGTGTATCCATACATGTAACGATAACCATCCGTTTATTTGGGATATTATCCGTTTTGAATGCCTCGTATTCTTTTCCTTCGACAAATTGTTTGTTGTACGCAAGCATTTCTTCAATACGCACGTCCATCAGCTCCTTTAATCATTATGTAAACGTCTAACTACTATACTATAGCAAGTGGCGTTCAATCGTCTAGTAGCGGAATCTGTCCAGATCGAGCAAATACTGTCCAAAACGAGTGGAATACTATCCAACTTCACACAAATACTATCCGAACGAGCGGAATACTATCTAACTTTACACAAATACTATCCGAAACGAGTGGAATACTGTCCAACTTTACGCAAATACTATCCAAAACGAGTAGAATATCGTCCAAGATGCCGAACAGGCATATCAAGAAGAAGTTCATAATAATGTCACGATATCGTCTGTTCATGTGAAGTTTATCACAGTTGCAAACGAGCTTTATTGCTAGGCTATAAACAACCAACAAATAATGTTGAAAAAATCCCTGAGGATAAATGATAATCCAGAATTTGATAGCATGTAAGTTAAATAAACATGGCAATTTGGTAAATATTTTATTTTAGACAATTCGAAAGGAATGATGCTGTATGGGCAAACCAAATGTTCAACTTTCGCTGCAAACGATCAGTTTGATAGGCGGGTTTATGGTATGGGTGTTAATTTCATCTCTCATGCCAATCATGAATGAAGATATTCATTTAACTGCGGGGCAACTGTCACTAATTACGGCTATCCCTGTTATTCTTGGGTCATTGTTGCGCGTTCCATTGGGTTTTTACACGAACCGGTATGGCGCCAGAAGCATGTTTATCATTAGTTTCATTATCCTCCTGTTTCCGGTATTTTACCTAAGTATCGCGAATTCATTTGCTGATTTATTTATCGGGGGGCTATTTTTGGGTGTTGCTGGTGCTACTTTTTCAATTGGGGTAACCTCATTACCAAAATACTACCCGAAAGAAAAACATGGGCTAGTTAATGGAATTTATGCGATCGGTAACGCTGGGACAGCAGTCACAACATTTGGGGCACCGATAATAGCCGGAGCTATTGGTTGGGTTAATACGATTCGCTTATTTTTAATTTTGCTGCTCGTATTAGCTGCATTAAATTTTATTTTAGGGGATCGCCAAGAGAAAAAAGTTCGTGTTTCCATGGTGAAGCAATGGCAAGCTGTTTACCGAAACCAGACGTTATGGTTCTTAAGTTTATTCTACTTTATTACGTTTGGCGCATTTGTTGCATTTACGGTTTATCTGCCGAGTTTTTTAGTGGATCATTTTTCCTTGAATCCGACAGATGCCGGGATCAGAACTGCTGGATTCATTGTTCTGGCTACAATCATACGTCCAATCGGTGGCTGGTTGGCTGATAAATTTAATCCATATATCATACTAATGGTTGTATTTCTGGGAACGAGTGTTTCTGGGGTATTATTATCCTTTTCACCGACAATCGGCATTTATACAATTGGGACATTATCGGTTGCAGTTTTTGTCGGTCTTGGTAATGGAACGGTATTTAAACTTGTTCCACTGTATTTTTCCAAACAATCCGGAATTGTCAATGGAATCGTAGCGGCAATGGGTGGATTAGGCGGGTTTTTCCCACCGATTGTTCTGACTACCGTATTTAATATGACAGGACATTATGCGATTGGTTTTATGGCATTGTCAGAGTTTTCGCTAGTCAGTTTTGTTATTGTTATTTATATGTATTACCGGGATCGTTTGAATATAGAGAGCAAAATCATTGAGGGTACCGCTGAAGGAATTATGGTGACGGATCGAAACCGGATTATTCAAAATGTAAATCCAGCTTTTACCAGGGTTACAGGTTACGCAAAAGAGGAAGTAGTAGGGGAAAAACCAAGCATTCTGCAATCAGGAAAACAAGGGCCTTCTTTCTATAAGAACATGTGGCAAACTATTGAAGAAAAAGGATATTGGGAAGGAGAAATTTGGAATAAGCGAAAAAACGGTGAAGTTTATCCTGAATGGCTGTCCATTAGTCCGATCAAAAATAGTGCAGGAGAAATCGAATGTTATGTTGGCATGTTTAGTGATATAACAGAAACAAAACAATCGAAATGATAAATTTTTGGATCCTGGGCTGGCTTTTTGCTCAGGATTTTTTTGTGCATGGAACAAATTTAGTAACAGATAAAGATGAGTTTGGTTTAGCATTTTCACTGGACTTCAGCATCTTCCGGAACAACTTCAGCATCTTTTCACCTGGGACTTCAGCAACATCCAGAAAATCTTCAGTACTTTACGTCAAAACTTCGAATTAATTGTGCCGAAATAGTCAATGAAAAATGGCGATTTCGTGACTTTTGTTCCAGATGTGATGTTTTTCACAGTTGGACACATCAGTTGCCTGTTTTAATGAATGCGTAGAGCGAAGTTGAATCTATAGACTCGGAGGGAATCCTTGTGAAAAAGAATCATTCTCCATTATGGAAGAGATTAACGTATATGAAACCGAAAGAGACCTATTCGGATAACCACAGCCAGTTACAAGAAGGTAATCGGGAATGGGAAAATGTATATCGAAGAAGATGGCAGCACGACAAAGTGATCAGAAGTACACATGGTGTGAACTGTACAGGGTCATGCAGCTGGAATATTTATGTGAAGGATGGAATCGTCACCTGGGAAGGACAGCAGCTGGATTATCCGACAACAGGCCCGGATATGCCAGAATTCGAGCCGCGCGGATGCCCGCGTGGTGCCAGTTTTTCCTGGTATATTTACAGTCCGTTACGGGTCAAATACCCATACGTACGAAAAAAATTGCTGATGCTGTGGCGTGACGCATTAGCAGCCAATAAGAATGCTCTTGAGGCCTGGGCAAGTATTGTGGAAGATCCGGAAAAGGCAAATTTGTATAAACGTGCCCGCGGAAAAGGCGGACTTATTCGGGCAGATTGGGATGAAGTGACTTCACTGATCGCAGCATCGACATTATATACGATTAAAAAATATGGTCCTGATCGCAATGTCGGTTTTTCACCGATTCCGGCAATGTCGATGATTAGTCATGCTGCAGGTAGCCGGTTTATGTCGTTAATTGGTGGTCCGATGCTTAGTTTTTACGACTGGTACGCAGATTTGCCACCAGCTTCACCACAAATCTGGGGTGATCAAACCGATGTTCCAGAAAGCTCGGATTGGTTTAATTCAAGCTACATTATGACATGGGGTTCGAATGTTCCACTAACAAGAACGCCCGATGCGCATTTTCTTGTAGAAGCTCGTTATAAAGGGACCAAGGTCGTCTCAGTTAGCCCTGATTATGCAGAGTCAACGAAATTTGCTGACGACTGGCTAAGTGTGAAGCAAGGTACGGATGGTGCGCTTGCAATGGCAATGGGGCATGTAATTTTAAATGAATTTTACCAGCAGCATATGCAGCCGTATTTCGAATCGTATGCAAAACAATATACGGACTTCCCCTTTGTTGTACGTCTGAAAAAGGGTAAGGATAATTATGTTGCCGACCGGTTCTTACATGCGAAAGATTTAGGGATTAAATCGGAAAACAGTGAATGGAAACCAGCAATGTATAATCATGAAACCAGCGATTTTGCGATTCCTCAAGGGACGATGGGCGCTCGCTGGGATAACAAAGGGAAATGGAATTTGCAGCTAGTGGATGAAAATACGGAAGAAGCGATTGAACCGACATTGAGTTTTCTCGGTCAGGAGGATTCCGTAATAACGGTCAATATGCCATATTTCGACGCTGAAAAACGCAGTGTACTGGAGCGTGCTGTTCCGGTTAAAACAGTAGAAATCGATGGAGAGACAACGTATGTCACGACTGTTTATGATTTAATGCTGGCCAACTACGGAATTGACCGTGGTATTGGTGGGGAAGCAGCTAAATCGTATGATGATGAGACACCATTCACGCCAGCATGGCAGGAAAAAATTACTGGCGTAAAACGGGAGCTAGTCTTGAAGATTGCCCGTGAATTTGCCCAAAACGCAATTGATACGGGTGGACGCTCGATGATTATCGTTGGTGCCGGGATTAATCACTGGTATAACTCTGATACGATCTATCGTGCCGTTGTCAACCTGGTTATTATGGTCGGCGCTCAAGGTGTTAATGGTGGCGGCTGGGCGCATTATGTTGGGCAGGAAAAGCTGCGCCCGGCGGAAGGCTGGACAAATGTTGCAACAGCTAAAGACTGGCATGGGCCGGCAAAACTGCAGAATGGTACATCATTTTTCTACTTTGCGACCGGACAGTGGCGATATGAAGAAATACCAGTAAGTAATTTAACAGCAGCAACCGTTGATAAACCGCGGTATGAGCATTATGCCGACTATAATGTATTAGCGGCAAGGCTCGGCTGGCTGCCATCGTATCCGACATTTGACCGGAATGGTTTAGACATTTATAAAGAGGCAGTTGCAAATGGGTATGAAACACCGGAGGAAATCGGCAACTATGTAGCGGAGCAGCTGAAGAATCGCAACCTGAAATTTGCCATTGAAGATCCCGATGCACCAGAAAGTTTTCCGCGCAACTTGTTTGTCTGGCGGGCCAACCTGATCTCGAGTTCCGGTAAGGGACATGAATATTTTCTAAAACACCTGCTTGGAACAACACACGGCCTGTTGAATTCAGATGATGACAGTTTACGTCCGGAAGAAATCACCTGGCGCGATGAAACTCCAGAAGGAAAGCTTGATTTGTTAATCAACCTTGATTTCCGGATGGCAGGTACAGCCTTATATTCCGATGTAATCTTGCCTGCTGCAACATGGTATGAAAAACACGATTTATCCAGTACCGACATGCATCCATTTGTGCATCCGTTTAACCCAGCGATCGCATCACCGTGGGAATCGAAATCAGACTGGGATATTTTTAAAGAGCTAGCTAAGGGAGTTTCCCGGTTAGCGGAAGAACTTGATATAGAACCAGTTAAAGAGGTGGTTGCCACACCGTTATTGCACGATACACCACAGGAAATGGCTCAACCATTTGGTGAAATCAAGGATTGGTCGAAAGGAGAATGTGAGCCAGTTCCCGGGAAAACAATGCCGCAAATTCATGTTGTGGAGTACGATTATAAGCAAATTTACCGGAAGCTGACGGCACTTGGACCAAACATTGGTTCAAAACCGTATGGCACAAAAGGCATCAATTGGGAAATGAAAGAGGAGTATGAAAAAGTAAAACAGACAATCGGGACAGTGAAGGATGGAAGCGTGGCAGATGGCTGTCCGGATATTTCCTCAGCTCGTGATGCCTGTGAGGCTGTCTTAATGCTTTCATCGACAACAAACGGAAAAGTGGCTGTTAAAGCGTGGAAAGCGTTGGAAAAACAAACGAGTCTCAAGCTTTCCGACCTAGCAGAAGAACGCACTGAAGAATGCTTTACATTTGCGCAAATAACGGCACAGCCGAAAACGGTTATTACCTCACCAGCATTCAGCGGGTCAGAAAAAGGCGGTAGAAGGTATTCGCCATTTACAACGAATATTGAACGGATGATTCCGTTCCGTACGATAACCGGCAGACAGTCCTATTATCTTGATCATGAAATGATGCTGGAATTTGGGGAGGGAATGGCAACGTTTAAACCGATTTTGGATCATACACCATTTCGGGCTGACCGGCCGAAAGTGGAAGGAAAAGAAATTGTTTTGAACTACTTAACACCACATAACAAATGGTCAATCCATAGTATGTATTTCGATGCGCAGCCAATGCTCACATTGTTTAGAGGCGGACCGACAGTGTGGCTAAACAAAGATGATGCAGAGGAAATTGACGTAAAAGATAACGAGTGGATTGAATGCTTTAACCGGAATGGAGTAGTGGTAGCTCGTGCCGTTGTTTCACACCGGATTCCAAGGAGTGTTGCATTTATGCACCATGCTCAAGATCGGCATATTCATGTTCCGGGGACAAAATTAACAGAGAACCGTGGCGGTACCCATAACAGTCCAACGCGGATTCATGTCAAGCCAACTCATATGATCGGTGGCTATGCGCAATTAAGCTATGGTTTCAACTACTATGGAACAACAGGAAATCAGCGTGACTTAAACGTAATCATTCGGAAATTGAAGGAGGTTGACTGGCTTGAAAATTAAAGC
The DNA here is from genome assembly GCF_900155625.1 of Virgibacillus dakarensis. Classification (NCBI taxonomy): domain Bacteria; kingdom Bacillati; phylum Bacillota; class Bacilli; order Caryophanales; family Bacillaceae; genus Virgibacillus; species Virgibacillus dakarensis. The sequence goes on from NZ_LT732553.1 coordinate 447,214, forward strand.
GCAAGTTGGCATGGTAATGAATTTGGATAAGTGTATCGGTTGTCATACATGCAGTGTGACATGTAAAAACACCTGGACCAACCGCCCTGGTGCAGAATATATGTATTTTAATAATGTGGAAACAAGGCCTGGTGTTGGTTATCCGAAAGAATGGGAAGACCAGAAGAAATACCGAGGCGGCTGGGAACTGGAAAATGGCGAACTGCGTCTGAAGTCCGGCAGTAAAGCGAATCGTCTATTAAATTTATTTTATAACCCTTACCAGCCAAAATTGGAAGATTACTATGAACCATGGACATATGATTATGAAACATTGACAAACAGTCCAGAGAAAGAACATCAGCCGGTTGCCCGTGCCAAATCCGCCATTACTAATGAATTTATGGATATTGAATGGGGGCCAAACTGGGATGATGACCTTGCTGGGGCGCATGTAACAGGGCTTCGGGATCCGAATGTTGTTGAAATGGAAGAATCGATTAAAACGGAATTTGAAGATGTATTTATGATGTATCTTCCTCGGATTTGTGAACATTGCATTAACCCGGCATGTGTATCGGCATGTCCGTCTGGTGCGATGTACAAGCGTGATGAGGACGGGATTGTCCTGGTAGACCAAAACGCCTGCCGCGGCTGGCGTCATTGCGTGACCTCCTGTCCGTACAAAAAAGTATATTTTAACTGGAAAACAAACAAGGCAGAAAAATGTACATTGTGCTACCCAAGAATCGAAAACGGACAGCCAACCATTTGTGCGGAAACATGTGTCGGCAGGATTCGTTATATCGGTGTCATGCTTTATGATGCCGATCGAGTTAAAGAGGCGGCATCAGTTGAAAATGACCGAGATTTATATAGGGCGCAATTAGGTATTTTCCTTGATCCGGACGATCCGGAAATTATTGCTGAGGCGAAAAAGCAAGGAATTCCGGCAGATTGGATTGAGGCAGCACAACAGTCACCAATCTATAAAATGATCATGGATTGGGAGATTGCCTTACCATTACATCCAGAATATCGAACCATGCCAATGGTCTGGTATATTCCGCCGTTAAGTCCAATTATGAATGTAATTGAAGGAAAGGGATCGACAGCAGAAACGGAGGATATTTTCCCGGCGATTGATCAAATGCGGATTCCGATTGAATATCTGGCAAATCTGCTGACGGCAGGGGATACGGAACAAATTCGTGTGGTACTGAAGAAAATGGCCGTGATGCGGAATTACATGCGGGCAAAGCAAACCGGAAAAAGCTTTAATACCGATTTAATTGAACAGCTCGGTTTAACGGAACCGGAAATTGAGAGTATGTTCCGCTTACTGGCAATTGCTAAATATACGGACCGCTTCGTCATTCCAAAAAGTCATAAAGAAATGGCAGAAGATGCTTATAGTGAGCAGGGAGCGTGTGGTTTGGATTTTGCCGGCGGGCCAGGAAGCTGTGGCGTCTTATCATAGGGCTGGGGAGGATGGAAGAAATGAATGAACGAGAAGTACAGACAAGCTATCAATTAATCGCCTTTATCCTGCAATATCCGGATCGTTCGAAGGAAGCAATCCCCGAAATAAAAGATGCTATCAACGAGCTAACGGATCAGGATGTTCGTAATCAGCTTGGGACGTTTATTAATCGTGTTCAGCAGCTAACGTATGAAGAATGGGTCGATCACTATATCGAGTACTTTGACTTCGGAAAAATTACGAACCTTTATATAACGTATTTAAAACTTGGTGAACAGCGGGAACGCGGTCTGGAACTGCTAAAACTCAAGAAATTTTATGCATCCAATGGTTATGAAATATCGGACAAAGAGCTGCCTGACTACTTACCATTAATGCTTGAGTTTTGTGGGCATGTCAGTGTTGCAGTAAGTACGGAACTTCTAGGAATGTATATGGGAAATATTGAAGAAATCCGTACCCAGCTGCAAAAAGCGGAAAGTGATTATGTATACGTATTGGATGCATTGCTTTCGGTAATGAAAAGCAATGGTCTGGTAAAAACAGCGTAGGGAGATGGGGTGAAGGACATGATTGATTTCGTATGGTGGGGAGTTTTACCCTATATCGTCTTAACTATTTTTATCGGCGGACACATTTACCGGTATCAGCGTGATCAATTCGGCTGGAGCACGAAGTCCAGTGAATTTTTGGACAAAAAAAGCATTCGTGTTGGAGTTCAATTATTTCATTGGGGGATACTGATTGTTTTTGGTGGTCATTTTCTTGGCCTGATTGTACCAGTAGGCCTGTACAATTCTCTTGGTATTTCAGAGCATTTATACCATACAGTGGCATTAGTATTCGGCATACCAGCAGGAATTGCCGCTTTCATTGGGCTGATTCTACTTTACTGGCGCCGTTTAACAGTAAAACGGATTAAAGCGACATCGTCAAAAGGGGACTGGGCGGTTCTGTTCTTTCTTTTGCTCGTAATTGGGTCCGGATTATCGGCAACATTTGCGAATATTGATGCCAATGGCTTTGATTACCGGACGACGATTGCACCATGGCTTAGGGGATTGTTCGTCTTCCATGTACAGCCAGAATTAATGGCCGGGGTGCCGGTTTGGTTTAAAGTCCATATAACAGCATTTTACGGGATTGCCGTTGTCTGGCCTTTTACTCGCCTTGTCCATGTATTTAGCTTGCCGCTCCGATATATGAGAAGAAATTACGTTGTTTACCGAAGCAGAACAAGGAAAGCATAAAACAGAGGTCGGGTACCAAGGGTCGGCAGTCAGTGGTGACGGCACCGGAATTTTCCAGTACTGGATTTATATTTTTTGAGTAGATACTTATAACAGAGCACCCCTACATTTGAAGATTTAGGCAGGGGTGCTTTTTCCAGAAAGCAATGTGTGCAGTTTTAAAATAAAGTACGATCGTTTATAATGAAAATTGATATTTTGTATAGCGTTTGATCCAAAATCGCATATGGTGATTTGGAATTTTTCTTTTTATGGTGCTAAGAGGGAGAAAATAAAAAGCAGATTCCGCCTTAAGACACCACTGTGGATAATTGCTTACAGACGATTTTAGGAGCTATATGGTGCTAAAGAATTGGTACACATCAAAGGAGAAGTGTTATGGAGCTTTTTGGGGAAAGATTATTGCTGTCAAAAATATCAATTGATGATTTGGATTTTATTTGTAGAATAGAATGTGATGAAAATTTGTGGTATTTTGAAGAATACGTACAGTCGGATGAAAAGGTTGTACGCGAAGAATATATTCATAAGATCGAGGAAAACGGAAAGCCAAGCAGTTACGATTTTATTGTAACTTTAGCAGCGGATGAAAGTAAAACTCCGATTGGTTTAGCACAAATATGGAGCGATAATGAATATAGAAAGAGCTGGGAAATTGGTTTTGCAATACTTCCTGAATATGGGGGAAAAGGTTATGGTACCGAGGCGGCCAAACTTTTATTACAATTTGCTTTTGAAAAATTGGATGCACATAAAGTAGTTGGCATGTGCAATGCAAATAATATATGTTCAGCAGCTTTGATGGAACATATTGGTATGGAAAGAGAAGCTATTTTTAGGGAAGAGCTGTTTTGGCAAAATAAATGGACTGACCAGTATTATTTTTCTATTCTGGAAAGAGAGTATTTTCATTTAAAAAATGGCCAGGCTGGAACTGAATAGAAAAAATTCATACATTGATAAACTGGAAAATCACTTGGGAATAGAGTGATTTTCTTCATTCTAATAAGCGATAGTCTTTGTTATTTGTTATTCTTATTTCCCTTCCACAGCTCATGCAAGGCCTGGTGTCGACGTAATTAATTTTCCCATTTTCCAATCCTGTTTTTCTTCAAGTTCTTCTCATTGTGTATTTCAGTCACCTGTCAAAGGTTTAAAAATAGATAAACCTGACGTGTCTTCCACTGAAGTGTAAAGGCAAAAGGTTGTCATATAGCTTTGTTATGATGTTTTTCATAGTTTGTCTTATGATTTTAAACTAGTATACAGGTAGTGCCTATAAAATTATTGGTTTCAAAGATAGCCATGTTGTTGATATTAAGGATGAATAAGCTCCGGCAGGATTTCCTATTTAAACGGCGCTATGATAACCTTGATAAGGCAATAAAGGAATGTTTTGAAACGGGAGGTGGAGATATTGATACATTTTTTGAAACAAAAAGCGGAGAATCTCTTTTCTGGCTATTTTGCGCTTGTCATGGCAACAGGGGCATTATCGATTGGGACACACTTGCTTGAAATGCATACAATCTCCTGGATTCTCGTATTTATTAATGTGCTTGCGTATATAATATTGTGGATATTAACCTTAACTCGTCTTATCTATTTTTTCCCAAAAGTGATCAAGGATTTAACAAGCCATTTAAACGGACCTGGTTTTTTTACATTAGTTGCTGGAACATGCGTGTTTGGCAGTCAATTAATTATCGTAGTACATATTCATACAATATCGAAATTTTTGTGGATCCTGGCAATCATTTTGTGGTTCATCATTATGTACACATTTTTTACGGCTGTCACCATTAGAAAGAACAAGCCGACGATGTCAGAAGGAATTAATGGCGCCTGGCTTATTGCATCGGTTGCGACACAATCTGTTTCCATTTTAGGTACACTGCTTGCCCCATATATAGGTGGGGAAAAGCAGCAGGTCGTTCTGTTTTTTACGTTGGCTATGTATTTCCTGGGGTGTATGCTCTATTTAAATATCATTACACTTATTTTCTACAGGTTTACATTTGTGGAGTTCAAGTTTGAGGCACTGACACCCCCTTACTGGATTAATATGGGAGCAGTAGCGATTACCACTTTGGCTGGATCAACACTAATTTTACATGCCGATCTGTCGCCGTTGTTAAACCAGATTATTCCGTTTTTGAAAGGATTCACGTTATTTTTCTGGATAACAGGCACATGGTGGATCCCGTTGCTTTTTATCCTGGCAATCTGGCGACATGGTATTCACCACTATCCATTATCCTATGATCCGCAATTTTGGGGTATGGCATTTCCGCTGGCGATGTATACTACAAGTACATTTCAATTTTCCAAAGCACTGGGATTGTCCTTTCTGTTGATTATACCTAAATTCATGGTAGTTGTTGCAATTGCCGTATGGTTATTCGTCTTTACTGGAATGATTCACCACCTTATGAGGGGACTTAAAAACGGTCACTTTAGTAATAAAAGGATTAGCAATTGGAACAAATAAAGTTAAGATGAAACCAGATAAGGAAGCGCGGCATGGAGTTTAAAAGACGCAGATGATGTGTATATCAGGCTGTGTCTTTTTTGTTGGTAAGGAAAGTATATAATTTGTAGGAGTTCATCAATGGACATATTACGAATAAAATTTAGATTTCTAACCCAAGTTTGGTGTTAATTTTTTTAATTATTTTTTTATTATATTAATAATGGCTTATAGTTCCAAAAAAGACGTTATAAAGCCTGTCATACCATTATTTAAAATCACAATTTAGGACTACAATAATTAGGTTGAAGCTTAAATCCATGACATTACTGAGTTTGGAACTTTGTTGTCAAACCCGGGTTCTGACGTTATAAGATGACTCCTGAGTTCTTCATAATGCAAATAATGGAATCTTTAACTGGATTGCCGAACGCATTTGGGGACTTCATCACATCGATGAGCAACTTCTTACTACCTCCACCACCGAGTTTGGGCATTCATCTCTTCTATGAGTGACATTAGTCAGGCTCCACCACCGAGTTTGGGCATTCATCCCTTCCATGAGTGACATTAGTCAGGCTCCACCACCGAGTTTGGGCATTCATCTCTTCCATGAGTGACATTAGTCAGGCTCCACCACCGTGATTTGTCCTTCGCTACCAGATGAAAGACGTTTTAAAGAGTTCTCTTCTTGTTGGTATATATTCAGTAGCAGGATTGGTCATGGTCAGCAGTGTCCAGCATTTTTATGTACGCACCTGCTGATTTAACCAAGCCTTCACTGCACGTTCTGCTTGATTAAATTCAGCTATATTTGAAAAGAATTAAAAAAAAGATTGACTTTAAATTTTGCTAATACTATAATTATTGGGAACCAAAAAATGAGAGGAGGTCACGGCTATGGAAAAGCAAATACAACTTCAGCTTCAACTGCAGTTAAAGCAAATGAACCCTAATTTTATATATCGTGTGACCTTCGCGGATAGTGGAAACGTATTTTAGTAATACATATTCTAAATCTGTTTATAAAGGTCACATCTGTCTGTGGCCTTTTTGCGATTAATGGGGGGATTCCCTTTTTGGAAAGCATGCGTCATAGCGACGTGTGCTTTTATTTTGTTTTTGAGGTGGGATAAAATGTAAAAAGCTATTGAAAGCAATATAACGTTATTGGATTTTATGAACAAAGCAGGTGATTGACATGTTTCAGGTTTTTAAGAAGCTTGATTGGTTTTTTAAGCATTACTGGAAAAGATATGTATTTGCCATTGTGGCACTAATTATTGCAAGTGCGATTGGTTTGCTTCCTCCTAAATTGGTTGGATTTGCAATTGATAAGATACAGTTTGAAACACTGACATTAAAATTATTAACAATGATGGTAGCAGGGTATTTGCTGTTAATCTTTATTCATTATGCGATTTCCTTCCTTTGGGATTACACGCTGTTTAGCGGAGCAGCTATTCTGGAACGCTGGACCAGAAGCAGGCTAATGGATCATTTCTTAGCGATGACCCCAACCTTTTTTGGAAAATATCGGACGGGAGACTTGATGGCCAGGGCTACCAATGATTTACGATCTATCCAGTTAACAGCAGGATTTGGTGTGCTGACCCTTGTGGATTCAAGTTTATTCATGTTAATGATCGTGGCAATGATGGGCTTTACGATCAGCTGGAAATTGACCCTTGCTGCGCTGATTCCATTGCCAATTATGGCAGCAGTGATGAATAAATATGGTGCAGCGATTCATGCCCGATTCATGAAGGCGCAGGCTGCTTTCGGGGAAATGAACAACGATGTATTGGAGTCGATTCGCGGTGTCCGGGTTATCCGGGCGTTTGTACAAGAGAAACAGGATGAGAAGCGTTTCCATGACATGACGGAGGATGTCTATCAGAAAAATATTGAAGTGGTTAAAATCGATGCACTATTCGAACCGACCATGAAAATTCTTGTCGGGCTATCCTACACAATTGGCATCGGGTATGGCGCATTACTTGTGTTTCAAAATGGAATAACACTCGGTGATTTGGTTACGTTTAATGTTTATCTTGGAATGCTGATTTGGCCGATGTTTGCGGTTGGTGAACTCATTAATATTCTGCAGCGTGGCAATGCGTCATTAGACCGTGTTAATGAGACATTGGATTATGAAGCGGACGTAAAAAACTGTGAAAATCCGAAAACGGTGAAAACGGTAGATACCATTACGTTTCAAGATGTTGTTTTTTCTTATCCGGAGACAGCGACAGAGCAACTAAGTCATATCAATTTGCAGGTGAAACGCGGTGAGACAATTGGGATTGTCGGGAAAACCGGCGCTGGTAAAACGACCTTGTTTAGACTGATGCTTCGACAGTATCCAGGTCTAGTAGGCTGCATTAAAATGTCCGATGTTGACCTTGAGGAAATTAGTTTGGAGCAAATTCGAGCTTGGATTGGCTATGTACCACAGGACCAGATCATGTTTTCTAAAACAATTCGAGAAAATATCCGGTTCGGGAAATCAGATGCCACCGATGAGGAAATCTATCGTGTTATGGATTTGGCGCATTTTCTGGATGATATCAAACAACTGCCAAATGGTCTGGACACCCAAGTTGGTGAAAGTGGTGTGACATTGTCGGGTGGTCAAAAACAACGGGTTGCACTTGCCAGGGCATTTATCAAAGACCCGGAAATTTTAATTTTGGACGATTCGCTGTCCGCAGTCGACGGGAAAACCGAAGCGAAAATTATTGAGCATTTGCGGCAAGAACGGCAAAATAAGACAACGTTTATCGCAGCACACAGGCTTTCAGCTGTCACACATGCGGATCAGATTGTTGTACTTGAAGATGGAAAGATTGTTGAAGAAGGAACACATGAGGAGTTAATGAGTCGAGGCGGCTGGTATAAAGAACAATACCTGCTGCAGCAGCTAGAGGATGAGGAGGCGATCTCCTAATGAAACAATCAACAGAAAAACGGTTATTAAATTATGCATTACAATTTAAAAAGGGTATTTTTATCGGCTTGATTTGTCTTGTTATTGCTGTTGCACTTGAACTGGCAGGACCTTTAATTGCCAAAACAGTAATTGATGACCATATTCTTGGTGTGGAAGGAAATTGGCGGCAAGTTGAAAACAAGAATGACAAATACACAGTTTCGTATGAGCGTGATTTTTATAAACGAGCAGACCGAATTACAAATGATGAGCAATCAGGAGAAACAGCAACAATTTTGCAGGTTGGCCATGACTATTATTTTGTCGACGAGGATGTCCCGCTGTCCGGAAAACGAAGTGCTAAGGGGAATACTATAACGATTAAGCAAACGGACCAAACACGGACATTTACTGGGGAGAAGCTTTCTTTGTCGGAGATTTATCCATTTTTTAAACCAGAACAGGGACCGATTATTTTCTTGCTCGGACTATATATAGTATTACTTGTTATCGCGGCGTTTTTCCAGTTTTTCCAGACGTTTTTATTACAAAAGGCTTCCAATCAAATCGTGAAAAAAATGCGTAATGATGTTTTCGCCCATACACAGCGGATTCCGATCAATTATTATGTAGATCAACCTGCAGGTAAAATTGTCGCCCGGATTACCAATGATACGGAAGCGATCCGTGATTTATATGAGCGGGTATTATCGATTGTCGTAACAAGTGTCATTTATATGGCAGGAATTTTCGTTGCATTGTTTGTTCTGGACGTTAAATTGGCGGCATTCAGTTTACTGCTAATTCCGTTGATCTATGGATGGATGAAGGTTTATAAGCATTTTGGTACGAAATATAATAAAGTCGTTCGTTCCACCGTTAGTGCTATTAACGCTAATATTAATGAGGCGATTCAAGGGATGCCGATTATTCAGGCGTTTAGTCGTGAAAAAAAGACAAAAGAAGAATTCGAGGTATTAAACGAGCGTAATTTCACCTATCAACGCAAGCTGGTTAAATTAAGTGCTTTGACTTCCTATAATCTTGTTACTGTATTTCGCAATTTAGCTTTTGTCGGTTTTATATGGTATTTTGGATCGGCTTCGCTGGAACCTGGAAGCATTATATCGATTGGCGTTTTATACGCATTTGTTGACTATTTGAACCGATTATTTGAACCGCTTGAGGATATTGTCAATCAGCTTCCACTGATTGAGCAAGCGAGGGTAGCGGGCAGCCGTGTATTTGAGTTGATGGACCGCAACGGCGAAGATGTACGGGATGCAAAAATTGCGAAATATCGCGGGAACATCCGATTTGATCACGTCTCATTTGCTTATAATGATAAGGATTATGTTATCGATGATATGTCTTTTTCGGTAAGTGCCGGTCAAACTGCTGCATTTGTCGGCCATACTGGATCGGGAAAAAGTTCAATCATGAATTTGTTATTCCGTTTTTATGATCCACAAAAGGGTGCGATTACCATTGATGGCCATAAAACAAGCGAATGGTCCCGGCAGCAGGTCAGAAGCTACATGGGGATAGTGTTACAGGATCCATTTCTGTTTTCGGGAACGATTATTTCAAACGTCACAATGAATGATCCGACTATTACCCGGGAAATGGCGATCGCTGCCTTGAAAGCGGTTGGTGCTGATCGTTTCATTGAAAAACTGCCAAATAAGTATGATGAAAAGGTAACAGAAGGTGGATCAGCGTTTTCACTAGGGGAAAGACAATTGCTATCATTTGCCCGTGCACTTGCATTTGATCCAGCAATCCTGATTTTGGATGAAGCAACCGCAAACATTGATACTGAAACGGAGAATATTATCCAAATGGCGTTGGAAGTATTGAAAAAAGGTCGTACTACACTTGTGATTGCCCATCGTTTATCAACTATCCAGCAGGCAGATGCCATTTTTGTGCTGGAACATGGTAAAATAATGGAAGAAGGGAATCATGAAGAGCTAATAAAACAAAAAGGCCTGTATCATCAGATGTATCAAATGCAGCAAGGGAAGGCAAGAGAGGCTGTATAACCTGAGGTGACGTATGGACCATAAGGAACGAAAGACCCGTGACGTGATTGATGATGATTTATATGAAGAAATAGATGAAGAAGAATTGATTGAGCTGGTGGAAGAAGAACGTAAAAAAGCTGTCGAGCGATCGCAGCAGGAGAAAAGTAAACCGAAGCGCTCATTTCCGAAGTGGGCGTTTTGGCTAATTGTAGTTGCAATGCTAATAAATGTTGCAGCCTTAATTCCGAAAACCTTTTCGATCCCCGCCATTAATTTTCTGATCACATCGGCAAAATTATCAGCCCAGGATGATATCAGCGCCTATAAAAAAGCCGTTGTTGTCGTTGAAACAGGTGACAGTAAAGGTACTGGTTTTGCGATTTCTAATACTGGCACAATTGTAACAAATTATCATGTTATTGAAGGAGAGAAAGCTGTTACCGTAGCTTTTCCCGATGATGGTTTGTTTGAGGGGAACGTTATCCGAAAATATCCATCGGTTGATCTGGCAGTGATCCAAATTGACGGCAAACATAAAGACTTGCCCTATTTGACATTAGCTGATCAGCCAGTATTCCAGCCAGATGAGGCGATCTATTTTATTGGAAACCCACTCATGTTTAATGGAATCGCGAATAAAGGTACCATCATTGATTATATACGCTTGGATGATTGGGAAGAGAATGTACTCATGATCAAGGCGCCGGTTTACCGCGGGAACAGCGGCAGTCCGGTTATCAATGAACAAGGTAGTGTGATTGGTGTAGTATTTGCAACGCTCGATCATGAAACTTACGGGAAAGTTGGCCTGGTCGTACCAATTGATTATTTGCATCAGCAACTTAAGAGGTAAACCGGCTTCATCTCTTTTTTGTTTGAGAAAATTTGTAGGGGGTATTTACCTATAACACAAAAATCAGGAGGTAGTATTCCCATGTTATACTTCAGTTCAGAATTAAAGAATTATCGAATTGATGCGACAGACGGGGAAATGGGTAAAATGCAAGATCTTTATTTTGATGATCGTAAATGGGCAATTCGTTATTGCATTGTTGATACGAGAAAATGGCTGCCGGGAAGGAAAGTTCTCTTATCACCGGCATCGTTTGAACATGTAAATGAGTTAGACGGTCTGGTAGAAGTAAATTTGGACAAGGAGACGATTCGGAATAGTCCATCCATCAATGAGGGTGAACCAATCACTAGAGATACTGAGTTTACCTTGGCTGGTTACTACGGTTGGAGTCGCTATTGGCTGGGGAACATGCTCTGGGGCGGGCAGGATCAGCCGTTTACCCCTCTGCCGGACATGAAAGCCGAAAGAACTGTATACCAGGATCCATTACACGAAAACAACGACTATGAATTACGCAGCGAGGCGGAGTCAATTGGAATACGAGCCCATGCTAACGATGGCCGACTCGGTACAGTGGTTGATTTCATTTTTGATGATGAATACTGGAAAATTCGCTATCTCATTATCGAAGGAATCGACGTTCCCGCCACCAAACTCTATTTAATAAAGATGGAAATGATTCAGTCAGTAGATTGGCTGGAAGAAGATCTGTATGTAGATTGTACGACAGATATGTTCAGCCAGGAAATAGGGTATGAATCAAGAAAAGAGATCATGAAAAATCTCTAGCTCGACGGTTCATCGATAAATTGCCTATGGCCGAAGCAGGTTGTAGGCTATTTTTTTCGTTCCAAAAGCCGTTTTCGTAGATGTTTCTGTCGATGTTCCCTGCGTTATTCTTACCTAACCATGGCCAGCTTCAAACAGTCCCAAGCATTGCTTTTGCTTTTTGCAATCAAGATTTAAACAAACTGTAAATATTCTGTGATAGCAAGGTTTGTCCGCTTGCGGTAGGATTAAGTATATTGACTGCATATGGTCAATGCTGAAAGTCAATTCAAATTGATGAGTAAGCTGATTATTTATTAATTAAAATAAAGATGGTGGATACATCGTGAACGATATAATAAAATTGCTAAATGATAAATACTTGCTAAATACACCCAAAAAGTTAAAACATAACTCGTATTTTATAATGGCTGGGGGTGTTTCAGGTTGATTCGCAATCGGTCATTAAAAGAAAAATCCCTTAAAGAAATGATAACCTCAGTCCAATCAGGGGATGAATATGCACAAAATTACCTTTTAAAGACTTATCAGCCATTTATTGCCAAATGTGTTTCAGAAGTGTGCAAACGGTATATTGATCCGAAAAAGGATGATGAATTCAGCGTTGGCTTAGCCGCATTTAACGAGGCTATTTTAACTTATTCTCCGGAGCGGGGGAGCTCCTTTTTATCCTTTGCCAAACTGGTCGTAAAGCGGAAAGTGATCGATTATATTCGTTATGTGCAAAAAACACCGATAGCAGCTTCATTGGATGAAAGTTATGATGAAGAGCAAATGGAAAACCCCAGTGAAATAATTGCTGTGAAGGAGATTTATCGGGAAGAACAGGAGGCATTGTATCGAAGGGAGGAAATTGCCGAATTTAAAGAGAAGCTAAAAATGTATAAATTAACATTATCTGAATTAACTGAAATATCTCCCAAGCATAGGGATGCCAGAGATTCTGCGGTTCATACAGCGAGGATCCTGTTTAATGATCCTGCATTAAAGGAGTTTGTTGAGCGCAAGAAAAAGCTCCCAATCAAAGCTTTAGTGAAAAAAGTAAGTGTCAGTAAAAAAACACTGGAACGCAACCGGAAGTATATTTTAGCAATATTCATTGTGCTTAGTAATGATTTTGTGTATCTTAAGGACTACCTTAAGGGGGTGGGTAAGTGAAAAAAGGGATCGTAATGGAAAAACATCGCCAATACACGATAATTATGACGGGAAGCGGCCTGTTTCTGAAGGCAAAGCCTGTTGGAGATGCTAGAATTGGTACAGAAGTTGCCTTTGAAATACTGGAGGCAAACAAACGTTATTTATTCTTTTTTCGACCCAAGGAGAAAGTAAAAAATTCCTTTAGAGTGATTGCTGTTACTTGTTTGCTGCTGCTATTTGCAGTTCCTTTTTATTTTATTGCAGGCAGCGGCAAAACATATGCCTATGTGAATGTTGACATTAATCCAAGTGTTGAATTGGAAATTGATGATCAGTTACATGTCCGGTCAGTGAAAGCGTTAAACGATGATGCAAAAATTCTTGTAGAGAAGTTAAGCGATTACAAAAATAAATCACTGGAAGAAATGGTTGCGCTTATTATGGACAACAGTGAAAAGTCGGGTTTCATTAAAAACGGCAAGAACGTCATGGTTGGTGTCAGCTACAGAGAGAATAGTGACGTTTCTGTGTTGGATACATTAGATAGCTATTTTAGTGGCCATCAAACCGATTGGGAAATTGTCACATTTCGTGTGCCGAAAGAAATCAGAAAGACGGCCAGGGAAAAGGATTTGTCAATGAATAAGGTTATGGCCAAAAAGCTCGAGGAAAAGGATTTTCCAAAGCATGTTGAGGAAAAGGAAAAATTAAATGATGAAGAAAAAGCTATTATTCGATCTTTTTATAATAAGGATAAGCCAAAAGAAAATTTGCAAGATGAGTCAGAAAAAGGAAAAAAGCAAACAGAAGAAAACAATCACCAGCAGGATCACAGCAAATTAAAAGATAAAAATGGAAAAGCAACCAGTAACCATAAGCATAAAGAAAATAACAGCGAAAAAGAGAACCAAAGGAATTATCGCAATCATCATTCGAAAACGGATCATGACCCCAATCAGCAAAATTGGCGGGACAAGCAAAGTGATAATCGCAAGGAATATCACCCTCGTGATAATTGGGACGAAAAACATACTAAGGAGCATAACCATAAACAAAGTCACAAACCGAGTGAAAATAAACATAGGAAAAACAACCACCAAGATAACGAAAAAGAGAATGGCAATTATTATCATAATAAATAAAAAGGGAATGCACCGAAAAGGTGGTGCATTCCTTTTAGCATTAGACCTCCATAACAGCAGTTGGCACGTGCTTCATGGCATGGTCAATATAGTAAAGCAGCTCATCATGCAACTGAAGAATTTTTGTTTGATCGAGTGAATAATGATAGGCATGTAAAAAGTTTTGAATTTTTTTTGAAAGCATATCATCGTTTGTTCGCACCATTAAAACCAATAAATCGTCCCATTGTCCCCACAGTGAGTAATATAACGCTTTGTCGTAATCCGGTATATCCATTATTTTTCCCCTCCTTATAATTCAAGGGTTATTTGTAGTTTCTCCGCTTTTTATATATATTGTCTGAAACAAAAATGGTGTATTTGCCAAAATCAGGATATCGGTATAAACCTGCCTTGCTGACACATACTAACGACAAAACAGCAAGGAGGAATTTACACAATGAAATGGAAACTTTTTTTAGTTGGTTTTGCAGCAATGTTTATGCTTGCTGCTTGTGGAAACAATGGAAATGATAATGGGGCAAATGGCAATGACAACGCGGACGGTAATGTTGAGAATACCAGAAATAACACTGCAAATGATCGAAATAATGGTCAAAACTTACGAAACGCAGAAAATGCTGACAGAGATCGGGGAAATCTTAACGATAATAATGCCCAGAACAACAACGACCGATATGAGATTGCCCGAGAAGCTGCCGATAGAATAACCGATGAGGTAGATGGAATTGATCGGGCATATGTTTTAACAACAGATAATAATGCATATGTAGCAGCAGCCTTAGATGAAAATAACAATAATCGCAACAACGGTAATGTGAACAACAATAATGGAAATAACAATAATGGCAATGGAATAAACGGCAACAACAATAATAACAATAAGAACAATAACAATGGAATGAATGGCAACAACAACATTGGAATGGATGATACTAACAACAATAACAACGGTGTTAACAATGATAACAATAATAATGGTGATGAACTGACCGATGAAGTAAAACAAAAAATCACTGATATTGTTAAGTCGGTTGACAACGATATCGATAATGTTTATGTTTCCACAAACCCTGATTTTCTAAATTTGGCCAATAACTATGCAGATGATGTAGACAATGGTGAACCAATTGAAGGATTCTTCGACCAGATTGGCAATATGATTGAACGGGTATTTCCACAAAATAACCAATAAGTACACAAAGTGTAAAGCGGGTATCCTAACGGGGTGCTCGTTTTTTAATGCTCAAGCCTGACAGTTCTTTGAAAAAACCGCCAATTTATGCTATGCTAAACGCATATAATTCACACTAATCTTGGTTTGTTACTAGTTTTAATAAATCGGTCAAGTTATATAAAAACAAGAGCGTTTTGAACTTAAAGAGAATATTTGAAGGAAATTATTTAGGCGAGTAAATGAATTATCGGTTAAAAATGTGAAGGGGACGTAAAACGATGACAAAGAAAATGAATGTAGAAAGCTTTAACTTGGATCATACGAAGGTAAAGGCACCTTATGTTCGGTTAGTAGGGGTAACGGAGGGTGTAAATGGTGATAAGGTATACAAATACGATATTCGTTTTAAACAACCGAACAAGGAACATATGGATATGCCTGGTCTCCATTCACTCGAACATTTAATGGCAGAAAACATTCGCAACCATATGGATAATGTACTTGATATCGGTCCAATGGGATGTCAAACAGGATTTTATTTATCGATCTTTAACAATAATAATTATGATATGATAGTTGACACGATTGAAAAAACGTTGCAGGATGTCTTAGAAGCCGATGAAGTTCCTGCATGTAATGAGGTTCAATGTGGTTGGGCTGCCAGTCACAGCTTGGATGGTGCAAAAGAGATTGCAAAGGAGATGCTGGCACACCGTAAGGAATGGCATCAGGTTTTTGTGGAATAAGGGGAGGGTTTCTTACCCCTGATTTTGACTAAAAAGGTTTCCGTCAATTGGAATGCAGAAATAGCGACGAATTAATTGAAGATTTGAAGGAAGCGTTGAAACAAACAATATTACAGGCAGTCTGATTGGGCTGTTTTTTTATTGTCTGGGAAACTACACTAGCGTTGCATAAAAAATAAAAGATCTAGTCAACCATTTTGATTTGTAACTTATTTACATTTATCAATTATAAAGAATATTCAGTCTCACCTTCTTCGTGAATCAGAGAAAAAAAGATAATAGGGCTATAAAGGTAGTCCTTCATCCATTTTTTGGAATTCATTAGTTATTTAAACGAGTGGATCGTACGTTAGATCATCTAAATGTAAAACATCTCCTGATTCATATTGTGCTAAGGTTTCTTCAAATATTCGCTGATGCTGCATCTTTCGGCGTCCGTTGGATGTTCGATCCGGTTTTTTGAAAAGTTCTTTTATGAAGCTCGAAAGACTTTTAGACCAAAAATCACTTACCCAATTGAACATTTCCAGTAATGTACCTTTATATCCTAATTTGTTTTTCATTAACAGATTTAAGCAGAATGTAATCATCGCGATGTAAATCTGGTTGAATACGGCATTTTCGCTTTGTCCGTAAAATTTTATCAAGACCAAATGCTGCTTTATCCATTTGAAAAACAATTCGATTTGCCAACGTGTACGGTAGAGGTCACTAATTTCTTGCGCGCTCACTTTTGCATCATTGCATACAATCGAAATGAGGTTGCCTTTACTATCCAATGTTTCTACCAAATGTAAAGGATGTTTCATATTTCCGATTTTCACCATCGCATCACGAATGATTGCAGAGGATGGATCTACAGGTAGTTCCTCTATCACGTGAACGATCGTATTTGCTTTAATTCTGGTGACAAATCGAATTCCGTTTGCACAATAATACTCAAATTTGCCAAAGTCGAAATAGCCGCGGTCGAATACGTGAAGCGCATCTTTACCCAAAATTAATGGGTCTAACTGTGTGACATCTGCTGGCTTTGCAGGAGTAAGAATCACGTCATTTGGATAAGAAACACCATCACAAAAATTGACGGAAGTATGTAGCTTTATTCCAGCTTTTGTCTCTCGGAAAACGGCCCATTCATATTGGCTAAGGCACATCGAGATCGTTGATGAATCGATTAAATGTATCTTTCCAAGTGCCTTATCTGCTTGCTTGGAACCGAGTTCTTGATGCAATTTTTGAACCAGATGATGCAGGATAACCTGAAAAATTTCAGGCGGTATTTCACCCAGCTTTCGTGAAAGCTGAGATTTACTAATACGCTTTATGCCAACAAGTCTTTGTACCATTTTCTTGCGTTTTACATTATCGCTTATCCGCCCAAGACTCTTTAATTCTTTCAGCTGAGCATAAATGAAAGTTCTGATAAACGTGAGTACACCAAGCTTTTTTACATATTTATCGATTTGGGCATGGTCAATCATTTTTTGTATAACTTTTGTATCCAGTGGATGAATGTATTCCTTAAATACATGTTTTATGGTATTATTGTCCATGTTAGCTCCTTATAGTTAGGGATTTGGACTGGACTACCATACCCTAATTATAAGGCTTTTTTTATGACTTTTAAAGGTTAAATTGCCATTATTGCCAAATTTCACATAAAATATATTTCTTGACTTTTATATTTTATTTTCCTGCAACGCTAGTGGGGAAACTATAAATTTATACGCTGTGGATAACTGGATAGTCGAGAGGGGCCATGTCCAGCTCCAGTCCCAGCGGCTGGTGTCCTTCACCTCGGGAATATCGAGGTTTTCCGTATGTTGCTAATATTGTTGATAATATCCCTTTTTTGTTGATGTTATCATCCAGAATCGTGGCAGGAGACCACTGATCTGACATGTAAAGCAATTGCATCCATACAAAATCACACACATATCCAAACAATATGCGCAGATCTATTCAAATATGATATGCTAAAATAAATATAAAACATTGGAGGAATAGTACATGAGTGAAAAAGTTATCAGTTATCTAACTGAACATCATGATCAGTTGTTGGAAAAATTGAACCAATTTTTGTCGATTCCGAGTGTCAGCACAGATAGTGTACATAAAAACGACGTCAGAGAAGCGGCAAGCTTTTTGGAGACATATTTAAATGATATTGGCTTTGAGCATGTAGAACAGCGGGAAACTGGCGGACATCCGCTTGTATTTGCAGAATACAAGCAAGCGGGTTCAGATGCACCAACTGTTCTATTCTATGGCCATTATGATGTGCAGCCGGTTGATCCACTTGACCAATGGAAAAGTGATCCGTTTAAACCAGAAATACGGGATGGTCGTCTATATGCCCGTGGATCCAGTGACGACAAAGGCCAAGTATTTATGCAGCTTGCCGTTTTTGAAGCATACATGAAGACAGAGGGGAAACTTCCATTAAATGTCAAGGTTTGTATTGAGGGCGAGGAAGAGATCGGCAGTGAGAATTTGTATCGTACGCTTCACGATAACAAAGAATTGTTTGCTGCTGACTTTGCAGTAATTTCGGATTCAGGGATGGTTGCTGAAAATCGGCCGACAATACTCTATGGATTAAAAGGATTTACCGGAATCGAACTTACGGTAAATGGCCCTGATCATGATTTGCACTCTGGTATGTATGGTGGAGCAGTGCGAAATCCAATCATGGCCTTAACTCATATTTTAGCATCGATGAAAAACGAAGAAGAAGTCATCACAGTGGATGGTTTCTATGATGACGTGGAGCCCCTTGACGACGGTGAACGGCAATTAATCAAACAAGTAGAGAGTGAAGATTACAAAGCATCAACCGGCGTAACGGAGACCGTTTCAGAAAAAGGCTATACAGCCAAAGAACATACAATGGGCCGTCCAACTTTTGAAGTTAACGGAATTTATGGTGGATATCAAGGAGAAGGAACGAAAACCATCATCCCGTCGTCAGCCACCGCGAAAATTACCTGTCGTCTTGTACCTGGCCAGGATCCGGAAAAAATTCAAACTCTACTGGAACAACATGTTCAAGAAAATAAGCCATCAGGTGTTACTGTCGATGTAAAAAAGGAAAAGCTTTCGGCTAAAGCTTACAAGGTGGAGCCAAATCATCCACTGATTCAAAAAGCTGCAAAAAGCTATACAAAGGCATTTGGGAAGGATACAGTCTACGTCAGAATGGGTGGCTCCATACCCGTCGTGGAATGGATTGAGGCAATCTACAATATTCCAATTGTTCTATTAGGGTTTGGTACACCAGATGATCGCCTGCATTCCCCAAATGAGAGTTTCCCAATAGACAGTTTTGTAAAAGGAATGGAAACATTAGCATACTACTGGGATGAAATACGGTAGAAATAAATGAGTAATAGTGTGTGTTAAAAAAGTCACCGAATCTGAGTCTTGAAGATCGAGGCCACGCAGCTCCCGGAACCGGGCATGCACAGGACGTAGGAGGTTTTAACAGAAGATCCTCTATTGCCAACTTTAGTGCTCATCGCTTATCATTTGGTGGCTTTTTGAACATCCTGAATACAGCTTCCCTTAATAGGAGGTTAAGGAAGCTGGCTGATGCAGGGAGTATGGAAAAGTAAGTTTAAAGTCTATTTTCCATTGGAATAATAAGGGGTTTTTAACCGATTATCCATAAAGCCAGGAATTTGTCAAGTTAGGTTTTGAAAATTGCGTATTTGAGGTTAAACAAAGGGAAACCCCTTGCATTTTGCGGATCACCCGGCTGACAAAATATTTTAATCTATTAATTAAAGTGGGAGTTGGAGAATTCCACTATGAAACTTATGTATAAGCCGTTAAGTTACTTTTTAATCATACTTGTTTTGCTAGCAGCATGCCAAGCAAAGGCAGTTACAGAAAATGCTGCTGGTTCGACAGCAAAGAAATATAGTGAATTAACGGATAAAAAACCGATTACATTAGCAGCGCCAAAAAGGATCAAACCGCTGGATGTACCACTCATTAATCAGATGGATCCACCGCGTTTGTATAATGGGTGCGAGGTCAGCAGTTTGGCAATGGTATTAAATTATCATGGTATTAAGGTATCTAAAAATGAATTGGCTGAAAAAATCGACCGCGTCCCATTAGCATATGGAAACGGATTGAAAGGAAACCCCAATGATGGATTTGTCGGAAATATGGAGGATGGGCCTGGGTTGGCCGTTTATCATGGACCTGTAAAAAAACTTGCCGAACAATACGCTGGGGGAAAAACGGCAGATATCACAGGTGAACCAATTGATGTCCTATACAAGTATCTTACAGAAGGCATGCCAGTCTGGGTCATAACGACAGTGAATTCCGTTCCGGTAAATGACTGGGAAGCATGGGAAACACCTTCTGGAATAGTAGAAGTAACCTATAGTGTGCATAGTGTAGTCATGACAGGTTTTGATGAAGACTATGTCTATATAAATAACCCATACGGCCAGAAGAACCAAAAGGTAGATAAGCAAGGTTTTGAAAAGGCATGGAAACAAATGGGAAGTCAAGCAATTGTTATTGAAAGGTAATTCAAAATTGGCTGTTTTCTTTGCAATCGAAAAGGGTAAAAATAGCTAAGTACGCTACATGAAACGGGGGGATATAAAATGAAATATGCAGTGATAACCGGGGTCTCAAGAGGCTTGGGAGAGTCAGTTGCCAAATTATTTATGGAATCGGGGATTCACGTCATCGGTATTTCCCGCAACCATAACAAGTCGTTAATAGCCTGCGCCCAGCAAAATAATGTCGTATACCAGCATTATCGTTGTGATTTAGGAGAACTTGGAGAGGTAGAGGAGACAGTTGAACGGGTTAGCAGCCAAATTTTCGCAGAAGAACCAGAATCGATTTATATAGTAAACAATGCAGCTGTCCTTGAACCAATTGCACCGGCGACATCCATTAAAAACACTGATCTCAAGTACCATGTACAGATTAATACCATTGCACCAATGGTATTAATAAACTCATTATTGCAAACAGCAGTTGAACAGGATGTGCGGATGATTGGCGTCACCATAACATCGGGTGCGGCAGAAAGGCCTGTTTTTGGCTGGAGTGCCTACTGCAGCACAAAAGCAAGCATCAATATGTATACACAGGCAGTTGCACTTGAACAGGAGGAGTTAAAGACCGGAAACAAGGTTATTGCATTTAACCCAGGAATCATGGATACACAGATGCAGGAAAAAATCCGGGCAAGTTCAGCAGATGATTTCATTGAAGTAGATACATTTCGCGACTATAAGAAAAAGGATTTATTAAAGGATACCGAGGCGGTTGGTGGAGTATTGGTAGATATTTTAACGGACGAAGAAAGTATTGAAAACGGAAAAATATACAATGTGAAGGACTATTTTTAGTCGGTTAACAGTATGAAGTGGTTGCGAGTAGTGCAAGCAAAGGAACTTAAAATATATGAATGGGTTATCTCTTTATGAAAAAACGAACCTCCGCCACAAAACGGAGGTTCGCTTTTTTGATGGTAATGGAGAAATGGACTGCTGGTTAAGTCCAAGAAGATGAATGGAAAAGCTGTAAAATCTGAGAACTACTTAAAGGCTATATCCAATGAATTTTACGCTAGTACGTTCTTTATCGGCGTAACAATTAATAACCTCCGCCAACATATCCACCTGCTCCAACAATAATCAGCAGGATGAACAATACTACGATTAACGCAAAGCCCATACCATAGCCTCCGCCGCCATAGCTCATGAAAGATCACCTCCTTTATGAAAAATGATCTCAGGTGATTGGTTACCACCAACCACCACCAAATCCGCCACCATAGCCACCGCCATAGCCGCCGTAGCCGCCTCCACCACCGTAGCCGCCAACAAAGCCACTGGCACCTACAATGATTAAGAGGATAAATAACACGACGATGAGTGCAAAGCCGCTTCCACCTCCAGCATACTCACTCACTAACTTCACCTCCCCTTTTTATCAATGTATGTATAAAGTGTTGACATGGAAGGGCTAATAAAGAAATGGGCTTCTCCTTTTTATGTTATAAGTTGATAATAAGTGAAAAATGGATATTTTGATCGGCTAATGGCCGGTTGATAGGGCATTGTTTAAAGTTACCGCAAAAGGAGGAGATAGATTATTTATCACGCATTAACGGGCTGTAATACCCCCTACCTCTAAGCCTGAGTAAACCAAAATGTGAAGGAGGGGATAAACAGCCCGTACTTCTCCAATTTTAGGAACGAAGACTAAAAATGCCACGTCCTTATGTCTTCGTCTTGTGACCGCATCGTGTAGGCCTCAGGCTAATTCAGTGGGGGAGGAAGGGCAGGCTAAAACCGTCACGTCCGCATGCCTTCGCCTTCACTAGCACGTCTTGTGCGTCGGACCCCTCCTCTGAATGAAGTTTCGCTTTATCGTCTGCTTGAGTTCGCCTCGATTCGATTCATCTATGCTTAATTTATTGAGAATTTATGTTACACTTTAGGGTGCATAAAAACATCAGGAATTCCAATGCCTGCATTTAGTAAATCATTATGCACATGATCAAAGACCATATCACAGAATGGTATAATACAGATAATTGTTTGAAAGGAAGAAAGTTATGATCACAAGAAAAAGTAAACGCGAAATTGAAATGATGCAAAAGTCCGGGGATTTACTCGTTCAATGCCACAAAGAAATTGCGAAAATGATCAAGCCTGGAATTACTACGATGGAAATTGATACATTTGTCGAGAAATTTTTAGCCCGCCATGGTGCAACACCGGAACAAAAAGGGTTCAATGGCTATCCGTATGCGATTTGCGCTTCCGTAAACGATGAAATTTGCCATGGATTTCCGCGTGACGATAAATTAGTCGATGGCGATATTGTAACCATCGATATTGTTGTAAATCTGAATGGCGGATTAGCGGATTCGGCATGGACATACCCGGTCGGCAACATTGATCAGGTTGGCAAGCGTCTATTGGATGTTACAAAGACAGCACTCTATATAGGGATTGAACAAGCACAAGCAGGTAACCGTATCGGTGATATTGGCCATGCGATTCAAACCTATGCAGAAGGGGAAGGATTTTCCGTTGTGCGGGACTTCACGGGACATGGCATTGGCCCAACAATTCATGAAGATCCGCATATCCCGCACTTTGGTTTGCCAAATAAAGGGCTCCGACTAAAAGAAGGCATGGTAGTTACGATTGAGCCAATGATCAATGAAGGTGCCTGGCAAAGTAAAATGGATAGCAATAACTGGACTGCACGAACGGTCGACGGCGGACGTTCCGCACAATACGAGCATACCATTGTCATTACAAAAGATGGCCCATTAATTACGACGGAACAGGATGCATAAGAAACGATCATCAACCTCTTGGCCGGCTGGAGTGACCAGAACAGCTTGGTGAAAACCGAAGCACTACCATAAACGGACGAACAGATCAGCTATGTTGTTGTCCAAATACGGAGGAGGTGGCGGAATGCGTGTCGTCTCAATCTGCCCCAGTAACACGGAAATTGTTGCTTATTTAGGAAAGACGGATCTATTAGTCGGTGTTGATAATTTTTCGGATTGGCCTGACGAAGTGTCCAACCTTCCGAAATTGGGGCCTGATCTATCCATCAACATGGACAAAGTCGCCGAACTCGATCCTGATCTTGTATTGGCATCCCTTAGTGTCCCGGGGATGGGAAAAAATATTGATGCACTTAAGAAACAAGGGCTCCCGTATATTACGCTAAATCCAAATTCACTCGAGGAAATAGCGGGCGATATCCAAACGGTAGGGGAAGCCTTGAATCTTCCAGAACTTGGTCTTGAAAAAGCGGAGACTTTCCGTCATGAAATAAATTATTTCCAGGAGAGGCCTCAATTTAACCATGATAGGCCTGAACTTTACTGGGAATGGTGGCCAAAGCCGATCTTCACTCCGGGGAAAGTTAATTGGCTAACTGAACTCAGCCAGCTTGCCGGTGCCCGCAATATTTTTGATACAGAAGATGTCGCGAGTTTTCAAACCGACTGGGATGATGTTAAAGAGCGGAACCCAGACCACATTTGTATGGTGTGGGTGGGGGTCAAGGAAGAAAAAATGCGCCCGGAACTAGTGATGAAGCGTCCTGGCTGGGATACGATGAAGGCTGTTCGGCAAGGGAAAATTCACGTAATGGAGGAGTCATTATATTGCCGGCCCTCTCCTAGGTTGCTGGAAGGGTTGCGGAAGCTTGATAAATTGATAAATTGATGAAAAGCTGACTGAGGCTGCTGAACCTCGTCAGCATTTTCTTGTTGTACGGGGAGACTAGCGCCACATTAGGGAGAACATCGCTGCATTCGCCCCGAGGGGTGAGAACATCAACCCTAGAGTAAGAGCATCAACTCGGGGGAAGGAGCATTCGCCCCGAGGGTGAGAACATTAACCCAAGGGCGAGAGCATTCAACCCTAGGGCAAGACCATCGACCCGAGGGCAAAAACATCAACCCGAGAACGGAAGCATCAACCCTTTATCCGTCTCCCGCCAAAAAGAACTGTAATAACTGGACTCAGTAGACAAAAGAAAGCAAACGGCAAATACGTTAGCACCGGTACACCAAGTACATCTGCAATAAACACGCCACAGACACTCCATGGTACAAGCGGATTAATGACTGTACCAGCATCTTCCAATGTCCGTGATAATACTTTATTGGGAAGGCCGGCTTTTTGATAAATCCCTTTATACGTTTCCCCGGTTAATAAAATGGACAGATACTGCTCGCCAATTAAAACATTGACCCCAATCGCCGTTGCAGCGGTCGAAATAATGACAGTACGAACTTTTTTCAGTTTTTCCTTAAATGTATTTAAAATCGACGGAATGATGCCCGTGACAAATAATAATCCACCAAACCCCAATGCTAAAATTACAAGTGAAACGGTAAACAGCATGCTATTGATGCCGCCTTTTGTCAACAATTCATTAACCGGCTGAAAATCTGTTTCCGCAGTAAAACCATTAAACCATATATTCCAGATTTCTGATCCTGAGATATGGTTCGTTAAGCTTGCTAACAATGTTGCAAGCGAACTGCTTAGCGCCAGGGCGATGAACGCAGGTGTTTTAAAGATCGTACAAATAATTAAAACAGCAAGCGGCAGCCATGATGTCCAATGAATTAAATTTGTTGAAGCTAAAGCATCCTGGTATGCCGTAACATTTTGTACCGGGACATCTCTGTTTGGTGATAGCACAGCAAATAAAATAAACGTAATGATAAATGCCGGGATCGTCGTTAGGCTCATGTGTTTAATGTGTTCAAATAAATCTACCTGGACAATGGTTGACGCTAAATTTGTTGTATCGGATAATGGTGACATTTTATCGCCGAAAAATGCACCCGAAACAATTGCACCGGCGGTAATCGCGAGGGAGGCATCGAGTGCACTTGCCATACCGATAAAAGCAACACCAATTGTTGCAGTCGTTGTAAGCGAACTACCAAGTGAGACGCCGACGATTGCTGTAATAGCAAAAACAATAGCATAAAACCAGGACCCGCCAACAAAACGAAAACCAGTATCGATTAGTGCGGGGATCGTACCACTTATCATCCAACTGCTAATTAATACACCAATTAATATAAATAAAAAGATTGCACCCATTCCAGATTTGGCGCCAAAAATCATTCCCTCCTCAAGATCTTTAAACGGAATACGTCTGATCAATCCGTATGCTACAAGAAAAAAGATACCCAATATGATTGGAACATGTGGTACTGTTTCAAGTTTGATGATGAAATAACTGATCAATCCGATGATAACAATAAAGAAAAAAATGGACTCCCCAATTGACGGGTTATGCTTGGGGCTGACTGGAAACATGGAAATACCTCCTTGTTAGTTAAATGTTTAGAACCTTTTGATGAATATAAGAAAAGCGGAAGCGCCCGTTTAGCAACGTACAAACTGGAGCACTCCGCAATGAGATAAAGGAAACACGGTGAGCTGGAAGCGAACCGATGTTGACTTATCGTAGTGAAGGAGTGTGAAGTTTGCTAGTTGCTGGGCGCTGGAGCTGGACATGGCCAACTCGGACGTAAGCAGAATAGAGCCTGAATTTTTATACTTTCTTTACTTATGAAAAAGCTTCATCCCAAAATAGGGACGAAGCTTGTCTCCGCGGTACCACCCTGATTGATGATCTGTTGCAAATCATCCTCTTGTCTAAAAAGATCCGTTAAGCCTGAATGTGTAATTCAAATCCCTCCTGCCAGAGCTTGCACCAGACGCTCTGTCTCTATTACTGCTTTAGAAAGATTTTACTTCGCATTCACGGATAAATATTCATCTGTAAAGTATTAATTTTGAATATACATCTAAAACATGCAGCCTGTCAATATATTTTTTTTGAGACCAAATACTTTTTAACGTGTAAAATATCAGTTATAATAACTTCAATTTTCTAAGCAGGGGGACACAAGAAGATGGTGACAAACACGATAGAGAAAAAAGACACGTCACAGGCAATACATATGATTAAAAAAGGGATAGCGGTTGGCTTTCCGATCATGCTTGGCTATTTGCCAATTGCAATTACATATGGTGTATTAGCTAAAAGTGCGGGGATGTCACTCGTAGAATTAACGATGATGAGTGTACTTGTATTCGCTGGTGCTAGTCAATTTATGGGAGCTAACATGATCGCCGTCGGGGCTGGGGCGGTGGAAATTATTGTAGCGACATTCGTACTTAATTTCCGCCATTTTGTAATGAGCCTATCATTTATGAACCGATTACGGGGCATTGGACTAAACTGGAAAGTTCCTTTATCATTAGGGTTGACCGATGAAACGTTTGCTGTGTCATCGTTACACCCGAAAGAAGCAAAAGTGGAAAAAGGAGCACTTTTTTATACAGCTTTGATCGTAACGGCCTATTTTTCATGGGTATTTGGCTCATTTTTAGGTGGAGTACTTGGCGAAATCATCCCGGAAAAACTTAGCCAAAGCATGGGAATCGCTTTATATGCGATGTTTATCGGTCTCTTGGTCCCGTCGGTAAAAAAGGAAATAAAGGTTGGGCTAATTGCCATTATTGCTATGCTAATTAATACAATATGTACTCAGTTCATGAGTGATGGCTGGGCAATTGTGTTTGGGACTGTTTTAGGCGGGTTAAGCGGGATTTATTTGCTAAAGGGGGATCAGTCATGATTGTTGCTATTATTATTGGTATGTCACTAGTAACGATGATCCCAAGAATGATTCCGGCGTATATTGTCGATAAAGTACATTTTCCGGATTGGGCGAATCGCTGGTTAAATGCTGTTCCGTATGCCGCCTTGGGTGCACTTATTTTTCCGGGAATTATGTCAGTCAAAGCCGGGGAACCACACGTGGGGATTATTGGCGGGGTTGTTGCAATTATACTGGGATATATTGGACTGAACGTTATTTTAGTTGTTATTGGTGCAATTATTACCGTGTTTCTTTTTGCCATTATATAGAGAAATAGAAGTTGAACAACAGCAGGGGGCGAAAGTATATGTTTTCAATTAGAAGAGCGAGTTATGCTGATGCAGAGGCAATTGCGAATATTCATGTTACAAGCTGGAAGAATACGTATACTGATTTGGTTGATGAGAAGGATTTATCCAATATTACATACGAAAATCGCAAAACATTATGGGAAGCGGTATTACGAATGCAGAAAAAGGAACAATGTACGTTTGTTATACAGACTGATGGAAAAACAGTGGGTTTCGTTTCGGGCGGACCAGAACGAACGAAACGGTTTAATTATGATAGTGAGATTTATACGATTTATTTATTGCCTGAATATCAGCGTAAAGGGTTAGGTGCGATGCTGTTACGAGCCTTTGCCGAAGAAATGAAGGAACATGGCTATCAATCACTGCTTGTTTGGGTACTAACACAGAATCCTTCAAGCAGGTTTTATAAGCGATATGATGCAAAACCTGTTGGCGAGGAGAAAACGACAATTGGTGAAGGAACTTACCAGGAAACGGCATATGGCTGGGAAAGTATTGAACAACTGCTGGCAAGCTGGAATAAAGCTTGATGCTAAAAATACGTATTATGGAAAGTTCCTGTTTTAGGCACGAAGTTTCTAATCTTATGAACAAAACGAAATAAGCATACTGGTTCTCTCACAAAAAAGAAAACCGGTATGCTCTAATCATGTTTTTTTGGATATGGCTCAATATGGATATGGGCGTATGAAATGTTATGTTTTTCGGCTAAAAATCGTTCAATCCGCTCAGTTATATCATGGCTTTCCTTTACGTTAAGATTTGGGTCGACCAAAATTGTGATGTCTATAAAAGCTTGATTTCCGTGAATCCGGCCTTTAACATCGTAAACTTCTTTCACCTCAGCAACTTTCGCAATACTTGCCTTTACTTTCATCAATTGTTTTTCATCAAAGCCATCGGTAAGTGTTAGTGTAGAATCCTTGAAAATTTCCCAAGCCGTTTTACAGATAATAATACCTACAAGAAAACCTGCCAGCGGATCCAGCCAGAATAAACCGAATTGTGCTCCAATGATACCGATAAAAGCTCCAATACTAACGAGTGCATCAGATCGGTTATCCTGTGCCGCCGCATGAAGGGAGCTGCTTTGAACTTTCTTAGCAAGCTTGGCATTATAACGATAAACGAGAAACATAATAATCGCAGCCCCAATTGCTGTCCAGGCTGTTAGCATATCAGGCTGTACGGTATGGCCGTAAATCATTTTTTTGCATGTATCAAAAATAACTTGCAGGCCGACTGTCATCATGATAAATGCGGCGAATAATGATGCAATTGTTTCAGCACGGTAATGTCCATAATGGTGATCTTCATCAGGAGGCTTTCGGGAGATTTTTAACCCAACAAGAACAGCAATGGAGGCGATCACATCAGTTGAATTATTTAATCCATCAGCACGTAACGCTTCTGATTGGCCGATGGAAGCAATGACTAATTTTGTTACAGCTAAAAAAAGGTAGGCGGCAATACTTATCCAGGCTCCTTTTTCTCCTTTTTTGAGGTCGTTTGCATGATTCATTAACAATTTCCTCCGTCTTGAGTATGTTACTTTGTTAGCATCTATATTTCTTAAACAGTCTATCAAAGTAGTATGTGTTGGGTCTAGAGAAACATTCAAGCGCCTGGTTATATGTATTGATTCATGTAAAGTAAGTTTCATGTAGTAAAGATTTGAAAAAGGATATTTATCTGGTGACAGAGTTCGAATAGAAATCTTTCTCCAGGATAAGATTTGGTAATGGAACTCGAGTTTACCCCGCTTTAACGGCATTTCTAAGTCTGCAAAAGAATGTAGAAAGAATAAGAATTTCCGAAAAACGCAGTACGATATCCCTCTTCAAATGTGCAAAAGAATAGAGGAAGATAAGGGGGTCCAGCATCGTAAAGTTCCGATTGGTTCCACTAACGTTTAGTGGAGCAGGCAGGCTAAGTACGCCTGCCCTGTTGTAACGTCCAGTGCATCGAAAACCACCCTGAATAAAGTTTGGACTTTATCCTCTAGAAACTTGCATCTTTTTACTTGAAATTATTCACAAAATTTGGGATAATAGAAAAAAGGAACAAAGGGGCTGTGTTCCATGAAAAAACAGAAAGTAGTCTACCGCTATTATCGATATGATGGCAACCTTCTGCATGCTAAACGGGAAATCCCGTATGAATTGAAGCTATCGTCCAGGTTATTACTCGATGAATTATGTTTTAACTGGAATAAAGCACAATTGGAAGCTGCTATCAACAAATCGATTGATGAAGGAAATAAAACGGAATTTATAAAGTTAAGTGAAGAATATAAGCATTTTATTTGGGAATAGATTTGAGTAAATTAGCTTCACCTGAGGTAGGTGGGGCTTTTTTTAAAGCAAATATAGTGAATATAGTACTTTTGTCATGGATAAAATTTTTTAAAATATTGTCCTATTTCGTTGTCCTTTCTGATATGCTGGTATAGAAGAGAGGTGTTTCGAATCAGATGAAAAATAAAAAAACAGTAATTAGCTGGATGCTGTATGACTTCGGTAATTCAGCTTTTGCCACAACCATTATGGCTGCCGTATTACCAGTGTTTTATTACGATGTCGCAGCCGTCGGACTTAAGGAATCGCTGGCGACGAGCTATTGGGGGTACTCCCAGTCGATCGCTGTCTTAATTGTCGCGGTGCTGGCTCCGTTTTTAGGGGCAATTAGTGACTATTCAGCAGCTAAGAAAAAATTTTTACGTTTTTTTGCTTATATGGGGATTATTGCAAGTGTTTTGCTTGCCTTTGTTGGAGAAGGCGACTACCTGTTTGCATCTATCCTATTAATTGTCGGCACGATCGGGTTTTCAAGCGCTAATATTTTTTATGATGCATTTTTACTGGAAATTGCCGATGAAGAGGATATTGATAAAGTATCGTCAGGTGGATTTGCAGTTGGCTACATAGGCGGGGGAGTCCTGCTCGCGATTAATATTCTGATGATTTTAAAATATCAATGGTTCGGAATGCCAAATGCAACCGTCGCAAGCCAGGTGTCGTTTGCTACGGTTGGGGTCTGGTGGTTTATTTTTTCCTTGCCGCTTTTTAAAAATATTCGAGAAGAGAAAAAGACTGCCGTTAAACGTAATCAATCCTATATGAAAATTGGCTTTGCCAGGGTTACCTCAACGTTTAGAGAGATTAAACAGTATAAGCACTTATTAATCTTTTTGTTGGCTTTCTGGATGTACAATGATGGTATCTCAACGATCATCAAAATGGCGACAATTTACGGGCGGGATATCGGGATTGATGCCAATGCATTAATTGCAGCATTGTTAATTACTCAATTTGTCGGCATTCCCTGTACCTTTTTCTTTGGCTGGCTGGCGAAAAAAATTACCGCTAAAAAGGCATTATATATTACACTGTACGCGTATATGGGGATTGTCATCCTCGGTTACTTTATGTCATCCGCACTGCATTTTTACTTACTGGCGATTTGTGTAGGAATCGTCCAAGGTGGTGCCCAGTCATTAAGCAGATCGATTTACGGTCGCATGGTACCGGAGGATAAACATGCGGAGTTCTTCGGATTTTACGGGATCTCATCAAAATTTGCTGCGATTTTCGGTCCGTTTTTATTTGGGCTGGTCGGTCAGCTGACAGGTTCAAGCAGACTGGCAATTGTTTCACTTGTTTTCTTCTTTATTGTAGGAATTATCCTGTTACGATTTGTGAATATCGAAAAAGGCGTTGAAGAGGCTCGGGAGGCATACAACTCCTGTAGAAAAAGTGGAGGTAAAACCAAGGTAAGATGACGCGAACAGCCGGTTATATGACATGGTAACCGGCTATTTCTATGCGCGCTTTGTCATTACACGATTGGGTCACTATATTTGTTTTCCAAGTTTAATGATAGAGCTTTACCGGTATCATAAGAGATGTTACCGATTAAATCGGCAATCTTTTGTTTTGTATCTATATTACGATCCTGCCAGTAACTGACGATTAAAGTCATTATTTCCACCCCTTCTGCACGTCCTTGCTCATAAAGGTCAATAAACGTTTTGGTACTGGGATCATTTGTGGCAGGATGGCGCCATGTTGTTCCGTTTAAATTCAAATAGTCTGTATCCGTTTTAACTGGCTGATGGGAGTAGGCTGAGACAAGTGATTTAAATAGTGCATTTTTCCAGCCATAAGGATCCGCCAATAACTTTAACGCCAATTTCATATCTCTATAGGACTTTTGAATATAATTTCCGGTTACTTGTTTTACAACCGGGTAGTACGCACGAATTGTCTTATCAAGCAGCTCCACAATGTCCTTGTCTAATGAATGCCCAACATCAATTTCTTTATACACGGGTGCTTTCCATGTTTTTAAATGATGATATTTTTCCATCATTAATGTGTCAATCAATATTTCCAGCCGCTGGTGATCGTTCCCTTTATAACCTGCCCGGTAATGGATATATGGATGTGTATTTCTGTCCAAAATGTGATGGGTGACAAATCCGAACACATAAGCCTGTACATGAGATTTCATCACTTTAGCTGAGCTAATCAAATCCATTAAAAAATCGCCACAATGTTTTGTGTGTAAAGCCATGCCGATATCATGTACCGATTCTTCCTTGATCCATGGCCAAAAATTATAGTAAAAAAATGGATCCGGACCTTGTGCACCAAGCTTCATATATGCCTCATCGTTTGAAAATGGAGTTGGATTTTCAATTGAATCGACAACATCTTCACAAAACAATATGTGTGTCCAAGTATTCGGCATCGAAATTCCCCCCCTCGATTTTTTGATCGGTAAAGAAAGTATAAAAATTTAGGCTCTATTCTGATTGCGTCAGAGTTGGCCATGTCTAGCTCCAGCGCCCAGCAACTAGCAAACTTCACACTCCTTCACTACGATAAGTCAACATCGGTTCGCTTCCAGCTCACCGTGTTTCCTTTATCTCATTGCGGAGTGCTCCAGTTTGTACGTTGCTAAACGGGCGCTTGCGCTTTTCTTAAGACTTCGATGTTGTGTGTGGTTAGTTATATTATAAAAGACATATCAAGCAAATTGGTAAAAAAAGCTTGGACAATTTTGTGCCAATTCAGCATCGTTCAGATTTTCGTTACAAATGCGTGGTCAAAAAGGAGGATAAAAAGGACCGAGAAGTTCGAGGCGGCGTAGCTTTGAGCACCGGAGTGTACATAAAAAGGTACATGAGGAGCGGGCTTGCACAGGACGTGCTGACTTCTGCTGTTGGCGATTGTCGTGGGCGGTTTTAGCAGAAGATCCCCTTCCGCCAAGGAAGAAATTCGATGCGTCATTTTTACCGGACTTTTTGAACATCCTCTACAAATAAATTGTTTTGTAACAAGTGCTATACTAAAATAGAAGGTGATAGTAAAAGGTTTACATAGGAGGCTACACTTATGGAATATCGTATTGAAAAAGATACACTAGGGGAGGTTCAAGTACCTGCTGATAAATATTGGGGAGCACAGACGCAGCGGAGTAAGCAAAACTTTCCTATTGGCGGTCAAAAAATGCCGCTCGAGATTGTCCAGGCGTTTGCGATTTTAAAGAAAAGTGCTGCCAGGGCAAACAGTGAATTGGGCTTAATGGAGAAACAAAAAGCGGAAGCAATCGCTTATGCAGCGGATCTTGTTGTTGCGGGCGAACTGGACGAGCATTTTCCATTAGTCGTTTGGCAAACTGGAAGTGGCACCCAATCGAACATGAATGTAAACGAAGTAATCGCACATGTTGGAAACAAGTGGCTAGGCGAGCAGGGAAGTGAACTGAAACTTCATCCGAATGATGATGTAAATAAATCACAAAGCTCAAATGATACGTACCCAACTGCTATGCATATTGCTGCGGTGTTAAAATTAGAAGATGTTGTACTTCCGGCATTACATGCACTTAAAGATACGTTAAAAGTAAAAATGGATGCATTTCAGGATATAGTGAAAATTGGCCGGACTCACTTACAGGATGCGACTCCATTAACGTTAGGGCAGGAAATTAGTGGCTGGCACCGCATGCTTGAGAAATCAGAAACAATGATTACAGAAAGCTTGCATCATTTAAAGGAATTGGCAATTGGCGGAACAGCGGTCGGTACTGGTCTTAATACACACCCGGATTTTTCAGAAAAAGTATGTACGGCTATTAATGAAGTGACAGGGAAAAACTTTATTTCTGCACCAAACAAATTCCATGCATTAACGAGTCATGATGAGACTGTTTACGCGCATGGTGCGTTAAAAGGATTGGCCGCCGATCTAATGAAAATTGCTAATGATGTTCGCTGGCTGGCAAGTGGTCCACGGTGTGGAATTGGTGAACTGACGATTCCAGCTAATGAACCGGGAAGTTCTATTATGCCTGGTAAAGTAAATCCTACCCAATCTGAAGCTGTGACAATGGTTGCAGTACAAGTAATGGGAAATGATGCAACAATTGGTTTTGCAGCAAGCCAAGGGAATTTTGAATTAAATGTATTCAAGCCTGTGATTGCATACAACTTTTTACAGTCAAGTCAACTATTAGCGGACAGCATGCTTTCCTTTGATGAACGTTGCGCCCAAGGAATCGAACCAAATCAAGAACAAATTGATAACTATTTAACCGACTCATTAATGCTTGTTACAGCATTGAATCCGCATATTGGCTATGAAAATGCAGCCAAAATAGCGAAAACCGCATTCCGTGATAATGCCACTTTAAAGCAAACAGCAGTAAAACTGGGATTGTTAACAGAAGAGGAATTTGACCAATATGTAAATCCGAAAGAAATGACACATCCTAAGTAGAAGTTGGAGATCAGCTGATCGGTAAGTAGCAGCCGATTTCTCCAAAGGGAATCCGTTTTTGACTATTATAAAAAGCTCATCCGAGTTTGAATTGGATGGGCTTTCTCTGTTGAATACAAAATGAGCCTGTCTATACTCCGATAGTTACTCAAATTGCAAGCACAATTTACCAGTGAAAATCTGTGATAAGTTTTGTAGAAGTGCAGACAATATGGTTACAGGAGGTGAAAGACATGGCTAACAACAACAATTCAAACCAATTAGTTGTACCTGGCGTACAACAAGCACTTGACCAAATGAAAACAGAAATTGCTCAGGAATTTGGTGTTAACTTAGGCGCTGATACTACTTCTCGTGCTAACGGTTCCGTTGGTGGAGAAATCACAAAACGTCTTGTAACAGCTGCACAACAACAAATGCAAGGACAACAACCACAATAATGATGGCTGCGGTGAGTAAAAAGCTCACTATCATAAGAGGGATGTCAATTACGGCATCCCTCTATAATTTTGGTGGTATTATTTACTGGAAATCAGGAAACTATACATGAAATTTTTGATAGCAATAGAAACTCTGCTTTTGGTGAGCGTTTTTCACCCGGAAATCGGCAATTAGCGGATTCGCAGTTCTGTTTCCGGGTCAAAGAAGTGCACTTTATTCATATCAAACGCTAAATCGATTCGTTCGCCGCCATTTATGTCTGAACGGGAATCAACACGGGCAATGAAGTCCTGTTCCCCAACTTTCGAGTACAGGTATGATTCTGCCCCCATTAGTTCAGCAACATCAATCGTTGCTGTAATTTTCGTATCTGGTGTGGCATCAATAAATACTGGTTCATCATGAATATCTTCCGGGCGAATTCCTAATACAATATCTTTATTCGTAAAGCCTTGTTCACGCAGGATCTTCATTTTACCCTCCGGAACTTTAATTTTTACATCTCCTAATTCAAATAATCCGTCTTTCAGCTTGCCAGTAAGGAAGTTCATTGATGGAGATCCGATAAATCCGCCAACAAACATATTTTCCGGGTTGTCATAGACATCTTTTGGTGCACCAACCTGCTGGATAATGCCGTCTTTCATGACAACAAGCCTTGTCGCCATTGTCATAGCCTCTGTTTGGTCATGGGTAACATAGATTGTTGTCGTTTGCAGTCGCTGGTGCAGTTTTTGAATTTCGGCACGCATTTGCACGCGAAGCTTCGCGTCCAGGTTGGATAATGGTTCGTCCATTAAAAACACTTTCGCATCCCGGACAATCGCACGACCTAACGCAACACGCTGCCGTTGACCACCAGATAGTGCTTTTGGTTTCCGATCCAAATAAGCTTCCAGACCTAAAATTCGAGCAGCGTTATCCACGCGCTGTTTAATTTCGTCCTTTTTAAATTTGCGCAGCTTCAAGCCAAATGCCATATTATCATAGACGTTCATGTGTGGATATAATGCGTAATTTTGGAAAACCATCGCGATGTCACGGTCTTTTGGTGCAACATCGTTCATTTTCTTGTCATCAATGTATAATTCTCCGCCTGTGATTTCCTCCAGTCCGGCAATCATCCGTAATGTTGTAGATTTTCCACAGCCTGATGGACCGACAAAAACGATAAATTCCTTATCCTGTATATGTAGATTAAAGTCATCTACCGCAGTTGTCTTTTTGTCATATGATTTTTGAATATGTTCTAAACGTAACTCAGCCATTTTTATTCCCCCAATGTAAGCCCTTTTAATATTATTGTATACAATGGCTGCCTAAAAGAAAACGGTAAACATGCACAAAGATTTACAAGGGTTTTGTGCATGCTTGCTAGTCCATGTATTTTTTAGCAAGCAACGCAAGCTGTACTGTCATAGCCTGATGAAATTGCCGGATATCGATTCCGGTTTTTTCAATAAATTTGTCAACACGGTATTGCAAGCTGTTCCGGTGCAGGTATAATTTCTTGGCCGTGATCGAGATATTTAAATTGCAGTGGATAAATGTTTCAATTGTCTGTAATAATTGATCGTCATCGATGACCTCTTTTAAGACAATTTCCGGGATGTTTACGAGAAAGTCATGGTCTGTTCGATCTATAAATAAGTATGGAATTGCATCAATACAGGAAACGACGGCCTTTCCAGTTTGTTCTAATACAATTTTGCCATCTGTCAGGACAGTTTGGTAATATTGCCTTGCCATTCTTAGGTCAGAACAGTATGACCCAACATAAAAGTTAATTTTTACGTATAAATCACTCATCAGCACTTCGACAATTTGTTCATAGGAAATAGTTTCAGGTTTTTCCTCAATGATAATTCCGGAATGTTCATTTTCCCACAAAATCGGCACTTCTCGTGTAAAAATCGCATGAATCGCTTCTTTGAAAGCACTTGGCTCCAGTTTGTTCAGGGGAAAGCAGAAGTAAATAAATCTGTACGCATTTATATTTTTACTATCATCCGGGGGTTCATTATTTTCGATAATCTGTGTCCATTGCTGCTCCTTCAACGTCTTCTGTGGCAGCCAAGTTTTATAAGGTGTTAAAAAAGCGGATAACAGCAACGTATTTTTTTCGGTTAATTCATGCTTTTTAATGCCAATAACCTCATTTTCAGCGGTAATAAACCACTTATATGTGTTTTTATCAACATGGTTTGCATCTGCTAAGGCAGTGAGAGACGGGAAGATAGCTTGTAATTTTTTAATCATAAAAAATCCTCTTTTGCAATGATGGTATGTTTGTTTTTATTATAGCATTAATAGGGGAAAAGGATTGCATAAATTTATACAATTCCTTGAAATGGTATACATGAGGTTATTCGTCTGTTATAGTTGTTTTAGTAAAAAATAAAGGAGGAAGCACATTGCCTAATATTTACGATAGTGCTTACGATTTGGAAAAAGCGATTCGGGAAAGCGATGAATTCAACGATTTGAAAGAAGCTTACGAAGTAGTAATGAATGATGCATCGGCCAAGCAAATGTTTGATAATTTTCGTAACACACAGATGGAACTTCAAGAAAAGCAAATGCAAGGTGAGGAAATTTCAGAAGAAGAGGTTGAGCAAGCACGGAAAGTTGTTGAACTTGTGCAGCAGCATGGTGATATTTCCAAATTAATGGAACAGGAGCAGCGGTTGAATCTGGTTATTAACGATGTTAGCCGGATTATCACGAAACCGTTAGAAGAACTTTATGGTGATCCTGCTCAGCAAGGAGAATAAAATAATACATATGATAGGACCTGCATTTTGCGGGTCCTTTTTTATGAAAAGATAACATTACTCCTCCTACATCACTGCCGATGTTTCACGATTCACTATCGATGTTAGCAAATGTACTGTGGATGTTTCGTGATTCACTGTTGATGTTCGCGCATGTACTGTGGATGTTTTGTGATTCACTGTCGATGTTCGGATATGCACTGCCGATGTTTCGTAATTCACTGTTGATGTTTGCACTCACAACGATTCAAAAAAAACATTAGACAAGATGGTGCTGCCCAGTTTTTCTTGCCATGCAGGATTTAATGCAAGAACCGCGAATATGTATAGAAAGATGGAAGAATAAAAAGGTGGGGTTATCATGAGCACTGTTTTTCATGAAAGCGTTGACGGAATATCCTTTATTTATTTAAATCGGCCTGAACGCTACAATGCACTCAATAAAGAGATGCTTGAAGAGTTACTCAAAGTGGTGGAAGAAACAGAAAAAAGCGATGATCATGTTGTCGTGCTGGCTGGAATGGGCAATGCTTTTTGTGCTGGCGGAGATATTTCGATGATGAAGGATTTTGCCAACAAGGAGTTTTTTGATGATGTCATGAATACAATTGCAAAAATTGCGATGGAATTGTATATGATGCCTAAAATTGTTATTTCCGCTATCCAAGGATCTGCTGCTGGGTTAGGATTAAGCTTGGCATTAACGGCAGATTATGTTGTAGCACAAAGTGAAGCTAAATTAGGAATGCTGTTTATCGGCATTGGATTGGCCCCTGATGGCGGTGGACATTTTCTGTTGCAGGAACGTCTTGGCACACATAAGGCCAAGCAATTCACCTGGGGATTGAAGCAAGTACAAGGGCAGGAAGCGAAGGCAATGGGATTGGTCGATATGATTACTGAGGAAAAAGTGGTAGATTACGCAACAAATTTGGGGCAAAAACTGTTAACCACCCCACTCGTTGCGATGATCAAAACCAAAATGATGTATCATACCAAACAAAAAGATACACTCCACTATTATTTACAGGAAGAGCAGAAGACACAATGGGAGCTGCGCAATACAGGCGATCACAAAGAAGGGGTACAAGCATTTTTGGAAAAAAGGAAGCCGGTGTTCTCCGGGAAGTGAGATAGAAGGACGACTTGAAGTGGTCGTTCTTTTTAGAGTTAAAAGCATATGGTTGTAATAGTTTTAGCATCGTATTAATTTTTTATTAATCGAGTGGTTTTATAAGTGAAAAGAAGAATGGCCAATCGGAAATCCTGCCTACATATTTGTGGTCAGGTAATATGATTGGAATTAACGGGGTCCCTAAAAAGGGAGGGGTCTTCATTTAACATAATGACCATCCCCCCCTTTTTAGTGCTACCGGTGAAACAAAATCAGTTTTGCTTCTGGTGACACACAGCGGTGGGTATGCTCGCTGTAGCCTTCTTCAGCAAGTCGTGCTTCTCCAACTTTTTTTGCTTCATTATCGTTTTCTGCCGTGAAAGATTCATCAAGCAGTTTATCACCGTTTTTGGCAAACACGGTTAATACGTAAGTCCTCATTTTTGAATTACCTCCTGAATGCACTACATTATAGTATTCGATAAAACGAAGTAAAATCCTGCTATCAAAATAAAAAAAGTTTGTAAAGTAGGCTTTACAAAGGGAATGATCTCATGTATACTCTTTGTAAAGTTGACTTTACTTCACAAAAAGTAGGAGATAAAAATGAAAACGTTCATTCGGGAAAAGCGAACGGCGATGAATATGACACAGGATGAGCTTTCACAAAAGTTGAAGGTATCCAGGCAAACGATCATTTCGCTGGAAAAGGGCAAATACAAACCTTCGCTTGTTCTGGCACATAAACTTTCGCAAGTGTTTGGCTGTTCGATTGAAGAATTATTTGTTTTCGAGGGGGAGGAGAATGTTTAGTCAATCTTTTTTGGATGATCCTTATGTAGTTCTGATACTCTTAGGTAATTATGTATTTTTGATCGGCCTCTTTTTCTTTCAGCGTCATATTGGAAAGAAAAATTATCGCTATGATGAACGCTATTACAAAATCCAAAGTCAGGCAAAGGCAAGATCCTGGGATGCCATGCTTGTTATTATGTTAATTGCATGGCCAGTTGTCATTATGTTTGACGGCATTGGGTTTAGCTTTTTTCTGCTGACGGCTATCTATTTGCTTCATAATATTACACTGATGATAACCAGCGCCTATGCAAACAGCAAACATTAAAAAATGAAACCATTATACAAATTAAACGTAACACCTAACGGGGAAGGAGAGAGTAAATTTGACATTATCATTAAAAGAAGTAACAAAACGGTTTGGAAACCATACCGCGGTTGACCACCTGTCACTGGAAATCCCGGAAAAAGAGATGTTTGGATTTCTTGGCGGAAATGGTGCGGGGAAGACAACCACGTTTCGCATGATTCTTGGACTCCTGGATATTACGGAAGGGGAAATCTCCTGGAACGGGGAATCGATCGGCTATAATAAGAGCCATTTAATTGGTTACTTACCGGAAGAACGCGGACTTTATCCGAAATTAAAAGTACGGGATCAAATTATCTATCTTGGAAAGTTGCGCGGAATGACAAAACAGGAAGCGATCACCGAGTTAAAATGGTGGCTTGACCGTCTTAAGGTTCCGGAGTATCTCGATAAAAAGGTAGAAGAATTATCAAAGGGTAACCAGCAAAAAATTCAATTTATCTCTGCGGTTATTCATAAGCCAAAGCTGCTTATTCTGGACGAACCATTTTCCGGGCTTGATCCGGTAAACGTAGAAATGCTGAAAAAGGCAGTTGTCGAATTGAAAGAACAAGGGACATCGATTGTTTTTTCATCACACCGGATGGAACATGTAGAAGAGCTTTGTGAGCATTTATGTATTTTGCATAAAGGGAAGCAGGTTGTTCATGGTTCATTACGGGACATTAAACGTTCGTTTGGCAAGAAAAACTTGGTGATTCATGCAGAGTTTCCGCTTGACTTTTTGCAGGATCATGCTGGTGTTGTGAAATATAAGGCCTTAACGGACGGCTGTGAGCTGCAAATCGAAAATGAGGATGTATCACAAACGATTTTTGCCGAACTTCAAGGAAAAGGATTTATTCGAAAATTTGACCTTGAGGAACCATCATTGAACGATATTTTCATTGAGAAAGTAGGTGCCTCCTATGAATAAATTCTGGATTATTTTATCCCATACGTACACAACAAGGCTTAAAACAAAATCATTTTTAATCAGTACCATTATTTCCTTGTTGTTCATTTTTGCGATTGCCAATATCCAAACAATTATTGATGCGTTTTCCGATGACAGCTCAGAAAAAATAGCTGTTCTCGATGAATCAGGTGAATTGTTCGGACCATTAAAAGCGAATGTAGAAAATATCGAAGAAGATATCGCATTAGTTGCCTTTGACGGAACCGTGGAGGAAGGAAAAAAAGCGGTACAGGATGAAGATTATCAGGCATTAGTTACATTAGCCTTAAATGAAAATCAATTACCAGAGGCTACCTATTACGCAAATACGATTACCGAAGCAGGAATACAAACTGCAATGGAAGAGCAATTACAACAATTAAAAATTTCTGCAGCTACCCAGCAGGCTGGCATTGATCAGGAGAAACTCGCGGAGATTTATGCACCTGTTACATTTGAAACTGTTGCACTGGATAAAAGTGCTAAAACTGGTGAGGAACTCAGTCAAGCACGGGGAATCGTTTATGTCATGTTGTTTTTACTATATATAACCGTTATGGTTTACGGACAAATGATTGCTCAGGATGTAGCGACAGAAAAGTCCTCCCGGGTGATGGAGATTCTAATATCCAGTGTATCACCGGTAACACAAATGTTTGCCAAAATCGTCGGAATTGCCTTATTAGGATTGACCCAAATTGTTTTGATTATTGGAGTAGGCTATGCATTGATAACTGCAAAACAGGATGAATTGACAGGTGGCATGTTCAAGTATTTCGGTATTGAAGGTGCTTCGCTATCATTATTTGTATATGCCATTGTCTTTTTTGTTCTTGGTTATTTGTTGTATGCAACATTGGCGGCTACGCTTGGATCGTTGGTAAGCAGGATTGAGGATGTACAACAACTAATGATGCCAATGATGTTCCTTGTTGTAGCAGCATTCATGATTGCAATGTATGGATTAAATGCTCCGGATGCTAGTTTTGTAAAAATTAGCTCGTATATCCCGTTTTTTAGTCCAATGCTGATGTTTCTGCGTGTTGGCATGCTCGACGTTCCAACCTGGGAAGTCGCATTGTCACTTGGAATATTGATCGCAACGATTTTGCTGCTAGCATTATTCGGGGCAAAAGTATACAAAGGCGGCGTGTTGATGTACGGTAACTCCGGGACATTGAAGGATATGAAAAAAGCGATGAAGCTGGCGAAGAAAGAATAATTATTTTAAGAGGAATGGCCACTGTGATAGTGGTTTTTTCTTTGGGATAAATGTGGATCGGAGAAAGTTGGGATTAACCGGAGGGTGAGAACATCGACCGGAGCATGAGAACATCGGCGGGGAGCGCGAAAACATCGACCGGAGCATGAAACCATCGTCCGGAGAACGGAAACATCGTCCGGAGCGCGAAAACATCGACCGGAGAACGGGAACATCGGCCGGAGCGCGGAAACATCGGCCGGAGAACAGGAACATCTGCCGGAACGCGGAAACATCGACCGGAGAACGGGAATATCGACCGGAGAACAGGAACATCTGCCGGAACGCGGAAACATCGACCGGAGAACGGGAATATCGACCGGAGAACGGGAACATCTGCCGGAACGCGGAAACATCGTCCGGAGCAAGGAAACATCGTCCGGAGCGTGAAACCATCGTCCGGAGCGAGGAAACATCGTCCGGAGCGTGAAACCATCGACCAGAGCGTGAAACCATCGACCGGAGAACGGGAACATCTGCCGGAACGCGGAAACATCTGCCGGAGAACGGGAATATCGACCGGAGAACGGGAACATCGGTTGGAGAATGAAACCATCGTCCGGAGTGCGGCAACCATCGACTGGAGAATGGGAACATCAACGGCAGGGCGTGCCCATCCACTCAAGAACAGATACGTCGTCCGGAATATAGGGACCACAATGAAAGAGAATTAAACTTTTACCTAGCATTTAACCTCGAACGTGCATTCTTATTCCGCCTTTGATAAAATCAGTATAAAAGGTGGTGGTAAAATGCCAGGACAAATTTCCTTCCTTCACGCTGCTGATCTGCATTTGGATAGTCCATTCAAAGGATTGGCACGTGTTCCAGAAGCGATTTTTAAAGAAATTCAAGAAAGTACCTTTATTGCACTAAACCGATTGGCGAACACTGCAATTGATAAACAAGTTGATTTTGTTCTGCTTGTTGGGGATTTGTTTGATAATGAAAAACAAAGCCTGAAAGCACAAATAAGATTACGTGATGTTTTTAAGAAATTAAAGCACCATCATATCAATGTCTATCTGTCATACGGCAATCATGATTACCGGAATGGAAATAAGTATCCGATTGAATATCCGGAAAACGTATTTATTTTTCCGGATGAAACAATTCGTCATTTTACATATGAAAAAAACGGACAGAAGCAAGCAGCGATTTACGGATTCAGTTATGAAAATCGTGCTGTGCACGAAAACAAAGCGAAACAATTCACCATTAACGATGATACCGTTCCGTTTCATATTGCAATGCTCCACGGAAGCTTGCGTAGTAATACGGAGCATGATGTATATGCACCGTTTCATCTGACAGATCTATCCAGCAAAGGCGTTGATTACTGGGCACTGGGGCATATTCACAAGCGGGCTGTTTTATCCGAAAAGCCGCCAATTGTTTACCCCGGTAATATCCAGGGGCGCAATCGTAAGGAATCGGGTGAAAAGGGCTGTTACCATGTTGTGCTGTCTAAATCTGGCGCGAAGCTGTCATTTGTGCCGTTGCATGCACTTCGTTTTAATACGATAACGAAAGATATTTCGCAGTGTAAACAGCCA
This sequence comes from Virgibacillus dakarensis, assembly GCF_900155625.1. NCBI lineage: Bacteria > Bacillati > Bacillota > Bacilli > Caryophanales > Bacillaceae > Virgibacillus > Virgibacillus dakarensis. The sequence goes on from NZ_LT732553.1 coordinate 490,770, forward strand.
CATGAGCTGGAAACTGTGATTCGCAATACGATTATCGATCGGTCTATTCCAGAAGCTCAATTAATTACACTCTATTTAACAAGTACAAACCCTGTGCATTGGCAATGGGAAACAGACGGGCTTATCGATGATCTAACCGAACTAATAAATGAGTCACTCAGCCAGCAAACGAAATGGGTCTATATTTACCAATGCCGACTGAACAGCACAAGAAATGGAATAGATAAATCAATGGAAGAACAGGGGCAGCATTTTGTTGGTGAATTAATGCGCCATACAGCGAACGTTTCTATTCAGCCGTTTGTGAAGGATTTATATCAGCATAGGGAAGCACGAAAATATCTTGAGCGGATGCAGGATCACGAGGAAGAATCGATCAAAAAGGAAGCACAACAGTACCTTATCCGGGAACTTTTACATAATGGTGGTGAATCACAATGATTGTAACACGGGCAACGATCGATGGATTCGGAAAATGGTATGATCAATCAATTGATTTCTCACAAGACAGCCTTACTTGTTTGTACGGTGAAAATGAATCAGGTAAATCAACGCTTTATCAATTTATTCTGTTTATGTTATTCGGACTGCCACCGAAGAAACGGGCATTTTTCAGACCAAAAACAGGTGCCAAAATGGGTGGAAGGCTTACGATTTATGACGAAGAAATAGGTGAGTATACGATCGAACGGTTCGATGCGGCCAGGAATGGGGCGGCACTATGTTATACCGGCGACGGAAATAAGCATGATGAAGAATGGCTTAAAAATCGCCTGCAAGGGATGACTTTTCCAACCTATCAGTCCATCTTCTCCTTTTCTGCAGCAGATTTATTTGTATTAAACGAAATGAAAGAAGAAGATCTGGGAGATGTTTTACTGAGTATTGGGTTAACCGGGTCCAGAAATATCCAAGCGATTGAAAAGCGTTTAGACGCACAATTGGCTGAATTATTTAAGCCTTACGGGAAAAAGCCGATAATAAATAAGCAAATTGCAACGTTAGATGAATTACATACTAGCTTATCGGCGTATGAAAAGGATGAAGCAGCTTACCGGGATAAGAAAGAAAAGCTGGATACATTGGAAACGGAGATTGGACGATTGAAAATTAAACTGCACGAAGAAAAATCTTGCCTTTCCGCTATCGAAAAAAAGCTGCATGCATTGCCACTGATTCATCAATACCATCATTATGCAAAACAATTAGCAGTGTTCCCGGACGCCATTCCATTTCCTAAAGATGTTAGGGATCGCTATAATGTGGTGAAGGAGCAGCTCTTGCCTTTACAAAGTGAGTATTCCGGATTAGCAGCAAATTTGACGAAATACCGGGCGAAAACCGAGCAGCTAAAAGAAACCCAGGCTGATGAAGCAACATATAAGCAGGTGAAACAGCTTTTGGAGCAATCGGCGGCGTTTCTGGACATAGAAAAAGAGCTGAATAAACTTCGTGAAGCGCAAAAACAAAAAGAAATGCAAATAACGACGTTACTTAACCAATTAAACACCGGTATTACATTACCAGATTTAGCATCGATCACATTAACCTTTCATACGGAGGAAACTTGGAACAGTCTTGCCGGTGAAACCAATCAACTGGAATTGGAATGGAACCAGCAGGAAGAAGAAGAACGTGTTGCCAAAAGACAGCGGGATGAATTACAAACCCAGCAGGAAGAACTAAAATCACACCTGCTGCCAGAGCAGCGTGTCGGGGAATTAACCGCAACCATTCGTGCCTATCAGCAACAAACCGATATGATGAATGATACGAGCAACCAACGGGAATGGCAACAAATGAAAAGCGGGAAGGAGAAATCTGCCAATACTATTTTAGCAGGAAGTCTAATCCTTGCGATGCTTAATGGTATCGGTTTATTGTTTTTTGATAATAAACCGATGCTTGGTATTATGTTAATTACTTTGATCATCGGTTTTGGCCAGTGGTTCTTTAGAAAACACTCGATAAAGGAAACGGAAAGGATGCTACAATGGAGACAAGCACAATTCCCTGAACCGGCGATAACCCAGAAAACATACGAAGAAGCGGAATCCCTGCTTGCTTTTCATACGAAGAACGAAACCGATCTGGCTGTTATTCAGGATCAGCTCCAATCAGTTGACGTACAGTTTTTAAAATTATCGGAGCGGCGGAATGCGTTAGATGTAAAGCAAGACCGGATCAACCAGCAAATGGAGCAGCAATATGATAATTATCCTTTTCTCCGCGATATAGACATATCCTATTGGGTGCCATTTTATCATTCGCTGAAAAACATTTTGCAGTTGCATGAGGAAGCTGGACAAATGGAGCACCAACAATCGAAATTACGTCAAAAAAAAGCTGCACTTGAACAAAACATAAACAGGTTTTTTCAGGAACGAAATGGGGAAGCATTAAGCGGAAGTGTTGAAGCGAAAATGATCATGCTGGAGAACCTTGCAAGGGACTACCAGCAAGCAAATGACCTTATTGCTCAATATAACGGCTGGATTAAGGAGAATATAGAAGAACAGGAAATAGTCGAACAAAAAATGGCCGTCTATCAAAAGGAACGGGAACGATTATACCAGGCAGCGGATGTTAAAACGGAGGAAGCTTTTTTCCAGAAAGCGAAAGAATGGGAAGAGAAACAGAAAATCAGTACAAGACTTGCCGAGATTACCGATCAGCTGCTATCCATTTTTGCCGAGGAAGAATTGGAACGAATTAAGACGGAATTATTAATAGAACACGAGCTTAAAGAAGAACAGGAGACACATACTGCCGCGATCCAACGCATTGAATCCGAACTCGACGCAAAACGGCAGGAACTTGCAGATCGAAATGCCGATTTAGCAAGGATGGAATCGTCTGTTACCTATTCCAGTACACTGCACCGCTTTTGTATGGAACAGGAGCAGTTAGCAGAATTGGCCAGAAAGTGGGCGGTGTTAAAGACAGCGAAAGAATTGTTAGCCGATACCAAACGAAATTACCGTGAAAAATATATAACCAAGGTCATCGAAAAGACATCTGCTTACTTTGCCGAACTAACCAATAACGCGTACAAAGAGGTGTTTGCTCCAACTGAAGGGCAGCTTTTTCAAGTAGTATCGGCAAATGATATCCACTATACGGTGAATGAACTGTCACAAGGAACAACCGATCAGCTCTATGTATCATTAAGAATTGCGATAAGCGAAGTGATGAGTGAAAAACATCGACTGCCATTTATTATTGATGATGCATTTGTTCATTTTGATTTATATCGGACAAAAAATATCATGCGGATTTTAACGAAGATCGCCGAAAGTCAGCAAGTAATTCTATTAACCTGTAAAAAAGATCTAAAAGATACGGTTTATAATGGTGAAATTGTCTATTTAGAAAATACTGTTCGCATTTCTTGATAAATAATGATAAACTATTTCCAGATTAATGATTAATAACCTTGTGGAGGGAAATCCATTGGCAGAAGAACATGTATCAAAGGATTGGGAAAAATATGAAGAAACAATTGAAAAATTCATTCAGGTTATTGCTAAAAATATGAATTTATATGGTATCACTTCCTCAGTTGGACGGTTATATGGTGTATTGTATTTTGCGGATAAACCGTTGACATTGGATGATATGCGCGAGGCACTGGAGATGAGTAAAACAAGTATGTCGACAGGTGTCAGGGCATTGTCGGAAATGAAAATGGTTGAATCCACATTTAAAAAGGGAATCCGTAAAGATCTATACCAGACAGAGGATGACTGGTATAAATCATTTACCTCCTTGTTTGGAAACAGATGGCGTCAAACCACGGAAACAAATATCGAGGAAGCGGAGGAAACGATGGAGGAATTAGAAGCAATTCTCCTGCAAACAAATGATGCGTCATTAAAAGCAAAGATCAATGAAGATATGGAACGACTGCGCTACGCACAAAACTATTATAAATGGCTGATGAAATTTATCCAGGTAGTTGAATCAGGCAAAATCTTTGAATACATTCCAAAAAATAAATAAAACAGCTGTAAACTGAGATTGACATAAAAACAAACGACTTTCTGCAATATGTTTGAGTCAATCTTTTTCTTTTACACTTATGGGGGAGGATTTTAATATGAACAAGAGTGTCAATAAGGGGATTGGCTATGCTGGTATAGGAGAGAAAATAGATGATTTTCTTCTAATCAAAGAAGCAACAAGAGGTGTCGCAAGTAACGGGAAACCGTTTCTTACTTTGATTTTGCGTGATGCAACAGGGGAAATCGAGGCAAAACTATGGGATGCTACAAAAGAAGATGAAGAAATATTCGTGCCAGAACAAATTGTCAGGTTGAATGGTGAGATTAATCAATTTCGTGGCAAACTGCAATTGAAAATTATGGCAATACAGCCAGCCCAGCCGACAGATGATGTACACGTCTCGCAATTTGTCGAAAAAGCCCCCGTTCATCGCGATGTATTGATGGAAAAACTTACGGAAGCGATTTTTGAAATGAAAAATCCGGCAATGCAGCGAATTGTCCGAGCGTTTATTAAAAAATATCAGGAACCTTTGTTAACCTATCCGGCAGCATCGAAAAACCACCATGAATATGTTTCCGGACTGGCACATCATATAGTCAGTATGCTTGCCTTGGCAAAGGAATTCCATACATTGTATCCGGAGATTAATAAGGACTTATTGTATTCCGGAATTATCTTGCATGATTTAGGAAAACTGAAAGAGTTGTCGGGTGTCGTCACAACCACGTATACAATCGAAGGAAAACTGCTTGGCCATATTCCAATGATGGTGGAGGAAATCGGGCGTGTCGCAAATGAACTGCAAATTGAAGGGGAGGAAGTGCTGATTCTTAAACACCTCGTCTTAAGCCACCACGGCAAAGCAGAATGGGGGAGCCCTAAACCTCCATTAGTTCGTGAAGCGGAGATACTTCATTTAATTGATTTAATCGATGCGAAAATGAATATGCTCAATCGGGCATTAACTAAGGTGAAACCCGGGGAATTTACCGAAAGACTATTTGCGATGGACAATCGCCAATTCTATAAACCAGTTTTCGATGAATAAAATGAAACTTCATTTGCTATATACAGAGAATCAAGAAAATGGTCATCAGGCCAGGTATTTCTGCAAATCCGACCTCTGACATCTGGTCTCCTTAGTTGCACAACTACTGGTTTTTCTCGTGCTCGCAATTTGGGGTTATTATTTTCCGCTCTGTTACATATATATGTGATAGATGATGGACAAGGGGGACGAGTACATGATTGCTGGAGTACCTTGGTGGGTATTTATGATGATACTTTTTATATTTTTGAGCGGATATATGGCTTACCGGGCAATACGTGCGGAGAAAAAACTGGAACAGCAGTTTATTGAGCGGGAAGGAAATGTCTATATGGAACGATTGGAAGAGGAACGAAAACAAAAAGAAGAGCAGCGCAGGATATCGTCTGACGGATAAGTATCAGCACTATATAAGCAAGTCCTGGACAACCTATTTCCTAATAAAAAAATGGAGGCAACTGCTGCCCCCATTTTTATTATTTGCCCTCTTTTTTCTCGTCTTTGCTGTCATCTGCTGTTTTGAATAAATCTTTAAATTGTTTATCTTCTACTTTAATATCAGCATCTTTTAACAGACCATCAATTTTCTCCTGTGCTTTCTGCGGATCAATTTTTTGGTTTAAAATTTCGCGGCGAATATCATCTTTCATATCTTCAAATTTGCCAATATCTTCTTCTGATTCACGCTTGTCCGTAACTTTAATAATGTGATAACCATGTTGTGATTTTACCGGATCACTGATTTTACCTTTTTCCAGACTATAGGCTGCATCTTCAAAAGCAGGATCCATTTTTCCGACAGAGAAATAGCCAAGATCACCACCGTTTTCAGCAGTTGCTTTATCGGTTGAATATTCTTTCGCCAATTTGGCAAAATCGCCGCCTTCATCCAGTTTCTTCTTCACTTCCTTAGCGGTTTTCTCGTCCGCAACCAGGATATGCTGTGCTTTAATTTCCGTTTTCATCCGGTCGTACCGCTGTTTTATTTCGTCCTCTGAAATATCAATGTCTTCCGATAAGGCAGCTTCCTGCAGGAGACTGAACCGAACCAGCTTCCGGAATGCATCTTCATCTTTAATTCCTTGTTGCTGTAGTGCCATTTTGAATTGGTCACCTAACTGATCCTTGGTTTTTTTGACTTCCTTATCAACTTCTTTATCTGACACATCATATTTATCATCCAATACTTCTTCGGTTACCATTTGCTGTAAGATTTGATCACCATATTGATCCTTCAATTCATTATAAAAGTCTTCTTTTGTTATATTACCGGCATCTGTTTTTACAACTGCATCTGATGATGTGTCGTTGGAACATGCTGACAGTCCAAGAACACCAGCCGATAACGTGAGGGCAACTACTAGTTTTTTCATTTCATCGAACACTCCTAATCTGATTGTTTCTTTTGATTTTGAAACTAATGATAAATATACCACACTTTTGGTCAAAAAAAAAACAGTCCTATGGCATACTTTACTATTTTTTTATAAAAATTGTCGATTGATTAACCTACTACGTTTATTACCTTAACATAAGATGAAACGAGTAAAATAATGATCATAATATTGATCATGCGGAAAACACGCGATTGTTTATGCTGGTTCATGTCCAACTTTAAACAAAAGCTATTGGTTAATGAGTTAAAGATTAGCAGGATAAAAAGCGCATAAAATACAAAAAAGATAATCACAAGTAAAACCCCCTAAAGCTTATCAAGAATTACGATTTATAAGCTGGATGCAAAAAGTTTACCGAATTGGATGAAGGTCGAGGCAATGTAGTGCGACCACCACGGGAAAGGAAAAGCATTTGCCAAGCAGCGAGCTTGTACAGGACTTGTTGACTTCTGCAGAGGCTAATAATTTAGTCGTTTAGCAGAAGCTCCCTATCTCTTAGATACATGAGTACCGAGGAAAGCTTCCCTGCATTTACATCGTATGCAGTTCTTTCCAAGGAGTGGGGAAACAAGGAAGTGCTTAGGTTAACCGCCGGTCATTTGGCAACTTTTTGAACATCCTTTTATAATAGTATATTAATAACTGTACCAAAATATAGACATAATGAACAGAGCAGATTGTTTATTTACATAAAAAAAGGATCTTTAGTAGTAACAGATCCTTTTTACTCCTGTGCTTTTACAAGTATTGTAAAACCATCATTTTCATTTTCAATTAACGCTTTTTTTGGTGCTTTGGTAATGTGGATCACATATAGAAAATCGGAAAACGATATTCCAATATGGAAAGCCGTAAATAATAGAATGTAAACATAGTAATCTACAAACAAATAACTAGCCACAATACCTGGTATAGTGATGAAAAGGGTCGGTGCCAGCGCGACCATTAATGATAATTGTTTTGATAAATAGGATTTCGGATAATACATCAAGTTTGGCAGCATTACTTTTTTTGCTTTATCACTTGTTTTTGCTCGTTTATTGGTCATGATTAATGGTAGAATATGCATAAACGAATGTATTGCAGGTAATAGAATAAAGGCAATGCCAAATAGAATGATGCCAGATTCGTTAACACTGGTTGTTCCATGAATAATTGACAGCGGTACATAAAGGAAAATAAATGTCAATAAACTGATCAAAAATGAAATGGTATAAATACGGGTCAGGCCAAATTCTTTTTTAAAGTTAATCGATTTCCAACAGTTCATTCTTGACCCTCCTTGCTAAACATTCGTGATGGTTTGATATTTCCTTCAAGAATAATAGTACGATTTCAGCTAAAAAGCAATAGTTTTTTTGTATAAAATAAATCTTTTTTAGAGGATGTTCAAAAGTCACCAAATGATAAGCGGCGAATCGTGTCGCCCGCTTGCTTTTCCGCTCCTCATGTACCCAAAGACATAGGGGATCTTCTGCTAAAACCGCCCACGTCCTGTGGGCAACGCAGAAGTCAGCACATCCTGTGCAAGCCCGGTGCCGGGAGCTACGCCGCCTCGACCTTCAAGACCCGATTCGGCGACTTTTTGAACAAGCACTTTTACGCCTGAATTTGTAAGAAAGTTATGGCTGATTGAATAAGGGGGGGTATGGGTGGACGAATTGAAGAATGACGATACAATACACTTTCATTTGCAATTATTATCAAAGCTGATTGACATTAAGCAGTATCCCTTTATTAAATTAATCATTGAACACAACATCACCTTCCAGGAATATAACAATCTTTTTCTCCTGTTGGACAAGCTGAATGAACAGTATGAATCACAAAAAGAGGAAGGTTTTCTGGATTTCACATCGTTATTAGTCCACTTTGGCGGCATGTTAACGGAAAAACTGGATCCGAATGATACGATTTTTGCATTAAAACGAGAAGGGTATTTCCCTTCTTTAATGGGTGAATTTATAAAAATTATTGAACGGAAATAATGGGAAGTTGCCGATAGGAGGTTTAGCACAAAAGCGAAAAGCGCGTCTGGTCTAAGGAAGGCCGATTAAAACTGGCACGTCAAAGCCTAAGTTCCGCTTTCACTGATGTGGCTCTTCCTGGCAAACTAATCCATCCCTTCTTTACTTAAAACTAAAGAAAGTATAAAATTCGAGGCGCAGTTATGCTTACAGCAGAGCAGGCCACGTCCGGCTCCAACGCGTCGCTAACCGGACGCTTGCGCCTTTGTTCCTAAAAAGGGCCTGTTTAAGAGAGGAGGCCCTTTGTTTGAGGACACACCTGGTGCGGTTTTATACGAGCCGGATTTAGTCATTTTTCATGTTCTGGAACGCTTTCTCAATTTGCTGATGGAATTCAATTATTTGTTTTAGTCTGTTTTCTAATGTGACAAGTTCTTTATTATGCTTTTCGTCGGCCCTCTGCAACTGAACTTTATCAAACATTTCCTCCAGTGATTCCCTTTGATGGCTGGTTGCATCAATCCATTTTGCAATAGAAGCATTCATAAAAGATTTAAACAAATGTGTATTTGCCTGGTATAAATCCTTTCGTACTCCTTTTCTCCAGACACGTGTAACGAGATTTAAATCTAATAAATTTCTAACACTTGTACTCATGGATGTTTTGCTCTTCCCTAAAGCCTCGCTCATTTCATCCAATGTCATGGGCTGCTCCTTCAAATACAAAAAAGCGAACAGACGCGCTCCAGCTGGAGATAAATCAAACATTTCAATCGTTTTGGCAAACTCACTTATAATTTTATTTAACACCATTTCATTTTGCTGTTGATTCATAAAATCCTCCTAAACACTACTATAAAAAGGTTACATCAAAATGAAAAATATTGAAAATCAGTGATTGGGTAGTAAATGGAAGCAAACCTAAGAAATTAAGAGTAAACTAAACAGAAAGTGCGTACAGAATAAACTGTACGGAATAAACGTACAAAATCAGTGAAATTTAATGTTTGAATTGTACACGTGAAACAGTATATAGTATTAGAGTGAGTGAAAGCCGAACGGAATCTGATGAAACGTTATTGAACTATATACAGTAGTTTAATAGATATACGCATGACATAAATCTGATAGAAAAGTAGTAAGACGAATTGCATGCTTCATTAGAAATATTGGCAGAATCAGGCGGAGTTCCCGTACGTGTACCGACCGGGTCTGGCAATACCTGGCTTTGACCAGAACCGCAATACGGTAAACAAATATAAATTGCTTAAGAGAGGTGAACTTTTATGCCGGTTATTGAAGTGAAGAATTTAACCAAAGTATTTGGGAAAAATCAAAAACAAGCCCTAAAGCTTTTGGATGAAGGTAAGTCAAAAGAAGCCATTTTAAAAGAAACCGGTAGTACAGTGGGGGTAAATAAGGCTTCTTTTTCTGTAGAAGCAGGAGAAATTTTCGTTATTATGGGGCTATCCGGAAGTGGGAAATCAACGTTAGTCCGGTTAATCAACCGTCTTATTGAACCTACGAAGGGTAATGTCTTAATTGACGGAGAAGACTTGGCTGCAATGGATAAGAAATCATTGCGAAAGGTTCGCAGGGAAAAATTAAGCATGGTATTCCAACGCTTTGCTCTGTTTCCATATCGAACCATTTTGGAAAATGCCGAGTACGGATTGGAGATTCAAAACGTACCGAAAGAAACCCGAAAGAAAAAAGCACAAGAAGCTTTGGAAATGGTTGGGCTCGGTGACTATATTAATCAGAATCCTGGTCAGTTATCCGGCGGGATGCAGCAGCGTGTTGGGTTGGCGCGTGCACTTGCCAACGACCCGGAAGTACTGTTAATGGACGAGGCTTTCTCTGCGCTTGACCCGTTAATCCGCAAAGAAATGCAGGATGAACTAATCGATTTGCAAGCAAGTATGCAAAAGACCATTTTGTTCATCACCCATGACCTTGATGAAGCACTCAGACTAGGTGACCGAATTGCTCTGATGAAGGATGGTTCGATCGTCCAAATCGGTACACCGGAAGATATTCTTGTCAATCCCGCAAATGATTATGTAGAAAAATTTGTTGAGGATGTAGACCGTTCGAAGGTGTTAACAGCGCAAAATATCATGAAACGCCCGGAGACGATTAATCTTGAAAAGCACGGGCCGCGTGTCGCATTGGAGCGAATGCGGGAAGAAGGGATATCCAGTATCTTCGTCGTCGATGGAAAACGGAATTTAAAAGGATATGTGACGGCTGAAGATGCATCAGAGGCAAGGAAAAAGGATATCCGTGATATTAGGGAAATTATTCAAAATGATATTCCACGTGTTGCTAAAGATACCGCCATGAATGATATCTTCAATATTATCTATAATTCACCAATCCCTGTTGCCGTTGTTGAAGAGGGAAAATTACTTGGAATTATTGTACGTGGTGCGGTAATTTCGGCGCTTGCTGGAGAAGGCGAGGTGAATGTAGATGCTTGATAAAGTTTTGGAATTTGTTCCCGAGATTCCAATAGCGGAAAAAACAAAGGAATTTACCGATTGGTTAACGGACACTTTTTCGTTCTTATTTGATCCGATTAAAGATAATCTTGGCAGTTTTATGGAATGGATAGCAAATATGCTGATAGCTATTCCTCCAGTGATTATTATCCTATTGGTTGCTATCGGCGCTTTCTTTATTTCTGGTAAGAAATTTGGCTTAGCTGCTTTCTCGGTGGTTGGTCTTTGGTTAATATACAATCAAGAACTCTGGGAGCATTTGATGAATACATTTGCGCTAGTATTAATTTCCAGTGTTTTATCCGTCATTATCGGAGTTCCTATTGGTATTTTAATGTCCAAAAGTAAAACAGCTGAAGCAATTATTACACCGATATTAGACTTTATGCAGACAATGCCTGCATTCGTGTATTTGATCCCTGCAGTAGCGTTTTTCGGAATCGGGATGGTTCCCGGCATATTTGCATCGTTAATCTTTGCTACACCACCAACAGTGCGCTTCACCAACTTAGGCATTCGCCAAGTATCAAAAGAGCTTGTCGAAGCATCAGAAGCGTTCGGGAGTACTGGTGCCCAGAAATTGTTTAAGGTAGAACTTCCAATGGCTAAGGCAACCATTATGGCAGGGATCAACCAGACGGTTATGCTTGCATTATCAATGGTTGTTATTGCATCGATGATCGGTGCCCCTGGTCTTGGAACAGAGGTGCTTTCTGCATTACAACGTGCCCAGGTTGGTACTGGATTCGTGGCGGGAATCGGAATTGTTATTCTGGCCATTATCATTGACCGTTTTACACAAAGCATGAACGCGAAAAAATAAGGTTGGCTGGTAATCTTTTCAATATGAAAAGTTTCCATATATTAAAAACAAAAAAGGGGAGATTTATAGTTATGTTTAAACTTAACTGGAAACGTCTTGGCATTGCTGCTGGACTTTCATTATCATTAGTCGCTGCAGGCTGCGGGTCGGACGATGGTTCTTCATCAGATGAAGGGTCATCAGACGGCAATTCATCAGAAGCATCAAAAGAGATTGAACTTTCCTATGTTGAATGGGATACAGAAGTTGCCTCCACAAATGTTATTGCAAAAGTATTAGAAGATCAAGGGTTCGATGTTAAGGTAACTCCGCTTGATAATGCAGTTATGTGGGAATCGGTCGCTTCCGGTGAAACAGATGGTATGGTAGCCGCATGGTTACCTGGAACACATGGTGATCTTTATGAACAGTATAAAGGTGATTTAGAAGATTTGGGTACAAATTTGGAAGGTGCAGCAATTGGATTAGTTGTACCAGAGTATATGGATGTTAATTCAATTGAAGATTTAGACTCCCAGGCAGATAAAACAATTACAGGTATTGAACCTGGTGCAGGAGTTGTAAAAGCTGCTGAACAAGCTGTGGAAGATTATGACAATCTTGACGGCTGGACAGTAAAAACTTCTTCTAGTGGTGCGATGGCTACTGCTTTAGGGCAAGCAATCGAAAACGAAGAACCAATTGTTGTTACTGGATGGTCTCCACACTGGAAGTTCCAAAAATATGACCTGAAATATTTAGAAGATCCAAAAGGTTCATTTGGTGAGGCAGAAGAAATTAAAACAATGGTTCGTAAAGGATTTAAAGAAGATATGCCAAAAGCATATAAAATTCTGGATCAGTTCCATTGGGAGCCAGCAGATATTGAAAGTGTCATGCTTGACATTAACAATGGTACAGATCCTGAAGAAGCTGCAGCTGCATGGGTTGAAGATAACCAGGATAAAGTTGCGGAATGGACAAAGGGCGCAGAATAATAGAATAGTCCCGAGCAAACTAATGGAATAAGGAATTGAATCAGGCTGATACACTTTAATGTATCAGCCTAAATTTTTAAGGAGGAATTTACTTAGATGATAAATAGAAAACTACTGGTGACAGGTTCTTTTCTAATTGGAGTTTTACTTACACTTATTGCTGCTGGATGCGGGTCAGACAACGAGTCCGAAAAATCTGGTAGCGGTAAAACTAATTACAGTGAAGCTGTTGATTATTCAATTACTGGTATTGAGCCTGGAGCAGGGATTACAGTTACAACTGAAAAGGCAATAAAGAAATATGACAGTTTGAAAGGCTGGAACCTGGAACAATCATCTACCGGAGCAATGATGACAAAACTTGGAGAGGCGATTGATAAAGAAGAACCGATCATTATAACGGGATGGAACCCACATTGGATGTTTGCCAAGTATCCGGACATGAAATATCTTGATGATCCAAAAGGTGTTTACGGAAAAACAGAACTGATTAAAACACTTGCCCGTAAAGGGTTAAAAGAGGATAAGCCTAACGCATATAAACTACTCGATCAATTTCACTGGGAAGTAGAAGATATGGAAAGTATTATGCTTGAAGCAACAGAAACAGGAACCGAAATCGCAGAGGTTGCTAAAAAATGGGTGGAAGAACACCCGGATGTTGTTGCTGAATGGACAAAAGGTGTCGATGATGTCGATGGTACAGAAATCGAATTAGTATCAACCCCATGGGATTCAGAACGTGCGTCTGCAAATGTCGTTGCTGAGGTTTTGCGGTCGAAGGGTTTTAATGTAACCGTTACACCTGTAGATGTTGCAGTTGTTTTTGAGGCAATAGCAAAAGGTGATGGGGATGCAACACTAGCTGCTTGGATGCCTATAACACACAAAGATTTTTATGAGGAATATGAAGGTCAGTTTGAGGATCTAGGTGAAAATTTAAAAGGTGCCAAAATAGGCCTGGTCGTACCGGAATATATGGATATTGATTCTATAGAAGATCTGCAGCCGGCTGAATAAGTTACCAAAAACGGTCTATCCGGGAAACCGGATAGACCGTTTTAAATTAAACTGATAAAACTTCCCTAGATTGAACAGGATTCTCTGGTTCTTTCAAGTTGTCACAATCTTCTCACTGACCTCTGTTTAATATTTTTCTGTCTGGTTTTGCATTTTATCTTCGAGGTCTTTCAAACTGGACTCAATTTGTTCTAAGTATCGCTGGATATTTTTCTGATGTGGTTCGACTGATTTTTTCCAGTCCTGAACAGAGCTTTTCATTTCTCGGGTTAACTCTTTAATTAATGATGCACCTTCTTTTGATGTCGAGGTGATTTGTTCCTTTAATCGTTTACCATCGCTTTTAAGATCAGCTATCATCTGTTTCCATTCGATCCCTTGCTGCTTTGCTCGATTTCGTAAATCTCTACCGGAGGAAGGTGCACTAAGCAGTGTCGCTGTCGCACTTACTACGCCTCCAACCACAAATCCTAGTAATAATGAACTGCCTTTAGCCATAGTGATGACGCTCCTTTCAAGACCTGTTTAGTTATGTTTTCCTTTTCCTGCACGTAAATGAAACGTGTTTTTAAAGAGAATATAAGTTTTTCGGGATGACCACTAATAGTTTAAACTGGTTTCCGTTTCTTCCAAAAAGGCGGGAGTCAGGTTTCCCCTGTACTTTTATTATATAGCTTTTACGGTAAAAAGTATAAGAAAAACATTAGATTTTTGGTGGTTTTTTAGTGAAACAAGCTCATTTCGGTACAAAACCTCTGACATACGTTTGCCAGAGGTTTTGTATGCTTATGTCATAATCACGATACTGTAATTGGCCGTGATCGTTTTAAAATACGCCCAACAATTGGATAAATAACAACCATCACAATAGTGTTTACTAGAGCAGTTGGCAGGACAATCGTTACAAATAATACGGGAAATGCTCCATCCATTAATCCGACGATATATAATGCCGAGGCAATAAACACAGATCCGCTAACGATCGTACCAATTGCTGTTAAAATAGGTGCACTTATGTTTCCGTTGACTTTATCCTTGATAAGTAAAAACAATCCGAAAAATAGTGCTGCTGTAATCGGTTTGTCAATTATGTTGGCAATTTGTCCGCCAGGTGCCATCGTTGTCAGTGCGGAAAGTATCCCTGTGACAATTGCTAAAAGGACAACATATTTCGTTTTAGGGAACAGCATAATCCCTAAAAACATCATCGTTAATAGCATGTCTGGCTTCATTCCGAACAAAATTGCCGGAACGACTGCATGGAGAACGGCACCAATCCCCATAAACAATGATAAGATAATTAAAACCTTCGTATTCAATTGTACCTCTCCTCTTCTCAGCTATTCTTAAGATTTTCCCAACTGTGCACTCATCGCCAGTTGCAGAAACGTATATTCATTATAACAAATGTATCGATGAATTAGAAGTATTAATTTTTAAACTATTTAATGCCAGCGTTGATTTCTTTGGCAATTTGTTGTAAATCATCAGATGAATATGCATCATCATGGGTTGTCCAGCCTAATTGATAACCGTCACCTTCACCATAACGCGGGATGATGTGAATATGCAGGTGAAATACCGATTGCTCAGCTGGAGCTTCATTGTTGTTTAACAGATTCATCCCAATTGGTTTGTACACCTCTTTAATCGCTTTAGCAATCTTAGGAACACGGGCAAATAATTCCTTTGCGACTTCTGGAGGTGTTTCATAGATATTTTTCGTATGTGTCTTCGGAATAACCAACGTGTGGCCTTTTGTTACTTGACTTATATCGAGAAACGCATAAACATGATCATCCTCGTACACTTTTGCAGACGGTATAGCACCGTTTATAATTTTACAAAAAATGCAATCTTCATGTGACATACCATTCACTCCTTTATGTATTATCTCCTATTGTATATAGGAAGGATTGAATATGTAAAGTTTTCTGTGTTTTTTTGCGGGAAGCTGAAGACACTTTTCTGGGGATATGTAAGAATTTATCCGGAAACTCGGGTATCGCTCAGAATGGAGCAAACAACTCCAAAAACGTAAAAGCATTCCAAAAAACAAACAGGACTAGTCCTTGGCGGGACTAGCCTGCTTTAAGAAGAACGGAGATTGCGATTTTATCTAACGTTGGGGACTTTTCGTAATTCCGTTAATTGCCTTTTGGCCGCTTAACTTGATTACAAAAACCTTTTTGTCAGCATCTCAAGGGACTCCTTGGGATGAATTCTGGCAGAAGGGTTTTATTTCATTAGATTATCTTTCACTGACACCTCATTTTTGTGTTAATTTACAAAGTCAGATTAGCATTTCCCATCACTAACACCTCATTTGTGTTTTACACGAAAAAATTGTTGTAGTGAAGCATCCCCGTTCTTCAATAACTAGTTTGTGTTGGTAATACACATTTATACACCAAGAACAAATTTTTTAGGATTGACTAATGAGATATTTAAAATTAAACAATTAGATGACTTGGAAAAGCCATGTCGAATTTCCGTGCACGGTTTGTTTTGGCATTGCCGATGAGAAATGGTAAAATTTTAGGTAAGTGAATATTGTTGAACGCAAGTGAACGGGCATTTTACGTTTGCTTTGGGAGGAGAGCCTTATGAAACCACTATTGCATATTGATAACCTTCACGGTGGCTATACGCATAAAAATGTGCTGCACGGCATTTCATTTGATGTATATCCCAATGAAATTATTGGCCTGATCGGATTGAACGGTGCCGGGAAGAGTACAACCATCAAACATATTATTGGCCTAATGCAAGCAAAAAAAGGAACTGTCTCTGTAAATGGAAAAACGTTTCAGGAAAATCCGGAAGTCTACCGTAAGCAAATGGCCTATATTCCTGAGATGCCGATATTGTACGATGAACTGACCCTGTATGAACATCTTCGTCTAACTGCGATGGCTTATGACGTCCCGGAGGATATTTTTGAAAAAAGGTTACAGCCGCTCTTAAAGGAATTTCGTATGGAGAAAAAGCTAAAATGGTTTCCTGTGCATTTTTCCAAAGGGATGCGGCAAAAGGTAATGATTATGTGTGCATTTTTAATTGAACCGCTCCTTTATATTGTGGACGAGCCGTTTGTCGGGCTGGATCCTCTGGGGATTCAGTCGTATCTGCAGTTAATGGATGAAATGAAGCAGAAAGGTTCCGGAGTGTTAATGTCCACACATATTTTGGCAACCGCTGAACGTTATTGTGACCGGTTTATTATCCTCCACGATGGAAAAATCCGGGCAATTGGTACGCTTGCTGAGCTGCGTAAAGCATTTCAGATGCCAGGAGCAACACTCGATGATCTGTATGTTCAATTGACAAAGGAAGAAAGCCATGTTTGATTCCCATGCATTTTTTAAAAAACGTTTTTCGGCCCATTTAAAGGAGACAAACCGCTATTTAAAATATATATTTAATGGACATCTGGCGTTCGCGATGCTGTTTTTTATTGCAGCTGCTGCCTATTATTATCAACAGTGGCTTGCTGGGCTTCCAGCCAATTTTCCAACCGCGTGGATTATTGGAATTACGCTCGGTTTGCTTGTCAGCTACAGCCCTGCCCGGACATTATTGCAGGAACCTGACCTGATTTTCTTGATTGCGGCCGAACATAAAATGGGTGCCTATTTTCGTAATTCGCTGATTTACAGCTTTGTCATCCAACTGTATGTCATATTGTTGATTGTTGCCGCTTTTGGCCCGCTGTATTTTGCTTCCTATCCAGATCGTAGCGGCAGTCTCTACCTTATCACAATCGCCGTTGTACTGATTTTTAAAGTTTGGAACTTGCTGGCAAACTGGTGGATGTTGAAGGTGCGGGATCCAGGAATACGTCGGATTGACACGCTTGCCCGGGTGCTGCTAAATTGTGCAGTATTTTACTTTTTTGTTAATGGCAATATGATTCCAGCAGCTGTTGCGACAGTACTGTTTATTGTTGTTTTCCTATACGACCTGAGCGTTTCCAGAAAGCAAGCGGGGATTGTGTGGGACCTTTTAGTGGAAAAAGATCAAAACCGGATGCAATTCTTTTACCGGATTGCCAATATGTTTACTGACGTACCACATTTGAAAAATCGGGTGAAAAGAAGGCAATGGCTTGTATCAGTTGTTGATCGGGTGCCATTTTTGCAAAAGTTCACATTTGATTACTTGTACCGGATCACGTTTGTCAGAAGCGGTGATTATCTGGGGATGTATTTGCGTTTAATTATCATTGGCGGAATTGTAATCTATTTTGTTCCCAACAGCTGGATACGAATTATTTTTGCCCTGTTATTTTTATACTTAAGCAGTTTTCAGATGATGACACTGTATCAGCATCATCGAACGGTTATTTGGCTTGACCTATATCCCGTCCCAATCCAAAGGAGACAGCAGGCAGTATTAAAATGGCTGTATTTGCTGACGTTCGTCCAAACGTTTATTTATGCTGTTTTGTTCCTTGTACTTGATGATTACCTTGGTTTTGTCCTCACCATAGCTGGTGGATCCATTTTTAACTATTTGTTTATTACCGGTTATGTAAAGCAGAAACTGACGTGAACATTGGAGGAAGGCGAGAACATCAACCGGAGAGGGGGACATCGCCCGGAGAGCGAGAACATCGCCCGGAGAGCGGGAACATCGCCGGGAGATTGAGAACATCGCCCGGAGAGCGAAAACATCAACCGGAGGGGGAGAACATCGTTCGGAGAGTGAGAATATCAACTGACGTTAAAAAGGTTATCTCTTATGGATAGTGCCCACCCATGAGATAACCTTTTGATTCACCCTTGTTCCTGATACTTAAAATATGCTGTTATTAGTATTTTGGCTGCGATTGGCATTGCGCGCTCATCAAAATCAAACTTCGGATGGTGATGTGGGTATGGATTGCTTTCTTTTTGAGCACCTGTAAAGAAAAAAGCACCAGGCCTCTCCAGCATATAATAGGCAAAATCTTCTCCGGCCATAACGGGGACAACTTCATCACTGGAGACGACTTCCTCCATTTGCTTGCCAATCTCCAGGATTAATGTTGCTTCTTCAGGGTGATTGATAACTGGCGGATAACCTTTGTCATAGTGGAACGTGTATGTTGCACCGCATGCCATGCACACACCCTTTATCATATTTTCGATTTCGGCAATGATTTGTTCTTGAATTGCTGCATCTAAATAACGGACGGTGCCAACCAGTTTTGCTTTATCCGCAATGATATTGAAGGCACTGCCTGCTTCGAGCTGCCCGACAGTTATCACAGCTGTTTTTAATGGATCGATCCTTCGTGAAACAATTTGCTGGAGTTGGGTGACAAGCTGCGAACCGATTACAAGCGCATCGTTTGTTTCATGCGGATAGCCGCCATGTCCGCCTTTCCCTTGAATAGTGATCTCAAAACGGTCGGCACCTGCCATAAAAGCCGATTTTGATGTTTGGAGAACACCAAACGGGGTCGTTGCCCAAAGGTGAGTGCCAAATACAGCATCGACATCGTCTAGTACCCCCGCCTCAATCATCGGTTTAGCCCCACCCGGTGCATATTCCTCTGCGTGCTGATGCAAAAAGACAATAGTTCCGGGGAGTTCCTCCTGAAATGGTCGAACTGCTTTTGCAAGTGCCAATAATTGCGCGGTATGACCATCATGTCCGCATGCATGCATGACACCATCCACAGTTGATTTATATGGTACTTCGTTTTCTTCCTGAATTGGCAATGCATCAAAGTCAGCTCTAAGTGCGATTGTTTTTCCGGGTTTACCGCCGTTTAATGTGGCCACAACGCCGTATCCACCAATATTTTCCTGATAGGAAATCCCCAGTGTTTTATAAAAACTTGCAATAAATTTTGCCGTTTCTGTCTCCTGAAATGATAATTCGGGATGCTGATGCAAATATCTGCGTGTTTTGATCATTCCTGGGTAAAGATCATCAATTGCCTTTTTGATTTTTTCCAGCATAGATTATTCCTCCTGCATCACTTTTCAATTAGTATACCATTCGAAACGAAAAATTGTTAAAAGCATGTTTCTGCTGGAGCGCTCATACAAAATTCAATGCGCCGGTAAAAATCAGGAAATCGCCGATAAATTTCAAAAAGCACTGATTAACATTGAAAAGTAACTGATAAACTCCAAAAGGCAGGCGCTGGTATAATTTAAGAATCAAAGCCAGTTCTGACTAATCCCGTAATATCGTTATAAACAGCACACCAAATTTATTTACCGCAAAAAAAGAAAAAAGGACGGCATATTTTGCCATCCGTAAAAAGGGAGTGGTCTATATTAGGAAAATCTCGGATCAGCTAGTAATCGCTCCACTTCTTCTTTATGATGTGTTTCATCAGCAATTAAATCTTCCAGCTTCACTACAAGTTCCGTATAACCTAAATCTGCGGCCTGTTTTTTCCGTTGTTCATAGCGTTCAATGGTTTCACTTTCCGCTTTTAATGTTGCCTCCAATAAGGCTTTTACTTCTGTTGGCTGTTCGACTTCAGCAGCTTTTGTTGTTGGTGTTCCACCTAAAGCGCTGATTTTTTCTGATAAGTATGAGGCGTGTCCCATTTCATCATCTATTTCACTTTCGAAAAATGGTTTTAGTGCAGAACGATATAACCCTGATACGACAGATGCACTGTACGTATATTGAATTGCTGCACCATATTCATGTGCCAGATCTACGTTTAATCCATCAATTAATTGTTTTAATTCTTCCTTCATTTTTATCCCAACCTTATTTGTTATTTGGCCTATATTCATAAATTCCCCAAAAGTAATAGTTTAAACCTCTTTTTTACGGTAGTATAAAACAGGGAGGAATAATTTAATGCACAAAAAAAGACGCTACTTTTATCTTTTTCTTTTGGTATTATTATTATGCACAACAACCCTTTGGATCATAAAAATAGATCATGGTACGGTTCCGTATCTTGATCAATGGTCAAGAGATTTTGTTGAAAACTTGGCTGGCACCAAATTTTATTTCCTCTGCCGGTGGTTGACAGAGCTTGGATCAGGGACATTCTTAACCCCGTTAACGATCATCATGGGTGCAGTGTTGTGGCGGATGTATCGTGATTGGTTCACGGGAATGATGTTTGCCGGCGGGACATTGCTTAGTTATGTCATTAATATTGCGATTAAGGTAATGGTAGCAAGGGAACGTCCGCGTATTTTTGCAGCAGCTGAGGCGGAGGGGTACAGCTTTCCGTCAGGGCATGCGATGATTTCCATGGTGTGCTATGGACTTTTGCTTTATTTTATAACCCGAAAGTTGAAGTCTAAAAAAGCTGTCATTACGGTGAAAACTGGTTTGCCAATCCTGATTATCGTAATCGGAATCAGCCGCTATATGATCCGTGTTCATTATTTGACTGATGTTTTAGCGGGCTTTGGGTTTGGTTTATTATTCGTCTTAATATGGATAAAGTTGTATGAATATCTAAAGCAGTTACGAACACGGACAACTCCGTCTTAAGGCTGAGGCTAATCCAATCTGCAGGTCGTTACTTGCTATTGCTCCTTCCGATATGATTGAAGCAAGATACAATCGAGGGGGCAAAATAATAATGGAATCCGGACATGTGGAACGTATAAATGAAGCAAAGGTTCCTGTTCTAAAAAATCGTAATTTTCTATTTCTGTTTCTGGCAGCACTATTTTCTGCACCAGGGTATTATGTTTATTTAATCGGTGCGGAGTGGTTGATGCTGACAATCACGGACAATCGTTTTTATTTATAGGTAAGAAAGTATAGAGCGTCTGGGCTCTATTCCGCTCATATCAGAGTAGGCCACGTCCGGCTCCAGCGCCCAGCGGCTAGTATGCTTCCTTCACCTTCGTACGATAAGTCAACATCGACTCCCTCCGGTCGTCGTGTTTCCTTTATCTCCTACGGCTCAGTCCAGCATATACGCCGCTAACCGGGCGCTTGCGCCTTTGCTCTGGTATGCTGTTTCTGGAAGCTTCTATTCCAAGACTGCTTTTGCTTATGGTCGGAGGACTAATTGCCGATCGCTTTAATAAACGCACCATTTTGTTTTTATCTGATAGTTCGAGAGCCATATTAATTGCAGTATTGTTAGGCTTTGTTTGGTTTGACGCTGCAGGTGTTGTTCATTTAATTGTTTTGGCCGCATTGTTCGGGATATCGGATGCATTCAGTTACCCCGCATTGAATTCGTTGACACCAATTCTTCTTCATGACGATCAACTTCAGCGTGGCAATTCGTTTATTCAGATGACCAGCCAGGTTAGTCCAATATTAGGACCTGCATTAGGTGGCAGCATGATTGCGATTTTAGGTTTTAGCGGTGTTTTTTCGCTGGCGTTGGTTATGCTGCTTTTATCCTCCATTGCTGTACTCTTTATCCGGGTGCCTGATAGGGAAGTAGCCGCTAAAAAGGTTTCACCGTGGCAGGATTTAAAGGAGGGGTTTCACTATGCTAGAAAAAATGAGCTGATTATCTCCATTGTGTTCTTGGCATTATTTTTAAACCTTTTCTTTACCGGGCCATACTCGATGGGAATGCCGATTATGGTGAAAGATGTTTTTGCTGGAGATGCAGCTGGTTTGGCATTAGTGGAAGCATCAATGGGTGTTGGATCGTTACTTGGAGCGGTTGCACTGGCAGCGATCACAATCCGGAAAACAGGTGCTGTAATGCTGACAGGTCTCGTCTTGCTAGGTGTTCTCTATATGCTGACCGGGTTTTTCGTTCATCTTGTGGTTACCGCTGTTTTCGTTGCTTTGCTGGGATTTTTCATGCAGGTAGTTAACATTCCTATTCTCACGATATTGCAACAAACGACGGATAAAAAAATGCTGGGCAGAATGATGAGTTTTTTAATGACCGTATCAACGGGTTTAGTTCCCGTTTCTTACGTTTTAACATCCTTCTTGCTTGCAGCCGGTGCAAGGATACAAATGATCATCATTGTTGGCGGAGTTGTTGTTACGTTACTTGCACTGGGGAGCCTGCGAAATAAACGGATTCTCGGTTATCAACAATAAAGTTAGACTTCAATCAGTGGAGGTATTACAGCCCGTTAATGCGTGTTAAAAGGATGTTCAAAAACGTTACCAAATATTAAGCTATGAATCTCTGCTCTTCGTTGGCTTGTTTCCAATTTGGGCAACTTTTTGAGCAAGAACAGAAAAAGAGAGGGTGAGATGATGTTTCGTTATATATTAGCACTTGGGTTAATAATTCTTGGCGCAGTCCTTGTTTTGGCCAATATCGGGATTATTGATTTCCAGATAGATGAATATTGGGGTCTGATTATCCCGCTTGTTATTATGCTTCTTGGTTTGAAATTATTTATCGATGAGTTTAAGTATAAGGGCGGCAGCTGGATCTTTGGTTCATTACTTGTTATTTTTGGCAGCCTTTTGCTTTTAGGCGAATTAGGAATCATTGAGTTTACCTTTTCCGATATTGTGAAGCTTTGGCCATTATTAATTATTTATGTCGGATACAGTATTATAAAGCCAGGAAGAAGGCACAAGACGTTTGTAAGTGAAAAAGATGATAAAGAAAAGAAATTTTATGATAAAAAGGTACGCCGTCTATCTGTAGGAGACCATGAATTTAAACAGCCTAATTGGAAGGTCGAGCCGATGAATTTATGGACTGCTGCAGGAAGCTATTATATTGATTTCACGAAAGCGTTCATTCCGGAAAAGGAAATTCCAATCACCATTAATAGCTGGGCCGGTGATGTGCAAATATTGCTGCCGGAGCATGTGGCCTTTCGCATTGATGCATCGGTGAAGGCGGGCGAAATTAAAATAATTGATCAAACTGCTGATGGCGTTATTAATCACAGCATTTTCTATGAGTCAGTTGATTATGATATTGCGGACCGAAAACTGGATATAACGGTAAAACTTAAAGCAGGATCAATCCGTGTAGATACGGTGTAAAGGGGGAGGAGTTATGATTAAACGATTTAGCAGTATACGCTTCAGCTATATTCGCTCTCATTTATACGGTTTGTTTTTAACAACAGTAACACTTCTATCTCTGCTATTGTCCATTTACGTATTGTTTGAACCAGCGTGGCTGAATGCTGCCAGTATATTTGTTTATGTGTTGTTATCAGGGTTTTTAGGTACCATTATTTCCTTTTACGCTGGGTTTAAATCAAGCGGTGATCTAAAAGAGCGTTTGGATTATTTATCGGTGCTGATTACTCAATTTGCTAACGGTGACTATCATTCCCGTGTTTATTTTACCGAAGACGATGAATTTACGAGGATTGCGAATGAGCTGAATGCGTTAGGTGAAAAACTGCAAAATCAAGTAAAATCATTACAGCGAATGGCGGATGAAAAAGCAGATTTTGCCAGGTCAGCACATAAGGCTGCTGTAATTGAAGAACGGCAGCGATTAGCACGTGACCTGCATGATGCGGTTAGCCAGCAGCTGTTTGCTTTGACGATGATGTCAGAGGCTGCAGTTAGGCAACTGGAGAAAAAGCCGGAAATTGCCAAAGAACAAATGCAGGAAGTGGCAACTGCAGCATTAAAAGCGCAAACCGAAATGCGGGCATTATTGCTGCACCTTCGTCCTGTACATTTATCAGGGGAGGCGCTGTCTACGGGAGTCAAAAAATTGATCACCGAATTAAAACAGAAAAGTTCACTTGATTTTCATCTATTCATTGATGATGATCTTAAGCTTTCCGAAACGACAGAGGAGCATGTATTCCGGACGATTCAGGAATCGCTTTCCAATACATTACGCCACGCGAATGCGACCGAAGTTACATTACGGTTAAAAAAACGGGATAATGAATTGTTTTTGCATATTAGCGATAATGGTAACGGCTTTGATATTGAACGGGATACTAATCGAAAAACATCCTATGGGTTAAAAACGATGAAGGAACGTGCTGAGGAATTAGGTGGAACATTTATTATACGATCAAACAAGGGTGAGGGAACGTATATTGATATTCGCATTCCTTGTTGAGGATGTTCAAAAAGTCACCAAATGATTAGCGGCGGCTTTTGAACATGCGCTGTTTAAGCATGATTTAAGGGGGCAGAAAATATGATCCGTGTAGCGGTAGTTGACGACCATGAAATTGTTCGCAAAGGGATAATTGCCTACTTGCGAACAGATGAGGAGCTTGATGTAGTTGGAGAAGCAGCAAGCGGAAATGAAGGGGCAAAACTCGTACTGGAGAAAAAACCGGACGTTGTACTAATGGATTTAATGATGGAAAATGGTACAGGAATTGAAGCAACACAACAAATTATGAAGGCGTTACCGAATTGTAAGGTTATTATTCTGACAAGCTATTATGATGACGAACAAGTTTTCCCGGCAATTGAAGCGGGGGCGTTCAGCTATATTTTAAAAACATCTTCTGCTGAGGAAATTACCGACGCCATCAAAAAGGCGGCTAAAGGGGAAACCGTGATCGAATCTAAGGTTGCCGGCAAAATGATGACTAATATTCGCTCGATACAGAAAAAAGCCCATGAGGATCTGACGGATAGGGAGCTGGAAGTACTTCTCTGCATTGGTAATGGGATGACCAACCAGGAAATTAGTGAAAAATTGTATATCGGAATTAAAACCGTCAAAACGCATGTCAGTAATATATTAGGGAAGCTAGGTGTAAATGACCGGACACAGGCAGCGGTTTATGTTCATCGGAATAAGCTGATACGTTAATTTGGGACCTGTATGCAATTCGAAACGAAAAGGTGGATATGGAAAAGTCCAGCCATATCCTTTATGTATTGGAAAAAGGGTTGCTTTTAAAGTTTTAGTTACAGTCCTAAAATTTCCTAAAAAATCCTCATTTTTGTCTTTTTCATCTATCGCTTGTATAATACCTATGTATATTGAATTTGAGGAGAATACATAAATGGAAAATTCCAAATCTAGTGAGACGATTTTGCTCATTATATGGGGACAGGCCGTTATTGCGCTTGCCGGAAGTTTGTTTTATTCTGAAGTGATGGGGTATGTCCCTTGTGAATTCTGCTGGTACCAGCGAATTCTGATGTATCCATTAGTGATTATTTATGGTGCTGCTGCAATCAAAAAGGATCTTTCTATTGCTTTGCCAGGTCTTATTTTGAGCGGGATTGGCATATTTGTTTCCATCTATCATTATCTGATTCAAAAACTGCCCGCACTACAGGAAACCGGCGGGTCATGCGGAGTCATCCCTTGTAATACCGAATATGTGAATTACCTTGGCTTTATTACGATACCATTTTTAGCGGGAGTAGCGTTTATTGTCATTTTCGTACTCCATATGATTCTACTTAAACAGCAAAGGGGGAAATAATCTCGATGAAGAAGAAAATGGTTATTTTTGCAGTTGTCATTGTTGTTTTGTTTGCTGCACTTTATTTCGTAACGGTGTTTAAAAATAAGCAGGCAGTTGATGAAAGTGACAACCCGTACGGAAAAGAAAATTTAAAACAGGAAACAATCGATCAATTGGATGACCCGTTATACCAAAATCAGATAACACCTGACAAATTAGACGAGAAATTAACAAATGAGGAAGATGTTTTCGTTTATTTTTACAGCCCTACTTGTCCACACTGCAAGCGAGTAACACCAATCCTTGTTCCGATGACAGAGGATTTTGGAGTTGATATGAAGAAATTAAACCTTTGGGAGTTTGAACATGACTGGGACAGGTTCGGTATTGAAGGAACTCCAACACTTGTCTATTATAAAGATGGAAAAGAAGTGGACAGAATAAGCGGGGAAGGTAAGAATGAAGAACAAACGGAAGAAATGTACCAGAAATTCCTAGACAAGCATACTGGCAAATAAAGATCCTCCACATAAATGAACATAGCAGGCAGGCATAACAAATCTCTTGTTATGCCTGCCCTTCCTATTTTTCCTCTTTAATCATCTGATAGCTTGTAATAAATGGTTTGTCTGCAAAAAACGCTGGTGGTTTTGCCAATCCGTGCTGGTGCTGGTTTTTAAAAGCGTCAGAATCCTTCCAGTTATTGAAATTTGCTTCCGAAGCCCATTGTGTTATAACGACGTACGTATTCCCTTTTTTGGGACGAAGCAGCCGGAACGCTTGGAAGCCGGGCATGCTGTCCAATTCGCTTTTTCGCTGTCTGAACCGTTCTTCAAACATTGCCGTTCCATCGTCCGTTACCGGGATATTGTTCATCACAACAAACCCTGTTTCTCTCATATCGCCGCCCTGCTCTAATACCTCATACGCACGGCCGGCGGCAAAAACATTTTTATGGCGCCCTTCATAATAAGCTAGAGTACCTGAAGATCCTGCCATAAAATAAAACGGTATATCCGGGTATTTTTCCTCCAGTTTACGTAAAAAGTCATACGTTCCATTGGTCATGTATGCGTTCATGTTCGATTAACTCCTCTCAGGTAAAAACATATAGTTTAGTTGTACCCTGTTCAGATACATATTAATCTAGTGGAATTATAATTATTATAAAGTAATAAATGTTATTACTTTCGGATTGTTGTATTCTGTCGTATAATATATTCGTTAGTGCTTAGAGGTGAACCATGGAAAAAAAGAATTCAATAAAGAAACAATGGAAAGCAATACCGAATCGGATTAAATGGCCAATCCTAATCGCCGGGTTTATTTTGATTTTAGCATTAATTGGTTATGGTGTCATCGTATATGGTGGGAGCCTGGTTGTTGATGAACAGGATTTACTGTTGGATGCGACAACAACGTTTGAAACACAAGACGGGGAAGTTATCGCGTCATTATATCATGAAAACAGGGATCCAATTGCGATTGAGGACGTTCCGGAACATGTGAAAAATGCCTTTATCGCCATCGAGGATCGACGTTTTTACGAGCATGCTGGTGTTGATTTCAAGTCGGCTTTTCGAGCTGTTTATAAAGATATTCTTGCCATGGAAAAAGTGGAGGGAGCGAGTACGATTACCCAGCAGCTTGCTAAAAATTTGTTTTTGCACAATGATAAAACATGGATGCGCAAAACAAAGGAAGTAATGGCAGCAATCTACTTGGAACGTCATTTTTCAAAAAAGAAGCTACTTGAAC
The DNA here is from genome assembly GCF_900155625.1 of Virgibacillus dakarensis. Classification (NCBI taxonomy): domain Bacteria; kingdom Bacillati; phylum Bacillota; class Bacilli; order Caryophanales; family Bacillaceae; genus Virgibacillus; species Virgibacillus dakarensis. Next base: position 518,556 of record NZ_LT732553.1, read on the forward strand.
TATATGTAAATCAAATGTACTTTGGCCGCGGTGTCTACGGTATTGAAACTGCATCACAACTGTTTTTCTCTAAATCGGCAAGTGAATTAACATTGTCAGAGGGGGCCCTTTTAGCGGGACTTGCCAAGGCGCCAAATGGCTATTCCCCGATTAATCACCCGGAAAAGGCATTAACGAGAAGAAATGTTGTACTACGAGCGATGGATGATGCCGGGATAATTTCCACCAAACAAAGGGTGGCCGAGCAGGGAAAAACATTGGGATTGCATGTGAAAGATAAAAAAAGTACCCCTTCAGTTGACAGTTATGTTGATTTGGTAATGAAAGAAGCTGCTAAAGAGCACCAATTGTCGATTGATGAATTAAAGCGCGGTGGGTATCGAATCGTAGTAAATATGGACGAAACAGCCCAACGAATTGCCTATGAACAATTTGAAAAGGAGGACTATTTCCCGGGCAATACAAAAGGGGTTCAAGGTGCCTTTGTCATGATGGATCAACAAAACGGTGCCATTGTCGCTGCGATTGGTGGAAGAGACTATGAACCTGGTGAACTGAATCGGGTAACCGTGAAGCGTCAGCCTGGTTCGACAATGAAACCAATTGCTGTGTATGCTCCAGCAATGATGCGTGAAAAATATCAGCCGTATTCACTAATACCAGATCAAAAAGTCGCCTATGATGGGTATACTGCGACAAATTATGATGGTCAGTATGATGGAGCCGTTTCACTTTATCAGGCGCTTGTCGAATCAAAAAATGCCCCAGCTGTCTGGCTGTTAGAGAATATTGGTATTTCCGATGCAAAAGGATATCTGGAAAAAATGGGTATATCCTTGCCTGATGATGGTTTGGCGATTGCCCTTGGCGGGTTAAAGCAGGGGTTAACCCCGCTTGACATGGTACAAAGCTATCGTACATTTACTCACAATGGACAAGTTACCGATGCCCATACAATTGATCGGATTTATAATCAGGATAATGACCTTATTTTTCAGGCGGATCCCCCATCTGAGGAAGTATTTAGTCCACAAGTTGCCTGGAGCATGACGGAAATTTTGCAGACAGCAGTTAACAATGGAACTGCACAAGCGGGTGAATACCAAAAAGCATTGGCAGGGAAAACTGGGTCAACCCAGCATCCGTACGCCGAAGAGTATTATAAAGATGCCTGGTTCGTCGGGTATACACCACAGTATGTTAGTGCATTATGGATGGGATACGACAAATCGGATGAAAATCACTATTTGACTGTTGGCAGTGAATATCCAACGAAGCTGACGAAAGCAATTTTAACCGAATTGGATAAGCGATCTTCACTACAAGGAACGTTTAAAAAGCCTGAAAATGTAAAAGCTGTACCGGAGCCGATTACACTTCCGGAATCCATTAAAGCAGAAGCCACTCATATATTTGGCGGTTTCTCGATTGTCAAAGGGAAAATAACTTGGAACAGGGCGCAGGATGATCGTGTCGTATATCATATTTATCAGGAAAATGACGATGGATTGGACAAACGAATTGGCACGGTAGAAGATGCCAACGAGTTTATTGTTGATGACGTACCGTTTTTTTCATCATATCATTACTATGTAGTTCCATATAATCCCTTAACAAAGATGGAAGGAAAACGATCTAATTCCGTTGAGCTTTCTTTATGAGATACAAAAGTATATAAATTAAGAACCTATTCAGCTTATGGCAGCGTAAGCTACGTCCAGCTGCAGCGGCTACTATGCTCTGTTTTTGCTCTGAGCAGCCGTCAATTTACGGCGAATTAATGACAATTAACGGGCAATGCTATACAGTTGGTATGGAAATCGTTATAGTAAATGGTGAAGTTCAAAAGATCACAATAGGCTAGTTCTATTATTTAATTGAAGTAAGTTAACGTGTGAAAAAGGGTGAATAAAATGGCAAAACAGATCAATGACACGATCATCAGAGCGTACAGGGGAGAAAAAACGGATTATACGCCTGTCTGGTTTATGCGGCAAGCCGGCAGGTCACAAAAAGAATACCGGGAATTAAAAAAGAAATATTCATTATTTGAAATAACCCACCAGCCGGAATTGTGTGCATATGTAACACGTTTACCTGTTGAACATTATGGGGTGGATGCTGCGATATTGTACAAGGATATTATGTCACCACTACCAGCTATTGGAGTCGACGTGGAAATCAAAAAAAATGTTGGCCCGGTTATTCATAATCCCATCCAAAACTCCCATGATGTGGATAATTTAGGTGTGATTAACCCGGAAGCGGATGTGCCATACGTGTTAGACACCATTCGCCTCTTAACAGAAGAACAGCTAAGCGTTCCGTTAATTGGTTTTAGCGGTGCACCCTTTACTTTGGCAAGCTATATGATTGAAGGGGGTCCTTCGAAAAATTACAATCAGACGAAGGCCTTTATGTACCGGCACCCTGAGGTTTGGTTTCCCTTAATGGATAAGCTGGCTACCATGATTATCACCTATGTCAAAGCACAAATTAATGCTGGAGCAAAAGCAATCCAACTGTTTGATTCCTGGGTAGGGGCGCTTAATCGAGCTGATTATCAGGCATTTATTAAACCTGTTATGAAGCAGATTTTTACGGAATTAAAAAAAGAAAATGTCCCGTTAATTCTGTTCGGTATCGGTGCCAGACACTTACTTATGGAATGGAACGATTTGCCGGTTGATGTTATTGGCCTAGACTGGCGCACCTCCATTACGGAAGCAAGGCAAATGGGCGTAACGAAAGTGCTGCAGGGGAACTTGGATCCTGCTATTCTGCTGTCTGATTGGCAAACGATTGAGGAGCGGACAAAAGCGATTCTTGATGAAGGAAAAAGTGAATGTCGTCATGTTTTTAACCTTGGTCATGGTGTGACACCGGAGATTACTCCTGCAACATTAAAGAAACTAACTGAGCTGGTTCAAACGTATTCAAGCGTAATAAAAACAAGATAGGCAATGGATAAGGAAGGATGTTGGAAATGGATAGAAAGAAAATGGGGTTACTTGTCATGGCTTATGGAACACCATATAAAGAGGAAGATGTGGAGCGCTATTATACGGATATTCGTCATGGCAGAAAACCAACGGATGAGATGCTTAAGGATTTGAAAGATAGATACAAAGCAATTGGCGGCATTTCGCCACTTGCAAGAATTACCGAAGAACAGGCAAAAGCATTAGAAACAACCTTAAACGATTCACAGGAAGAGTATGAATTTCATGTATATATTGGTTTAAAACATATTGAACCATTTATCGAGGATGCAGTGGAGCAAATGGCTAATGACGGGATTGAACAAGCCGTATCTATTGTTCTTGCACCACATTATTCGACTTTCAGTGTCAAATCATACAACACAAGAGCCAGCGAAGCAGCGGAAAAGTATGGTAAACCGAATATTTACGCTGTTGAAAGCTGGTATGATGAACCAGGCTTTATCGGCTTTTGGGCAGAACAAATTAATGCTGTTTACGAAAAAATGCCTGAGGCTGAAAAAGAAAAGGCAGTATTGGTCATTTCCGCACATAGTTTGCCAGAAAAGATTTTACAAAATGGCGATCCCTACCCAGACCAATTAAAGGAAACAGCAAGGCTAATTTCCGAAAAAACCGGGATTACCAATTATGCAATTGGCTGGCAAAGTGAAGGAAACACCCCTGATCCCTGGCTCGGACCTGATGTACAGGATTTGACGCGCGATCTTTATAAACAGAAAGGCTATCGTTCCTTCGTGTACGCACCGGTGGGATTTATTGCTGATCACTTAGAGGTTTTATATGATAATGATTATGAATGTAAAGTTGTTTGTGAAGAGTTAGGAGCCAACTATTATCGCCCAGAAATGCCAAATGTACATCCGAAATTTATCAAGACGCTTGCAACTATCGTGCTAAAAAAAGTTAGAAGTGAAGCATAATGGGGGAAAAAAAACAGATTGTCATTGTAGGTGGCGGGATAACAGGATTAACTGCTGCATACTATTTGCAAAAAGAGATTAAAGCGAACCAGCTGCCATACGATGTAAAGCTGGTTGAAGCAAGTCACCGGTTAGGCGGCAAAGTAAAGACGTACAGACGTGATGGCTTTACAATTGAACAGGGCCCTGACTCATTTTTGGAGCGGAAGAAGCCTGCGGTTAAACTTATAAAGAACCTCGGTTTACGTGATCAGCTTGTGCGTAATGGAACAGGCCAATCCTATATTTTAGTCGGTAACAAGCTCCACAAAATGCCAAGCGGGTCGTTTATGGGGATACCAACACAAGTCCGTCCATTTTTATTCTCGGGAATCTTTTCTTTGAAGGGGAAGGTTCGGGCTGGATTTGATTTAGCCCTGCCAAAGGGAAAACAGCAGACAGATCAATCGCTTGGCGGATTTTTCCGGCACCGGTTTGGCAATGAATTAGTGGAAAATTTAATTGAACCACTTCTGTCCGGAATTTACGCTGGAGATATTGATCAAATGAGTTTAATGGCAACATTCCCCAACTTTTATCAAGTGGAGCAAAAGTATGGCAGTTTAATTAAAGGTTTGAGCGAAACAATGCCGAAGCCAGCAAAGAAAAAGAAGAAAAAGCCCGGAATGTTTTTATCGTTTGCTGGTGGATTACAAGTATTAATTGATGCGCTTGAAACGCAATTAGGGGATACGGTCCTGTTAAATACCGCGGTTGACCATATTGAGAAGAAGGACCATGGGTATCACGTATTGCTGGACAGTGGCGAAGTGTATAAGGCAGATGCAGTTGTTATAGCAACACCGCATTATACTGTACCTAAAATGTTCAGCCAATACGACTTCTTTACCACTTTTAATGAAATTCCAGCTACTTCAGTTGCGAATGTCGCACTTGCTTTTGATCAATCGGCAATCAAAAAAGATATCGACGGTACCGGCTTCGTCGTATCACGAAATAGTGATTTTCGGATTACCGCCTGCACTTGGACACACAAAAAGTGGCCAGCCACAACGCCTGATGGGAAAGTGTTATTACGCTGCTATGTCGGCCGTCCTGATGATCAAAGTGTTGTTGATCTGTCTGATGAGGAAATTGTTGATATCGTGTTGAACGATTTAAATAAAACGATGGATATTACGCAAAAACCGGAATTTTGTGTAGTCTCACGATGGAAAAATGCCATGCCACAGTATACAGTTGGGCATTTGGAGCGAATTGCCAAGGTGCGTGGCGAAGTTAGTAATCGGTTGCCTGGTCTGTTCTTAACTGGTAGCTCGTATGAAGGAATTGGTTTGCCAGATTGTATAAAGCAAGGAGAGAAAGCAGTAGCGGAGGTGTTGGCGTTTTTAAGAGAGTAAATGGGACAAGGGCAGAGTATGCTCCTTGTCCTTTTTTAAGTAGAAAAGCTTGCCACTTGGTGTAGTTGCTGCATTACTGTTGATGTCCCGCAATCTACTGTCGATGTGTAGCGGTTCACTGTTGATGTCCCGCAATCTACTGTCGATATGTAGCGATTTACTGTTGATGTTCACTAATTTACTGTTGATACAGATTGGTTCACTATTAATGCCGATGTTCCCTTCTAATTAGGCTTCCCCTTCCAATTAATGTACGGCTGGAGTAGTCTTATCCCAACACCATAACCCTAATCAGGACTGCCTGACTAGGGTAATAAGAACATTCTACCATCTATTCATAGCTTTTCTCCAGTTCATCAACAAGCCCGCCAACATATGCTACCGCAGTTCGGATTGCATCTGGCTTCGACATATCAACACCAGCCTGTTTTATTAGATCAAGCGGTTTTAGTGTGCCACCCGATTTTAGGACGTTTAACCAGCGGTCGACTGCCGGTTTCCCTTCTTGCTGGATCATTTGTGCTACTGCAGTAGAAACAGTTAATCCCGCTGAATACGTGTATGGATAAAGTCCCATGTAATAATGTGGCTGCCGCATCCAAGTCAGGCCTGCACCATCGTCAATTGTAACCGTATCACCCCAGAAGTTTTCGATTGCTTGCTTTTTTTGTTCGCATAAAACACTTGCAGTTAATGGTGTACCAGTTTCAGCGAGTGTATAGACACGGCGTTGGTATTCCCCTTCTAATAAATGGGTAACAAAATTATGGTAATATGTTCCAAGCAATTGGCCGATAACCCAGCGTTTCATTCGCTTATCATCAGTTTTTTCGATCAGGTGGTTCGCCAGCAGTAGTTCATTTAATGTTGATGGCGCCTCAATAAAATAAGTTGATGGACGAGTATTGACCAATGATTGATTTTTACCAGCAAGATAGAAATGCCCGGCGTGCCCTAATTCATGGGCAAGTACGAAGGCTCCGCGCATTGTGTCGGTCCATGTAATGAGAATATATGGATGTACACCATATGGGCTGGAACAGAAAGCGCCTGTTGCCTTGCCGATATTATCAGAACGGTCAACCCAGCGGTCATGGACACCCTTCTTCATGATTTCAACGTATTCCGGCCCCATGACCTGCAGTGCATCCAGAATAGTGGCTGTTGCTTCTTCGTAGTTTGTTTTCGGATTAAATTCTGGATCGATTGGTGCTTTTAAATCACAAAAACGCATTTCCGCAAGTCCCAGATCCTTTTGCTTCAGCTTGGCGAATCTGCGCATGTGTGGGGCCAGCTCCTCTTGGATAACATCCAGTTGATTACGATACATTTCTTTTGTAACCTGCTGACTGTGGAGCAGCATGTCTGTAACCGAATCATAGCCACGCAGGCGTGACATGGTAACTTGTTTGGTTACTTCCGTAGCATATGTTGCAGCATACGTATTTTTATATTGATTAAGTGTATTGATGAACGAATTATACGCTTGCCGACGAATAGCGGTATCAGCAGTTATTTCATAGCGGTCTTCATAGAGTGCTGCTGACATTGGCAATTCATTACCATCTTGATCATGTATCGGTGAAAATTGCATATCAGATGCTTTGCTTCGCTCATAAATCGTCTGCGGTGCATTATGTACTTCACTAAGTGCTGCCAATGTTTCCTCGATTTCCAGGGTAAGGGTATATGCTTTTCTTTCTAATAAATCATCAAGCATTTTTTGATATGTTCGTAGCTCCGGCTTTTCCTGTAAAAATCGATTAATTGTTTCGCTCGATAATGTTAATAGCTCTGAATCGACAAATGATAGTTCGGCACCGATTTTTGCCAGCGTGGCTGAAACCTTGGAAGCGTCTGCCTGGTTCTTTGGCTCAGCTCCATCTGCACTGGCACGCAAACTTGCATATGTCGCAGCACGGATGATCCGCTGCTGAAATTTTTCTAAAGTTGCAAGACAGTTTAATAGTGTTTCGGCATCCGTTCCCAGTTTCCCTTTGTATTCGGTCACTACACTAACTTCTAACTGGATTGCAGCTAATTCGTTTTCCCATTCTTTATTTGTGGTAAATAAATCGCGTAAATCCCATGTTTGTTTAAGCGGTACTTCTGAACGCTGCAATCGCTTAGCGTTTGCTCCAGTTGCCATTATAATTCCCCTTTCAAACTATTATTTCGCTACTCTAAATAGTAGTATAATACAAAGTGAAAAAGAATGATATGAGTTTTCTAACTTGAATTACAAAAAATAAACAGCTAGATGTATAGCTGTTTAATGATCGGTTTATCATGTTATAGTACAGTTATCATACAGTTTTTATCGAGCGGGATGATCACATTCGTCACAAATATTACCATAGCAATCTGCTTTTTCTTCAATAACCTGACCACAACTTTGGCATTTCTTCTTTGGTAATTTTTTATAAAATTCAACGATGCTCTCCATGTTCATCCTCCTTTGTTATCGTAACTGTATTGTATTATAACAGTATGTCGGTTGTCAATAGTGTGTTACAACAAATTTGATAAATTAGGGGAGATTTTTATGAAGTTAACGGTAATTGGTTTCTGGGGCGGCTATCCAGCTGCAAATGGTGCTACGTCCGCCTATTTGGTTGAGAAAGATGATTTTAGATTACTAATCGATGCGGGAAGTGGTGCGCTTGCCAAGTTGCAAAATTATCAACATGTCATGGATCTTAATGCGGTCATTCTATCTCATTACCATCATGATCATGTTGCTGATATTGGCGTTCTGCAGTATGCCTGGCTTGTCCAGTCCTATTTGCGTGAGGTGAAGGAAATTTTACCGATTTACGGTCATACCGAGGATGAGGAAGGTTTTGCTACCCTGACACATGAGTGTACGGAAGGAATTCCCTATGATCCAAGTGGTGAACTGAAGGTTGGTCCGTTCCTGATCAATTTTTTGCAAACAAAACATCCTGTTACCTGTTACGGAATGCGTATTTCGGATGGTGATAGTGTAATCGTCTATACTGCTGATTCGTCTTTTAAAAAGGAATGGAGTGATTTTGCTAACGATGCCGATTTACTGATTACAGATTGCAACTTTTATGCGGATCAGAATGGGGCGGCGGCAGGACACATGACAAGCAAAGAAGGAGCTCGAATAGCAAAGCAGGCAAACGTTACTGAACTAATTCTGAGTCATTTACCGCAATATGGTGATCCAAACAAACTAGTCGAAGAAGCTGCAACAGTTTTCAATGGGAAAATTCGGCTTGCGCAGGAAGGGCTTGTTTGGGAGAAATAAACGGACCAATTCTTTGATTGCCTGTCTGCCTTCGATTACAATAGATAAGGGACTAATATACTAGAGAGGGGCTTTCAGATGAAATTTATCGATAACAAAGGAATCACGGATCCGATGATTAACTTGGCACTTGAAGAATATGTATTGGAAAATTTCGGTGAAAACGATACATATTTACTATTTTATATTAACAAACCATCGATTATTATTGGTCGAAATCAAAATTCAGTTGAGGAAATAAATACGAATTATGTTGAGGAAAACGGAATAAAAGTAGTTCGCCGGCTTTCCGGTGGTGGAGCTGTTTATCATGATGAAGGGAATTTAAATTTCAGCTTTATTACGAAAGATGACGGAAACAGTTTTCAGAACTTTGCTAAATTCACTAAGCCAATCGTTGAGGCGCTGAACAAATTGGGGGTACCTGCTGAACTAAAAGGCAGAAACGATTTGGCTGCTGCTGGACGGAAAATATCCGGGAATGCCATGTTTTCAACAAAAGGACGTCTGTTCAGCCATGGCACATTGATGCTCGACTCGGAAATTGAAAATGTTGTTGCGGCGTTAAATGTTAAACAGGAGAAAATTGAGTCAAAAGGAATTAAATCGATTCGCAGCCGTGTTGCCAACATCTCTGAATTTCTTGACAAAAAAATTACGATGGACGAGTTTAAAACGCTTATTTTGCGTTATATTTTTGATGTAGACGATGTAAAAGATATCCCTAGATATGAACTAACGGATGAAGACTGGGAGAACGTCCATAAAATTTCCAAAGAACGCTACCAAAAATGGGAATGGAATTATGGTAAGTCACCATCGTTTAATGTGCAGGCATCCCACAAATTTGATGCGGGTCTTGTCGATGTACGTTTGAATGTTAAAAAGGGGATTATAGAAAACTGCAAAATTTATGGCGATTTCTTTGGTGTTGGGGCGGTCGCCGATTTGGAGGAAAAATTAATCGGTGTTCGCCATGAACGAAAAGCAATTGAGGAAGCACTTGCCAACGTTGATGTACCACACTATTTGGGGAAAATTCCTAAAGAAGGGTTTATTGACTTATTGTATTGATGCGCGTGTGAACTTTCTGTATTTTAAGGCTGCTCTAGTAGTAGGGCAGCCTAATTTTTTTATCTTACAATCTGTGAATAGTTTACTGTAATGAATATAAATACTCTGAACATATACCCGGGAGCTGGAACATCAACGCGAGAGCAGAACCATCAACCTGAGAGCAGAAATATCGACCAATATTGTTTGTTCGAAGTCATCCGCTATCTACTGTGAACGCTTACATTTGAAATTGGCTATCTGTATTTTATAATTAATATGAATTCTACTTCATGATGAATGATTGTTCATTCATTACTCGAGGGGGCTTGAAAATGAATTTAAGTAGTCAATTATCGATTACTGCTAAAAATCATCCAAACAAAACAGCGTTTGTATTTCAGGACAACCATACAAGCTACCAGGAATTGGAGGGAGCTGTAACAAAGTTTGCATCGGCTTTGCACCAGCTGGGCTATCGAAAAGGGGATCATATAGCGTTGGTTGCCGGAAACAGTCCATATTTTGTAATTGGACTGTATGGTGCACTCCGTATTGGTGCAGTTGTTATACCAATAAATCCGATGTATACGCCATATGAAATGGAGTATATTTTAAAAAATGGTGATGTAAAGGCAATTCTAACAATGGATGTTTTAGTAGAAAAGTTTGCAGCAATAGCGGAAAAACTTCCTGGGGTCAATCATTACATATCGTGCGGAACCGGTGCAGAACTTAAATTAACAGCTCATCCTTTATCGACAAAATTGAAATCGTTTACAGAAATTCTCCAGGGAGGAAACCTGGAGTTTATTTCTCCAGTACTTGATGAGGAAGACGTTGCGGTTGTTTTATACACATCTGGCACGACTGGAAAACCAAAAGGGGCAATGCTGACACATAAAAATTTATATTCAAATGCAAAGGATGTGGCCGATTATTTGACAATTAATGGGGATGATCGTGTCATTGCAGCATTGCCCATGTTCCATGTATTTTGTTTAACCGTTGCATTGAATGCACCACTTATGAATGGTGGAACTGTTATTATTATGCCGAAATTTTCGCCAAAAGAAGTGTTTCGGATAACGAGGGCACATACCCCGACAATTTTTGCAGGTGTGCCGACGATGTACAATTATTTGTTACAAAGTGCAAATGACAAGGACAACGATTTGCAAGGAATCCGTCTATGCATATCCGGGGGCTCAGCAATGCCGGTTGCACTACTGAAGGAATTTGAAAAGAAATTTGATGTCATTGTTTCAGAAGGGTACGGATTATCGGAAGCTTCCCCTGTTACATGCTTTAATCCGTTAGATCGGCCAAGAAAACCCGGTTCAATTGGGGCAAACATTGTCAACGTTGAAAATAAAGTTGTTGACGAATTTGGCGAAGAAGTGGAAACGGGCGAAGTTGGCGAGTTAATTGTTCGCGGTCCAAATGTTATGAAAGGGTATTATAAAATGCCGGAGGAAACAGCCGCTACCTTAAAGAATGGCTGGTTATACACCGGGGATCTGGCAAGAATGGACGACGAAGGCTATTTTTATATTGTCGATCGTAAAAAAGATCTGATTCTGGTTGGTGGCTATAATGTATATCCACGGGAAGTTGAAGAAGTATTATACGAACATCCGGGTGTTGCAGAAGTGGTGGTTGTTGGGATGCCGGATCCGGATTCAGGTGAAGCGGTCGTAAGCTTTGTTGTTGCAAATGATCCGGCAATTGCGGAAGATGACCTTCGTGAATTTTGCAAGGCTCATTTAGCAAAATATAAAGTACCTGCAAAAATTGAATTTTTGGATGAACTTCCGAAAAATACAACAGGTAAAATATTACGGAAAAACCTGCAGGAGACAATAAAGTGAAACTTCATTCGGTGGGGGTCTCCCCACTGAATAAAATTTCACCTTAATTAACGTCAAAATGTATGATTTATCCATTTGAAAGGGAAACTAATTATAAAAAGGATCTGTTAAAAATGGGAAAAAATAAGACAAAAGACCCAGAACTTGCAACATTTACACTGCTAAATCCGGATTTTTATACAGTAGAGAGCAGGGAAGCGATTGAGGAGAACCTGAGCAAAGACAACGAATTAACGGATAATGAAACGAATGATAGTTTGTGAACAAATTGTGAACTTATACGAAAATTTGATTTTTATAGTATCTTTTTACCTATATTTTTGGTAAATTAGTAAATAAGCCTCTTTCTTTTCATGGAACATGGAAAGGATGGATGAGAAAAATGTTTAATGATTATCTTTTCTACCCAGCATATGAAATTACTCCTTTGACAATGGCCGTATTAGTTCAGCGTGGTAAAACGAAAACAGAAAAAGTATCAACATGTATTTTAGAAGAGCAGGAAGAAATCATTGTTGAACAAACCCCTACGAAAATTATTGATTATGCCTGCAAGTTCTTCGGGTCGAGCCTAAAAGGGAGACAGGAAGGAACTAGGGATATTTGCGGGATCACACATAAGGCACCAATTTCGATTGATCCGGCTAGTGGCATGTATTTCTTTCCCACGACATCACCATCAAGTGAAAAATGTTCATGGATTGCTCACTCTCATATTGACCAGGTGAATAAAGCTGCCAATCAATGTACGGAAGTGTTATTTAAAACCGGCAAGAAAATAGTTCTGGAAGTTTCATTCGGTTCGGTGTTAAATCAAATCCAGCGAACGGCACAATTTCGTTACTTATTGGACAATCGGATCAAATATTTGCAGAAGCAAACGGTTGAAATGGTTGCAGAGCCTTATGCATAAGCTCTTGAATAATTGCTTTTACCTTTTTTCGGATAGCCGGGTTAAAATAATTCCGTTTTTCTTCACGCCCTTGGCAAAGGAAGAGATAAGAAGAAAAAGAATCATTTTGATTTAAGGTAACGACTTTTATATCTTTTTTCTTCATTACTTCCTGTAACTTCCTTCGTTCTTCAGTTGCTTCCGCTGTCATTTTTTCCAGAAGTTCAAGATAAGGCTCTTTAATTTTGAAAGCTCCGGATTGTATTTCCTGAATGTCTTGCTGAATGACGATTAATGCCATGGAAAGAAATAAAAAGCTTGATGCTACATCTATTTCCTCATCACTAAGATAGCGCATAAACAATCCCCTCTCAGGAACGTTTGTTCTATAACTATTATATGATAAAATAAGTAAAAAATACACTAAAAATATAATTTTTGTTCATAATGAAAAGAAAGAGGCAAAAAAGCGGCAATTATTGCTATGCAGATGAAGACAATTACTTTAAAATAAATATAGCAAAACTGTTTAACTTGGCGCTTTACTTGTGTGAGGGGATTTTAACGAAATGTATCTACTAGACATCAGCATAACAAATTGGCGAATGATTATTGAAAATGACTTACTGGACGAGTATATTCAACAGCTTCTAAACAATTATGAAAAATTGGGCCCGCTGCCGGGGATATTGCTGCCGTTTCTGGAAGCCTTTTTACCGTTTTTACCGTTAGTCGTGTTTGTTTTTGCAAATTCTGCTGCATATGGGCTGTTTCAAGGTTTTTTATTGTCCTGGTTAGGATCAAGCCTTGGCGCAATCCTTGTGTTTATTATTGTCCGCAAACTGGGGAAAAAGCGGATTTTTAAAGCTGTACGGAAAAATAAACAGGTACATAAAGTAACAGCGTGGCTTGAACGGCACGGTTTTGGGCCGTTATTTTTACTCATGTGTTTTCCGTTTTCCCCATCATCCGTCATCAATATTGTTGCCGGGCTGTCGAAAATCAGCCTGCAGCAATTTGTCTTGGCAGTTATCATGGGAAAGTCAGTTATGATCTTTACAATGGCATATGTTGGGGCAAGTATTATGTCATTTGCAGAGAATCCTGTCCGAACAATCATTGTAGGCATTTGTATCGCGTTATTTTGGGTGTTAGGAAAATATATTGAAAAAAGGTTGCAAAGAAGAGCGGAGGAAAGAGATGCATCGCAGCATAACGGTGATTAAACAGGACAAAAACAGGGTATGATGTAAAAGAGAATAACCCTGGAGGAAAGACAATGAAAAGATTAAATTACCGTAAAATTATTTCGGTCATTTTCTTTGCCATCGTTTTAGCGATCATCTTCCGGACTGTATTGTTTGCAAGCTATGTTGTTGATGGTGAATCAATGGAACCGACACTAAACGATGGAAATTTGCTAATGGTTAATAAGGTAGTCTATAACTTAAAAGATGTTGATCGTTTTGATGTTATCGTTTTTCATGCAAATAAGCAGAACGATTATGTGAAACGGGTAATTGGTTTGCCTGGAGATGAAATTGTCTATCAAGATGATAAGCTGTATATTAATGGGAAATATGTAGAAGAAAATTTTCTTGAGCCATTTAGAGATGTAAACGAAGCGACACCATTTACGAAAGATTTTGCATTACAGGAAATAACGGGAGCTAGCAAGGTGCCAGAAGGAAAATTATTTGTCATGGGTGATAATCGGGATAATAGCCTTGACAGCAGATCATTCGGTTTTATTTCGGTTGAACAGCTTGTCGGCAAGGTAGATATTAAATATTGGCCACTGTCACAGGCAAGTTTCAGTTTGGGAAAATAAAGGCGGAAGCACACTAGTGGAGCATGGCTGAAATGTATAACCCGTTATTGAATTGCCCGATTCTAGTGTTTGGCATAAAAATATATTAGGATAGTGGATTGGTTAATTCAGCAATGTTTCACTAGCCGCTGCTGGAGCTGGACGTGGCCAAACATGAATACCTAGTTATCCATGGAAGCACACTATGGAGTTCTTTCACAAGTAAGTTACAGTCTAAGCCTGAGAGTATAATAAAGCTTCTTTCTTTGATAAAATAGGAAAGAAGCTTTATTTTTTGATGGAAAATGTCTTTTGGTGAGAATAAGACGATTAAATAGATGCCATGTTAGGGGGATTTTTACAGTGGGGATACGATTTTTACTGGGGAAGGCTGGTACAGGGAAAAGCGGCAGAATACTTGACGAAATCAAACAAAAGCTGGAAGAAGATCCACGAGGTGCACCAATATTTTACATTGTTCCGGATCAAATGACGTTTCAGCAGGAATATGCATTGTTTCGTGATGAAACGATCCATGGCAGTACCCGTGCCAATGTTGTCAGTTTTTCCCGGCTGGCATGGCGGGTTTTACAGGAAACCGGCGGGGGAATAAGGCAGTTTATCAGTTCAACGGGTATGCAAATGATGCTAAGAAAGATTATAGAAGAAAAACAATCGGAATGGAACGTTTTTCAAAAAGCAATGGAAAAGCAAGGATTTCTGGAGCAATTGGAAAAAATAATTACTGAATTTAAACGGTATAGTATTACCCCCGAAATGCTGAAAATGGAAATAGAGCAAATAAATCAGTTTACACATAAAGAACCTGGTGAAGTGGCGTTAACGAATAAGCTTCAGGACTTAACTTACTTATACGAAAAATTATCCATTACGTTGCAAGATAAATATATTGATAGTGAGGATCAATTGCAATTGCTGGCGGAAAAAGCAGGACAAGCCTCACTTCTGGATAATGCGGATATCTATTTCGACGGGTTTCACCGCTTTACACCACAGGAGCTCTTCGTAGTCGAGGCATTAATGAAAAAGGCAAGCCATGTTACGATTGCTCTGACCATTGATGACCCGGAAGATACCGCTGTTTCTGAACTGGATTTGTTTTATCAGACGAAGGAAACCTACCAATTACTCCGGACAATTGCCGGAGAAAATCAGGTTGCTGTTGAGGAAACAATTGTATTGCATCCAGCATATGGCAGATTTAGAGATAATCCTGCTTTTCTCCATTTGGAAGCAAATTTTGATGTGCGACCCGCTCCCGAATTTCCAGGTGATATACCGATTCAAATTGCTGAGGCTGTTCATCCAAGGGCAGAAGTCGAAGGAGCTGCTCAGGAAATTATTCGGCTTGTAAGGGAAGAACATTATCGGTACCAGGACATCGCGATATTTATCAGGCAATCGGAAAATTACCATGACTTGATTGCTACGATATTCGAGGATTACAGTATTCCTGTTTTTATCGATGAAAAACGGACAATGCTGAATCATTCGCTGATTGAGCTGATCCGTTCCGCTTTTGATATTGTTGAGGGGAACTGGCGCTATGATGCTATTTTTCGCGTGCTGAAGACAGGCTTTATTCCTGTTTCGGATAAACGATACCCTTTAACGGACGATGCGATTGATGAACTGGAAAATTATGTATTGGAATACGGGATTCGTTCACGAACACGCTGGACGAGTGATAAAGATTGGATATTCCAGCGGTTTCGCGGGTTTGATCAAACTGCCCAGACAGATGGCGAAAAAGAAATGCAGCAGCGGATTAATGCATACCGCAAACAAGTGGCAAGAGCATTAAAACCGTTTGATGATCAAATCCGTCAAGCGGGTACAGTAAAGGAAATGTGTCAGGTTTTGTTTCAATGGATTGAACAGCTTCATGTCCCGCAGCGCCTTGAACAAATGCGTGATGTGTTTGATGATGCCGGACAGATTGAAAAAGGTCGTGAGCAGGAACAAGTGTGGAATGCGGTCGTTCAGCTGCTTGACGAAATGGTCGAAATCGTCGGGGATGAAACGATGGATCTAGCAACATTTCGTTCAACACTTGATGCCGGGTTTGATTCGCTGAAATTTGCCCATGTTCCGCCAAGCATCGATCATGTTATTGTTGGAACCATTGATCGTTCGCGGATTAGCGGGATGAAATGTGCATTCTTGCTTGGCGTAAATGATGGTGTTTGGCCAATGAAGCCACAAGCTGACGGAATGATTAATGAAAGAGAACGGGAGCTCTTGGCAGACCATGGATTACGGTTGGCTGAAAGCAGTAAGCGGCAATTGCTGGACGACTGGTTTTACATGTATCTTGCGTTTACCGCGGTAAGTGATCAACTATGGATCAGTTATCCACTGAGTGATGAAGATGGGAAAGCGAAAATGCCTTCGCAATTGATTAAACGGGTGGAGGATTTGTTTCCTGCATGCTGTGATCACCTGCTGCTTCAAGATCCGGATGAACTAGTGGAGGCTGACCGGTTTATTACGACACCAGCTAAAACAAGGTCAGCGTTAACAGCCCAGCTTGCCCGTCATCGGAAGGGATACACGGTACAACCGATCTGGTGGCATGTTCTTAATTGGTATATAAAAACAAGTGAAAAGTACGGGACAACCTATACGATTTTACAAAGCTTGTATTACCAGAATAAACCGGTCAACCTATCAAAACAAACAACGGAAAAATTATATCCTAAGCAAGTAAAAGCAAGCGTGTCAAGGATGGAAATGTATTATCGCTGTTCCTATCAGCATTTTGCTAAATACAGTTTAGGACTTGATGAGCGAAAAACATACCAATTGGATGCACCTGATATTGGCCAGCTTTTTCATGAGGCATTGAAAAAAATAACCGAATGGATTCAAGCTGAAGGAAAAGATTTTGCCCAATTAAGCAAAACCGACACTACCGACTATGCACAAAAAGCGGTAACGAAATTGGCACCGATCTTACAGCATCAGATTTTGCACAGTTCGAACCGGTATCACTATATACAGCAAAAACTGGAGGAGGTCATTGCCAGGGCTGCATATGTACTAAGTGAGCAGGCTCGCCAAAGTAATTTTTCGCCAATTGGTCTGGAGCTTGGTTTTGGAGAAAAACAAACACTGAAACCGGTCAGATTACCGCTTGCCAATGGGTTTGAATTAATGCTTCGCGGGCGAATTGACCGGGTTGACAAGGCTATCAATCAGGAAAATTTATTTCTTAGGATTATCGATTATAAATCAAGTGCAAAGGGGTTAAATCTTGTTGAAGTGTATTACGGCCTCACATTGCAGATGCTTGCCTATTTGGATGTTGTTCTGTCACAGTCAGAGCAATGGCTTGGGGTCAAAGCAACGCCAGCGGGAGTACTTTATTTCCATGTCCATAATCCAATGATTTCGGCAAAGCAAAACATGAATGAGCAGGAGATTGACGATGAACTTTTTAAAAAATATAAAATGCAGGGATTGCTTCTTGCCAATGAAGACACGGTAAAAATGATGGATACATCACTCGAATCGGGGACAAGTCAAATTGTGCCAGCAGGGGTAAAGAAAAATGGGGGATTTTACGCAAGCTCTCATGTTGCGGACCAGGAAACATTTCAAATCCTCCAAGGTCATATTCAACAGTTAATGATTAATGCGGGTATTGATATGACGGAAGGTGGCGTCCACTTAAACCCGTACCAGCATAAACAGAAAAACGCCTGTACATTTTGCTCATTTCGCTCCGTCTGTCAATTTGACCCGAGTCTGGACGAGAATAATTTCCGCAAGCTAACCGAAATGAAAGAAGACGACATTATCGAAAAACTGCGGAAAGACGGGGGAGTGTAATATGGTGAATTGGACAAACGAGCAGCATAAGGCTATCTATACAGATGGAAGTGATGTACTGGTTGCGGCAGCTGCTGGATCGGGAAAAACTGCCGTACTTGTAGAACGGATTATTCAGAAGTTAATTAAACAGGACAATCCGGTTGACATCGATACATTGCTAGTCGTTACCTTTACAAATGCAGCCGCACAGGAAATGCGTAATCGGGTTGGGCTGGCATTGGAACGGGCACTTGTCGAAAACCCAGCATCAAACCATTTAAAAAAACAATTGTCCCTGTTGCAGCGAGCTTCGATTTCAACATTACATTCCTTTTGCCTGGATGTGGTGAAGCAATATGCGTATTTGCTTGATATTGATCCAGGCTTCCGGATTGCCAATGATATGGAGGCGGATTTAATCAAACAGGAAGTTATTGCTGATCTGTTTGAGGAATGGTATGGCAAGGAAGGTGATGAACAAGGTCACTTTTTTGCTGTTGTCGATCGTTTTTCCAGCGACCGCAGTGATATAGATGTGGAGAATCTCGTACTTGACCTGTATACATTTGCGATGCAAAATCCTTGGCCGGAGCGCTGGCTTGATCGTTTGGCGGAAACTTACGACGTGAAAGACGGATGGACAGAAGCTGAATTGCCGTGGCTTTCGATCATGAAGCGGGAAGTGGCCAGCCAACTTGCTGCAATGAAAGAAGAAACGAGCCTCGCTCTTGGGCTGACGAGAGAAAACGATGGTCCATACCATTATGCTGAAGCAATTGCTTCCGATTTAGCTAACCTGGAAGAAGCATTAGCACAGCTTGAATCATGGAACAATCTGCAAGCTTACATGCAACAAAGCACCTTTGCCAATCTGTCCAGGAAAAAAGTCGATTGTGACGAAACGAAGAAAAATAAGGTCAAGATGCTCAGAGACAGCTACAAAAAACGCTGGAATGATATGAAACTAAACTGGTTTACCCGTGATCTTTCGGGTCATATTGCCGATATGCGGGAGCTTGCCCCTGTCATTAAACAGCTGACGGAGCTTGTCAAACAATTTAAAGTACGATTTACCGAGCAAAAACGGGAAAAAGCGATTGTCGATTTTTCCGATCTTGAACACTATTGTCTCGAACTGTTAAGCGATACTTCATCGGGGATTGATTATCCTGTGCCGTCAACTGTAGCCAATCATTTTAAAAAGCAGTTTACCGAAGTATTGGTGGACGAGTATCAGGATACAAATCTGGTGCAGGAGACAATTTTGTCGTTGATCAGTGATCAGGACGGTCCAGGGAATATGTTTATGGTTGGTGATGTGAAACAAAGCATCTATCGTTTCCGACATGCTGAGCCGTCCTTGTTTATTGACAAATACAAACGTTTCGCCCAACCGGAAACGAACGGATTACGGATTGACTTGGCAAGTAATTTCCGCAGTCGTGAACAGGTGTTAATTGGTGCGAATTATATTTTTCGACAAATTTTGGATGAGAATTTAGGAGAGATTAATTATGACCAGGATGCCGAGTTAATTTATGCAAACGGCATGTATGATTCGCTTGCGTTTCCCGAATCCGAACCAGAGCTATTAATTATTGACCGCGAAGCGCCGGAAGAAAATGAAACACAGGACGATGAAACGGAAAATTATCAGGACTTGGAAAAAGCGCAGCTTGAAGCACGAGCATATGCCGAAAAGATTAAAGGCTGGATTGGGCAAAAGGACAACCCGCCACTAAAGGTTGTCGATAAAGCAACCCAGACACAACGGGGTATCCAATATCGTGATGTCGTAATTTTATTACGATCGATGACATGGGCGCCAACGATTGTTGATGAACTGAAAAAACAAGGTATCCCGGTTTATGCCGAGCTCTCCACTGGCTATTTTGAAGCAATTGAAGTGAAGATTATGCTGAGCTTTCTGAAGGTCGTTGATAATCCAAGACAGGATATTCCACTTGCATCTGTCTTACGTTCTCCGATTGTTGGACTGAACGAGGAAGAGTTAGCCAAGATTCGCCTGGCAGACAGGAGGCATACGTACTATGATGCATTGAAAAAGTTTAATCGCCAGGAAACAGGAGAGACTGCTGTAAAAATAAACAACTTTTTAGAGCAGCTTGAACGGTTTCGTGTCGCCTCAAGGCAGGGGGCATTATCGGAGCTGATCTGGCAAATTTACCGGGAAACTGGCTATTATGATTTTGTCGGCGGTATGCCAGGTGGACGGCAGCGCCAGGCAAACCTGCGAGCGCTTTATGACCGTGCCCGTGGCTATGAGACTACATCGTTCCGGGGATTATTCCGTTTTTTGCGTTTTATTGAGCGGATGGAAGAGCGTGGAGAAGACCTAGGTGCAGCAAGGGCGCTTAGTGAGCAGGAAGATGTTGTCCGGATCATGACAATTCATAAAAGCAAGGGACTGGAATTCCCGGTTGTTATTTTAGGTGCAATGGATAAACAATTTAATATGCAGGATCTCAAACAACGCTATTTATTGCACAAGGATCTTGGTTTTGCCAGTAAATATATTGATCCGGTAAAACGGATTACATATCCGACCCTGCTTTTCCATGCTTTCCAAAAAGAGAAATTGCGAGAGCTTTTGGCAGAAGAAATGCGGGTTTTGTATGTTGCTCTGACACGCGCGAAAGAAAAATTGGTAATGGTGGCCAATGTCGCTTCCTTTGAGAAGAAACAAGCAAAATGGCAAAAGATGATCGATCACGGTGAATGGGTTTTACCAGCACACTATCGTATGGAAGCAAAAACATATTTGGATTGGGTTGGTCCTGCGCTGCTTCGTCACCAGAGAAATGCTGCACTACGAACAGAGGAATTAAGTGATGCTGTTTTGGATGAAATTAAGGTTGATCCATCGGCATGGAACGTTTCCATTGTCCATGGCAGTGAATATGCCAATTTGGACGAGGTAAAGGTGGAGGCGGACGCCAAATTGAAGGAAAATATAATCGAGTGGCAGCCGTTACCATTAGCGGATGATGGGTTAACCGATGCTGTTAACCGACGTTTGTCATTCCAATACCCGTTCCAGCAGGCCCAAACGGCCCGGGCTAAACAAACTGTTACCGAAATAAAACGGCAGCGGGAAATAAAAGACGAATACAGCGATGAACAGCTTGTCCAAACGTTTCAAGCGCCAATTGTTAAACGGCCTAAATTCCTGCAGCAGGAACAAACCATCTCAGCGGCCGAACGTGGAACAGTAATGCATACGGTGATGCAGCATATTCCTTTGGAGAAAGCATTAGCTGCTGAAGAGGTTGAGGAATTTGCAGAAATCCTCGTGGAGAAAGAAATACTGACAAACGATGAAACGGCAGTCATTGACTTTAGTGCCATAGCTCAGTTTTTCACCACCGAAATTGGCAAGTACATGCTTTCCACCCCCAAACTATACCGGGAAGTACCGTTTAGTCTGTCTTTGCCGGCTAGTCAGGTTTATCCGGCTTGGTCAAGTGAAACGGACGAACACGTTTTGGTTCAAGGTGTGATCGACTGTATTATTCCTAAGGATGATGGCTGGATTATTTTGGATTATAAGACAGATGCCATTGATGGAGAAGTAACAGAACAGGTTACCAGCAAACTTAAGAAGAGATACATGACGCAAATGAACCTGTACCGACAAGCAATTGAAACAATTTGGCACCAGCCGGTAAAAGAGACATACCTCTATTTCTTTGCTAAACAGCTGGTGGTTAAAGTACCGGATGCCACTGGCGAATAAGCACCGTGATTATGGGATGTGAGCAAGCAATGAAATTAGGTGTGTGACATTCCCCAGGAGGGGGCGGACAATAAAACAGGACGAGTTGAGACAAGAAGAAACCTGTATTCATGCCAAACCTGGGAGAGCAGCCATACATCATTACTGAACAATAAACAGCCCTATTCCATAATGGAATAGGGCTGTTGCGGTTAAGAAATATGGATGAGTCCCGGATATTCCTTCACTAGCCAACTCTTTCCTTAAACCGATATATAATAACGTATGTAAAAGACAGACAGAAAGTGAATCAAATCGGATAAGTTTGCCTGACTGTCACGCCAGGTAAAAATGGATATAAGGTTTTTCTCGCGTGCCACGAACAGCCATTGATTCCCAATGAAACACTCTGCTTCTAAAACTTGTCACCTTTTGTTCTAGCCCACATTCGGCAGGTGAATAAATAAAGATAATGTATTTTTTAAAGGTTTTTTCCCGTCTTTCTCGAAACGTATAGGAAAGAAGAAAAAGGGAGGGAAATAGGATGAAGCCAAAAGATCGGGTTATGATGCTCTCTACAGGACCATCCCAGTTGATTTCTGCGATTTGCGATGAGATAGGTTTTGAGGACCTTCTTAACGAACAAATCGAATGGGATGAAAGTCGCTGCAAACTATCACCTGGTGCTCGCTTAAAAGCACTGGTTATTAATATTCTTTCGGATCGAGAACCGCTGTATCATGTTGAGCAATATTTTGAAGAACAAGATGTGGAGATGTTGTTTGGTTCTGATGTAGAAGCTTCACATATAAATGAATACGCACTTGGTCGTGCACTGGATGCCTTGTATGAAGTCAACCCGTGGAAGGTATATTCAACGTTGGCCATTTCAGCTTGCCATCAACTAGGCCTGCCTCTTGGGAGGCTGCATAATGATACGACTTCCTACTCTTTGTACGGCGAATACAACACAAAGGAAAAAGTACCGAAGTCAGAAGAAGCAGCGGAGGATTTGGAAATCACGCATGGATTCAGTAAACAACATCGGCCGGATTTAAAACAAATTGTACTCGGTATGAGTGTCACACCAGAACGTATTCCAATCTTAGCTACGGTTGAAAACGGAAATACGGATGATAAAACGTGGAATTTTACATTCATTCAAAAGCTTCGTAACTTACTGTCGGAGGAAGAATGGGGGCAACTGATTTATCAGGCAGATTCCGCCCTGATAACCCTAGATAACCTACGAGAAATACGGGGGAATCTCCACTTCATTTCCCGGCTTCCCGAAACATTCAGCTTGAGTTCTGAATTAAAAGAAAAAGCATGGAAAAAAGATAGATGGGAAGAAATCGGTCAGATAAAGCCACAAAAGAAAGCTGCTTCCTATAAACTCCAGTCATTTACAGAAAAACTGGATGGTTTTATGTATCGCTTTGTTGTCGTCTATTCGGACAAGCTCAATGAACAAAAGGAAAAAACTTTCCTGCGTAAACTGGGAAAGGAACGTATAAAACTCGAAAAGGCAATAGATACATTTGAAAGTACCGTGTATCATTGTGAATCAGATGCCAAGGAAGCTTTGGAGAAGTTTGAAAAAGAAAATGCAAGTCATTATTTCCAGTATTCATTTAAGATGGAACCGGAAGAACAAACGGAAAAACGAAAGAAACGGGGACGTCCAAAAAAGAATGAGGTTCCCAACGTCATCACGGTATATCGTCCTCATCTCCAATGTCTGGAGGAAATAGAGGAGGCAGTTGAGGAAAAGAAACGTAAATTAAGTACGTTCATCCTTATCACGGACAAATGTGATCGTCAAGAGATGACAGACTTAGAGATCCTTCAAACCTATAAAGGGCAAGAAGCTGCGGAAACGCGTTTTCGTGTTTTAAAAAGTCCTCAAATGATAGATGGGTTTTTCCTAAAAAAACCTAGCCGCGTGGCAGCATTAGGAATTGTTTTTGTGATGGCGCTTCTCGTATATGGCATTCTTGAAAATCGTGTTCGAGAAAAAATGAAACAGGAGGAGAAGCCTCTAAATTTAGCTGGAAATAGAAAGTTATTTAATCCGACAGGTCAAGTGTTATTGAAAGAGCTCAAAAAAATAAAAATCATATATATCCAGCAAAATGGAGAGACACTTCGCTTTCTTCCAGATAACATCAATGAAGAATGTAAACGAATCCTTGAACTTGCGGGTTATGATATGACAATATACGTGTCGAAACAAGCAGAAAATACAGTAGTTTAAGTGAGATATGGGGGATTGCGAAAATGAAATGTCGAATATAAAGGAAAAACAAAGAAGAAAGTCTACTATTAAGGAATTAACAAAATAGAGATATTAATTTTAAAAAATGCACCTGAAAAATAGGAGAAAGTTTATCTTTCAGGTGCCGAATATGGGTTCTAGGTAAAGAAAGTATAAAAATTTAGGTTCTATTCTGCTTACGTCAGAGTTGGCCATGTCCAGCTCCAGCGCCCAGCAACTAGCAAACTTCACACTCCTTCACTACGATAAGTCAACATCGGTTCGCTTCCAGCTCACCGTGTTTCCTTTATCTCATTGCGGAGTGCTCCAGTTTGTACGTTGCTAAACGGGCGCTTGCGCTTTTCTTATTGGATTGTGACGGATTTGTTGCAATTTATAACTGGTGTTAACAACGCGTAAACCTTTCTATACCAGTGGTTTGCCCCAATATCGTTACAGTGGGAACCCGCTGCTGCTAATTTTTCCCCCTATAACTGTAATAAAAATCACAGTTGCTCGTGATTTATTTCACTTCTTGCATAGCACTTCCCTAATAAGATGTAAGTGTAATAGTCAGAACCAAGGAGGGTTGGAAATGAACACAACCAAAGCGAATATTTCCAAACAGCAAGAGGGCGCAGATGACGTAAAATCGTTAAAAGGCACGTTGGTGTCAACAGGAATCGTCGGTGCTGTGATCGTCATAATGTGGGTAGCGGTATTTTGGTTATATATGACTAGATTATAGGGGGGAGAGGGCATGCATAAATTTGAGGAAATTTGGCTCACCTTAAGTGCAGGTATTTTAATCATTTTTATGGTGGTTGTCGGCTATCAAACGTTTGCATTAGGTATGGGGCCGCCAAGTGAAAAAGAAACGATTGATCCGCAAAAAGTAGATCAGATTGCACCATTTAACGATCCGGGAGTAAAGAAAATTGGTGAAAACGAATATGAAGTAGTCATGACACTACAGGCATTTGGTTTCAACCCAGGTAATATTGAAGTACCAGCTGGGGCAAAAGTGAACTTTACTATGACGTCAAAGGATGTGACACATGGCTTCCAAATTGCTGAAACAAATGTGAATGCAATGGTAATGCCAGGACATATTCAAAAAATATCACACACATTTGATAAGCCGGGAAACTATTTAATTTTATGTAACGAATATTGTGGCACAGGACATCAGATGATGTCTACAACAATTACCGTGAAGTAAAGGAGGGGAACTGAAATGGAACAAGCGATTCAATCAACATTACGGGAGAAAGCGAACAGAGCATTAGGTGTCAATCTCAAGGACGCGAAACTATCAAAAGCATACCTATCCGTATCCTTCATCACCTTGCTTGTTGGCGGTATTTTAGGATTATTGCAAGGGCTTGAGCGTTCCGGTTTGCTGGAATTGCCAGCTTGGCTGAACTATTATCAAGTGTTAACAGCACATGGAATTTTACTCATTCTTATTTTCACGTCAACATTTACAATCGGTTATTTATATGCAGGGGTTTCCCATACACTTGGCGGATTGCTGCCAAAAGTCCGGAAAATGGCTTGGACTGGATTTGTCCTCATGCTAATTGGTGTAGCATTAGTAGTCATCACGATTGTGGCAAATGAAGCGTCTGTTTTATATACGTTTTACCCGCCGCTTGCAGCATCACCGGTGTTTTATATTGGATTAGTGTTTGTTGTACTTGGAATATGGTCGTGCTGTTTTGGGGTGTTTATCAACTATAACCACTGGCGGAAAAATCATCGCGGTGAGGTAACTCCATTACTGGCATTTTTCGCTATGGGCGTCTTTGTATTATGGTTTTTTGGAAGTCTTGGTGTAACCACCGAAGTTTTAACGCTTATTCCTTGGTCATTGGGCTGGAAAGAAACGATCAATGTAATGGTTAGTCGTACATTGTTCTGGAGCTTTGGTCATACATTAGTAAACATTTGGTATATTGTAGCAACCTCCGCATGGTATGTCGTAGTACCAAAGATTATCGGCGGAAGAGTGTTTAGTGACAAATTAGCAAGACTGGTAGTTGTTTTACTAGTGATTCTTAATATACCTGGAGGATTCCACCATCAGATCATTGATCCGGGAATTTCGGAATCAGTTAAGTTTTTACATGTATTTATGAGTATATCAATTGCGTTTCCTTCTCTAATGACTGCATTCGCTATGTTTGCCGTATTTGAACGGGCTGGCAGGAAATTAGGTGGAAAAGGGCTGCTGGGATGGTTCAAAAAACTGCCATGGGGCGATGTTCGGTTCCTGGCGCCGATGGTTGCAATGATCGCCTTTATTCCTGCAGGAGCTGGTGGTATTGTAAATACGAGCAACCAGATGAACCAGGTTATTCACAACACATTATGGGTAGTAGGACACTTTCACCTGACAGTCGGGACATCAGTTGTTCTAACATTCTTTGGAATTTGTTATTGGCTGATCCCGTATTTAGCAAAACGCAAGCTAACACCACAAATGAATAAGCTTGGTGTCATTCAAACGATCATTTGGACGGTCGGAATGATTCTCATGTCTGGTTCCCAACATCTAGTAGGGCTCCTTGGTGATCCAAGGCGTACAGCTTTTACCACATACGGGGATCATAACACAGCATTAAGCTGGGTTCCTTATGAATATGTGATGGGGATTGGCGCGACGTTATTGCTAATCGGGGTAATTATTCAAGTTTACGCCGTATTTAACATGATGTTTTTTGCACCAAAAGGAGAGACTGAATTTCCAATCGGTGAACCGGAAGACGATGCACTGCCAACGCCAATTTGGATGGAACGCTGGGGGTTATGGATTGTCCTGATGCTAATGGTTGTTGCGATGGCGTATGTCGTACCTGTTGTTGATTTTATTGTAAATGCACCTCCAGGATCACCACCGATCAAGACATGGTGAAGCAGAGGTGGGATGCCAGAGGTCGGAAGCAGGAGAAAGAAGATCGGCGAATTCATTGCATGCAAATCTTGCCTCCGAATTCTGGCCCCTGATTACTGTATAAGTTCAGAGGCCAGTGAACAGAAGTCGGAAGTCAGAGAAAAGAGATCGGTAAATTCATTATATCTAAATCTGACCTCCGACTTTTGTCATCTGATTGCTGGATAAGGAAGTGATCGTTTATGAAAAATTGGCGTAATACGTTAGCTATTATACTAGTCATCATATTTGGAAGTGCATTATTTTACGTTGGTACAGATGGGTTCAGGGCGTTTACTGCGGAAAGTGCGAGAACATATGAATTGTTAAAAGATAAGCCAGTTTTCCCTGATGTGACATTACAGGACAGTCAGGAGCGGACATATTCATTCGATGAGTTTGCCGAGGGGAAAATTGTGTTTCTAACGTTTATGTATACAAGCTGCACAACCGTGTGTCCGCAATTGGAAATGAATATGGCTGATGTTTATGAGGCGATTCCGAAAAAATATATTGGCAAGGATATCCTTTTCTTAAGTATCAGTTTTGACCCGGAGCGGGATAATCCGGAAACGTTAGCGAAATATCAAACCTATTTCGGCAGTGATGGTGAGACTTGGCGAATGGCACGGATCAATGATAAGAAAGAGTTGGATTCATTATTAAAGAGATTAGGTGTCATTGTCATTCCTGATGGGAACGGAAATTTCACTCATAATACGGCATTCTATTTAATAGGTAAGCAAGGTCATTTAATGGAGATACTGGATTATACGAAAATAGAAGATGCTGCAGATACCGTTATCGCGATGCTTGGTAATGAAACGGGGGGCTGACAAATGAAACAGGCAATGTATGGTTTATTGTTATATATTTTTTTGATCCTGCCGCCTGTTGCGAATTTGCTTGAGTCGATTATGATTGTTCATATGCATACCCAAATGCCGCTGCTCGTTTTTTCCGGATTTCTTATGGCGCAATTTTTCCAACTCCGCTTTCCACGCTTTTTTGCCAAATGGAATCAAAATGGTGTACCAGGGCTTCTCCTTTTCCTTATCGTTTGGAGTTATTGGATGATACCACGGGCGATGGATGAGGCAATTACGATTCAGGTCGTCGAGATATTTAAATTTATTAGTTTGCCATTTTTAGCTGGGGTTCCCCTACGTGATAGTTGGAAGAAGCTCAGTACTTTCGGAAAAAGATTTATTTACGTATTTATTATGCTTATTTTTTCATTAATGGCAGTTTTGTATATTGGTACGGATGAACAAATATGTAACAACTACCTGGAGGTCGATCAAAAAACACTTGGCTGGGGGTCACTTGCGATGGCGGCGTGTATGATTATTTATGGTATCCAGTTCATTTTCACCGATCAATCAACCTATGAATAAAGAATCCGCCCTCCGCGATTTTGGATTAGATTTGCGGAGGACCGATCCCTATGCGTTTGCAGATATAATTTGGTCGTATGCATCCTGATCAAATGGGTTTGTCGAGCTAATACCTGTATTGGTACAAATAAAGTCCCCTGTGTTGAACGAACCGGAACCAGAGCTTGTTTTTGATGTGCTTTTGGGAGACAGGTAAAAGGAATCTCCAAAATTAACAACCCCACCATCAATGCTGTTTACTTTTAGCGGACCTACAATAGATGGCATTTTTACACCTTCCTGGGTTTTTTTCTTCCTAGGATAAACTATGAATCCTTTATGTGCTTTGTGCAGGGCTAACATCTTCTTCACGCAAGATCCGGAAATGTTTTATTCGAGCCTCGGCAGATAGTTTATGAATGCTGCCGATTTGAAAGATAGAAGAAGTATCAACCCCAATGAATTGAGCCTGTTGTACATGGATAGATGGCTCATGATGATAGATTCGCTGCTTTACGTTACTGCTTTTATTCAGCCACTTGGCAGGCCGAGTAAATAAATCGTAATTTGTAAATGGGACATCGTCTTTAGGAGTGAACACAGCCCCTTCTTTTTGTACTGCAATCACCCTTGAAATTGGCCGTGAAAATTCCGTATCGCCGATTGCTAAAATGGAACTAAAGGCAACGGAAGCACCTTCGACATTTTTTACACATGCAGTCCTTTTTTCCAATTGAATCACCTTTTCAGAAATCTGTTTAGTCTGCTTTATTATGGCGCTAATGGAACAATCGCTCCAACCGTGAAAGCTTCAGGTGGGGTATCGAAAAATGATGAAAGGATCATTTCATCATTATCACCGATCAGAAACACGGATGAGGCTGTAATGGCATCAATTTCCACATTACATACGTTTAATCCCCAGTTATGAACTTCCAGATTCATTGATCTTCTCCTTTTTGTTCATTTCCTTGCATATAGGAAACAAGCGATTGGTAAATTTCTTGTTTAATTTGCTCCGTAATGTAGGCCGTTAATTGATCCTCTGAAACTACTTTATTGTTTTTTCTTGCTTCTTGCTCGTAAAAAGCAATCCGATGGGGAAGTTGTTTTTCAATATCCTGGAGCATGATGGATTGGAATCCTTTATCAACAGGGTTCCGATATTGTTCAGCTAAATGCTGGATAAGTGTCGGTCCCTCTTTGCTGAGATACCGGCTTAAATCAGTTAATAACGTTTGCTTGATTGGCTGTTCGACACCAACCTGGTCGCCCTGGTTTGCTTGGTTTGCCTGGTTAATTCCAAGGTCATCAATGTTCGCCAAGTCACTTGGTGTCAGCCCGATATGCAGTGTCCCGTCAAGTCGCTCAATTTTTAGCTGATCAAAATTATATTCGATTTTCTCGATTGTGTTTTTGTTTTTCTCCTGTGCGATCTGTTCCACTTGATTTAGCCTTGATTCCAATTTTTTTATTTTCTTATCTTGTTCTTTCATATGCTGATGGAGGTCGTAAAAGTAATTCGTCCATTCATTTCCGTTCATGAAAAAGTCCCCCTAAATACCTGATAGATCAATTAGCGCTTTTAAAATAGGCTAGGGCCCATGATTATTGTATGCGGCTCTTTAAAAGTTGTGCTTCCTCGTCTCTGGTGCTAGCGGAATTAATGGGGAAGTTATATTTCTAACTGCTTCAGCTTCTGCCGCCGGTTCGGTGTATCCTCCGGTATTGTGGATATCTGCTTGTGACTGGATACTGCCAGTACTGCCAATTTGTAAAACGGAAGAATTTGTAATTGAACCGATTTTGATGATATTAATATGGATGGACTGATGAATCGTAATATTCATATTCCTCACTCCGTTAATTACTCAACTGGCTGGTCAATAAAATCTTTGTCATGAACATACGTATGCGAATTGGCAAGTTTTACCCGAATGCCGTCACCTGTATTAAAGGAACCGCCGCCAGCATAAGTTTTTGCCGAGCTTTCCGGGCACATGGAATATACGTCGCCAATATTAAAAATACTGGACGAAGCAACTGTTATGACTTTAACTGCACCTACTTTTGCTGGCATTGATAGTCCCCCTTCTTTATTAATGAAAAAAATTGAAAATTAGCTATATTAATTTATTATCTGGAAAGGCTACGTCCGGCTCCAGCGCCCAGCGGCTAGTGCAACACCCGCCTCCGTACGATAAGTCAACATCCACTCGGGTAAGAAGGAAGGCCGACTAAAAGCGGACTTTGCGTCCAACGTCGGCATACCCCTTTTGCAGGGGCATGTTTCCTTTATCTCCTACGGTAGGAATGTTCGGTTAAAACCGCTGCTTTGCGCAACAACACCGAACCACCCACGTTGCGCGGGCGCAGCACATACGCCGCTAACCGGGCGCTTGCGCCTTTGTTCTATAGTTTATGTGATTTTCCTAAATTGTTGAAACAGGGAAGGAAGTACAGCGAGCAGCAGCGAATATATAATTAGGAGGGAGGGGGTGGGAGATGAACAGTCAAGCTGCTCCAATAAAAGAAGCAAGTCGCCTGCAATGGGTCGATGCCGCTCGCGGATTTGCGATATTTGGAATATTTATGGTGAACATCGGAGCATTTTCCGCTCCATATTTTTTGTATGGTGGAGCAGAGGATACGTGGACTCAGACGATTGACCGCTATACGATGGAGATAATCGATATTTTCTTTCAGGCTAGTTTTTACACGTTATTCTCCCTATTATTTGGATTTGGTTTTCAAATGTTGAAGGAACGACTTGTGGAAAAAAATATTGATGTCGGTCCATTTTTGTTTCGCAGACTTTTTATCCTGATTTGTTTCGGTGTGATTCATGCTTTTTTCATTTGGAACGGAGACATTTTACTTTCATATGGCATTATCGGGCTGTTTCTGCCGGCATTTATCAATCGTTCGAACAAAACAATGGTAATCTGGGCAGTGCTGATTTTAGGTGGTAGTACATATGTCTATTCCCGTTTCTTATATGCCTTTAGGGATTATTTGGATTATTATGATGTTGCTGCCATTTATTTGGCGATAGAGCATTATAGCAGCAGTAATTTGCTTGTTATTCTCGGCCAGAATAGTAAAGACTGGTTTTACGCAAATGGCATATTCTCGTACTTTATGTTAGCAACAACATTATTACCGTTGTTCCTTTTCGGCATGTTTATCGCCCGGAAACGCTGGCTGCATCAGCCTGATAAAAACAAAAGTCTGCTTGTTACGGCATGGGTTATAAGTCTTGTTATTTTCCTGGTGTTAAAAATGGGGCCGTATGCGTACGGGAATCCGACATGGTTTTCGTATATTCAGGATAATATTGGCGGAACAGCATCCGCATTATTTTATGTCCTATCGATTGTGTTGCTAACCCAAACTAAAACGGGTATGAAACTAATGAAACCATTAACATATGTTGGTCGCATGTCACTAAGCAATTACATAACACAGTCGATTATCTGTTTTATCCTCTTTTATGGAGTCGGGTTTGGGTTGTATGGGTCAATCCGCCCAAGTGTTAGCGTGGTGATTGTTGTGATCGTTTTCGTTGGTCAAATTTTTGTGAGCAGATGGTGGTTTTCCCATTTTCTGTTTGGTCCATTGGAATGGATTTGGCGGAGTTTAACATATTGGCAGCGGCAGCCACTGAAAAAGGTCCGAAAAGAACAGTTGTCTAGTGAATAGCTATGCAAGTTGTAGACAGTAAACTGTGCAGCATCAACAAAACAAGGCTTTCCAAATAGAAAGCCTTGTCACCTATTACTCTGCTAAAACCTCTTTAATATGCTTAATCGCCCAGTCCAAATCTTCTTTTTTAATAATAAGTGGAGGTGCAAAGCGAATTACATTTTCGTGTGTTTCTTTACATAGCAATCCTTTTTCTTTTAACGCCTCGCAATATGGACGGGCAGATTCCGTTAATTCAACGCCGATAAATAGTCCTTTGCCGCGAACTTCTTTAATCGCTGGGTTATCAATCTTACGCAATTCGTCCATCATATAATTGCCAAGTTCCAGTGAACGGTCTGCCAGGTTTTCTTCCTCCAGCACTTCAAGCGCGGCTACGGAGACTGCACATGCTAATGGGTTACCGCCGAATGTTGATCCATGTGATCCGGGGTTAAATACACCAAGAATATCTTTGTTGGCGACGATGCAAGAGATTGGCATCACACCACCGCCAAGTGCTTTTCCTAAGATGAGAATGTCCGGGGTGACGTCCTCCCAGTCACAGGCAAACATTTTTCCAGTACGAGCAAGACCCGCCTGAATTTCATCGGCAATATATAGTACGTTGTTCGCTTTACAAATTTCATATGCTTCCTTCAGAAACCCTTCCGGCGGGATAACGATACCTGCTTCCCCCTGGATTGGTTCAAATAGGAAGCCTGCCGTGTTTTCATTAATAGCTTCCTTCAATGCCTCAATATCGCCATATGGAATAAGTTTGATCCCTGGCAGCATTGGGCCAAATCCACGCTTGTATTCTGCTTCTGATGATAGAGAAACCGCTGTCATGGTACGGCCATGGAAATTTCCTTCACAGGCAATGATCTCGGCCTTGCCTTCTGCAACACCTTTCACATCGTATGCCCATCTGCGCGCAGCCTTGAAAGCTGTTTCGACAGCCTCGGCACCAGTATTCATTGGCAGGGCATTTTCTTTGTTTGTCAATTTGCAAATTTTTTCATACCATGGGCCTAACTGATCATTGTGAAAGGCACGAGAAGTTAATGTTACGCGATCAGCTTGTTGTTTTAATGCTTCAATAATTTTCGGGTGCCGATGTCCCTGATTAACTGCTGAATAGGCACTTAGCATATCCATGTAGCGGTTGCCCTCTGGATCCTCTACCCAAACACCTTCTGCTTTTGTTATCACAACAGGGAGCGGATGATAATTTTTTGCCCCGTACTCCTGGGTTTGATCGATAATTTGTTGACTTGATTGTGCCATCTTATCCCTCCTGGTTTTTGGAAAAACGCTGCTTAAATTGAGCGGCAAGTTCGTGTTTTTCCGAATTCTAAAGTGAAATACAATACATTTTTCATTATAACAGTTTTCTGTATGTTTGACTTCCCTTAGCAATGTTCATATAATTTTCAAATGAATTTATTGGATGGACATGATATGATAGCTTTATTAGGCAAATAAATTGGCCAGTATGAAAAACATTGAGGAGGAACTTCGGGTGAATACACATTTACACATAACAGCTTGGGCATTGGCCTTTATCTTGTTTATTATTGTTGTCATACTCAATAAGCAAGGGAAGGCGAAGGGTGCAAAAATTGTTCAAATGATTTTAAGACTGGATTATTTACTGATCCTGTATTCAGGCGGGGCATTGCTGGCAAAATATTTTGGTGGAAGTCCAATGATGGGAGAGGCCATCTTTAAAGGACTTGCAGGTATCTGGGCAATATTTGCCATGGAAATGATCAGCTTGAAAACAGGTCGGGAAGAGCCGACCAAAAGCTGGTGGATCCAATTGGTAATCGCTGTATTGTTAACAATGGTTTTAGGATTTGGTCGACTGCCAGGCGGCTTATTGCCATAAACTATAAAGGGCAAGCCCCCATTACCTCTGGGAGACTTGCCCTTTATTTTTATTTCACCAATTCTTTTAACACATCATCAATTGTTTTCTCTGATGCAATTAGTCCTTTATTTGTCCAATGGCTTGGGTCGTTCAGGGTATAAACATGATCATTTTTGGCCGCCGGCGTATTTTGCCAGACTTGACTATTTTGTAATGTTTCCATTCCTTGCTCGCCTTCTTCAGCCAATAGAAAGACATGATCCGCTTTCAGTTCGGATAGCTTTTCGATGGAAATCGGATTCCATTGCGCTTTTGCATTACCTAAACTATCAACTAATGCTGGCACTTGCAATCCAAGATCGGAATAAAGTACGTCAGCAACATGACGGTCTTTCTCAAATAGATAAAATTTATCTCCCATGACCATTATAGCAGCAACCGTCTGATCACCAATTGCGTCAGTAAGCTTTGCTTTTGCGTCTTGCACCTTATCCTTATACTGGTTTAAAACATCCGTAGCTTTGTCTTGTTTTTGGAATATTTTTCCGAACGTTTCAATTTGTTTTTTCCAGTCGGTGGTCACTTCTTCAGGCATAACGTATGTTGGTGCGATCTTTTGATAATCCTCATAGCTTCCTTCATAACTGTCAAGATTACTTTCCAGGATAATTAAATCCGGACTTTTCTCAAGCACTTGCTCAACAGGCAGGTTCCATTCAATTCGCGGTACATCCTTGAGCTCGTCTTCCAAATAATTTTGGATTGATTCACCGATGGACCACTTGGCAACGGGCGTTATCCCTAATGCTAATAAAGCATCTTCGTGATACGGCGCAATGACATTCTTGATGTCTGCCGGTAAGGTTACCTCACCCATTTTACTATCAAGTGTTACCTCTGTATTACCCTCTGATTCCGTTTTGGACTCATTTGTTTGCTTATCATCTGCACTATTTCCACAAGCAGCAATAATCATGGATAGTACAACTAGTAAGGCGAAGATGGTAAGACGTGATGGGATTCGTTTCATATATGTAATTCTCCTTTTTAATGTTTTCCCTAACGGTAATGATAATCATTTTCAATTGAATTGTCAATTAATTGTTGAATCCTTCGATCAAATATCATTGCAGTACATAACGTTTACGATTATACTTTTAATTGATTATGATTATCAATCAAATTGATTTGCCGAGCACATTTAGTAAAGTCAGGGGAATATGATGTTTTCAATGATAAAAAATTCGCACGCACTTAAATTAGCAATTAATGTAGTTGCATTACTAGCTTTAGTTTTTTCCATCGGAATATCTGTTTCTTATGGTGCTGTTGATATAAAACTATCAACTGTTTGGCAAGCCATTTTTCACTTTGAGAGTAAGCTCACCTCTCATCAAGTAATCCAGGAATTGCGCTTACCTAGGGCGATTGCTGCAGCATTAGTTGGTTCGTTTTTAGCCGTATCAGGGGCAATTATGCAAGGACTGACCCGAAACCCCTTGGCATCGCCATCCATCATGGGGGTTACCGATGGCGCTGCATTTACGCTTGTAATGATGCTTGCCTTTTTCCCGGGAGCAGGTAATTTGGGCTATACCATGGCAGCTTTTGCCGGTGCTGGTATAGCGGTTGTCCTTGTGTTTATGGTTGGTTCCTTTTCCACAAGTGGCCTGACTCCTGTTAAATTAGCTTTAGCTGGTGTAGCAATCGGAACCATGTTAAGTTCTTTGTCCTCCGTTATTTCATTACACTTCCAGCTTGAAAAAGAAATGGGTTTCTGGATTGCCGGCGGACTAGCTGGTGTAAATTGGACGTCGATTCACATCCTGCTACTGTCTGGTGCAGCAGGTTTATTTTTGGCATTTTTTATTGCTAGATCAATCACATTGCTAAGCCTTGGTGAAGATGTTTCAACTGGTTTGGGACAGAATAATGTGGTAACGAAGGTAATTGGTATTATTGCTGTATTAGTCCTGACCGGATCGGCTGTTTCCATTGCCGGTACGATTGCATTTGTTGGTTTAATTGTGCCACACATTACCAGGTTTATTATTGGCACAGATTATCGCTGGATTATCCCGACCTCAGCAATATTTGGCGCTCTTTTGTTAGTGATATCTGATGTAACAGCGCGTTTAGTTAATTCTCCCTTTGAAACGCCGGTAGGAGCTATTACATCACTCATTGGTGTACCTTTCTTTCTATATTTAGCACGTGGCAGTGGGGGGAGTAAATCATGACATCAGAGAAAACCTTGAAACGAAAAAGCTTTATAGCATTAATAGGTCTATTAATCGTGCTCATTGTGGTAATGTTTTTTGTTAGTTTAAGTATCGGGGTTATTAAAATAGCACCGTTAGATGTGATTCGTACCTTGTTTGGTTACGGAACAGCTAAACAAGAGCTTGTTCTATTTGATTTCCGGTTGCCAGGAATCATTCTTGCTTTATTAATTGGAGCGGGACTAGCTGTGTCAGGGGTGATATTGCAAGGGGTAACGCAAAATGAACTTGCTGATCCTGGAATATTGGGAATCAATACGGGAGCAGGGCTTGCCGTTGTGTTATTTATCTTTTTTTTCCAGGATACATTAAACGCGGGAAGTACCTTATCTGCTTTTATCATGCCACTATTCGCTCTGATCGGAGCTCTTTTTGCAGCACTATTGATTTATGCCTTGGCATGGAAGAATGGTGTTAATCCAATTCGGCTTATTTTAGTAGGAATTGGTGTTAATGCTGCTTTTAGTGCGGCATTAATCATAATTCAATTAAAAATGGACCCACAGGATTTTCGCCAGGCGACCGTTTGGCTGTCGGGTGATATATGGAATGCTGACTGGAATTTTGTGTTTGCTTTATTGCCCTGGATTTTCATTTTAATTCCGTATGCCATGCATAAGGCACGCAGCTTAAATGTGTTAAATCTGGGTGATGAGATAGCGGCGGGGCTTGGCTCAAAGGTGGAGAATGAGCGG
This sequence comes from Virgibacillus dakarensis, assembly GCF_900155625.1. Taxonomy (NCBI): domain Bacteria; kingdom Bacillati; phylum Bacillota; class Bacilli; order Caryophanales; family Bacillaceae; genus Virgibacillus; species Virgibacillus dakarensis. The sequence continues at coordinate 555,462 of NZ_LT732553.1, forward strand.
CGAATTCTTTTAATGCTAGCAGTTGCGCTTGCTGGTGCTTGTGTTGCTGCAGGTGGAGGAATTGCCTTTCTCGGGCTTGTAGTCCCGCATATCGCGAGGCGAATTGTAGGTCCAACCCATCAGTTGATTATTCCGATTTCGACACTTGTCGGTGCCTTATTATTAATGACAGCAGATATAATCGGGAAAAATCTGCTTACACCAACACAGATCCCGGTCGGCATTGTCGTTGCTATTTTAAGTACACCATATTTTGTATATTTATTGATGAAAACGAAGTAGGGACAAGAGCGGTAGCGTACTGGTGAAAGGTTGGACAATGTTAGATCTGATTTGGGCAGTATTTCATCTAAATTGGACTGTAAATCCTTCACTCCGGACAGAAATTACCTATTTTTGCCGGTATAGACGAACATCAAGCCAGAAAGTATAAAGGGGATAAAGCGGATGGAAAAACAATTAGAGCTTTACGACGTTACAATTATTGGTGGCGGGCCGGTTGGCTTGTTTACGGCATTATATAGTGGGATGCGGGAAATGAAAACAAAGATAATCGAGTTTCTCCCTTTTCTTGGCGGAAAAGTTCCCTATTTTTATCCGGAAAAAATAATTCGTGATGTCGGTGGAATAGCTAAGATATCCGGGATAGGATTAACGGAGCAGCTAATCGAACAAGCGAAAACGTTTGATCCGACGATAATCCTGGAGCAACAGGCAACCACTTTACAGAAATTAGAAAATGGTAATTTTATAGTTCGAACACAAACCGGGGAAGAGCACTATACCCGGACGATTATCCTGGCAACAGGCTTTGGCGCTTTAAAAACAATCAAGCTCGGATTACCAGAAGCTCCTGTCTATGAAAAAACGAATTTACATTATTTTGTCCGGGAGCGTGAACGGTTCCGTGGTAGAAAAGTTATTATTTCTGGTGGTGGAAATACAGCGATTGATTGGGCAAATGAGCTCGAACCGATTGCCGCGGAGGTGAGCGTGGTTTACCGAAAAGATGCGTTTCCGGCGATGGAAAGTAGTGTAACGAAAATGCAACATTCATCCGTAAACATTTTTACACCGTATAGCATTACCGGGTTGACCGGTAATGGAGAAGCAATAGCTGAAATTACAATTGAAAATGTCAAAACAGGTGAACAGAAAATACTCCCACTTGACGATCTTATTGTCAATCATGGATTCGAAATCGATTTAGGTACTATTTCAGAATGGGGCTGTGACATGTTTGATGGGGTAATTAAAGTCGACAGTACAATGCAGACGTCCATTCCTGGAATATTTGCAGTTGGTGATATTGCGTATTATCCGAACAAATTGCATTTAATCGCTGGTGGATTTAATGAAGGACCAATTGCGGTAAACCATGCCAAACAGCACATTGCACCAAATGAGCAATTGGAAACACTGTTTTCGACTAACACGGACCGTTTTTCGGACTAATTTTACTGAATCCTGCCTTTTTGGAACTACTGCTTGTTAACAACCACCGTATTATGAATGATTTTTAACAATGTTGCCGGGATTGTTGACTATTGACCGAAAAGGAGAATAATGAAAGGTAGGCGACTACTATTCTGGAGGAAATACATATGAAAAAGCTAGTATCACTACTGCTTGTCATCCCACTTTTTTATTGCTGGGGGGATTCGATCCATGCAGAGGAGAATAATTCCATACAGGAGGAAATGATATATACGATTTTTGTTGATCGGTTTAACAATGGTGATCAGCAGCTTGGTAATCAGGTCAATGTGGATGACCCAGAAGCATACCATGGTGGCGATATTAAAGGGATTACCGATAAATTGGATTACATAAAACAACTGGGCTTTACGACGATCTCCATATCATCCATTATGGAAAACGCAGGAGAAGGCTACCATGGCTATTGGATTGAAAATTTTTTCGAGGTTGAAGAGCAATTTGGCACGATGGAAGACTTACAAAAGCTGGTTGAAGAGGCACATAAACGTGATTTGCACGTTATACTGGAATTTGTCCCGAATTATGTTGCACCGACACACCCATTTGCAAAAGATGCCGATAAAACGATCCCAACTTCTGTAAAGGATTCGGTATGGCTGGATAAGGCAGTAACGTTAAATCTGGAAAATACAGAAGTGAAGAATATGCTTTTTAAGGCTGCAGACTTTTGGCTTGAAGAAGCAAATATTGATGGCTACAATCTTCACGCAATTGATCAAACACCACTCCCGTTCTTACAGGAATTTGTTGATCATCTGAGAAGCGTTAAGCCAAATATTGATTTAACTGGAAGTGTTTTACATGAGAATGATCTAACCGATGAATATGATAACGTGGGTATCCCGTTGATAGAAAATGCGGGAATGCAAAAGGCAATATCAGATGTATTGACCAATGCAGGAACACCGGTTGAAGAGCTTTATCATACATGGGAGTCGAACGGAAAAAGGGGAGGCTTAGTCTATGTTGATGATAAGTTTACCAAACGTTTTACCCAAAAGATCGTAGAAAGTGGGCAAAACCCATTAACAACGTGGAAAATCGCACTTGTCTACTTATATACAGCGCCAGGAGTACCACAAATCTATCAAGGCTCAGAAATACCGATGGATGGTGCATCGTTGGAAGAGGTACAACGGCTGGTGCAATTTAACAATAGTGACCAGGATTTACAGGACTACTTTAATAAAATCGCAGCTATTCGTAAACAATTTCCCGTCCTGTCGTATGGAGACTTTGAACTTGCAGGATCAAGCGGAGCAATGAGTGTGTTTAAACGATCTGATGAAGATACAACGATGTTTATCGCAATCAATAATGATACTGGCACGAAAGCAGTATCGGTCACCGATGTTCCTGATGGTATGCAGCTAACCGGTTTGTTGGGTGATAACATTGTTCGTAAAAATGAACAGGGAAAGTACAAAATCGGGATTGATCGTGAATCGGTTGAAATATTTGTTGTTGAGAAGGATAACGGGTTTAATTGGCTGTTTATCGGCATGATCGTTGGTGTTTTTGTGTTATTTATTTTGGCGGTCGTCCTGTTAAGCCGGAAGCAGCGCAAGAACGAAGCAATACAACCTTAAACTTATAAAGCACCCGGAATATGAATCCGGGTGCTTTTATATGTAAGCTTAGTATCTAGAAAGCATACTCATGTGAAGAAGTTGCACCTTGGTCATGTAAAAAATGAAATACTTTTTGGTAGGTTGTGATATCAATTTCGCCAGCAATATATTTCTTTTGGTAAAAATCCAGCAACTGGTTTATCGATTGGTAAGATTGCCCGCGATCTTGTTCATACGCCTGAATTAAATCTTGCAGCTGCATAAATATCCTCCTTCATATATTTTTTAGAACTTGTCCAGTCAATGCTTATCTAAAAATATATGAAGGATATAGTAAATTCATTCATACGGCTTGCTTTTTCTGTCTGGAAAAAGATAACCATATGATCAAAATACCAATTGCCAGCAGTACACTTGCCGCAAGCAACCCTTGCGAAAAAAAGGGAAGAGATCCAAATCCGCACCAGCGGGCTAACCCATCACCAAATAAAAACAATTCATTTACTAAAAAACCGATAAGGAAAATAATAATCCCTGATTGGACTAGTATTTTCTTTGTTTCTATAATTCGTGCCAGCTGATATTGGGTCAGGATAAATATGCTGACGAAACCTAAAAGGGTAAAGTGCAAATAGCCAATAATGATACTTCTCGTTTGATAAACAAGTTCTGCCATCGTTGGTGAAATCAGCCCGAGCTCCATCGTACTTTTGACGACTAACAAGAAAAAGGTTATCCATAAACAAACGATAGTGATTTCGTTGACTTGTTTATAAAGGTGTAACCATATTCCTTTAAAGGCAACAACAAGAGCAAGCACCCCAATCCACTGACCAATACTGCCAATGGTTGCCAGTATGCTGCCATAGCTCCCCAGATCCCCCCATAGAACCGATAAGAAATATCCCGGAAACAGGGCGGCAAAATAAATCCAGAATCCTGTTTTTACCAGTGAATGATGAAAATGAATCCTTCTCTGGTGAAGGACAATAATAAATAATCCAATCAATACGAGGTACAGCCAGCCATTGTATTGGAAATGTAAATAAAAATAAATGGCCATATCAAAAATCGGACTGTTCCTTAAACCATTTGCGGAAATAAATCCTAATGAAAAAGGACCGATTGACGAGATGATTAATGCAATTAATGAACCGTTGATAAATAACCGGCTTGTATTAGGCAGGTTATTCTGTTGTTTTAGCTGCCGGTATATAAATAGAGCAGCCCAGTATTCGGTAAAAATATGAATACTTGAGATGATAATCGAATATACCCCATAACCCTGATAAATAAAAGCTGTAAACATTAAAAACGAGGTGATAAAAATGGTTATCATCAGTGCAATTGCTTGCCGTTTTTGCCTGATGGATTTCCAAAAAAGCGTTAAAAAAATAAGGAAAACCCCGATAAATGCCCATCCCAAAATAGCTAAATGGGAATGTGCATGCATAACGTTTGTGTATGGAATCGTGCTGCTTGGAAAAAACGAAAATAATCGCATCCATAAACCGGATAGAGCTGTAAGGGTAAATAAAATAAAGGTAAAATGTATAAATAGCCGCGGCATTCTATGATCGCTCCTACATCAATAACTATTATTAATTTTCATCAAATAGGACAAAAGATGCAATAGGAAATAGAAGAATGTCAAAGAAATATAACATTTTTGTGTCGTAAATGGCAATTTTTGTGGGAAGAAAAGAGATCTCCTGTCACGGATACAAGGTTTTGTACCAGACAGGAGTGTTTACCAGGGCTCATTAATGTTCAATTTATTTACGAGCTTATTAGAGTGCTTCATACAACGGAAGGGGGCATCAAATAACGCAAATCACTCATCTATAAGAATTTCAATTTTGAAAGTGTGTATACATAACTCTGCTAAGTATCGCTAATTCATGGTGGATGGGTCAGGAAAAGCTATTTTCTGGATAATTTTTTTACCTTTCAGGTCATATACCCTCATTTGGTCATACGAAAAAGTATAAAGGTTATGATCAACTGAAACAATCCGCCTGATTTCCGAATCCCATTCCGGGTAATCTTGTACATTTTCCTGGTGAGTGATCGAATCTTTCAAGACAATCCCATCTTCTGGAGAAATGCTATATAAGAAAGCACCTGCAAAAACAGGCCGTTCTTCTTCGTAGGTGGCATCGCCTTTATGGACTGTTTTAGCGTCAAACGCCACAGCAGGAAATCCGAACAGGTTTTTATCCGGGTGTTTGAATAAAGCTTTATGATTATGATTCAACTCGGTATACGAGCTGCCTTCACCAATTACTTCACTATCTATTTCTTTCGGATTCGCTTGATCACTGACATCAAATAAAGACAGTTTAATCCCATCCATACGTACGGATGGTTCATTACTATTTTCTTCCTGTACTAGCTTTGTATGCTGTCCAAATCCAATCACATGATCTTTGTCAAGGGGATGGAGGTAATTACTGAATCCAGGTATTTTTAACTTTCCTAACACAGTGGGTGTCGCTGGATCAGCTAAGTCAATTACAAATAATGGATCAACCTGCTTGAACGTGACCATATAGGCGACATTGTCCAGATACCGTACACTATATATCTGTTCCCCTTTCGCGAGATCCTCAATCGAACCTAATGCATTGAGTTTGGAATCAAACGTGTACAAATTATTTGTCGTGGTATTGTCTTTTTCATTTGTGGTTGCGACACGAAATACCCCGTCACGTTCGTCCATGGCAAATTGATTTACCAATGTACCGCTAACGGAGAGTGAATTTTGGAAATCTATCGAACCATTGTCAATATGAAATTGAAATATTTCAGTATTAGCTGAATTATTGACAGCTATTTCGGCTGAATCACTTGTTTCCAAGGCAGCATCATACTTTTCCATTGCGATATAGATGTTATTTTTTGACATGTATAGCTGATCAGAAGCACCCAAGTATGATTCAATTTGCGCAGCTTCTTCCATGTCATTCAAATTAATGGATGCCAGCAACATAAAGGCGTTCTCCGTGCTTTCCGGGAAAAAATAGATGTCATGATATGCTAGCGGCTGGCTATTACTTTGGGCTACTGCACTATCCTTTATAAATGGACGTGGATCCATATTTTGCTTGTTGTCTTGCAAAATATGATACGGCGGATATGAGTTGGCAACCAAATAGAGATAGCCATCCATTTGTCGAGAAGCGGTCATATCACCCTCCAAAGTTACTTCTCTAATTTTTTCTGGTGGTTTTTGATCAGAGATACGATAAAAAATAATGCTTGTTTGCTCCATAACGTATTCAGCTGTTTTCGATTGATCACGCAGGCTTTTACTGGAATTGCCAATTGCGATCAACAAATCCTTGTGAACGTACAATTCAACAGGCTGAAAATGCTCTTCGCTAATTGTGCTTTTTGCCGTGCTGCTTTTCCCGTTTGCTTCAGCAATGATGATGTCGGAATCTCTGGCAAAATAAATGGAATTCCCGTCTGTTTTTATCAAATCACCCTCGTCAATACCATGTACCTGCACATTTGTTTCCGATGTAGTGGGGGTATTTTCTGCTGCAGAACTCTCTGTCTTCATATCAGCAGTAGCGTTATCTTCTTCAAGGACAGTAAACTCTTTTGTTTGCTCTGTTCGTTCTTCTAAAAGCGTTACCAGCTGCTTGCGGTTTTTAATGCTCGGCAGTTCGTCAACAGCCTGAAATGAGTGGGTGAATTTATCACCGAAGTTTTTACCCCCGGCTGTTTGCACCGTATCCGTAATGATTAATTGGTATGTTTCCCCAATGGTATAACCGGATTCGGGTGCGTTGATTGTAAGTACTGTGTGATCCACATTCCATTTCCAGGAAACCGGAACAGATTTTTTATCAGCGGAAATGACTTGTACTGTTTCATGATGGAACGTTTCCGGATCCATCTCCTGAGAAAAATGAATCTGCCAAGCTTTAAAAGGGGGTGCGTGGCTAGATGCGAATGGAATCTCCACTTTTAATGAATGGGAAAAAAACAAAAATGCACAGACTGTGATTGCAATACACACACCACTAACCAGCCAAACTTTCTTTTTCATTGGATACACCTCATTTTTAATCCTGTTTAACAAATTAGACGATGAACATTTATTTTTGTTACAGAAGGAGTTGAAAATGTGGTTGAACATTGTGATGAATGGAACTGCAAAACTGCGCGGCAAGGGGAAATTGAATGTATCTTGTGCCTTTGATCTGGTGGAACGGTGGAAGGGACTATTTTCCGAACAAACGCAGCACTTCATTAGTGATAAAGTGAACTTCATTCAGTGGGGTATTACTTCGCGTTAATGCGTGATAAAAAAGAAAAAGCTACCCAACAGGATAGCCTAATAGTGCATGTTCAAAAAGTCGCCGCTTATCATTTGGTGACTTTTTGAACATGCTCTAATATCATTTATTTATATTGATCATTTAAGAAAAACAGGGCAAGTGTACCTGGCCCGGAGTGTGCTCCGATTACTGAACCAACCATTTCAATCACGATATCCTTTGGTTGGAATTTTTCCTTAATCATTTCCGCTAATTGTTCGGCTCGTTCCAAATCATCGCCGTGGCTAATACCAATAACCTGATTGTTGATATCAACACCACGTTCGTCCATAATGTCAACCATACGGGCAAGCAATTTTTTGGACCCGCGCATTTTTTCAAGTGGGATTAATTTGCCATCGTCAACATGCAGGATCGGTTTAATTTTTAATAAAGAACCGACAAATGCGGCTGTTTTACTAACCCGCCCGCCACGATACAGGTATTCCAGGTCATCAACGGTAAAAATGTGCTCCATATGGTTGGCATGGTAGGTTGCAGTTTCCAAAATTTCTTCCACACTTGCACCGTTTTTCGCGAGTTGGGCAGCTCGGAGAACGACCAGTCCATAGCCGATTGAAGCGCATTTTGTGTCAACCGCATAAATGGGCGCATCCGGATAGTTTTCTTTAATTTCCTGCTCCATCATTTTTGCTGCTTGATATGTACCAGATAGCTCCGAGGAGAAGGCGAAATAAATTAAGGGTTGATTTGTTTCCGCGTACGATGTAAAAATAGTTTTAAAAGCTTGGGCAGATGCTTGGGATGTTTTCGGACTTTTTCCTTCGCGCATTGCATCATAGACGGTTTTCGCCGAAATGGTCTTTCCATCCTGAAAGTCTTTTTCATCAAGATGAACGGTTAATGGTATCATTTCAATGGCAAATTCGTTATAATATTGTTCCGACAGATCACATGCTGAATCGGCTAGAATTTTTACATTCATGTTTTTCACCTTCATTCATAAAATAAAACGTTATTTTCTTATTAGTTTATAGCTAATATAGTAGTTAGTCAAAGTATATTTCTTCATTATTTTCAAAATTGCCAGCTTTTACCCGTCTAAACGGGCAGTGAAACACTGCTTCCAGATACTTAAAGAAAGTGGAAAAGAAAATGCCGGGGATTAACTACCCGTAAAGATTCGATCGTTCAGCAAACGGTTAGAGGGAAAAAGCCCATTGAATTATAAGGAGGCAGACATGTTTTTAGTTGAGGCAAAACGGATTATTATTGTTATATTCGGTTCTTTATTAGGAGCTATTTCATTAAACTTCTTTCTCATTGAAGCCAATGTCTATGCGAGTGGTTTCACGGGTGCTGCACAGCTCATTTCGAGTATCTTTAAAGACTTTTTGGATATTCGGATTAGTACTGGTATTCTGTTATTCCTGCTTAATATTCCGGTTGCCGTCTTGGGATGGTTTAAAGTAGGAAAAGGTTTTACGATTTATAGTGCAATTTCTGTTTTGTGCACAACGATCTTTTTGGAAGTTCTCCCGGTACTTCGCTTATCAGAGGATATTATATTAAACGCTGTATTTGGTGGCGTTATTGCAGGAACTGGTGTAGGAATTACACTAAAGATTGGTGCATCAACAGGTGGTATGGATATTGTGGCAATGGTACTTTCCCGAATGAAGGACAGGCCAATTGGTACATACTTTTTATTGCTGAATGCTGTTATAATTGCGTTGGCTGGTGTACTTTATGAACCGGAAAATGCTTTATATACGATGGTAGCATTATATGTAACAACACGTGTTATAGACGCCATTCATACTCGCCATGAGAAGGTAACGGCTATGATTATAACGCACAAGGCAGAAGAACTGCAACAGGCAATTCATAATAAAATGGTGCGGGGCATCACCATTTTACCTGCAACAGGCGCGTATACAAAAGAAAACAAAAATATGATGTATCTTGTTATTACAAGGTACGAGCTATATGACCTGGAAAAAATTATTTCCGAAGTGGATCCGAATGCATTCACCAATATTGTGCAAACAACAGGGATTTTCGGATTTTTTAGACGCAACGACTAATTTAAGCTGCAAGGAGGTAAAGCATGAAAAAACTACTATTGTTAGCTTCCATCATTTTTCTTTTGGCAGGCTGCAGCGGTCAAGATAATCCAGGCCAGAAGGAAAACCAGAATCAGGATAAGCCAGTAGCGGACAAGGAAAAGGTTTCGGTACAATTAAATAATATTGATATTAAAACACCAGATGGAAAAATTATAGTGAAAGGGAATGCGAACGCTACAAATGACGAATTTTTCTTTACGTTAAAATATGGTGATACCGTTGTTGTGGAAGAGAGAAAAATTGAATTGGATACGGATAAAAGTGGGTGGGGGAGTTTCGAATTGGCGATTGATCAGCCTGATGACGGAAAAACAGCAAAACAAATTCCGGTCTTTACGTTTTATAGTAAAAATAACGAAGGTGAGATCGTTAATCCAAATTATGTACCAGTGGATGTTGGGAAAGAATAAAACATTAAGCAAGTTATGTAAAAAAGCTTGGACTACCCAAGCTTTTTTTATAATATAATTCGGTTCCCATCGCGGATTAATATCCGTAGCTCTCAAATACCTTTATCACTTCAGGTTGAAGGTCGTCCCATTCCACATCAAATTGTTTATTGACTGTAATGAAATTTTGATATCCAAAGACATTATCAACGCCTTTCAGCTTCATTAAATCATTGAGTATTTCATGTTCACTTGTATCCCCGGGCATTACAGAAATACTGTTGTTGCCTTGAAAGATCAATTTATCTGTTGTAAATTTCAGCGCGTTTGGATTCGGTGTAGCTTCAGCTCTTACTCCCATGTATTAATCCCTCCTAAAATTATACCTACTTACATCTATATTAGCAGAAAAAGAACAGGGAAAAAAGATATAAATGAAAAATCCCCCGGTCAATTTTCATTGGCCAGGGGGATTTGCTTAGTAATAGCGAAACTGTTTCATCATTGTTAATGAAGTAGATATTGACTAAGACCAAGCTTTTAGGTAGGACAAGCATGTGGTTTCTGCCTGCCCAGACCATTTTTGCGGAGATTAGCTCAATTGGTTTTTTTGTTTAAGTGTTTGTTCAAGCTGCTGCAATTGCTGCTTTTCCTCAGCTGTACAATCGTTGTATGCTTGCTGGATAGCATTTTGTGCAGCCTGTTTTTCCTGTTCACTAGGCGTATTTTGAGCATTTGTTAAACGACTAACAGCAGATTTGGCTTGTTGAAAAAGATTATTTTCCAATTAAAATCCTCCTACTGTGTGGTTGTCAGCTTCCTCATGTTTTCGTTCCACATCTGAAAAACGTGTTCTGTAAGGAAACCGTTCATCATGTTTTTTAACGGAATCTGAGCCTTGCTGTGTAAATCTTCTCGACTTACTGTGCTTTCCCATGATGATTCCTCCCAACAAAATAAGTGAACGTATATCCTACGCTCACTACTAGTATGGATAGATGTTTTGCAAATATAGAAGGTAAATGCCGGAAATCAACAAAAACGAGATACTTACGGAACACTGTCACTGGGAAAACAATGATCCTGAATGAAGGGGATACTGTCCAGATCGAATAAGATACTGTTCGAGATAGAGGAAAAACTGCCCAAGTCGGATAAGATACTGTCCGAAATGGAAGGAATACTTCTAAATAGAAGAAGAACTATCCAATAAATGAAATTACCATCAGGTACCGAATGGTAGAACAGGCGGAGTTCTACCTTGCTATATGGGTGTTTCCGTTTTTATCCAGGTTCAAATAATTTTCCAGAAAAACACCTATTCCATCTGCTTCATTCGTATCTGTTACGTGATCGGCAATGGTTTTCAGTTCATTAATGGCGTTTCCCATTGCAACACCGACACCAGCGTAATCGATCATTTCAAAGTCATTATCTTCATCTCCAAACGCAATAATTCGTTCTTCTGGGATATGATAATAATGAGCGACTTTTTTTAATCCAATTGCTTTATTCATCCCCTTCTTTACAATCTCAATGATATTCCATGGGGCGCCCCATTTGCGGTGCTCGATTAATTCTGCGTGATAATCGTCCAAATGGTTTCGTAATTTCTGAATGTGGTTTTCTTCCGGATGAATAAGCAATGATGTTGGATCATCCTTTAATTCATTTTTTAAGCTGCCAATCGTAAATGGCGGGTCATTCTGTGTTGTATGAAAAATTTCCAGGATTTTTTCATCATATTGATCAAGGTAAATATTGTCTTGTACCTCAGCAAGGATGTTTTGCACACCAATTTGGTAACAGGCATCAACGATTTTAAGAGCCGTTCTTTTTGGCATTGGATTATGCAATGCCTGCCAATTTTCATCGTATGGATGATGGATCAGTGCACCGTTAAAGTTGACCATTGGTGTGTTTAATCCAAGTTCTTTATAATAATTAATGCTTGCACGATGCGGCCTGCCTGTTGAAATAACAACAATATGACCTTCCTCTTTTGCTTTCATTACCGTTTGTTTGGTTCGGGGGCTAATTTCCTTCTTATCGGTTAAAAGTGTACCATCTAAATCCAACGCAATTAAATACCGTTTGTTTTCCATTAGTTTTCACCTCGCCTGAACCTAGTTTATAAGTGATTCATCAGAATGTAAAGGATAATATTGCACGAACGCAAAAAGTTAACACACCATTTACTTTCGGATATTCAAACTGTTTGCAAATGGGTGCTGAATAATACTAATATGTACTTATATATAATATTGACGAGAGGATCTTGATGATGATTGGTGTATTACATAAAAACTTCAATAAAGTTCCAGCATTAGTTGTTGTTGACGCGAATAAGGAAAAGGAGGCCTTACCGGTTGTCATCTATTTTCACGGTTTTACGAGTGCGAAAGAACATAGTTTACCGATAGCGTATTTATTAGCTGAGAAGGGATACCGTGTTGTTCTGCCTGATAGCGAATACCATGGAGAGCGTGAGATTGTAATTTCAGCACTAAAAAAACAAATTTCATTTTGGGATATTGTGATGCAGAATGTAAAGGAATTAAAAGAGATCAAGGATGAACTTGAGAAGCGGGAATTGATTGTAGACAACCGAATTGGGGTTGCCGGGACAAGTATGGGCGGAATTACAACCTCGGCTGCATTAACGCAATATTCCTGGATAAAAGCTGCTGCCGTGTTAATGGGATCCCCAAAAATCACCACCTATGCTAAAACATTGGTTAACAGCTTTAAAAAAATGGGGAAACTGCCTGTAACAGAAGAAGAGATCGATCAATTGTATGAAGAACTTGTGACTTTTGACCTGTCAAAACAGGCAGAAAAACTTGATCAGCGGCCATTATTATTTTGGCACGGCGAAAGTGACTCCGTTGTTCCGTTTGATCATTCGTACACCTTTTATGATGAAGCAAGACATCAATATACGAATCAGGATCATATTCGTTTTATCAAAGAAGCAAATCGTGATCATAAAGTGAGCCGTTACGCCATTTTGGAAACTGTAAAATGGTTTGATACACATTTGTAAGAGGATGTTCAAAAAGTACCAAAAGTAAGCGGTCAATCTCGAGCTGGCAATAGGGGATCTTCTGCCAAAACCACCTACGACAATCGCCAACGTTAGGAGTCAGCACATTCTGTTCAAATCCGTGCTCGGAAACTCGCCGCCTAGGCCTTCAAGACCTTTGCACAAGTACGTACTATAAGGTGTGAGGTAAATCATTTAAAAAAACATGGAAATATGTTTAAATAAGAATAAGAAACAGGTAGGGAGGTATTCTGATGGATGAAGCGTTACAGGATAACATACTAGGTGCACTCGAAAATGTTATTGACCCAGAATTGGGCATTGATATTGTAAACCTTGGTCTCATATACGGTGTTGATTTGAAAGATGACGGTGTTTGTGATGTAACCATGACGCTCACTGCAATGGGTTGCCCACTTTCCGCGCATATTGAAGCTGACATTAAACGGGCACTTGATGACATCCCTGAAATAAAAGAAGTTAACGTGAACATCGTATGGAATCCGCCATGGGGCAAAGATAAAATGTCGCGTTATGCAAAGATTGCATTAGGCATTCCAGATTGATCAGTGTTATGGTACAAGGTTGATTCATTAGTGATGGATCAGCCTTTTTACTTTTCAAAATGAGATTTTTAAAATGAGGGCTTGGATATGCAAACATGCCAAATAGTTGGTTATAAAAATTCAGGTAAAACAACTGTAATGAAGTATTTGATAACGCACTTTTCCAAAAAGGGCTTGAAAGTCGGTTCGTTAAAACATCACGGACATGGAGGAGAGCCCGCATTAATAAAGAATACGGATAATTATCAGCATTTTGCAGCAGGTGCAAGCGTTAGTCTGGTTCAAGGAGAAACTAACAGCCAAATAATCCTTCCGAATCTGGATTTAACAGAACTTATTCGATTATTTACATTATTGCAGATTAATTTATTGTTTGTAGAAGGGTTTAAACAAGCGGATTTTCCCAAAATTGTTTTATTAAAATGTGAAGAGGACAAATCGCTTTTAAACAAGCTTTCGTCGATAATTGCAGTAGGATCATGGGATGAAGGCCTGCTAAAAGGTGTAAATTATCCTGCGTTTCCGATCACAAACATGGAAGCACATGTAATTAAGCTGGCGGATTACATACTGGACGGAAGGTGTTAGGATGGCAAAGGATTTTTGGATTACCGATCAGCCGATAAACCTGAATGATTGCATCGCAAAGGTTGTTCGTACCGAGGCGGGAGCGATTAATACATTTATTGGCACCGTTCGCGAATTTACGAAGGGTAAGCGAACATTATTTTTGGAATACCAGGCATATATTGCAATGGCGGAGAAAAAGCTTTGCCAAATCGGTAATGAAATAAGTGAAAAATGGCCGGATGCCAAAACAGCAATTGTACATCGTATCGGTCGTTTGGAGCTTTCCGATATTGCTGTTGTCATTGCTGTTTCGACTCCACATCGAAATGATGCCTTTGCGGCAAGCAGATATGCCATTGAACGAATTAAGGAAATTGTCCCGATCTGGAAAAAGGAACACTGGGAAGATGGCACCGAGTGGATAGGTGATCAGAAAGAAATGGTTTCTTATATGGACAATCTGCCAACAGAGGAGGAAATGAAAAATGATTGATGTGTTATTTTTTGCCGAGTTGCGGGAAGCGATAGGAAAGGAGAAAATTTCTGTCGAAGCGGATGTTGTTTCGGTCAAGGAGTTAAAAGCAAAATTGCTGGCAACCTATCAGTTGGAAAACCTTGATAATGCGATGATTGCGGTTAACGAGGAGTATCAAACCGAAGAAGCGAAAATTGCGGATGGTGATGTCGTCGCATTTATTCCGCCGGTTAGCGGGGGATGATGGAGCCATTTGCATAGAGATATCATAAAAAAAATAGGCTTCTTCAAGGAGAGGCCTACGATTACCTGCTAACTCCTCCTTATTAAGAGGAGGCGCCATAGTGGCTAAAGATATAGCGGTATCTTTAGCCTTTAGTATTTTATTATGTATTAACGCTGCAATACCCACCTCTAAGTGTGAGTAAACTAAAAACGCTACGTCCTGTGTGTCGGAAACCCCCGCTGAATGAAGCTTCACTTTATGCAAACCCTAGCATTTCTTTTGCCCGGTCACTCATTTTATCAGGTGACCATGCCGGTTCCCAAACGAGGTTAACATCAATCTCAGCAACCCCTTCAATTTGACCGACTCGATATTTTACTCCGTTAGCAATGCTATCATGCATCGGGCATCCGGGGGTCGTAAGTGTCATCGTGATTTTAACGTTATCATTATCATCCAGTTCAATCGCATAAATAAGCCCCAAATCCATAATATTAACACCAAGTTCCGGATCAATCACTTCAAATAATGATGCCCTAACCTCTGTTAATAATGACATTTCTAATCTCTCCTTTCATTATTAAACAAGCAGCACGCGGATAATGGATATTGTGTAAAGTAATGAAGTTAACGCGAGCAGAGCCTGAAAAATAAGTAAAAATATACTAAGTTGTAATAACCCGGACAGCATGAGTCCTGCAACACTAATGATAAACAACACAAACAGTATTACAGCCACTTTTTCATTAACCATATCTTTTAATGTCGGAACTTTTTCCTTGCCGATTCGTTCCGAGTATTTGTATGTCCACCATAGAAATGGAACAATTTTGTATAAATATCCTAAAATGCTAAAGATGATCCAGCCCATCACATAAAGAAAAATCAACCAGCTCCAAATCAATTGATTACTTACCTGAAAAAGATATAGCCCTACAGCGATTATATGGACACCTAAACCAATATGAATGGCTAACAAAGAAAATGAAAAAGGACGATCCAATTTTTTCTTAATTCGTTTTGCGAGGATTTCCCGAATATCAAAGAAAAAGAAGCTAAATCCGGCTAACAGCAAAATCCAGCCAATTCCTGATAACAATGCACTTCCTGTCCAAAATGATCCAATTAATCCGAGCAATCCTGCAATATAGGTAAAGAAGGCGGTTTTTGCCCATTTCATCGAATAACCATGAGATAAACTGAACATGGGGACAAGCTTATAGGAAAACCCGAAAATCAGCAAGGTGAACCATCCAGCAACGCCAAGTACGATATGCGTATGCAAAATGGTATTATGGTTACCAACACCGCCAAAGGCAAAATTCCATGCTAACAAAAATCCGGCAACAATTGTTAAAAAAAAGCAGGTAATTGCTCCAAGAACAAATAGGGTCATTGAATTTCTCTTTTGCTGCCTTAAGATCGTTTTAGCCATCTGAATCACAAACATAATGATCCCAATAATGGCCATAATTCCACCGTAGATAGCCTGGTCAGGTTTCAAGCCCAGTAACAACGCAAAAACTGTTATCCCAATAGCGGTAACAAGAAATTGGATAAAACCAAATGTTTGATTCCATATCGGTGTCAGGAAGGCAACAGGGACAAGCTGATACATTGCCCCCATCGCAATCATGACAGCATATCCTAACAGCAAAAAATGAGCCCCCATCCAGATGTCGGGGATGCGAAAATTTCCCGCAGCTAATAGATCATTATTTACAAAAAGTATTATTTGTGCTGCTACTAATGCTATTAGCGCATAAAGAATAAAAGCCAGTGGTAATTTAATGTTTGTGTCTGATTTCATGCTCGTACCGGGCATCATGTTTAATCACCAGTCTTTGTTATGATAATCTTGAAACTTCCATCTTCCTGAGGTTCTGTTTCATGCAAATATCCGCGCTCATTTAATTCCTCGTACAAAAACATCGGACGACGGTCATTGATAATGGTTAACGACTCACCGCTGTTCATCTTGTCCAATGCCTTTAGTGTACGCATCATTGGCTTTGGTGGTTCTAGTCCACGATTATCAATAATCATACTTCATTCAACTCCTTTTTTGATATAGGTAACTTTCCAGTGCTTTTTCGCTACTTTTTCGGCTTCATGTGTGAACCCTTTGCGCTTTAAAACAGCATGTAAAGGAACAGGATTAAAGGGTGCGTGTAATACAAGTGCTTGCCCATCTTCCAACTGCTTCACGGCTCCCATGATTTTATCGAAAGGCTCTTTTTTTAAACGAAGATCCTCCCGTACATCTAACTCGATAAATTTTTTTGTGCTCATTGAACTATCACCTCGTATTACGGATTCATATGCCTTTGTTATACCCCATGATAATTATTTTCAATTAGAAAAGTAGTGATTAATGTCACAAGTCCATATGCAACGTAAAACGTGAAACATCACCAAGAATGTGGGAACGTAATGGAAAGCGCGATGAAAATTCAATAAAGTCAAAATGCTGGTTGACTTGCATACGCTTACATGATAAATTTGCTTTAAATTTAATTCACAAAGTGTTTATAATTGAAAACCAAAAGGGGAGAGGATGTCATTGGAGAGGGTTAAAAATCGCTGGTTAATTGCTGCCTCTGCTGTCGGGGTTCATATTTCGATTGGATCCGCCTATGCATGGAGTGTTTTTACAAATCCGATGGTAGACCAATTTGGCTGGAGTACGACAGAAATTTCGCTCGTTTTTAGTATTGCCATTTTTATTTTGGGGTTTGCTGCTGCTTTTATGGGCAGATTTGTTGAAAAACATGGACCGAGAAAATCAGCAATGCTGGCTGCGCTGTTTTTTGGTGTCGGTGTAGCTGGTTCAGGTCTTGCCACAGCAATGGAATCATTGCTTCTATTGTATTTTTTCTACGGTATTATCGGTGGAATTGGTTTGGGGATAGGATACATAGCTCCAGTATCGACGCTGGTCAAATGGTTCCCCGATCATCGGGGACTTGCTACGGGTCTTGCCATTATGGGCTTTGGTTTTGCGGCATTAATTAGTGGCCCGGCAGCTGCATCCTTAATCGTTAAAGTAGGAATTTCCAACACGTTTTTTATTCTTGGAATTATTTATTTTGCCGTTATGAGCCTCGCCTCTTTGTATCTTGCCCCACCGCCAAAGGGCTGGGCACCTAAAGGATTTCGAGAAAGTGAACAAAATGGTACACGAAAAATTAAACCGGATCTTTCCCAGCTTACTGCGAATGAAGCAATAAAAACGCGCCGGTTTTGGATGTTATGGTTTATGCTGTTTTTGAATGTAACATGTGGAATTGCTATCATTTCAGTTGCATCTCCAATGGCTCAGCAAATTGCCGGGATGACACCTGCCGCGGCTGCAGCCATGGTTGGAATTATGGGGTTATTTAATGGTGGCGGTCGGATCGGCTGGGCAACGTTGTCAGACTATATCGGACGTCCAAATGTTTATACCACGTTTTTTGTGATTCAAATTGCTGCATTCTTTCTTTTGCCATTTGCTGCAAGTGCAATATTGCTGCAAATACTGGTGTTTTTCATTGTGTCCTGTTACGGTGGTGGCTTCTCATCCGTTCCTGCTTATATTGGCGATATATTCGGGACAAAACAGCTCGGTGCTATTCACGGTTATATTCTGACTGCCTGGGCAATGGCTGGCGTGGCTGGTCCGCTTCTTTTATCACTAATTTATGATTCAACGAAAAGCTACAATATTACGATGTTTGTCTTTGGCATTCTTTTCATCGTTGCTTTGATTCTTTCCCTATGGATCAGGGTTGATATGAAACGATTACAAGGTGAGCAATATGATGCAAACATCGAAATTTCGGGTATTGTTAATGAACCACGTTAGTGGAATCATCGGCGCTTGTTAGAAATATAATTTAATAGTCGGTCTTACGTGGGAAAAGGTATGGTTTATGGTCAAAGGGAGGAGCGATTATGGACAAAAATAGTACAACATTATGGAAGACAACGAAATATCATCACCACCTGCAGACAATAGAGGAAGACGAAATCGCTCGCGAATCGGCAATGACGATTGTGATCAACGGTACACAATACGCCACGATTGTTTGTACGCCAAATCATCTAGAAGAATTAGTTATTGGCTTCTTGGCTTCAGAAGGTATTATTCGATCGATCGGACAAATGAGAGCATTAACAATTGACGATGTGGCGGGGTTTGCTTATGTCGAGCTCGTTAACACGATCGAATTTACGGAACGAACTGAACGATGGATTGGTTCCTGCTGTGGTAAAAGCAGGGAATTTTATTTGAAACAGGACGTTAAAACAGCTAAAACGATTACAACAAGAATAACGATTTCCACTGATCAGGCGCTTGACTTGATGAAACAATTCGATTACATCGCCGAGGCGTTTGATCGTACTGGTGGTGTACACCAGGCAGCACTGGCAGCTGGCAACGGCATTATCAGCTCCTTCATTGACATTGGCAGACACAATGCGCTTGATAAGCTATATGGATTTATTTTGCAAAATAAACTGTCAATGAAAGATAAATGTATTTTATTTAGTGGCAGGATTTCCTCTGAAGTAGTCTTGAAGGTATCCAAAATGGGAGGGGGCATTCTGTTAGCAAAATCAGCGCCTACAGATTTGGCATTAAAACTGGCTGATGATTTGCACATTACGGCAGTTGGTTTTGTCCGCAAAAATAAACTGAATGTATATACACATGATTCGCGCATATATGGGGATGTGCAGCGGAATCTGTATTTTTCCAAATAGGGAGGAAAGCTTGATGCAAAAGCATATCATTGTAACAATAAATGGTAGAGAATATCTGGCAGAACCAGGACAGCTTTTACTAGATTTGATAAATACTACGGGCGAATTTGTACCACAAATATGTTATAACGAATCACTAGGGCCCATTCAGACCTGTGACACGTGCATGGTCAAGGTCAATGGGGAAATTGTCCGCGCATGTGGTACAACCATTACCGAGGCGATGGAGGTGGAGACAACCGCTGAAATGGTCCATACTGCACAGAAGGAAGCGTTAGACAGAATATTAGAAAAGCATGAATTGTATTGTACGGTTTGCGATTACAACAATGGAACATGCGAGATTCATAATACGGTTGCTGATTTCGGATTGGAACATCAGGCAAGGCCTTTTCAAGCAAAGCCATATGAGGTTGATCGTTCGTCCAAGTTTTACCGGTATGATCCGGATCAATGTATCTTATGTGGGCGCTGTGTTGAAGTTTGTCAGGATGTTCAGGTGAATGAAACTTTACTTATTGACTGGGACAGAGAACAACCGCGTGTTATCTGGGATAATGACGTACCAATTGATCAATCATCTTGTGTCAGTTGCGGCCAGTGTGCAACGGTTTGCCCCTGTAATGCGATAATGGAAACGTCCATGGAAGGCGAAGCTGGCTATATGACCGACCATAAACCAGGCTTGTTACGCTCGATGATTGAAGTAACGAAAAAAGCAGAAACGGGGTACGGGCCTTTATTTGCGGTCTCGGATACAGAAGCCGCAATGCGGGAAGAACGGATTGAAAAAACGAAGACGGTATGTACATACTGTGGGGTAGGCTGTACGTTTGATGTATGGACAAAGGACCGGAAAATATTAAAAGTCCAGCCACAAAAAGATTCCCCAGCAAATGGCATTTCCACTTGTGTAAAAGGGAAATTCGGCTGGGATTACGTGAATTCAGAGGAACGGATTACTAGGCCGCTCATCCGAAAAGAGGATCATTTTGCTGAAGTGGAATGGGAAGAAGCATTGGACTTTATCGCAAAACGATTTCAGGAAATTAGCGCAGAACATGGTCCAGATGCACTTGGCTTTATTTCTTCATCGAAAGCAACCAATGAAGAATCGTATCTTATGCAAAAGCTGGCAAGACAAGTTATTGGTACAAATAATGTGGATAATTGCTCCCGCTACTGTCAGGCTCCTGCAACGAAAGGGCTGTTTCGGACTGTTGGGCATGGCGGTGATTCCGGTTCGATTGACGATATCGCCCAAGCAGATATGGTGATAGTTATTGGGTCGAATACTGCGGAGTCACATCCCGTTATTGCCTCAAGAATTAAGCGTTCACACAAACTTTTCGGGCAAAAACTGTACGTGTTCGATTTACGGAAACATGAAATGGCCCAGCGAGCCGATCGATTTTTCCGGCCCAAAAGCGGAACTGATTTAGTCTGGTTGTCTGCCGTGACAAAATATATTATTGACCAAGGCTGGGAAAACCGGGAGTTTATTGATAAATGGGTCAATAACTTTGCTGAATACAAAAAAAGTCTGGAAAAATTTACGTTAGCGTATGCTGAGGAATTAACGGGAATTTCCCAAGCCGATTTAAAGGAAATTGCCCAGGAAATAGTTCGTGTCGATAAATTGGCCATTTGCTGGGCGATGGGTGTAACACAGCATACGTTGGGAAGTGACACAAGCACGGCAATATCCAATTTGTTGCTAATCACCGGTAACTATATGCGAAATGGTACTGGGGCATATCCGTTAAGGGGACACAATAATGTACAAGGGTGCAGTGATTTTGGTAGTATGCCAGACTTCTTCCCGGGCTATGAAAAAGTAACCGATGATGCAGTTCGGGAGCGTTATGAAAAAGCATGGAATACTGAGATTCCAAGAGAACCGGGTAAGGACAACCATGAGATGATCCGTGCTATTCATGATGGTGAGCTCCATTCTTTATATGTTTTAGGGGAAGATACTGGTGTTGTCGATGCAAATATAAACTACGTAACTAATGCCTTCGAAAAATTGGATTTCTTTATTGTACAGGATTTATTCTTAACGAAAACAGCTGAATATGCTGACGTTATTTTGCCAGCAGTCCCTAGTCTGGAAAAAGAAGGAACGTTTACGAACACCGAACGGCGCATCCAACGGTTATACCAAGCACTTGATCCGGTCGGGGATGCAAAGCCGGATTGGCAAATCATCACGTTAATTGCAAAAGAAATGGGCTATGACTGGAATTACTCCCATCCATCGGAAATTATGGATGAAGCAGCAAAACTTGCTTCATTATTTAGAGGAGTAAGCTATGATCGTTTAACAGGCTATAGTAGTTTGCAATGGCCGGTTTTACAAGATGGTACTGATACACCGTTATTATATGTTGATGGGTTTCCGTTTGAGGATAATAAGGCGCAATTGTACCCATTGGATTTTAACTATGATTATGATACAGATGAGGAATACGATTTGCATGTTAACAATGGTCGGGTGCTTGAGCATTTTCATGAAGGTAATATGACCTATAAATCAGCAGGATTAACGCATGAATTACCAAACGCATTTGTCGAAATTTCCCATGAGCTGGCCAAGGATCGTGGTGTCGAAGAAGGGGCGAAAGTGAAGCTGATCTCAAGAGAAGGAGAAGTAAAAGTATCAGTCCATATAACAGATCGAGTACAAGGGAAAGAGCTTTATTTGCCCTTAAATGATAATGGGAAATCGGCAATTAATTATTTAACGAATAATAAAGTCGATAAGGATAGTAATACACCGGCTTACAAGGAAGTAGCCGCGAAAATGGTAGTTTTGCAGAGAAAAGGGAATAGTCCAATCCCATCACACAACCACAGGAAAGGGAATCGGCAGCCGCAAATCAGTGTCAATGTGGAACGAAAATGGGAACGTAAAGACTATATCTTTCCAGGAAGCAAGGTGAAAAACTAGTGGCAAATCCTATTTCAAGCATTAAACGAATGGAAATTCCTGAAGAGGTCATTCAGGAGCGCAATATAGAAGAAGTCATAAAAGCTGTCAGTGATAATAAAGAAGCTATTTTGAAAGGCATTGATTTATTGTCAACGATCCATGATAATGGGTTCCTTGATATGATAAACGCGCTTGTGAAGCATAAAGAAGAAGCAATGGAAAATATTATGGGGGAACTGAACAAGGAACAGTATGCCGAAATAATGGAGAATGCCGGAAAATTGGTTTTCCTGCTTGGTGATCTCCGGGTGGATGATCTGAAATATTTTACAACTAAACTAAACAACGCGATGGAAGAGGCACGCACATATGAACGAACTGAACCAACCAGACCGCTCGATCTGTTAAAGGCGCTTAAGGATCCCGAGATTAATAAAAGTATTACGATGATGCTGCAGTTTTTGCGGGGAATGGGAAAGCCGTAGATTAGCAGTAGAAGGCTGTCCGATGAAAGGACAGCCTTCTTTATGACAAGAGAGCTATGGCTGTGCAGTTTACTAAATCTAAATATACGAATATTCGGGTCATTCTGTTTGAGGTTGCAGGTTAGTACACCGACTACAATGCCAGCAGTCGCTTGTAGGCTAAAACATCTCGTCTTCCAATTTTTCCGTATCCAGCAGGAAAAAACCGGCTTTATCCATTGTTACCAATTTTTGCTTTCGCAGCTGTGTTAATGTACGGCTTACCGTTTCACGACTGGATCCAATCATGTTGGCAAGCTCCCGGTTGGTAAAATGGGTAGCTACACGAATGTGACGATCGCTTGTCTTCGTGCCGTATTGCCGGGCAAGCCGTAATAGAAGCTTAACAATTTGTTCGTACGTATTGTGCAAAATCTTCTCTTCCAATCTACTTTGCAAATCAACGATAATATCACCTAACACACGAAATAACTTTATGCAAATTTCCGGATGGGTGATAAGAAAGTTTTCAAAAGAATGGATTGGAATATAGATTAGCGTAGCATCCTCCAGTATCTCCGCATGTGCCGGGTAATTGTCCTGTCTGAAAAAGCCTTGATGGGGAAACATATCATCACGCTGCAGGACATTAACGATTTGCTCCTTTCCATGAAAATCTGTCTTGTATATTTTCACTTTTCCCTGGTGGATAAAATAGACGTTCGTTAATGGGTCTCCTTGCATGAATATGTGTGTCCCACGCCGGTATATTCGAGATTTTGCAAGATCTACAATCGGTTCCATTTCATAATCCGTTAAATCTTTGAATAAGGGAACTTTTTGCAGAAGCTCCTGAATGGATTGACTGTTCATAATCATCCTCTTTTCTGCAGATAAAATCTTAAATATTGATCCTTATTTATCATTTTAGCACGTTCCACCCCAAGTTATTAGCCTAATTGTCAACAGTTTTTAATAGCGTGATAAAAATCATAGTTGGAAGGTGTTTATTCTCACATCCTATATAGCATTTATCCTTTATAGTAAGTGTGTGGTAATAAAACGAAGAGGGAGGAAAAATAATGGACAACATAGACTTTGTAACCAAAATCCATGCCCCGGAGATTGAGCCGCGTTTTCGTCATCCGAAGATTTTCGAAATATTTGATAGTTTAAAGCCGGGCGAATATATGGAGCTTTCCAATGATCATGATCCAAAACCACTTCATTATCAATTGATGATCGAACGGGGGGAAGCTGCATTTACATGGGAATATACGGAACAGGGACCAGCAATATGGCGAGTTACTATCGGTAAAAAATAATATAAGATGAAGCTCAGGAAGTCAGTAAAATTTAAGCAGTGAATCTCTTCTGTAGCGAAAAGTTTTTTACAGTATACCCTGTTAAAAACTATGAAGGACTCTTGAAACATCAGCATTACCAGCCCAAAATTTGATAATGGGATCCGCCAAACAAATTCAAGGGACCTTCAAAGCGAAGACATTTGCAATGATATTTGTGAACTTCATCACATCCAATACTTGAAAATCGTGGTACAGTAAGCGTAGTGTCGTAATGATTGGTAGGAGATGGTTTTATGTTTACACAAGATTACAATAAAAACCCATTTATTGTAATATGGGAATTGACACGTGCATGTGCATTAAAATGTTTGCATTGCCGCGCCGAGGCTCAGTATCATCGGGATCCGAGAGAATTAACGTTTGAAGAAGGAAAGAAATTAATTGATGATATTTATGAAATGGATAATCCAATGCTTGTCTTTACCGGCGGTGATCCATTGGAGCGGCCGGATGTTTTTGAGATTGCCGAATATGCAGTGCACAAAGGGGTTCGCGTATCGATGACACCGTCCGCAACCCCGAATGTCACAAAGGAAGCAATGAAGAAGGCAAAAGATGTCGGACTGGCACGCTGGGCATTCAGCATTGATGGTCATTGCGCCGAGGTTCATGACCATTTTCGCGGTACAACCGGTTCATTCGATTTAACAATGAATGCGATTAATTATTTGCACGAATTGGAAATGCCATTGCAAATTAATACAGTCATTTCCCGGTACAATGTTGATTATTTAGATGAACTTGCTGAAATGGTAGAACAGTTGGGCTGTGTGCTGTGGAGTGTATTTTTCCTCGTACCGACTGGGCGAGGGAAAGAATCGGATATGATCTCACCAGCAGAGCACGAACGTGTCTTACGCTGGTTATATAATTTATCCAAACGGGTGCCATTCGACATTAAAACAACTGCAGCTCAGCACTATCGACGCGTCGTTATCCAAGGTAAAATGCGGGAACATAATGGGAAAAGCAGTACAGACCATATTTATTATGAGGATGCCTTGATGAATGGGAAGACAGGGCAAATTGACGGGCTTGGCCGTGCACCAAAAGGGGTGAATGATGGCAATGGCTTTGTATTTATTTCGCATATTGGTGATGTATATCCAAGCGGTCTGTTGCCAATTAAAGCTGGTAATGTAAGAACCACTCCGTTAGCAACGATTTACCGGGAGTCAGAAGTATTTAAAAATCTACGAGATCCAGATCAATATAAAGGGAAATGCGGTGTCTGCGAATTTCGTTTTGTTTGCGGTGGTTCAAGATCGAGAGCCTATAATGTTACGGGGGATTACATGGAATCCGAGCCATATTGCGTGTATATACCTAAGGTGATGAGAGGGAAGAAAAGGGCTGTAAAGTAACTTTCATGAATAAAGCTTCTAGGTATTATACGCTAGAAGCTTTTGATTCTCAGTCGAGTGACTGACAAATGATGGCAGTGTTTGTGTCCAATTAATGAATACTGCAGAGGACAACCGGGCAATTTTCACAGTTTATTTCCTTCTTTAGAAAGTTTAAATCATGAATAATAATATGTCCTTTTTTCATTGAGATAATATGATTGCGCTTTAGATCATTTAATAGACGATTGACACTTTCCCGGGATGTACCACAGAAGTTTGCCAGCTCCTGATTAGTTAGGACGATATCAATATAGATATTTCCACTGCTTTGTTTCTTGCCATAACTATTTGACAGGCGGATCAATGTGGAAAATAACGCCCCTTTTTTCCCATGCATGACAAGATCACGAAATCTTGTTTGATCCCGGCGGAAGGATTCACTCATTACTTTCATAAATTCAATTGCCAGACTGCCGTTATTTAACAGTTTTTCTTCCAAATGAAACTTTTTAATAACAGCTACTTCTCCATCCTCCAACACTTTTGCATTCAGAATATATTTCACATTATCATATAAAGAAAGCTCACCCACAATGTCACCTCTGTTGCAGATTCTAAGCGTGAGTTCCCTTCCGTCAGGGGATAGCTTGCCAATTTGAATTTTCCCGGATTTTATAATGTACAACTCTTCAGCTTTTTCGCCTTCCGAAAATAAAAAGGTGTCTTTTTTGATCGGTTTCGTATGGTCAACGGAAGCAAGCAGCTCCTTCAGATCATCGGACATATTGGATTTGATGTACCTCTCAGACATCTTAAATAACCACCTTAAAGAATAATCATATCTTCTTTCACTAAGTATAGCAGATAATATCCTTGAAATAAAAGGTAGCTGTTTAAAATTATGAATGTACAGAAGATACCGACTTCTTAAATATGTTAAATTAGAGCCGGATCTGGCAGTCACAATTTGCTCATCACATACAAATGTTTCTATCGATCCGCTAGTTTTTTGTGCTGCCATTTCCCATTGCTTCCGTGCCCAGTGCCTACTACACTAAGCTTTAGTGCAGCAAGGGGATGAGCTTATTATAAAAATAAGATTACAAGTAACCCAATAGCAAAACAATAGAAAGAAAAATACTTCAAATTGCCCTGACGCATAATGTTGATAAACCATTTCAGAGCAAAGTATGATGCGATAATGGAAGCCATGAATGCGAGCAAATATGGGATCATTAATACATCAAAGTCAGGATCATTGACAATATCGGAAAGAGACATGACGGTTATTCCAAGACTTACCGGGATATATAATAGAAAAGAAAAGCGCAATGCAGTTTCCTGTTTCATTCCAAGAAGCATAGCAGCGACAATGGTTGCACCGGAGCGGCTAATTCCGGGAATTAAGGCAACCGATTGTGCCAAGCCAACAATGATCGCATCTTTTACTGTTAAATCACCATCGTTTTTCTTCCCACGCAGGTTACGGATGATCCATAAAGCAAAACCAGTAATCAGCAGTGTTACACCGACAACCGCTACCGTGCTTAGTTTGCTGCTGATGTAATCCTCCAGCAGCAAACCAATAATGCCGGTAGGGATGGTCGCAATTACCAGATACATCACAAATCGAAAATCACGTTTTGCCGATGCATCCTTTGTGAATATGTAGCGGAAGAAATGGTTGATTAGGCGTATAATATCGTTGCGATAGACAACTAAAACGGCAATGAGTGATCCAAAATTGACTAGTATTTCAAAGGAAAGCCCCTTGATCTCAATACCAAACAGTTCACGTAAAATGACTAAATGTCCACTCGAAGAAATCGGGATTGGTTCAGTAATCCCTTGGAAAACTCCTAGCAGTACATACTTTACTAATAACCAGAATTCTGTAATGCCATCCATGAAAAAATCCTCCATTTTAAATTGATTATCTATGTGAATTGCTATCCTTTTTCAGTCACTATTCTTTGGGCTAATGAATAGTCTAGTTGCAGAGGAGGGTGAAAAAGGGAAATGAAACAAGACTATCATCATATATACGAATTATGTAAAGATCATATGCATTCTTACGTACTTGCAGAATTAGTTGACGGCTCAAAAGTTGACGGTATAGTAACCGGACTGGATGATGAATATGTTTATTTAGCTATACCTTTAGAACAGTATGAACACCATACACAGCCGGAAATGAACCATCAAAATCGGCAATTTGGTTATGGATATCCGGGTTATGGGTATCCAGGAGGGTTCGGGTACCCGGGTTATGGGTATCCACCAAGAAGATTCCGACGGTTAATTTTGCCATTGGCTGCTCTTACTGCATTAAGTGTATTACCATGGTACTAACAGTCAATTGACGCACATTTCATTTCTAACATTAAAACCCTTGCCATCTCCTTGTTGGCAAGGGTTTATGTGTAACTTGTCAGACTTTTGAACATATACAATCAATCTTGTCGTTCCAAGGTTACTCTTCTTGTTCTTTCAGTACACCTTCTCCTAATAAGTAGATAGCTAATGTAAAGATAATTGCCAGGGCAAGTGTATGAACAACGTTAAAAGGATTACCAGCCATACTGGACAGGATATAAGAAATAACACTGCCGACTGCCAATGCCCAAATGAACGTCCAAAAGAACCGCATCTGAAAACACCTCATTTTTTAACATTCTGCTTTTAGTTTACCAAATTGGCTAAAAAAATAAAAGTATTTCTTTTACGTTATCACGTAGTGACGGGCTGTAATACACCCATCTCTAAGCGTGTCTAAACCAAAAATGGGAAGGTAGGAGATAAAGAGTTCGTAAATTCCTGATTCGCTCACAACACTCTGTGGGGAGGGAAGGCAGGCTAAAATCGTCATGTCCGCATGCCTTCGCCTGTATTAGCACGCCCTGTCGCGTCGGCAGCCCCCACAGAATGAAGTTTCATTTTATGAATAATATAGTAATAAGGAACAGGGGGAAAGGCGATGTCATTTCTTGTAACAAATTGTTTCGATTGGATTGGATTTCATATTATCAATTATTTGGTTGAAAATGGTTATCAGGTAGATGGATTTGATAATACTGCTACAAATAAGAAAGAGAATTTGGCAATGATGGTTGGACGAAATGATTTATTTTCCTTGTTGCAGGATAAAAAAGAATGCAGAGAACGTTATACAGCAATTATTATAAACGGATCAAATGGTCATGCATTGGATCTGAAGGCAGACAAAATGGTTAAATTATGTCGGGATGAAGCGAGGAAAGAAGGTGATGCCCAGTTGACAACGGTTATGCTCCCACTGCTGTTTGGTGAATGGATGCCAATGAATGAGAAGGGGATGTACGCTCAAAATAGATTTGTACCATTTGATTCAGACGTATTCTTAAACGATGCCATTTATATTGAAGATTTTGTTCTTTGTCTGATGCAAATCATTCAATCCAATCATTTACCATCCTTTATCGAACTAAGGTCTGTAAAAGACAATAGGAAACTAGATAAGAACAGTAAACGGTTTATCTTCCTTCGTGATATTAGACCTATCGAGAAGAATGTTAAAAAAGTGCAGGATCACTATAATAGATTTAAAACTATTTACTAATGTAATATAAATGTAATCGGGAATAACGTTTACTGCTGGATGGTTAAACGCTACAATTAACATAGGGAGATGCCCGTACATCAATGTTCACGGATGGGAGTGCACACGTTGGAAAAGCGATACATCATAATCCTAATCGGTTTCATCATACTATTATCAGGCTGTAGTTCTTATTTTGACCAAGGCAAAATACAAAAAGCAGGCATGTTGGCAGAAACCTCAATCCATGATCAAGCATGGGGAGCCAAGGGGTATAAGGGCCTACTCGCCATTCGTGATAAGTATGATGTTGATGTTTATTTTAAAGAGGGGATCAAAACAGAGCAGGACGTGGCAAATGCTGTGGATGAATTGGTCAACCATGGAGTAAACCTCATTTTTGGCCATAGCAGTGCATATGGGAAGTTCTTTGTCGATATTTCCCAGGAGTATCCAGATGTACAATTTGTTTATTTTAATGGTGGGTACTATGCGGATAATGTGATAAGTTTAAATTTTAATGCACATGCGATGGGTTATTTTGGTGGAATGATTGCAGGAAAAATGACAAAAACAAATCAGGTTGCAATTGTTGCTGCATATGAATGGCAGCCCGAAATAGAAGGATTTTATGAAGGGGTGAAATATCAAAACCCCGATGCGGAAGTGCATATTGATTATGTTAATGATTGGAATGATGAAAAAAGCGCTTTGGAGAGTTTCGAGAAAATGCGTGATGTGAATGCTGATGTTATTTATCCTGCTGGAGATGCCTTTAGTAGTGAAATGATTAAACTGGCAAGTAAAGATGGAATCTATGCGATTGGCTACGTTTCCGATCAGTCGGATATTGATAAAACGGCAGTATTAACAAGCACAGTTCAGCATGCAGACAAATTGTATGAGCTTATTGCCAAAAAGTTCAATAAAGGGGAACTCTCAGGCCAAATTTTAACATTTGATTTTCAGGATGATGCCATCTCATTAGGCAGGTTCAGCCCGGTTGTCCCAGAAGAATTTCAGGAAAAGATAAAAGACGCTATAGATGTTTATAAAAAAACTGGTATGCTGCCAAATGAGCGGTAACGGTGGGACTTAATTTGTGTGGTTCCTGCCCGATTACAAACGTTGTTAATGGTTGACTCTCTTTTTCCCTTGCAACAGGGGGAAGAATGAATTAAAATTAGTACCAAGTCATAATAATTGATATTAGAGGTTGTTCAAAAACCACCAAATAATAAGCGTAAACTCTGGAGTAGCCGATGTTGACTTGTCTTGCGGAGGCTGGTGTTGCACACTAGCCGCTGGGCACTGGAGCTGGAGGTGGCTCTTCCTGGCAAAGCCTCCATACAGCTGCAAATTTATACTTTCTTTCTAGCAAACCCGGTACCCTGGATCTACAAGGCTACCTTCTAGACGCTGATTTGGCAGCTTTTTGAAGAGCACTATTAACATTAGAATATAAGGGGATGGAGATATGAGTGCTGGTATACTAGGTACGGGTCATTATGTTCCGCCGAAAGTATTGACAAACAAAGATTTGGAAAAAATGGTGGACACGAATGATGAATGGATCAAAACGAGAACAGGAATTGAAGAACGCAGAATAGCTGATGACGATACCGATACTTCAGATATGGCCTTTTATGCGGCGGAAAATGCATTGGAAGAAGCAAACGTGCAACCAGAAGAACTTGATTTGATATTGGTTGCAACTGTAACACCTGATACACCTTTTCCATCTGTTGCATGCCGCCTGCAAGATCGGCTGGGGGCAACGAAAGCAGCGGCGATGGATGTAGGTGCAGCATGTTCCGGGTTTATGTATGCGTTGATCACCGCCAAGCAATTTATCGAGACAAATGCCTACAAACACGTATTGGTCATAGGTGTAGAAAAGCTATCAAAAATAACCGATTGGAAGGATCGAAATACGTGTGTCCTTTTTGGTGATGGTGCAGGTGCAGCTGTCGTTGGTAAAGTATCGGAAGAAAAAGGAATATTATCGTTTGAATTAGGTTCTGACGGATCAGGCGGTAAATATTTATATCAGAATCCTGATAAATATTTGTTCCAAAACGGGCGTGAGGTATTCAAGTTTGCGGTTAGACAAATGCCTAAATCAGCGGTAAGTGTTATTGAAAAAATTGGGTATCATAAAGAGGATGTTGATTATCTGATTCCTCATCAGGCAAACATACGAATCATGGAAGCTGCCCGGGAACGATTAGGCATTTCTGAAGATAAAATGGCAAAAACAATTAAGAAATATGGAAATACATCTGCAGCCTCTATTCCGATGGCCTTATCAGAAGCTGTAAAGAATGGTAGAATCAAGGATAACGACTTACTGGTATTAGTCGGCTTTGGTGGAGGACTAACATGGGGGTCCGTTGCATTACGTTGGGGGAAATAGAGGAGAAAGATTCCGGGGAACCGGAGCGCCGTAATTTCCTAAACGTTTAAAATCAATTATAATGATAGGTGAGTAAAAGGACGAGGAGTGAATGACCAAATGGAGGAAAGAAGAGTTGTTGTGACCGGATTAGGAGCCATTTCTCCGTTAGGCAATGATGCTAAGACAACATGGGATAATCTTGTCGCCGGAAAATCCGGAATTGATTTTGTCACAAAAGTCAATAAAGATGATTTTCCGGCAAAGGTTGCTGCTGAAGTGAAAGATTTTGATCCATTGAACTATATTGATAAAAAAGAAACTCGTAAAATGGATCCATTCACACAATACGCTGTTGCAGCAGCAAAAATGGCTGTGGAAGATGCAAATTTAAAAATCGATGAGGAAATCGCTGATCGTGTCGGCGTTTGGATCGGATCAGGAATTGGCGGCATGCAAACATGGGAGGATCAGCACAGAAAGTTTTTGGAAAAAGGCCCCAGACGAGTTAGTCCATTTTTTGTACCAATGATGATTCCGGATATGGCTGCAGGCCAAGTATCCATCCAATTGGGCGCAAAAGGAATTAATTCTTGTACGACTACAGCCTGTGCATCAGGTGCTAATTCCATCGGTGACGCATTTAAAGTAATTCAGCGTGGCGGAGCGGATTATGTCATCGCCGGAGGTACCGAAGCGCCGATTTCGAATATGGCATTTGCCGGTTTTTGTTCGGCGAAGGCTTTATCGCTAAATGACGATCCACGAACTGCAAGCAGACCGTTTGATAAAAATCGTGATGGATTCGTTATGGGAGAAGGGGCTGGAATTTTGCTCCTGGAAACGCTTGAATCGGCACAAAAGCGTGGCGCCCATATTTACGGTGAAATTGTTGGTTACGGTGCAACAGGGGATGCATACCACATTACAGCACCAGCACTTGATGGCGAAGGTGCAGCAAGAGCGATGCAACAAGCATTGAATGATGCGGAGCTCTCCCCGGAAAATGTTGATTATATTAATGCACATGGCACAAGTACCGACTTAAATGATAAATATGAAACGACTGCAATTAAACGCGTATTCGGTGAGCATGCTGGAAAGGTAGCTGTTTCATCAACGAAATCCATGACCGGTCACCTGTTAGGTGCAGCAGGCGGAATTGAATCCGTTATTGCTGTAAAAGCCATTGATGACGATATTATACCAGCGACAATCAACTATGAAACACCAGATCCGGAATGTGATTTGGATTATGTGCCGAATGAAGCACGTAAACAAAATGTAGAAGTTGTCATGAGCAATTCACTTGGTTTTGGCGGACACAATGTTGCATTGATTTTTAAAAAATATAAATAAGTTCTACGGATTAAAAAGAGGCTGACCAGTGATCTGGTTGGTCTTTTTTTACTAGCAAGAAAAATGAAGAAGGCTGTGAATGTGAACCGGGTGGTGGTAACTATCAAGCGGAAAAGCGGGAATATAGGCCCCAGGAGAGAACATCAACTGGAGATGCAGGGACACCAGCCGGAAAACAGAAATACCAACCGGAGAACGGAAATATCGACCGGAGAGCAGAAATATCGACCGGAGAACGGAAACATCAACCGAAGAACGGAAACATCAACCGGAGAACGGAAATATCGACCGGAGAACGGAAACATTAACCGGAGAGCAGAAACATCAACCGGAGAACGGAAACATCAACCGGAGAACGGAAACATCAACCGGAGAGCAGAAATATCAACCGGAGAACGGAAACATCAACCGGAGAGCAGAAACATCGACCGGAGAACGGAAACATCAACCGGAGAGCAGAAATATCGACCGGAGAACGGAAACATCAACCGGAGAGCAGAAACATGAACGCATTCTTGCTATAGCATTCAGGAACGAAAACATGAAAATGGACAACCCTATCATGTATTTCGGTCCACAAGCATAAACTGAATTAAAACGAATGGACAAGCGTGGGTGGGATGGACATGTTTTATTTGTTTCTCTTTTTATTGGGGTTTGGACTGGCTGTTTCCGGTGGTGTGACCATTGTTGCATATTCCAATTTTTTGCCGGCAGGATTAGGCTGGATTGATTATTTTATCTTCCTTAAAGGACGACCGGAATGTTACTTTTTACCAATTGGGTTTATCCTTATGGCGATTGCCATTTATCGATATCCAAACACACATTGAACAGAATCGGGAATTTACGGGGTGTTTATCGTTCACCTTCACGTCTTTAGTTTACTCACGCTTGGAGATGGTGGTATGATGACCCGTTAATCCGTGATAAAAATCCCAGAATATTTTTCTAACATGATGGTCATAATGTATGGTAAATGTTAGTTGAAAAGTGAGGGTTGTTTATGTTGTATTTGCACGATGTGTGGGTGAATTGGTTTGAAGGGGAGGAGAATGGGTATAATGTATGTTATTTTCACGAATGGCGGAAGGAAGATGGGATCGAATTGCTTGATCAAGTACCGCTCTTGTACATAAATGAAGATTTATACAACTATATTGAAAATGATATGCATGATTTACCAAAACCAATGCTTGATTGCATATATAAACGTGCATATATTCGAAAAGGACAGGAGCGTACCGTACTGGATTATGCCTGTGTAGTTACGGATGGAACGGATATCATTGCAATGGATACAATCGGTTATCAGATTCCAATTCGTAAAAGCAGATTAATACCGAGGCAAGAACAGCTTGTCTTTGATATGATCGAAAACACGAAAAAACAATCATTTAAATTTGATGGGGATTTGTATAAAAAAGAATATCATATGCTATCCATGCCGCCAGAGCTTGTCTTCGGATTAACAAGACGGGAGCGGCAGCTGAAACAGTTGCTGATGATGGCGCTTGATCAGTTACATACAGCAAATAACCTGGAAGAATTGCGCTATTGGCTGACGGAATGGAACCCAAAAAAATACCCATATATTCGTTATATGGATGAGGAAAAGGTTTGGCAAGCTTTATATAATGGTGTCAAACATGGCTGGAGCAGCGCCCATGAAGACCTGTGCGGAAAAATGATTAAAGGTCAGCCGTTTTTGGAAAAAATGTGGGAACTGGAACAAAGTCAGGAACAAAATACGTCGAAGCAGAAATAAAGAGGGCGGAACTCAGAGGCAAAAATAAAAAAAATAGCGGTAAAAACACTTGGCTAAATTTTAGTCAAGTGTTTTTCTTTTTACGTTCAACTTTTAGTATCTTATTTCCGTTTTCGTCCCAATCCTGTTGCTTTTTTCGCTTTCGCTAACGTTTTATTTGCGATTAAAGCGGCACGATCTGCACCATCGTCAAGGATAGTGTCTAATTCCTCAGCTTCGATAAGAGCATCGTAACGGTCCTGAATTGGTGCCAGTACCTGGATAACGGCCTGGGCCACGTCCTGTTTGAATTCCCCATATCCCTTACCCGCATAATTTTCTTCAAGCTTTTCAATTGATTCGCCAGTACAGCTCGCCAAAATCGTTAGGAGATTGGAAATGCCAGGTTTGTTTTCCTTATCGAACTTAACAATCCCTTCTGAATCGGTAACAGCACTTTTAATCTTTTTCTCGATTTTCTTCGGTTCGTCCAGCATTGAAATAAACGCTTTTTCATTACTATCCGATTTGCTCATTTTCTTGGTTGGTTCCTGTAAAGACATAATGCGCGCGCCTACTTTAGGGACGCTGATTTCTGGAATGGTAAAAATGTCGTTGTACTTATTGTTAAATCGTTGCGCCAAGTTCCGTGTTAATTCGAGATGCTGCTTTTGATCCTCGCCGACTGGAACTAAATTGGTATTGTACAGTAAAATATCTGCGGCCATTAGTGGTGGGTACGTTAATAGTGCAACAGAAACTGCTTCCTTACCAACTGCTTTATCTTTAAATTGGGTCATTCGCTCCAATTCCCCAATATAGCTGATCGATTGCATGATCCATGCCAGCTCCGCGTGTGCAGGTACTTCTGACTGAATAAATAATGTCGATTTGTTCGGATCAATTCCTGCAGCAAGGTATAAGGCTGCAAGCGAACGAATATTTTGTCTTAGCTTTAAACGATCCTGAGGTACAGTAATCGCATGCTCGTCAACAATACAAAAATAGCAATGATTTTCTTCCTGTAATTTGACGAACTGCTGCATCGCACCTAAATAATTTCCTATTGTTAGCGTACCACTCGGCTGTATTCCTGAAAATATTGTGCTCATCTGTTTCACTCCGTTTTGTTTTATTAAAAAATTCCATTAAAAAAGTCCATTTATCCCTGCATAAAGGGACGAATGAACCGCGGTGCCACCCTAATTATTCTGCTAGACGCAGAATCACTTTATAAAAAATAAGCTCCAAAGCCCAGTTCCAAATTGCCATGGTGCTTGTTTTCACCAGCCACAAGCTCTCTAAAAAACCAGCGGGCAATTGTACTTTATCTTTTTCATTGCTATGATATTGACTTTTTTATTATTATATAGATCCGTTGGTTGAAATGCAAGATGAAACTCCTTAAACGTCTTTCATCTTGTGGCGAAGAACAAATCATGATGGTAGATCCCGAGAAAAGTCACTCATGGAAGAGATGAAAGCCCAAATGCGCTGCTGGAACCCGAGAAAAGTCACTCATGGAAGAGATGAGAGCCCAAATGCGCTGCTGGAACCCGAGAAAAGTCACTCATGGAAGAGATGAAAGCCTAAACGCGCTGCAGGAACCCGGGAAAAGTCACTCATAGAAGAGATGAAAGCCTAAATGAGATGGTGTAGCCAGTAAGAAGTCACTCATCGATATGATGAAAACCTCAAATATGTTCTTCAATCCACTAAAAAGTCCTTCATTTTGATTATGAGGGACTAGAGGGAACTTATAGCGTTAGAAATCTAAATCTTGTTCGTAGTATGTCCATTGATGAACCCCTACAATATTAAAATTGGTTGCTAGAATTCTTCTTATTGTCTTTTTTGATTGTACCACTTGGCACCAATCATGAATGATATTGGTTGTAATCTTTTCATTGGGGAATAGAATCTTAAATTCTTTAACACTTCTCATTACAGCGTCTATAACCGGCTTTCCATTCCCACATTCGTGACAAATACATTTCCTTTTCTCAATAGATAAGGAAAATGAATGACATTTAGAACAGGTAATCCCCTTTCGTAGTTCGTCATAATAGTAAGAAGGTATTTGCTTATATGGAGAATCGGTATTATTTAACGACAATAATTGATCTGCAACTTTTTTATGTTTTTCCGACAATTTCGAAGGTATTGCATTAAAATTTTCGATGTATTGATTAACTTGGGTTGGAAAAATAATTGGTTTATCTAGAGGTGCTTGGTATAAGGTGAATTTCGGATTAATAAAAACAACGGAAGCATCTATTTGAGGGTTGAATCCGATGCTGAGGAGTAATTGACGCAGTAAGGATTCGCTTCTACCTAACTGGTACAGAGGATTAATTACTTCTACTTTAGGGTTCCTTTTGAATAGCTTATCCGATTCGTAATAATAATCGCCTTCATAGTTTTTTACCTCATAAAAGTAAATCTTTCCATGTGCAATAATGAGGGAATCAATTTGGAAGGTAGTATTATTTACTTTTAGTAACAAATCATTTAATATCAAGCATTCACACTGAAGATTTTCTGTTAAGGCATCAAATTGCATCTCTCCTTCGTAACCTTTTTTTAGATTAAAATAGTGCTGCTTATCCTTTCTAGGTAAATTCTTTCGCTCGTTCAATAATTCCAGAATTATTAATTCATTAGACATAGTACGCGGTTTATAAAACATAGTCCACATCCTTTTTATTTATAGAGTCCCAGTCTATTAAAATTTGAAATAGATGGAATGAAAAATATATAAGTTCTGTTTGAATCACTATAGGATGGTGCCAGTCTAGAATGGGAATATCTACTTTGCTTCATACTATTGAAAGAGTTTACAGTCAATTGTCATAGGAGATTTGGGTAAACGCATGATGAAACGATTGCGAGGCGAATAAATCGGCGTATTCAATTAGATAGGAAGATTAGGAATTAGAATAGAAACTTAAAAATGAAGAGAATAATCACTTGGATTATATAGTAATTTCTATAATAATGCAATCAAAGGTTTTGTGGTTCTGTGACACATGAACCGCGGTGCCACCCTAATTATTCTGCTGGACACAGAATCACCTTATAAAAATTTAGCTCCAAAGCCCAATTTTCCAAATTATCATGGTACTTGTTTGCACCAGCTCCCTAAAAATCCAACGGGCAATTGTACTTTATCTTTTTCATTGCTATATCGTATGCGTTTGATTTCTCACTTTTTTTCAGCTTTTAAATAACTTATGGTATAATTGTAATACACTATAATATGGTTAGAAAAGATGTATAACTAGGTTGCGCCCTGACTTGTTAACGTATGAGCAGGAACGCTTGCTTTCTTTGTGCAAATTTTAAGATGTAAGGAAGGTAAATATGAGTAATAAACATACGACAACAGACGTTATTTTAATTGGTGCCGGAATCATGAGTGCAACATTGGGCTCACTCTTAAAAGAATTGGCACCGGACTGGAGAATTACTGTATTTGAGAAGCTTGAAAAGCCAGGAGAGGAAAGCTCCAACGAATGGAATAATGCGGGAACCGGGCACTCGGCACTGTGCGAGCTTAACTACACTCCCGAAAAACCGGACGGGTCCATAGACATTAGCAAAGCACTAAAGATTAACGAACAGTTTCAGCTTTCAAAACAGTTTTGGTCTTATCTTGTAAACAGCAATCTGATAAGTAATCCTCAGGACTTTATCAAACCATTGCCTCATATAAGTTTAGTGCATGGGGAAGATAATGTAATGTTTTTGAAAAAACGGTTTGATGCACTGGCAAACCATCCTTTGTTCCAAGGGATGGAATTTTCTTGCGACCCGGAAAAATTAAAGGAATGGATTCCGCTTATTATGGATGGCCGTACATCTAAGGGATCTATAGCAGCAACAAAAATCGACTCAGGGACGGATGTCAACTTTGGAGCACTAACGCGTAAATTGTTAGACTACTTAAAGGGTCAAAATGTAAATATAAAATACAATCACACGGTAGATGATATAAAACGTACTGACGACGGTTCGTGGGAAGTAAAAGTTCGTAATTTCGATCGCGGTACCCTCGAATACCATACTGCAAATTACGTCTTTATCGGGGCTGGTGGAGGGGCCTTGCCGTTACTGCAAAAAACCGGGATTCCCGAAAGTAAACATATTGGAGGGTTCCCGGTAAGCGGACTATTCCTAGTATGTAACAATCCTGAAGTTGTAAAGCAGCATCATGCAAAGGTATACGGAAAAGCTGCAGTTGGCGCTCCTCCAATGTCTGTGCCACATCTTGACACACGATATATCGATAACAAGAAAACATTATTATTTGGACCGTTTGCCGGCTTCTCCCCAAAGTTCTTAAAAACTGGTTCAAATATGGATTTATTAGGCTCTGTAAAACCGAATAATGTTTTCACGATGTTAGCGGCAGGTGCAAAAAACATACCACTAACAAAATACCTGGTGCAGCAGCTTATGTTATCGAAAGAACAACGGATGGAAGAATTGCGGGAATTTATTCCAGATGCTAAAAGTGAAGATTGGGATACCGTGACAGCGGGACAACGTGTACAAGTAATTAAGGACACTGATGATGGCGGAAAAGGAACGCTTCAATTTGGTACGGAACTTGTTAGTGCCGCTGATGGTTCAGTCGCTGCATTGCTTGGTGCTTCTCCAGGTGCTTCCACTGCCGTTCATGTTGTGCTGGATATGTTCAAAAGATGCTTTCCGCAGCATCTAAAAGAGTGGGAACCGAAAATAAGAGAAATAATTCCTTCTTATGGCTTGTCACTGGTGGAAAATCCAGAACTTATTCAAGAAATTCATGCTTTAACAGCGCGAGCGCTTGGTCTAAGCGAAGAAGAGGCAGTCCTTAGTTAGTTCTTTATATACTAAAAGGTGTTCATTTTTTCAAAAGAGTTATCAAAAAAGGCGACTCAACATTTACTTTTAATTTTGGAGTCACCTTTTTTGCTTATTAGAGGGATAATTTACCCTCCATTCGCCATTCGCAATTTAGCCCCGTCAATCGAAATCATAGAACCACTTTCGTTTGGAAAGATATTTTACTTTTCCTTCCTAATCAGCCATTTTCCATTTTCTAATACAAAGTTTGTCGATTATTTTCTGTTCATCTTCGTCTCATTTGCGAGTACGAACCTATTTTTTCTCATCACGATTCCTGGTTATTAGCCGTTCAACTTCAGGCTTTTTTCTATCCATTGGTTTAGGTCGTTCAAGTTTAACCGTTCAATTTCAATCACTCCATGTCAAAGATCCTTCATATAGTATATCATGTTTATTCAGAAAATAAGCCAATGAAATATAAGGGAAGACTGGTTTATAACTTTAGTGCGCAGATACATTATTGTAAATATGTTTCCATTAATTTTTTCGCTTCGCTGATACCATTTTCAGTTAAATAGACCGATTTTGATTTTTTACTTCCTCTAATGAAATCTTCATCCGTTAATTCATCTAAAATTTCAAACGGATAGCCTTTCCAGCTTCTTCTCATTTCTTTTGGGATATCATCTTCCTTCCAAGAGGTCAGATATAGTAATAGCAGGGTCAGATCCTTTATCTTTTTTTCCACAGTGACAAAATCCTTTCTGTATTGGTGTTTATTTAAAGACTATTTAAAAATGAAACAAATGGCAAGTAATTTCTGACGCGAGATACTTATGAAATACAATTGTAATCTCAGCTTAATTGTTGTGTAAGTTTGCCGTGATATACTATTGGAGTTGAAATGCAATTATTTTTAATAAAAATAGGAAGCGAGGGAAAAAGTTGACAAGAAAATTAGCTACAATTACCTTAGCAACTATCATTGTTTTAGGAAGTTTATTTTTTAACAATTATAGCTATGCAGAAGCAAATTCAAAGTTAGAAAACCTGCAGGAACAACGGAAGAATGTTAAAGAAGATTTGTCAAATGCAGAAGAACAAGTTGCTGAACTGATGTCAGAAATAGAAGATTTGAATAAAGAAATGGAACGCGTAAATCAATCATTGAATGAAAAGCAAGGTATGATGGAGAAAACAGAACAAAACATTACAAGTGCACTAGAAGAAATTAGAATCCTTCAAGATGAAATTAAAGAATTAGAGACGGATATTGAAAAACGCAAGGAAATTTTAAAGGAACGAATTGCCTCTTATCAACAGGCGGGCGGTTCAATGACTTATTTAGAAGTAATATTCGGTGCGCAAAGTTTTGGTGATTTTATAAGCAGAACTTCCATGGTTAACAAGATTACGGAGGCTGATGCTTCCTTATTAGAAACCCTCGAAAATGACATACATAAAGTAGCCGAAAAGCAAAAGCTTGCACTAGAAAAGCTTGATGAGTTAAACGCCATGAAAGCGGAACAAGAGGAAACTTTAGCACAAATTAAAGAAGAAAAGCAGCAAAATGAACAACGCAGGGAGTCGTTAGAGAAGAAACAGCAAGAGTTAATTGCATTAATAGATAACTTGCAACTGGAAGACAAAAAGATTGCCTCGCTTCAAACGGAAGCAAAACAAAATATTGTAGCAGCAGCAAGAAAAAGTTCGCAATCTGAACAAGTTAAAAAAAGTGGACGGAAAGTTAGTACGGCAAGTAAAGAAAAAGTAGATAAACCTAAAAAAGCAACACAGGACAACACAAACAAAAAAACATTTACCGTTACTGCCACCGCTTATACAATGGAGAGTGCCGGTGGTTCAGGGGTGACGCACACCGGAATCGACCTCAGGGAAAATCCTAATACAAGAGTAATTGCGGTCGATCCAAATGTTATTCCCTTAGGATCAGTCGTACATGTAGAAGGATATGGTTATGCGATTGCTGGCGATATTGGCAGTGCAATTAATGGTAACAAAATTGATGTTTATGTCCGGACAAAGCAAGCTGCAATAAAGTGGGGAGTACGTACTGTTAAAGTGACAATTCAATGAATGGATGAAAATAAAACAGGGATGCTTAGAAAGTAATAAGTGTTCTTGTTTTATTTTTATATAAAAGTTGGGTATTCATGTGATTTTTAACATTTACGTAGAAACATGTTGACAAAATACCTCCATGGGTATATTATGTGAGCATAGCGACAATAATAAAACGACAGAAGCGGTATCCCGCAAAAAAGATGTATGTGTTCACTTAGTAAAGCTGAAAGGAGTGTTACGAATGAAATATGATGCCCAAATGA
The DNA here is from genome assembly GCF_900155625.1 of Virgibacillus dakarensis. Classification (NCBI taxonomy): domain Bacteria; kingdom Bacillati; phylum Bacillota; class Bacilli; order Caryophanales; family Bacillaceae; genus Virgibacillus; species Virgibacillus dakarensis. Next base: position 597,346 of record NZ_LT732553.1, read on the forward strand.
AAAATAGAATGAAGCGTATTGAGGGGCAAGTTAGAGGATTATTAAAAATGATGGAGGAAGAAAAAGAATGCCGGGATGTCGTGACGCAAATGTCGGCTGTCAGAAGTGCAATGGATCGTACCGCTGCATTAGTTGTCAGTAAAAATCTGGAACAGTGCATTCGTGAAGAAAAACAAACTGGCGAAAGTTCTGAGGATCTTATTAAAGAAGCAGTTAATTTATTAGTTAGAAGCAGATAAGATTGACAAGCTGTTTTACAACATTTATCATAAAAAACGGGTTAAGCAAGCAATCAACTAACCCATTTTTTTATTTAATATATAATACCTGTACGGGTATATGTATAATGATGATTGGTCTGGAATTTTACTAGTTAGGAGGGAACAGTAGTGAAGGAAGTTGCAGCAAAAGAATTAGCAGGAAAATTAAAAGCAGGGGAAAACGTGAGCATTATTGATGTTCGGGAAGAGAAAGAAGTAGCACAAGGGAAAATACCGGGTGCACTTCATATTCCACTTGGTCAATTACCAGACCGTCTTGATGAGATGGATAAAAATAAACATTATTATATGGTTTGCCGTTCTGGTGGTCGAAGTGGCAAAGCTTGCTTGTTTTTAAGTGAGCAAGGCTATGATGTTACGAATATGACAGGCGGTATGCTGGACTGGGAAGATGAAGTTGAAAAGTAAGGAGGATTCAGATTACAGCAAATAGAATAGTGGATGCAAAAGGGCTGACATGTCCAATGCCTATTGTGAAGGCCAAAAAAGCAATGATGAACTTAGAACCTGGTCAAGTTATGGAAGTTCAGGCTATAGATAAAGGCTCAATTGCTGATTTAAAGGCATGGGCAGAGAATACCGGGCACCAGTATATTGGAACAGTCGAGGGCGGTGATCTGTTAAAACATTATCTACGAAAAGCAAGTGATCCCGAACTGAAGGAAGAAATCAAACATGAATATACCATTGAACTTAACAAACTTCACAGTAAGTTAAATGAACCGCCCATTTCAATTCTAGATGTTTGTGAACCCGTAGAATTTGCTTTTGGTCATATTCCAGGGGCGGTCAATATACCCCTTGAGGAATTAGATGAACGTCTAGATGAAATAGACCAAAATAAGGAGCTATATATTATTTGCCGTACAGGTAACCGCAGTGATTTAGCAGCACAAAATTTAACCGAAAAAGGATATAAGAATGTGATAAATGTTTTACCAGGTATGTCCACATGGGATAGCCCAATAGAAAAAAATTAAACAATTTTTGAATAACCACTTATAGTGGATGTTCAAAAAGTCACCAAATGATAAGCGGCGAATCTCTTCGTTGGCGGAAGAGGATCTTCTGCTAAAACCGCCCACGTCCTGTGGGCAACGCAGAAGTCACCACATCCTGTGGAAGCCCGGTGCTCAAAGCTACGCCGCCTCGACCTTCTTGCGACGCACAGGAAGTGCTAGTGCCGGCGTTGCAACAGGACGTTGCGATTTTAGCCGGCCTTCTCATTCGGCGACTTTTTGAACACGCACTTTTAGGAGGAATTTTTAAATGGCTAACACAAAAGTAGCAATTATTGCAGCGAACGGAACATTATTTGACGCATATAAGGTATTTAACATTGCGACGGCAGCTGCAGCGTCCGATGCCGAAGTAGGGATTTTCTTTACGTTTGAAGGGTTAAATCTAATTCATAAGGAGGCGCATAAACAGCTTCCATTACCAAAAGGAAAAGAACATTTTGCGGAAGGATTTAGCAAGGCGAATGTGCCATCCATTGAAAAGCTGGTAGGTATTGCTCAAGAACTGGGTGTCAAATTAATTGCTTGCCAAATGACGATGGATGTAATGAATCTGGCTAAGGATGCATTTGTTGATGGAATTGAAGTAGGCGGCGCGGCTACATTCATTGATTATGCGAAGGATGCAAATATCTCACTATCATTTTAACGGAGGGGTTGCAAATGACAAAAACAATTTCAGTTAAAGAATTGGCGAAAAAAATAGTAAACCGCGAAGAAACGTTGATTTTGGATGTACGGAATACAGATGAATTTAATAATTGGAAAATAGAGGGCGAAAAGGTCAGGGCTATCAATAAACCGTATTTCAACTTACTGGACGGGATCGATCCTATTAAAGGTACGTTGAAAAAAGATCAGGAAATAATCGTTGTCTGTGCAAAAGGCGGTTCATCCGAAATGATCGGAGATATGCTAAGCGATGCCGGATTTACAACGGTTTATAGCCTGAAAGATGGTATGAAAGCTTGGAGTGAATACTTGGAGCCGGTAAAGATTGCTGATTTAAATGACGGAGGTAGCCTGCACCAATTTGTTCGTTTAGGAAAAGGTTGCCTATCATATTTCATTCAATCAAATGGAGAAGCAGCAATTGTAGATACAGCAAGGATGACGGATATTTATAAACAGTTTGCGGAAGAACAGGGTGTACAGATTAAGCATGTCATGGACACACATTTACACGCAGACCACATTTCCGGCGGACGCAAACTCGCGGAAGAAGTTGGTGGCACTTATTACTTGCCACCTAAAGATGCAGCGGATGCTACCTTTTCGTATACACCACTTGAAGAAGGCAATGACATCATGGTGGGTAATACTGCTATAAAGATACAACCAATCTATTCACCGGGTCATACAATTGGCAGTACGTCATTTATAATTGATGGTAAGTATTTATTAACTGGCGACAATCTATTTGTGCGATCAATTGGTCGTCCGGATTTAGCCGGATTGGCAGAAGATTGGGTAGAAGATCTTCGACATACGCTCTATAACCGTTACAAAGAACTTTCCGATGATTTAATCGTATTACCTGCACATTACTCTTTTGCAGAAGAACTTGGTGAAGGTGGTAAAGTCTTAGCTCGGTTAGGTGACCTTTATCAGAAAAATGCAGGGTTACAAGTAGATGATGAGCAGAAATTTAGAAAAATGGTAACCGAAAATCTTCCGCCGCAACCGAATGCGTATGAAGATATTCGCAAAATAAATATGGGTAAACTTTCGCCCGATCAGGAAGAACAGAAAGAAATGGAAATAGGACCTAACCGTTGTGCGATTGAGGGATAGTTTTTTGAATAATACCCTCGTATGTATTTGAACTGAATAAATTAGGAGGTATATCAAAATGAGCGCAGATAAAGTATTGGATGCAACAGGTTTATCATGTCCCATGCCGATCGTAAGAACAAAAAAGGCAATGGATGAACTAAAAACAGGCGAAATATTGGAGGTCCATGCAACAGATAAGGGTGCTAAAAGTGACCTAGCAGCATGGGCAAAATCCGGTGGACATGAGCTTTTAAAAGAATTAGAAAAAGACAGTGTACTAAAATTTTGGATAAAAAAAGGATAAAGGTGACCCTTCAGCTGGGTCCCCTTTGATTTAGGGGAAAGGTTATATGGAATATAGTATGATGTTTATCGTTACCATTTTTTTGATTGGTTTTATCGGTTCCTTTATTTCTGGAATGGTAGGAATTGGTGGAGCGATTATTAATTATCCGATGTTATTATATATTCCTGTTGTTTTAGGTTTTGCAAGTTTTAGTGCATATGAAGTTTCTGGTATTACTGCTATTCAAGTGCTGTTTGCTACAGTAGGCGGTGTCGTTGCCTATCGGAATGGTGGATATTTAAATAAAACGATCATTGGTTATATGGGAATTAGTATATTAATAGGCAGTTTTGCAGGAGGCTTTGTTTCATCACACATGTCAGAAGCCGGTATTAATATTATATACGGTATACTGGCTTTAATTGCGGTTATTATGATGTTTTTGCCTAAAAGGGAAAGCGATGAAACGACTTTTGACAGTGTAAAGTTTAACCGATGGCTTGCAGCTGCAATAGCACTCTTGGTTGGGATTGGAGCTGGTATTGTCGGTGCTGGTGGAGCATTTTTGTTAGTGCCAGTGATGCTAACTGTATTGCATATTCCAACAAGGGTTACCATCGCATCCTCTTTGGCAATTACCTTTATATCATCCATTGGTGCAACTGCGAGTAAGATGATGACAGGTCAAATATTATTTATACCTGCCATAATCATGATAATAGCAAGTTTACTTGGTTCTCCATTAGGTGCAAACATAGGGAAAAAGGTAAATACGAAGCATCTTCAGTGGATTTTAGCAGTTTTAATTTTGGGAACAGCAATTAAAATTTGGGTTGATATCTTCATTTAACATGGTCAAATGGGAGGAGAAATAATTTTGGGAATCATACAGTGGATAATCTTGATAGGAATATTAGCATTTGTACTAAGAAAATTCATGCCTGTTAAAGGTTTGTCACAAATAACAGTGCCGGAATTGAAAAAGAAGTTTAACGACAAAAATGTTCAATTTGTTGATGTACGAACACCTCAGGAATACCAAGCAAATCACCGAAAACCATTTAAAAATATACCGTTATCACAATTAGCTCAACAAATGAATAAACTCGATAAAAATAAAGAAGTGGTAGTTATTTGTCAAAGTGGGATGAGAAGTCTGAAAGCAGCCAAAATCTTGAAGAAACAAGGATTTAAGAATGTGACAAATGTAAAAGGTGGTATGAGTGCCTGGGTGTAGATAAGGGAAGAATAGTATATTGTTGAATAAAATACTTTGGAAGTGGCAAGAAGAGATGACAAGAATACGAAGAGAAGGGGCTAAAAATATGACGGACAAGCGATTTAATCCTGAAAAAGCACATTCATTAATGCGAACGGAGCGTAAAAAATTATTGCCGCCGAATGAGATCATGGAATATCTAGGTGTGAATTCAGGTGATACTGTTGCCGACCTTGGAGCTGGTAATGGCTATTTTACCATTCCAATTGCCAAGAACGCGGAAAAAGTTTATGCAGTTGATATTGAGCCCAAAATGCTGGAAATGCTGAAGGAAAATGCAGGAGAAGAACAACTTGACAACATTCAGTATGTAGAAAGTGACTTGGATCATATTAAACTTGATGATGAATCCGTAAACAAAGTTATCGTTGCTTTTGTGATGCATGAGGTTCCGAATGTTGACAGGACTCTTGCCGAAATAAACCGTATTTTAAAACCTGAGGGACAGATGCTTTTGCTCGATTGGGAGGCTATTGAAACGGAATCAGGCCCGCCATTGCATCACCGAATTTCTTCAAACGAAATGATAAACATTCTTGAACGGAATGGCTTTGATACGGAGGTTGTTCCCTTGAATCCGGCAAATTATGCTGTAAGAGCAATCCCTAAATAAAATCCTGTCTCTGAAATTGGAAAACTTTAATTAAAAAGGAGATACTTGATCATGTTTCATTATACAGTTGAAACAAATAAAACAATCGATGAAGCAATTCAATCACTTGAGAAGAGTTTGAAAGATGAAAAGTTTGGAGTCCTTTGGCAATTTGATATTAGAGAAACATTGCAGAAAAAAGCGATTGACTTTCAGCAAGCCTATCATGTTTTAGGAGTGTGTAACCCAGAAGCAGCACAACGCGTGCTATCACAGAATCAATTGGTCGGCTATTTCTTACCTTGGCAGATAAGAAAGTTTAAACTTTCTTATTCTGCATAAGTGCAACTAAGGCATTCGCCCAAAGGCATGGCGAATGCCAAGTTTTCTAATAAAATTGTTGTTTATGATGATAAGGGAAAAACAAAAATTGGTATGCCTAGGCCGACAGCATTGATGCAAATGACCGAAAATGAATCCATTGTGGAACTTGCACAAGACATTGAGAAAAGACTGATAGCATCTATTGATAAAGTCATCTAAAACGGACGTGGGACAGTCCTCCACTACACTAACGCGGTGAAGCTTTAGCGTGGCGCGAGATTGTCCCTGTTTTAATTCCAACTTTTTTGTGGATTAGTCTTATTTTCATCAAATTTTCACATTGTCCTATTATGATAGGATTGGATAGACATCGAAATGGAGGAAACTTCTTTGGTGATTGTAAGTAAATTAATATCCATTGGTATTATTGCTGTAAGTATGTTCGCGGGATTTATTTCCTATTATATAACGAGCGATTTATCAAAGGAACAAAGAAAAAAACATATGGAGGAGATGATTTCACAGTTAATTAATTTTATCATCTTTATTTGGCTTGGAAAAGTCATATTGAATTTTTCCATATTCATAAAGGATCCATTAGCTATTTTGGCTTATCCAAGCAATTCACAAAGCTTTTACCTGGCTGTATTATTTAGTGGCTTACTACTTGTGTATAAGTCCAAAAGGCAGCAGCTGTATGTGCTTGAATTTATAGAATCCTTTCTACATGTATTTTTGGTAGCGTCATTTACGTATGAGTTTATTCAGCTCGTTTGGAACGATAATACATATGCTTTTGGGTACCTGGTTTTACTGACTGTTCTTCTTGTTTTATTTTTCCTCACCCGCGGACGTATAGCAGTAATCACGATAATAATTATGATATTAACGGGTTGGACTGCAGGAGTGTTATTGTTAACATTTATTCAGCCGTTTGTAACAGTATTTGGCTATATAATGGCACCGTGGTTTGTGGGGTTGTTTTTTATCAGCAGTATTTTACTTATTATTTTTAAACATAGAAAGAGGGATCGCAATGGGCGGAATTGAAGCAGATACGATGTTGATTGTGGGAATGTTTTTAGCGATAGGGGCAGGAGCATTATCCTTCTTGTCCCCCTGTGTGCTGCCAATTTTCCCTGCTTATATGTCCTATATTACCGGAATCAGTGTAAAAGAATTGCAAGGAGATCACAACCCAAAAATTCGTCGCCAGTTATTAAGCCATTCTTTATTTTTTTTATTGGCAGTTTCGTTGGTTTTTATCAGCTTGGGTGCCAGCGCTTCCTTTTTGGGTCGATGGGCACAAAATTTACTTCTAGGTGATTCTGGATTGTTTATTCAACGAATTGCAGGGATTTTAATTATTGTTATGGGATTGTTTGTTGCAGGCTGGATCACGATACCGGCCTTAATGAAGGAAAGGCGGTTTCATTATTCTAAAAAGCCAGCAGGATATGTGGGGACATTTTTTATCGGCCTAGGATTTGCTGCTGGTTGGACACCGTGTATCGGTCCGATCTTTGGGTCTATTTTGCTTCTGGCTGCAAGCAATCCAAGCCAGGGCATATTTTACACTGTTATGTATGTTATTGGTTTTTCACTGCCATTTCTTATTTTGACTTTTTTCCTTGGGTCGACAAGATGGATTGTCAGGCATAGTCAGGTCATAATGAAGGTAGGTGCAGTTATGATGATTATCATGGGGTTGGTCTTATTTTTCGGTCTTATGCCGCGTATTACAGAGTTTTTACTTAATTTAGTACAAGATACATGGCTATCGAGATTAGGATAGTAACGGAGGTCAAGGTCAATGAAAAAGATAATTCTTATTGTAATTGTAGTAGGAATGCTTGGTTTTGCCACGTATGATTTTGTCAGTTCAACGGATGAAACAACTCAAGAAGATACTGGCGGCATCTCCGGAGGTAAAATTACTTCTCCGCCGGCAGATAATGAAGAGAAGGTCGTAGAGTCTGATAAAGTGGGACTTGCAAAGGGGCAAATTGCTCCCGACTTTGAATTAAAAACGCTGGAGGGTGAGACAGTACGTTTATCGGATTACAAAGGGAAACGCGTCTTAGCTAACTTTTGGGCTACGTGGTGTCCGCCATGCCGGGCGGAAATTCCTGACTTGGAAAAACTTTATAATAACAAGGATGTTGTTATTTTAGCCGTCAATTTGACAGAGTCGGAAAAAAGCGTAGACAATATCACCGATTTTGTAGAAGAATACGAAATGACTTTTCCAGTATTGATGGATGTAAACTCAGATGTCTCTACTGCTTATCAGGTTCAGGCATATCCAACTTCTTATATGATTGATTCTAATGGTCGGATCCAATTTATTGCATTAGGTGCGATGAATTATGATCTTATGGTACAACAATTGGAAAAGATGGAGTAAAATGATCCCCTTATCAGGGTTCCAGGGAGGTGAAAATAATGAAAAAAGCTATCATTATTATCGTGCTTATTGGAATGATAGGATGGGCTGTGTATGATTTTGTTAACCAATCAGATGATACGTCAATTCAAGATGAAAATGAGGAAATAAAACAAGAGGCTAGCTCCGATAGTGATAAAGATAACAAAGCAGCAGCTGATAAAAAGAGTGAAACAACTAATGCAGTTACAGTTGGCTTAGAGGTAGGAAATGCTGCACCTGACTTTCAACTAAAGACGCTAAGCGGGAAGAATGTGAAATTATCGGATTATCGTGGCCAACGTGTAATGGTTAACTTCTGGGCTACCTGGTGTCCTCCATGCCGTGCTGAAATGCCAGATTTGGAAAAATTCCATCAAAATAAAGATGTCGTTATTTTGGCGGTCAATTTAACACAAACAGAGCAAGGGATGCAAGAAGTTCAAAATTTCGTGGATGAATTTAACTTAACATTTCCTATTTTGTTAGATGAGAATATTGAAGTGGCCAATACGTATGCGATCCGTCCGATTCCAACTTCTTTCATGGTTGATTCAAATGGAATTATTCAGTACAAGGCTTTCGGAGCATTACATTATGAAATGATGGTCGAAGAATTTGAAAAGATGAAGTAGGACCCCTTTTTACGTACAATAGGGGAGAGGTGATCCTGTGAAACAAACAATTTTAGTAGTGGAAGATGATAAAATGATCCGTGAGCTTGTCAACATTTATTTGAAAAAAGCGGAATATGACGTGGTTGAGGCTACTGATGGTGAAATGGCAAAGGATGCTTTTTTAACCTATCATCCATGCTTAATTGTGCTTGATTTAATGCTCCCTAAACTAAGTGGAGAGGATTTCTGCAAGTGGGTCCGGGAACAAGAACGTAATGAAGTATCTATTATTATGTTATCCGCAAAAGCACGAGTAGATGAAAGAATTAATGGATTAAAGATAGGTGCGGATGATTATTTGACGAAGCCGTTTGACCCAGATGAATTGGTAGCACATATTGAAGCGGTTTTACGAAGAACTGGACAGTATTGTCAAAAAATTACCTATGGTGGACTATGCATAAAACCGCGAAAGGGCGAAGTATGGCTGCTTGATAAACAATTGAATTTGACTAAACATGAGTTTAACCTGCTTTATCATTTTATGGAGAATCCTAATGTTGTCATTTCAAGAGAGGAGCTTATTCACAGGCTTTATCCTTACGCTGATAAAACCGTGCTGGACCGTACAATTGACGCACACATTAAAAAATTACGGAGAAAAATTGAGGATAATCCTGCTTCACCTAAACGTATTCATACAGTTCGTGGAATGGGGTATAAATATGTTAATGAATAAACGTGGAAGGACATGGCCCAAACAAATTCTATGGAAGTTAACATTTACAAACATTATCGTTATTGGCTTTTTTATTGTACTTAGCAGCTGGGCGATCTATAACACAGCTTGTTTTTTGGCGGATGGATTGGGAGCAATGGATAATCAAAAACAGGGTCAGTTTAACTCAACCCTTTTTCAGTATTTGTGGATATTTAGTGTTTCCGCAATTGTAATCGGCAGCCTTATACATTTTTATTTAACAAAAAAATTGATACACCCAATAAAAGAATTGATTGAGTCTACGAAGCGGATGAAACAGGGACAATATCCGAATCCCCTTGAAGTAAAGTCTGACGACGAAACAGGCCAATTAATCAGTCACTTTAATGATTTAGTTAAGCAATTAAAAAATAATCAGCAGTATCGGCAAAAACTAGTATCAGATTTGTCGCATGAACTTCGTACCCCCTTATCGAATTTAAACGGGTACCTTAGTGCTTTAAAAAGTGGCGTGATTTCGGGTGACAGGCAGTTATATCAATCGCTTCATGAGGAATTAAAAAGACTTATTAGTTTGGTTGAACAACTTGAACAACTGAAAGAATGGGATTATGTAACAAAGCAAACCTTTTCTCAAAAAGAACCGATAGATATGGCCGTGTTAGTCGAGCAGTCAGTAGAGATGTTTCGCTGGTCTCTGAAAAATGCTGGTATTAAGTTGCATGTAAAGACCGAGCCCGGCATTGTAAATGTATATGATGGAGGAGTTCCACAAGTCATCAGTAATTTAATTGATAATGCCATTCGTTATTATCAGGGGACTGAGCCAATAACAGTTATAGGTGAAAGCCTAAACTCGGAATATAGGGTTGCCGTCTCTGGCCCTGGTCAAACGATTCCATTTTTAGAACAAGAAAAAATTTTTGAACGATTTTATCGTGTTGATCCTTCCAGGACTCGTGATACAGGAGGTACAGGGCTTGGACTTGCGATTTCAAAGGAAATTATTGAACATCACACTGGCAAGATTGGGATAAAGTCTAACGGTCACTACCACACCTTTTGGTTTACTTTGCCTCTTAGCGTAAATTAGATAGTAGAATAGCAGATTTTATAAAATGTAAAGGGCTTTTAAAATGATAGAAGCCTTTTATGTTATAATCTCTTCGCTTGCTAGTTTTGATTTAATTCAGATTTAAAGTTAAAAAACTCGACAAAAATCTCCAAATTCCGTTCAAATATTTGATTGTTTCCCTTATACTAGATAAATAGGTTGCTAAAAATAGGGAGATTGATAATTTATGAAGAAGGGACAACTGAAGGATATCACGATTCTCGGGATTCTTCTGCTTGGATTAGGTATGCCGTGCGTCATTAGTGGAGAAGAATTACAAATCGCCCAGTTGCATGCTAAAAATACGACCAGTTTAAAACTACTTGACGAGAGCAAACATTTCAAACGTTTCATATATGACTCCGGCTTCAATTTTACATATCCTGATGCTGTCAGGGGGATCTATGTTACCGGTCCTTCCGCTGGGGGAAGCCAGTTTGAATCACTCGTAAACTTGGTTGAGTCCACCGATTTAAACACAATGGTAATTGACATCAAAGAAGATCATGGGAACGTTACATTTAGACCGGAAAAGGGATCACCATATGAAGATGTTGCCCAAAATTACATAGATGAGCCGCGAAAAATGCTGGAAAAGCTTGAGAAAAAGGGGATTTATCCGATTGCCAGAATTGTTGTTTTTAAAGATTCCGTTTTAGCAGAAAAACGTCCAGACCTGTCCTTCAAGAAAGATGGCAAGGTTTGGACAAATGGAAAAGGGGAGGCTTTCGTTAACCCATTTAAAAAGGAAGTATGGAAATACAATGTAAATCTCGCAAAACAGGCTGCAGCGTTAGGTTTTCAGGAAATTCAATTTGATTATGTCCGGTTTCCTGAAGGATTTGAACATTATGATAAGGAACTGGAATACAGCCAAGGGGACTATCAAGATACTGACGTAGAAAATATCCAGCGTCGTGTGCAGGCTGTTACGGATTTTGTTAAATATGCCAAAAAAGAATTAGCGTATTATGATGTAAAGGTTGGGGTCGATATTTTCGGCTATTCGGCAACTATCCCAGAAGCACCAGGAATTGGACAAAATTTCTCGAAAATCGCAAGTAATGTTGATGTTATTTCATCAATGATTTACCCAAGTCATTGGACAGCCTATTTCGGGATTGATTTTCCCGATAAACATCCGTATAAATTGGTAACCGAATATACGAAGGTGGAAAATGACGTATTAGGCAAGCTGGACGATCCGCCAATTTCAAGGCCTTGGATCCAAGATTTTGAAGCACCATGGTTGTATGATGGCGCCCCAACCCAATATGGAAAAGCGGAAGTGGAAGCGCAAATAAAGGCACTGCAGGAAAATGGAATTAACGAATTTTTGATTTGGAATGCTGCAAATGTGTATACGAAGAATGTTGATTATACACCGATCGATTAACTGTTAAGGTCAGTCGCTATGTTGCTGCTGACCTCTTGTATGTTTGAAAAAAAACACTGCCGGGTAAACTACATATGGTGCCTTGTAAACGCCATTTAACAAACAAGAAAATTTTCGTTATAATAGAAAAGGATTATAAAAAAAGGAGTAGGTCAATGAATTGGTATGAAAAGTTAAACAAATATTTTCCAGTAGAAGAAATGAAATCCAAAGAACATATGGAAATGCTGTTAAGGGAAAAGGGTGACGTGTACTACAAGGATGAAGGGCCATATCATGTATTAATGTTCGCCGAATTTGACACCTTTATTTTTATTGATTATGTTTGGGTTTCAGCAAAATCAAGAGGTCAAGGGATTGGGCATAAGCTGATTGAAAAGCTAAAACAAAAAAATAAGCCGATTATCCTGGAGGTAGAGCCTGTTGATTATGATGATTCGGATACTGGGAAAAGACTTCATTTTTATCAAAGAGAAGGATTTACCCACGCGCAATCCATCGGTTATAATCGCCGGTCACTTGCTACAAATGAAGAAACCCCAATGGAAATTTTATACTGGTCTCCCAACGATGAATCAGAAGATGTGATTTATGAAAAGATGAAACAAATGTATGAAGATATCCATACGTATAAAGATGAAGAGCTATATGGAAAATCATATCAGCCTGTCGATGAGGTATTAATTTACGATGAAGAGCGGGAATCTGATAATTTATTTGATGGTTTAACGGAAAAGACTTAAAATGGAATGCCCCTTATTTCATGTTTTAGAGGATATTTAAAAAGTCACCAAATGCTGAGCGGCGAACTCTGGAGCTGGCAGTAGAGATCTTCTGCTAAACCGCCACGACAATAGCCAACAGTAGAAGGTAATACCTCCTGTCCAAGACAGGTGCCGGGGCTGCGCCGCTTTGGCCTTCAAGAGATATTTTTAGAATACGGACTTTGAAGAGGATGTTCAAAAAGTCACCAAATGATAAGCGACGAATCGTGTCGCCCGCTTGCTTTTCCGCTCCTCATGTACCTTTATGTACACTCCGGTGCTCAAAGCTACGCTGCCTCGACCTTCAAGACCCAATTCGGCGACTTTTTGAACACGCACTTTAAGACATTCCATAAAAATCCTATATTTTTTTCAAATAAAATGTTTAATTGAAAATAAACTGGGGTATCTTATACATAAATATAAACATTTCGTGAACATTTGAATTTCAGCTTATTTTTCTAAGAAATCCCCTACCTTTTGCTTGACAATTGTAGTATACTTATACATATAAGGTTATTTAAACTTATTTTAATCTAATAGGTTGTTCAAAGTTTATGAGATGACCATACATTTTATAGAAATGAGGAGTGAAGTTTCATGGTAACACTTTATACCTCACCAAGTTGTACATCTTGCAGAAAAGCAAAAGCGTGGCTTGAGGAGCATGACATCCCGTTTTCAGAGCGGAATATCTTTTCCGAGCCATTATCATTGGATGAGATCAAGGAAATATTGCGTATGACCGAGGATGGAACGGATGAGATCATTTCAACACGCTCTAAAGTTTTTCAAAAATTGGACGTAAATATTGATCAATTGCCGATGAAAGATTTGTTTAAATTAATTCAATTAAATCCCGGATTATTACGGCGGCCCATTATTCTGGATGAAAAACGTCTGCAGGTTGGTTACAACGAAGACGAAATTCGCCGTTTCTTGCCGCGGACGGTCCGTACCTTTCAATTGCGTGAAGCTCAGCGTATGGTAAACTAATTGTTCTGATACAAAATAAAAGCGCAGATCCAGGAATATTGATCTGCGCTTTTATTCACTTTATTTTTAACTATATTCACAAAAAATTCCAGTGACAATTTGTCCAAAATCGGTTATCATAATAAATTAATTATATAGGCATTTAAATTTTCAAAATGCGTTATTCTGTCATACAATAAGATATAGATATAAATAGAAGAATGAATGGTTAGCGCTGTTTAGGATAAGAACAATAGGAAAGAGGTATCAGGTGAAGTTGTCTCTTCCACCTAATGATTTGTCGCATTAAAATGGTTTAAAAGTAATGCGGTGTAAAGTAACGGAAAAACGAGTGACTTGGATATTGAGTTTGGTCGAATGTTTTTCTATAGAAGGGAGAGAATTGGAATGGAAATAGAACGCATCAATGAAAATACGGTTAAATTTTATATTTCTTATATTGACATTGAGGATCGCGGTTTTGAAAGAGAAGAAATTTGGTATAATCGCGAACGCAGTGAACAATTATTTTGGCAAATGATGGATGAATTGAACTATGAGGAAGATTTTAATGTAGATGGTCCATTATGGATTCAAGTTCAAGCATTGGAAAAGGGTTTAGAAATTATTGTAACAAAAGCCCAAGTATCCAAAAGTGGGGAGAGTATTGAACTTCCTGTTGAAAATGGGAAAACAATCGATTTATCTGTTGATGAAAAAATTGAAAATATATTAGACGACAAATTTGGAAAAACCAGCAAGCAAAACCCGGATGATGAAACAGCGGAAGAAGGCAATTTATCACTTATCGTAAGCTTCCATGATTTCGAGGATGTTATTCAACTAAGTCATTATTTCCATGGTACAGGTTCTGGTATTGAGGAAAATAGCTTATACCATTATAATGATATCTATTATTTATATATGGAATTTTCCCAAGATGAATTGGATGATGATCAGCAAGAAGATTTGATTAGCCAGGTTCTCGAATTTGGCAATGATTCTGACTTAACCATTCATTTTCTCGAAGAATACGGGAAAAAGATTTTTGCCAATGATGTATTTACCCAGGTTAAAACACATTTCCCGGCTCAATTATAAGGATATGGCTTCTTAAAACTGTGCCATGTTCGGTAAGTAGAAAGCCTGCAAAGATAATATGTTGCAGGTTTTTAATTTTTTTGCAGGATTTTACACCTTACTGTCGAATAGGTATTATGAAGGAGGTGGATGTAGTATATGCTGCAAGCGAAAACAAAAGAGGGAAACCTTGTCATGCTTGCTTTATTGACAAAGAAGGAAATTTCCGAACTAAAAACAAATGGACAATTCTACTGTCCGTCATGTCAGGAAAAAGTTGTAATAAAGGCCGGCTCAAAAATGATTCCCCATTTTGCCCATCGAGCGAAAGTGAATTGTCCCTCACATGAAGGTGGGGAAGGTGCCTATCATGAAAAAGGCAAGCTTATGTTGTACAAATGGTTAAAACAGCAGAAACTAAACGTTCAACTTGAGGAATATTTATCTGAAATTAAACAGCGTCCGGATTTATTAGTAACAATTGACAATAAAAAGATTGCTGTGGAATATCAGTGTACCAGAATTTCCTTGAAAGAAATCCGGAAACGAAATGAAGGCTATCGTCAGCTTGGCATACAACCAATATGGATCATCGGTGCCAATCGGTTTAAACGACTGAGTCGGTATCAAATCAAACTGGATAATTTTCTCCACCATTTTCTTCATCAATTTTCAAAGCGTTTCCCGTTAACCTTATTGTTCTTCTGTCCGGAAACTACCCTGTTTTCTACTTTTCAAGACATTTATATAACAACAACAAAACAGGCAATCGGAAAGCTAACGTATACCCTCCTCAACAACATGAAATTCATCGACATCTTTCGCCAACATCGGCTGCCGAATCAACTGCTTTACACGCTGTGGAAACAGGAAAAAAAGCGATTCCGCTTGCGACAAAGAGATCGTTTGTATGGGAGTGAGCTTGCCTGGCATCAGTGGCTTTACTTAAAACGGACCCACTTTGAATACCTGCCATCTGTTATTCATCTTCCAGTATCCGCACAATATCGCATGTGTTCACCATTATGGGATTGGCAAAGCCGGATTTGTCTCGATTTACTTGACCCTTTACCAATTGGCGGACATATTTCCTTATCAACCTGTGTACATTTATTAAGAAAGCACATCATTTCTTCAGCCAATTACCCGCTTATTACAGCCGAGATACAACCAATTCAGCAATATCTCCTTTTACTAGAACAGCTTAACATCCTCAAGCAACAATCTCCTTTTCATTTTACCAAGCAAACAAACCTTTTATTTTATAAAAATGTGGAAGAAGCATTATTAGGAGACGATGTGTTTATTAATCGGCTGTTAGCAAATAATTCGATCAAAATATGAGCATGAATCGGAATAAATTCGTTATACTATCTAAATAGAGGGATTTAGGCAATGGATGTTGAAACTGTATAGTGCAGAAAATAAAGGAGGAAATTGACTTGGCGAAAGGAACAAAGGAATTACCAAAAAGAAGTGAGATCTCAGAGGAACTGAAATGGAAATTGGAAGATATTTTTGCAACCGATGATGCTTGGGAAGAGGAATTACAATCCTTAAAAAATGATATTCCTAAAATAGAAGAATTTCAGGGGAAACTGGCAGAATCCGCACAGAATCTGTATGACCTGTTACAAATGCAGGATAATTTATCTATGCGGCTGGGCAAGCTGTTTACATATGCACATATGCGTTATGATGAAGATACGACGAATTCATTTTATCAGGCGATCAATCAAAAGGCAGAAAGTGTGTTAACATTGGCATCCAGCTCCATGAGTTTTATTGTTCCAGAGATTTTAACAATCGATGAAACAACATTAAAGCAATTTTTGGAGGAAAAGAAAGAATTGCAGGTATATAAGCACACACTGGATGAAATTACGAGACAGCGGCCCCATGTGTTGAGCCAAAAGGAAGAAGCATTACTCGCCGAAGCAGCTGAACCGATGGATAATGGGTCGCAAACATTCAGTATGCTGAACAATGCCGATTTGAAGTTCCCGACAATTACGAATGAAAAAGGGGAAGAAGTTGATTTGACCCATGGCCGTTATGTTGGATTTTTAGAGTCCAAAGACCGCCGTGTACGTGAAGAGGCATTTAATAAGATGTATGAAACGTACGGGAATTTCATTCATACTTTTGCATCGACACTAACCGGAACGATTAAAACAAATAATTTCAGCGCGAAAGTCCGTCATTATGATTCAGCAAGACAGGAAGCGCTGGATAGTAATAATATTGATGAGCAGGTGTACGAAAATCTCATTGGGGCAGTCAATGAAAAATTACCGCTTCTGCACCGTTATGCGGCATTACGCAAAAAAGTACTCGGAGTTGATGAGTTGCATATGTATGATATGTATGTGCCGCTCGTCAAAGATGTCGATTTGGAGATCCCATACGAAAAAGCGCAACAACTCGTACTGGAAGGGCTGGCACCGCTTGGAGAGGAATATGTCAATATCGTAAAAGAAGGTTATGAAAATCGCTGGATTGATGTCGAAGAAAGTAAAGGAAAGCGCAGTGGTGCCTATTCGTCGGGTGCATACGGAACCCATCCTTACATTTTATTAAACTGGCAGGACAGATTGAATGATTTGTTTACCCTGGCACATGAATTAGGTCATTCTGTTCATAGCTATTATACGAGAAAAGCACAGCCTTTCCGTTACGGGAACTATTCCATTTTCGTTGCCGAGGTAGCGTCTACCTGTAATGAAGCATTATTGAATGAATATATGCTGCATCACTTGGATGATGAGCAGCAAAAGCTTTATATTCTCAATCATTTCCTTGAAGGCTTTCGCGGCACTGTTTTCCGTCAGACGATGTTTGCAGAATTTGAACACGATATCCATGTTCGCATGCAAAATGGGGATGCCTTAACAGCTGATAAGCTAACGGAGATTTATTATAATTTAAATAAAAAATACTTTGGTGACGATGTTGTTTCGGACGAAGCAATTGGCCTGGAATGGGCGCGGATCCCGCATTTTTACATGGATTATTATGTATATCAATATGCCACAGGGTATTCCGCGGCCACCACCTTGGCAAATCGGATTCTATCTGGTGAGGAGGGCGCAGTTGATCGTTATATCAACAAGTTCCTAAAAGCCGGAAGCAGTGATTATCCAATTGAGGTTTTAAAGCATGCTGGAGTGGACATGACATCCAAACAACCGATACTGGACGCATTGGATGTTTTTGAAGAAAAATTAAATGAAATGGAAAAATTGTTATCGAAATAAGATCATAGATACTGCATCACCTGGGGTGGTGCAGCTATTTTGTAAATACACAATCGGGTGGCTCTAGAAGTGGGGAATAATGTAAAATGGCGAATTGAGGATGCCAGGTGAAATAACGTAAAACAGGCGGATATGAAACGGGATAACGCTGAAAACCGGCTACATCCCGCTACATAATCTGATTATTGCATGCCGCGAAATACACGTTTGTGGGTAAACGTGAAAATTGTTAAATAGATCGATATGAATAGCAATGGCAAAGATACAAATATTGGAACCAGTTTCATGAATGCCAGGATATTAAGGAAAAAAGCTATGATGGTCATGATGAAAAACAAAATGGGGAGTAAACCTTGCATCGACATCACCTCAAAAAGTTTAATTTGCTCTATTATATGTATCTAAAGTAAGTTAATATGAATAAAACTGTGACATTTTTGTGAAATGATGAACATTCTTATTGAAAATCATTTGAAACGTTGTTATAGTATAAATGTAAGATCAGTAACAAACAAAACCCCTTTGTTTGACCATGAACTTTCTCCCATCCCCCTTTGTATAATACAAAGCGATGTGAAAATGAAGGATATGCGCTGCCCCGCATATCCTTTGTTTTTTTATGTGTTTTACGGGTGAAATTAAATTCCTCATTTGATCTTAATTTCTTTTAGTCATTTATTTATTGTGTTAGGATATAAAATGTTACCTTTTAAGGAAGAAAATGATGGGAAGTTTCCAATCAAAATTTTTCTGCAGGCAGTCTATTCATAAAATAGGCTTGCTATGGAAACGATAAGGGAAATAAATTCGTACGAAAGAAAGAAAATTATGGTTGAAAATCAAGTGCCTGCGCAATCGTCAAATACTATTAATAAAACACCAATAATGATTGTGTTAATTTCGGGAGCTTTTGTAGCGATCCTGAATCAGACATTATTAGCAACAGCATTACCTCATATTATGCGGGATTTACAATTGGATGAGACAGTCGCACAATGGCTGCAGTCCATTTTTATGCTCGTCAATGGTATTATGATTCCGATTACGGCGTTTTTAATCGAACGGTTTACGACGAGAGGATTATTCTTGTTTGCGATGGGAATCTTTGGGGTTGGTACGTTAATTTGCTCCGTTGCTCCAGATTTTCCGATTTTGATGCTCGGCAGGGTTGCCCAAGCCGCTGGTGCAGGAATCATTATGCCTTTAATGCAAACAATCCTGTTTCTCATTTTCCCAATTGAAAAACGGGGAACGGCTATGGGGATGTTTGGCTTGGTCATCGCCTTTGCGCCAGCGATTGGTCCTACATTATCCGGCTGGATGGTGGAACATTTTCCATGGCGAAGTTTATTCTATGTAATCCTGCCAATCATTATTATTGATATTATTGTTGCGTATTTCATGCTGAGGAATATCACCGAACAAAAAAATCCAAAGGTCGATGCTTTATCGATTATATTATCTACATTAGGATTTGGTGGTTTGCTATACGGATTCAGTACAGCGGGAAGTGATGGATGGACCAGTATGCATGTTATTATTTCTATGATCGTTGGTGTGGTTGCACTTACATGGTTCATCTTCAGACAACTGAGATTGGAAAAACCTATCCTTGAATTCCGAGTGTTTAAATTCTCAATTTTTACGTTAACTACTGCTCTTGGCATGGTGACATTTATGGCAATGATTGGGGCGGCCGTTGTTTTGCCATTATTGATGCAAAATATGCTCGGATTTTCTGCATTAGAGTCTGGCCTGGCGTTATTGCCTGGAGCAGTTTTAATGGGGGCTATGAACCCAATCACGGGTAGATTATTTGACAAATTTGGTGCGAAATGGCTTGCGGTTACCGGCTTAATCATTGTTGTTATTACAACCTTCTTATTTGCAGATATGTCCGGCGAAACAACGTTTACGTATATTGCAACGGTCAATGCGATTAGAATGTTCGGAATTTCGATGGTTATGATGCCGGTTACGACTGCGGGACTAAACCAGTTGCCAACGGATTTAATTCCACATGGTACTGCAATGAACAATACGATGAGGCAGGTTGCAGGTGCAGTCGGAACAGCATTGCTTGTTACCGTTATGTCAAATAATGCGATACCAGAAGAAGGTGTCGATGGGCTGGTTCATGGAGTCAATGTATCGTTTATCGTTGCCGGCGTATTTGCCATAATTGGTCTTATACTAGCGTTCTTCATTAAAAAATCTCGTCCATCAGCAGGAAATGCAAATACAATAAAATCAAGTGCCAGCAGCCGTACGGTTCCGGAGAGATAGCTGAAAAAATGAGAAGATTATGCTATGAAGTTTTTTGCTGGTAAAATAAGAGAAGGTCAGCACATCCTCTTGTATAGAGGAAATTGCTGACCTTATTACATGTCAAATTATCATTAATATGGTTACAACCCTAATAATAAAGATTTATGGCAATGATGCTACCGATAAAGAGAATTAGGGGTATAAACCACAAATTATCTTTGGATTCCCTTCTTGCCACATTACCTTTACCTTTCATGTCAAACATACCCCCTTAAGCCAAAAATATCTTTCGCGATTTCTGCAAGGTTTAATCTAACACGTTTTCATTCGCTTGGCAATACATAAATGGCTCTTTTTTAAATTCGGAAAAATGGGGAAATTAAAAGCCGGAGAAGTCAAACAAAAAAGATGGAGCGAAAGCCGACATTGGCAAATCCTCCATCTTTTTCCCGGAAAGGAAGTTTTTCAATACTCTTCAACCTTTATATTATAATCATTGAGCCACGTATTAATTTGGGCAAGGTGGGCTATTAATTGCGGTCCGGTCATTAACTGGCCATACCAGGGAACCTGAAAGGACTCACCTTTCGTGTCGATTATTTCTTTTATTTTCTTCTTATCAAAAAAATACAGTAGTGGAGAATTTGAATCATTGATGATCGATGACAGCCAATCAGCAACTGCATTTGTGTATTGGGGATGGAATGTTTTCGGGTAAGGACTCTTTTTCCTGTACAATACATCGTGAGGAAGTACTCCAGTTAAAGCTCTTCTTAGTAATCCTTTCTCCCTGTTGTCGAGCATTTTCATTGCCCACGGAACGTTCCACATGTATTCCACAATACGATGATCGGCGAATGGGACGCGGACCTCGAGACTTGCCGCCATACTCATTCGGTCTTTTCTGTCCAGCAGTGTCGCCATGAACCAGTGCATATTCAAGTAAAATAGCTGTCGTCTTTTGGCGTCTATCTCGGATTCTCCTTCCAGCAGTGGTGTTTCCTGTAAAGTGTTACGGAATCCCTGCATGACGTAATCATTTAATTGAAGCTTATTTTGCCACGAATCATTTAAAAGTGCCTGGCGTTCAGCTGTTGAGCGCATCCATGGAAACCCCTCCGCTGCAGACGTTTCCGGACTATGAAACCACGGGTACCCACCAAAAATTTCATCCGCGCATTCACCTGAAAGCCCTACTGTTGCCTGTTGCTGTATTCTCTCACAAAACCATAATAACGAGGAATCAACATCAGCCATTCCTGGCAGGTCTCTTGCATATACCGCATCTTTTAAGTAATGAGCAAGTGTTGTATTATCTATTACTAGATCATGGTGTACCGTACCAAGCGCATTTTTCACCTGATCAATCCATTGACTGTCTGAATCAGGCTGAAATTTACTTGTTTTAAAGTATTTTTCATTCTCCTCATATTCGATCGAATACGTATGAAGCGGTGCCTTGCCCTGCTGCTCAAAAGCCTGTTGGGCATATGCTGAAATGGCACTTGAATCTACACCGCCGGAAAGGAAGCTTATTAATGGAACATCTGCAACAAGCTGTCGCTCCACCGCATTCTGGAACAAAGTACGAACTGTTTCTACGGTTGTGTCGACATCATCGGTATGCTCCACGCTTTCGACATCCCAGTATCGCCAGATTTTCATCCCATTACGGTTATAGCTAAGCGCATGTGCAGGTCTTAATTCATTAATTCCTTTGAATACGCCATGCCCCGGCGTACGCGAAGGTCCAAGGCCGAATACTTCAGATAAACCCTCTCGGTCAACAATTGGGTTAACCGCGGGATGAGCCAGGATTGCTTTTATTTCTGAACCAAAAAGCAATTCGCCGTTCTGTTCGATGTAAAAAAGCGGTTTGACACCGAGACGGTCTCTTGCTGCAAACATTTCTTCGCTTTCTTCATCCCAGATCGCGAAGGCAAAAATTCCATTAAGCCGAGCCAAACAAGCCTTTCCCCATTCCAAGTATGCCGCAAGTAAAACCTCGGTATCAGAATGACCCTGAAATGTGTGGTGACGTTTGGTTAATTCTGTGCGCAGTTCCTCCGTATTATATAGTTCCCCGTTATAAACCATCGTGACGTTTTTTCCGTCTTTTTGTTTTGTCATTGGTTGCCTGCCACCCGCGGGGTCCACAACAATCAAACGTGAGTGTCCCAGTAACGCGTGGCGGGAAGCCCATGTATTTAAGTCGTCTGGGCCGCGATGTTGCAGTTTTGCAACCATTTGTTTTACAATATGCTCTTCACCTATTAGCTCTCGATTCCAATTAATCCATCCTGTTATACCGCACATAACGACACTCCTTCTGGCTAATTTGCCCAATAGTTATTTTATGTGGATTTCTCAAAGGTGTGAAGCTAGTGGATACGTTACATTGTCGGAAACAGCAAGTATGTCAGATTTTCTTACATAAAAGTAGTATCCACATCCGTTTTTCTAGTATAATCGAACAAACAAATATATTGAGGTGGGAAGATGACAAATGACTCTTTCTATAAAAAAAGAAAAGTAATTCCAATTGGACCTGTCAGTGAGTTAACCGGCTTAACGGAAAGGCAAATCAGGTATTATGAAGAAAGAAAACTTATTTTTCCTGAACGGTCGGAACGTGGAAACCGGAAATATTCTTTCAATGACGTGGAACAACTTATTGATATTGCGAATAAGCGGGAAGAGGGAGTTCAAACATTCGAAATTCGCAAAGACATGTTGAAGGAGAAAAATAAGCAAGATAAAGAATTAAAGGAAGAAATGTTACGTGGCCAGTTTAATGCGCAATTTGGGGTGAGGAAAAAATGAATATCAATTGTTCCTCCTGCTATTTATAGTGAATGCTCGTTTCGGTTGGGTAACTTCCTCTTTAATCCCTTAATGAACAGTCATGGTGATTTCATTTCATCATAAATTATCCCGCTCCATTTTCCAAAACTTCAGCCAGCATTTAAAGAAAGCAATACGAGAGGGGATCCCGCTCGTATTGTAATTAGTTTCAATTACATCAATGGCTTAAGCACCTAACTTATCATTTGGATGACGGATAGCTTCCGGATACCCGTAACTGCCGTGTTCACTTAAATCAAGACCGATCAGTTCTTCTTCCTTCGATACACGGATTCCGCCTAATAAACGATCCACTACCTTCAAAATGATATATGCTGCAACAAATGCATATAATCCGCAGGTTACAACACCGAGCGCTTGAACACCTAGTTGCGTAAAACCACCGCCATAAAATAAACCAGGGTGTCCGATGCTTGCTAATTCAGGTGTTGCAAATAAACCGTTTGACAGGGTTCCCCAGACACCTGCAGTACCATGAACCGATAATGCGAAGATTGGATCATCGATTTTTTGTTTATCAAAGAATCGCATACTATAAAAGACAATCAGACCACCGATAAAACCAATCACTACGGCTGCCCAAGGCTCTACAAATGCGCACGAAGCAGTAATGGCTACAAGTCCTGCTAGAGCACCATTCAATATTGTGGGAATATCAGCTTTCCCGTTTACCAACCAGACAATTGCTAATGCACCGATTGCACCAGCCCCGGCAGCAAGTTGTGTATTAAGTGCGACATAACCGAAAAATGCGTCTGCAACACCGAATGTACTTCCAGCATTAAATCCAAACCAGCCTACCCAAAGAATCAGTGTTCCCAATGCCGTATAGACCTGGTTGTGGCCTGCGATATTATTTGCTGAACCGTCCTTATTATATTTGCCGATCCGTGGCTTTAAAATGATCGTTGCGGCCATGGCAGCCATAGCTCCTGTTAAATGCACGACTGTTGAACCGGCAAAATCCTGTTTTCCATGTTCAGCCAACCAACCACCGCCCCAAATCCAATGAGCGATTACCGGGTAAATAACGATAGAAAACAGAACGGCAAAAACCACATAAACGGATAATTTTGCCCGTTCAGCAAATCCGCCAAAAGCAATTGTTAGCGCAATTGCAGCAAATGCCAGTTGAAACATAAAATCAACAGAACCAGCCAAGCCTTCTCCCATCGTTGTTGCATCACCAAAAAAGAAATCGGAAAAACCGATAAAGGAATTGCCTTCTCCATAAATTAGTCCATAACCGACAGCCCAAAAGATTAAGGATGCAATCCCGACAGTAAAGACTGTTTTGCCTGCTATATGTCCCGCGTTCTTCATTTTAGTTGAGCCTGCTTCAAGTAAAATAAAGCCACCTTGCATCAATAAAACGAGGACCGTGCAAATAATAATCCATACATTATTCATTAAAAATATGGGATCCATAAAAACCGTCTCCTTTTGTGTGATATTTGTTAACATTAGATGTTAGTAATAATTTAGCGGTTTTCGTAATTTCAAACAACGAGATTGGCAGATAATCTTACAAGGTATTTTTAACAGAAGGAGGGAATAGCAAATGTGGCGTCACGGTAAGTCCATATGGGAAAATACCAGTATACGATTAATAGGAAGTTAAAAAGGCAAGGGTATGGCAACCTTGCCTTTTTTCCATTCAAAAACCCTCCAAATAGAGGGTTCTTATTTCTTTATATACCGCCAAAATGCTCCAAACTTGGCGGGGATTTTTTCGACCGTCCGTTTTAATTGCAGTTTTTTCATTTCCTTGTCAGCTTTTTCGATTGTCCAGTCATATACAACGGAGACTTCCTTATTTCCTACCACCTCAAAATCAGCCAAGAACTCTTCCAAGGGTGGTTTTTCAGCAGGTTGCGGGTCTTTTTGCAGCATTTGTTTTAATACACGTACATAGATGTCATATGGATAGAGGCCAGAGATTTTGATGCCATGCTGTTCGATAACTTGATTGAAGAAGACGATTGTCGGAATGTAATCAACTTGCATTTCTTGTGTTAACTTTAGATCACCCTGGAACGCTTTTTTTGCAGACGATGAGTACAAATCATTTTTGAATTCATCCAGATCCAGGTTTGCTTCCTTGGCACATGTAAGCAATACATCCTCATCAGAAATGTTTCGTTTCATTAAAAATAAGTTCTCTTGTACCTTACGTAAAAATATCCGTCCAGCTTTTTTACCCTGGAGCTCGGCTGCTTTGATCGCAAGGGAAGCAATCGCTGGGGACGAAATTGGATTTTCCATCCATAAATCCCCGTCACAGCTCATGCCGGTCCGGCTTGCTGTTTTTTCCCAAATGTCTTTCAGTTTTTTTGGCTTATCAAAAATATCTTTATTTAAATTGTTCAAGTGACCGCTAACGATTGGCCTGATTGTGAAATAGTCGCCATATTCGATCGCCAGCTTTTTCAAATACGGTTCAAGTGACCAGCATTCAGGACATAGTGGATCAATAAAAACGTAGATCTCAATAGGTTTTTGTACATAGTCAGATAATCTGTACCCAGCCGATGTGTTAGTCTTGTTCGAGCTTGGCAGCCCAGCATGTTCCCAACTCACATCGATTCTCCTTTCTGTTATTCCGGTGTGTTCATCATATGGTGTGCCGTCATGGTTAATTTCTCAAAAATCGCTGTCCGATATGGTTCGGCAATTTCCGCTTCCTCCAGTGCAGCGTGCATGCATTCCAGCCATGCATCTTTCCGTGATGGTGTTATTGCAAATGGTAAATGACGCCGCCTCATCATAGGATTGCCACGTTCTTCGGAATAAAGTTTCGGTCCACCGAAAAATTGTGTAAGAAACAATCGTTGCTTTCTAGCTGTTTCGGTTAGATCCTCCGGGAAAATTGGTACTAATTTTGGATGCTTCCCAACGCGTTTATAAAAGGCTGTTACTAATCGATCTATTGTATCGAAGCCGCCGATAGCTTCAAATATGGTTCCGGTTTGCTCCATGAGTTTCTCACTTTCCTGTTGCAATGATAGCTATATTGTAGCAACGTTAACCGTAAATGGGCAATTAATCTGTTTGTAAACGCTTTCTGGAATATCTACCAAAAATTTATAACGTTGCAAAAAAGCGTTCGATTTTGTTCGGTGTGTCCCGTCTCTCAATCGTATTTTGCTCTAACACGGCCATGAAAACCTGCATTCCAATTTGTTCAGATGGTGCTTCAACCTCCAATTCGTAATCCGCTGTTTCATTGTACATACTGTGGTCAAGCACGAGTAAAGCATTTTTGTATATTGTTTCCCGTCTTTCAGTAGTTAATTTACCATAGTATACTAAAGATTGAATGGGGATATGCATAGTGTTTAATCGATTGGTGACATTGGCTTTTTCGATAAATTTCCCATTTAGAAAGTCCTGAACTTCCTGTTCCGTTAAAGCATCATGTGTTTCCAAAAGTCCTGTTGGGTGCGGTTCTTTTAAAGTAAGAATAAAGCTGCCGTTTTTTTCACGAACTCGTAATGCACAGCCATTTTCTTTTAATAAAGAGTCTTTTGTTTCAAAGTAATAATTTGTTTGTGTTACGGCTTCTTTGGGAAAGAAGTATTGGCGTAAAAGCCGATTGAACTCATGCTCAGTCAACAGGTTCTTATATTCGATTTCAATTTCCTGCATCATGAAAACCTCCATCGTTTCAAGATCGGTTACTATTGATTATCGCGGATGTTCGCCAAATATGTATGTGTAAAATTATACTCGGTAGTAATTGCGGTACTTTTTGATAGCCAAAAAAGAGAAGGCGCTCTATCATTAAAATGTATGCTTTGCACGGCATAATACATTTTAGAAAGAGGCCTTCTCATGGATCATATTATATCAAAGCTGTATGAATTAATAAAGAATACAACGAATCTGGTGGAGTTTGAAGAAAGAGCTCAAATTTTAATGTATAACTTCTTTTCCTCTTTGATGGGGCGCATGTTCAGTGAATTAAATCAAGTCATTGTAGCACAAAGACGTGCAGATGACTGGAAAGTGGAAACCACAGATTCAAGAAGTGTACAATTTATGTTTGGGACGGTTACCTTTGATCATACGTTGATGAGGGATAAAAAAGGAAAGGCAGTCTATCCATTGGATGAGTGGATTGGTCTGCGGGATAGGCAACGATACAGTCCATTGGTGGAACTGAAAGTAGCCGAAATGGCGAGTGAAAGTACTTACCGGCAAGTGGCCCGTACTCTCAAGGAATGGACACCTGTAAGCTTAAGTCACCAAACGGTAGGAAATATGGTAAAGACTGTGGGTAAAGCCCAGGCAGAGATGGATCAAGAGATGGTGAAAGAGTTGGATGAAGCAGCGTCCCTGCCAGAAGGAAAAAAGGTTGATTTCTTTTATGCGGAGGCAGATGGTGTTTTTGTCCGCGGACTCCAAAAAAAACAGAGTATGGAAGTGCACCATGCGATCATGTATGAAGGATGGGAGAAAAACGGGAAACGTGTATCCCTTAAGGAACCGACAGTAATTATGACAACGCAATCTACAGATGCATTTTGGGATGAAACGCAGGCGATGGCATCCAGCCGATATACACTGGAAGACGCACAGGTTGTTACTAACAGTGACGGTGGCCCGGGTTATACAGTTGAAAGGTTTCAAGCTGCTTTTTCCCAATCGAATAAACCGATTTTAAACCAACTGGATGACTATCATATCTCACAAGGATTTAACCGTGCATTTGGCAGTGCAGGAAATGCCTATAAAGATGCAGGAAGAAAGGCACTGAAGGAACATGATTTAGAAGCATTCAAGCTTCAATTAGATACATACGAAAGCACATTGGAAGACGATAAGCAGATGGAGAAAATCAACGTCTTTCGCAGTTACATTCTCAACAATTGGGAACGCATTTACGACTGGCGGGATATTGTAACAGACAGCCCTAGAGATGCCAGGAAACTCGGTGCTATGGAATCCAACCAGCGGCATGTGTCTTTTCGTATGAAAAAGCGTGGAATGCATTGGAGTAATGATGGTGCGGAGGCAATGGTGAAAATCAAACAAGGCATGTTGAATAATACATTGCGTAACGCTTATCTGAAATGCAATGAACGGAGTACCAGGAAACAACGGGATGTAAAAAAAGCTGTCAGAGTGGCCCAATTATTACGTCAGCCAACACAACCATCTATTGGTGTAAAACAAGGTTCTGTCGCTTTATATGCGGCTCATTCAACAGCCATAGGTAACTTATTTAAAATATTACAATAAACCTCGTTTTTGATGGAACGGTCTTTGGTTTTTAAGACCGTTCTGTCAAAAATGAGGCCAGCAAGCGACAGCGCGGTAGCCGAACAAGGTGTACAAAATGGGAGCGCCTGAAATATTGGTATGAAAGCAACGTCGAGAAAAACTTGACACATACCCAAATATGCAAAAATTAGCTATTGCCTGCTGATATGTTAAAATATAAAGGGCTATAATTTTGAAAGATAACGGGTGGTGCATCAGATGAATTGGGAAGCCATACTTGCGCCTTATGCTCAGGTTGTTGAAGAATTAAAGGTAAAATTAAAAGGGATGCGGGCACAATTCGAACATGAAAAACGGCATTCACCGATTGAAATTATAAGTGGCAGAGTGAAGCCGATTCCAAGCATTTTAGAAAAAGCAAAACGGAAACAGATAAAGCTTGAAAACATTGAACGCGAAATGCAGGATATTGCCGGGGTACGGGTTGTCTGCCAATTTGTCGATGATATCTATACGATCGTAAAAATGATCAGATCAAGGAATGATTTAACGATTATCGAAGAAAAGGACTACATTTCCCATAAAAAAGACAGCGGCTACCGTTCGTTTCATATGATTATTGAATATCCGGTTGAAACGATCCACGGAGAAAAAATCGTATTGGCGGAAATTCAAATCCGCACCCTGGCCATGAATTTTTGGGCAACAAATGAACATTCATTGAATTACAAGTATGCAGGCAGAATTCCGTCTGATATCAAAGCAAGACTTAAACGGGCCGCCGAGGCTGCGTTTAAGCTGGATGAAGAAATGTCGAAAATTAAAAATGAGGTTCAGGAAGCGCAGCGGATCTTTCACCGTAAATAATAGTAGCTAGGTTAAAAGGAATTAGGAATGGAAAGGGATGACTGCACATGAAATTTTCTATCGTATCAAAAGGGGACGAACGTTCAAATAGCATCAAAGCAACAATCAAGCAATATTTAACCGATTTTGATTTAGTTTATGATAAGAAAGAGCCCGATCTGGTCATCTCAGTTGGTGGTGACGGCACATTGCTTGAGGCATTTCATCGCTATGTACATCGAACCGATTCTACCGCATTTATCGGAATCCACACAGGGCATTTGGGTTTTTACGCTGACTGGGTCCCAAATGAAGTGGAAAAGCTAATTATTGAAATTGCCAAAACACCATTCCAGGTCGTCGAATATCCGCTGCTGGAAGTGATTATCCGGGCAAAAAGCGGGGCATCAGAAGACCGATTCCTTGCGCTAAATGAAGCAACAATCAAAACAGCTGATGGTTCGGTCGTTTTTGATGTGGAAATTAAGGGCGAGCATTTTGAAACGTTTCGCGGGGATGGATTATGTGTATCCACCCCGTCGGGAAGCACAGCATACAACAAGGCATTGGGTGGCGGAATTATTCATCCGTCACTGGAAGCCATTCAGCTGACGGAGATGGCATCGATTAATAACCGTGTTTTCCGGACAATTGGTTCTCCATTAATTTTACCAAAGCATCATACATGCTTGCTAAAACCAATTGTCGATCGCAGCTTTCTTATTACAATAGATCACTTTACCGAAACGTATACAAATGTGAAATCAATTCAGTGCCGTGTCGCAAAAGAGAGAGTACGGTTTGCCAGATTCCGGCCATTTCCGTTTTGGAATCGGGTGCGAGATTCCTTTGTTACGGACGAGGATAAGAAGAAATAACAGATCAAGGCCGTGCTTGATACTAAAAGTGTGGAACAAACAGAGAGAAAGCAGCAGGTGACAAGGGTGAAGTGGACAATTACGAACGAATATAACGGGATGCTGGTCCGTGATTATTTACAGCAGGTACAAGGAGTTTCCCGGCGGATTTTGAAGGAGGTAAAATTTGCTGGAGGAGAAATACGTGTAAATGGTAAGGCGCAATCTGTTCGGTTTTCGTTAGGTACAGGTGACCAGCTTGAATTAAAGCTCCCGCCAGAAACAATCGGAACCTGCATGTACCCGGAAACAATGCCACTTTCCGTTGTCTATGAGGATGATGGGGTTTTAGTTATTGACAAGCCTGCTGGAATCGCGACCATTCCATCGATGAACCAGCCATCCGGTACCATCGCCAATGGTGTTTTGGCCTATTACAAGCAGCAGCGAATCCCTTTTACAGTCCATGTTGTAACACGACTTGACCGGGATACGTCCGGGCTTTTGCTAATTGCTAAACACCGCTACAGCCATTCACTGCTTTCCCGATTGCAAAGGGAAGGGAAAGTGAAACGGCATTATCAGGCAATTGTCGAAGGAACGCTGCCAATGAATCAGGGTACGATCAATAAACCGATCGGCAGGAAACAGGGATCCATTATTGAACGGACGGTCACGGAAACGGGGAAACAGGCAATTACCCATTATCATGTTATCCAGGAGACAGCTGCACACTCACTTGTTGATGTTAATCTCGAAACAGGAAGAACCCACCAAATCCGGGTTCATTTTTCCCATATCGGTCACCCGCTTGTCGGAGATGATCTGTATGGGGGTACTTCCAACGTTATCGAACGGCAGGCATTACATTGTTACCAGATCGAGTTTGAACATCCATTTACAAGGGAAGTAATGCGGTTCAACTCGGCAATTCCGGAAGATATGAACAGGCTGATTAATCAAAATGTGTAAATTTTTCGGCGATGAATGGCTGACTGGATGGGACTGTTACGGTTTCTTCCTCTGGCAGGCGAAAAGCGGTTAACGCGTTGCCGAACACACAGCCCGTATCAATATTGACTGTTTTGTTAACGAGTCGCGGTTCCATTACGGGCGTGTGTCCGTACACAATCCACCGATCTCCATGATAATGCCTCGCCCAGTCTCTCCTGATTGGCCGCCCATCCGGATAATATTCACCGGAAATATCGCCGTAAAGAACGAACGTTTTTACTTTCTTCCCGTAGCGCCCAATATAGGATTCCTTAATCCCTGCATGGGCAACAATTGCATTTGCTTCGGGGATTTCCAAATAGAGTGGCGCGTTTTCATAGAGCGTCATGAATTGCTTTTTTATGCTGGACTGTGCTTTCGCATTCAGCACCTGAAACTCCGCGGCCGTTGTCTCAAGTCCATGCTTCAGCATGACATTATTCCCTGAAAAATACCGGTACAGCTTGTTACAATGGTTTCCTGGTACATATCTTGCTCGATTTTGGTCGAGAACCATGCCACATACCAGCCGGATAACATCCATCGAGTGTGGCCCTCGATCAGTAATATCGCCGACAAAAACAGGTAATCTCCCGTCCGGATGGATAAAACTATCATCTTGCTTTTCGTAACCTAACTTATTAAACAATGTGTGCAATTCATTCAAACATCCATGCACATCACCGATAACATCGATTTTCATAGTTACCCACCTTTATCTTGATATGAATAGTTTTAGTATACGGGAAAAAGAAATTTTGAAACAGGTCGATCGGGCAAGAGAAAAAATAAAAGAAATCGGCCAAGTAGCCGATTTCTTAAAGAACAGCGTGGCTGGAGAATAATCATTCAAACATATACTTCCTCGTCCGTGAGTGGACATTAAGCACAATACCGATGGCCATTATGTAGGCCAGTGTTGAACTACCACCATAGCTTAGAAATGGTAAAGGTAAACCAGTAACCGGAAGCAATTGGATGGACATACCAATATTTTGGAAAATTTGATAGCCAAACATCCCGATCATTCCCGTGACAAGATAGCTGCCATAATTATCATTACTTAATAAGGCGATATGAATTAAACGATAAATCAAGATAAAGAATAGGGCAACAACAAGGCTTGCTCCGATAAAACCAAATTGCTCAGAAATAGCTGTGAAAATCATGTCTGTGTGCCGCTCTGGAACATAGACTTCCATATTGCTTATTCCTTTACCAAATAACTGACCAGATCCAATTGCAAGCATCGCTAAGATTAGTTGGTATCCAGAGTCGGGATATTGTTCCGGATCAAGCCATCCATATATCCGACTTGATACATGGCCAAAAACCGAGTCTTCAAGAAAGTCAGCAATTGGACCAGGGAAGAAGTACCATGTAGCAACACCAGCAGCTACAACGCCAAGCACAATGAAAACGATCGAAAAGATGATACGCCAGCTAATTCCAGATACAAGCACAATACTTGCAGTAATGAATGCCAAAACCAGGAAGCCGCCTAAGTCAGGCTCCGTAGCTATTAACAACATGGGTGGCACAGCAATTGCCCCTATCTTTAGCAACAGACCCAAATCACTTTTAATGGTTCTTGCTTTATACTTCTCATTATGTTGTGATGTGACAAGGGAAAGCGTCAATACAAGGAATATCTTCATAAATTCGGACGGTTGAACGGTGCCGATACCCGGAAATTTAAACCAACTGGTAGCGTTGTTTGCTTCATGAATAAGTGGTGCTGGAAAGTGCAATTTTAACATTAGTAACGATACAATGCCAATCCCATATAATATCCAAGTGATTTGTTTAAATCGATCATAGTCGATTAACATAATAAATGTTGCTAAAACGCCACCACAAATATACCAGGCAAATTGTTTTAATACAAAGTTGGATCCCTCATAGCTTGCAGGTAAGGACGGCACAATAGTATATATGGTAAATAAACTTACACACCCCAGTAGGATGATAATGAAAATTAATGTATAATCAATATTTAGTCGGTTCGATAGACTGTTCATTCGGATACCTTGCTTTCTGTTTTTCCTTATTTGTTTAAATAAAGCTCCTTAAGACAGTTTACACGAAAACCATGATTTTTTTAAGCATTCTTATCAAATTTTGAAAAGTGAAATAATAAACGGTGTTTATGACAGTTGAAAGCCTGGGGAATAATGATATAGTATAGGCGGAAAGGAAGTGATACATATGGATAATCGTAACGAAATTGAAGGCCAATGGGGGAATTTGACAACGGTCTTGGAAAATGAACAAATTGATCTGTTTCGTGAAGAATTTTTGGACATGCATCCGTATGATCAGGGGAAATTTTTTATGGATCAGCCAAAAGAATTGCGGATGCAAATCTATACGTATTTATCTCCGGAAGAGACCGCCGAGATCATGGAAAATATTGAACTGGAAGATACCGAAGCATTTTTTAGTGAAATGGATCCGCGTTTTGCCGCAATGGTTTTCGCTGACATGGCGACCGATGATGCGGTCGATATATTAAATGAACTGGAAAAGGATAAAGTTGCAAGTTTCCTGACGATCATGGATCAGGAGGCGGCCGGCGAGATTAAACAGCTGCTCCATTATGAGGAAAAAACTGCTGGAAGTATTATGACGACGGAATTTATCGCCCTTTACAAAACACAGACAACGAAAGAGGCGATGCTTGACCTGAAAAAAGAAGCTCCGGATGCGGAAACGATTTATTATTTATACGTGGTAGACGAAGATAAACGTTTAGTTGGGGTACTTTCGTTACGTGATCTTATCATTGCCGATGAAGATACGTTAATTGGTGAAGTGATGAGTGAAAAGGTTGTGTCCGTTTCGGTTGCTCTTGACCAGGAAGAAGTTGCCCAGATGATCCGTGATTATGATTTTCTTGCGGTTCCAGTAGTAGATTTTCAACAGCATTTACTCGGGATTATTACGGTCGACGATATTTTGGATGTTATGGATGAAGAAGCGAGTGATGATTATTCCAAGCTTGCCGGAGTATCTGATGTAGATCGGCCTACTGAAAGTGCAATTCATTCTGCAAAAAAACGGTTGCCCTGGCTGATTATTTTACTATTCTTAGGGATGCTAACAGCCAGCTTGATTGGCCGGTTTGAGGATACACTTAGTAAAGTAACCATTTTGGCTGCCTTCATCCCGGTAATTGCCGGGATGTCCGGAAACACTGGTACACAAGCTCTGGCAGTTGCAGTAAGAGGAATTGCAACAGGTGAATACGGTCAATCCGGTAAGCTTAAACTTATTATGCGAGAAGCCAGTACAGGACTAATTACCGGTTCATGTTGTGGAGTCGTGATTACGATTGTGATCTATTTATGGAAAGGCGATATTTTTCTTGGGCTACTTGTCGGCATTTCCATTTTAGCGACATTGACCGTTGCAACAATCGCGGGTGCCTTGATTCCAATGGTAATGGATCGGTTAAAAATTGATCCCGCCGTAGCGTCAGGTCCATTTATTACCACGATCAATGATCTTATTTCCATTCTTATCTATTTTGGGTTGGCAACTGCATTCATGGGTTTTTTGCTGTGAGTTTTGCTAAAAAGAGTGATTCTAATGGTATCACTCTTTTTGCATACTATAAGCGATTATTGATATCGAATAACATGTTTTAAAGAATACAGCACCTCCTGGGCATTGAAGTCTCTCACCGGGATATTTCCCTAAACACGTTTACGCAAATAGGCTCATATAATGAGTTGATAATTAGTTTAAAAGGAGAGATTGTCCAATGGTCAGAAAGAGATATGCCAGAGACCCATTATTTTACATTCAACAACCCAAAATAAAGAAGCCCGAGGCACCCATGCAGCATAATTATACGACGCCAAAAAAAGCAAAACCAAATAAACAGCGGGGTGACAACAATTTTAGCCCTTTAATGTCTGCACGAGGGAATAACTTTGAGCAATTTCAAAATCCACAACCCACGGCTGAAAGTGAAAGACTGACTGACACTCAATCGGAAACTAGTGATGTACATGAACAACCGGGAAATGATACTGAAGATGCCAGAGAGGAAGAAAATAAGAATAGACCCAAATTCAAGGATATGAGCATTGCCGAAAAAATTGATTATTTTATTAACATTCCGTCCCACATCCCTAAACTAAAATGTGAAGTAAAAACAGAGGACCGATCATACCGTGGCATCATGATAGAACGCGAGGATGAGGTTATATTACTTCGAACGGGAAAAAGGAAATTCAGTATACCTATTGAAGACATTATCGAAATTCGCATGCTTGGTATGTAAGCACAAAGGCGGAAGTGCTCGGTTAGCGGCGAGAGTGCTCTCGCCCTGCTATTTAGTGTGGTTCGGTGTTGCCGCTGGGCGCTGGAGCCAGACGTGGCTCTTCCTGTCAAAGAATCCATACAGCTATAAATTTTATATGTTCTTTACTGAAAATGAAAGGAGAAGAGGATAAAATGTCCTCTTCTCCAAAAGTTCTGCATTAGTATTTGTGAGAAGGTGATACTACAGTGTTAAATGCTGAAATTGCCGGTAAGCATGTTACATGGCAGAAGCAGTTTACATCAACGGTGATGCAAATTCCGGTAGCGCGTAAATGACAAGTATCCTGATCAACAGGATTTTCAGGATTGCAATCGTCATCGGCTGGATCTCGCAGCAGCTCAAGAACTGCACAGCAATTGTCGTCGACTTTTTTCACACGGAAGTAGAAGCTGCCGACAACTTCGCCAAAGTCACACGAACCATTGTTATCGCCCCTGAATGCGCCGAAGCCTTTAAATGGTTTGCAACCATCTTGACAGTACAAAAGAACAGGTACTGTATCCAGATCGTTATTATTTTCCTGCTCTCCCAGTAAATCGTTAATGGATCTTTCGCAGCTCGAATCACAGCAGTTCTCTACAATATCATTTTGTACATCTGCTATTTCTTTTAGAATGTCACATACACAGTTCCCTGTATCAAACTCTTTTCCACAACAACCCATAAATTATTACTCCTTCCTAATGTGTTATTGACGTATTGTCCCTAATAGGGTATGACACTTCCATTAGTTGGTGTGGGCATAAAACCAATGAATAGCAGAGGATAAAATTTTACGAGGAAAGGGGCGAATGTCCATACCCATGGTGAAATGTCTACATAGACTAATAGCGACCAAATTTATAAGTGTGTGTTCAAAAGGAGGATAAAAAGGACCGAAGTCGGCTGCCGTCGTAACGTCCTGGATACCTAGTTTGAGACAGCTTAGTTTCCAGAAGCCGATAAACGAGGCAACTAACTTCTTCAAATGATGGCCGACTAAAAACGGGCTTTGCGCCCAACTCACGTCTACCCTTTTGAAGGGGCATGTCTTTTTTACCGGACTATTTGAACATCCTCTAAGGAAGTAAACGTAAAAAGGAGTGAATCTTAATGTCTGACAAGAAAAAAGTCATCCATGTGAAGGATCTGGTAATTAAAGCT
Organism: Virgibacillus dakarensis; assembly: GCF_900155625.1. Lineage (NCBI taxonomy): Bacteria > Bacillati > Bacillota > Bacilli > Caryophanales > Bacillaceae > Virgibacillus > Virgibacillus dakarensis. Next base: position 633,783 of record NZ_LT732553.1, read on the forward strand.
GACAATGTGCATATTGAGCCGCGACGTCCTCACCGTTATGATCCATTTTTTGGTGGGCGGCGTATGGATGAACAACATGAAAGTGCTGAAGCGGCTGGTGACGAACGAGAAAACGAACATGAACATGCGGATGAAAGTGAAGACAGGGATAATCGGGGACCATTTTCTTGGATATAATGCTTACTTGCTTACAATGAGAGGCAGCTGTTAAAGCTGTCTTTTATTTCGCTAAAAGGAGTTGAGAATGTATATCATGGTTAAAAAATCGAACATCCCCTGGCTAAGACATCTGCGGGATATCGAGAAGCATTTGGAAAAGAATGAAAAGTGGTTCCAATATCCTGAAAAAAATATGGAGCGAATTGAACAGGACATGGAAAAGTGGAATGCTGATTTTTTAAAAGGGATCGGCCATCTTGAATCGTTAATTAAAGAACTAGAAAAGAAAATGGAGGATAATTAAAATTTTTTGCATAAAGTTATCATGTAACGGGTATGGTTAAGTAAAGGTATTTGAAAAATCGGACATAAATAGCTTAAGGGCATCGAATTGATGTAAAAACAGTAGCAAGGGGGGGTTAGAATGGGTTATGTGTTACCAATTTCACAACATCAGTACCACGATTATAAAAATCGTATTACGAAAGATAAACAAGATCCCTTTTATATTGAAAATCCGTATAAAATCATCTTGGAATTGCAAAATCAGGATCCCCCTCGCAAAAAATCACAGCAACCAATCATAGATACCTTTGTCGAACAGGAAAAACAAATAAAGCATTGTGGTGCGGACAAAATATATGCAAATTTAACAGGAAAAGGAAAGCATTTTAATGTAAGCATATGATAAAACCAGGATACATTTACAGAAAGTGACCTGGTTTTATCGTGAGGAGGGAACTGCTGATAAGATTAGCTTGCTAATATTTGAGGGTTAAATAAGATCCTTAAGTCGCTTAGTCGGAGAAGTCCAACTGATTTATACTGGTTCATCTCAAGTACCACTTCTACTATTTTTATTTACATAGGGGAGAAGGAACAATTTTTTTCCGGGAATATATTCGGCATAAAATACATCTTTTACGGAATGAAAGTTCTGTCTACTTAGTTCCTTGTTTAACCATTCTTCGCTGAGATCTTGTTCACACAGATTATCCTCTAAAATTTCCCCATCATTAATTAAGGTCACTGCAAGCTGGGCATCACCTGGTGAAACCTTCAAATCCTGTTTGGTAGGCGTTTGAAATTCGGCTTTCTTCATTACTGAGAGACTGCCATCTGTTTCTAATATCGCATACTCCACTTCCTGTAATGAAAAGGCATTTTTGGCTCGTAGTAAATGCTGGAGCTGATTTATATCGAGTTTATTCTTTTTCATTACTTCCCTGATCAGGTTTCCTTTGTGTATGACGAGGGCTGGGCTGCCTTCGAGCATGGCACGGGTTCTTTTGAATTTTTGTGTAATAATCTCTGTCGCGTATAATAACACACCCCACAATACGACAACAAAAGCAATATCCTTAATCCCTGTGTCAGGGTCAAATAAGGCATTTCCGACAAGCTCACCGAGAACGAGTGATGCAATGAAATCAAAAGCGGTTAATTGTGAGATTTGTGTCTTACCAAGAATCTTTGTCAAAGCAAACAAAGCAAAAAAACCAAAAAGCGTTTCCAAAAACATTGGCATAAAACTACTCATTTGAAAGCCCCCTTTACACATTCACAAATTAGCATTGCCGGAAGTGGAGGGGATATACATTGTTGGAAACAATTAGGACAGGAAGTTTCGTTCTGTGACTGGAGATATCTTGCATGGCAATCCGAATGAAGGGGAGACTACTGTGGAATTGCTGAACAACAGAAGTAATCTGTAGCATAACAATAGAACCCGCCCAAGACATCTCTTATAAATTATTCTCTGATCTGTCCACAGCATTAAAAAACTAAAAATGACAGCCGCCAATATGGTGGCTGTCATTTTATAGTTGCTTTATCATCGTAACATGCGGGATACCGGCATCGAGGAATTCCCCTGATACTGTTTCATAACCTAGCCGTTTATAAAAATTTTCCGCATGTGTCTGCGCATTTAATTTTGCTTTTCGATAACCTTTTTTCACAGTCTCCGTTTCCATTGCTTGAATGAGCTGTGCACCATATGACTTACCACGCTGCTCTTTTAAAACACAAATGCGTTCCAGTTTTCCATAGTCACCGGCAAAACGAAGCCTGCTTGCGGCGATTGGGCTGTCATTCTGTATAACAATAAAGTGGATTGCTTCTTTGTCGAAATGATCGAGTTCTTCCTCTGGTGGCACGTGTTGTTCATCAACAAAAACAGTAGTGCGCACTTGGAAAGCCTGTTGTATTTCCTGATCACTGTTTGCCTTTTTGATCATCACACGTATTCCTTCCCAAAAACAAAAGATTCATAAACAGTCCAAGAACCGTTATCCAATTGATACAATAACTGGAAGCGATCAACGGTATCCTCGATTTGAAAGGATTTCATTTTCAGACTGCCAAATATATCGGAATATTCATCGTGTTTCAGCTTCTGCGCAATCGTAATGTGTGGAACAAAGGAATATTCTTCATTTTTCGGGAATTTGCCGCTTTGCATTTTTTCGTGTAAATCAATCAATTCCTGAATCGGCTCAACTTTTAAATAAATGGTGTTTGTAACAGGAGCAAATGTACTTACCTTGTTGATATTAATTTTGAAAGGCTCTGTTTCGTTTGCGATTATTTTTAGCTCGGTTATTAACGTCTCCAGCTCATCATCATCAGCTTCAAATGCTTCCTTCAATGTAAGATGTGGTGGAATTAGCGCATAATGTGGGTCGTAACGCTTCCGATATGAGTTAACTTCGTCTTGGATAGGTTTGGATGGAAAAACAACAATACCGTATTTCATCGTAAAAACCTCCTGTTCATATTTAATCCATTAATACGAGGATACATTTACCCTATATTTTATAATTTACCCTTTATTATAACAAAAAACAGCATAAAATGGAAAGAAATTTTTCGAAAAATTTTTGCCAATTCTTTGGTGAACGATATGCAGCTTATGTTTAAGTCAAACCGTAATAGTGTGATTATTCGTCAAACATGGAAACAAGCGCGCGTTTTAGATCCTTCTGCCATGGCTTCCATGTGTGGGGACCATCCAGTTCATAGTACAGATAACTTATATCCTTTTCAGCTAACAGTCTGTTCAATTCCCGATTCGGGGTAAGAAAATCCTGTCTAGAACCATCTGTTGTATTTACTTCCGTCTCCCCGATGCCAATTGTATGATAGATATCCAGTGAGAAAATATCTTTAGCGTTCTTCACCGCATTCATTACCGTTTCATCGACATATGGTGACTGCATAATGACATTGCTGAACGTATTGGGATAGGCAATTGCGGTCATCAATGCTAGTGTTCCTGCAAGTGAATCCCCCATTAACGCACGTGATTGTCCCATATGGTATGTCGGGAGGAGATCATCTAAATATGGCACAACTTCTTGAACTAGAAATTTCATATATGCCTGATTCTGTTTGCCGCTTGGATGATATTTTTCTTTTCGGTCAAATTTATCCTTATAATGGATCCCAACAAAAATCGTATCTGTTATTTCCTGACTTTCATGAAGCCTGTCACTAAGTGTTGCCACCCGGCCTAATTGAAAATAATCATTTCCATCCTGCATAATACAAATATGATATTTATAAAGCGGTGAAAAGCTTTCCGGCTGGTAAATTTTTAATGTCATTTCCTCGTCTAAATAACGGCTAAAAATCTTACGCTCAATCATTGTTCCCTTTCTTGGCATCGTAGCACACCTCAATTCTATGAAAAATCTCTGTAAAAAGGTTATTAAAATGATCAAATAATAAATGCTGAATATCTTTAATGCTTTTGAAATAAATTATCAGCTAACCCTTAAATAAGTTTATCATGATTTATATTCTAATGGTAATGCTTTTGCTTAGTTCTTCTGGTGTCTTTTTACAACGGAAAATGTATTCTCGTTGCTTAAACTGTTTTTTGACATTTTGTTTAATATCCTTCTTCGAGGACATTTCAAACCCTGAAAATAAAAAAATTCTACATCATTAGTCTGTAGCGGAAACAATGCTTCTTTAATGAAATAGGATAGAATAAATCAATTAACAGGTGGAGGTTGCGTTGAATGATCGATTAAAAGTGCTTTATGGAACCTGGATACAGGCAATAGGCACAACGGTTTCCGCGGTGGCAAATACCCCGTCCTTAGTGAATGATCAAGATTTACTTGCTCATCTTGATTTATGGGGGAATGTTTTGCAAGCAACAGGTAACGCTTTGGTTGCAGACAGTGAACAGTATCCCTCTTTAGATAAGCTTGGAAATCAGATACAATCGATAGGGAATTTGACGAATATCGTGGGGTTTTTAGTAACAGTTAGTGAAGAGATACAGGCAGAACTGAATATTAACCTGGATTCCCGCCATTACATAACGATGAATCGTCTAAAAACATGAAAATACCGGGCTTTATGCCCCTTTTTTATTGTTTCTATACTCGTTATGTGTTACAATATACATAACGAGGAGGTGGCAAAAATGGCTGCTATCGTCTTTCAAAAGGATAAGCGTTCAGGGATCACTTATGCGTATGAATCCATTTCTTACTGGGACAAGGACAAGCAACAATCCCGGTCTAAAAGGACCTTAATCGGACGGGTAGACAGTAAAACTGGAGAAATTGTTCCGACAGACGGCAGGGGGCGCAAAAAGAAAGAGGGGTTTGCCGTGACAAAGGGAGATCCTGTTCCCTCTGTGCAAACCGCACGTTATTTTTACGGTGCCACGTATCTCCTGGATGAGATCGGTGCGAGTACCGGCATTACGGAAGACCTGAAAGCGTGTTTTCCCGATACGTATCGCCAGATTCTTTCTATTGCATACTATCTGATCTTAGAGGACAGCACTCCTCTTTATCGTTTTGAAAAATGGAGCCTCATACATAAACATCCTTACGGTGAAAACATCACGTCCCAGCGAAGTAGCGATCTGTTCGCATCCATCACCGAAGATGCAAAAAATAAGTTCTTTCGACTCCAGGGAAAACGGCGGACGGAAAAGGAGTTTTGGGCCTATGATACCACCACCATATCCAGCCAGTCTGAACTCCTGAGACAGGTACAATACGGCTGGAATAAAGAAAATGATCCACTGCCTCAGCTAAATCTGGCGCTGGTCTTCGGCGAAACGTCCAACCTGCCATTTTATTACCGCAAACTGGCTGGTAATATCCCAGATTCCAAAACCGTCGGGAACCTGCTTGCCGATTTGGATGTTCTTGGTTTCTCCAAAGTGAAGATGGTCATGGATAGGGGCTTCTATAGTAAAGAAAATATTAACGCATTACTGAAAAACCACGTGAAGTTCCTGGTCGCCGTTAAAGTGTCGCTTGTTTTTATCCGGAAAGAATTGGATAACATCTATGACGATTTTCGATCTTTTGATCACTACAGTGAGAAATACGAGTTGTATGGCCGCACGGTTCGGACAACGTGGGATTATACGCAACACCGTCCGTATAAGGGGGACACCCTGACACAGTCCAAGCGTATGTACATTCACTTTTATTACAATATTGACAGAGCTGCAGAGGACGAAAAAGCGTTCGACCGCAAGCTAATCGCTCTGCGTCAGGAATTGGAATCAGGGAAAAGGCAACAGGAACATGAAAAGCTGTATCAAAAGTACTTTGAGACAAAAACTACACCGAAACGAGGGACAAAAGTTACTATCAACACCGAGGCTGTCAACAAGGCCAAACGCTATTTTGGATTCTTTGCGCTAATGACTAATGAAACCATGGACGCCACCACTGCGCTGGAGATTTACCGCAATAAGGATGTCGTCGAAAAAGCGTTTGGGAATCTGAAGGAGCGATTGAACATGCGCCGCACACTGGTGTCAGCAGAAAAAAGTCTCGACGGGAAGCTTTTTGTGGAGTTTGTCGCACTTATCTATCTTTCTTATATCAAAAAGCAAATGCAGGACACGGATTTATTCAAAAAATATACGTTACAGGGCGCCTTGGATCAACTGGATGTTATTGAATGCTTTGAAACCTCCGGCAAAAAACTGCGTGTTGGTGAACTTCTCAGCAAACAAAAGGACATTTATAGGAGTCTAGATGTTACCCCGCCTACCTCGTTATGAGTACGCGGGAATCCAGGTATTAAAGGAAATTGGATCTATGTCAAGAAATTGGACACTAGAAATGGTGAATTTTTTAAATTCCTACCGCGCTCCGCTTGCTTCCCTCTCTGTTAAAATAAGGGGAAAGAACGCCCCTTCTTTTAACAGAGAGGCTAGTACGTTTTTCTATAAAGCTATCTTACCTTAGATACATTTTTTCATACGCCATTGGTGCCATATATCCAATGGTCGAGTGAATTCGCTTGAAATTATAAAACGTCATGATGTAAGAGAAGATATTACGCTTTGCTTCTTCTCTGGTTTGATAATTCTCATGAAAGATTAATTCCTTCTTGAGCACACTATGAAACGACTCGATACATGCATTATCATAACAGTTGCCTTTCCGGCTCATACTTGTGATGATATGATGTTTTCTTAAAAGCGCCTGATACTCCTTCGCTGCATATTGGCTGCCTCTATCTGAATGATGAATCAACCCTTCTTGCGGCGTTTGCTGGCTGATGGCTCTTTTTAATGCAGTGAGTGTTAATTCTTTGGTCATTCGATGACTCATTGCCCAACCAATAATTCGCCTGGAAAACAAATCCATGACGGTCGCTAGGTAGAGCCATCCTTCTTTGGTCCAAATGTACGTGATATCGCTCACCCATACTTGTCCTGGCTTATCTACCCGAAAATTTTGGTTTAATAGATTTGGATAGACAGGGTGCGAATGCTTCGAGTTCGTTGTCGCCTTATATTTCTTCACCGTTTTAGAACGTAAGCCATTTTCCCTCATGATACGAGACACCGTTTTTTGAGAAACAGGTATCCCTTCACCACGTAAAACCTGGGTGATTTTAGGGCTTCCATACCTTCTCTTCGATTCAATAAATACACGTTTGATTTGGGACGTCAGTTTTTGTTTGCGTTTGGCTCGATCGCTGACAGGACGATCTCTCCACTCATAATAACCACTCTTGGAAACACCTAGTACTTGGCACATCTTCTCTACACGAAATTCGTGGCGGTGTTCTTGGATAAATACATAAATTATCTCTGGTTTTTTGCGAAGATGCCCATAGCCTTTTTTAAAATAGCTACCTCCTCTTCCAAATCCCGAATCCGTTTATCTTTTTCATATCCAGCTTGATCTTTAGGACTTCGATTCCCACTTCCTACAAAACTATCCTCTTGGTCCTCCTTATACTTAGCTACCCATTTTTGCAGCGTCTGTGGGACTAAATCTAATTCCCTTGCCACTTCTGCTGTTTTCCTACCGTCTTCGGCTACCAGTTTCACTGCGTATACTTTAAATTCTTTATCATATCGTTTGGCCATCTTAGACACTCCTAGAGATTATTATATTTAGTATAAAAATCCCCATTTGTTATGTCCAATTATTAGACTAACATCAAATCTTATTCAAGCGGCGGGTGGTAGTTTATCACTAACGGATGCATTAAGTGGTGAGCTTACAACAGAATCCCTTTACGACGTTTATGGAAATCTACTTCAAATTATTGGAAACTCCATGCAGGCAATATCGGGAATAAAGGAACTTAAGGGAGCAGATGATGAGATGATCAATACGGTTGGGGGCTGGATCCAGGCAATTGGATCGATTCTTTCAGTGATAGCTTCATATAAAGAGATGTAACGAAATTTATTTGGCTTATTCTTTTCTGCTTTTTGGCTCCAAACCGTCAATCTCTCTGCAAAATCCCGCGGAACATGTTAATCGTGTACGGATTCGAACGTCAATAAGCGGGATATAAGAAGGATAGTATTCTATTAAATAGAAGTTGATACAAATCAGCGTATGGAGACGAAAAGGGTTTCAATTTCGGGGATTAATTTTTCTGTCAAACGAAGAGGGTACAAGATGATGTTGGTCTGTTTTGATGGGAAAAGCACTTTTTTATTGACAGGATTTAGTCTGTTCTATATAGTAAAGGAGTCAGTAGTTTCATATAAATACGATTCCGTAGCTCAGCTGGGAGAGCGCCACCTTGACAGCTTTCTACGGATTACATACGCGTCAAGACGTTGATATAACAGCGTTTTGGCGCTTTTTTGCGTTGACATAAGAGCGCTGACTTGTACGCAAAGTAGCGGTTTAAAATTTCGATCATATACCGAGATAGTTAACTGATAATGTCGCACACATTCCGATTATAGGAGGTGTGCTTTTTTAATGCGATTAGACGATAAGTTAGACGATTTATTTAAAACGTTTTATTCGATTAAAGTCGCAGAAGGTCGATCGGAACGGACACTAGGACAATACCAGGACAATTACTCTTATTTCGTCAAGTATTTGGATAAACGAGGTATAGAGCCGTTATTCAGTAATCTAGATCGGACTATATTCCGCGATTATATTACATACATGCGGAATGAGATCGTAACATTCGAAGGTCACAAGTATAAGACGGACAAGCAACGTCAAATAGGATTGGCGCCAAGTACGATAAACACTCGATTAAAAACGTTGCGGACTATGTTTACTTGTCTGTACGAGGAAGAAATAACGGCAAGTAATCCGACAAACGGCGTTAAGAACTTGCCCAATCCGCTAGAGGAAATCGAAGTGTTAACGCTAGACGAGTTAAAGCGTTTACTAAAGACGCCGGATAGGTCCATGTACGCGGGATTCCGAGATCATACTCTTATGTACGTCCTTATTGACGGACTGATGCGGATAAGCGAAGCGACAAACTTAAAAGAACGTAATTTTGACTTGAAACATAATACCGTCACCATTCCGGCGAGTATCGCAAAGAGTCGGAAGCCGAGGACATTACCGCTAAGACCGGCGACAACGAAACTAGTGAAACGGTTAATAGCTGCAAATGGCGATTTTAACAGCGAGTATGTATTCCTTACAAACTACGGCGAGCCGATAGACCGCGATCAATTTAGAAAACGGCTAAACGAGTATGGCGACAAGGCGAAAATTAAGAAGAATATACACCCACATTTATTACGGCATACGGCAGCAACGTTGTTCCTAGAAGATGGCGGAAGTATAAGACACTTGCAAATGCTACTAGGTCATGCAGACTTACGCATGGTACTACGCTATACCCATTTATCGAATGAAGCGGTACAGAATGAACATACGAAGCATTCGCCGATTAATAAGGTTGCGGACAAGTTAAGCAGACCGCGGAAAACGAGATTATAAAACAAAAAAGAGCGCATGCAACGGATATACAACCCGATACATAACGCCTACCTTATTAGTTATGTTATCGCAAAAATTCGGAAATTGCAAGGCTTATTTCGTTGTAACCTTGTAATCGAACGTATATTCGTGATGCATGCGCCTCTATAACCGGGAGGCAACGGAACTATGTCGAACTTATCGTACTTATCAGATTACGCAACCTTCAACAGTACGCAAGAACTTAACCATAACGTCACACAGCACGAAAAGGCGCACCAGGACGCACTTAACGCAACGGATCGGAATATCTTACGATTCATCTCCCGTTATAGCGTCAAGTATTCCGGCGCAAGCCACCTTAAAGTCGCAACCATCGCGCAAGGCGTAGAGAAGTCGGAAAGAACCGTAAGACGTGTTATAAGACGATTGGAGGCGTTAGGAATCGTCGAGAAGGTCGGAACCAGTCGGAAGAAATCGGGCGGAGATGGAGCGAATATATACCGTATACTTCCTTATTTGTCCGAGCGAATGACAGAGCGCGCAGTGGACGAGAAGGCACGGAGGACAACGGAAGGAACGTCCAAGCGCGGAAGTGAACCTTTACGCAAACACTATTACAAATACGTATTAGATACCGCAGGAAGCGAAATAGTCGAACGCTATGCAATCCGTAACAATATTCCGGAACCATTGTACGACATCCTAAGTCCGTTCTTCTACGGAAAAGAGTTGCGGAGATACGTCGGTATTATCTTTCGCGCCAAAACGTCTAAAACACGCATAGAAGCGCATACAGAAGCGTTTAAGGCGTGTTTAGCCGATTGTATTAAACGATACAAAGACGGCACTGTACGCTCGTTAGACGGCTATTTATACGCGAGTGTAAGGCGGTTGTCGCGTAAGTTGTTCCTTGAGGGCGACTTGCCCGCGCTTTAAATCGGCAATGTCCTCCTTCATCGTAGTTAGATACGATTCGATCGTTGCCATTTCCGCCTCTGATCCGGTAACGTTGGCCTTGACCGTTGATACGTACGCCTTAATCATTTCCATGTCCGCGGAGCACTGACGGAGCAAGTTAAGTATTTCCTTTTCATTTTCCATCGTATCACCCCTTGTGGTATACGTACAGTTTATCACGAAATTGGCCGACATTTAAAAAATTTTGCCGGAAATTTTTCGGAGTAGGGACGTTAGCTTGCGCCAGGACGTTTTTTGCGGAAGGGAATCCGCTTGCGTTGGGCGGAAGGGTTCCGAGTGGATTCCGCTATATTTGACGTTCGATGTACGAAATTTTGTACGCAATCAGACGATACCCGGCAAAGCCGCGAACGCTTGACCGCCCCGGGGGCATGAATATTCGTACAATTCGCAATCAACCGGACAATGGTCGTTAATGATTGCGAGGGTATACCCGTGCGGGGTATCCGTAAGTGAAATGGCGTAATAGCAACGTTTATAAGACGTTATTGTCCGTCGGATACCCTGGTACTTCCGGAATGTGTTACGTTATTATTATTAAAACGTCTATAACCGTTGGTATGATAAGGTTTATACGTGTTGCATTAGGGCAAACCGCGTTTACATAATTTTTTATTATCGGAACTAATTACAGATACATACGTTCTATTTCGCCTATCCGTATGTCGTTAAATAGCGGGTAAATGGCGCTCACTTACGTAGGAACATCCGCTCGAATTGCGCCTATAATCCGCTTAATTCCGACTATTCGGACGATTACCCCTCGATCTTGGCGGAGTGGACGCCTGGTGAACGGGTTGCCGGATCACATGCGGACATATCTCGTCACCTATTCGCTACACACTCGCACACATTACCGCACATTTTACCGCACATTTTAACGGCATACAACGTACTACATATAGCGTTATTATCGTTACTTACGTCCATATATAGTACCGTGTGTATAACGTAGTATACCCGTTATGGCCGTTCATATCCGAACAATTCCGAGTTTCTTCTATTATATGCACGAAAAATGTACCGGAATTTTAAACGTAAAGTTTACTTTACACATTACGTTGGTTTGTCGGAAATTTGGACGAAGAAAAAGGGCGAAACAGGACGTAGACTATTCCGCCTGGCTATCAACGTATTCAACCGTTAAAACGTCCTCTATCTGATAACGTTTTTTCCCGCCGTTTTGATGGTTTATTTCGTTCATGGCGTCAAGTATCCGCGTCAATGTATCGAAACTTATTGACTTGCTTTTTCCGTTACATAGTTCGGATATAGTCGCGGGTCTGATTCTACCTTGTACCGCGATCTTATTCCGTGTGAGTTCACCCTTACTTTTTTTAATCGTTTCATCTAACGTTATTTTAACCGTCGCCTTCATTTCGTAATCACCGTCCTTTCCCGTCCACTTTCGTTATTTATTTCCATTATATACTAGCAAAATAATTTCGTAAAACTTTTTCCGTTTTTCTATTGACGTATTACCTTAAACGTTATATAATCAAAATACGTTATACTTTTAACGTTATACATAACACGTTTAACGTGTCGGGAAAGGAGGCGATCACATGCACGCCGTGAACAACGGAAAACAAATCACTATAACGGTCAGTTTCGAAGAAGCCGCGGTACTAGTCAGCGCCATGCAAAAGGGGGCAACAGCATACAAGATGCAGCGCCGCGACGAAAAGGCGGAGGAAATAGAGAACATGCTTTACACGTTAATGAATCCGAAAGTTAAGTTAGATTAACGGACAAACAAACGGAAAATATTCGATAAGGAGACGATTACACATGGCAAACGCAATTTGGATAAGTGAAAACGGAACAACGGCGGAACTAACGGCGAAGGAACAACCGAAATGGATCGCCCATTCCGAGGATAGTATCGAGGTAAGAACCGGTACCTACGGTTACTACGAAGGTAATTTCGGAACAAAGAACGTCGGTAACCTGGAATTAATCGGATGGTACGATCGTTTACGGGTTGATCCGCGAAGGCATGCTTACGGAATATCGGAAAATCAGTGGCTATACGAATTCGCGGAAGTACAGGACGAATTAATCCGGAGGTATTTCATTCTGCATAGCATTCCTGAACATATCGTCGATAAATGTACGGATGGAGTCGATTTAAACGACGGGGAAATAGCGGAAATGGTGAACGAAGTACGGCGGTTTATATAAGAATACCCCGACGGATTGCGAAGTGTTGGCGCACTTCCCGTCAAGGCGGAATCATTCGACGGTTAGCGACGTCGAAGTCTGGTAGTTAGCGATACCAGACGAAATTGTCCGGGTAGTTGGCGCTACCTGGACGAATAATATTGCCGGAACTATTGGCGTAGTATCCGGCGGATTAAACTAGGCCCGCCTGTTGGCGCAGGTAGGGCCGGAAAGGCGGTTAACCTTATGCGGATTATATCATACTTTAAGGCGGAATTACAGCGGTTAGATGGCACGGACAAAGCTTGCTTACTCGGATTCATCGCGATGTTAGCGTTTATTTATGTTGCCTTGTCGGTTGCATAAGGAATGGCCCGGACTTCCCGGAACCTTTTGGCGGAGGTTGCCGGGTTTTTCCGGTAATTTTACGGATTAGCGTTATTTTGGCGTCAGTAAATCGTCAATATACTCGAGGGCGGTTTATGCCGTTGTCAAGTATTATTCCAAAATTGGCGCAAGGGGTACGCAAAAACGTGTACTTCTACGCCTTTTTCGAAAAAAGTTTGCGGATGACAGGGACATTACAGGCGGTTTTATGGCTTATCTATATGAAGGGGTATGACGCTATCCTAACTTGTGTCGAAAATGTGAACGGTAATGTTACAATTTCGTTACAATTGACGGATGGTAGTGATATTACAGGCGTTTAGTTGTCCTATCTATATAGGAGATACTTTTATTTTCCCCGATAGTACCACGTTACACCGCGTTAGTTGTCTTATCTGTATAGGAAGGTTAATAATTTCGTTGTCAATATGTGCATTACGGTTAATTTAACGGTTATTCTTTATAGAGGAATACCGCGGAATGTCCACCGGAAAAAGTTTACGTTTGGATACCACATAGCGATTAATTTTGTGTCCTATCTTTATAGAGAGATAACGTAATCAATACATAACTTGTCGTTAACGTGGCGGCAGGCGTTTTTTAATATCGCTAATAGTAGCAATTTATATCGAAGTTACTAAAAACTAATACAAGGAGGCTACGAAATGAACGGAAAGTTATTCGCAACCATCCGGAGAACAGCCGGACTGACACAGAAACAAATGGGCGACAGGCTACGAGTATCCCGCCAGCTTATTCAGAAGATCGAGGCGGAAGAACGGTCGATACAGCCGTATATCATTACGCGGTTGTATATCGAATTTGGCGCTGAGTTTATCGAAGAAGTGCGCGGGATTAGCGTAAAGTATCTGGCCGCGGCGGAGTAGGTTGCGGGCAGGCGTTACTTACGGTATGTACAGATATAAATAAGTTATTAGTACCGAAAACCAACACATTCAAACAAGGAGATGTTTATTCATGGAAAAGTACAAATGCATTTTAAGTTTAAGGGTAGCAAACGATTTAGTGGCGAAGGACTTCCCGCTAGTCTATATCGAGCCGTCACATAAACGTCCTGGGAAATTGGTATTCGTATTCAATAACAGCGAAGAATTAGAAGAAGAGTTGTCCAAGTACAGAAAAAAGGGGAGTCGTTAACTTATGGAACAGCCAACGAAACAGCTTGTTAAGAAATTTAACGAGTTGTACATTCAAACGAGAAGGAAATATTTAGTACAGTTCCCGGAAGGTCGATACATTACGTTATCCTATGCGCCAGGGAACAAGGTAACGAAATTTAACGATAGTATGATTAGGACGCACTTAAAAGGCGATCTTACTTACGGAGTATTCGCAGGAGGATTCGTTAGCAGATTTATAACGTTCGACGTCGATTGTAATAACGAGTTGATGTCACGTTGGATAGCGTTAAAACTAATTGACGTACTAGAAACGGAAGCAGATATACCGCGTAAGGATATACACGTCAGCTATTCGGGCAACAAAGGCTATCACGTAGACTTATTTTTTAGCGGACAGATTAAGGTCGAGGCCTTACAACAGTTTTATCGTGACGTACTTGTCAGCGTTGGGGAGCTCCCGGAAGGGCAGGTCGAGTTCCGGCCGACATGGAGCCAGGGCGTAAAGTTGCCGTTAGGCGTTCACCAAAAAACGGGTAATAGGTGCTTGTTTGTCAATAATGAAACGCTAGAGCCGTTGAGTGAGTCGGAATCTTACGCGTATTTACTGGACATCGAGCCGATACAAGTCGAGTTTGTCACGGATTCGCGGATCGACTTGACCGACGAACAAATAACGGAATTTGAGGAAATCACAGCTAGTACGGATATATCGGTTAATGCGATCGACTTGTCCGACGCACTTCACAAGGCAGCTAAGATACTTGAAGTCGGAAGACTTACGGAGAGTAATTCCCGGCATAAAGCAACATACACGCTTGCATGTTTCGGAAACTCGCAAGGGTGGGAGCGCGAGGAATCAGTGGGCGCCATAATGAACGTGTTACTTGCGACGCCACGAGAATATTTCAGCAAAGGAAGCACACCGGATTATTGGGAGTCCGAAGCGACTAGGTTAGTTGACTATGTATATGATAACGATAAAACAATCATGGGTACGGACAGACCGTTAACAATCTATAAATCTGAAATTCTATCGGTACTAGATTGCGGAACATTCCGGCAGAAACAGCTTGCATATGCGATGTTAGTCACTAGCAAACGGTATGGTAATACGTTCTATTTGACGATTAATACCGCCATGCAGATGATAGGTACGAAGTCGCGCCAGACCGTCGAAAACGCAATTAAAAAGCTAGTCGAATGTGGTTTTATCGAATACAAACGGAAAGGCGAGATTGACCATGCGCTAAGTAAAGAAGTTGGCCAAGCACGATTTAAACCTAACAAGTACCGATTAGCAATCAACAAGCCGGAACATAACGAGGTCTCCGTCAAGGTTACGAAAGATAACGACTTAATCGAGGTTGCGCTTATGCTATGTGACGTGAAGGAAATTCGTAGACATGTTAAACGCTATGAGTTTGATAACCGTTGGAAGGCGCATGACGCGTATACCGGATAATAGGTATTACTCGTACTAGGCGTTACTAAGTAATATATAGATATAAATAAGTTATTAGTACCGAAAACCAACACTTTTAGGAGGACGATAATATGGAAATAAAAATAGAGGGCCAAGAATTAATTATAATTTTATCAGCATTGAGGGTGTATCGGGATTCAATAAGAAAGAAATACGGAGATGAAACAACGGAAGTGAAAGAGTTAACTAAGCTAATTGAAAAGTTAAGTAAAGTATAGCAAAGGCGCAGCCACAAACGAGGTTAGCGCTTTTTATTATGCCATTTTTCCGATGAGGGCGTCTTTCCAACGCCGGAGGAAAACGGAATCACACACATACGAGAAGAACGGAGGGGAAACGAATTGAGCGTACATTCAGATACAAACGCACTAGCAACGATGTTGGTCGGACTTGCTTTATTACAGCAAAACGGAGAGATACACGTTACCCGCGAAATATTCGCAGTGGTAGACCAATTGACACGCGAACTAGACTTACAAGTTAAACCGAAGTAGCACAAAAAACGAACAGAACGGAGAGGAATCGAATGGAAAACGAAAGTCAACGAAAATTTATGGAAGTAATGCAGCAAGCAATCGAGCAAAGCAAGGCGATCGAAGCGGAGATTGCGGAAATGTTGGCGCGACTGGACCGGATGATCGGAGGTGCTAGCCGATGAATATTACGGACCAATCGCAGAAGCTACTTGACGCCCACTATTCCGGAAAAATGTCAATTCGCCAGTTTCTCCACGCGCTTAACCGCCTTATCACGGTACGAACGGAGGAACCGACGATCATTGACGATCTAGGCGACGGACAGCGATTAATACAAACGACTGATGCCAAGTTAATTCCGAAGATAATCGACTCGGACGCGAAAATCATAGCGAAATCATACGACGATAACGGATTCATAAACAAGGTACGAGCGATTGTTTCCGAAGGGGAGGACGTACTATGAAGCAGAGACAGAATGATTTGTACTACGCGGACACGGCGCATTTACTTGGAGTTACTTCCGACAAACGACTTATGCGAAACATCAAGCGCAGCACAAAGGCGGACACGTGGCGGATTATCGGAGAGCAACGAAAAGCCAGCGGAAAGATACTCGCGGTAAAGTATCTTATTCCGGCGAAAGACAAGCGCCAAGCAGAGCGGAGATTCAACGTAGAAGCCAGGAAATTGGCATGACGCTAAAAACGGAAAATACGGCAAAATCCGCGAGAATTGAAGCGAAGTGGGTAACGTATCACAAAAGAAAAGATAATTGCGCGAGAGGTCCATATTTTCCCGAAATAACGTCAATATGGTACAGAAAAACGGCTCGGAAGGAGCCAAAAAACGTGACAATTAGGGGTTGATTAATTGAAGTGCATATACACGCAGCACGACTATTCGAGCTGGGGAGAATCCGCAAGTTTCCTTGTCGCCGAAACGCGCGAGGGGAAACGATCGCGCCTGCTATCCGGTCTTACTCTTACGATCAATCCGGAAGGCTTCACGATAACCAATTCCGATAAAGCGACATTGCGCCAGGGAGTAGAAACTGACGTATTTGCGATTGTCGATAGCATGACGATTGAAATGTCCGGACCATTGAAGCTAGTCATGCCGGATTATTCCGGATCATACGAGGATTACCAAAACAGATACGGATATGGCCGTGTTCCTCGCGAAGTTAAGTCAAATTGGTACGTATACAGCGAAACACCGCCGGAGGACGCAACGGAAACCGCGTTCGGGTTAATTCGGTTTAAAGGACAAAAGACATACGAGATTCATTCGCTCCATGCTCCGGAACGCTTATCACGTAAGGAAAGGGCGAAATATATCGCAGAGTATATCCTTGCCCGGTTACATGCGAATGAATATGCGACAGTTAGCGCAGTCAATTTTCCGGACTTCTGCGAAGTTGAGGGCGTGAAAATGTACGGAAGCAAGTACCGGCATAAATTCGAACAATGTCGTCTGTTATTTGCCGATGCCTTACTGAGGAAATCGAATGTAACCGAAGTATTCCCGGACGGGCAGCATTATGCGATACAGCGAATTTACGAAGAGGAAATAGAAAACGAAAATAATGAAAAGGGAGACGATTAAATGAGCGAAGAAATGCAAGAGGAACGACTATTCACGCAGGAGGAAGTTGATAAGATCATACAGAAACGAATAGCACGGGAAAAAAAGAAAAACGAACGTGAGCGAGACGAAAACGGGCTAAGCTATAAAGAGCGGTATTACAGCGTATTGAAGCAGAAAAGCCTCATTGACGCAGGCGTACCGATTGACCAGGCAGAGCGCTACGCGAAGTATATTAATAGCGAAGATCAAGCCGAGATCGAACAACAAGCGTTAGAGTTGGCGGAGGACTTGCAAGAGAAACCGAAGGCATACGCGGACCCGTCACAAAGAAAGTCAGTTTGGCGGCCTTTTTCGAGATAAGCTACAAATCTATAAAATTGAAAGGATGTTTTATAAATGGCAGAAGAAGAAACGGAACTATTTGACACGGACGAAGAACAGAAGTACCGCGAACTATACGAGGACTTACAAAAAGAACTTGACGACCAACGCAAACAGGCCATCGAAACGAAGAAAGAGACGTTACTTACTAACGCAGGATATAACGAAATGCAAGTACAGCGATACAAGAAGCACCTTTCCGGAGAATCAGATGGGGAAATACAGAAAGCACTTATCGACCTAAAAGCGGAAATTCCGCCGAAAAAAGAATATGCCGATCCTAATCCCGGTAACGGGGCCAGGCAGACACCAAAGACAACAAACCTAGAGGAAAAGGGTAGATCAACTTATCAGCGACTAAAAGAAAAAGGCAAGATTCGAGGGAAAAAATAAATCAAAGGGGAGTTTTGCAAATGGAAAACAGATATTTCTTATTCAAATCACACAAGCAGTACGATCAGCACACAGTAGTTAACGATGAAATAGTACCACGCCATGAATTGGAGCAGTTGAAAGCGGAAGGTAATGCGATTGAAGTTGATTACGGAAGTTACAGCGATTATCGTCAAAAAGCGCAGCAGCTTACGTCTAATTACGATAAGACAGTAGCACGCATTAAAAAGAACGATTCGCCGTTATGGACGTCAGAGGTAAAGGACTATGAACTAAAAAAGGCGTGGGACGAATACGAGGCGGAAACAAAGGCGATTCAAGCGGAATGGGAGCAGGAACGCGCACAGATGCAAGCCGACGCAAAAGCGAAAGCTGCACGGGCGACTATCCGTGTCAGTGAATCGGACAGACAGACCGCCGAACAGATGGCGAATAGAATCGCTTTAAATATCGCAAGTGTATCGAATACCGCGGACTTAAAGACGATCATTATGCAAGCGAGCGACGATATAACATATTTAAGCGATGCCGAGAAAACAGCACTACAAGGACAGTTGTCCGGTATTCTATCGCAAATAGATGCAAAGGCGGAGAAATTCGGAGCAAAAGGGGTAAGTACTCGCGAACTAGTGAACGAAGTACTCGACATCCGAAACATGGATTTACTAAGCGAAAAAGTTGCGGGACAGCTTCCGGGTTCTATTACGATCGAGTACGACACAAAACGGAGGGCAAAGCGCAGGCAAAGGCCGGTTAACGTCAGCAGTTACTAAAAGAGAATCGCTTGCTCCGTTTGCACTACGTTCGCGACCGTAGGAGGGGCGTAGCTTTAGGAGACTGGACGAAAGAGACGAAAGCGAGGGCGGACGCTATATTCCGCCAAATAAACTATATCGAAAAGGGGACGATAGAATGAACGCAAATATTACCGTAACAATCAGGAATTATGCAGGAAGGCATCCGCACGTAAGCCCGTATCGTAGCATGAACGCGTATATCGAAGTGGAAGGCGGAACAGATTTTACGACAAGTACGCTAGTCGCAGGCAATCCGGTTTCATTCGTAGAGAAGGCGCTAGACGAGGTAATAGCGTCAGTTGTCGCAAATGAATACGAGCCGGCAAGTGCGACGGTAGCTACCGAAGGCTTCACGCTATCTGATACTGTACAAACGCAATTAGTCGATAAATTTACGATTGATCCGGCTATTGCGAGTCTAACATTTGCATAATAATCCGGAGAATAGCAGGAAGGAGGCGATAGAATGACTTTTAATATGAACGAATATGGAGAACAACACGCGACACCGTTTGAAAAAGAAGCAGCCGAAAAGGCGAAAACGATCGTAGAGTCTTCACAAAACGTAAACACTAGCGAAGAACTAACGGAACTTACCGAAGCCGTTAAACAGCAAGGCGGAATTATCATCGGTACGCACCCTATCCGGGGAACGCAAGGGATAACTGTAAGGTATCGAATATTGAAGGACTAGGCGCTCATAATCATCGAGCGTCTTTTTATTTACGACAAATTAACGGAACATTACGAATTGTTGAGTACAACGGCCGAGTATTTAACGATTCAACGGTTCTAAACGAAAAGGAGATTAAAGAATGGCGGAAAAGCTATCAATCAGCTATAGAATACGCGCTCTGGATAATTTCACGAAAACGCATAAGAAGCTAGAACGTCAACTCGAAAATATCAACCGTATAGCAAGACGGGTAAGCGTTGACCAGGACTTGCACATAGACGCACACACGAAGGAAGCAGAGCGGAAACTTGACGCAATCAACCGGAAAGCGAAGGCTATTCCGAATTATGTCCCCGTCAAGGTGCAGACGTTCGGAGGCGGAGGATTCGACAAGTTAGCGCGTAAACTTGAGACGGTTAACACGATTAGTCGGAGTATGATACAAGGCGGAATATGGACGGCACTTCCGATGTTATCGCCTATCCTAGCCTCTACCGCAGGAGGCGCAGGAGCGCTTGCTTCCGCGTTAACTTCCGCGGGAATAGGTTCCGCAGGGTTCGCAGCAGTTGCGGTTCCGGCACTTACCGGCGTATTCAAGGCACAAGAGAAGGTTAAGAAGGCGCAAGAAGCGATCGCAAACGCGGAAACGCCGGAAGAATTAACGAAGGCAACCGCAGAATTAAACAAGGTGTATGCCGGACTATCAGATACGCAGAAGGATACGCTCAAAAACATGAAGAAATTTTCCGACTTCTATAAGGAGTTTGCGAAGGAATTCGAAAAGCCGGTTCTACAAATCTTTAACAAGTCGATGCAGACGGCACAAACGCTTCTAACGAAATTAAAGCCGGCAATACAAGGCGTAGCAGACATGGGAAACCGGCTTATGGACGCCTTGAACCGCAATTTAGAAGCCGCAGACATGAGAGCATTTTTCGATTGGGTAAACGCAACAGCCGCGCCTTACCTTGACAAACTCGTTAGAGGCGTAGGGAACTTTGCCGCAGGGTTCGCAAATATGATGGTTGCGTTCGATCCGTTAGCAAAATCGTTTATGCAAGGGTTCTTAAACATGTCCGAGAGGTTCCGCGAATGGGCGGCCACACTCGAAAATAACAAAGCGTTTCAAAACTTCCTAAACTACGTCAAGGAAAACGGCCCGAAAGTTATGGAGTTGATCGGAAACCTTACGCAGTTCCTTGTACAGTTAGGTATAGCGATGGCTCCGGTCGCAGAGAAAATCCTCGATCTGACAAACAAATTCCTCGTATGGTCAACAGAATTGCTTAAGAACAACGATCTTATCGCAAAGCTAGTCGGAATACTTCCGGTTGCGATCGGAATTTTCAAGTTGCTTGCGCCTCCGATTACGCTTGCAATAGGTGTATTTACGAAGCTATGGCCGTTAATTAGAAAAGTTGGTACGACGATCGGAAAGGTGCTTCCGTGGGTTACGAAAATAGGCGGAAAAATGAAATGGCTTGCAGGCGGACCGATGGGGTTAGTTATCGGAATCGTTGCGGAACTAGCAGCCGTTATATTCAAGAACTGGGATAAAATCTGGGGCAAAACGAAGGAAATTTTCGGAGCAGTGGGCGGCTTCATTTCCGACAAGTGGAACGCTATTAAGGACTGGACGTCCGACGCCGTAGGCAAGGTCAAGTCGTGGACATCGGAGAAGTTTAACGCAGCTAAGGACGCTATCTCTTCCGCAATGGGAAAAGCTAAGGACGCCGTTTCCGAGAAGTGGGAGACGATCAAATCGAAATTTTCCGGCGGACTTGAAAAGGTTAAGACGTGGACGTCCAAAAAATTTGGCGATCTACCCGGCGCTATAAAAGAGAAGATGGGCGACGTTAAGGACAAAGTGAAGGAAGGATGGGAGAATGCCGAGAGTTTCCTCGAGCGCGTCAGCTTACGGAGTATTGGATTTGACATGATTAGCGGACTAGCCGACGGAATCCGGAATTCGAAATTCAGTCTAACAGGCGCAATCGGAAACGTAGTTAACGGCGCTATTAGTTGGGCGAAAAATATGCTAGGAATACACTCCCCGTCGAAAGTGTTCGCAGAAATCGGACGCTATACCGGAGAAGGTTTCGTTGTCGGAATGGATCGCATGAATAAAGCAGTATCCAGCGCAGGAAATCGACTAGCAAGCGCAGCTATGCCGGACATTCCAAGTACGACGATTAGCACACCGAAGTACGCCTATGCTTCCGGGAATTACGCAAGCCGTCCGGCAACTTCCCTTAGCGGACAATCCGATAGTAATAATACGGTAACGGCGCTATTAGGCGAGATTCGCGGCGAATTACGTGTACAGTCGTATGAGTTACGCAAGCAAAAGGATATGATCGTAGAACTAGACGGACGTAAAGTCGGGAAGGCAGTTACACCGCACATAACGGAAGAACAGAACCGGAGTAGTTTCCGAAAAAGGCGTATGGGGGCGGTAAGGTAATAGAAAACGTTAAACGGGTTGCCTACGGGTGGCCCGCCTTTTTTTTACGCCTACTACTGTAAATATATGGCAGAAATATCTCAATTTTGTACGAAATTTTCGGAGCATGAGAATAGGCGTTGTCATAACGGCCTCAGACGAAATTAGAAACGGTTAGGCGGATGATTGTCCGTTGGGTGCGAAATTAGTGCTTGTCAGGTGGCGGACTTATTGCTATAATACTATTAAAACGTGTGACATATTCGGTTGACTTGCCGTTAAAGTAAACGTTGATATACCGCCGTTTTGACCGTGTATATAAATACGATTCCGTAGCTCAGCTGGGAGAGCGCCACCTTGACAGGGTGGAGGTCGTTGGTTCGAGCCCAATCGGAATCATAGCAATGGTTAGAGCTTGTTCATGCACAGAGCTCAACAGATGAGCTCACAAAAACCTCTCTAGGTACTCAGTACAGTTTAACTGTCAAGTATACTTAGGGAGGCTTTTTTGTTTGCTTATTGAAATGATTGAAGAACAGAGCCCAAGAATAGTTAAGTCTTTTCTTATGCGGCGCAGCCTCGAACAGCAGGTCCTTTTTATCCTTCCTTTAGAACACGCACTAGTAAGAAATTTTTTGATATTCTTCAAAAAATGATTACCTAAAATCTCAGCTTCACAACAACAGTACCTCTATATAAGGTAGAAATATGCTTTTTTTAGTAATTGATCAAATTTCCCCTGAAACAGTTTTTCACCAATTCCGTTACCCCAGACCTATGTATAATACCGTTTTGTTGCTACAATAGTGTTAGATACGTAAACTATGATACCGTTAAAAATCGCAAAAAGGGGGGATTTTAGATGGCCAATATACATGATATTGCTAAAAAGGCGGGTGTTTCGGCAACTACCGTTTCACGTGTGTTAAATAATCACAAGTATGTTTCCGATGAAAAAAGACGTGCTGTAAAAAACGCCATTGATGAACTAAATTATACACCAAACCGAAATGCAATTGATTTAATACGTGGCGAAACAAAACAAATCGGCGTTATTATTCCATATAACAATAACCAGGCTTTTGACCAAATGTTACATGGCGCTCTCAATAAATCTATCGAACACGGATATTCCGTTCTGGTTTTGCCGACAAGATATGATGCTAAAAAAGAACTCGAATATCTTTCCATGCTACAAACCAAAATGCTTGATGCGATTATAATTACATCCAGATCTAATGTATGGGGGGCAATTACGCCGTTTACGACATATGGACCTATCATCTCATGTGAATACACCGATCATGCGGAGATAGGCTGCTCTTACATGGACAGATACGCTTCATACGTAGATGCCTTTCATTTATTAAAGGAGAATGGACACGAGAAAGTAGCCTTTACAACAGCAAGAGGAATGGAAAGTAAAAGTACGATCCAGACATTTACCGCATATGAGGATGTTTTTGGCAAACCACCTAGCGAATACGTCATTTCAAGCTGTTATTCCCTTCAGGATGGATACCGTGCTGCCCAAAAACTTTTGCAACTGAAAGAAAAGCCTACCGCCATCTATGCAAACGGCGATGAAGTTGCAACGGGTATTTATCAATATGCTGTATCCCTTGGCATGCATATCCCCAATGACCTGGCTTTATTAGGACAAGAAAACCAGCCAATGGGGGTAGCTTTTGGCATCTCAACGGTTGACCACCAACTTATAAAAGTAGGCGAGCAAGCTTTCCAACTGGCAATTGAAAAATCAAAACAAAAAATAAAAATTCCTTATCAAATTATTCATCGTTCCTCCATTTAGGTATTGACCTGAAATGCATTTCATCCTTTATCCTATTCTAAACAATGAATGAGAAAGGATGATTTCATGTACACAACATTCATTTTCGATCTGGATGGTACAATCATTGATTCAGAACAAATCGGTCTAAAAGCGTTACAGGATACACTGAGAGCACAAGGTATCGAGAAGGAAATTGGGGAATTGCGTTTTGCACTTGGTATTCCCGGGCTGCGTACACTGGAAATACTAAATATTGCCGATATCCCAACAACTTTGGAATCTTGGGCGGCTAGAGAAAAGCCGTTTATGAAAAATGTACCCATTTTTCCCGACATGCTGGAAGTGATCACGCAATTGCCGAAAAAAGGGATCGTAACCTCGCAAACAAGAGAAGAATTGCAAAGCGGATTCTATCATTTGGGGATTGAGCATCATTTCCAAGCAATTGTCAGTGCGGATGATACAATCAAACATAAACCGAATCCTGATCCATTGGAATTTGGACTGCATTTAATGGGCTGTCGACCAGAAGAAACTATCTATATAGGAGATTCTATTTATGATTTGAGATGTGCTAACGCTGCTGGGGTAGACTTCGGGCTGGCTTTGTGGGGAGCCAAAAGCCGTTCGGAATTTGAACATGCTCAATATATTTTTGAAAAGCCAAAGGATATTTTGACCTTATGTTAAAACCGCTCCGTAGGCGGAAAATATAATGATGAACTAATGTGCCAAATAAATGGCTATAGCTATAGATGAATCAACTGAGGAAGAGCCATTACACCCTAAAGATTACCTCATCACTGTATAACGAGCGTGGATAAGTATATGTCTATGCTTATTGTTTTTTATACCCATTTCTTAAAGGATAGAGTGGCTTGAAAAGGGATACTATAATTATCAGTCAGCTAAAGAAAGTTTAGATTGCGATGGGCTAATAAAAAGAATGAATGTTATTCAAGATCCTATTGAATAGAACACATAAATCGAAAAATCCGGGGGAACAATATAATTCATCATGCATTATTGGAGGGTAATTAATGGTAAAACAGAACCTGGATCAACAATTACAACAGGCGAGCCAGTTAATACAAGATGCCAGAGAGGCTGTTCTGGGGGCACAAGGATCAGACCATCAACTATTGGAGCAAGCACATCAGCAGTTGCAGCAAGCGGAACAGGAATTACAAAATGCGCAAAGTCAAGCAGGAACTGAAGCAACGGAGAACCCGCAATTTCAGCAAGCATATGAACAGCTGCACGATATACGACAACAAATGCAGGAAGCACGTCAGAATGGTAATGATGTTTAAGGAATTACGGAGGAAACCTTCAACTGGAGGTTTTCTTTTTTCATCGTCGGGTAATTATAAAATTTGTCAGGCCAAGGATGACATTTGGACAGAGGTAGGTAGTTCATGATGTTTGATAAAAAGTGGCTTGTTCACTAGCGAACTTAACTGATTTACTGTCCAAAAAGGGCTAAATACTGTCCGAAAAGGTAAAAATACTGTCTAAACACAAAAAATTACTTCTTATGATTGCATTCATATACTATATTTGTAAGATGGGCATCAATTTGAGAAAATGATAGGGGAATTTGAACAGTTATAAAATTAAAATATTGAATACCTATAGAGGGGTGTAAAATTGTCGACTAACCTATACTTTGTCAGGCATGCTCATTCTACTTATACGCCGGATGAGATTGGGAGACCATTGTCAGAGCGGGGATTTATTGATGCAAAGACGGTGACAGAATTGCTTAAAACGGGGAACATTGACGAAGTGTATTCAAGTCCGTATAAGCGTACCATTCAAACTGTTCAAGGGATCGCCGAATACATAGATAAAGAGATTATCATCGGAAGTGATTTCAAAGAGCGCGTTTTGTCCGAAACACCGGTAGAAGATTTTGCCACAGCTATTTCAAATTTTTGGGAGAATTTTGACTTTTACTGGAAAGGTGGGGAATCGAATACTGTTGCGCAAAACAGAGGTATCAGGGCGGTAAGGAAATTATTGAAAAAACATAATGGAAAAAACATTGTAATAGGGATACATGGTAATCTGATGGTATTAATAATGAATTACTTCAATAACAATTATGGATTTGATTTTTGGATGGGGCTGGAAATGCCGGATATTTATCGGTTGTCTTTTGAAGGAAAGGAACTTATTGGTGTCAACAGGATTTGCAGGGATATTGGATGTGTTTAGAATTTAAAGGTACAACGATTTCTCTAGCAATAAAAAACCAGATTGATAGGTTGATAATACAAAATGGAGGTGTTGATTATCAATTGTAATGAAGAAAGAGTATTGTCACTAAAAAATGTAACCATACATTTCGATGGAAAGCAAGTCTTAGATGGAATCAATTTGGACGTATACCAAGGTCAAATTATCGGCTATATTGGCCCAAATGGTGCGGGAAAGAGTACGACATTGAAAATTATCCTCGGTTTAGTTGATGGATATGATGGGGAAGTTGAAATTTTTGGGCGGAACATTGCAGCCGGAAATCATACATACAAACGGAAAATCGGTTATGTGGCAGAGAACGCGGAAATTTACGATAATCTTACTGCTTGTGAATACTTGACGTTTATCGGTGAATTATACGGGATAGATCGAGTTCTAACTGAAGATAAAGCGCTAAAGCTGATGCGGGCATTCGAAATGGATGACGTATTCCATACACGAATTTCATCTTTCTCCAAAGGAATGCGGCAAAAAGTGTTGATCATTTCAAGTTTGTTACATGATCCGGATCTGATTTTTCTTGACGAGCCTCTAAGTGGATTGGATGCGAACAGCGTTATGATCATTAAAGATATTCTGGAACAACTTGCTTCCAGAGGCAAAACGATTTTTTACTCATCCCATATTATGGATGTAGTCGAAAAGATCAGCAATCGCATTGTTTTGCTCATCGATGGAAAAATTGCTGCTGATGGTACTTTCGAAGAACTGAGAGAGCAAAGCAAACAAGGATCGTTGGAAGGGATCTTTAATCAATTAACTGGTTTTGACGAGCATCAACACACAGCTGAGAAATTCGTTGATATTGTTATGGATGGTGAGGAAAAATGAATGACTACCGTTCATTGAAATTCCTTGATCTTTTTCAATCCATATTTCGATCAATAAATATCGACTATGATGTAATGCGGAAAATCCTGCAAATCAAGCTAACGATGGATCAGCGGCGTGTGCCAACCATTTTTGCGAACAGTACATCGAAAAAGAAAGATAGCAATCAGTTCCTGAAATCTTTAGGTATTTATGCTTTGTATGGTTTGGCTCTTATCCCATTTTTATTTTTGGGAGAAAATTATATGTTTCAGTCAAGTATCATGTTTGGTATCACCATGTTTATTCTGATGACATCGATGATTTCCGATTTTTCATCTGTCTTATTGGATGTTCGCGATAAAACCATCTTACATACAAAACCACTGAATACGAGAACGGTAAATGCTGCAAAAATTATCCACGTTACGATTTATATGACGATGTTGACAGGTGCGTTCATTGCTATTCCTGCTATTGTCATGTTATTTGTAAAGGGTTTTGCATATTTCCTTGTGTTTTTTGTTGAGATTATTTTACTGGTTTTATTTATTATGGCACTTACTGCAATGGTTTATATTTTTGTATTAAGGTTTTTCAGCGGGGAGCGGTTAAAGGATATCATCAACTACGTGCAAATCCTTTTATCAGTCGGTATTGTTGTGGGATACCAAATCGTGATAAGAGCTTTCGATTTTGTCGATCTTAATTTCACATATGATTTTAGCTGGTGGCATGTGTTCATTCCGCCGATCTGGTTTGCAGCCCCATTTGAATTGTTGTTGAATCAGAACTATACATCCGTCATGATCATTCTATCCTTGTTAACGCTGATTGTACCAATTGTTTCGATCATAGTTTATTATCGTCTCATGCCAACTTTTGAACGAAACTTGCAAAAGTTGATGGAAGATACAGCGAAAACAAAAAAATCAAGGTGGAATTTCCGAAACCTGTGGGAGCGTTTACTTTGTTCCAGCAAAGAAGAGAGACTATTTTTCCGGTTTTCACAGATTATGATGGGCAGGGAAAGAGAATTTAAACTGAAGGTATATCCATCGTTGGGGATGGCGTTGGTGTTTCCGTTTATTTTTGTATTTAATGCATTAAATACAGGATCGTTTTCGGAACTGGCTACCAGCAGGGTTTACCTTAATATTTATTTTTGTAATATTATTATTGGTATCGTTGTACATATGCTGAAGTTCTCAGGGAAATACAAAGGGGCTTGGGTTTTTCAAGTAACACCGATCAAAAAGACGGAACGATTTTATAGTGCAACACTCAAAGCTTTTTTGGTAAAACTTTATGTGCCGGTTTACTTGATTCTTTGTGTAGCGTTCATTGCCATTTTTTCATTTCGGATTCTGCCTGATTTAATGATCGTTTTTGTGACTGCGGTATTAAACACACTCATTGCGTATAAGGTAATCAATAATGAAGAGTTTCCATTTACTCAAGCCTTTGAGTCAGCACAAGAAGGCGCTAATTCGATAAAATACTTCCTGCTCATGTTTCTTGTCGCCTTATTTGCCGGATTGCATTTTCTGGCAACGATTATTCCGTTTGGAGTTTATCTCTACCTGGCTATTTTATTGGTTGTAACGTTTGTAGCTTGGAGGATCGTATTTTCGAAAAGGGAAGCGATGGTTTAGACAGTATATAACCATTGCAAGTGGAACTGTGATATTATGTGGCGTACTACCTCATGACTTTTCGCATGAGGTAGTTTTTAATTATTAGGATTGACCAAGGCACAGGCTGAAGGAATACAAATTCGTTGAGCCACCCGAAGAGAATTAGGGTCTATACTTGGGTTTGCTTCTAATATGCTAGAAATAGTTACATTAAACGTTTGTGATATTCGATATAATGTATCTCCCGGCTGGATTATATATGCGAAATGATTGGGTGGACAGGCTGGGATACATATCGTTTGACCTACCCGAAGATTATATGGGTCAATACCAGGATTTGCCGCAACTATTCTTGAAACAACAACTTCCAGCCTATTTGCAATAAAATTTAATGTATCTCCCGGCTGAATAACATAAGGGTAATGATTTTCAGGACACTGCCTATAAAAATGATACAAAAGCATACACCTCTTTACGATCATGTTATATCACACTATGCTGGAAAATCATATTTGTCACAGTTCACCCTTCCCTTTATAAACGCCTCATTAAAAAATTACCTCTCTTCTTAATTTCTGTTATAAACTAGTAATTAAGCAAAAATGTTCATTCATTTTTTAAAACATTAGGAAATTCTCAGGATTTTTGAATACCGTCTGAATTTGATAAATTACTGTCCACACGATGAAGTGACCGTGATTTTTTCAAACGTGTTTCTTGGCAAATATATTCTGACAAATCACAAGAAAATATCTCATTAAAAATTTGGGAATAGTTCGTGACAGTGGTATAATGATTACATGCAATAGTCGTGTTTTTCTCAAGGGGGATCGGCGCATTCCGTCGTTGTAGTGTTGCGATATGCTATAACGAAAGGGGATGATGCCTCTGTCTGTTTTTGAGACAATGGTTTTAATGATCGCATTTGCAACACTCGTTGTAACGATCGTCGACCATAAAAAATAGACCTCCCTTGGATTATCAGCCGGGCGAGGTCTATTCTTGTCTGCGCTGACCCCTCTTGAAGGGGAAGCGACCCATTGCTGAGGCGAAGATATTGCAGTATCTTCGGTCTTCTTATTTTATGACTGTTTTGTATTTCTATGTTTATTATAACACAAAAACGTGATTTGCAAACAAAAAACTGTTCTAAAAAAGGCTAAAACAATGGAGGAGATACAATGCAAATTAGAGAATTAAACGTTAATGAAAAACCTCCAATAGAATTATTGTTACTGGCTGATCCTTCTCAAAAATTGGTAGAGGAATATTTGAAACGAGGGGAATGTTATGTAGCTGATAACAATAAAGAAATAATAGGAGTTTATGTACTGCTCCCTACAATACCAGAGACAGTTGAAATAGCTAATATTGCTGTTTCTGAGAACGAACAAGGAAAAGGTGTTGGAAAGGAATTGATGATGGATGCAATTCAAAAGGCAAAGGAAAAGGGCTATAAAACTATTGAAGTTGGAACGGGTAATTCAAGTATAGGACAATTAGCTTTTTATCAGAAATGTGGATTTAGGATGACTAGTATTGATAGCGATTTTTTTATAAGACATTATCAGGATGACATTTTTGAAAATGGTATTTGGTGCAGAGATATGATACGTTTAACCCAGGATTTAAGCTGACGTTGAACGAGGAATATCGAATGTACAATCACAGAAAGGAGTAGATTGTATGCATTTTAAATTGGAAGAAGCTATTGAGGTTCTGGAACGGACACCAAAGACATTGGCGTATTTCTTATCGGGATTGTCGGAGGACTGGGTGCAATGTAATGAAGGAGAAGGGACCTGGAATGCCTCCGAAGTGATTGATCACCTTATAGAAGGGGAGAAAAATAACTGGATACCGAGGCTGCGATTTATGTTTCAAGAAGGAGAGAATAAAGCATTTCCGTCATTTGATCGCTATGCGCACTTAAATGGTATGCAAGAATTGTCGATTAAAGAGAAATTGCTTGAATTCCAAATGATAAGAGAACAGAACATAATAAAGCTTAAGAAGTTGGTTAACCCGGAATTGGATTTGGGATCGACTGGACTACATCCGGCATTTGGTGTAGTCAAGGTAAGAGAGTTAATTTCAACGTGGGTAGTTCATGACTTAACACACATTTCTCAAATTGTACGAGTTATGGCCGAGCGATACAGGGAGGATGTAGGTCAGTGGATCGAATATTTGGGAGTGTTGAAAAAAGATTAGCTCCGAGAAAGTTTGGGTTTGAATGATAATTCCTGTGCAATTAACGGAGCAATTTTTCCAGTTTTGACTGAATAGAAGGTACGATTGAAAATATCACTTAAATAGGCACATGTTGCCAATATAGTCATGTTGTTTTTGTTATAGAATTCTGGTAGCGTAAACATTTGCACGAAGTCTGCTAAACTTGATCAATCCATGTAAAGAACTGGGCTACTGCTTTTTGCCCGGTTTTTTCAAGTCAACCATTTATTTGATAACTGCAATATTAAACTTCCATTCATCACCGTCATATAGATATAAAAAGTCTTCCCGTATATGTTCAAGTTTGCTGAATTATATTTTGTTCACATAAGTTCCTATATTAATTATTGGTAAATGGTAACATCATTTACTACATTTGAATTTCCAAAGGAGACATCAAGGGTTAAATTACGTCCAATAGTTGCAACGAAAAAAATATATTGAAATTTTGTAAAAAGTAAAGACACGACTGAAGGTTTTTAGTAATATAACATTCAAGGAACATAAACATCTTATTATAATTTGG
This sequence comes from Virgibacillus dakarensis, assembly GCF_900155625.1. NCBI lineage: Bacteria > Bacillati > Bacillota > Bacilli > Caryophanales > Bacillaceae > Virgibacillus > Virgibacillus dakarensis. The sequence goes on from NZ_LT732553.1 coordinate 665,325, forward strand.
CTTTTTAAGAATTGCTATCGGAATAAAAGACGGAATAATCTGAATATGGTCTCGGCGGAGATGTGATTACTTTAAAAAAATAAATAATACAAACTCTCCTGGTTCCAAGTGATGTTATTCCTTAAAAACTGATTAACCATTAAATTGTATAAAAATCTGCGAAAGCGAGTGGTGATATGAAAAACACCAAAAAAAGTTTATTTGAAAAGTTCCTTGATGTAGTAGAAAAGTTCGGAAATAAACTTCCAGATCCATTTATGCTATTTGTCATCTTAACGGTTCTAATGGTTATAACTTCTTATATATTCAGTTTATTTAATACCTCGGTCGTTCACCCTGGAACAGGTGAGGCATTACAAATCAAAAATTTATTATCTAGTGAAGGACTGCAGTTTATCTTAACATCAATGATCGAAAACTTTACTGGTTTTGCACCATTAGGAGTAGTATTAGTAATGATGTTAGGTATTGGTTTAGCAGAAAAAGTTGGTATGCTGGACTATGCTATTAGAAAGACTATTTTAAATTCGCCATCGTATATGGTCACATATACTGTCGTTTTTATAGGAATCCTTGGAAATCTGGCGTCAGATGCTGCAGTTGTATTAATTCCTCCTTTGGCAGCAATGGTTTTTTATAAAATCGGACGTCATCCACTTGCAGGCCTGGCAGCTGGTTTTGCGGGGGCAGGAGCAGGTTTTACGGCTAATTTATTTATAGCCGGAACTGATGCACTACTGGCAGGAATTTCAACAGAGGCAGCTGCAATTTTGGATGAATCGATTGTGGTTACACCAGTTGACAACTGGTACTTTAACATCGTTTCCGTATTTGTACTAACAATCGTTGGTGGGCTTGTAACAACCAAATTCATTGAACCTAGATTAGGAGAGTATAAGGGTGATGCGGTAGAAGAGGAGGAGCATGAAGAACTTCCGAACGCAAATAAAGGCTTTAGAAATGCCGTTATTTCGGGTTTAATATATATCGCAATTGTTGCAATAACTATATTTATTCCGAGCAGTCCACTAACAAATGAAGATGGGGGAATTGTCCCTTCTCCATTTCTTTCAGGAATCATCCCGATAATTCTGTTATTCTTTATCATAGTTGCAGTTGCCTTCGGGGTCACGGTCGGAAAAATAAAATCCAGTAAAGACGTAAGTGAATATATGGCTGAATCTATGAAGGATATGTCCAGTTATATTGTATTGGTTTTTGCTATTGCACAGTTCATTGCATTTTTTAACTGGTCCAATCTAGGTACATGGGTTGCTGTAAATGGAGCTGAATTCCTGAAAGATATTAACTTCACAGGTATAGGCTTGATTCTAGGTTACATTATTTTTACAGCATTAATGAACTTTTTGATTACATCCGGGTCAGCAAAATGGGCAATAGAAGCACCTATTTTTATTCCAATGTTCATGCAATTGGGGTATCATCCTGCATTTACTCAAGTAGCCTACCGTATAGCGGATTCGTCAACAAACATTGTGACACCGTTATTTCCGTATATGGTTATCATTCTGGCGTTTATGCAAAAATATGACAAGAAAGCAAGTATAGGAACGTATATTTCGTTAATGCTTCCATATACGATTACATTTTTAATCGCTTGGATCATATTGATTTTCGTATTTTTCTATACGGGTATTCCGTTTGGTCCAGGGGTTCATCCGTTTTTATAGGATAACGACTAATTTGCTGTTTTTAGGAAAGGGGAGAAGCAAAATGGAAAAAGTGAATCTGGCAAAACAATTAGTTGAATGGAGAAGGGACTTTCACCAGTACCCTGAAACAGGATTTCTGGAAATGAGAACCGCATCCATTTTAGCATCCATTCTTGCCGGTTTAGGATTTGATCTGCAACTTGGAAAAGAAGTAATGTCTGATCACCATTGTATGGGAAAACCGGATGAAGAATCAACAAAAAAACATTTGCAATGGGCTATGACAAATGGGGCAAGTAAAAACTATATTGAATATTTTTCAGAAGGTTATACCGGAGTGGTTGCTACACTAGATACTAAAAAAGAAGGGCCAACCATAGCCTACCGGTTTGATATGGATGCACTTGATATTAATGAATCGGGTGACGGGGATCATTATCCAAATCTGGAATGCTTTAAATCGAAAATTCCTGATAAAATGCACGCATGTGGACATGATGCTCATATGTCCATTGGTTTAGGCTTGGCTACTTTACTCACAGCTAATAAAGATAATTTATGCGGAAAAATTAAGCTAATTTTTCAACCAGCCGAAGAAGGAACACGTGGAGCTAAATCCATGGTTCAAGCAAATGTTGTCACAGATGTAGATTATCTCGTTGCTTCACATATTGGGACGGGGGTTCCCCATAACCATTTTGTTGCAGCCAATAATGGGTTTTTAGCTACCACAAAGCTGGATATTTCATTTAATGGTATGGCATCCCATGCTGGAAGCAGACCTGAGGAAGGGAAAAATGCCTTATTAGCCGCAGCATCTGCTGCTTTAAATATATATGCAATTCCTCGTCATTCAGAGGGCACTACAAGAGTGAATGTAGGTGAGTTACATGCAGGAACTGGCAGAAATATTATCGCGAACCAAGCCAAACTGAAGGTGGAAACCCGAGGGGAAACCTCCTCCATTAATGATTATGTGAAGGATCAAGTTGAATCGATTGTTGCCGGAGCAGCAACGATGTACCAAATAGACTACGATATTGAAGTAGTAGGTGAAGGATTAAGCCGTCGATGCTCTACAGATTTAGCTTCTATTTTAAATGAGTGTGCACAAGAATCTTCTGCGATTGCGGAAAGTTTTATTGAAAATAATGATAGTGCCGGTTCCGAGGATGCTACGTACTTTATGGAAGCCGTACAAAAAAATGGTGGATTAGCAACTTATTGCATATTTGGAACCGAGTTAGCAGCCGGACATCATAATGAGAAATTTGATATTAATGAGGATACGCTATTACCAGCAGTTGAAATTTTGTATAGTTCTGCTGTGAAATTGTGTGGGAAAGAATAAGGGGAGTGAACTTTTTGACGGACTGTCCTGAAAGCTTTGCTTATGGGACAGCTTATTTTTTTAACGGGAAGTGCCAATTTATTAATCGTAACTTTAAGCTTTTTCTAAAGAAAGTAAAACGATTAGAATACTGATTAAGGACCGTTTTTAACAAATAGTACTTATCCTTGTCTCTGTTCCGTAGATTAATAATTCTAAATAGGTTAAATAGTTCCAACTGCCCTTAAAACCATACCTGAAATTTTGTATAATGGAAGTGATTGGTTGAATTATCTAAATGAGGAAATGTAATATGTTTCTTTAAAAGTGATGATGTTGGCAATCATATCTAATATTTAGGAAAGCATAAAGAAATGGAGTGTTGATTTATGGAGTTATTTATTGCAATATTTCCCCTTTTATTCTGGATGGCAATTATCGCATTGGTCGTTTTGTTTATCGTTAAAAAAGTAAAAAAGACGAGAAGGGAATTGGAAGAACGAATTGCAAGTTTAGAAGAGAGGCAGAACCCTAATAGTGAATGAGGTTATTCATTAATTTTTTACAATAATTAAACTGGCAATGGAGCATTGGGGAAATTATCGTACATACGGAAGGAATAGCGGATTAACGATGCGTATTGACAGCAATTATGGGGAGCAGGAAGACATCATTAGAAAGCATTTATTCATCCTGAACGATGACCCCGATCTTCTTCCCCAGAGGACTCGGCCGTATTAGGATATAATTTAATGCATTGCAGCAAAATGGCATAGTTCCCCGTTCATGATCTGCTACTAGCAGCGAATCCGGTAAACCCCGTCGAAGCGATAACTAACATAAACAGGCTGTTATACGAGAATGAAATCCATCAATTTAACAAGACAATATGAAAGCTCGAACCCTTAAATCGAACAAAATAGAGTTGTTTAATTCCGATACAATTATCTTTATTCGTTACTTCCTAACTACTAAAATTTCATCCTTACCTGCTTCAACATTGTTTTTTCCAAGTTTTTGGATTTCACTCATTTCATCTGTGTTTGTAATAATGACAGGCGTAATTGTACTTGAGGCTTTCTCCTCAATCATATCTTTATCAAAAGTTATCAGTTTCTCACCTGTATTTACAACGTCACCTTCCTGAACATATACAGTAAAACCTTCTCCTTTTAAGTTAACAGTTTCAAGTCCGATATGGATTAATATTTCTGCACCATTCTCCGTTCTTATTCCAATCGCATGTTTAGTAGGAAAAACTTGAATAATCTTTCCTTGCACAGGAGATACAACCTTTCCATTTGCAGGTTTACATGCAACACCATCACCCATCATTTTTTCCGAGAAGACAGGGTCTGGTACTTCTTCCAACTGAATCATTTCTCCGTCAATTGGAGCAAATATCGTGATACTATTATCTGAATTCTGGTTCTTAAAGAATTTTTTAAACATGCTTTTCCCACCTTTAAGAAAAGCGCAAGCGCCCGTTTAGCAACGTACAAACTGGAGCACTCCGCAATGAGATAAAGGAAACACGGTGAGCTGGAAGCGAACCGATGTTGACTTATCGTAGTGAAGGAGTGTGAAGTTTGCTAGTTGCTGGGCGCTGGAGCTGGACATGGCCAACTCTGACGCAATCAGAATAGAGCCTAAATTTTTATACTTTCTTTACCTTTTAAAAAGTATAGATGTAAGTTCAATATTACATTATAAAGATAGCTACATTTCATGTTAGTGTTCATTTTGAAAACGTATAAAAATCTCTTGATAAAAATAGTTTACAGTATTAAAATTAAAATGTAAATAGTTTTCGTAATAAGAATAGAGGTGGACAGTATGAAAAATGCCTTTTTTGAGAAGGCACAGCGGTTTGGTAAATCATTTATGCTTCCAATAGCTGTTCTTCCGGCGGCCGGATTATTACTCGGAATTGGCGGTGCATTTAGTAATCCGGCAACAATCCAAAGCTACACGTTTCTTGATCAGCCATGGCTGCAAGCGATTTTTACCATTATGAGCTCTGCTGGTAATATCGTTTTTGCCAATTTGGCAGTGATATTTGCGGTGGGTGTTGCCATTGGTCTTGCCAGATCCGACAAAGGTACAGCCGGGTTGGCGGCAATGCTAGGTTACCTGGTAATGAATGCAACTATCAATGCCATGTTAAACATTACCGGAAAATTGGCAGAGGATAACCTTGCAGAGGTCGGACAAGGGATGATTCTTGGAATACAGTCACTGGAAACAGGTGTATTTGGTGGTGTCATTTTAGGATTAATGACGTATTGGCTTCACCAAAAATATAATAAAGTGGAATTGCCAAAATTCCTCGGTTTTTTTGGCGGATCCCGGTTCATTCCTATAATAACCGCTTTTATGTCAATTATTTTAGGGGTTGTGTTATTTTATATATGGCCAGTAATTCAGTCGGGTATTTTTTCTTTAGGTAGTCTTGTTGACGCGACAGGTTACATTGGTACATTCATATATGGATTTATTTTACGTTTACTCGGACCGTTTGGATTGCATCATATTTTTTATATACCATTTTGGACGACGAGCCTTGGAGGTTCCATGATCATTGATGGTACATTGGTTGAAGGGACACAGCGCATTTTCTTTGCTCAACTTGCACAACCAGATGTTGAACAGTTCTTCATTGGGACAGCTCGTTTCATGGCGGGAAGACATATTACCATGATGTTTGGACTGATTGGAGCATGTTTAGCCATTTATCATACAGCTAAGCCAAAAAATAAAAAGAAGGTTCTTGGTTTGATGTTATCTGCCGGGTTAACGTCATTTTTAACAGGTATAACGGAGCCAATTGAATTTTCATTTTTATTCATAGCGCCAGTTTTATACGTAGTGCATGCCGTTTTCGATGGACTTGCATTTATGTTGGCGCATATTTTTGAAATAACCATTGGACAAACGTTTTCGGGAGGATTTATTGACTTTCTTTTATTTGGAGTATTACAAGGAAATGATAAAACAAATTGGATAATGGTTCCGATTATAGGTATTGTATGGTTTTTCCTATATTACTTCACATTTAAGTTTATGATCAAAAAGTTTAATTTTAAAACACCTGGACGTGAAGATGATAATGTGGAATCACGTACGTTTACTAAAAGTGAAAGAGCTGAAGCAATTATATCAGGATTAGGCGGGGAATCGAACATTAAAGATGTTGATAATTGTGCAACTCGGCTAAGAGTTAGTGTGCATAATTCCGAACTTGTGCAAAAAGATGACTTAATGAAAACTGGTGCAAAGGGTGTCGTGGCAAGTGGAAATGGTGTACAGGTGATTTACGGACCCGAAGTATCCACTATAAAAAATCAGGTAGAAGAAGCGTTAGGAGATATTGAATCATGAATGTGTTGAATCAGCTAAAAAAGCAATTAATTGTATCTTGTCAGGCGTTAGAAGATGAGCCATTGCATTCCCCGGCAATAATGGGGAAAATGGCAGTTGCCGCTTTAGAGGGTGGGGCGAAAGGAATTCGAGCCAATTCTGTTGCAGACATCAAAGAGATTAAACAGCAGGTAAACCTTCCAATTATCGGAATTATTAAACAGGACTATGAAGACAGTGATGTTTATATTACTCCAACCATAAAGGAAGTAAAATCATTGTTAACTGTAAAAGCGGATATTATTGCCATCGATGCAACGAATCGTAAAAGACCGAATAATGAAGACCTGGCGGATATTGTCCAATACGTTAAATCTCAAAAGAATAATGTCGTTTTGATGGCGGACGTCTCCTCAGTAGGTGATGCAATTCGTGCAGAAAAAATAGGGTTTGATTGCATTTCTACTACTTTAGTGGGTTACACGGAAGAAACGAAAGGAGCCAACATTGCAGATAATGATTTTGCTTTATTAAAGGAAATAATTGCCGCGGTTTCCATACCAGTAATTGCTGAAGGAAAAATTGACACCCCATTGAAGGCCGTTAAAGCTCTTGAAAATGGAGCATATTTTGTTGTTGTAGGGAGTGCCATTACGCGGCCGCAATTAATAACGAAAACATTTTCTGACTCCATAAAAAAACATTTATAAAAAATATAGAACCAGTAATGCTGGTTCTATATTTTTTTGTATTCATTTAAGGCGTCTAATGTTTGATCATGTTTTTTTCGAGTTTCTTTATCAAATAGAAGCATCATACTAAGTACGTCCAACGAAATGACAATTGAAAGCTGGCTATTCATAAAACCTGATTCCTGATATGATTTTAAACTGGCAGTGTATAAAATAAGATCAGAGCTGTTAGCTAAACTAGTTTCGGAAAAGTTGGTAATGGATATGATTTTGGCCTGGTTTCGTTTTGCAAGTTTAACACCATCGATTACCTCTTTAGTTTGCCCTGAACTGGAAATAGCTATGACGACATCGTTACTGGAAAGAATGGATGAGTTAATAATCATGGCATGCGAATCTGTATGGGTATCAACGGAAAAACCCATCCTCGAAAGACGCACTTTTAATTCCTCTGCTGACAACCCGGAGCTCCCAAGTCCATAAATATGAATGCCTTCTGACTCGGAAATCCATTTACAGGCGATTTCATAATTATGTACAGATGTAAGTGAATTGGTTGATTTAATAACGGAATGATAAATTTGCTCCACTTTTTCAATGGCATTATGTGTTTCAAAGGTCTGTTCAACCGCATCCCTCAGCAGGATTTTAAATTCGACAAAACTAGTCGCACCTATTTTTTTGCAAAAGCGTGTAATGGTTGCGATTGATACATTAATTTGATCAGCTAATTCCTGTATATGGATATTTAATAAGGTTTTATTGTGATGAATAACATAATCTGCAATTTTTTTCTCCGTTTTACTCAATGTCTGGTATTTTAATTGAATTTGGTCCAGGATAGAACTCATTTTGTTGCCTCCAAGAATGGATCTGTAGCATTTATGTTCATTATATAGGATAAACTGGCAAATTGGAATTAGGTTGGTAGCGATACTCGTGTTGTGCATGCAAATCGGATGAAGTTTACAAAAAACGAAAAGGTGTGATTCATCAAGCTATTGAAGAGCAGCTGAAAGACCTATGCAGGTTATGGGCAAAACGAAAAAGGTAATGGGAATGGAAGTAGTTCATCAAACGGATTGTATGGGATCCTAGGAAAAGATATGTACGGAAAGTAAAGTGGATGATAAAAAACGTAATGAAATCATCAAGTTCAAAGGTGCCAACGGTGATTAATTCACATCTAGATCAAAAATCCTATGACAATAGAATTATTTTTGCGAATATTCATGCTGAAACTACACTTCTTACGCGTCACTATGTATACTGAAACCAAGTATGTGTAGAAATGATAGCTACACAACTAGAAGGATATTGGAGGCTGAAATTGTGAAATATTGGATTCATGTCTTATTATCCATATCGATTATACTGCTGGGAGGTTGTCAAATGGATAATGATAAAACGAATACCAAACCATCTGAAATGAATCCGGAAGACTTACCGGATGTGCGAGCGTTTCATGATGAATTTACCCGCGAATTTTTACAATCCGCAGAGGAAACAAGGGAGGGGTATTACCCTTTTTTGTCGGGAACGGGGGCATATAAGATGGATTTTCCGGCTGGTGGGGTTATAGGAGAGCAGGGATACAGTAAGGAGAAAAAGGATTTTGAAAGTTTCATTATAGGTGTTGAAAATGATAATGGAACTGAATCGTCAATTGAAATGAAATATTACTCCTATAAAAGATCCGAATTTGCATCATCAGGTATGGGAAATTTAGAAAAGAGTATGGGGAAGGAACTTCAATTTAAAAAAGTCTCGGAACAGGGTAAAACATATTATTTTGCACCTTTTAAACGCGATTCAAATATTTACGGTTATGCATCATTTATTCAAAATGAGGTAGATGGTGGGGGAATACTCGTAATTTATACAACAGAGTGTAACGAATCTGGGACCGAATGTGAAAAAATTAAGGAATCTGAAAAAGAAAAAATAGTTAGTTGGTTGAAATCAATTGAATTTATACAATTGAATAAGGGGTAGTGAGTAGAATGTCAACAGATCATAAAATTTTAAAAACTGACGAAATTCGTTTAAGACTTGTTGAGTTGGAATATGATGATTTATCAAATGAGGAGTTTATAAAACGAATTAAACGTGTTTACCTTGAAGAATTTGGGGAAGAACTACCCGCAAATGTTGATGTATTCCATTCCTCGCAGTCTAAAATGTTAAAAAGTGATACTTCCGGGTATGATGGAACCGCAATTCATTTTTCCTCGGAAGACAATAATATAGATGAAGTATATGTGATATCACAAGGATCTCAAGGAATAGAGGATTGGGAATACAATGTAAAATCTATGTTTGCAGGATTAGAATATTCACAGGCCGAAAAAACAAGAGATTTTGTCGAAGAGGCAAAAAGGGAATTTGGTGTCATTGCAGAGGAGGAGGATTCAGCCCCCGTTATCGGTTTATCACATTCTTTAGCACATAATAATAACACTACTGCATATTTAGCTTATGACACATTCGATGAAATATATAGTGTCAATGGGGCACAAACTAATTATTATCAGCTTTATTATGCCCATAATAATTTTGCAGAAGAGGTGAGGAAGCATTTTAATATCTCACGGGCAGATAGTGATGCTATCCGTAACATCGACCCAGACAAATTACGCACATTCGCTGAAGACTTTTACAAAGACAAAGCCAAAAGCATCCACCAAATTATTTCAGAGGACGATCCGCTATACGCTGTAAGCGGGGTTCGAGGATTCTTCACACTTGGTGATGTGAGGTTCGTTGATTCAATTCCAGACTATCCAGGTTTGCGTTCCATCATGGATGACATTCCGGATGATGTAGTGAAGGATCTGCAGGAGCTTGCTATTCAATACACTGTCTCTTCCCAAAATGGTGGGGCAAATGCTGCTATTCAGGATTTGTTGGGCGTAAACATGGGTGTCGTTAACCAATTTGATGGAATTTGGAGTGTGGCAAAGGTATATGCGACAAACCAGTCCGAGATTGATACGATGATTCGCGATGTAAACGATAAGCTTCCCGGATTGCTCGCTCAGGTAAAAACGGTTACAACGAATGCTGATATAATCTTTCAGCGATTTGTAGATGCCGGATATATCAGTGTTGATCAAAAGGATTTAATCGTCACCGAACTTACCAACATTCAGAAAGAGCTGGATGGGATGCAAAAATCTATTTCAACATTGGTAGATATACGCGATCTGCACAACTTTTCTGCACAGCTTGGTGGGGATATTGGTACTTATTTGAAAATAAAGGAACAAGCGGAAGCAATCCAAGGAAGTTTGGATAAACTTGACAAAAAGGAATTTCGAGAACTATTAGCAATGATTAAAAGCGGCCATCAAATCCCAGGAACCCCTAAAGGCACTGGGGGAGGGAAACAAATCTTATTTGGGGATGGATATGATCCTTACCACTACCAGCGGGAAAAAAGGAATAAAGGTAAATATTTCAGCTGCGTTACGTATGTATGATGAGGGAAAAGGGTTGCTGGAGGATAAATCATCAGAGATTAAGATGTTGCAAACGGCAATTAAAAGGGAAATTGTTCAATGCTACAAAGAAAAAAGGACTACTGTCATGAACAAAATATTTGATATGGAATCAAATCCCCGCACCTATACATATCTTCTCAAAAAACATGTTTATTTTACACGTCTGGATAAATCAATCATTGGTATCAATGTTCATGAAGTGTTTTTTCCATTCGATCATGCAGTCATTGAGGAAAGGATAAACAGTTTAAATGAAAGTGTAGAAAAAGGATATACCCATCTCGAAAACTATCGAACGGCAATAGAAGATTTATTTGAGGAAGAAGAAAAGATAGCAAATTTATTTGATGTTGTTGGAGGGCTTTAAAATGAAAGGTGATGAGCATGCAATTACCGTTACCGAAAAAATACTAGACAGTGAAGACCTTTCCGATAAGAAGGGAATCCTTAAGAAACATACTAACAGGATCAACGACTATGATAAAGCTTTTTTCAATTTAGTCGATTCCATAATTGTTAATGAAGACCAAAAAGGGGAAATCGTTGAAGCGATGCTAGAAAAAACAAAGAAATTTAAGAGTCACAATCAGAATTTGCTAGAAGACGTCGATCAGCAAATCAATAAAACCGTGACCAATTTGAACGAACAAGTGGAGGATATGAAGACACAGTTGCTGACGATAAAGTATAGGGATAATATTTGAGGACCTGATGAAAGGGTATTCATTAATGGACATAACTTTACACATCGCGAATTTTTAATCATCGTGGCTTTTTTATGTAAGGGATATGAATCAAGTTTACCTGAGGCAGGATTAATTCAATATGTTTGTTCAGAAGTTAAAATCAAGGAAATCTATCGTGAAATATAATATTAAGCTATACTGAACTTATATGTACAAGCCTTATCCAGGTGTTATGTACATATTTTTTATTTATCATGCGAGGAGATTCATCTCGTGCTGCGCAGGGTGGAGATGAATCTCCTTTGGACAAGGGTGGGCTTCAGCCATCTTAATTGTCCGACCGTTCATCATATTTTCCTTAATAGGATTTTCTGTTATTTATAATAAAAAGAATGTGGATGCCATACAGGCTGCAAATGAGAAGGAAACTGCAGAAATGTAAAACAATTATTGACATCATTCATGTAAGCGGCTACAATTAAAGAAGTTATTAGATGTTAGAAAAGAGTGAACCTTATGCCACTGGATCGTAAACATTTAATTGGAAAAGAGGCTATGTTACTTTTATTGCATAATGAAAATCAATTACCAGAAGAATTAAGGAAGCTGGGATGGAAGTTTTGCAAAGGAAAAGTTGGTTCGATGGACGGCCAAAAGGTTGTGGCTGCAGTTGAAACAGCTGCTAAAAATCAGGGGATTGTGAAAACCGGTCTGTACCGGGAAACACATGCATTGTATCATGCGATTATTGAGGCTGTCAGTGGTGTAACCCGTGGCAGTAATCAAATCGGAACATTGCTCAGGACAGTTGGTTTACAATTTTCCATTGTACGCGGTAATCCTTATCAAAATAAGGAAGAAGGCGAATGGATAGCGGTTGCACTTTACGGGACAATCGGTGCACCGGTAAAAGGATTGGAGCATGAGGCTATCGGACTTGGTATTAATCACATATAAGTCGTGTATAAGAGAATAGTAGGATTGCAAGTTACTGGATATGGGAAGTAGCAGTCATGCCCGCGGCGTGACGATTTTAGCAGATCCTGTCTCTTAAATTCATGCATATCCAAAAAAGGTAAACACAATTGCCTTTTCCACAGGCTATTTATAACCATATATTTAGGAAAGAGACCCAAAGTAATTAGTCTATAGGGGGTCGCATAGCACAATCAGTGTTATGCGGCCTTTTTATGTTCCAATTTCCCTTGTTGTGCCAAATAGAAGTTATCGATTGGTTCCAAATTTTTATAGGCAAGTGAAAAAAACAGATGGAGGTTTTTGGATGGTAACATTAACTGGAGAAACGTTATCACTTGAAGAGGTGAGGCGAGTCGTCTATGAATACGAACGAGTCGAAATATCAGAACAGACAATTCGTGAAATTAAATATAATAGGCTAACAGTAGAGGAGATGATTAAAGAGAAAAAAACAATGTATGGCATTAATACCGGTTTTGGGAAATTTAGTGATGTGGTGATCGCGGATGATGATTTAGAGGGATTGCAACTGAATCTGATCCATTCCCATGCTTGTGGTGTTGGATCTCCATTTTCAGAGGAAATTAGCCGTGCGATGCTGTTACTACGAGCGAATGCCTTATCACAAGGGTTTTCTGGGATCAGGTCTGAAGTGGTTCAACAGCTTGTGGATCTGATCAATGCTTCTATTCATCCTGTGGTTCCTGAGCAAGGGTCACTAGGTGCAAGCGGTGATTTAGCACCATTGTCACATCTTGCTTTGGCTTTACTGGGCGAGGGAGAAGTTTTTTACAAAGGAGAACGAATTCATGCGTCAGCAGCATTAGCTGAAGAAGGTATTGCCCCGTTAAAACTAAAGGCAAAAGAGGGATTGGCTTTAATCAATGGTACGCAAGCAATGACCGCAGTTGGTGTTGTTACCTATTTAGAGGTAGAAAAATTATTGTTCCAAAGTGAACTCATTGCGGCAATGACATTGGAAGGTCTACATGGAATCATGGATGCGTTTGACGCGGATTTGCATAAGGTTCGTGGACACCAAGAGCAAATGGATGTGGCGGAACGGATACGAGCAATTTTATCGGACAGCAGACTTACAACAAAACAGGGAGAATTGCGTGTACAAGACGCCTATTCGTTGCGATGCATACCACAAGTGCTTGGAGCTTCATGGCAAACAGTTCATTATGCAAAAGAAAAATTAGTAACGGAAATCAATGCTGTTACAGACAATCCATTAATTTTTTCGGATGAAAACAAAGTTATCTCAGGTGGCAATTTCCACGGTGAGCCAATGGCGTTTGCGATGGATTTTATCAAACTGGGAATCGCTGAAACTGCAAATATAGCAGAGCGTCGTATTGAACGACTGGTTAATCCACAGCTTAATGACCTGCCAGCATTTTTAAGTCCCAATCCAGGGCTGGAGTCTGGTGCAATGATAATGCAATATAGCGCAGCCTCACTTGTCTCTGAAAATAAGACACTCGCACATCCAGCAAGTGTTGATTCGATACCTTCATCGGCGAATCAAGAGGACCATGTGAGTATGGGGACAATCGCTGCCAGACATGCACTGCAAATGCTGCAAAACACAAGACGTGTAATAGCGATTGAACTTATTTGCGCGATGGAGGCTGTAGAGCTTCGCGGAATTGACAGGATGGCATCAAAGACGAGCGTTTTTTACGAAAAAGCACGAAATATCGTGCCATCGATTACAAAGGATCGTGTATTTTCGAGAGATATTGAAAGATTGTCAGATTGGTTAAAGGATTCAGATGATAGTAATGTCATACAAAACCAGATTAAAGGAGGAGTTTTTCATGAATAAGGTGGAAGTACAAGCAAAAAAGGGGTTAGAGCTGGAATGTAAAGGATGGGAACAGGAAGCAGCACTACGGATGTTGTACAATAATCTGGATCCCGAGGTTGCCGAGAACCCGGAAGAACTTGTTGTATATGGTGGGATTGGTAAGGCTGCACGTAATTGGGAAGCGTTCAATGCAATCGTTAAAACTCTGCGAAACTTGGAGAATGACGAAACAATGCTTATCCAATCCGGTAAGCCTGTCGGTGTTTTCAAAACACATAAACATGCGCCAAGAGTGCTGCTCGCCAACTCAAATCTAGTTCCCAAGTGGGCAACATGGGAGCATTTTCACGAACTGGATCAAAAAGGGTTAATGATGTACGGCCAAATGACCGCCGGAAGCTGGATTTATATTGGATCGCAAGGAATTCTGCAAGGAACCTATGAAACTTTTGCTGCACTTGCTAAAAAACATTACAATGGGACATTGCGTCATACGATCACATTAACTGCCGGATTAGGAGGTATGGGTGGTGCACAACCACTAGCGGTCACGATGAATGGAGGGGTTGTGATTGCTGTTGAAGTAGACAAAAGCCATATTGAAAAAAGGCTGAAAACAAAATACTGTGATGTAATGACCGACAATCTGGATGAAGCTATTGAACTGGCAAATCATGCAAAGCAAGCAGGGAAGCCATTGTCGATTGCATTATTAGGCAATGCAGCAGAAATACATCATGAACTTTTAACCTGTAATATTACCATTGACATCGTCACAGATCAGACTTCTGCACACGATCCATTAAACGGCTATGTACCTGTAGGCTATACCGTTCAGGCTGCTGCTAAATTGCGAAAGGAAGATCCGGAGGCTTATGTAAAACTAGCAAAGGAAAGTATGGCCAAACATGTCGAGGCAATGCTGCTGTATCAAAAACAAGGTGCAATTGTCTTTGATTACGGGAACAACATTCGCCAAGTAGCAAAGGATGAAGGGGTTGCCAATGCTTTTGCTTTCCCAGGGTTCGTTCCAGCATACATCCGCCCGCTGTTTTGCGAAGGGAAAGGGCCATTCCGCTGGGCAGCGCTATCCGGCGATCCGGAAGACATTTACCGGACTGATCAGTTAATTAAAGAACTTTTCCCGGAAAATGAGCAATTAATTCGCTGGATTGATATGGCACAGGAACAGGTTTCATTTCAAGGTCTGCCATCACGGATTTGCTGGTTGGGCTATGGGGAACGTGTGAAAATGGGGCTTGCCATTAATGAATTGGTTCGTAAAGGCGAGCTGAAGGCACCAATCGTAATTGGTCGTGACCATCTCGATTGTGGTTCAGTTGCTTCACCAAACCGCGAAACGGAAGGGATGAAGGATGGCAGTGATGCTGTTGCGGACTGGGCGATTCTGAATGCGTTAGTAAATACGGCATCTGGCGGTTCCTGGATTTCCTTCCACCATGGCGGCGGTGTTGGTATGGGGTATTCGCTTCATGCTGGGATGGTTGTGGTTGCAGATGGCACAGATTTAGCAAAAGAACGGTTAGAACGTGTGTTAACAACCGATCCGGGGATGGGAATTATCCGACATGCTGATGCAGGGTATGAAACAGCAATTGACTTCGCGGAGAAACATGATATTACCATACCAACAAGAAATATGTAGGCATCATCAACGGAGTGTGGCAGGTATTCTTTTCTTGATATACCTGCCTTCAAGACCGTAAAACTAGACAGAAGAACAGGAGGATTTTAAGGTGCAAGCAGATTTATTAATCACGAATATCGGACAGTTATTACCAATGAATAAACAAGGACCTGTCAAGGGGAAAGAGATGAATGAACTTGAGGTAATCGAGGGTGCAGCAGTTGCCATTAAAGACGGAAAAATTGATTGGATCGGTTCGCCCGAAGAGACTTCAGCTATTGAGGCAGATCAAACGATTGATGCTAAAGGTAAGCTGGTGACGCCGGGACTTGTCGAGGCGCATACACATTTAGTCTTTGGAGGATCGCGGGAAAAAGAAATGGCGCTTAAACAGCGAGGTGTACCATATTTGGAAATTTTAAAGCAAGGTGGAGGAATTCTGGCCACCGTTCATGCTACAAGAGAAGCATCCTACGAGGAACTTCTGCAAAAAGCGTTATTTCATCTTGATCGGATGGCCATGCACGGAATTACTACTGTTGAAGCGAAAAGTGGGTATGGCCTTGATGCGGAAACAGAATTAAAGCAATTAAAAGTAGTTAAGGAAGCAATGGAAAAACATCCATTGGACATCGTTTCCACCTTTTTGGGGGCACATGCAATACCACCTGAATACAAGGATGATCCGGAGTCGTTTTTAACAGTTATGAGTGACCTGTTTCCTCAAATTAAAGCAGAAAATCTGGCGGAGTTTGTTGATATTTTTACGGAAACGGGCGTATTCACGGTTGATCAATCAAGACGCTATTTGCTAAAGGCAAAAGAGTATGGCTTTGACGTCAAGATTCATGCAGATGAAATTGATCCATTGGGAGGTACACAGCTGGCCGCTGAAGTAGGCGCAATTAGTGGTGACCATCTAGCGGTTGCGACAGACGAAGGAATCAAGCAGCTGGCAGCGTCTGAGACAATTGGCGTAATTTTACCGGGAACAAGCTTCTATTTAGGGAAGGATACGTATGCTCCGGCCCGGAAAATGATTGATCAAGGAACAGCAATAGCGATTTCCACAGACTTTAACCCAGGAAGTTCAGTAACGGAGAACCTACAGTTAATTATGTCGATTGCAGCATTAAAATTAAAGCTTTCTCCGGAGGAAATTTGGCATGCGGTTACCGTTAACGCTGCTAATGCAATCGCTCGTGGGGAAGAAGCAGGTTCGATTGTTGAGGGCCGAAAAGCAGATGTGGTAATTTGGGATGCACCGAATTATTTATATCTTCCATATCATTATGGGGTAAATCATGCTAAAACGGTAATTAAAAATGGTGCTGTGTTATATGAAAGGCAGGCGGTTCGATGACAAGGCTGCGTCATTTTAAGCCTGCCGGCAAAGCGATATTCAAAGATAGCCACACAACAAAAATGAAAGAACTTCTCCAGCAATGGGGGCCGGGTATGACGAGTACGTTTGCCATTGCTGGTGTACCTTTGTCAAAGCCCTCGATCAGTCATTCGGGAGCTTCATTTGCACCTGACACGATCCGTTCTGCCCTCCAAAGCTATACAACGTTCGCTGGTGATACAGGACTGGAATTCACCGACAATATTCTGGATTTTGGTGATATTTATATGGATCCTACCGATATTATCGGTAATCAGCAACGAGCCTACGAGGGTTTACGGGAGGTTTATGCTAGCGAGGCTGCAAAATGGTGGATGGTGTTAGGTGGTGATCATTCCATAAGCTATTCTTCTATTAAAGCATGCTCCGAACAGTATGGGAAGGTTGGTGTCATCCAATTTGATGCCCATCACGATCTGCGGAATGTTGAGGATGGCGGTCCAACAAACGGCACACCATTCCGTCGCTTGTTAGAAGATCATGTAATTCAGGGAGAAAATCTTGTACAAATCGGTATACGCGATTTTACAAATGCCAAGGAGTATGCCAGATTTGCGGATGAGCAAGGAGTCATGGTTTATTCCATGCAGGATGTAGATCGAAATTCAATGGGAAGAATTTTAGAAAAGGAAATAGACCGCTTGGAAAAGCAGGTTGATATCCTTTATCTATCGGTTGATATCGATGTGCTTGATCAGGCGTTTGCTCCGGGCTGCCCAGCGATCGGTCCGGGTGGAATGGATTCGAAAACACTCCTTGAAGGAATTTATTTTGCTTCCAGGCATGAAAAGGTAAAACTGATGGACATTGTCGAAATTGATCCGACAATTGACTTTCGTAACATGACGAGTCGAGTTGCCGTATATTGCATGCTGAACTTTATGAAAGCGAAGAAATTTAGCTGAAGACAAATAAATTCGCAGTGATCCGTGGACTTAAAAAGAGGCTGGGACATAATTAAAACGTTCAACTCTAAAAACGAACTATGCTCTACTTTAGCGGAGGGAATATACGTAGACTCCTGCGGGAGGAAAGGCATAGGTGAGACCCCGCAGTGCGTTAGCACGAGGAGGCTCACCAGCCGCCCGCGGAAAGCGAAGTATATTTCCGGAGCGGGGTTATGCACAAATCATCATATAGTTCGGATTTTTCTTTGATAAAAACACTTTTGTCCCAGCCTCATGTTTATATTTTTAGTTCTTCTGCATCGTCTACTGTGGGTTCATTATTGTAAACAGTTAATTAACTAAAAGAGGATGTTATGTTATTTCCAAAGATATGGGCCTTAACGAAAATCACATGCCTTAACATTCTATTTTTCGTTATTCGAAACATGTTCCTGCACTGCTTCGTCAGGCACAGATACGTGTTTCCGCTCACTCCTATCAACAACAGCCGCTCCAACGAGATCACCGGTAACATTACAAGTTGTAAATATCATATCCGTTAATACATTTACCCCTGCTGTAAGTCCTACTATTTCAATCGGAAGACCTGCCTGCGTGAATACGATAGACATGCCGATTAGTCCGGCTCCCGGAACTCCAGCAGTTCCTACCGCTGCTAATGTCCCTGTCAAAATGATGCCAACAATGGCTCCGATCGTCAAATCAAATCCGACAATATCGGCAGCAAAGACAACCCCTACTCCGAAATGGATCGCGGAACCATTCATATTTACAGTGGCACCAATGGGCAGGGTAAAATTTGCTACCCGATCACTAATTCCTGCTTTTTGAGCACTTTTTATCGTGATCGGCAGTGTTCCCAGGCTACTGGATGTAACAAAGGCTGTCATAATAGCCTCTTTTGTATTCATGAAAAATTTCATCACCGGTATTTTGAAGAGCCAAAGGATGATCGTAAAAATAATGACCATTTGAATGCCTACACCAAGATAGGAAGCTCCAACGTATTTAGCGAGAGCCTTTAATGAGTCAAACCCTTGACTGCCAATTGTTGAAGCGGTAATCCCCAATACGCCAATTGGTGCATATTGTAAGATTCCATTAAGAATTCGAAATGTAACCTCACTTCCAGCTTCTGAGATTTTTAATAATAGATTACTCCATTCTCTTACATGTGTTTCATTAGCATTTCTCATATAGGAAACAGCGAATCCGGTAATTACAGCGATAAAGACAATACTCAAAATATCGCCATTTGTGAGCGATTCAAAAATATTAGTGGGGATTATCTGTAATAGCACATCCAGTAAAACAGGTGCCTCAGGGACTTCAATCGTTGACCCTTTTGGCAACTCCAATCCCATTCCAGGATTTATCAATTTCGCAATGGCAATTCCTAAGAATACTGCTAATGCGGTTGTAATAAGGTAATATGGAAAAATCTTTCCGCCAATCCGACCCAATTCTTTCGGGTTTGCGTTGTTTACTGATACGATTATCGTAAATAAAACTAATGGGACAACAACCATTTTCAGGAGATTAAGAAATACATCACCAAATGGGGATAATATAGTTGCTGATGGGCCAAATATCATCCCTGCAATTATACCAAGCAAGAACCCTGCCGAAATTTTTGAAACAAATGATTTCTCAAGATACCATTTCCAAATACGGGACAATTTTAATCCTCCTCCAACACATGTATTTAAAAAAATAAGTGCAGTAAAATTATATGATAGCGTTTTCCTTAATATCATATATTGTTCAAATACAATTGTAAGGTTAAAATATGTTAAAACTGATGGTTTTAAGGCGGTACCCTTGCTCATTACCGTTCTTAGAAAGGGAAGTGTGTAAAATGAGAATTATCGTAATGGCAGATACTCATATGCCTAGCAAAGGAAAACAGCTGCCAAAACGTCTTACCAAAGAATTGAAAACGGCTGATTTGATCATTCATGCAGGGGATTGGAATTCAATAGAAGTATTCCAAACGCTGACTGATTTTGGATCGGTTAAAGGTGTGTATGGCAATGTTGATACCAAGGATATTACGGACAAATTTCCATCAAAGGAAATAGTCAACGTGAAGGGGTATAGAATTGGTGTCATTCATGGCCATGGGGAAAAAATGACAACTGAAAAACGGGCTCTTGAAGCGTTTGCCGGTAATGATGTGGATGTGATCATTTTTGGCCACTCTCATATCCCTTTGCTACGGTATTTTAAGAAAGTATTGTTATTGAATCCGGGGTCACCAACGGACAAACGGACTCTGCCACATTATTCATTTGCCATTCTTGAAATAGATGAAGAAATACGTGCTGATATGATATTTTTTACGGACAAGTACTGAAAATAATTGGGCTGGTTATTGCTAGACAAGATCGTACGGATTTTGCTGGAAACACATAAATCCAACACCTCCTAAGCATACTAAGCTAAAATCGGAGGTGTTTTTAGATGAATCATAAAGATTTTGAGGAAATCTACCAGGAATACAGAAATCAAACAGATAATCAAGCCAGTATGGAAATGGATGAGGATGCAGATTCAGGCAAAGAGCAAATTGTTGCTGTACGTAAGAATGATGATGGCGATATTATTGCTTTTAAAACGGAAAGCGGCAGGGAATTGGATTATTTGACAGCCCTTGACGAAGCAAAAGCGGGCAAGTTAGCGCATGTAGATGTATTCCATAAATATGGCCGTGACATTATCCGTAGCGAACCGGATGGTGTAAAAGAAAATAATCTAGATAATCTGGATAATTTTTAGGGTTCAGTCCCCATCATGCTCAATTTTGGCAGTGTGATCGGGGCTGAACCCTAATTCCGTATTTTATTAGATAATCATAAAATAATGTTCGTTAATTTTATTGACAATCTATTAAAGTACTGATAAATTTATGGTTATCATTTAAAATGCGAACAAAAAGGGGAGAGTTAGCTGAATTAATCGTCTTTGTACATGATGGAATTTATTAGTGGAGGGAGACACCATGAGTAAAACGAAAATAACAGAAAAACTATTTCAACTATCCTCGTACCGGACAAATGTGAAGACCGAATTTACCGCTGGATTAACGGTTTTCATGACAATGCTTTATGTTCTGATCGTTGTACCAGGCATGCTTGATGAAGCTGGCATCCCTAAAGGTCCGATAACGGTAGCTGTTATTCTTATGACAGGAATTGTAACCATCATAATGGGGATCTACAGTAACCGTCCATTTGCCCTTGCACCAGGGCTTGGTTCTGTTGCCTTTCTTTCCGTAACCCTAGTTGCGGCAGAAGGAATTTCTTGGCAGGTTGGAATGGGTATGGTATTCATTTCCGGGGTATTATTTGTTTTATTTACGATTTTTGGCTTACGACAGTTGATTGTACGACTGATTCCACCTGCAATTAAATTATCGATTGGTGCAGGGGTAGGTTTATTTATTGCCTTAATCGGCTTTCGGAATGCAGGAATTGTGGTAGCTAGTGAAGATGCAAATTCATTGCAGCTTGCCGATATTGGTTCACCTAATGCGATTTTAGCACTTATCGGATTTTTTATTATGAGTGTGTTACTTGCAAGGAACGTTCGGGGACATCTGCTGATTGGAATCGTGATTGTTACATTGATCGGAATTCCAATGGGTATTACCAAGTTGCCTGATTCCATTTTCTCATTTCCAGAAAGTATTGCACCAGTGGCATTTCAATTAGACATTATGGAAGCTCTTAAATTGTCATATTTCCCGTTTCTGCTGGCATTTTTTGTTCCTGATTTCTTTTCCAGTCTGGGGACGATGCTGGGAGTCGCCGGGAAAGGTGGTATGCTAGATAAAAACGGTGACTTACCGCAAATAGATAAACCGTTTTTGGTCGATGCAGGTGGTACGGTGGTTGGTTCGTTATTCTCTGCGCCTGTTATGACCACCTATGTAGAATCAGCTGCAGGTGTAGAAGCTGGGGGACGTACAGGACTGACGGCAGTTTCAACAGGTGTGTTATTTCTATTAACATTATTTATTACGCCATTGATTATGATTATCCCAACTGAAGCGACAGCACCGGCGTTGATTTTAGTAGGGCTGACGATGCTTTCATCCGTACGGAATATTAACTTTAATGATGTAACAGAGTCATTACCTGCATTTATGACGATTGTTGTTACTATATTTACGTTTAACTTTGGAAATGGAATTGCCGCAGGGATTATCATTTATGTGCTGGTCAAAAGCTTATCAGGACGTTACAAAGAAATCCATCCAGGGCTTTATATTCTGGTGATTCCGCTCGTACTTTATTTCGTCACGCTAGCTGAATAACATGTATTTTTTAATAGAAAGGGAGTTCGTTTAAAAAATGTATTCACGTCAACATATTGTCGCTGCTGCACGGGGCGACGAACAAATGGATATCGTCATTCGTGAAGTCAATCTGGTGAATGTTTTCACTGCAGAAATTTATCAAGCAGATATTGGGATTAAGGAAGATCGGTTTGCTGCAATTGCCCGCTATGAAAACGATGTACCTGCTTTTCAAATGGATGGGGAAAAAGAGATCCGTGCCAAGGGCAAATATGCGGTGCCAGGTTTTATCGATTGTCATGTTCATATTGAAAGCACGATGATTCCACCGGATATGTTTGCAAGGGCAGTTCTTAGACATGGAACCACTGTAGCTGTAATTGACCCGCATGAAATTGGCAATGTACTAGGAGCTGAAGGTGTAAACTATATGGTGGAAGCAAGTAAGGGGCTACCTGTTCGAATTTTGACAACAATTCCTTCGAGTGTCCCTGCAGTGCCAGGTGTGGAAACGGCTGGTGCGGAATTTCATCCGGAAGATATCGCTGAACTGCTGAGATTGCCGGATGTTGTTGGTGTGGCTGAATTGATGGATTATGTTGGTGTCATCAAGCAAAATCCGCGAATGGCAGGTATCGTCCAAAAGGGCCTTGATGCAGGTGTGTTGAATGAAGGTCACCTGCCAAGAGTTTCTGGGCGTCCATTACAAGCTTATCTGGCTGCTGGAGTTAATTCCGATCATGAAAGCCGGACAGAAGCGGAAATCCTGGAAAAATTGCGTGCCGGTATGTTGATTTATATTCGAGAATCCAGCGTCAGCCAGTTTGCGGATATTGCTGCAAAAGCTTGGGAAACTGTCCCTTATTCTTCTAATATTGCGATGTGTACAGATGATATTGAACCAAATGATATGCTGAAAAATGGGCAGATGAATCGTGTAGTTCGGCGAGCTATTGAAGAAGGGATTCCGGCACCACTTGCGATTCGTTACGCAACATTGAATGGAGCGATTCGTTATGGGCTTCGTGACCGTGGGGCAATTGCTGCAGGGTATTTAGCTGACTTTTCGCTTGTCGATTCATTAGAAACGATGCAAGTTCATGATGTATTTGTGCAAGGTAAACAAATGGTGAAAGACGGTAATGTAGCGGTTGATATTACGAGTAGTATTCCGCCACTACTAAAAAATACCGTTCAACTCCCACCATTGAAGGAAGAAGATTTTATCATTCAAGCTCCACAAGATAATGGTACCGTTACGTTAAATTCAATCGAAATGACGCCGATTGGGACAACGGAAAAAGGGACTTTGGAACTAGAAATTAGTAACGGAAAAATAACTGCACTACCTGATGACTATGTCTTTGCATCTGTTGTAGGCCGTCATGGTCAGAATCGCAAACCATTTGTCGGTGTGTTAAAAAACGCCGGACTCAAAAGTGGTGCATATTCGACAACTGTTGCGCATGACAGCCACAATCTAGTTGTCGTTGGAACGAATGCCCGTGACATGTTGCTGGCAGCGGAACAATTACAGAAGGCCGGCGGCGGGCTTTGCTTAATAGAAGATGGACAAGTTATGGCGCAGGTGGACTTACCGGTGGCAGGATTAATGGCACCAGAACCAATCGAGGAACTTTCTCCCAAAGTAGATCAGTTTAATGAAGTAGCCCGGTCAATGGGCGTGAAGGTTGGCAGACGTTCTCCATCCATGGCACTTTCTTCCTTAACATTGACTGTAATTCCAGCGATTCGGATTAGTGATTTGGGGTTGGTAGATGTAAATACACAACAGCTTATTCCGTTATTTGTGGAGGAATGAGTAGCAAAAATCTAATTTGCAAAATAAAAAGAATCGTTTTCTCGGTTGTAAGGAGGACGATTCTTGTGTTTGGTTCGGTATAAATGATCTTTCTTTGTTTTTGTTTTTCTCGTTCGTAAATCCAGCTGTGAAAAAGGACTGCGGCTTGCTACAGGATTTAAACTGCCTTCCCGTACGAGCTTCTGCCGCTTTTTCAAGGCTTTTGATTTTGCCATGATTATCACTCTCCATTAAAATAGTTGGTTTTTATTATATGTCAAGGCGAATGAAATGGCAACAGTTGCCGAATTGCTGTATGTGTCAAGTTTTTCTCGACGTTGCTTTCATACCAATATTTCAGGCGCTCCCATTTTGTACACCTTGTTCGGCTACCGCGCTGTCGCTTGCTGGCCTCATTTTTGACAGAACGGTCTTAAAAACCAAAGACCGTTCCATCAAAAACGAGGTTTATTGTAATATTTTAAATAAGTTACCTATGGCTGTTGAATGAGCCGCATATAAAGCGACAGAACCTTGTTTTACACCAATAGATGGTTGTGTTGGCTGACGTAATAATTGGGCCACTCTGACAGCTTTTTTTACATCCCGTTGTTTCCTGGTACTCCGTTCATTGCATTTCAGATAAGCGTTACGCAATGTATTATTCAACATGCCTTGTTTGATTTTCACCATTGCCTCCGCACCATCATTACTCCAATGCATTCCACGCTTTTTCATACGAAAAGACACATGCCGCTGGTTGGATTCCATAGCACCGAGTTTCCTGGCATCTCTAGGGCTGTCTGTTACAATATCCCGCCAGTCGTAAATGCGTTCCCAATTGTTGAGAATGTAACTGCGAAAGACGTTGATTTTCTCCATCTGCTTATCGTCTTCCAATGTGCTTTCGTATGTATCTAATTGAAGCTTGAATGCTTCTAAATCATGTTCCTTCAGTGCCTTTCTTCCTGCATCTTTATAGGCATTTCCTGCACTGCCAAATGCACGGTTAAATCCTTGTGAGATATGATAGTCATCCAGTTGGTTTAAAATCGGTTTATTCGATTGGGAAAAAGCAGCTTGAAACCTTTCAACTGTATAACCCGGGCCACCGTCACTGTTAGTAACAACCTGTGCGTCTTCCAGTGTATATCGGCTGGATGCCATCGCCTGCGTTTCATCCCAAAATGCATCTGTAGATTGCGTTGTCATAATTACTGTCGGTTCCTTAAGGGATACACGTTTCCCGTTTTTCTCCCATCCTTCATACATGATCGCATGGTGCACTTCCATACTCTGTTTTTTTTGGAGTCCGCGGACAAAAACACCATCTGCCTCGGCATAAAAGAAATCAACCTTTTTTCCTTCTGGCAGGGACGCTGCTTCATCCAACTCTTTCACCATCTCTTGATCCATCTCTGCCTGGGCTTTACCCACAGTCTTTACCATATTTCCTACTGTTTGGTGACTTAAACTTACAGGTGTCCATTCCTTGAGAGTACGGGCCACTTGCCGGTATGTACTTTCACTCGCCATTTCAGCTACTTTCAGTTCCACCAATGGACTGTATCGCTGCCTATCCCGCAGACCAATCCACTCATCCAATGGATAGACTGCTTTTCCCTTTTTATCCCACATCAACGTATGATCAAAGGTAACCGTCCCAAACATAAATTGTACACTTCTTGAATCTGTGGTTTCCACTTTCCAGTCATCTGCACGTCTTTGTGCCACAATGACTTGATTTAATTCACTGAACATACGCCCCACCAAAGAGGAAAAGAAGTTATACATTAAAATTTGAGCTCTCTCTTCAAACTCCACCAGATTCGTGGTATTCTTTATTAATTCATACAGCTTTGATATAATATGATCCATGAGAAGGCTTCTTTCTAAAATGTATTATGCCGTGCAAAGCATACATTTTAATGATAGAGCGCCTTCTCTTTTTTGGCTATCAAAAAGTACCGCAATTACTACCGAGTATAATTTTACACATACCGAATTGCTTTAGAATGTGTTGATAAGATCATAGTCACTATTATTTATTTATACTTTTAGTTTAACTTCACTAAAGCGATAAAGGAAAGTATAAGCAAAACTAGGGCATTCACCATTAAAACGTGCCGCTACTCTTACAGAAGAAAAGGTGATGACGATGATCAAAACGGAGAGACTGTTAATTCGAAGATTCACAAAAGAAGATGCTGCGTTTATTCTCAATCTTCTCAATGATCCTGATTGGATAAACTATATAGGTGATAAAGGGATTAAAACAATTGAGGATGCTGAAGAATATATTAAAAACAGCATTATAAAAATGTATGATGAACTGGGGTTTGGTTTGTATTTAGTGGCATTAAAAGGGAGCGGGACACCTATGGGGATGTGTGGCTTGGTCAAAAGAGATGGATTAAAAGATGTTGATCTTGGTTTTGCCTTTCTGAGCGACTACACAGGAAAAGGATATGGGAACGAGTCAGCCCGAGCAGTCATGATCTATGCTAAAGAGGAATTACGTTTAAATAGGCTCGCTGCCATCACCACCCCGAGCAATAAAGCATCGGAAAAACTTTTATTAAAAATAGGCTTTCAATTTGACTCATTAACGAAATTATTCCAAGATGCCGATCCAATAAAGCTATTTATCAGGGAACTATAAAATGTCAGGCTGCCAGATTCTCTTTCTTATACGAATAACGATAGTGTAACTTTACTTGTTTATCTAAAAGTTGAACTATTAGAGGTGGTTCAAAAAGTCACCGAATGATAAACGGCGAGCTAGAGTTGGCATAGGGTATCTCTACTTAAACAGCCCATTATAATCATCAATAGTAGAGGTCGGTACGTCTTGGCGTGCCCGGTCAAGACTATGCCACCTTGACCTCCAAACCCAATTAGGCGACTTTTTGAACACCCACTATTATTTTATGTGTTAATTACTAATGAACGAATGAGACTCCAAAGATAAAACATAAAATACTAGGTCAAAAACCCTGCAAGCAGTCACCTTAAACTTATTTTTAACGATCTTTTCACCTATGAACCCTCATTTATGCTAGTGCGAACGATTCATTTTTTAAATAATCTGATATATACGACATAATACGACACTTTTTGCGAATGGAATCGAGTATACTTACATTAGAAAATAGATACTACAAATGGCTAGCGGACATCGATAGGAATGGTAAAAAACCTTTATGGAAGGGAGAGAATGCCCCTCATTCTGTAGTATACGGAAATACATTTCATGTGGGAGGTCGGTACCAATGAAGAAACGGTAAATTCCCTTTGTAAGCGCTTCGGTATTTTTGGCGGGAAGTTACATTTTCTAAAGGAGGAATTCCATTGAAACTTCGACGTTTGACGGCGCTTCTGTCGATAATCTTGCTTATGCTGGCATTTCCGCAATATGGCTTTGCCAGTAAAAATGACAAAACAACTTCGGAAGGGAAAGATAGCGACAACAATCGCGCAGCAATCCTGGACATTATGGATGATATGACAATTGAAGAAAAGGTTGGCCAGCTATTCATTGTCCATGTGTATGGAAAAACCCCAACAGACCCGGACTATGAAGATATCAATTTACGAAACAATCGTGGCGGGGAGAACTTTCAAGAGGTTATCGAAAACTATCATGTAGGTGGCGTGATTTATTTTAATTGGACGGATAATATTGGCACACCGCTTGATGCAGCACAGGTAAACAGCTTATCGAACGGTTTACAGGATATTGCGATGGTTCAGGACAACCCAATCCCTTTATTCGTTTCCACCGATCAGGAGGGTGGGATTGTTCAGCGGGTTACAAGCCCTGGAACCGTTTTTTCCGGAAACATGGCGCTTGGTGCTACGCAATCTGAGGAATATGCTTCCCAAACGGCGGCCATTCTGGGGACTGAATTAAGCAGTCTCGGGATTAACATGAATTTTGCCCCCGTTCTCGACGTAAATATGAATCCGGAAAATCCGGTTATCGGTGTGCGCTCGTTCGGTGAAGATCCTGATCTGGTATCACGCCTGGGCATTGCGCAAATTACTGCATACCAGGATGAGAACGTTATTGCTTCGGCTAAACATTTCCCTGGTCATGGAGACACAGCAGTAGACTCCCACACTGGACTGCCAATTATCGACCATGACCTTGAGACATTGCATGAGATTGATTTGAAACCATTTAAGGCGGCGATAGATGCGGGGATTGATTCGATTATGACGGCACATATTGTCGTGCCCGCCCTTGATGATTCAGGATTGCCAGCAACTCTTTCAAAACCGATTCTTACCGATTTGCTAAGGGAGGAAATGGGATATGACGGATTAATCATTACCGATAGTCTTGGTATGTCCGGTGCAAATGTCTATCCGCAAGACCGAGTCCCCGTTGAAGCATTTAAAGCGGGTGCGGATATCCTGTTAAATCCGCCAAATGTTGAGGTGGCATATAATGGGGTGCTTGATGCGGTTCAAAGTGGAGAGATTAGTGAAGCGCGATTAGATGAGTCTGTTTACCGGATTTTATCAGCAAAAATGAAAAAAGGATTGTTTGAAAATCCATATACAAGCCCGGATGCGATTGAAAATATCGGTACTAATGAGAACTTGCAGAAAGCAGATGAGATTGCCGAAAAAAGTATTACGCTTGTGAAAAATGATGACGCAATATTGCCGTTGCAGCCGCAATCAGGGGATATTCTAATAACCGGTCCAAGTGCAGCACAGCCCAATTTGCTGTCAAACCTGTTAAATGAAAAGGGGCTTATGACAAGCAGTTTTGCAACAGGTACAAGTCCAACACAAGAACAGATTGATGAGGCCGTCGAGAAAGCACAAGCAGCAGATAAGATTATTGTTACAACCTATACAGCGAATACAAATGAAAACCAGCAGCAAATGGTAGAACGAATCCAAGCGGCTGGAAAACCGGTCATTGTTGCAGCAATGCGTAACCCGTATGATTTGATGGTCTTCCCTGAAGTTGATGCATATATCAATACGTACAGTTACCTGGATGTTTCCGTTCATGCACTAGCTAAAGCGATTGTTGGTGACATTAATCCATTTGGTAAATTACCTGTCACCATCCCAGGCTTGTATGAAAATGGTCATGGCTTGGATTATATTGATACACCGCTGAGTGCAAATGGGATGAAGACACTTGTTGGACAGTTAGACGAAGCAGGAGAAATTACGGGTGATGATGCTGCTCACGAGTTAACACTTCATTTAACCGCCGTAAATCATTACGAACAAAAAGAGCTGGCTGACAAGGTTGTGAAACATATGGAAAGCTTTAAGCTAATGCTTGAGCAGCAGAAGGAGAACGGAGTCATTTCTGCTAAAGCCTATAGTTATTTGGAAACCGAAACAGTACGACTGATTGAACAATGGTCAAACCAATAGATACGAGGAGGAAACAGAATGGGTATAAAAAAACAATTGAGTATGGGAATCCTGTCAGCCGCACTAGGAATATCGTTAATCGGAGGCGGGACGTATGCATATTTTAGTTCCAGTGAAACGACTAATAATACCTTTGCGGCTGGTACGCTCGATTTAGCTGTTGAACCGACAGCACTTATTGAAGTGGAAAATTTGAAACCGGGTGATTGGGTGATTCGTGATTTTGAATTACAAAATAACGGGACATTGGATATTGAAAAGGTGACATTGGACACAGATTATCATATTACCGATGCAAATGGTGACAATACGGACGATTTTGGAAAGTATATAGAAGTAGAATTTCTATATAATGCGGACAAGCTTGATGAAGTCATTTACAAGACAACATTGGATCAGTTGAAAGACATGAGTCCGGAAGCTATCAACAAGCATATTTTTTATCCGGATCTCGGTGAGAAGGGTCTTCCAGCCGGTACACTAGATGATCTTGTGGTTAAATTTAATTTTGTCGATAACGGTGAGGATCAAAACCAATTCCAAGGTGACTCACTGCAATTAGAGTGGACATTTAGTGGACAGCAAGCAACGGGTGAGGAAAAGTAACCTGTTAAAAGGGGAGGGATGGTCCAACCTCCCCTAAGTCAGTCATACTGTCCTGAATGAGCAGAATATTGTCCAAATCGGATATAAAATCGTTTGTCATTCCTAAAAATGGAGGGACTTTCATATGAAAAAATGGTATGTTGTGTTGCTTGCAATATGTTTCATATTGTCATCCTGGACGATTATATCAGCTAGTGGAAAAGAGACCGGGAAGAAGCCGACAGAAAATGAGGACCCATTTGAGCTTGGTGTCGACGTATT
This sequence comes from Virgibacillus dakarensis, assembly GCF_900155625.1. Taxonomy (NCBI): domain Bacteria; kingdom Bacillati; phylum Bacillota; class Bacilli; order Caryophanales; family Bacillaceae; genus Virgibacillus; species Virgibacillus dakarensis. The sequence goes on from NZ_LT732553.1 coordinate 695,701, forward strand.
ACTTAATGAAAAAATTGATAAGATAAAAGGAAAAAATGTCGGTTTGATTACGAATCCAACAGGTGTTGACCAAAATTTAAATAGTATTGTTGATGTATTGTTTCATCACGAAGATGTGAATCTTGTTGCACTTTACGGACCGGAACATGGGGTTCGTGGGGGGGCACAGGCTGGTGAAGGTGTTGATTTTTATATTGATGAGAAAACGGGGTTGCCCGTCTATAGCTTATATGGTGATACGAAAAAGCCGACACCGGAAATGTTAGAGGGTGTGGATGTGCTACTATTTGACATTCAAGATGTTGGAGCACGGTTTTACACTTACATCTATACGATGGCCTATGCCATGGAAGCAGCTGCGGAAAATGATATTGAAATAATTGTACTCGATCGTCCAAATCCGATTTCCGGTTTGAATGTACAAGGACCAGTGCTTGATCCTGATTATTCCTCATTTGTAGGCTTGTACCCGATTCCACAGCGGCACGGAATGACGGTAGGTGAGCTCGCGTTATTATTTAATGAAGAATTTGATATTAATGCAGAGCTTACGGTTGTTAACATGCATGGATGGGAACGTTCGATGTATTATGATGATACTCCACTGGCATGGGTGCTGCCATCACCAAACATGCCAACATTAGATACGGCCATTGTTTATCCGGGTGCTGCTTTAATTGAGGGAACCAATGTCTCAGAGGGCAGGGGAACAACTAAGCCATTTGAGTTAATTGGGGCACCATTCATTGATGCAGATGCACTGGCGGAACAGCTTAATGCCGCTGATCTGCCTGGTGTCCGTTTTAGAGCCGCCTACTTTACACCACAATTCTCGAAACATGCTGGTGAACTGTCTGGTGGAATTGAAATCTACGTAACCGATCGGGCAGCCTACCAATCCATCAAGACGGGGCTCACCATTGTGAAGACAATTCATGATATGTATCAGGACGATTTTGCCTTTCGGGCAGAGAATAATGATGGAATTTCATTTTTTGATAATTTGATTGGAAACGGCTGGGTACGCGAGAAAATAGAGCAGGGTGCATCGGTTGACGAAATTACAAATGAATGGCAAGCAGATTTACAGGCATTCAAGGAGGTAAGAAGAGATTATCTTCTTTACACCGTTACTGCAGCAGATATAAAAAGTATTATAGCATCGCTGGAGGAAAGTGGAGAAATTATGGATGATGATGCTGTGCATAAATTAGAGCTTCATGTAACCGCCGTAAGCCAGTATGAGCAAAAGAATGAGGCGGACAAAGTTATCAAACATATGAAAAGTTTTAAAGCGCTGCTAGATTACCAGAAAGAAAATGAACTGATTTCTGATAAAGCCCACAAAATGCTGCAAACCAAAGCAGATGCCATGATTCAAATATGGCAATAAGCGTTTACTAGACCCCCTTTTGGAGACAAAAGGGGATTCTGTTTAGTATGAGGGGAAAGTGATGAAAAGAAAATTTACATTAGCTGTCGTTTTCACTACGATCATATTCGCTTCAATATTTATCAATCATGAAGGGAAAAGCTATGTGCAAACTATTGAGCTTGTTCCTGGGGAAGCGGAGAATGTTCAGGTGTTACAACAACCATTGATTGATATAAACGACTCGTTAAGTAAAGCAATGGGAAGCGGAGTATTTAATGAAGAAGTGGGATGATAAATAACGATTGAAAGAAACTAATTGGGAGGAGATGTTGATGAAACACAGATGGAGCTGGCTGCTTCTATCAATTGTTAGTATTTCTGTTTTCTTACTTATTTCCTCAACGGAGACAAAATTAACGCAAGCTGCAAAAGCGGATCATCCACCAAAAGGAAATGTTGTCCCCGGTATTGAGGTTTTCCTGGAGAAACATTTAGATTGGGTAAAGAATAAAAGGGTTGGATTGATTACCAATCCTACTGGTATTAATCGGCAATTGGAAAGTGACATTAATCTGCTTTATCAAAACAACGATGTTCATTTAACCGCATTATTTGGCCCGGAACACGGTATTCGGGGTGATCGTGAAGCGGGAGAGTATGTCGAATCGTATATAGATGAAGAAACGGGGTTACCTGTGTATAGCTTATATGGTCCAACCTGGAAGCCTACTGAAGAAATGGTAGAAGATGTGGATGTACTATTGTTTGATATTCAGGATATCGGTTCGAATGTCTATACGTATATCTATACACTTGGCTTTGCCATGGAAGCTGCTGCTGAATATGATAAGGAATTAATTGTACTTGACCGGCCGAATGCTATCGGCGGTGATAGGGTAGAAGGACCTGTTAGAGATGCTGATTCGGTTAGTTTTATGGGCAGGTTTTTACTTCCTGTCAGACATGGTATGACCGTTGGTGAACTTGCAACGATGTGGAACCATGAATACGGATTAGGTATTGACTTAAAGGTAGCAAAAATGAAGGGCTGGAAGCGAACAATGCATTATGAGGATACAGGCCTGCCATGGATACAGCCGTCACCAAATATCCCGACACCAACTTCGGCTGATTTATATGCTGGCACCGAACTGGTTGAAGATACGAATTTAACGACAGGCTTAGGAACAACCAAACCATTTGAATTACTTGGAGCTCCCTGGCTAAATGCAGAGGATCTTGTTGATGAATTGAGAAACAGGGACATCCCAGGTGTTCGCTTCCGTTCAGCCTATTTCACCCCACAATTTAGCAAATATAAAGGTGAGCTTGTCGCCGGTGTTCAAGTTCACGTCGATGATCCGCAGGCTATTAATCTTGTCGCGTTAGGGCTTCATCTAGTAGATGCAATGCGTGATCAAAACCCAGGGAAGTTTACAATCGATACTTCATATAACCAATTAATTGGTGATGCAAATGTGCGAGAAATGATTCTTCAAAATCAGCCGGTAGATGAAATTATCGAAAGCTGGGAAGATGAATTGGAATACTGGAAAGACAATGTACGTAACAAGTACTTATTATATCCGCCGTATCCCAATCAGACACCACCTTATAAAAAGCAGTCGGTTCTTGGCATTTTACCTCTTGATATAGAAGTGGCACCAGGAGAAAAAATAAATTTAACTGTACATGGAGTTGATGAAAATGGTGAAGATCTGGATATTGCACAGAATGAGGTCGATTGGCAGATAGAAGGAGACATTGGCAGGGTTGAAAACGGTGTATTTATTCCAACTGAACAGGGTGAAGGAACGTTAATAGCAACCTATAACGGGATAAGTGTGGAGCGAAACGTAACGGTAGATACGAATATAATCAAGAACATTCGATATGGTGTTCACGGTGACTTTACTCGAACGGTTTTTGACCTGAATAAAAACACGCAATACGACATTGAAAAAGAAAATCGGAGGCTGATATTGCATGTACCTCATGCAGAAAATGGTGGCGAGCTAGAAGAATCTGGAGAGATAACTATATCAAACAGTCCGGTCATTTCCAAGATTGAATACCAGTTTCAGGAAGGTGAATTTAAAGCGGATCTTTATTTAAAGGAAGAATCGGTTATCCATGAAACACCATATTTCTCTAACCGGATTGTAATCGACGTTATGCATTAGGTTTTGAAGAGACAATATAGCCTAAGAGTCCAGGAATCAGATCAATTCTGATTCTTTTTTGAAAGATAAGAAAGTATATAAATTTAGGCTCTATTCTGCTCTCAGCAGGGTAAGCCACGTCCGGCTCCAGCGCCCAGCGACTAGTGGACTTCCCTCACCTCCGTACGATAAGTCAACATCGGTTCGCTTTCAGCTCACCGTGTTTCCTTTATCTCCTACGGCTCAGTCCAGTCCATACGTCGCTAAACGGGCGCTTGCGCCTTTGGCGTGCCCAGCACGCTGTTAATTGCGAGTTGGTGAAAGTCCAACCCAAGTAAGTACCAAGACGCTTGGTAGCTGACAAGTAACTGGTGGAGAAATCCTAAGGTTGAAGCCTTGTGACAAAGCACACTCAGTAGTGCGAGCAACCTAACAGGTCGTAACATAAAAGTGAATCCTGCCGCCTCGTCAGCAGACCCACACGTGGACAAGGAGAAGTCGATCCTGGCAAAGGAAGGAGAAGACCATGGAAGGTGTCAAGAACTTGGAAGAGCAGCACTGAAGAATCTCTCGGGGTAAGGGGAGCGACATGTTAGGAAAGTAATTAACGGAACTGGGGATACCCTCCTCGGTCACTCTACGGAGTAAAACAGAAACCTATAAGCCGATGGTGAAGTGGTGGAAGGGCTGAGAGGGAGTCGGAGGGGGTCATAGTACCGATGATGACGATGACAACACAACATTGTCTAGGGAAGGACGGCATAAGCCAATACCCTACTTCGTTCACAAGTTTGAAAGGAGGTACGAGTAAGTGAATGCCGGAAAACTGGCTAACTACACCAATGGAAAAGCTCAACGACTCCGATCAACTTTATATCTTTGTGCCAAGGAAAGTCCTACGAGACGATTTCACGCACTATATGATAAGATCTATCGTCCTGATATACTGGCGGAAGCATGGAAAAGAGTCAAATCCAAGAATGGAAGTGGTGGAATCGACAGGCAAACAATCGATGAGATTGTATATGACTATGGGGAAAGGGAATTCTTAAATGAGTTATACCTTGAACTAAAGGAAAATCAATTCCGTCCAAATCCAGTCAGAAGAACCTATATTTCAAAAGGAAATGGGAAAACAAGACCACTGGGAATCCCAACCATTAAGGACAGAGTGGCACAGATGGCAACAAAACTGGTACTAGAACCCATATTCGAAACAGATTTTCAAGATTGCTCGTATGGATTCAGACCAAAACGCAATGCCCATCAAGCCATAGCGAAAATCAAGAAAGCCAGTAAGAAGTCTGCTTGGGTGGTAGATGCCGATATTAAAGGGTATTTTGATAACATCAACCAAGATAAACTGATGAGGCTAGTGAAAATGAGAATTAGCGATAGAAGAGTACTAAAACTCATTCGCAAATGGTTGCGAGCAGGAATCATGGAAGATGGCCATTTTCGTGATTCTGTAACCGGGGTTCCGCAGGGTGGTGTGATCTCGCCACTATTATCGAACATCTATCTAAATGTATTGGACTCACTCTGGAATAAGAAGTTTGCACACCTGGGGCAAATTGTTCGCTATGCAGACGACTTTGTTATTATGTGCTCTACGAAGCAACAAGCGTTGGAAAGTATTCAGGTATTAAGAGGTATCATGAAGAAACTGAACCTTACACTTAGTCCTGAGAAATCAAGGCTTGTCAATATATGGGATAATACAGATGGATTTGACTTCTTGGGACTTCATCACAGAAAATTCCCTATTCTTATTAAAGGCGGTTACAAAATACATGTGATGTCGCACATACCGAGTAAAAAGGCAATGAAGAAAATGCGAGAGAAGATCAAGGAATATGTGGGAAAGAACAATAAATTGTCCCTAGACATAGAAGATCTCATAATAGGGCTGAATCGAAAGCTGCAAGGGTTTAAGAACTACTATCTTACTTCCCCGATAGCTAAGAAATGGCTTAATCGTATCGACTGGTATGTACTTGAACGACTTACAATATTTTGGAACAGGAAACGAAATAAACGCCACAAACACAGTAAAATGGGCGAGGTAATAGAAATGACCAAATATAAATTAGTGAAATTGGCGAGTTAGACAAGTACGTAATGCCAAAGAAAGAAGAACGTCGGAAAGCCGTATGAGGGAAAACCTCATGTACGGTTTGATGAGGGGGAACAGGAAGAGGAATTGCCCTCAAGTCTGGCTTAGTAAGGTGGAAAACCCTGAAACCCGAGGACAAGAAGGCAATATCTAACTCCTGTTTTCTACTCTACTTCCACTTAAAGCGTTTATAGGATTAAAGTATAAGAAAAAACTTTAGCATCCGTTATTATAGACGGGGCGAATGCCGAGTTTTTCTAATGTTTTGATCGATATATATCCATTCTAGTTTGTAATATATAGCGTTTTCATACATATAATGAAAAAAGTTTAGGTTTATAAACTATAGTTGCATTATTTTATATCATTTTTGTGAAAAAAAGCCAAAACTAGTTTAAATACTGCTAGTTAATCAACCTGCCTACCAAAGCTTAATTAACGGAAGGGATGTGTATGTAAATGAAAATTATCTTATTGTGTGCATTGGGAATGAGTACTAGTTTACTAGTAGAGAAAATGAAGAAGGCTGCAATTGATAAAGATATGGAGGTAGAAATTGAGGCCCTTTCGATTGATTCCTTTGATGAACAGCTAGAGACAGCGGATGTCATTTTGCTAGGGCCGCAAATACGGTACAAGAAAAATACATTTTTCCCGAAGGCAGAAGCAGCACGTAAGCCAATAGATATCATTGATATGAAAGCTTATGGAATTGGGGACGGTGGGAGGGTGCTGGATCAGGCCATGGCCTTAATGGATAATGATTCCTAAAAAAGGGGAGATCAGAATGAATAGATTTAGTACGCTTATGGAACGTTATTTTATGCCTGTTGCGGGAAAAATGGCGGAGCAGCGTCATTTAAAAGCAATAAGGGATGGGATCATTGCTACGATGCCTTTGTTAATAATCGGAAGTATTTTTTTGATTATTGCTTACCCACCAATCAAGTCATGGGCAGAATTCATGAAGCCGTATGCGGCAACATTGACGATTCCTGTTGATGCAACATTTGGGCTTATTGGACTCATTGCCGTGTTTTCAATTGCGTATAACCTTGCTGGGAGTTATAAAATGGATGCTTTGTCAGCAGGGGTTTTGAGTGTAGCTGCCTTTTTTGTCGCCACACCACATACCGAGAATGGCAATATCCCTTTAAATCTGATGGGTAGTGAAGGATTATTTATTGCAATTATTTTAGCACTTTTTACGGTTGAAGTGTACCGCTTCTTTGAAGAGAAAAAAATTGTTATTCGTATGCCGGACAGTGTCCCTCCGTCAGTTTGGCGAGCGTTTACTGCATTAATACCAGGGGCAGTTATTATTTTTATTGTTTGGGGAATAAACATTCTATTAAATAGCTTGTTTGATTTATCTTTACATGATTTGGTAGCCACATTGCTTCGTGAACCATTGCAAATGATTGGTGGCAGTTTATGGGGGGCACTTATTGCAATTTTCCTTATACATTTGCTTTGGTCATTTGGAATTCACGGAATTTCTATTGTTGCCAGCGTCATGGCGCCAATCTGGTACAGCTTAACGGAAGAGAATGTTGCAGCACAAAAAGCTGGAGAAGAACTGCCTCATATTATTGGTCAGCCGTTCATGGCGATTTGGTTTGCAGTTGGCGGATCTGGAATGGCGCTTGCTTTGACGATTTTGTTTTTATGGCGTGCACGATCAAAGCATCTTAAAAGCTTAGGCAAGGCTTCTATTTGGTCGAGTTTCTTTAACATAAGTGAGCCGGTCATATTTGGAGCACCGGTTGTATTAAATCCTTTAATTATTATTCCGTTTATTATTGTTCCGTTGGTTGTCGGCGTTATCACATGGATCTCAATGTCAATTGGTCTCGTAGGTAAACCGTACGTCATTATTCCTTGGACTACTCCGCCTCCATTTTCCGGTGTGCTTACGACGGGAGACCTTCGTGGCGGGGCACTAATGATCGTAAATCTTTTTGTGTCAATGGCTATTTATTATCCATTTTTCAGGTTATATGATAAACAGCTTTTAAGAGAGGAAAAACACAAGGAAGAGCCTAATTCTGTCATTACTGGTAATGGATCAGAATGATGGAAGCAATTTTTTGTTCTAGCAGAATCGTATAAACCTAGCAGGTTATTTTCGGAAATGAGCTTGGAAAATACCATTATAAAAAATTAGCAGGGGAGATGAACTGCTTTGAACAAGGCAGGAAAGGAAGTGTAGTCCTTTCCTGTTTTCATGGATTTTACTTGATCAGTTCCCGTACAATTTTCTTATTTCGTTCTTTAAAAATTTCATTGTGGGAGGAAACCATTGCAATTTGTTCTGCGTCTGAGTGAATATATTGCTTTGCTCGGTTAACCGCATTCGCTGCATCCTGGAATGCACCGGCAATTAAATGAAGCTTCCCTTCATGATGAAGAATATCTCCTGCAGCATATAGTCCGTCAATTGATGTCTCACTCATTGCGTTACCTAAGATAAAGTAGTTATCCTTTCGTTTAATTGAAAGCGGACTATTATCTAGTAAATCCGTATCACGTTCATAGCCATGGTTGATCACTACCTCATCTATGGCTATTTCGTGTTTCATTCCATTGTCTTTGTTTGTTAGTTCAACCATTTCAATTTGTTCGTGGTTTTGGCCTGGAATCAATTTCGTTATCGACGTATTTAACAAACATGTCACAGCATTGTTTTCAAGCTGGGATATTTGGGCTTCATGCCCCTTTAATTTTTCCTTTCGATAGGTTAGATATACCTTTTCAGCAATTGGCGCAAGTTCGTTGGCCCAGTCGATTGCTGTATTGCCACCGCCGGAAATGATGATTGTTTTTCTGCAGAACCGGTTTAGTGACTTCACCGTATAGTGCAGGTTTGTCAGCTCAAATTTCTCGGCTCCTACAATTGGGATTTTCACTGGATTAAGAATACCGCCGCCTACTGCCAATACGACGGTTTTAGAAAGATGCTTTTCGCCGGAATTGGTATCTAGTACAAATAGCCCATCCTCATTCTTAGAAATGGACGTTACTTTTGTTCCCAATATTACTTCCGGATCAAATGTAAGCCCCTGCTTGATCATTTGGTTAATAAGCTGGGAGGCAGGAGCAGGAGTCAGTCCGCCGACATCCCAAATGATTTTTTCTGGATAAACGTGGACCTTTCCGCCGAGATGTGGCTGGTATTCCAAGATCTTTGTTTTCATTTCCCTTAAACCGCTATAAAAGGCTGAGAACAAGCCTGCAGGTCCACCACCGACTATAGTAATATCAAAGCATTCATTGGAACGATGCAAATGGATCACCTCAAAATGTAATGTAGTATGTACCTCTCCGCACAACTATTTTGAAAATATAGTTGACATAAATCATTTCTGTTTTTATAGTTATATTGTAACTGAAACTGATAATCATTATCAAGTGTGTTTTTCATTTAAATAAAAATAAATGGCTGTGCCCTCTGGAAATTTAATCAATGCACCGTTAAATTAGGCATACATATAGGCACCACAGCACTATTTGTTCACGTTTGAAACATGATTATCAATTTCCTGATTTACAGTTTATGAGGAGGATGGATATGAAAAGGTGGATTTTTCTAGTTAGTGCCATCATGCTTTTTTTATTAACCGCTTGCAGTGATGATTCGGGGGATGAAAATTCTGGTAAATCTGAGAACGATACAGAAAGAACCATCAAGATTGAGGATGGTATTGGGGAAAAAACAATTAAAGGGACACCGAAAAAAATTGTTGTACTGGAATGGTTCTATGCGGAACATTTGCTGGCATTAGGCATCCAGCCTGCAGGAGTACCGAATATTGATGAATACAATAAGTGGATTAATATTGATGAAGAATTGGCAGACAGTGTTCAAGATGTTGGTACACGACAAGAACCAAATCTAGAAGCGATTTCGCGTTTGAACCCCGATTTAATTATTGCAGCAAAGTTCAGACATGGGGAATTATTGGATCAGCTAAATAAAATCGCACCTACCGTAACCTTCGCACCCTATGGTAATGGATCCGAAAATCTACATGATGAGATGATGAATGAATTTAAAACAATAGCCAAAATTGTAGATAAAGAGGACAAAGCGAAGCAAGAAATTGCCGATTTGAATGCATTTTATGACGAACAAAAAGAACGTGTTGCTGAGCTTGGAATGGATGGAAAGGAATATATTGCAACATTGGCCTTTTCTGTGCAAAATTCTCCAGTTTTACGATTGTATACAGATAATTCGATTGTGGCACAGGTGATGAAGAGACTTGGTTTTAAAAACGCCTATCAAACCGAAAAACCGGAGCAATATGGATTTAGTGAAGTTGGTATAGAAGCACTTCAGAATTTCCAGAAAGATAATCTCCAATTCTTGTATATTGTGCAAGAAGATGATAATGTTTTTGAAAATCAGCTGAAAGAAAATCCTGTTTGGGAGAATTTAAGCTTTGTGAAGTCTGGTAATGTACATCAAATACCAGGGGATACCCCGGTTTTCGGTGGGGTATTGTCTGCCAAAGTTTTGGCTGATCAGTTAATAACTTCGATGCAGGAGGAATAAGAAATTGATTTTATCAGGATACAGGTACTTTTAAGGGATATGAAGAATAAAAAGCGCCAAAGAAGGAGGGATATCTCCCTTCTTTAGCTCTTTTACTTTTCTTAATAAACCTTATCCCCATTAAAAATGGAATTCTTCACCACAACATAGTCGACATTGCGGATTGCTTCCAGCTTGTTTCCTCCTGCATAAGAGATGGAGGACTGTAAATCCTGTTCCATTTCATTCAATGTATCCTGTAATGGACCCTTATAGTCGACAAACATTTTCTTGCCTTCTACATTTTTCTTTTCGCCTTTTTGAAATTCTGAGGCTGAACCAAAGTATTCCTTATAAAGCTTGCCGTCTTTTTTTACGGTTTCGCCTGGGGATTCTTCATGGCCGGCAAATAAGGAGCCAATCATGACCATGGAGGCACCAAAGCGGATTGATTTTGCAATATCTCCATGTGTACGAATGCCACCGTCCGCGATGATCGGCTTACTTGCAGCTTTAGCACACCATCTTAGTGCGGCTAATTGCCAGCCGCCAGTTCCAAACCCGGTTTTGATTTTCGTGATGCATACTTTTCCAGGACCAATGCCCACTTTTGTCGCATCCGCACCAGCATGTTCTAATTCCCTGACTGCTTCTGGTGTTCCAACATTTCCAGCGATTACAAAGCTGTTAGGAAGGTGTTTCTTAATATGCTGAATCATCTTAATCACTGAATCAGAATGCCCGTGAGCGATATCAATCGTAATGTATTCTGGTGACAGCTCTTCATCTGATAACTGTTCAATGAATTGATATTCTTCTTCCTTAACACCAACGCTTATCGACGCAAATAGTCCGCGTGCCTGCATATCTTTTACAAAAGCTAATCTTTTTTCAGGTGTAAACCGATGCATAATATAAAAATAATTATGTTCTGCCAAATAAAGCGCTATCTTTTCGTCGATAATCGTTTGCATATTTGCCGGTACTACCGGCAGTTTAAATGTATGTCCACCAAATGTTACTGCAGTATCACACTCCGACCGGCTATTAACAACACATTTTGCCGGAATTAGCTGGATATCTTCATAATCAAACACATTTTCCATGTTTTACACTCCTAAATACGAATATTAATTTTGGATTTAAAGTTATTGTTCGCCTATTGGTAATATAGCTTATTTTTGTTTGCGTGTCAAAGGTTTATGGAAGAGTAAATATTAATCGGCTGAGTAGCAATACTGTTCAAAACAGGACAATACTATCCAAAACGAATATAATACTGTCCAAATCCAAATAAATACTGTCCGAATCAGATGATGATATACAGCCATAAAAATAATGCCTCTTGGAAGGGTAAAGTGAAATGATGCCTAAACCACTTTACATTAAAAGTTTAGGCATTTCTAACAGATTCTAACATATGGTAATCCCTGCAACTCGATCTAGCTGTAACTTAAACATTTAGCTGCTGGTTGTTTTGTCCATTCATTTCCTTCATGTTTTCACCTTTAAGTGTCCTGCGAGTTAACTCAACAAAAGACATTAAGGGAACTGTCAATAGTTTATCCTTATGCCAAGCAATTTGCGTAAAAAGAGAAGGGGTAGAATGTTCCCACTTGAGTTCTTTCATTAGGCCGTGATTAATATCCTTTTCTACTACCATGGCGGGTAAAATAGCTATGCCAAGTCCGGCAATTACACATTGTTTGATCGCCTCGATGCTAACAAATTCAAATTGGTTAACAGGATACACATCGTCTTCACGCAAGGATTCTTCCAATATTTTACGATATGAACATCCTTTCTCGGTAAGCAGAAGGGTTTCTTGTTCCAAATCATAAGAGAAAACCTTCTCTTTATTTACTAAAGGGTGATCAGGCGAGGCAACCAATTTCATTTCATCTTGCATAAGTGGTTCTACGGTTAACGTTTCTTCTGTTTTTAATACATCCATAATAAAAGCTGCGTCGAGTTCCCCATTTAGGAGTTGTTCTTTAGCCATCTCATCTGAATGTGCAGGTTTAAAAATAAGTTTAACATTGGGAAACTGATCCTTAAATTCTTTTAATAAAGGAGGAAGTCGGTATGTGCATTGGCTTTCTTGCGCGCCAATGATAAGGGTCCCCGCTGGCTCTGTTAAGCCGCTGGTAACCAATTTGGCTTCCTCTGAAAGTGCAATCAATTTATCAGCATAATTTTTAAACTGACGTCCCGATTCTGTCAAATATAATTTTTTCCCTAAACGTTCAAACAACTGTGTATCTAGTTCCTTTTCAAGGGATTTAATTTGCGCAGTCACGCTGGATTGAGCGTATTTTAATCGTTTTGCAGTTTGTGTAAAGTTTAGATTTTCTGCAGCTGTCTTAAACGTTATTAGCTGTTTTATCTCCAATCTACTCACCTCTATAAATCGTAATTTCCGATTGAATTAATCAAAATAATCGTCTTTATTGATTAACAATTTAATTATAAGATATTAATAAAGAAACAGCAAACTAAAATGAAAGGGCGAATAAGTGATGACAGTTGCGGTTATTTATGGTGGGACAAGGGAATGTGGCAATACAGAGATTTTAACTGAGCAAGCAGTCCAAAATATATCAGTGGAAAAAATTTATTTAAAGAATTATCAAATTTCTCCTATAAAAGATCAACGACATACGGAAGGTGGGTTTCAGGATTTAAATGATGATTATAACTATATTTTGGAACGAATCCTATGCCATGACATTCTAATTTTTGCTACACCCATTTATTGGTTTTCTATGTCGGGAACAATGAAACTATTTATTGATCGTTGGTCGCAGACATTGAAAGATCCAAAGTATCCTTATTTTAAAGCTGCCATGTCTTCCAAAAAGGCATATGTGATTGCAGTGGGAGGTGATCAGCCCTTCCTAAAAGGACTTCCCCTCATTCAGCAGTTTCAATTTATATTTAATTTTATTGGAATGTCCTTTGAAGGATATGTACTTGGAAAGGGAAATAAACCTAATGAAATTGTTCAGGATAGAGAAGCAATAGTTGCTGCCTCTCAAATCCAAAAAACGCTAATCAGACAATTAGAGACAAATAGGAGGTACGAGAATGGTTTTTAGCATGTTAAAAACAAGTAACTTTCGTAATTTTTTCTTTTCGGAAATTATATATGCATTTGGAATAGGGATAAGTACGGTAGGTGCGAATTGGTATGTAATTGATCAAACAAACTCCACTGCAACTGTAGGATTCATGCTTGCCATTAATGTTTTAGCAGGATTTCTTATCTCTCCGATTATTGGGACATTAACAGATAAATTCAATAGAAAGGCCATTATTTTTGGGACTTATTTAATCCAAGCTGTAGCAGTAATAATCATTGCTTGTCTGCTTATATTCGACGGATTTAGGCTTGGATATCTTTACCTGTTTGCGATTGTAAATGGAATGGGGTGGACTACCTATATGTCTACATCCAGAAGTTTGGTGCAAGAGATTTTACCGGAAAGGGAATTGATAGATGGTAATTCATTAATTGAAATAAGTTTGCAAGTTGGCATGTTTACTGCAGGCGGTATATCCGGAGTTTTTTACCAATATGCCGGCTTTGAATTCATTCTTATTGCTAATTCAGCTGCATTTATTCTTAGCAGTATTTTCATTTCGAGGGTGAAACATAATTCGATCATAAGGGAAAATAAATATGAGCCATTTTACGCTAGTTTTAAAAACGGAATTAACTATCTGATTAATAAGCCAAAGACTTTCTTATTAGGTGTTGCAGCAATTGTTCCTTTAGTTGCTACAATGATGTATAATGTCGTTCTACCTGAATATGTAAGCGAAACAGTACATGGTAGTTCCGTTGATTTTGGATTAGCAGATATGTTTTATGGAGTTGGAGGGTTTTTATCTGGTCTTCTCGCAGCCCCCCCTTGCCAAAAAAATATCGAATAATGGAACAGTGACACTGTTTTTTCTCCTATCTATCGGTATTTTGTTTTCTCTGGCATGGAATAACTTTACACTGATTCTATTTTTAGGCAGTCTTCTATTCGGGCTTTGTAACTCGTCACTAAGAATATTAATGAACACTGCATTGATGGAGAACGTACCTAAGTCGTTTATGGGAAGGGCAATGTCCGTTTGGATGGCAATATCCCTGATGCTCCAGGCGGTTGTTTCCCCTGGTTTAGGTGTTTTAATCGATAGCTTTTCCCCTGGGGCTGGTTTTATCTGTTTGAGTAGTGTAATGATTATTGGATTTGTTATCCATCGGAGTGTAGTAAGAGCCAATTTAAGTAATATACAAAAAAGAATGGAAATATAAACCTTGACGAGGGTCATAGATTAATGTTAACAATCTAAAACATTATATTTAACGATTTAGATTTTCAAAAAGTCGCTGCCTTTCATTAGCGACTTTTTGAAAATCCTTTAATAAAAGAAAGTAATTTAACTAAAATTGCAAACCGTGAATTGAACTAATTACTAGAAGCATATTGCTGAACTAAAGCATAGCGTTGATTTAATAGGATCAGTAACAGAAGGATAATTTTCAGGCTTATTTTTTCCTGGCAATGGGTACGATCGCGAAGTGGCTGTTTTTCGGAGGGAGCGGTTACTATAGATCCGTTTCCTTCCATCGCTTCGCAGAAATCTGCTATAATAGTTATTGGAAAGTACGATAATGAAATTGGAAAATCCGGATGAAGCAGCTGTCGAAATGAAGCGTACTTCTGCGGATTAACAAGGAAAAAAGAAGGTGCGATATGAATTTTGGAACAATTGGTACGAGCTGGATTACAGCAGCATTTATTGAAGCGGCACAAGATGTAACGGATATGAGACTTACCGCTGTCTATTCGCGGTCAGAACAGAAAGCAAAACAATTTGCAGAGACGCACGGTGCATGTAATGTTTTTACGGATATAGAGGAAATGGCAGAAAGCGAACAGATTGATTGTGTGTATATTGCTTCCCCAAACGCATTACATTACGAACAGGCGCTCACGTTTTTAAACCATAACAAGCACGTAATTTGTGAGAAACCCATTTTTTCCAATATAACAGAATTGGAAAAAGCGTATCAAATTGCTGAAAAAAATGGTGTATTTTTAGTTGAAGCGATGCGTAATGTACATATGCCAAACCTGCTAGTACTAAAGGAAAGAATAGAAAAGGCTGGACAACTAAGGAATGTTGTCTTGAATTATGCGAAATATTCTTCCCGGTATGATGCAGTTTTAAATGGCGAAGAACCCAATATATTTTCATTACATTATTCAGGTGGGGCGCTAGTAGATTTAGGTGTCTATCCAATTGCAATAGCCATTTTCTTATTCGGAAAACCAGAACGGATTACCTATGCGCCAGTACTAATTCGGACAGGTGTGGATGGCAGTGGCACCCTTGTACTTAACTATTCGGATTTCACGTGTACGATCTTTTGCTCTAAAATTTCCACTTCCTATAATCCATCCGAAATTCAAGGGGAACAAGGAACGTTTACCATTGATGATATCGGTACGGTTGCTAATATAGCGTTCATTGATATTCACTCCGGACATAAAGAACGGATTGCCAGTAAGCATGAAGAAAAAGATATGTTTTATGAAATCGAACATTTCGTCCAAATGATCAAAACAAATAACCAAGCAGAATATAAAAGACTAAAACAATTAAGCTGCGATATCCTCACCATAACCGAAGCAGCTAGAAAAGAAAACAAAATAGTGTATAAAAATAAACAATAACAAAAAGTATCCATGTACTATAAAATGTAGGAAGAGCATCTCTCAGTTTGGGAATGCTCTTTTTGCATACCAGATATAATGGAACACACTCATTCGCCACTCGAACAAGGAATCTGTCCCCTCTTCACCTAGTGTCGGGCACTTCAGCTTTAATGCTGTATATAAGTTAGCTGCTGGGACGAGAAGTTTGTTCCGTGCCATTTCCAACCTCTGTGTCTAAAGACCTGTTTTTGTAAATAGTATTGACATAAGCTCTTATATAATATACAATTCCTATCAAAATAGTATGATTTGAGTTTTCTTATCAAGAGAAGTGGAGGGAAAGGCCCTATGAAACTTCGGCAACAGGTTACATGAAACGCTGTGCCAAATCCTGCAGGCTACATGTCTGGAAGATAAGAAGAGAACAGGTACCCGAAAACCCTCTTCTTATGCAGTAAGAAGGGGTTTTTGCTCTAGTTGAACACGCTACTTTCTTTTCAACAATCATTTTTACGGGAGGGAAGGTTAATGGGAAAGTTTTCGGTTACGTATGATCATTTCCCGGGTGATCCTTTTAAAAATTTTAATCCAGTTGATGACTCAAAAGGAGCATCTGCGGTAGTAGAATGGGCTTACGAGTCATACGGAAACAATGTTGTTTACGCTTGTAGCTTCGGTGCAGAAGGAGTTGTATTAATCGATCTAATTTCCAAAGTGAAAAAGGATGCAAAAATCGTTTTTTTGGATACGGGAATTCATTTTCAGGAAACCTATGATCTGATTGAAAAGGTAAAAGAAAAGTACCCTGATCTCAATATCCAACTAAAAAAACCGGATATAACTTTGGAAGAACAAGCAGCAGCTTATGGTTCTGCTTTATGGAAGCGAAACCCTGACCAGTGTTGTTTTATTCGGAAAATAAAACCGTTGGAAGAGGTACTGGACGGTTATCCCGCTTGGATATCGGGTCTTCGCAGAGAACAGTCTGCCGGTAGAAAACATACGGATTTTGTAAATAAGGATGACCGGTTTAAGTCCATTAAGGTTTGTCCGCTAATCCATTGGACGTGGGAAGATGTTTGGACATATATCAACGTAAACAACTTAGCATACAATGAATTACATGATCGTGGTTATCCAAGTATTGGCTGTATCCCTTGTACCTCCCAAGTTATTGATTCCAGTAATTCCCGTGCTGGCAGATGGGAAGGATTCAATAAAACAGAATGTGGTCTGCATACTTCCGGGAATAGCGCACAGTAGCTTTCCTTATACGTAACAGACAAGGGAAACGTTTATTTTCAAATATGAGTAAAACGATTAGTTTAATTATATTTATAACGTTTAAAAAAGAACAAAGGCGCAAGCGCCCGATTAGCGGCGTATATGCTGCGCCCTGCCAAGCAGGGTGGTTCGGTGTTGCCGCGCAAAGCGGCGGTTTTAACCGAACATTCTTACCGTAGGAGATAAAGGAAACACGACGACCAAAGGGAGTCGATGTTGACTTATCGTACGGAGGCGAGGGAAGTCCACTATAGCTTTAGCGCTGGAGCCGGACGTGGCTTACTCTGCTGAGAGCAGAATAGAGCCTAAATTTATATACTTTCTTATCTTATGAAAAAAACGAATGCCTGGGGAGCAACAACGGACTCGGGGGGTATCTGCTGGCGAAAGGGGTGACGGTAATCGAAAAGAGTAGATTCATGAACGTGATGCATGCTGGAATACAATGATCAAAATTTTCTTTGTGAGGTGGATACCTTTTGGAATTACAAGTAAATAATAGTCCGTTTAGTCAAGAACAAATCGATACATTGCAACGTCTTCTTCCATCCTTGACAGAGACACAAAAGGCCTGGCTCAGTGGATACTTGGCGGCTTTCCAAGCACAAGCAGGAACAGTTGTGCCGAATCAGGAAGCAGTCTCAACAAATGCCGCTCAACCTGTTTTAAGGGAAGTAACAATCCTATTTGGATCCGAGACAAGTAATGGGCAGACGTTGGCGGAAGAGCTAACCAAAAAGATTAAAGAACAGGGCTTTAAGGCAACCTGTTCAGCGTTAGATGATTTTAAAGTGAAAAAAATAAAGGATGTTCAGGATTTGCTGATTGTAACAGCTACGCATGGGGAAGGAGATCCACCAGATAATGCCATTTCCTTTTATGAATATTTGCATAGCAGGCGGGCCCCGAAACTGAAGGATTTGCGATTTTCTGTGCTTTCCCTGGGAGACCAGTCGTATGAGTTTTTCTGTCAAACCGGCAAGGATTTTGATAAACGATTGGAAGAATTGGGGGGAGAAAGACTTTATCCTCGGATCGATTGTGATGTCGATTTCGATGAACCTGCGGAAGAATGGATCAATGGTGTAGTAGAAAAAATATCCGAGGCGAAAGAAGCTGTTTCGCAACCGGATAACCAGCTTAACCAACAAGCAGGGATTCATGCGCAAGAACTTGATCTACCAGCCTATTCCAGAACCAATCCGTTTAAAGCAGAGATCTTGGAAAATCTTAATCTTAATGGTCGCGGCTCCAATAAGGAAACACGTCATCTGGAATTATCGCTTGCGGGATCCAACCTTTCCTTTGAACCTGGCGATAGTTTAGGGATTATCCCGGAAAACGATCCAAACCTGGTAAGTCAACTGATTAGTGAGATGAAATGGGATCCGGAAGAAGCCGTTCCGGTCAACAAAAAAGGTGACATGCGTTCCATATTTGATGCGTTGCACACAAACTTGGAGATTACCTGTCTGACAAAACCATTAATGAACAAGGCGGCAGAGATCTTCGCGAATGATAAGTTATTAGAGCTTGTCGCACCAGTGCAAAAAGAAGCGTTAAAAGATTATATCACTGGCAGGGATCTGCTCGATTTGATCAAGGATTTTCCGCCAACGCGTGAATTGACACCAGATGAATTTGTCCAGATTCTCAGAAAGATTCCGCCTCGGCTTTATTCGATCACAAGCAGTCATAAAGCGAACCCCGATGAGGTGCACTTAACGATTGGAACCGTTCGCTATAAAGCCCACGGTCGTGAACGCCTCGGTGTATGCTCCGGTCAGTCAGCAGAACGGGCGGAACCTGGCAATCTATTACCGATTTATATTCAACGCAATCCAAATTTTAAGCTTCCTCGCGATCCGGAGATTCCTGTCATTATGATTGGGCCAGGTACTGGAGTTGCACCTTATCGGGCCTTTATGGAAGAACGGGAAGAGTTGGATATAAAAGGGAAAACGTGGTTATTCTTTGGGGATCAGCATTTTTCCAGCGACTTCCTATATCAGGTGGAATGGCAAAATTGGTTGAAGGAAGGCATTCTGACCAGAATGGATGTAGCATTTTCCCGTGATTTCGAGAAAAAGGTATATGTGCAGCATCTAATGCTGGAGAATAGTCAAGATCTTTATCAATGGCTTCAAGAGGGGGCATACGTTTATGTCTGTGGTGATGAAAAGCGAATGGCTAAAGATGTACATCAAACATTGATAACCATCATGGAAAAAGAGGGCGGTATACGTCATGAGGATGCGGAACAGTATTTGAAGGATATGCGAAGGCAAAAGCGATACCAGCGGGATGTCTATTAGCGTTCCTAAAAAGGATGATAAATGGAAAGGAGCTTGATGATGGCAAAGCATGACGTGTTGAAACAGGATGGACCACCAAGTGATCTGGAGCGAATTAAAGATGAAAGCAACTATTTGCGGGGTACAATTCAACAGGGATTAGAAGATCGGATCACCGGAGCCATTTCGGATGATGATACAAAGCTGTTAAAATTTCATGGAAGCTACCAGCAGGATGATCGGGACATCCGCGATGAACGGCGACGTAAAAAGCTGGAGCCGGCTTACCAATTTATGTTGCGTGTGCGTGCACCCGGGGGTGTTGCGACTCCCGAACAATGGTTGGTCATGGACGATTTGGCGACTAAATACGGCGATGCAACGCTAAAACTTACAACACGGCAATCGTTTCAAATGCATGGAATCCTCAAGTGGAATTTAAAGCAGACGATCAAAGAAGTAAATGAGGTACTGATGGATACTTTAGCCGCTTGTGGTGATGTAAACCGGAATGTAATGTGCAATCCCAACCCATACCAATCAGCAGTACATGAAGAGGTTTACGGGTTGGCAAAACAACTTAGCACCCATCTATCCCCAAAAACGAAAGCGTATCATGAGATTTGGCTTGATGATAGAAAGGTTGTTGACACGCGGGAGGAAGAAGAAGCGGAACCATTGTACGGTCGCTTCTACTTACCGCGGAAATTTAAAATTGGTTTAGCAGTTCCCCCTTCCAACGATATCGATGTGTTTTCACAGGATCTTGGATTTATCGCGATATTGGAGGATGGAAAGCTGCAGGGGTTTAATGTAGCGGTTGGCGGAGGTATGGGGAGCACCCATGGTGAGCCAGAGACTTATCCACAGGTTGCACGGGTGATTGGCTTTTGTCCAAAAGACAATGTTATCGAGGTAGCAGAGAGTGTGATGGCGATTCAACGAGATTATGGTAACCGTTCGAATCGAAAGAATGCTCGCTTCAAGTATACGATCGATGCACGCGGACTTGATTGGTTTAAGGCGGAGTTAACGGAGCGTCTGGGCTGGGAGCTGGAAACAGCGCGTGCTTATCAGTTTGATCATAATGGCGATCGCTATGGGTGGGTAAAGGGCGACGGCAAATGGCATCTAACGTTATTCCTGCAAAATGGCCGCGTAAAGGATACGGAGAATGATGCACTGAAAACTGGATTAAGAGAAATAGCCAAGGTGCATACTGGGGATTTCCGGCTTACTCCAAACCAGAACTTGATTATTGCGAACGTAACTGAGGAAAAGATGCAAGAAATTGCTGACCTGGCAAAAACGTACGGCTTGACGGAAGGAAAACAACATTCGGCACTAAAACGGAATTCGATGGCTTGTGTTGCTCTTCCAACATGTGGTTTAGCAATGGCTGAATCGGAACGGTATCTCCCCGTTCTTATTGAGAAAATAGAAGCAATTTTGGATGAGGTTGGCTTACGTGAAGAAGAGATTGTCATCCGTATGTCGGGTTGCCCTAACGGCTGTTCACGACCAGCTCTTGCAGAGATCGCCTTTGTTGGGAAAGCACCAGGAAAATATAATATGTATCTTGGCGGTGGATTTACTGGGGATCGTTTGAACAGTCTTTACCGAGAAAATATTGGAGAGAAGGAAATTTTGGAAAATCTGCGTTTTATCCTGACTGATTATGCCAACAATCGTCAGGAAGGGGAGCATTTTGGTGATTATGCGATCCGTGCCGGCTATGTAAATGAGGTGCGGAATGGACTTGATTTTCATAAGGATAATCTATCCAAAGTGTGAAGCAGTTGACCAAAGACGAACAAGATATACGTTTGTG
Source organism: Virgibacillus dakarensis (assembly GCF_900155625.1). Classification (NCBI taxonomy): domain Bacteria; kingdom Bacillati; phylum Bacillota; class Bacilli; order Caryophanales; family Bacillaceae; genus Virgibacillus; species Virgibacillus dakarensis. The sequence goes on from NZ_LT732553.1 coordinate 717,017, forward strand.
GGTGCAGAAGGAGAATGAGGTGAAATGATGGGGAAGGTTTATTTGGTAGGTGCAGGTCCTGGTGATCCTGATTTGATTACGGTAAAAGGAGTCAAAGTACTCCAACAATCAGATGTTATTTTATATGACCGTCTAGTCAATACAGAATTGCTTGCACATGTTTCTGAAAAAGCAGACTTGATTTATTGCGGAAAAGGGCCCAATCAGCATTCGTTTACCCAAGAAGCGATTAATGACTTGCTTTATCAATTTACGAGCGAGGGGAAGGTTGTCAGCCGATTAAAGGGTGGAGACCCGTTTATTTTTGGAAGGGGTGGTGAAGAGGCAGCATTTTTACGTGCGAATGGAATTGCCTTTGAAATTGTCCCAGGTATCACGTCAGGATCGGCAGCACCAGCTTATGCCGGTATCCCGTTGACACATCGGGATTATAGCTCCTCGGTGACGTTTATTTCCGGCGTAAACAAAAGTATCGAACAAACGGAAAAGTATTGGCAGCATCTTGCACAAGGAATGGATACGCTTTGTATATATATGGGAGTGAAGAATCTTCCGCTTATTTGCGAGAAATTGATTCGATATGGTCGTAATGCGGATACGCCAGTTGCGTTGGTACACTGTGGAACAACGGAACAACAACAAACGGTAACCGGAACATTGGCTAACATTGTAGGAAAGGCTAGTACGGTTAAAAATCCTGCCATGATTATTATTGGCGAGGTTGTCCGGTTACGCGAACAGCTGCATTGGTTTGAACAGCTGTCAGTGGAAAAAGAATTCCCGGTGCATGCTGTCATCGGTTGATTGGAGGAATAAGCATGCAAGGAATCCTTTATATAAGCCATGGAAGCAGAATGGCTGAAGCAACTGCTGAAGCCGTTACGTGCATAACAGGCGTAAAAGAACAAGTGGATGTTCCGCTTCAGGAAATTTGCTTCCTGGAGCTGGCAGAGCCAGATGTGGAACAGGGGATTGAAAAACTGGTAAACCAAGGAGCGTCCAAGATAGCGGTCGTACCAGTGTTGCTGTTAAGCGCGGGGCATTACTACAAGGATATTCCGGAACAGCTAACCCAGACCAGGAAGAAATACCCTTCTATCACGTTCACCTATGGGCAGCCATTGGGCGTACAGGATCGCTTTATCCACGTTTTGCTGGAACGAATCGCAGAAACAAACACATCGGTTGATCAAGGTTCGAAAATTTTGCTCGTTGGGCGGGGCAGCCGTAATCCCCAAACCAAAACCGATATGGAGACGGTCAGGACAAAGCTGCAAAAAAATTTATCTGGTGGGCGGGTGGATTGCTGTTTTTTGGCTGCCTGTGATCCTTCCTTTGAGCATCAGCTTGATGCTTCTCTAAAAGAAGGGTGCTCTAAGTTGTTCATTGTTCCATACTTGTGGTTTACAGGGGTCCTGATGCATTCGATACAGCAAAAAGTACAGGAACAAGCCAAAATTGATACGAATATAATCGTGTGCCGACAACTTGGGGATCACCCAATTATGAAACGTGCACTTGAACAGCGTGTCTATGAAGCTGTTCGATAATTACAGTTCGTAGCAAAAAGGATGTTAAAAATTGGCTCTTACACCGTTCATGATTGATTTAGTAAATAAAAGGGTTGTTATCGTTGGAGGGGGACTTGTTGCTGAGCGAAGGATGCGATGTTTGCTGGAAAGTGGCGCATGCGTGACGGTGATCAGTCCGGAAATAGGTGAAGGGATTCGCGCACTTTGGGAAGAAGGGTACGTAAACTGGAAGCAGAGGCATTTTGAAGCAGATGATGTTGCCGACGCTTTCCTGATTATCGTTGCAACAAATGATCCTGCAACAAATCAGACAGTCATCGAAGCGGCGCCGGAAACTTCCTTAGTAAACGTTGCGGCAGATGCGGAACAAGGGAATATCCAGTTTCCAGCTCATTTACAGCAAGGAAAGCTGTCGATCAGTATTGCTACAAATGGGGCAAGTCCCATGCTTGCAGCAAAAATAAAAAACAGGCTAGCTACGACATACGACCGAAACTATGGGGATTATGTTGACTTTTTATATGAAAGTCGCCAGCTGATCAAACGGTCGTTGTTAACGAAACAGACTCAGACCCTTCTGCTTCGGGAACTGCTGGACGAAAGCTTTAAAAACAAACAAAAGCAAATGGCCATCATTAATTGGCTGAAAAGCCTGGTAAAAGGAGAGGAACATGATGAGCGGCTTGGAAGGTAAAAAAATTGGCATTGCAGCCTCTCGTAAAGCAAATATCATTGCCAAAATGATCCAACAGCGTGGAGGGACACCCTATCATTTTCCAACCCAGGGTGAACAAGTGTTAAATAAGGAAACAAGTATCCAGAATGTTAAAGCATTGCTGATGAAGCCGTTTGATATGGCTCTCTTAACTACCGGAGTCGGCATGGAAACATTGGAGGAAGCAGCCCTTCATCTGAACGAGCATGAGCGTTTCATCCAAAAATTAGCGAATACGAAATTGGTGGTTCGTGGTAGTAAAACGGTGAAATGGCTGAAGAAGCACTCCTTGACCGCAACCTATGTATCCCCAGATGGCACGATGAATGGTCTTTTGACTGTTTTACCAACTGATCAGGATCTGGACGATAGAAAGCGACTCTTTTTACAAGCCTATAATCAGGATGATGTGGAGCTAAAAGTACACCTGGAAGCGCACGGGTATACTGTTTATCTATCAAAACCTTATCAGTATAAGCAACCGGATGTTAATACTGTCCATCGTCTATGGCAAGAAATTAGCGAACGATCGCTTGACAGCGTTATTTTTACAAGTAAAACCCAGGTGCAGAATCTATTCCAGGCAAAGCAGAACATAGACGCCGTTTTCCCTGAGGATGTGTTAGCTGTTGCGGTGGGGAATGTAACGGCACAGGAACTGGCAAACCATCATGTTTCGCGTATTTTTTATCCTGGTAAACCGAAGATGGGCACGATGATGGTTGAACTGGAACGCTATTTTGCTAGAAATGAAACCAAAGACGCAGATAAGTAAATGGATAGTTTTTGGATTAATAATGAGGAAAGGTGGTTTGTCGTATGACATTAACAAAAGGAACAACACCAGCAGCAGCAATTCTCCCGCATGGCGGAGAGCTTATCCAACGGGAAGCTTCTGGTTCTAGACGGGAAATACTTTTGAATGATGTGGAGACGATGCAGTCGCTGACATTGGATGCTTGGAGTCTATCGGATCTGGAGCTTATTGCGATTGGCGGCTTTAGTCCATTAACAGGGTTCATGGGACAGAAGGATTACCTAAGGGTCGTTGAGGAAATGAGGTTGGCAGATGGCACCATTTGGAGCATTCCGATTACGCTTCCAGTGAGTCAAGAACAGGCGAGTACATTGGTAATTGGGGAGACGCTTGCACTTGCAGGAGAAGACAAAGTCAAATATGGCGTCCTTCATGTAGAAGAAATCTATTCCTATGATAAAGAAAAGGAGGCGAGACTTGTTTACGGCACGACAGACGAGGCACACCCTGGTGTTAAAAAGATTTATGAAAAGGGAGAGGTTTATCTCGCTGGTTCTATTGAGCTGCTGCACCGTCCACCGCATGACCAATTTGCAGATTTTTACTTTGATCCAGCGGAAACAAGGAAGATGTTTGCGGACTTAGGCTGGAAAACGATTGTTGGCTTTCAAACACGTAATCCGGTCCATCGTGCGCATGAATATATCCAGAAAAGTGCATTGGAATCGGTCGATGGATTGCTGTTAAATCCATTAGTCGGGGAGACAAAAGCCGATGATATACCTGCTGAGATCCGGATGGAAAGCTATCAGGTTATATTAGAGAAGTATTATCCTCATGATCGAACAAGGTTGGTGATTTATCCTGCAGCGATGCGTTATGCAGGCCCAAGAGAAGCAATCCTGCATGCGATTGTCCGAAAGAATTACGGCTGCACCCACTTTATTATTGGGCGTGACCACGCTGGAGTAGGGAACTATTATGGTACTTACGAGGCGCAGGAATTAATTTCCCAATACGAGGCGGAGCTTGGCATTCAACTATTCAAATTTGAACATGCATTCTATTGCACGAAATGTGAGAATATGGCAACGAAAAAAACGTGCCCGCATGAGCAGTCGTTTCATGTTCATCTAAGCGGTACAAAGGTCCGGGAGAAGCTTCGCAATGGAGAGTCCTTGCCAAAAGAATTTTCCCGTCCTGAGGTAGCGGCAGTGTTAATAAAAGGGTTGAGAGAAAATTAAACAGAGGGATGTCCTCCATGACATTTGAATTGGTATTTGTTCTCGTAATGGTGACAGCCATGTTAATCGGATTATTAGCCGAAATCACCCGACCAGAAATCATTGTTTTTGCAGTACTTACAATTTTTTTGGTAACCGGCATTTTAACGCCTGAAGAAGCACTACAAGGATTTTCCAACGAAGGTATGCTGACCATCGCACTCTTGTTTATAGTAGCTGGTGCAGTACAAAATAGTGGTATCATGGAACGGTTTATTACATCTTGGCTAGCTAAAAGTAAGAGTTTATTAGAATCGATGGCACGTTTTTTCATACCAACCTCAATTCTTTCCGGTTTTTTAAATAATACCCCCATTGTCGTAACGCTTGCTCCGTTGATAAAAAATTGGTGCGAAGAGCGTGACATCACACCATCCAAATTTTTAATTCCGTTATCATACGTAACGATTTTAGGTGGTACGATAACGTTGATGGGAACTTCTACCAATCTGGTTGTGCACGGCATGTTGCTTGATTATGGTTATGAAGGGTATTCCTTGTTTCAATTGGCGATTATCGGCATTCCGATCATGGTGGTTGGTTTGGTCTATATCTTTACAATTGGTTATCAATTATTGCCGGAATATAAGGGGTTCAAGCAAACGATTAAGGAGGATGCTAAAGAATATATTGCGGAGGTAATCGTTGGAGAAACGTTTCCGCACATTAATCAAAGTATAGAGCAAGCTGGATTGAGGGAATTAAAGGGACTATATTTGGTTGAGATAATCCGCGGAGAGGAACGTCTCTCCCCTGTCCGTTCGTCAACAGTTATCCAAGAGGGGGACCGGTTGAATTTTACCGGATTAATGTCGACCCTGACAGAAGTACAGATGACGAAGGGACTATCCTTGAGAACGGGTACGAAATTGGATTTGGACGAATTAAAAAATGGCAATACCCAGCTTGTCGAAGCAGTGGTTTCGCATCAATCTTCGTTATTATCGAAGTCGATTAAACAAAACCAGTTTCGCTCCAAATATGACGCTGGCGTTATCGCGGTTCACCGTAAAAATGAGCGAATTCAATCGAAAGTAGGTGACATTCATCTTAAACCAGGAGATTCCTTGCTTTTACTCGCTGGAAAGGGTTTTGTAGAAAAATATCAGCAATCAAACGATTTCTATGTCCTTACGTCATTAGGGACGCCGGAATCACTAAAGCGCAATGCAAGAAATGGCTGGTTGCCGGTCGGGATCTTTTTCCTGATGATTATCTTGGTAACATTTAGTGTGTTGAGTATGTTTAAAGCCATGGCCGTAGCTGTCATTTTGCTGCTCGCAACCAATACGATTACAGCGAGAGAAGCCAAAGGGTATATCCATTTTCATGTGTTGCTCCTGATTGCCAGTTCTTTTGGTGTTGGGATTGCCATCATGAAATCGGGCTTGGCAGAATGGATTGCCAGGGGATTATTAGCGGTCGGGGAACCGTTCGGATTATTTGCGATTCTTTTATTGATATATCTATTAACCAATATCTTTACCGAGCTGATTACGAATAGTGCTGCTGCGGTATTGATGCTGCCAATTGGGTTGGAGACGGCGGCTAATTTACATCTGGATCCGATGGGGTTTGCTGTTACCATTACGATTGCTGCATCGGCTAGCTTTATTACGCCAATTGGCTATCAGACAAACATGATTGTTTATGGTCCAGGTGGATACAAATTTTCGGATTATATAAAAATTGGAACACCACTTAGTTTACTTGTAATGGCTATAACCGTTACCATCGTCTACTATTGGTGGTTTTAGGAGGGCAACGATGAGTGCTTCAACGAACTTAGTTTGGCATCGATCTGAAGTGACGAAGGAAGCAAGACAAAAACGCAACAATCATCGAAGTGCGGTCATCTGGTTTACCGGGTTATCTGGTTCTGGAAAATCAACTGTATCGGTTGCATTAGAGAAGCAGCTGCATGAATTGGGAGTCCACACGTATCGATTAGATGGGGATAATGTGCGCCACGGGCTGAATAAAAATTTAGGCTTTAGTCCGGAAGATCGTACAGAAAATATTCGTCGGATAGGAGAAGTCGCAAATTTAATGGTTGATGCAGGATTGGTGACCCTAACAGCTTTTATTTCCCCGTATCGTGAGGATCGAGATAATGTGCGCGCATTGCTTGATGACAAGGAATTTATTGAAGTGTATGTGAAATGCGGGCTGGAAGCATGTGAAGCACGCGATCCAAAAGGGTTGTACCAAAAAGCCCGTGCTGGTGAAATCAAAGGGTTTACTGGCATTGACGCTCCTTATGAAATACCCGAAAACCCAGAAATCATCATCGACACGGAACAACAAACACTAGAACAATCAACACAAATCATTAAAAACTACCTCCAAGAACATGGGTATATCCAGCCGTACAGTATACTTGAGCGGTGCGCTATAGATTGATGGATAATCGCTGTAGAATGAGCCGGACTCGCTGTAGATTGCCTGAAATTCGCTGTAGATTGAAGCAAAAACGCTATAGATGTACAGTGAGTCGTCTTGCGCAATTCAGCAGGGGAGTTCCTTCAGACAATGGGATAGGATGCTTGTCCAACCATGTATATAAAAAGAATTGGAATGGAAAATAATTTTGAATGATTGTTTTCCATTTCATTTTTTAAATGCAGCACTGTTTTGCCATTCCTTAAAGCAGTAAATGAATAAAAACGAGAAAAAATAAGGTCATACCTATATATAGGTGTAACTTGCGCTTTCGTACTGTTGGGTGAAATAAACGGAGCCATCCGGTGGTAACCATCCCGACTAAGAGAAAACCTGCAATCAGTCCTACAGCCATTTTCGGCCAGTGAAGATGCAATCCATAACGATGGGTCACGAATATAGCGTGAACGATAATAACAAGGAGTGCAATTGTACCGGTCCAACGATGATACGGGACAATTTTTTTGGATAGATTCGCAAGCCTAACCTTCGTTCTCCTTTCTAGTGGTGTGTCAAAGTTTAACAAGATCACGGATAAATGGTATAGTTGTTCACTGAAAGAATGGATATTTGTAAATAAAAAGAATGCATTATAACTGATGGACGAGTTTAAAATTTCTCTAGATCTATTTTTCAAAGGTGGATAGATGGACAATGAAAAAACCACGGATTGGTATGATAGGATTGGGTGGAATAGCCCAAAAGGCGTATTTACCTGTTCTTACAAAGGAAACCGATTGGATATTTGCTGGAGCATTTTCACCAAGTGTTAAGAAGAGGCAACATATTTGCAAGCAATACCGTATTCAGGAGTTTGCCAGTTTAACAGCTCTAACGCAACATTGTGATGCCGTTTTTGTACATAGTTCAACTGCTTCTCACTATGATGTTGTGTCGGAGCTTTTAAACAAAGGGAAAGATGTTTATGTTGATAAGCCACTGGCAGCAACTGTATCGGAAGCGGAAAAACTAGTGAATTTAAGTGAAAAGAACGGTAGAAGGCTAATGGTAGGATTTAACCGACGTTTTGCACCGATGTATGTCGAAGCAAAGGAGAAATGCAATGATTTAGCTTGGGTACGTTTCGAAAAACACAGAATAAGTGGGATCGGTATCGACTCCTATAGCTATACTATGCTGGATGACTATATTCATTTGATAGATACGGTTCGTTGGCTAGCAGATGAAAACCTGCAGGTGCTGTATAACAATATACACCTTAATAACAAGAATCAGCTCATATACGCGCAACATACATATGAGACTTCTCACAAGGTAGCTTTTCATACAGCAATGCATCGCAATGCGGGGATAAACTTGGAACAATTGGAACTTTTTTGTGAGGAGAAAACAATCAGGGTTAAGAACATGCAAACGATGGAGGTAGAACAAAATGACATGAGAGTGGTAAAACAACCATCCTCATGGGAAACGATCTTAAAATTACGAGGATTTGAGGGAGCGATTGGGAGTTTTATTGATTGTGTTCATAACGATGTACGACCTGTGGTGGATGGGGAAGAAGGGTTAAAGTCGCAAATTGCTATGGAAAACTTATTGAATCGATAGACTCATCATAAACTATTTCTTTTCATAATTTGGGAAAAGTCTAGAGCTGTTTCTTGCTGCGAACACGTGCGGGTAACAGGCTCTTTTTTTTTGAAAATGTATTATCTATTCAATCATTTCCCCCACCTCCCGGAAAAACAATGTATTCAGTTGTAAGCGCTTGTACTTTAAAATAATGGTATAAGATCAGATTTACAAGCCACTTACATCAAAGGAGGAATTATACATGAAACGAATTTTATTGGCCTGTTCATCAGGAATGTCTACAAGTTTACTAGTTACAAAAATGAAGGAGGTAGCAGCGGCAAAAGGGATTGAAACGGAAATATGGGCTGTGGCACAGGACAAAGCACTAGAAGATATGAAAAAAGCAGATGTCTTGCTGATTGGTCCACAAATGCGGTTTTTAAAGAAAAAGCTTGCCAAGGCTGCAGATCAAGCGGGTATCTCATTGGATGTTATTGATCCGATTGCATACGGCCGGATTGATGGAGAAGCTGTATTGGATAAAGCCCTGGAATTAATTGGGGATTAGAAATTACAAGGGGGAATTGTAATGAACAAGTTTATGGAGGTTTTGGAAAATTTTCTGTTGCCAATTGCCGACAAATTAAACAATAACCGATATTTAACGGCACTAAGAGATGGCTTCATGGTAGCATTACCATTAATTATCTTTGGTTCAATCTTTGTGGTCATCGCAAACTTTCCATTTTTAGATCGAATTATTTCGGAGGATGCCTATGCAGCATACCAAAATGCATTAGGTCCGGCATCGGCTGCAACGTTAAGTATTATGGGGTTGTTCGTCATTGTTGGAATTGGTTATAAACTAACACAGCATTACGGGTTGGATGCTATTTATGGTGGCGTTGTTGCCATAGCAGCATTTTTGATTTTGACACCACAGGTATTGGAAGATGTCTCCGGCGTCATTCCAACGTCAACCTTAGGTGCAGAAGGAATGTTTCTTGGGATATTTACAGCATTTATTTCCGCTGAACTTTATCGATTTTTTGTAAATAAAAATTGGACAATTAAGATGCCAGCTGGTGTTCCAGACTCTGTATCTAGATCATTTAGTGCTTTGATTCCAATTACCTTAACACTAACTGTATTCTTAGTTATCCGCGTTGTTTTCAGCTATACTAAATATGATACTGTACAAAACTTTATTTACACCATTATTCAGCAACCGTTAACAGAATTGGGAAGTGGTCTAATTGCTACTATCGTTGCGGTATTGTTGATACAAATATTCTGGTTTTTCGGTTTGCATGGACAAATCATTATTAACTCCGTGTTTGATCCAATCTGGTATGCATTAAATGATGAAAACCTCCAAGCATTCCAGGCAGGTTCCGAGCTGCCAAATATTATTACAAAACAATTTGTTGATTCATTTCTCGTCGGTATGGGCGGGTCAGGTATGACACTTGCAGTCGTCATACTCATTTTTATCATAGGGAAAAGCAGGCAGACGAAGGAATTGGGGAAATTGGGAGGCCCCTCCGGTTTGTTTAATGTTAATGAGCCGATAATCTTCGGCTTGCCAATTATTATGAATCCGTTAATTCTTATTCCGTGGTTATTAGCTCCGGTTGTTATTACGATTATTACTTATTTCTCAATGGCTACAGGGATGGTACCGAGACCGGCAGGAATTATTGTGCCTTGGACAACACCAGTAATATTGAACGGGTTTTTGGCAACCGGTAATGCATGGCAAGGTGCGGTGCTACAGGCATTTAATCTAGTTGTCGTAATGGGCATTTGGTGGCCATTCTTAAAAATACTGGATAAAAGCTACTACGAAAGCGAGAAAAACGATAAGAAAAATGATTCCGATAGTAAAAGGAAAGAAGCATAGTAAGCCATTTTCATTGATTACTAAATTAATTTGGCTCCGGTTTAAACCTCTGGGGCCAGCTGCATTTTCAATATTTTATAGACTTCAGAGGTGACGTGCACATGGATACGATTACAGAGACCGCTTTTCAGATTATTTTATATGCCGGAAATGGAAAGTCAAATGCAATGGAGGCTATCCAGGAAGCGAAGACTGGCAATTTCGATAAGGCGGAAAAGTTAATTGAAGAAGCGGGAACGGAGCTTGGGAAAGCACATGACTTTCAGACAAAGTTTCTTCAGGAAGAAGCAAGTGGGGAAGGAACATCCGTTAACGTAATATTGGTTCATTCTCAAGATCATTTAATGACAGCAATGACGGTAAGGGACCTTGCTGTTGAGATTATTGAAATTTATCGCAATAAGTAGGGTATTCTTAACAAAAAGAGATGGAGGAATTTTTGATGGCTTTACAATATAAGTTTCCGGAAAACTTCTGGTGGGGAAGCGCAACTTCTGCAACACAAATCGAAGGGGCAGCAAATGAAGATGGAAAGGGAAAAAATATTTGGGATCATTGGTACGAAACGGAACCAAATCGGTTCTATGAAAATATTGGCCCTGAAACGACGTCTGATTTCTATCATCGATATAAAGAAGATATTCAATTAATGAAAGATATTGGTCATAATACATTTCGTATGTCCATTTCCTGGGCTCGCTTAATTCCCGATGGACGTGGGGAACTAAATCCAGCTGCTGTTTCATTTTACAATAATGTCATTGATGAATTAATTACAAATGATATTGAGCCATTCGTGACGCTTTTTCATTTTGACATGCCATTGGAATTACAAAATCAGGGTGGCTGGGAAATCAGGGCGGTGGTCGATGCTTTTACAGAATATGCACGAGAAGCATTTCGTTTGTTTGGTGATCGTGTAAAAAAATGGTTTACATTTAATGAGCCAATTGTTCCGGTCGAGGGTGGTTACCTATATGATTTTCATTATCCAAATGTCGTTGATGCCAGACGAGCAGCCCAAGTCGCTTATCATACGATGATCGCACATGCGAAGGCTGTTCGAGCATTTCATGAATCCAATGTTGCGGATGGAAAAATAGGCATCATTTTAAACTTGACGCCATCCTATCCAAGAAGTCAAAATCCGGCTGATTTGAGAGCATCCCGAATTGCTGATTTATTTTTCAACCGCAGTTTTCTTGATCCAGCAGTATTGGGCGAATATCCGCAAGAATTAATAGATATTTTAAACGAGCATGGCCTATTACCTGTTACTGAAAGGGGAGACAGGGAACTTCTAAAAGCTAACACGGCAGATATTCTCGGCGTCAACTATTATCAGCCGCGCCGGGTAAAGGCAAAGGAGTATTTGCCAAATCCATATAGTCCATTTATGCCCGATTGGTTCTTTGATAACTATGAAATGCCGGGTAGAAAAATGAACAAATATCGTGGATGGGAAATCTATGAAAAAGGAATCTATGATATCATGCAAAACTTAAAAGAAAACTATGGTAACATTGAATCTTTTGTTTCTGAAAACGGAATGGGTGTCCAAGATGAAGAACGATTTGTTGTGGATAAAGAGATTCAAGATGATTACCGGATTGATTTTATCCGGGAGCATTTAAAGTGGCTGCATAAAGCAATTGAAGAAGGCTGTAATGTGAAGGGCTATCATTTATGGTCATTCATGGATAACTGGTCGTGGATGAATGCCTATAAAAATCGGTATGGATTCTTCTCGGTTGATCTCAGGACGAAGCAAAGGACTCCGAAAAAAAGTGCACATTGGATAAAAGAAGTTTCCCAGAATAACGGGTTTTAATTGGCATAAGCTCGAGGTTCTGGTTCTATTTGGGACGAGAACCTTTTTGGGTAAACGCTAGTTTTCTAACAAAGGTCTTTGTCACGGCCACTGGAACGTCTTTGAGTAAAGACCTTTGTTGCTACTGTAATGGAAATAAGGAGTAAAAATGAAACAGGTCATAATATTAAGGAGAAAAACGATATGTTGAACTCCAGAATGCGGACAATTTTACGTGAATTAATGACTGCCCATACACCAATTACAAGTACCTATCTAGCTAATTTAAATCAGGTTACAACCCGGACCATAAGGGAAGATATCAAAAGCCTTGATTTATTGTTGGCTGATAATGGCGCTCAAATTGAATCTATCATGGGAAAAGGGTATAAATTGACGATATTGGATAATCAGGGTTTTCGAAAATATTTACAATCGAATTTTAGCGAAGATATGACGGATGGTGATTTTGTTCCCGAATCACCGGAGGAGCGGATTTTTTATACGATCAAACGTTTATTATTATGTGAAACGTATGTAAAACTGGATGATTTGGCAGATGAAATGTTTATTAGTAAATCGACTATTCAAAATGACTTAAAGCATGTAAAACAAATACTGGGTAATTTTGATATTAAATTAATATCACGGCCCAACTACGGAGTTAAAGTAGTGGGCAGTGAACTTAAACTGCGTTTCTGCATGGCAGAATATATATTTGACCGTAACGACAGAAGCAGAAATCATATGATAGAAGGAAATTTACAACTTTTGCCAAAAAAGAACCTGGAAATAATTCATGATATTATTTTAAAACAAATTAAAGCAAATCATATTACATTATCCGATATAGCGATTAATAATCTATTTATCCATATTTCGATTGCCTATAAGCGGATAAAGAATGGCAATCATGTTACGTTAATCAAAGCCGAAGTGCAAGAAATTATGGAGCAGGTGGAATATAGGGTTGCCCAAAAAATGGTTAGAGAAGTGGAAGATGCATTTGGGGTTATATTTCCGCAGTCAGAGGTCGCATATATAGCAATACACCTGCTCGGGACAAAAATGCTTACGCAAACAAGTACCGGCGATAAACTTGTCGAACATGTCATGGATGAGGATATTTTAAACCTTGTAATGGCTGCGCTGGATAAAATTGAATCCAAGCTAAATCTTGAACTGAAAGGTGATCAGGAGCTGGTAATGGGGCTATGTCTGCATTTGAAACCAGCCATAAACCGGTATAAATATGGTATGAATATTAGAAATCCAATGCTAACAGACATTAAAAAAAATTATCCATTAGCTTTTGAAGCAGGTGTTATCGCCGGCCTGACCATTGAAGGAAAAACAGGTAAGGAAATCAACGAGAATGAGGTAGGATACATAGCATTGCATATCGGTGCTGCCATAGAAAGGAAAAAGATGGAGTCAGGCCCCAAACAATGCCTGATTGTTTGTGCTTCAGGATTGGGAACGGCACGATTGATCTATTATAAATTAAAAAATCATTTTGGCAAGAGTCTCGACGTTATTGGCACAACCGAATTTTACAACCTGAGTCAACACCATTTGCACAATATTGATTTTATTGTTAGTTCAATTCCAATTTCAGAGGAATTGCCAGTTCCAATCATTGAGGTTAATGCTATTGTAGGGGATAACGATCTGGCAAAAATAGAGCAATTTATTGTAAATAAAAAACGGGATATCCATTCATTTTTTAAAAAAGATCTGATGTATTTAGGGGAAGATTTCTCCTCAATGGATGAAGTATTGGAATTTTTACATTTGCAATTGCTTAGCAAAGGGCTAGTTGAGGCGCCATTCCTTGACGCTATTTATGAACGTGAGAAGGTTGCGCCAACTTCATTTGGGAACTTAGTTGCCATTCCCCATCCCATTACTCCTGAATCAAACCATACCTTTCTGGCTGTATGCACATTAAAAAAACCAATCATCTGGAATAATAAATCAGTGCAGCTGGTTTGTTTACTTAGTGTCAAGAAAAATAGTCAGGAAGATTTGCAATCCATGTATGATGTATTAGGAAAAATAATTGATAATGGTTCAGTTGTTCACCAGTTGATCAAGGCAAAAACATTCGACGAATTTATGGATGTGTTGGTTGGATCGGCAATTTGATTTCAACGAAACGGTTGTACTGGGATGCAACTTTATTTAGAAATTAACTCAAAGGTCCAATGAAGATGGGGGAGAATTCATGAAAAAAGAACTGGGAAAGAATGAAGCCGCATTATTCATTGGCTGAAGGAGAAGTTAAGGAGATGCTGAAGTCCTTTATACCAGCAAAAAGGCTGCTATCCGCTCGTCTTTTAGGGGCGGCATCAGAAATTCAAATTGGCTGCAGGATGTTAAACAGTTAATCATAAAAGCTATTGAAAACTGGGATGATTATCGAACTAAGTTAACGAGCTTTTCTGTCGTTAAAGCAGCACATGAGCAAAAATAACAAAAAACAATATTATACCAATATATATATGAAGCTTCCGTTTTCGTACTGTCGGCTTAAATAACCGCAGCCATCCAGTTGTAACCATCCCAATTAAGAGAATACCCGCAACTAGTCCTGCTGTCATTTTCAGCCAATAGAGATGCAAACCATAACGATTGATCACAAATATAGCATGAATGACAATAGCTATGAGTGCTGTCGTGCCAATCCAACGATGATACGGCACAATTTTTTTTGACAGATTAGCTAACCTGATTTTTGTTTTTCTTTCTGGAGTATTACGGATCGTGGAATATACCGCATGACGGGTCCAATTGAAGAGAAAGAACAATAGACCGGCAAATCCAATGGTGATGTGTAATTGAATTCCCTGAAAAGAGAAGGTTTTGACAACCTGCCAAACCGCTGCTATTAACAATAATAGATTAAAGTAAAACCACTTGCTCATCTCATCGCCTCTTGATTAAATACTTTATGCTCCTTTTCATCTTCACCCGACTATAAATATAACGTACAATAGAAATAAAAGGAATAGAAATGTAAAAATATGCATGAAGAAAGGATGCCTTGTATGAATATCATTGATTCAGAAAGATTTTTCTTCCGTCCTTATTGTGATAATGATTTCATGTTTTTGATCTCCTTATTGCAGGATCCGGAAATGATGCGCTACATTGGAAATGGACAGACAAGGGATCGTGAAGGAGTAAAGCAATTTTTAGACTGGATATATCGCACATACGAATCCGATGCTAATTTGGGATTAAAGGTTCTTGTTCGGAAAGAGGATAACGTGAGGATTGGGCATGCTGGTCTTGTTCCACAAACAGTAGATGGGAAAGAAGAAATAGAAATAGGCTACTGGATTGCCCGTGATTTCTGGGGACATGGTTATGCGACCGAGGCAGCAAAAACACTCCGGAATTATGGTATTCATCAGCTTGGTAGACAACGATTTATTGCTCTGATTCAGACCGACAATATTAAATCCCAACAAGTCGCCAAGAAAATTGGCATGACCATCGAAAAGGAAATTATTCTGTTAGGGAAAGCTGTCTTTGTTTACTCTGTTCAAGATGATTAATGAGAATACTAGTAAAAAGTATTAGAATAGGCAGGAAAGAAACAAATTAATCTTACATAATCATGGAAAGGATTGATTCACATGAAATATTTTGCCGCTTTTTCACCGATGCTGGATGAGGAAAAAAGCAAGCTGTATCGCCCAGATCATTTAAACTATATCCAGAAACTGCAGGAGGAAGGACGTATCTTTGCAAAAGGCCGCTTTGCTGATGGAACGGGCGGTTTAGTGATTTACAAGGCTGATAATCTCGCAGAAGTGGAGAAGGTTGTGAAGCAGGATCCTTATGTCGTAAAGGGAGCACGTAGTTACGAAATTCATGAGTGGGAAATGACACAAAACTAGCGCAAGTTAAAACCGGATGCCACCTTGTTACAATGGCATCCGGTTTTAACTGAATGTCGATCAATAATTTTTTCTCAAATGGACAACATACTCATAAAGAATCATAACAGGAGGGTTCATTTTGTCGGAACAAAATAAAAACCGTAACAAAGACAAGAATCGGCAGAACAACAAAGACAACCACCAAAAACTGGGAAATGATGTTGGAATTGCTAATGATAGCGAATTTCTAAATCTGGACAATAAAAAGAATAAGTGAGAACGGAAATAACATATAAAAATGGGCAAGGCCGCTGTGATATGCAGTCTTTTTTCTCTTGAAATCCGACTGAGTTTGGTCACTCATAAGCTTGATGAGTGGCTTTTCTTTTGAAATCCGACTGAGTTTGGTCACTCATAAGCTTGATGAGTGGCTTTTCTTTTGAAATCCGACTGAGTTTGGTCACTCATAAGCTTGATGAGTGGCTTTTCTTTTGAAATCCGACTGAGTTTGGTCACTCATAAGCTTGATGAGTGGCTTTTCTTTTGAAATCGGACCGAGTTTGGTCACTAATAAGCTTGATGAGTGGCTTTTCTTTTGAAATCCGACTGAGTTTGGTCACTCATAAGCTTGATGAGTGGCTTTTCTTTTGAAATCCGACCGAGTTTGGTCGCTCATAGCTTGATGAGTGGCTTTCTTTGCCATTTATTTAACACTTTTCTTACCATTTGGAAATACCTGTATCCACGTCATTATGCAAGAAAAGGTGTTAAAACAGCTATTTACGGGTAATCTTAGGTATGAAATCATAAGATGATTTGAATCGCCGATTGTTATCTCGGGAAAACGGTTTCTGTGATTTATTTCACATAAATTTATACTTTTTGTGTCGATGATTTAACAATAACGTGAACTTTTTATAATTAGCCTTGAAACTACTTATGTTTCTTATTGTAATTTGTTAAACTAATCATCATTGGTTTACAAGTTATACATGTTGTTAATAGTGAATTCAAATTTAGCGAAACATTGGGAGGGTTACACATGCTTGATTTTATGCCTTTTCGCAAAAAAGGATTAATCTTGTTGTTATTTGGCATTGTGCTCTTGCTCGGCGGCTGTGATCAAATGGCTGTTTTTGATCCGAAAGGGCCGGTTGCGGAAAGTCAAAGGGATCTAATTGTTTATTCCCTTTTCTTTATGGCAGGAATCATTCTTGTTGTCTACGTGGCATTTACCATAATTATTATAAAATATCGTGATCACCCAAAGCGTAAGGAAAACAGTTATAAGCCTAACTTCCACGGAAGCAAGACTATTGAGGCGATTTGGACGATCATTCCAATTTTAATTGTTACTGCACTGTCTATTCCAACCGTAACGACATTGTTTGATCTGGAAAAGCCGCCAGAAACAACTGCTGCAAAAGAGCAGAAGGAACCACTGGTTATCTATGCTACATCAGCAGATTGGAAATGGTTTTTTAGCTATCCGGAGCAGGATATAGAAACGGTAAATTACTTACACATTCCAACAGACCGACCGATTGAATTCCGGCTCTCATCTACGGCATCGATGGCGGCACTCTGGATCCCGAGGCTTGGCGGGCAAAAGTACAATATGGCCGGCATGGAAACCATCCTTTATTTACAGGCAGATGAACCTGGTATCTACGATGGACGAAATTCCAATTTTAATGGAGAAGGTTTTGCCGAGCAGACATTTAAGGTACATGCAGAAAGTGCGGATAAGTTCGGGCAATGGGTAAGAGACAAACAAACGAATGCACCAAAATTGACCCAGGAGCAATATGACAAACTGCTGAAACCTGGTCTAACTGATCGCCATACATTTTCATCGACGCATTTGGATTGGGTAAACCATGGTACACATAAAGGAATGGATTATGACATTATCCGTCACTGGAAAGAGTATGAAACGTTATTGCATTTGGAAGTTGGGAATATAGACGAAAGTATTGAAGAACACATTGAAAATTAACGTGGGGAAGTTGGTGAAACCATGAAACTTGATGAATTTTTTGTTACCGGGGAACCGCTGATTTATGGTGGAATGGTTGCGATTGTACTTGTTACATCAGCGATCATCTTTCTCCTTACTTACTTTAAAAAATGGAAGTGGCTCTGGCGGGAATGGCTGACGACCGTTGATCATAAAAAAATCGGGATCATGTATATTTTAAGTGCACTTGCCATGCTGTTTCGCGGTGGGATGGACGCCTTGATGATGCGAACACAGCTGGCTGTGCCGGACTTGAATTTTTTAAGTGCACAGCATTATGATGAAATTTTTACAACACATGGTACGGTTATGATTATTTTCATGGCAATGCCGTTTTTGATTGGTTTGATGAATATAGTTGTTCCATTACAGATCGGGGCAAGGGATTTCGCGTTTCCATTTGTTAACGCGTTAAGCTTCTGGTCGTTTTTCTTTGGCGCTTTGCTATTCAATGTTTCCTTTGTTATCGGCGGGTCACCAGATGCAGGATGGACCAGCTACACGCCATTATCGGGGGCAGCACTGAGTCCGGGACCAGGTCAAAACTTTTACCTGATGGGACTGCAGCTCGCCGGTATTGGGACGTTAGCTACTGGAATCAATTTGATGGTGACGATTTTGAAAATGCGCGCACCAGGAATGAAAATGTTTAAAATGCCTATTTTCACCTGGTCGTCATTAATAACTTGTTTTATTATTATTTTTGCCTTCCCAATTCTGACGGTTGCATTAGCATTATTAACGATTGACCGGATTTTTGGTTCGCAGTTTTTCACCCTTACAGGGGAAGGCTTGCCGATGATGTGGGCGAATCTGTTTTGGATGTGGGGACATCCGGAAGTATATATTGTTGTCTTGCCAGCATTCGGTATTTTTTCCGAGGTGATTGCAACATTTGCGCATAAACGAATCTTTGGTTACAGTGCGATGGTCTGGTCGATTATCATTATCGCGGGACTTAGCTTCCTTGTATGGGTGCATCATTTCTTTACAATGGGGGCAGGGGCATTTGTCAATTCCGTATTTTCGGTTTCGACGATGCTGATAGCTGTACCGACCGGTGTAAAAATATTCAACTGGCTTGGGACGTTGCATAAATCAAAAATTGAATTTAGCACCGCTATGCTATGGGCACTTTCGTTTATACCAAGCTTTGTGATCGGCGGTGTGACTGGCGTTATGTTAGGCATGGCAGCGGCGGATTACCAGTTTCATAATTCGTACTTTCTAGTTGCACACTTCCATTACGTATTAATCGCCGGAACCGTATTTGCGTGCTTTGCCGGTTTAACCTACTGGTATCCGAAAATGTTTGGACACAAATTGAATGAGCGGCTCGGAAAATGGAGTTTCTGGTTGTTCCTAATCGGTTTCCATGTTTGTTTCTTACCGCAATACTTTATTGGACTTGATGGAATGCCACGAAGAATATTCCATATCGGACCAGAATGGTTTACACTCAACTTCCTTTCAACGATCGGTGCGTTCGGGATGGGAATTGGTTTTGCAATTTTTGTCTATAACATTTACTATAGTTTCCGGTATAGTAAACGGGAAACAACTGGTGATGCTTGGGGCGGTCGGACATTGGAATGGGCAACACCAACACCGGTACCACCATACAATTTTGCAACACTACCGGAAGTGAACGATATTGATGCCTTTATGGAAATGAAAGAAAAGGGCGAAACAACCTTTGATGAGAAAAAGCTGCAGCCAATCCATATGCCAAGCAACTCTGGTAAACCATTTATTATGATGGCTATCCTGTTTTTTGCCAGTTTTGCACTTGTCTTTGAATGGATAACACTTGCAGCGATTGGATTAGCAGGCGGGCTCATCATGATGATCATCCGGTCATTTGATTATGATGAAGGGTATCATTTCAGTGTAAATGAAATAAAACAAATCGAACAAAGCAGAAGGGGGCTAGATCATGAGTGAGCAAAACTTTAGTTCAGGGCCACTGGAATATCAGACGGAACAAAGCAGGCTGAATATTCTCGGATTTTGGATATTCCTTGCCGCAGAGCTTGCTTTATTTTCGACCCTGTTTGCAACTTATGCTGTGTTATCTGGCCGTACCGCTGATGCACCTGCACCTTTTGAACTGTTTGAGCCGACAAGTACACTGATCATGACATTTCTGTTATTAACAAGTAGTTTTACGTGCGGGATTGCCGTTCATGAAATGCGGAACGGTTCTAAAAAGGGGCTGCTTACTTGGTTAATTGTTACATTAATATTAGGGTTTGCCTTCCTGGGTTTCGAAATTGATGAATTTATCACGTACGTCCATGAAGGTGCGACATTACAGTCCAGTGCATATTGGTCAGCTTTCTTCATTCTGGCGGGTACACATGGGTTGCACGTTACGCTGGGAGCAGGTTGGATGATTTTACTCGTCATTCAGCTGATGCAGCGCGGAATTACCAGGGTAACAAGCCGAAAAGTATTTATTGTTAGCTTGTACTGGCACTTTTTAGATGTTGTTTGGATTTTCATTTTTACAAGTGTTTATTTAATCGGGATGGTGATGTAGCATGGAACACAAAACCAAAAGAATCCCCGTAAAGCATATAATCGGTTTTATTCTGTCACTAGCATTAACAATCGTCGCTGCCTGGGCTGCACTTGGGTCTGATTTACCGAAAGGGTGGGTTATTACGGGTATCATGGTTTTAGCTGTTATTCAAGCAGCGATCCAGTTATTCATGTTCATGCATATGACCGAGTCAGCCAGTGGAAATGGGCACATTCCCTGGAATATGATGTTCCATGGGTTTGTGATTGTCGCAATTGTTGTTGCTGGATCGTTATTTACGATGTCATATGGCTTTGGTCACCATCACAACGACAGTCCGGCACACCAGCAGCAACACGGGGAACATATGCATGATTAATTGGAATGGGATGTGGCAGAAATGGAGTTAAACAAGCAACCTTCTAAGCGTAGTATATTCAGTCTGCAGGCAAGGTGTATCATTGGGTTTTCCCTATGCATTATATTGACTGCTTTTTCACTTTGGGCGGCAATGTTCTCTGGATACTCATTTAAAGCAATATATGCTGTGTTATCGGTACTAGCCTTTATTGAGGCAATCATTCAATTGTTTAGGGTTCCGACCTCTGAACAATAATCAAAAATCACCTTTTCTCATCTGAAGAAAAGGTGATTTTTATTAATGATTAAAGGTTTTTGTAGTTCTTGTGTTTGTATAGGATGTTTTAACGATTCGGATGATAAACATAACCCAGGCAACCTCAGCGAGAATCATGCTTACGTAAAACATAATCCACATAATCGAAAAAGCAATTGGTGCAGTATGAAATTGGGCCTCAATATAATACAGCCACATTCCCACAAGCATAACGGTTTGCACTACAGCAAGTATTTTCCTATGCAAATGAATAAACAGGAATGGGGTTAGTGTTGCCAGTAACATAAACATCACTATAATACCCATTTAAATCATCTCCTAGTTGTTCAAAAATGATGCAAACGTTTTCTATATATTTATTGTAACAGATATGTTGAAAAAAAGACACAAAAAGTTCATATTTTTTCTGGAAAAAGTGCTGGTAAAAATAAATCATGGATGCCATCACGGCATCCATGACTATTTAACGTATTTGTCCGTATCGTTTCGTCTCGAGTAAATCAATCAATTTAATATCAGGGTGCTTCTCCTTGAATAAACGTAAGGAAAAATCGTTTTTGAACAGAACGACGAAATTCCCTTCCCTGTCACGGGTCAGCATGCTTCGCTCGTCAAAAAGCGATTCATCAATCTTGTCTATTGTCAACCATCGCGGAATTCGCTCTCCAATTGATTCAAACATAACTTCTGCATTATACTCGTTTTTCATGCGATACTGGAATACCTCATATTGCAGCTCACCGACTGCACCTAAGATATTGGCATCTGTTCGATGTCCTTTATATAGTTGAATTGCCCCTTCTTGTACAAGCTGTTCAATTCCTTTTTTAAATTGTTTGGACTTCATGACGTTTTTTGCTGTAACCTTTTTAAATAGTTCTGGTGGGAATTGCGGTAGTTCATCATATTCGAAATTCCCTTTTCCTTCGATTAATGTATCACCAATTCGATAGGCATTTGGATCGTAAATACCAATAATGTCCCCGGCATACGCTTCCTCGACCGTATCTCTTGAAGATGCCACGAATTGTTGTGACTGGGAGAGCTTAATCGGTTTATCTGTTCTCGAAAGCTTCACCGTCATACCACGCTCAAATTTACCGGAGCATACCCGTAAAAACGCAACTCGATCACGATGGGCAGGATTCATGTTTGCTTGAATTTTAAAAATAAATCCGGAAAAATCTGAGTTATCAGGTGAAATAGCTCCGTTGGTTGATTTTCTTGGTGTAGGAGCTGGTGCCATTGAAATAAAGGTATTAAAGAATGTATGCACCCCAAACGGCGCCAGGGCACTGCCAAAAAATACCGGTGTTTGCTTTCCTGCCAGGATGTCATCCAATGAAAACGTATCTCCGGCTTCATCTAATAAGGAGAGCTCCTCCGCTGCTGTTTGATAGGATTCCTGGGACAGTAATTCCCGATAAGCAGGATTTTCCAACTCGGCGAATGGAATATATGTCTCTTCCTCATTCCCGTTAAATTGCACAAATTGTTTGTTCTTACGGTCAAAAATACCTAAAAATCGCTTCCCCATTCCTACTGGCCAGTTCATTGGATACGTGGCAATATCCAAGACCTGCTCAATTTCCTCCAAAAGCGCAAACGGTTCTTTTCCTTCCCGGTCCAATTTATTGATAAACGTAAAAATGGGAATGCCGCGCATTCGGCAGACTTTAAATAGTTTAATCGTTTGTGCTTCAATACCTTTTGTCGCATCAATAATCATTACTACACTGTCAACAGCAGTCAGTGTCCTGTACGTATCTTCACTGAAATCCTCATGACCTGGCGTATCCAAAATGTTGACTTCATAACCTTCATACGGAAAATTCATTACACTGGAGGTAATTGAAATACCGCGCTGCTTTTCTAATTCCATCCAGTCAGATGTAGCAAATTTACCCGATTTCTTGCCTTTTACTGTCCCGGCTGATCGAATTAAATTACCATACAACAGCAATTTCTCGGTTAATGTTGTTTTTCCAGCATCAGGGTGCGAAATAATCGCAAAGGTTCTACGTTTATTTACTTCTTCATACAGACTCATAAAAAATCCCTTCCATATCATATTTCGTTTATTTGCTTGTCATTGTCTGCTTAACGGGGATTTTTTACATCGGAATGATTCTCCTTCTACATAATTTTATCGCACCTTTTATCATATTCAACTTCAGATTTGAAGTCAATGCGTGCCCTTGATTGAGAAAATATTATGAAATAAAATAAGATTATTTAAAATTAATTACTTTCTAACAGGAAAATTAACCTCCGTATCGAATATTATAATATAGAGAGCTAGAAAGGTACTTTTAAACTATTGAAGTGTAACCACTAACACATTAATCAAGACTATTCGGACATTGGATTGAACCATTGAGGCAAAATTGTCATTCAATTTTTAAGAAATATTTATACTCTTACGTAAGCGTTTTCGACGAAGGGAGGGACGAACAGTAGCTGAAAAGAGAGAACTTGGGTGCAAACACTAGAAAAAATTTAGGAGGATGCGTATGGATGCAGAAAAGAAAATTCAAGCAAATGAAGGTGAAAATAATGCGATTGATTATGTCCGTGTAGCAAACAGCAGTCGATTTAAGACGTTAATGCAGGAAAGAAAAAAGTTCATCGTGCCGTTAACCGTCTTTTTTCTGTTATTTTATTTTTTACTTCCTGTTTTAACATCCTATACAACATTTCTTAATACCCCAGTGATTGGTGATATTTCCTGGGTATGGCTGTTTGCGTTTGCCCAATTTATTATGACATGGGTTTTATGTACAGTTTATGTAAAAAAGGCTGCCTCCTTCGACCGGCAAGCAGAGGAAATAATTAGTGAAGAGCTTAAAAAGGGAGGAAAAGCCTCATGAATATGACTGTCGTTGTTCTATTTCTGTTAATTGTAATAATAACACTGGTTATTACCTACTATGCAGCTAAACGGACGCAAACAACCGGTGACTTCTATACGGCAGGCGGGGGATTAACTGGCTTCCAAAATGGGATTGCTATTGCCGGAGACTATTTATCGGCAGCATCCTTTCTTGGAATTGCTGGTGCAATCGCCTTATTTGGATTTGATGGTTTCTTTTACAGTATTGGATTTCTGATTGCTTACTTGGTCGTTTTATTTTTGGTTGCGGAACCACTTCGAAATCTCGGTAAATATACACTTGCTGATATGATTAATTCCCGTTTTGACGCGAAGAAGGTTAGAGGGACAGCTGCGCTAAGCACGATTACAATCAGTATTTTTTATATGATTGCACAGCTTGTTGGTGCAGGTGCCCTTATCCAGCTGCTGTTTGGCTTGGACTATTGGCTTGCGGTATTAATCGTTGGTGTCATGATGACGATTTATGTCTTATTCGGCGGTATGATCGCGACAAGCTGGGTGCAGATTGTCAAAGCTGTCTTGTTAATGGCTGGCATGATCATTATTTCTTTCCTCGTTTTATTAAAATTCAATTTTAATCTTGGGGAGATGTTCAGTGAGGTAAAAACCGTGACAAGCCATGGGGCGGATTACCTGAAACCTGGATTAAAGTACAAAGAGGGGCTGGGGACGATATCACTAATGATCGCCTTGGTGTTTGGAACTTCCGGCTTACCGCATATTTTAATGCGCTTCTTCACCGTGAAGGATGCCAAGACGGCTAGAAGTTCCGTTATCACGGCAACATGGACAATCGGTATATTTTACATACTGACATTATTTCTTGGGTTTGGTGCAGCGGCTTTCGTTGGAGAGAAGAATATTCTTGCGGCAAATCCGGGTGGAAATATGGCGGCACCATTATTGGCGGAAGCGTTAGGCGGGGAAATCTTATTTGCTTTCATTTCTGCGGTTGCATTTGCTACCATTTTAGCGGTTGTGGCTGGCCTTGTTCTATCAGGTGCTTCGGCATTCGCTCATGATCTATACGGTCAAATTTTTAAAAAGGGAAAAGCATCAGATAAGGAACAAATGATGGCAGCACGCTATGCGGCGCTTGCTGTTTCCGTGCTTGCAATTATTCTTGCCTTGTTTGCACAGAACTTAAATGTAGCGTTCCTCGTTTCACTTGCATTCTGTATCGCCGCAAGCGCAAATTTGCCTGTTATACTTTATACTGTGTACTGGAAAAAATTTAATACGGCAGGAGCGATTACCGCAATGCTGTCGGGACTGCTATCGGCATTAATTCTTGTTTCTGTGAGTCCAAGTGTTTTCTCGCCGGTCGAGGGTGCAGCATTATTTGTTGGCGAACCGATTTTCCCACTGGCCAACCCAGCATTAGTTTCTGTGCCATTAGGTTTTCTTGGCGGGTATCTTGGTACGATCTTATCAAAGGAAACGAATGCAAAACGATATGCCGAAGTGAAGGTGAAAGCAAATACGGGATATCGGGAAACGTAAGATTTAATTGGCTCGTTCGAAGTATGATCCTGGGCATTAGCCTGGGGTTTTCTTTTTGCCCGAGGAGATACGGGAATTGGGTTTGGCCGTGCTACTGTGAACTTTGTCGTAAATATTGTGAATTTCAACATTAGTAATTGTAAACTTCAGCATAAATCATGTGAACTTCAGCAGATAACACATGAAGTACAGCGTGACGACGGATGTTTGGATTACGGCAACATATTATATGATTTTAGTGAGCAATAGTGGTAATATCTATACCATAGTTCAATTAATTTTGGTGAAAAGGGTAATATAAGTGAAAAAGCACACGTGATAAAAGCGTGTATTGGATGGTTTTAGGTAGCCCTTTGGCACAAGCAGCATTCTTGCGCTTGACGGAAAAATTTGTAAATGTATCACCATTATCGGAGGTTTGAGTATGACTTTTACGGATGACAGCTTAGCTCTACATACTGATTTATATCAAATTAATATGGCAAAAACATATTGGGATGATCATATCCATAATCGCCGCGCCGTATTCGATTTATATTTTCGGAAATTACCATTTGGGAATGGATATGGTGTATTCGCAGGGCTCGAGCGAATTATCGACTACATTAAAAATTTCCGGTTCAGTGAGTCAGATTTGGCATACTTGCAGGAGGAGTTAGCTTATGATGCTGATTTCATCGGATATTTAAAACAGGTTCGTTTTAGTGGCAATATCAAGTCGTTAAGGGAAGGGGAAATTGTTTTTGGAAATGAACCTATTTTACGGGTAGAGGCAAATTTGGCAGAAGCTCAATTGGTAGAGAGTGCATTGCTTAACATTGTCAATTACCAAACATTGATTGCAACAAAAGCATCGAGGATGAAGCAAATTGTCGAAGATCAGCTAGTGATGGAGTTTGGAACGAGGCGTGCACATGAATTAGATGCAGCCATATGGGGAACGCGCGCAGCGTTTATTGGTGGGTTTGAGGCAACAAGTAATGTCAGGGCAGGGAAAATATTTGGTATCCCAGTAGCTGGAACCCATGCACATTCCATGATTCAGGCATACAGGGATGAATACACAGCATTTAAAAAATATGCGGCAAGCCATAAGAATTGCGTTTTTTTGGTGGACACATACGACACGCTGAAATCCGGGGTACCAAATGCGATTAAAGTTGCCAAAGAATTAGGTGATTCCATCAATTTCTTAGGTATTCGTCTGGATAGTGGTGACTTGGCTTACTTATCAAAAGGTGCCCGCAAAATGCTTGACGAAGCAGGCTTTCCTAATGCCAAAATTTATGCTTCCAACGATTTGGATGAGTCCACTATCATGAGCTTGCAGGCACAAGGAGCAAAAATCGATGTCTGGGGAATCGGTACAAAACTGATTACGGCTTTTGACCAGCCAGCATTGGGTGCGGTGTACAAACTGGTTGCAATCGAAGACGAGAATGGTGAGATGGTTGATACGATTAAAATATCCGGTAATCCAGAAAAGGTAACAACACCGGGAATGAAGAAACTGTACCGGATTGTGAATACGATAAATAGTCATGCGGAGGGAGATTATATTACATTGGACGATGAAGCACCTGAAGAGGAGAAACGTTTAAAGATGTTTCATCCGGTTCATACCTATATAAGCAAATTTGTGACCAATTTCAGAGCGGTTAATTTGCATGAGGATATTTTCCGGGGTGGTAAATTAATCTATGAAAATCCGAGTATTTTTGACATGCAGGACTATGCGAAGCAGCAATTGAAGCTGTTATGGGAGGAATTTAAACGGACAACCAATCCGGAAGAATATGCAGTTGACCTGAGCCAGCGGACATGGGACAACAAAATGGAGAACATCCGGGAAGTGCGGGAAAAGGTTAAGCAGATGGAACAACCGGAGAAGGAATGAATATACTTTGCTATGAGTTGCAAGGAAATGGCCGCATTATACTAGAGTATAGTGAATGAGAAAAAATGTTTGCAGAAGCGATGAATCTATTTGGTTTATCGCTTTTTATTGATGGCACTATCCAGTGAATGCATTATGTTAGAAGACGGTTTATTATTATTTTTTCCAAAATAATAATCTGCACATCCAGGACAGTTATCTTTCCATAACCCCCCGCTTTTGAATAACATACAACAGACATCTTTTACAGGAGGTGCTTGTATGTTTCCTGGCAGACCAAGACGACCAGTTCCGCCACCATCACCGTTTGGATTTGGGCCTGGACCAATGCAGCGACAGCAGATGCAAAACCGGCCTGGACTATTGTCGATGTTCCAGACACCTGATGGGAATTTTGACTTTGAAAAAATTTCATCGACAGCCAAACAGGTAAATGATATTTATCGTCAAGTAAGTCCTATGATTAGTCCGATGGTTTCCAAGTTTTTCAATCGTTAAGATCGGTTCTACAGCGGCAGATAAATATCTGCCCTGTTTAGAAGCGGGAAAAGGATGTGAAATGATGCCAATTCGCCAAGCCGGAAAAAAAGAACTGCAGTTTATTATGCAGCACGCCGAAGATGTAATGAAAGATTCCGTTACCGGTAATGTAAAAACTTCACGGGAAAAAGCGCTGCAAAATGTTTCTCAATTATTATCCAACGGCGGAACTTATCTCGTCCAGATGGAAAACAGTGCAGTACAGGGCTGGATCGGTGTTGGTCGAAATTTTGATTTTTATAATGATGAAATGGTCGGTTTTATTTCGGAGGTTTATGTACTACCTAAATTCCGTAACCATGGAATAGCAGAGCGATTATGCAAAGCAGCGTTTAAACGGTTAGAAGAACAAGGATTCAAAAGTGTTCAATTACAGATGTTTTCCGGCAACCCTGCTAAACGACTTTATGAAAGACTGGGCTTCCAGGATGTTTCTGTGCTAATGAGAAAGAAGCTGGACCATGGTTAATTTGTAAAATAAACATGTACATTTTTAGTAAAAGCCGGGTTCGACTGACTAGAAGGACCCGGCTTTTAGGCATGCATCAAACTACGCAAAGCTGGTTCACCGGAAAAATCGACCGATTCACTTTCCTAACCCCCACATCGTTACCGTTTTTCTTTAGGATCGTTTATATCAATAAACTTTCTGCTTTCATTCTTTTTGGGGATCGTTATTTTGAGGATGCCATTGTTTAATGCGGCTTTTGTGTCTTTTTCGGAAACGGTAAATGGCAGTGTGATCAGACGTTCTGCTCTTTGAAAGGAATGTTCTTTGTTATAGAACATACTTTTATCATTTTTTTCTTCATAGGTAGAAGTGTCCTCGGCCGTAATTCGTAATTGATTGCCGATGATCTCCAACTGAATCTGATCCCGTTTATACCCAGGTAATTCCGCTTCAACGATGACATTGGATTTCGTTTCACGCATGTTAACTCTAATCGATCGTTTGTTAATAAATGAGTTGAAGTGATTAAGGGAATCATTAAAAAACGAATCGATTTGATCCAGTAAATGATTGAATTGCGGCCGTTCAAATCTTCTTGGCTGATTATCTTTTTTCTCACTCAATTTTTGATTCACCTCGCTCATACCAAAATTACACTAATAAAGTATGCTAAAATAGGATAAGTGTAGTGGGCAGCAGCACATCATTGTCACCCCGCGAATTTTGCCAAAAAATATATACTTAGAGACTAATCAACAGAACAGGAAGGAGTTTTTGTATGGACACATTGACAATAAGAGAACTTCAAACAAGAGAAGAAATAATAGAGGCATTCCCAATTATGAACCAGCTGCGAACACATCTCGATAAACATACATACCTTGACCTGGTTGTGGATGCCCAGAAAAATGACAATTATAAACTAGTTGCTTTATTTAATGACCAGAAAATCGTTGCAGTTACTGGATTTAAACCAATGATAACCCTCTATTATGGCAGGTTTGTCTGGGTCTGTGATTTGGTTACAGATACTAGCAAGCGGTCGAATGGTTATGGTGAAAAACTGCTTTCATTCGTTCAAGAGTGGGCAAAAGAGCATCATTATACAAGTGTTGCGCTGTCGTCAGGATTACAGCGTAAAGCTGCCCATCGGTTTTATGAGAAAAAAATGGGCTATGATAAAGTCAGTTATGTATTTAAAACTATATTTTCATAACGTTAATAAAATGACTGTGCCGCAAAATTTACGAATGGCGCAGTTTTTTATTGCTTTAATTTGTCAAGTGATTAAAATTCCGATTATTCCATACTATTTTACAGCTATTTATAAGCATTGTTCATTAAACACGCTTCATCGTTACTGATCGTGTTTAACTGCGGTATATCACGTTTAATGCCTTTTGACGAACAAATGGCAGTCGTATAAGCTATGAAACGTACCATTGTTTTTGAAAAATCAATCCGGAGGTGAAAGCATTATTAAAAGTGGAACGAAGGAATTGGTGAAACCAACAGAACTGACTAAGGAATTTCATTTTCGTAAGCCCACGAAAGACGATGGGGCTGCTGTTTGGGAGCTAGTTAAACATACTGGTGTTTTGGATCTCAACTCATCATACAGTTATCTTATGTGGTGTGAAATTTTTTCGGAAACATCCATTGTAGTGGAAAAACAAGGTGATATTGTCGGATTTATATCCGGGTTTATCCATCCGAAAACACCGGATAGTCTATTTATCTGGCAAGTGGCTGTACATGAATCTGTAAGAGGCAATGGACTGGGAACACGGATGCTGTTCCAGCTGCTCGAACGGGAGTACTGTACCGATGTTCGCTATGTGGAAGCAACCGTATCACCATCAAACATACCATCACAGCATTTGTTTTTAGGTCTTGCAAAAAAGCTTGATACGAAATATTCCATTTCTAATTATTTTGTGTCAATAGACTTTCCACGAACGGGACACGAAAATGAGCTATTGTACAAGATTGGGCCGTTCGAAGAGAAAAAATTAATGAAAAGGATGATGTAATTGACAACGGCAGTACTAACCGATACGAAAATGAAAACGTTTGAAGAATTGGAATCAACAGTTAGAAGCTACAGTCGTAGCTGGCCGACTATTTTCACCAAGGCCAAAGGATATAAGCTGTGGGACATCGATGACAAAGAGTATATTGATTTTTTTGCAGGGGCAGGGGCGTTGAATTATGGCCATAACGATGCTGCCATGCAGGAAAAATTGATTGACTATATTCGAAACGACGGAATCATTCATAGTCTTGATATGGGTACAACCCCACGACAAGAATTTTTGCAGCGTTTCAAAGAAGTAATCCTTACCCCTCGCGAACTGGATTACAAGGTTATGTTTCCCGGACCAACTGGAACCAATACCGTTGAAAGCGCATTGAAGATTGCCAGAAAGGTAACTGAACGCGATACTGTCATCAGTTTTACCAATGCATTCCACGGTATGACGATCGGTTCGCTTTCCGTAACAGGAAATTCATTTAAACGCCATGGTGCCGGAATTCCGCTTCATCATACTGTGTCGATGCCATTCGATGAGTATGTAGAAGATCAGGATTCGATCCGCTATTTGGAACGATTTTTAGAAGATAGCGGCAGTGGTGTCGCACTGCCGGCAGCAATTATTTTAGAAACCGTTCAAGGGGAAGGTGGCATTAATGCTGCTCGTATGGAATGGTTGAAAAAGATTGAGAACATCTGCCGCCGCTGGGATATTCTGCTGATCGTTGACGATGTGCAGGCAGGATGCGGCAGAACCGGAACTTTCTTCAGCTTTGAACCTGCAGGTATTGTTCCAGACATTATCTGCTTGTCAAAGTCAATTGGCGGAATTGGCCTGCCAATGGCGATTACGCTTATTAGACATGAGTATGACAAATGGGGACCGGGAGAACACAACGGAACATTCCGCGGTAACAACCTTGCCTTTCTGGCGGCAACAGAAGCACTAACCTATTGGGAAACAGATGAATTCAGTATAGCCATCCAAGAAAAAGCAAGCCTTCTACACAACGCAATCAAAACAATTATCCAAAAATACCCGGAACTTGGCGGAGAAGCCCGTGGCAGGGGATTAATGCAAGGGATCGCAGTGGAGAACACTGACAATCTTTCCGGCAAAATTTGTGCGGAGGCATTTAAACGCGGCTTAATTGTGGAAACCTCAGGGCCCAATGACGAGGTTGTCAAATTTTTACCCCCACTCATTATTGATGAAGCAGGATTAAAAAAAGGGTTAATGATTCTGGAAGAAAGCATTAACCACGTTTTAGATTAATATACTGGCAGCAGATTAACGATAGAGAGGAGATATGCAAATGATCGTAAAATCATTGGAAGATATCATCGGAACAGAGGATGAAACATCTGGAGAAAACTGGACAAGTCGCCGGTTTTTATTGAAAAAGGATAATGTCGGTTTTAGCATGAATGATACACTGATTAAAGCAGGGACAGAAAATTATTTTTGGTACAAAAACCATATTGAGGCTGTTTACTGTATTGAAGGAGAAGGGGAAATTGAAAAAGTAGAAACTGGTGATATTTACCAGTTGAAACCAGGTACTATGTATATTTTGAATGATCATGACAAGCATCTTCTCAGAGCCAGAACTGAAATGCGCATGGTTTGTGTATTTAACCCACCGCTTGTCGGCAAAGAAACACATAACGAGGAAGGTTACTATCCACTATTAACTGAATAGTGTTTTCCAATAAAAAACAGGCATCAGCATTTGCTGGTGCCTGTTTTTTATTGGGAATAAACGTATTCCAAAAACAAATCATGCCCTAAAATCAAGAAAACCGAAGAAAAACCTAGATATACAGTTTATAAAGTTTATAAAATAAAAATTACACGTATTTTCTAAAGTTTACGGATTGAATTTTTTTCATTATACTTAAACAGGATATTTCGACAAAAATTAACACGGAGGTGTTTGGTACTTTGCTAGAATTTAAAAATGTAACGAAAAATTATGGCAGGGATAAACCTGCTGTTAACAAATTAAATCTTAAAATTGAAAAGGGAGAATTTGTTTGTTTTATCGGACCAAGTGGATGTGGAAAGACTACGACGATGAAAATGGTCAACCGATTAATTGATATTACGGAAGGGACAATATTGGTAGACGGTAAAGATATTAATGATCAGGATCCCGTTGAATTACGCCGTTCGATTGGCTATGTTATTCAGCAAATCGGGCTGATGCCACATATGACGATAAAAGAGAATATTGTTCTGGTTGGGACACTTTTAAAATGGTCGAAGGAGAAAAAAGATGAACGTGCAAGGGAATTGCTCAAATTAGTAGATTTACCTGAGGAGTATTTGGAAAAATATCCACATGAATTGAGTGGTGGACAACAGCAGCGAATTGGTGTACTAAGGGCACTTGCTGTCAATCCGCCGTTAATATTAATGGACGAGCCATTTGGTGCACTTGACCCAATTACCCGCGACTCATTACAGGATGAATTTAAAAAGCTGCAAAAGGAATTGGATAAAACGATTGTATTCGTTACACATGACATGGATGAAGCATTGAAATTGGCGGATCGTGTTGTCATTATGCGAGATGGGGAAATCGTTCAGGTGGATACCCCGGATGAAATTCTGCGCCATCCCGCCAACGATTTTGTGGAAGAATTTCTTGGTAAAGAACGATTGATTCAAGGCCGTCCTGATGTGACAACCGTCGGACAGATTATGGAGACATCCCCAGTTACTGTTCAGGTAGGTGAATCCCTTAAATCGGCCATTTCTACGATGCGTGATAAACATGTCGATTCCTTGCTTGTAATAGATTCCGAGCATGTCTTAAAAGGCTATATTGATATTGAAATTATTAATCTGGCATACAAAAAAGCGGATAAAGTGGAAGAAGCAATGGAGACAGAATTTCTGTTCGTTTCTAAAGACAGTCTGTTAAGGGATACAGTTTATAAAATCCTGCGGCGAGGCGTAAAATACGTGCCTGTCGTTGATAAGGAACATCGGGTTGTAGGCATCGTAACGAGAGCAACGCTAGCAACCCTCGTCTACGATACGATCTGGGGAGATGGATTTGACATAGAGGAAACTACTGCATCGGCAGAATAGGAGGTAGAAAAATATGGCTGAATTTTTATCATTGCATGGCAGTGAGCTCGTTATTAAGACATGGGAACATTTATATATTTCATTAGCTGCAATTTTGTTAGGTGTCATTGTTGCGGTTCCCCTTGGGGTCCTGTTTTCCCGGATTCCTAAAATAGCTGATCGGCTTATATCATTCATTGGCATCCTGCAGACTATACCAAGTCTTGCTATTCTCGCATTCTTTATTCCCATAATGGGGGTTGGTAAATTACCTGCTATCATTGCCCTGTTCTTTTATTCCTTGCTGCCGATATTGCGGAATACGTATATTGGTGTCCGCGGCGTTGATAGTGGAGTGCGTGAAGCTGGAAAAGGGATGGGCATGAGTAACTGGCAATCGATTTCTAAAATCGAACTTCCATTGGCACTTCCAGTAATTATGGCAGGAATTCGGTTATCAACTGTCTATCTGATCGGATGGGCGACCCTTGCTGCTTTCATTGGCGGTGGGGGACTCGGAGATTTTATTTTTGATGGATTGAATCTTTATCAGCCTGCATTAATTGTTGCTGGAACGGTTCCGGCAACGATCCTTGCTTTAATTGCAGACAGGCTGCTTGCACTTCTCGAGAGGAAGTTGACACCGAGCGGATTTAAAGAAACATATCAAACTACGTAAATGGAGGTGACCTACGTGAATAAAACGATTATCAAAATGATTAGTACAGTAATGGTATTGCTGGTATCAGGGTGTTCACTTCCTGGCCTTGCCAGTACAACGAAACATACGATTACAATCGGCACACTTGGGACATCAGAATCCGAAATCCTTGGGGAAGTTTTATCGATTATGATTGAACGGGAAACCGATCTGGATACAGAACTTGTCACGCATCTTGGTTCATCGATCGTTCAGCATCAAGGCATGACAAGAGGAGATCTTGATATCACATCTACACGTTATACAGGAACGGATATTTCAGGTGCATTAGGAATGGATCCGATCACAGATCCGGAAAAAGCGATGAAAATAGTGAAACGGGAATTTCCGAAGCGCTTTGACCAAGCATGGACGGATTCGTATGGATTTGAAAATAGCTATTCAGTAGCTGTTACAAAGGAATTTGCCGAAGAAAACGATATTAAGACTATTTCCGACTTGGCACCTTATGCGGATGAATTACGTTTTGGTGTTGATAATGCTTGGATCAATCGGAAAGGGGACGGCTATGAAGGATTTAAAGAAACCTACTTTCCATTTAATGAAGTGTATCCGATGAACATTGGCCTTGTTTATCAGGCTGCTGCCAGTGGTCATATGGATGTTGTTTTAGCGTATTCATCTGATGGCCGAATCCAAGAGTTTGATTTAAAAGTGCTGGAAGATGATAAGCAGTTCTTTCCGCCTTATGATGCATCACCTGTTATTCAAAATGATATTTTAGAAAAATATCCGGAAATAAAAGATATTACAAAACGGTTGGCTGGAACGATTTCCACTGAGAAGATGCAGGAATTGAACTATAAAGCAGATGTGAAATTAATGAATCCAAGGAAAGTAGCAAAAGAATTCCTGGAAGAGAACGATTATTTTGAAGCAGAAGGGGAGGGAAAGTAAATGGAAACATGGGATCAGCTTATCACGTTTGTCGGTAATAACTCGGGGTATATCTGGGAGCAATTTTACCGGCATTTTCTGATGGCTGCATATGGTGTATTCTTTGCAGCTTTATTTTCGATACCGCTAGGCATTTTGATTGCTAGATATAGTAAACTAAGCAGCTGGGTACTTGCTTTTGGCAGTATTATTCAGACAATCCCTGCCTTGGGTGCACTGGCAGTAATTATGATTGTGATGGGACTTGGTACGAATACAGTTATCGTGACTTTGATGCTTTATTCTATACTGCCAATTACACAAAATACGTATGTCGGGATGAAAGAGGTAGACAAAACAGTAATAGAAGCTGGGTTTGCTTCAGGCATGACACGTTTTCAACTGCTTCGAATGGTTGAATTGCCACTGGCCATTAGTGTTATTATGGCGGGACTTAGAACTGCTCTTGTAGTAGGAATCGGAATTGCTGCAATTGGCGCATTTGTTGGAGCTGGTGGACTTGGTGCGATTATTTTACGTGGGACAAATGCCACGGATGGAACGGCAATTATTCTTGCAGGTGCCATTCCTACTGCGCTAATGGCGATTGTTGCAGATCTGCTTATGGGATGGATTGAACGTAAGCTGCACCCTGTTAAATCATCCAAACCACAAACAACCTAATATAGAATGTTCAAAAAGTCCGGTAAAACGACACATCGGGATAGGGGATCTTCGACTAAGTACCAACAAGTTCTGTGTCGAACGTCGAAGTCACCACACCCTGTGAAGCTCGTTGGCTTGTTTCTGTACTGCTGGAATCTATGCGCCTCGAACTTCAACGCACAGGACGTGCTAGTGTCGGTGTGGCAACAGGACGCCTGAGACTTTAGCCGACCTCGGCCTTTTTTATCCTCCTTTTGATAACAACTTAGTATGTAAATGCAGCACTTGGTAGTTTTAAGTGCTGCATTTACAGGAAAGGGGCTTAATGTTGTGAATGAAAAAATGATTGTAGAGGAAAATGTTCCGTGCGAATTAAGAGACGGTACAATTTTGCGTTCCGATATATACCGTCCGAATGAAGGTGGGTACTATCCTGTTTTAATGTTGCGACTACCTTATGATAAAAAGACAAAGCGTTATTACGATGAATATGTGGAAGTACCACGGATGGTTGCAGCAGGATATATTGTTATTTTACAAGATGTTCGTGGCCGCTTTGCATCGGATGGGGAATTTTATCCGTTTATCCATGAAAGAAACGATGGCTATGATGCAGTAGAATGGGCGGCAAAATTACCATATGCCAACGGGAAAGTCGGACTGTTCGGTATGTCGTATCACGGTTATACACAATTAGCCGCAGCGGTGGAGAAGCCGCCTTCTTTGAAAGCCATCGCTCCTGTTATGACAATGGCAGATCCTTGGCAAGATTTGTTGAGCGGATATGAAGCTGCAAGCAGTTCAGCCAATTTGCAAACATGGACACTTGGCTCTATCATATTCGATCAGTTAAAACGGCGTAATGATCCGAGAGCAGCTAAGGCTCCGGAATATATCAACAAACTTACTGAATGGCTTTACGAAAAACCAGCCAAAGACTGGACGCCGATGAAAGATCTTGATCCGGATTCATTTTATTTTGATGTTATCAATGAAAAGCTTGCTTCTGACCATATCGCAAAAATGCAAGTGAAGGAGAAGTTAGCTGATATAGAAATTCCAGCCTTATTTATGGGTGGCTGGTTTGATTCATTACTCGGTTCGACATTAGAAGCATATCAAATATATCATGGACCGAGAATGCTGTGGATCGGGCCCTGGACACACGAGCAAATGACTGGTCAGGCTGGTGATAAATATTTTGCTAATGCTAAAACAAACATCGGTGTTGATAAGCTGGAAGACCCAACGGAGATTCATATTAACTGGTTTGACAAATGGTTAAAGGATAAACCATTGTCAATGGAAAAACCGGTTCATCTTTACCTTATGCAACAGAAGAGATGGGAGGCTTATGTAGAATGGTCACCGGTTTCTCGTAAAAAAGAACTGTATCTCGCTAGTAATGGAAATGCGCAAACACGTAATGGGGATGGGAAATTGCTTGATACTCCGGAAGCTTCGGAAACGAAATGTCAATTGTGTTTAGATCCCGGTAAACCCGTGCCAACACGGGGTGGTGGTGTTTTAATTGCTGGACATAATTCAGGCATGTTTCAGATTGGGGATATCCAGGACAGAGAGGATGTACTTGTTTACAATTATCCATTCCAAGAAAAAGATATCCATATTTTAGGTACCGTTAAAGCAAGTATCTGGGTTTCTGCTTTTTCACCGCTTCTTGATCTTGCTGTCCGTTTGTCAGATGTTGAGCCAACTGGAGATGTTTATAACATTATCGACACATTCTACCGCCAAAAGGTGACAGAGCTAGACATGCCATTTTGTGTGGAATTGGTGATCGGGCATACGGCATACACAATAAAGAAGGGACATCAATTGCGCCTTGATATAACGGCAAGTAATGCCCCCCTTTATGATGTTAACCTGAATAATGGGCAAACAACCAGAACAGCATCGTCGGGAAATCCGCAGTTTCAACAGGTCTATCAAGGTGGAAATCTTCCATCAAAAATTACATTGCCACTTTCGACTAATGTTGGGGTGTAACAATCTCGGGACATATACCGAAACGGGTTCCATTGGTTGGGACCCACCTCTATTTTATTTTTGCGACACCTAATGCAAAGTGATTCCACAGAATTTCTTCAACAAGTTCACTCTGTGTTTCTTCACAATCAATAATGAGTATAACTTCAGAATGCTTTCCGATTAGAACCCGTTTTCGTTTCTCAACAAAAAATACAATAAATAATTTTATCGCAAATCCAAGGGCAAATCCGGTAAAAGCACTGATTAAACCCCAGAATATCGGCCCCCACGCCAACTTAAAACCGATGCTTATCCCTACTACGGAGAAAGCTGTTGCAAGTGCCACTCCTATATCAATTAATGAAATTCCATCCGCTCGATGAATGCTATCAAACACTCGGCGTTTTTCCGTTCGGTTGTCAAGGGGAACCGCAAAGATATTTTCCTTATGGATACCTTTTTGCTCTAATTGAGAAAGAGCCAGTTCCAGAAAAATGTTACTTTCGAAGGTTGCATACAGCTGCATGATTGATCACTTCACTTTTTTCCCTTTTAAAAGCGTAAACTTAGAATGCTGATAATTTTTTTGTAAAAAATCACGTTGTTCTTTTTCAAAAAGCTTATTATTTTCAACGGTATTCATATACGAATCAAAGAGCGAAAACCCGTAAACAGATGGCAAGAACAGGAGCCATTCGGGTTTTACTAAAGAGGTAGCTTTATCAATCTCACCTAGAAACAAAAAAGGGATAGCCTCCAGTATATGGGAAAAGTAGAAAAAGATTATCGTCCAAATGATAACATAGAAAGCAACTCCTATTCGATGAATATAGAGCTGTCCCAACCCAGGTACACAAAGGGACCAGACAACTGCAAGCAAGGGATTCCTTTTATCTAAATAGTTAATCTCCAACGCCCCTATGCTAAAAGTATTAAAACGATGATTTTCACGGTCGGCGAGGATGAAAACCTTGTTCATGTCAACCGTTGTTCGGTAACTATCCCAAATGGCAAATAAATATACCGGCATGTACAACAGAAGCCAGCGCGTATCCAATACTTGTATTACTTTTTCAATATCACCTTGAAAAGAATAAATGATACCTAAATTTATATTTGCATTCAGATTTACGATAACTTCCCAAATGAATAACACAAATCCACGAATATACTTTGATAAAAGCAGATGACCAAATCCGGGAAATGCTGCACTCCACCAGGCAATAATATAAGGATTTCTTAGGTGGATTTGCGTTGTGCCAAATATACTTACATGTGCTATATATCGTCTCGCGGTATTGTCGTTTGTATAATTATCCATCTAGAAAACTCCGATTTACTAATTTATCCATAGGGTTGCCCGAAAAGGGGAGTTTATTCTGATAGAAGTGTTATGTATATATATTGCCGAAAAACAAATTATACATATAATGCATTTCAGTTGAAGGTGTTGACCAGAAATGATGTTTGCAATTGTTGATGAAATGATTAAAACGCAGGAAAAGTTTGCTGAGTTAAAAAAACTTTACTTTTTTGAACATGTGATTTTCTCATATCAGTGGTGGTTTTTGATTTTTGTAACGGTATTTGTGTGGATAGTTTGGGCAATATTAGTTGACAAAAAAAACTTG
Organism: Virgibacillus dakarensis; assembly: GCF_900155625.1. Lineage (NCBI taxonomy): Bacteria > Bacillati > Bacillota > Bacilli > Caryophanales > Bacillaceae > Virgibacillus > Virgibacillus dakarensis. The sequence continues at coordinate 756,353 of NZ_LT732553.1, forward strand.
AATCGCATTCTGCTTGTAGGCTTATTTACCAGTTTAACCGCAGTTGTTTTGGATGACATCGGGCTTTCGCTAGTATTTTGGTTCTATCCCTATCAGATTGCCTTTTTCACAAACCAATTGTATTCCGTTGATATTGCCATCATTCCAGTGTTTTATATGCTTTTATACCAATACAGAACAACGTGGGTATCGTACTTGCTGACACTTGTGCTGTTGCTTTTATTTGCGGTTATAGTAGCCGAGCCACTATTCGCAAAAATGGACATATACATGTTAATCCGATGGGAGCATTTATATTCCATCCCTTTTTATATGTTGATAGGCATCTTTGTTAAGTGGCTGGTTGACAGGCTGGTTAAAAATAATGATACTTTTTAAAAGGACATTTCTGGAATGACAACTGGGAACCTTGGAAAAGAGAAGGGCGAAAAAATATAGTATTTCAAGGCCGTCCTACTGTCCTATTATTTCAGGGGCGCAATCAAAAAGGATTTGCTCGATGCAGATCCTTTTTTGGTTCAGAAGGATATTCAAAAAGACTATCCTTTTATTCTGTGTGTTGCAGTTCGATTAGCACGTTACAATGTTAAAGAGTTTGATGGTGCTTTTTACGGAATTCCAATTACGGCCGCTGGAATCGTGATGATTCTTAGTTCATTATTGGTGCCATATTTACCAGTTATATTTTTTTGCGGTTCTAACGTCGCTATTAATGGTTCTCATGGTCAGTAATATACGTATTACAAAATTTTTTATTTGTAATTTATTCCATTCCCATCAAAGAAGTATCCTCACTGGTAATCGCTTTCTTTATTGTTAGAACAATAATGTTGAAATCTTAATTTAATTTTGTCGTTCAACTATTCAATTAATTTTATTTAAATGTCAAAAAAGTTTGTAGACAAACAATTTTCAATGTGATATATTATCAAACATTATAGAAAAAGGAGGGACTAATATGTTAAATAATCCGATAATTGCTACAGTTATGATCTTCTCTCTAATCGCACTAGGTGAGTGGCTATCCATTATTTCCAGAGCCAGGATTCCAATGCTGTTAACCGCGATGGTTGGGTTTTTAGTTTGTGTCTGGACAGGCATCTTCCCTGATGACATTCTCGAAAAATCACAATTTCCTGCTTTGGGCGCCATTCTTATTGGTCCCGCTATTTTGCATATGGGTACGATGATTCCCTTTTCTCTACTGAAACAACAAATAAAAGCGGTTGGGATTGCTTTAGGGGGCATTATTGTTTCGGGGATATTAATTTTGGGAATTATTCCATTCATTTTTGATTATCCAACTGCAGTTGCTGGAGTTGGGCCGATTAATGGAGGAATTATTGCGGTAATTATTACGTCTGAAAAATTGACGGAAATCGGCCTGCAGTCGCTAATCATTATCCCAGCATTAGTTGTCGCTTTTCAGGGGGTATTTGGGATGCCATTGGCGATGAATTTTATGCGGAAATATGCATTGCGCATTCAGGGTGAAATGGATCATGGGACATTTGTTTCGATGGCTGATGAAGCTGCGGCGACTACAGAGCCCGCGGAAACGAAAAAGTCAAGTCCGATAAAATCCAGTATGACACTTAAATTATTCATTGTTTTTGTTGGAGCAGCGATCGGTGTTGCGCTTGGGGAAATAACACCGATACATTACAGTTTGTGGTGCCTGGTATTTGGGATTATTGGTCACACACTTGGATTCTTTGAAGCGAAATCACTTGAAAAGGCAAATTCGTTTACGATTGTGATGATTGGTATCATTTTTGTTGTAATCGGTCAAATGGCAGGAGTAACACCATCAGAAGTACTGGATAATTTGCCTGAGATCATTTTAATCCTAGTGATCGGTACATTCGGAATAGCCCTTGGTGGATATATTACATCAAAATTGTTCAAATGGCATCCATATAAAGGCATGCCTGTCGCATTAACAGCGCTTTTTGGTTTCCCTGGTGACTATCTTCTCTGTGAAGAAGTTGCAAGAAGTGTATCCAGAAATAAACAAGAGGAAAAGCAGATTTTTGATGAATTATTGGCACCGATGCTTGTTGGTGGTTTTACCACGGTTACCGTCGCGTCGGTTGTGATAGCAGGTATACTAGTTCAAACATTGTAGAGGGAGAGACTGTGAAATGAAACAACTTATAAAAAATGGATTGCTAATTGATGGAAATGGCGGAGAGGTAAAGAAGGATCATGTAGTAGTTGTTGATGGGGAGAAAATTACTTATGCAGGACCGGAAAAGGCTTATGCCGCTACTGGTGAAGAAACAATAATTGACGCCCAGGGTGGAACTATTCTACCAGGGTTAATAGATTCACATGTGCATATGATGATGGAATATCAGCCGGTCGCTGAAAAACTGGCAACACCGTTTTCCTTCATGTACTATAAGGCGGCTGAATATTTGAAGGCAACACTTCATGCCGGAATCACTTCGGTTCGTGATGCCCTGGGAACGGATCTAGGGGTGAAAAAAGCAGTTGAAGAGGGACTAATCCCCGGACCTCGATTGCAATTAAGTATTAATGCCTTGACGATTACAGGTGGACATGGAGATGGCTATACTGTTTCTGGCAATGTAATGGATATTTTGCCATCCGACTTTCCAGGGATGCCAAATGGAAAATGTGATGGTGTTGAGGAAGTTCGCAAAAAAACACGCGAAATGCTACGTGCTGGTGCCGAAGTGATTAAAGTCCATGCGACAGGCGGTGTGTTAAGTGCAACAGACCATCCGGAATTCACGCAATTTTCGTTGGAAGAATTAAAAACAATTGTCGAGGAAGGCCGTTTTCGTAAAGGGGTAAAAGTAATGGCTCATGCGCAAGGTGCTGAGGGAATTAAAAATGCAGTAAAAGCAGGCGTTCATTCGATTGAACATGGTATTTTTATCGATGAAGAGGCAATTGAATTAATGCTTGAAAATGGCACCTATTTAGTACCGACCTTACTTGCGCCGGTTGCCGTGCTGGAAACGGCTGAACAAGTTGGAATGCCGTCAACTGCTGTGCAAAAGTCCAAGGAAGTTATTGAACAACACAAGGAAAGCTTCACAAAGGCTTATAAAGCAGGAGTGAAAATTGCAATGGGCACCGATGCTGGTGTGATGAAGCATGGCACAAATTTACGGGAGCTTGGCTTAATGGCCAATGGTGGTATGACCCCAATGGAAACAATTGTTGCTTCAACAAAGACAGCAGCAGAATGTCTAGGCTGGGATGATAAACTTGGTACGATCGAACAAGGAAAATTAGCAGACATTATCGTCGTAAAAGGGAACCCATTGGAAGATATTGATTCACTAGCCAATAACGACACTATCCAAATTGTCATGAAAAACGGTAAAATCGAAAAAACCCTCTTTTAGTTAACCATACTATAATAATAGTGGACTCTATGTTTAATATAACATGGATTATCCACTATTATTTTTTATTTTATACTCGTTTTATGTACGATTTCTATTTAGTATTAATTGTATAATATAAGATAAGATATTTCTTTATTCTGCTAATATATTTAAAAGGAGGAACGAAAAATGAAGGTTCAAGAAGTATTATTAGAGAACCAGTCAAAACGCTACATACTTTTAGATTATGCTGGCTTACCGCTTACCTGTTCTTCCTGTAATAAAAGATTTCTTATATCATGTAAACAAAGATAAGCCCTCTATTCGAAATATACTAAAAATAAAGGAATCTGGTAAAATATGAAAGACACTTACGAAAGAACAGGTACTACAAGCCGACTTGTTCATTTAGAAGATACTGAAAAAATTAAAACCTTACTTCATTCTTTCCAACTTGATCAAAAACAGAAAGAAAAGGTCAATGAACTGCGAAAACAATGCAAAAATACTGTAATCTGATTTTAGAATTGCAAATTTACTTCATTAGATACATAGGATTGAATGAATTGGATTAGTTGGAACGCCGTATGAGATGAAAGTTTCAAGTACGGTGTGAACGAAGGGAAAAGGGAGCGATAACGTCAACCCCTTACCTATACGGAGAGGTATGCGCCATATCATTGCTCACGAAATACATCATATAGGTCAGTTATCTATATGGTCTCGTGAATTAGGAAAAAACCTGTGACTGCGAATTTGATTAGAAGAGGATTGTTTGACAATTAGATAGCCCTTGCCAATTTCATTAAAGGGCGCGTTTGTATAATGAGGTCAATCGGAATTTATTTTCTGGTTGGCCATTTTTAATGGTTTAACAGAGGAAGCCTGAGGGGAACGAACGGGCTAGTGGGACTACAATTGATCCCATCCACAAAAATGTTTTCCCTCTACTAAAGGGGTAAAAGGTAGCATCCGTAGATTTTGCTGCCATTTTTCCTTAAAAAGTCATTTTTAATAACATGAATCCATCCGAAAAACCTTCTAAAAAAATGATATTTATCATTTCAAAGAAGTGATATACATAACTACCGGCCCCGTCGGCTTTTCGATATACTTTTAATACAATAAATCAAGGAGGCACAAGTAATAATGAAAAAAGGTTTATTAGTCGGTTTATATGTGGGAGTTATTTCAGGAGCTGCCGGTGTTGCCACGGCTTACCTGTTAGGTGCTGTAACAGGCCTGTGGTTCTCCCAGTTAAATTGGATCTCCATTGCGGTTGCTTCGATCATCGCAAATATCGCCGGGGCAATGATTTTCGTAAAGTGGTTTCAAAAAACTGCAAGACCTTCAGTCTATTATGTTCTGCTGACCGGAGGTGTCACTCTGTTGTCGTCGCTCAATGTTTTGGCCAATCCTCCGGCAGATAAATTCGGAGTTATTGCACAGCCGGTCCATGTGGTGGTCTTCTTACTTTCGATCTGGTTGGTTCCGATGTGGCTGAAACGCGGGAAACAAGCCCAAATTTCCGGAACCCCGATAACAAATAATAAAGGTTAGGGTCACTGACTCAAAACCATATGGTATGATAGACCAAAATGAAGAAGGGGGTAAAAAATGGCTCGTATCAGACTCCCGTGGGAAACGATGATGTTGCTTCCCCCGTTGATTTCTCTGATTATCTTTCCACAACAGACTGGGTACAACTATCTTTTGTTTTTTATAATCGCAACAGCTCATTTGATCAGCATTTTGAATGCGAAACACCGAACCTTTTTCATCATTGTTCAACTGGTCGCGATTGCTTTATGGGGGGCTTTCTTGAACCCGTGGGAATTGAGCTTCGGCTTTTATCCCGCTTTGGTGATCGGCAAGTACTCATCCTTCCGTAAAATTACTGGGATGACTGTACTCATGGCTGTGCTCTTTGCCGGGTCGACTGGGTTCTATTTCTTGCGAGAGTCGAATCCATTGTACCTCGGCTGGTATTCGATTCTTCTTATTCTTTTCCTGTTGCCCTATATGGTGAGAATGATCCGGAAATCACATGAGATGAAATTGGGGTTACAATATGCCAATGATGAAATTTCCCGGTTGATAAAAAATGAAGAGCGCCAGCGAATCGCCCGTGATCTTCATGACACGCTGGGCCATACCCTGTCTCTGCTTACGTTGAAAGGTGAATTGGTGGAGCGGCTGATTCCCCAGAATCCCGATCAAGCCTCAAAAGAAGCCCGTGAGATCCAGAATATTTCAAGATCCGTTTTGTTGCAGGTGCGGGAACTGATAAGTGATATGCAGTCCATCGATCTCGGTGAGGAGTGCCAACAGGCGGCTCAAATTTGCGAGTCTGCCGGGATTTCATTCAAAGTGGAACGGAATGATGAACTTTCAGGAGCCCCGCCGATTATCCGGAATATCCTGAGCCTGTGTCTTCGTGAATGTGTTACCAATGTCGTGAAACACAGCGGCGCGCACAGATGCACAATCCGCCTTGAAGAAGAACCTGGAAGATACATTCTTCAGGTGGAGGATGATGGGGTCGGCATTGCGAAGGAAAATCACGACCAGTTTCACAGCGGCCTGTTGGGCATGAAAGAACGGTTATTGCTGATCGAGGGAAAACTCGAAATGACAACCGGGGAAACAAAAGGAACGAAAATCACGATTATCGTGCCGAAAGTCAAGAAACCGACGATCACGAAGGAGGGAATCCAATGAGAATTGTCATTGCGGAAGATCAGGGAATGCTTCGGGGCGCGGTCAGCCAGTTGCTTGCCCTGGAAGAAGATATTGAAATTGTCGGGGAAGCCGACAATGGTAAACAGGCCCTCCGGCTGATTCGGGAAAAAACCGCCGATATTTCCGTTCTCGATATTGAGATGCCGCTGTTAAGCGGGCTGGAGGTAGCGGAAAAGTTGAGGGATGAAGGCAGTAAATGCCGGGTCGCCATCGTGACTACCTTCGCTCGAAGCGGGTACCTGCAACGTGCCGTGAAGGCCGGAGTAATGGGTTATTTGCTAAAAGATATGCCCGTGTCCGAATTGGCGGAAGCACTGCGAAAAATTCACGCGGGCAAGCGTGTCTTTAGCCCGCACCTTACTTTTTCCATGATGGAAGAAATAAACCCACTCACGAAACGAGAATCCGAGATTTTGTTGCACCTGAAGAAGGGAGATTCGGTCAAAGAAGTCAGTAAAACTCTCTATCTCTCTCCAGCTACGATCCGCAACTACATCTCCGAAATTATTCAGAAGCTGGAAGCGAGAAACCGGATGGATGCCGTCGCCATTGCTGAAAACAAAGGGTGGCTGCCGGAAGAACCATTTTTGTAAAACAAAACTGATTTTATGATGCAAGTCTGAAGAGTAAAAATTTATTTATGAGAGAAGGAGAAAAAAGTGCCACATGTCATTGAAGTTGAAGGCTTAATGAAACAGTACGGGGAAACTCGAGCGGTACAGGGGATTTCTTTTACTGCCGAAAAAGGCGAAATTTTCGGGATTGTTGGTCCGAACGGATCTGGTAAAACTACAACTATTGAGATTCTGGAAGGACTGCGGAAAAGAGATTCCGGAAAGGTACACGTACTCGACCTTGACCCCGGCAAGGAATCCGACCGCTATCAATTAAATAAAAAAATTGGGGTACAGTTCCAGGACACATCCATTCAGGAGTTAATGAAGGTCAAAGAAGCGTTGAATCTGTTTGCATCTTTTTACAACACACATCAAGAACTGAAGGCCATCATTGAACAGTTACATTTGGAAGACAAACTCAATTCGTATTTCAAGGATCTTTCCGGTGGCTGGAAGCAACGGGTAACGCTCGCTTTATCTGTTTTGCATCAACCCGAAATCGTGTTTTTGGATGAACCGAGCATGGGGCTTGATCCGCAAGCACGCCGCAAGTTGTGGGAAGTCATCCATACCCTTAAGGAACAAGGAACCACCATCCTGGTGACAACGCATTATATGGAAGAAGCCGAAAAACTTTGCGATCGGATCGCCATGGTGTACGATGGCCGAATCCGGGCACTTGGAAAACCGAATGTGTTGCTCGAAGACCTGGCGACAAACTACCTAGCGTTTGAGAGTTTCGATGTGGATCCCGATGTTTTGATCGCCCTGCCCAGCGTGATTCACATGGAGAAATCCAGAAATCGGGTGAGAATTCAAACGGAGAATCTACAGCGTTCCGCCTATTTGGTTTTAAAAGAATGTGAAGAACGTGATTGGAAAGTGACCGCATTCCGTTTCGAGCGAGGCACGCTGGATGATTTGTTTGTCCACCTGTTAAAGGAGCGATCAGCATGAATAAAATTGTGAAACTGTCGGTAATGGAAACAAAGTTATTTTTTCGAGAAAAAATGGCCGTGTTCTGGACCTTTTTGTTTCCGGTTCTGATGATCTGGCTATTCGGGGCGATGTTCGGAAGCGCAAAAATCGGTGGGATGACTTACAGCAATGCTTACATCCCGTCCTGGATTGCCGTGAACATCTTGACCACTGCGTTTTTCGGAATCGGAACGGTGATGGCCAACTATCGTGAAAAAGGCATTTTGCGACGCTATCAGGTCACAACAGTAAGGCCTTGGATGGTGTTAACGGCGCAAACCGTGCAGGGAACCGTCATTTTTACCATCAGCGCCGTAATTATTCTCGTTTTTGGATACCTCGTCTTCAATTTACATGTACCGAAATATTTGGGAAGTACCTTGTTGGCAATCCTATTAAGCCTGATTGCCTTCTTCCCGTTCGGACTGTTGATCAATTCAATTGCCAAAAACGTTCGGACTGCCTCAGCCATCAGTTCACTTGCCTTGAATTTGATGATTTTTCTATCGGGAGCGACCATGCCGATTGAATGGATGCCAGACGTGTTACGTATGATCGCTCACCTCATTCCGCTTTACTATGTCATTGATTTAACAAGGCAAACCTGGAATTTTACACCGATTTGGGAGAATGGCGTGGATGTTGCGGTTCTTGTAGGTGTCGCCATTATATCGATCATTTTGTCCTCACGGTTTTTCCGCTGGAGCGGGGAATAAGATGATCATGTTTGAGAAATTTACAAAAATACGTTTTTTCACTAGCATTGCATAAATATAGTCAAAATGTTCAGTAACTACTATTCCCGTAATTTTTGCCAAAAAGTCAAAGTCCAATCAAAGGTGGCACCGTCCATTTGGTAAAATTATACAATTAATACGAATTGATACGACCTACAACACTGTTACTTATTACGGAACTGTTTTGTTTTCAAATCTGTGAAGCCAAATGTAAGCTGGCTTCCATAGTGCAGCCTTTAACCAACGGGTAATTCGAAGCAACGATTTCTTGCTTTTCGTTTCCAGTTGGATAAGCACATGTAAACAATAGGTGATGAGTGCTATATAGATTTGATTTTGTAAAGCTGTTTCACTCATTCCGTAAAAATGTTTGATTTCCACGTGCTGCTTTAACCATTTGAAAAACAGTTCAATTGCCCAGCGTGATCGATAAATATCACTAATTTCTTGTGGTTCCAAGTCAAATCGATTGGTAATCAATCGAAGGATATTTCCTTTCGTATCCATCACTTCGAGAAGACGAAAAACGTTTTCACAACGTTTTTGTGTGGAGCCTATGTAAACCATTCTATCGGTTAAAACCATTGATTCAGCTGGAACCGAGAATGAACATACTTCACGAATGACGGCATTTTTCTTTAGTCTGGATACGAAGAAGTATCCATCATCCGTCATCCGATCAAAACGTTCGTAGTCCATATAGCCGCGATCAAAGACATACATGGCTTCCTTGTCATCAACAAGGACTTCAAGTTGATTACGATCATGTTCTTTCGCTACTGTAATGACAGCCTTTTCAGGATAAACCGTTTCTTTATCCATGAAAACAAGGCGCAAATGTAACTTGACACCAGCCTTTGTTTTGCGGAATTTCGCCCACTTATAATTGGTTAAATTAAGAGGCAATGTACTCGAATCAATGATTTTTAACGGCATATGCTTGTAGGCTTTATTGTGATATCCGCGTATCTGGTAAACAAGATCTAAAAATAGGGTTGCTAATATGGATGGATCTATTTCTCTATTCTTGCGTGAGAGCTGAGATGCGCTAATCGATTCAAAACCAACAGCTCTCTGAAAGTCCGCATCCAATAAAGCATCACTTAGTGCTTGAAGCCCTTCCGTTTCATGTACTTGTGCATAAAGCATCAGTTTAATATAGGCTTCAGTCGTAAGTTTTTTGGTATAGCTATCTTGTTTTAGATTTTTAACTTGGTCAAAAAGCTTTTTAGAATTTATAGGTGCAATCCATTTACCAAATGCTGATTTTAGTGTATTCTTGTCCATGATATGGTCCTTTATATTGGATTTGGACAGGAAACCACCTGACCTATTCATTATAAAGGATTTTTTGTTGTCTAGACAGTTAAAAATTGAACATTACCAACATTTTTTATTATTAGTTATAATTAATGCAACGCTAGTGACGTTTTTTATATTAAATTGACCATGGAAGAAAAACAATTTTTAAACGAAGTTCTCGAAGAGTTAAAGCAATATCAGATAAGTTCAAAGAATAGAAAAGATATTAAACAACAACTTTTAGAGCATATTCAAGAATCTCATGAACACGGCCAAGATAGTATAAATGAATTGGGGGATACAACAACATTTGTCAAGGATTTTTTAGAGATTAATGGAATAGATCTTCTTTCTGAAACAAATAATCAAATTTTTTATGAACCAACAGTAGAAGGTGATACATATTGTGCATGTACAATATGTATCACCTTTTATTTTTTATGAGATAAGAAACCACCATGGCTCCGCATTCGCGCAGCCACCATCTATGATGAAAAAGAATTTCTAATCTAAATGGGAGGATTATCTCATTGATTTATGGCAATACAGTTAATGACAATACGACCAGGTCGAAAATACTTTGGTGGATCCTGAAAGGGGATACCCTGTGTAAGAAACGGGCTGTGGCAGTACGGAAGCACCATCTATTGTGCCTCGAGCACGTATACAAAAGTTTTACAAGAAAATTACTGTCATTTGTATTGTTAATTTAATGATGAGGTGAGTCTCCTATGGAAGCAATGATTGAAAGATGTGCGGGTCTAGACGTGCATCAAAAAACAGTAGTCGCTTGTGTCTTATTCGGTCCATTGGATAAAAAGCCAAAAAAGTCCATTGAAACTTTTCGAACTACAACGAAAGGCTTATTAGAATTAAACGATTGGCTGACATCCATGCAGGTAACGGACGTTGTGATGGAAAGTACCGGTGTTTACTGGAAGCCGGTGTGGAATGTTCTAGAAAGTAATTTTCAACTAGTGCTTGCCAATGCCAAACATGTAAAAAACGTCCCGGGCAGGAAAACAGATTTCAAAGATGCCGAATGGCTTGCCCAATTATTACGGTGTGGGCTTATTGAAGGCAGTTTTGTACCGCCAGAGGATATTCGTGATTTGCGGGATCTAACACGGTATCGAAAAAAGTTGGTTCATAATCGTACAGCCGAACAAAACCGCATCCACAAAATTCTCCAAGATGCGAATATCAAACTTACTTCTGTGCTATCCAACATTTTTGGCCAATCTGGACGTCAAATTTTAGAAGCCATCATTAATGGTGAAAAAATAGAAGAGAAGGACCTTCAGAAGATGGTGCATTGGCGTGTAAAGGCGAGCCTGTCTGAAATAGCAGAAACCGTCAACGGGCGGATACGTCGTCACCATCGCGATATGTTGCGCTATCATTGGGAACACATGATTTATATAGAACAAGTAATAGAGGAACTGGAAGAACAAATTGACCAATGCTTAACTCCTTATCGCAAAGAGGTTGAATTACTGGATACCATTCCTGGTGTAAACAAGGATGCAGCAGCTGTTTTCGTTGCAGAACTGGGGGTTGATATGTCTGTCTTTGGAGAATTCTTCTAAGCGTATGGCATCATGGGTTGGTGTAAGTCCGGGAAATAACGAAAGTGCTGGAAAAAAAAACTCCAGTAAAACAACAAAAGGTAATAAAGCATTAAAAACAATGGCAGTAGAATGTGTACTAGGAACTTCAGGACAAAACAATCGAATAAATGCACACCGAAAACGGATTACCAAGCGACAAGGCAAGAAAAAAGGAACGATAGCTTCAGCTCATTTAATTTTAACCATTGCATTCAATATACTAAAAACAGGAGAACCATATCAAGAACTAGGTGCAAATTATATGAAGAAGGAACAAAAAAATAAGGAATTAAAAATGATTGAATACCTAAAAAGGAAGGGATATAATATTTCACCCTCTGATCAAAAAACGGCTTAAATGGCATCATACAGTTAATAAAAAAATAAATAAAGCCCTCCAAAAAAATGAGTAACGAAAGGGCCTAGTTAGGTGTTGTCTTCTTTGGAAAATTGTTTTCATACAAAAGTATAAAATTTAGGCTCTATTCTGCTCTCAGCAGAGTAAGCCACGTCCGGCTCCAGCGCCCAGCGGCTAGTGTGCTTCCTTCACCTCCGTACGATAAGTCAACATCGACTCCCTCAGGTCGTCGTGTTTCCTTTATCTCCTACGGCTCAGTCCAGCACATACGCCGCTAAACGGGCGCTTACGCCTTTGGCGTGCCCAGCACGCTGTTAATTGCGAGTTGGTGAAAGTCCAACCCAAGTAAGTACCAAGACGCTTGGTAGCTGACAAGTGACTGGTGGAGAAATCCTAAGGTTGAAGCCTTGTGACAAAGCACACTCAGTAGTGCGAGCAACCTAACAGGTCGTAACATAAAAGTGAATCCTGCCGCCTCGTCAGCAGACCCACACGTGGACAAGGAGAAGTCGATCCTGGCAAAGGAAGGAGAAGACCATGGAAGGTGTCAAGAACTTGGAAGAGCAGCACTGAAGAATCTCTCGGGGTAAGGGGAGCGACATGTTAGGAAAGTAATTAACGGAACTGGGGATACCCTCCTCGGTCACTCTACGGAGTAAAACAGAAACCTATAAGCCGATGGTGAAGTGGTGGAAGGGCTGAGAGGGAGTCGGAGGGGGTCATAGTACCGATGATGACGATGACAACACAACATTGTCTAGGGAAGGACGGCATAAGCCAATACCCTACTTCGTTCACAAGTTTGAAAGGAGGTACGAGTAAGTGAATGCCGGAAAACTGGCTAACTACACCAATGGAAAAGCTCAACGACTCCGATCAACTTTATATCTTTGTGCCAAGGAAAGTCCTACGAGACGATTTCACGCACTATATGATAAGATCTATCGTCCTGATATACTGGCGGAAGCATGGAAAAGAGTCAAATCCAAGAATGGAAGTGGTGGAATCGACAGGCAAACAATCGATGAGATTGTATATGACTATGGGGAAAGGGAATTCTTAAATGAGTTATACCTTGAACTAAAGGAAAATCAATTCCGTCCAAATCCAGTCAGAAGAACCTATATTTCAAAAGGAAATGGGAAAACAAGACCACTGGGAATCCCAACCATTAAGGACAGAGTGGCACAGATGGCAACAAAACTGGTACTAGAACCCATATTCGAAACAGATTTTCAAGATTGCTCGTATGGATTCAGACCAAAACGCAATGCCCATCAAGCCATAGCGAAAATCAAGAAAGCCAGTAAGAAGTCTGCTTGGGTGGTAGATGCCGATATTAAAGGGTATTTTGATAACATCAACCAAGATAAACTGATGAGGCTAGTGAAAATGAGAATTAGCGATAGAAGAGTACTAAAACTCATTCGCAAATGGTTGCGAGCAGGAATCATGGAAGATGGCCATTTTCGTGATTCTGTAACCGGGGTTCCGCAGGGTGGTGTGATCTCGCCACTATTATCGAACATCTATCTAAATGTATTGGACTCACTCTGGAATAAGAAGTTTGCACACCTGGGGCAAATTGTTCGCTATGCAGACGACTTTGTTATTATGTGCTCTACGAAGCAACAAGCGTTGGAAAGTATTCAGGTATTAAGAGGTATCATGAAGAAACTGAACCTTACACTTAGTCCTGAGAAATCAAGGCTTGTCAATATATGGGATAATACAGATGGATTTGACTTCTTGGGACTTCATCACAGAAAATTCCCTATTCTTATTAAAGGCGGTTACAAAATACATGTGATGTCGCACATACCGAGTAAAAAGGCAATGAAGAAAATGCGAGAGAAGATCAAGGAATATGTGGGAAAGAACAATAAATTGTCCCTAGACATAGAAGATCTCATAATAGGGCTGAATCGAAAGCTGCAAGGGTTTAAGAACTACTATCTTACTTCCCCGATAGCTAAGAAATGGCTTAATCGTATCGACTGGTATGTACTTGAACGACTTACAATATTTTGGAACAGGAAACGAAATAAACGCCACAAACACAGTAAAATGGGCGAGGTAATAGAAATGACCAAATATAAATTAGTGAAATTGGCGAGTTAGACAAGTACGTAATGCCAAAGAAAGAAGAACGTCGGAAAGCCGTATGAGGGAAAACCTCATGTACGGTTTGATGAGGGGGAACAGGAAGAGGAATTGCCCTCAAGTCTGGCTTAGTAAGGTGGAAAACCCTGAAACCCGAGGACAAGAAGGCAATATCTAACTCCTGTTTTCTACTCTACTTCTGACTTTTTACGATTTAGGTCTTGGTAATCATGGGTGGTGCCTGTTACTTCCCAGATTTAGTCGAATAATATTAAAGGCGAAGGGGTCTTAATTCAATTTGCTTTTCTTGTTGGATTAAGGCTCTTTTTGATAAAGTAAAAGAAAATACTATCGTATCCTGAATTTTGCAGTTGAATTGATGAAAAAACAGCCTTGAATCTATGTGAATACTGGTTTCTTGGCTGTTTCTGTTTGTCATAAAGTTGTTGTGTTTTCTACCCCTTTTTGACCTCACCTAAAATTTTTTTAATTTCCCCTAGAGACATGTATTTCTTCCCAAAATCTAAATTTAATTCTTTTCCAATAGCTGCAAGTATTTCGTCATAATGATCAAACAGATAGTAATTTTCCTGGATATGGCTACACGATGCCTTTTTCAGGCTTTCTATTATAGCTGTAATGGAATGTTTTCCTTTCAGGCGATGTTCCAGTACCCGTGCAATTACGAGTGATACGAAACAAGTAAGGAAATGGGCTTCAATATGTTCCGGTCTTGATAGGTATACCGGTCGGCTTTCCAAATCGCTTTTAGTCACTCTGAATGATTCTTCTATTTTCCAGAGACCTCTATATATTTCAATGATTCGCTCATCCGATTCTTCAAACTCACTGGTTATGATGGCATAATAACCGTCAAATGCTTCTTCCTTTCTTAGCTTTTCTTCATCAAGAAGCAGTGCCTCTTTGGCATCTTTCAGTATCTCGCCTGTTTTCTTGTCAAAGGTCAAATTTTTCACGTATTTGGCAGCACCAACAGATGTCGCCTTATTAAACCTAGAAGGAGAATCGATAAGATCTTTCGCCTTTTTCAGCGCAGGAGCACGATCTGCTTTTGCTTTCTGTGCATATTTTTCGCTATAGAAAATAACTTGTTTTTCATCGACTCTTTTCTTCAGTTTCTTCCCATTTCTTGATGTGACGGTAATCTCTCGTGGATAGAGCCTTGATTTGATTTTGAAACCTTTACCAATAGTGCGGTAATTATTCTGATCAAGGACATAATCTTTGAATTTCTTATTGGCACCACGGACAGAATAACTAAGGACGTATCCATTTTTGGCCGAAAGGGTGTACCAAATATTGTCACCAGTAGTCATTCCTTTATCTGCCACTACAATTGTCCGACCAAGTGAGAAATGACGTTGGATATTTCCAAGCATCGGGATTAACGTTTGTTTGTCAAGCATGTTTCCTGGATGAAGACCGTATGTAATGGGAATACCGTTCGTGTCTATAAATAATCCCATCTGAACAATTGGATCGGGGCGGTGTTCTTTAGAAACTCCCTTTTTTCGTAAATCATCAGGATCATCAATTTCAAAGTAATAATTTGTCACATCATAATAGACAAGGCTTGTATTTCGGTCATATTGTTCCTTTATCCGTTCATGAATCCATAATTGTAGTGCATCTTTATGTTTGTTGAAGAAGGGTAAGCACCGATAGACATCATCCAACGAGAAATTAGTATTTTCAAAGAACGTGTCCTTGTTTTCGTATGTTTTCTTTTTGGAGCCAGGATAAAGTAATCGGGCAAATACAAGAAGTTTCATAATGCTGTTCGCATCGTAGCCACTTTTGATATGGCGCTGACGATTTGTAAGAAAGGTATGGATGCCAAGCTCGTGATAGATCTTACTTAACGCGGCATAGCCAAAGTTCTTTCGGTTGGATTCATCCTTTTCGAGCCTATCCTCATTACTGACGCGAAAGGTCATCGTGAACTTATCTTCATTTTGTTGTTGATTCATCTGTTTTACCTTTGTTTCAAAAAAGGCAATTGGATCATCGTACTTTTTTTCCAATTCATCAAGATACCCAAGGGATTCAATCGTTTTGGACTTTGATTTTTTGGTAACCTTGTCACGATAGCCATGAACAATGGACAAATAAGTACGACCCGTTCTTTTGTTTTTCACTTTTTTGAGAAACATCCACGCACCTCCTTCTTGTCGATTCCTTATGTATACTACCATTATATCGTTATATACAACCATAGTCAACATAAATATGACAATAAAATAAAATAAAAACACCCGTAATCATCAATAAAATCAATGATTACGGGTTAGCGATTGATTAGAGGTTCTGCAAAACTAGGGAAAATACTATCGTATAAACTACCGCGATATTGAAATTTGGGGAGGATTATACATGCAAAAGGAAAAACAGTTTTTATTGCGGGAAAAATTATTGGAAGATTACAATGATAGATATGATTATGAAGGCGTTTCTGGAAAACGGCTGGCATCGCGATTGGATGCATTAGCTCAAATCGGGTTGACGGATGATAATGGCTCAAATCGCCCCGGATTTTCCAAGGAGGAGAAGGCTGCACGAGAGCTTGTATCTGGCTGGATGCGGGAAGCGGGTCTTTCCGTACGCGAAGATGGTGCTGGAAATATTATTGGCAGATTAGCAGGGAAGAATAATGAATTACCCGCCATCATGAGTGGTTCACATGTCGATAGTGTACCAAATGGCGGGCATTTTGATGGAACACTTGGGGTATTGTCGGCCTTGGAAGTTGTAGAGGCTTGGAAACAATCGGGTTATCAGCCCAAGAAACCATTTGAGGTTGTCGTTTTTACTGATGAAGAAGGGTCGCGTTTCAATGGTGGGTTAAATGGCAGTGAAGCAATGATTGGCAAAGGCGATTTACAAGCAAAGCTAGAGCTCATTGATAAAGATGGTATGAGTTTTGCTAAAGTATTACAGGATGTGGAATTAAGCGTGGACAGCTACAAGTCGGCTAAGCGAAATCCGGATGAGCTTGATATATTTGTTGAAGTGCACATTGAACAAGGCAGGCGTCTGGAGAAAGAAAACTTGCCATGTGGTATCGTTACAGGAATTGCCGGCCCGTGCTGGCTGGAATTTACGATAACAGGTGAAGCAGGACATGCTGGAAACACGCCAATGGATGATCGGCAGGATGCACTGGTTGCGGCAAGTGAATTTATTTTTGAAATCAATAAGCTGCCTCGTCAAATAAGTGAAACAGCTGTTGCAACAGTGGGCAAACAATTAGTCGAACCAAATGGCGTTAACGTTATACCGGGGCAGGTCAAATTTTACGTTGATATCCGTGACATCCACCGTGAAACAAGAGATGAAGTTGTTAATCGTGTACTGACATTAGGTGAAAGAATTGCGGGGGAACACCATGTTGAAGTAGAATACGCAGAAAAGATGCGTGTAGAGCCCGTCCCAATTCATGAAGAAACACAGCATATATTAGAGCAATCGTTAAAAGAAAAAAGGATCAAGCCTTACAAATTGCCAAGCGGAGCTGGACATGACGCAATGATTATCGGAGAGAAGCTGCCAATTGCCATGCTATTTGTACGCAGTAAAGCAGGGATAAGCCACAACCCGGCAGAATGGTCGGATTTGAATGACTGCGTACAGGCTGTACATGTATTGAAGGATTTCCTGGAAAGATTGCAGTAATAAAGCACAGTTAATAAATGAAGTTTTTCAAAACGACTTTTATTTATGGGGAAAAGGTCATCGTAGGATCTTAACGGGTTCACTTTATGAGTGCAACCCTAATTGACAAACTAAATAGCATGTGAAATTGTATAGATTTTCGCGTGCTATTTTTATTGGTTTATCAGGTTTACAGCGTAATCGTCTCCAAATTGCATTAGAAAATACATACGTAATAGCAATGTGAGAACAACTATTCCCATGTTTCTATTTACTACGTTAAAATAGATTTAAATGACTGGCAGATGCGTGATAGATCTAATTTGTAAAAATCCATTTCTATTTTAGATAGTTCAATTGTGTGAATGAAAGCCTTTTCGCTGTGATCCGAACGATTTTAGTCACTCATATCTATGATGAGTTCCTTTTTTCTTGTTATTGCGAGCAGGTTTGGTCACTCATATCCATGATGAGTGCCTCTTTCCTTGTTAGTAAATGCATTGCAGTCAGACGGAAAAGTTATTGGCAGATTTACATTTATCGTAACCTTCATCGGATGCAAGTGGGGAGCCGAAACAAAATTCCACACTTGTGAGCTTGATGCCTTTCCCTGTTTATCGTTATCCATGATTCTTTTATCACCTACTCATTATGAATCGTAATGAACCAAATTTGTTGTATGTAATGTATATTAGATTTGTTGAAAAGTGATGTATTTTAAAGACGTATTTTTTTCAGATTAGATAGTAAAAAGATCAAGATCAGCCAGACAATGTCAAGGCAATGATACCAAGTACCATCGTGCCAGATGCGATGACCCTGCGTATGCCAAATCCTTCACGTAATAGATAGGTACCCATGATCGCACCAATGAGAATGCTGACTTCCCGGACTGGAGCCACATGACTGACTGGTGTAAACATCATCGTGGTCAAAATCAGGATGTACGCCAATGGATTTAAGATGCCGACGCCAATAGCTTCTTTACGGTGCTGTTGCCAATCAGATTTGACCTGGCTCCACTGCTTTTTGGCGACGGGGCTTAATAACAAAAATTGCCCAAGAATGCTTGCATAATTTAATAGCAGCGGGGAAACGAAGACAATACTGACTGCACCTTTATCCAGAAGTGTATACCCGGCAATCATTATACCAATCAACAATCCATACCCGATGGGGAGAAGTGAATTTGCTTTTTTTATTACTTGGAACCCGCCGGAGAGAATAAAGACACTTATTACAATTAAGGCTACTCCAACGACGCCAATCCAATTGAGCTGTTCATCAAACAGAAAAATGGCAAAAATGGCGACAAGTAACGGTCCAGTTCCCCGGGCGATGGGATATATGACGGAAAGATCGCCAACTTTGTATCCTTTCTGCAGCGTAACCGAATAGACCAAATGGAGGATCGCACTGCCAATAATAAATAATACTTCGGTCCAGCCGATGTTGAAATGCTGGAAGAAAGAGAAAATGATAATAACAGGTGCATAAACGATAGTACTTACGGTTAGGTAAAGCCAAACAAAGGTAGAGCCACTATCCGATTTCTTAGCCAGGTAATTCCATGTGGCATGCATACACGCAGACAGAAAGATCAAAGAAAATGCTAATAATGACATGTTTGAAAAACTCCCTTTTAATGAAGGATTAATTGCAAAAACGATCGAGAGCAGCGCAAAGTCGATCGAGTGCATCCAAAATTCGATCGAGCGCAGCGTAAAAATGATCGAGAGTCTCCACAGGTTGAGAAGGTGTTAGAAGAAGTCCTTTATCCGCTGATACCGCAAAAACGCTTGCTTGATGTACAGGAAATCGCCGACTATACCATCTACCTGGCAGGTGCTATTGAAAAGTCAATCTCCCTGTATAAATCAGGAGCAAGAAATTCCATCAATTCTTCAAATAATTCTTCAATTAATTTTTTCCATAGCCCATCATAATCAGGTAGTGAACTAGCTGAGTATGGAGGCTGCTCTTCAAGGACTATATTGCTTGCCATCATTTTACCACATCCTTTTCCCGTTCCATAACAAGACTTTTTACTCGTTATACCCGAATTCATGTTTCAATTAAGAAGTTGTTAAAATTATTTATTATTTTATAATAGCATCGAAATCGCACAACATAATAACAGTAAACGGTAAAGGTGTGAGATTGATGGACTTCTTTAGCAGCCAAGAGTCGCTTAGCACTGTCCAATGGGGGTTAAGAGCAGTTGTCGCGTTCTTTTTCTTAGTAATCATTGCAAAATTAATGGGACAGCGGTCCATTTCCCAATTAAGATTTTTGGATTTTGTCATTGCATTATTAATCGGAAATATTATTGCACATCCCTTATCGGACGAAGGGTTAGGATTAAAGGGCTCGATGATTACTATTGTCGTATTGGTTATCTTGTATCTTGGTGAGGTGTTTTTGAGTTTGAAATGGGGAACACTGCGGAATTTTTTTGATCTCGCTCCAATGCCTCTGATCGAAAATGGCAAGATAAATTATCTTAATTTAAAAAAAGCACGTATTTCCATTGATTTTTTATTGTCCGAGCTACGGAAAGAAAAAACGGAAGATATTCAAAATGTAGTACTTGCATTGTGGGAACCTGGAGGAACGATTTCCATATTTTTATATCCACAGTACCAGCCTGTAACACATTCTACTCTTACCAATCCATTAAAACCTTTTCATATCCCTAAGCCAGTTATTAAGGATCGAAAAATTGATTATCAAGAATTGCAAAGTATTGGAAAGGATGAAGAATGGCTGCTGAATCAGTTATCACTAACATATAAAGCAAAAGTTAAAGATGTTCTGCTTGCAACCGTTGATAAGAATGAAAACCTTAATGTATTTCTTCATAAATAGCAGGACGCATCCTGTATATGTTAAAAGGAACAGGGAATAGTAAGACACTGTAGATATAATTCTTTTATGTACAGAATTGAGTATATTTTACGAACAAAGGCACAAGCGCCCGTTTAGCGGCGTATATGCTGCGCCCTGCCAAGCAGGGTGGTTCGGTGTTGCCGCGCAAAGCGGCGGTTTTAACCGAACATTCCTACCGTAGGAGATAAAGGAAACATGCCCCTGCAAAAGGGGTAGACGTGAGTTGGACGCAAAGTCCGCTTTTAGTCGGCCTTCCTTCTTACCCGAGTCGATGTTGACTTATCGTACGGAGGCGAGGGAA
The DNA here is from genome assembly GCF_900155625.1 of Virgibacillus dakarensis. Lineage (NCBI taxonomy): Bacteria > Bacillati > Bacillota > Bacilli > Caryophanales > Bacillaceae > Virgibacillus > Virgibacillus dakarensis. The sequence goes on from NZ_LT732553.1 coordinate 777,027, forward strand.
GTCCACTACAGCTTTAGTGCTGGAGCCGGACGTGGCTTACTCTGCTGAGAGCAGAATAGAGCCTAAATTTATATGCTTTCTTATCTTACCAAGTAAAAGAAGGTGCAGTAATGAAATCTGGTCTCATTTCGATCATCATTCCCTCTTTTAATGAAGCAAGTAACATTGAACTTATTTATAAAGCGTTGGATAAGGAATTTGCAAACATCCATTATGATTATGAAGTTCTTTTTATTAATGATGGCAGTACGGATGATACGTTACATTATATTAAAAAGCTGGCATCCAATAACCCAAGGGTAAAATATATTTCGTTTACAAGAAATTTTGGTAAAGAAGTAGCGCTGTTGGCCGGTTTTCAACATGTTAATGGTGACGCAACGATCGTTATGGATGCAGATTTGCAGCACCCCTGTTCGTTGATCAAACCGTTTATTAAAGGATTCGAGGAAGGGTATCACCAGGTAATTGCAAAGCGGAACAGGAAAGGCGACGGTCGAATCCGTTCCTGTCTCTCTTCTCTTTACTATTGCATTATCAATAAAATTGTCGAGGTAGATCTGCGAGATGGAATTGGTGATTTTAGACTATTAAGCCGCAAAGCAGTTGAGGCGCTTCTCATGTTAAACGAAGGAAATCGTTTTTCCAAAGGGTTATTTTCCTGGATTGGTTTAAATCAAAAAATTATTTATTATGATAATGTTGCACGACAAAACGGCAAGTCAAAATGGTCATTTTCGAAATTATTTAATTATGGAATTGATGGTGTCATTTCATTTAATAACAAACCACTTCGACTTTGTTTTTATACAGGGGCTTTCATTTTATTACTGTCACTAGTTTATATCTTTGTTAATTTAATCATGATTATCAGGGATGGCATTACGGAACCGGGCTACTTTACGACCATTTCCGCGGTGCTTTTCCTTGGTGGGGTTCAATTGCTCAGCCTTGGTGTGATCGGTGAATATATCGGCAGAATTTATTATGAAACAAAAAAACGGCCTCATTATCTCATTCAGGAAACAAATATAAATAACGGAGAAAACAATGAAAGTAATCAGCAGAGAGTTTATAAAATTTATCCTGGTAGGGATCATTAATACAGCTAATTATTATATCGTCTACTTATTTTTACTTACGATTTTGGAAATCAATTATATGATGGCTCATATCTGTGGCTTCCTGATTAGTTTCATCATTTCATTTTTCCTGAATTCCTATTTTACGTTTATGGTGAAACCAACGTTATCGAAGTTTTTGCAATTTCCTTTGACTCAAGCTTTTAATGTAGCCGTTTCCTCTTTATTTATGTATGTGTTTGTTGAGCATTTCCAAATGGATAGTACAATCGCGCCAATCCTGTCTATTTTTATTACTACTCCACTTACTTTTATAATAACGGGAAAAATCTTAAAAAAATAACGGGGATTTGATATGAAAAAAAAACGTAACCTTTCCATCCTTTTTGGAGCAAGCCTTGTTCTTGCAATCCTTGCCCATCTGTTTTTTTTGAAGGAATGGACCCAAGGGCAATACATGGTAGGGCCAAATGACGGCTTGCAGCAGATGATGACATTCAAAAAGCTCCTTTATGAGCAATATACAAGCGGAAATTTCTTTTACGCGTATCAATATGGTTTAGGTGGCGGGACATACAGTCAATTAGCCTTTTACTTCTCGACGTCATTTGTATTCATCATCACTGCAGTTATTGTTTTTTTATTGGAATGGATTCACCTGATTGAAACACCGGATATTGTTTTTTGGGCTAAGGCAGCTGTTTTTATAAGCATCTGCCGGTTAACACTCATTATTTTTATGACGACATATGTTTTTCGCTATATGAAATGTAATTGGCTGTCTGCGTTTATCGGGGCCGGTGTATATGGTTTATCTATTATGTATTACCGTCACGTAACGTATTGGGAGTTTTTTTCTGACGCGTTTCTCTGGGTTCCGTTGCTTGTGTTTGGCGTGGAAAAAATCATCCGTGAGGGACGGGTCGGATGGTTTATTGTTGCTATGGCAATAACGCTTTTTAACAATTTTTACTTTGCTTATGTCAATATCATTTTTATTGTCATTTATATTATATTTAGATGGCTTATTCAATTGGAGTCGAATGAAACAAGCAGACGGAGTCAATTAAAATTATATGTCAGTGGTGGACTGATCAGCTTTGGTATAAGTGCGGTGGCATTTATTCCTGCTGTTTATGGTTTTTTAAACAATTATCGACCATCCTATCCTTACGCCATTAAAAGCTTCGATTTTTCGGATAATATTTTATTTTTAAGTGCTTATGTTATTGTGCCTGCCCTTGTTTTACTTTTTCTTTTTACATTTTCCTTATATAAAATGAAAACTTTCCGATTGTTTGCCATCATGAGTGCTGTATTTATTCTTTTTCACTTTAGTCCGTTCGTGGCAAGTGCATTTAATGGTTTTTCTGCACCTCAATATCGCTGGGAATACCTGCTGTCATTCACGATGGGCGGAGCTGTTGCGGTAGGGTTGCAATATGTAAACAAGATAAGCAAGAAAGGAATTGGGCTATCAAGTATTATTGTGATCAGCCTTTATCTTGTTGTTTGTTATCTCGATGAGTCACTGCACATCGCTTCTTTTCCGGTCATCTCCATATTATGTCTGCTAATTGCAACCATTACACTACTGTTTCTTTTTATTTGGAAGCGAAACAGGCCAAGGTATCTCTTATTACACATTGGGGTTTTACTTACCTGTGTTCTGCTCGCCAATGTTTATCAATACGCTATTTCAGAGGCGGGATCAGTTCAGAAAGTTACCAAAAGCTATTTGCTCAGTGATCGATATAATGGAAAAGAACAACGTGAATTGTTGCAAAAAGTGAAAGAACAGGACGCTGGTTCCTTTTACCGGATTGATTGGAAGGTCGGTTACTTAAATAACACCCCCATTGTTCAAAACTTTAATGGGATAAGCGCCTATTCAAGTATTCTGAACCAAGATATTCTGTTTTTCTACCTGTATGATTTAAATATTGACATGGGCCGGGAAAGTGTCAGCCGTTATGCGACACTGGGAAATCGAGCAAACTTGTACAGCCTGTTTCAAGGCAAATACATGATACGGGAAAAAGGCAACCCAGCGAGTGTTCCGTATGGTTTTAAAGAATTAATGGAATCGGAACACTATACTGTATATCAAAATTCAAATGTATTGCCATTTGTACGCACAACAAAGCAAGTCTTTTCTGAAAAGGACCTGAAAAATACTCCTGTTTTAAAAAGAGAACGTGCCATGCTCGAAGGGGTTATTGTAGCAAATTTGGACCGAACAAACGCTAACCTGCGTGATGTACCTAACATCATAAACAAGACATCGATTGAAACGGTTGGTGCATCATTTAAAAACAATAAACTGTCCGTCAATGAAAAAGAGGGAGGAATTGATCTTATTATCGATAAACCTGATATGGCTACAAGGGATTATTACGTCAGCTTTCATCTTGAAAGTTTGGCCAAAAGTCAAGGGTTTGCGTTAAAAGTAAATGACTACAGGACAACCCGCAAGCATAATCAATCCATCTATAAAACCTTTGTAGATGATCTAGTTATTCGTGTTCCAAAAGCAAATAAGATTTCGATCCGTGTACCAAAAGGAAAGTACATTTTGCGAGACCTTGCATTGTATAAAGAAAATTATCATACATTGGAAACTGCAAAAAAAACCGCAACAAAAAAGTCACAGGTGAACTGGGTCGATAATAAATTAACGATAACCTATAATAACCAGAACAATGATCGCTATATGATGCTGCCGATTCCATTTGAAAAAGGGTGGGAGTTAAGCATAAATGATGAACAGCAACCATTGAAAAAAGTGAATTATGCGTTCCTGGGGTTTCCTATAAAAGATGGGATCAATGAGATTAAATTAGTATATTACCCGCCATTTTTCAAGATCTCTTTAGCGGTGACATTGATAAGTATCCTGCTGACCCTTTTAATTATAAGACGAGGAAAGGGTAAGAAAGAACAAAGGCGCAAGCGCCCGATTAGCGGCGTATGTGCTGGACTGAGCCGTAGGAGATAAAGGAAACACGACGACCGGAGGGAGTCGATGTTGACTTATCGTACGGAGGTGAAGGAAGCACACTAGCCGCTGGGCGCTGGAGCCGGACGTGGCTTATCCGGTTATTAAGTTATCCACAGCCGCAAAATTTTATAATTTCCTAGACGACAAGAAAGGAAATAGTGATTATAATGAAGGCTATATTTCCTTTCCCATACTTATTTTTGTAAACATAACAGGAAACAGCGCAGCTTATAGCGAATTATATAAGTAAGAATGGGTATGAAAGGGAGCTGGAAAATGGTAAAGGCAATTTTATTTGATTTGGACGATACATTGTTATGGGATAAGAAAAGTATTAAAGAAGCGTTTAAAGCTACATGTGAACTGGCAAAAGCAAAATATCATATCGACTCAGGTCTGCTGGAGGAAAAAGTGCGGGAAAATGCCCGTGAATTGTACGCCTCTTATGATACATATGCTTTTACCAAGGATATTGGCATCAATCCTTTTGAAGGACTTTGGGGAAATTTCGCTGATGAAGGAGAATCGTTTCGTAAATTAAAGGCAATTGTTCCGACATATCGGCGGGAATCATGGACCTGTGGCTTGAAAGCAATGGGGATTGATGATTCCAGTTTCGGGGCTAGGCTCGCGGAAACATTTCCAACGATGCGTAAGAAAATGCCATTTGTTTTTGAAGATACGTACACTGTACTGGATCAACTAAAAGGTAAATACCAGTTGCTGCTGTTGACAAATGGTTCTCCGGATTTACAGCAAACTAAGCTGGGTTTGACACCAAAATTGGCAACGTATTTTGATCATATTGTAGTTTCCGGTGCTTTTGGTAAGGGCAAACCGGATCCAGCCATTTTTAATTATGCCCTAAAACGACTTGCCGCGAAGAAAGAAGAAGTGATCATGGTAGGGGATAATCTTATGACTGATATCCTTGGAGCATCAAGGGCAGGGGTTGATTCTGTCTGGGTAAATCGTAATGGTGGCTTAAAACAAGGGGAAGTAATGCCGACCTATGAAATAGCTGATTTGGAAGGGCTTTTGCCGATTGTAGAGGGCTTGCAATCAGGTAAATTGGCTAAGCACTCGGTGCGGCAATGCTGATCAATATGCAAAGGTATTAAAAAGAAAACCCATTTCGGCACAGCAACAAGGAAATTATATGACGAAAAAAACGGCCTCCATTTAAATGAAGGCCGCTAATACCATAATTTACTTCGCCTCACTAACCTCAAGCTGGTTATGGGCATAATTTTGCGCCATTGCGACTGCATTTTTTGCTTCAATATATCCCCAATGATCATCAAACATTGGTGGGGCAGTAGTTTGCAAAATGCTCTTTACATCGTTTGGGCTAAGTGCAGGATTTGCCTCAAGCATCAATGCGACAACACCTGCACATATTGGGGTTGCCATCGACGTACCGGATAGCTGCAAATAATAGTCGTCGATAATTTGTTCCGGCACTTGTTTTTCCAACTCTGAATCTGGTGCCAGCAGCGAAATTATATCGGTCCCGGGTGCATAAATATCAGGCTTAATCAGTGAATCAATTGTAGGTCCTCGGCTGGAATAATCAGCAATTTCGTCGTCGGAACGTGACTCGGTATTTTGATCCACTGCTGATCCAACAGTGATAATGAACGGATCGATTGCTGGCGTACTGATTGTCATAGGCTTTGGTCCGTCATTCCCGGCAGCAGCACAAACAACAATTCCTTGATGCCATGCTTCTTGAGCTGCTTGGGCTAACGGGTCATCCCGATAGGATTCATAAGCCTCGGCACCTAAAGAAAGAGAAATGACCCGGATGTTGTAGTCTTCTTTATGTTGTATACACCAGGAAATGCCTTTTATAATGGTCGATAATCTGCCGCTTCCATTCTGATCCAGCACTTTTACCCCAATTAGCGATGCTTCTGGTGCGGGACCAGTATATTTTCCGTCTGACTGATAGCCATCACCCGCTGCATCGCCAGCGCAATGCGTTCCATGTCCATTATCATCATATGCTTCTTTATTATCATTAATAAAATCTTTAAAAGCAACAATACGATTCGCTTGCTTTGTTAAATCATCATGAGGAAAAATTCCTGTATCAATTATGGCAATGCCAACGTCTTTTCCAGTAAAACCGGACTGTTCCTGTACGTTAATTGCACCAATTTGTTCCGTAGCAATGTCAAGCAGGGCTGTAACTTGACGATCGTAAAAGATCCGATCAATTGCTTCATGATCTTTGATTTTCCGTATCATTTTTGGTGTAAGATGACCACAGACCGTATTGTCCATTCCCAAATCATTGCCAATCTTGTTGTTCGCTTCCTGATGACAGGTTTTTATAAGATCATCCACCTTGCTCCTTTCCATGCTCTTCGCAAAATAAACAATAACTGGGATGTTCTCGTCGTCTGTTTCATAAGGATCTTTTTTTCGTTTGTACCGTAGTTCTTCCACTAATCCAGGATCCAGTTTCCGGCCGGCTTCATCATACCATACTCTTTTTCGACTGCTCATTTTGTTTCCTCCTTGTGATTTTATATTTTTAAAATCTACTTGCGAAACAACAATGATGTTGAACAAGGTATGCTAACCATCATCTGGGCTGTCCATTCACATATCTTGTTCGTTTTCTAAGAGTTTGCCAATCTGATAGGTGATGATTCATTTGATACTAGCATAGCAGGCCTGGACAAGGTTAACAATATGCCGAATTAATCAATTTTTTAGAAAAGTATCATGTTACTTTAAAACTAGAATTTGTAAAGTGGTTAGGTTGAAATGTCTGAATCTTGTAGTAATATAATTACTATAGACTTATAAAAAGGGGGATTAAGATGAATGCAAAGGATATAGTAAAACGATTTGGTTTGCAGATAAAAGAGGAACCAGTAAGTATCTATCCTTTTTCGCCCGTTTTTCGTGTCCCTTATCAAAAGGGAGATGTCATTGTTAAGCGAACGCAAAGGCGTGCAAAATGTTTGACAAACTATACCACCTCAATAAAAGAAAACGGGATTCAGGTCGTAACCCCTGTCCCGCTGGCTACAGCAAATCCGCAAAAAATCGGTAATGATACATATGTCGTTTATCCGTTCATCAAGGGGTTTACCTATTCCGGTAAAGACCAGGAAATTGTAGAGGCAGGTGAATTACTGGGACGTATTCATTCTTTGTCTCCAAAGGAAAACACGTTTTCTTTGGCAGAATATGATGTCTTTGATTTTACGGACGACGAAGTAGAAGAAAGTATGCAAGATATTGAACGTAGTGCCGAACAACATAACATTATTATCGACAGCATGGAATTAAAACAAAAGCTGCTGGAAATCGTCAGACAACAAAATAATTTTAAAAACAGCAATTTGCCGTCTATTGCAACACCACACGATTTCAAGGCAAATAACCTGATTTATACACCAGAACCCTATTTAATTGATCCCGATAATGCAATATGGATTCCCCGTATTTTTGACTTGGCATTAGCCCTTTTGTTATTTCATAATGAACTGTCGACTGCCCCGGATACAATCTTTACACCTCGGCAATGGAAGCTTTTTCTGAATGGATATAAGGCAAACGTCCAGTTGACCAATTTAGAAAAGCAATTCTGGCAAGAAGCAATTGAGCATGTCTTTTTAGATGAGGTGATGTGGCTGATGGCTGATGTTGAGGAGGATTGGGAGAGAGTGGAGCAGCGAAAACTGTTTGAAAGTTTGATAAAGATGTTGATGGATCCAGTTGATTATGGACTTGATATGTAGTATTGAATAAGATTGTTCAATACTAGGATATTCTCCTTCTGCATAATTTGCATTTAATTACAACCTGGATTCCCGGTTTTTTATACCTAGGCGCTTGAAACCCTTAATAACACTGGATTCTTCATTTGGCTCCATAGGTATAAATTAACCTATGTGTTGACGAAAATAATTCAAGGATCCTTTATTTATACGGCTTTAAAGAATCCTAGGTATAATTTTCCGGGAACCCAGGTTACAAAGATAACTAGCAAAAAAGTTAACGGAGGTTTTTTGATGGAACAGGGAAAACAAATAAGACTAACCCCAGGAGAAACATCACAGGGTGCTGTTTTACATTATGGAGGATATGGCTGTAAAGGATATTGCTATTCAGGAAATCACCACTATAAATGATAATCTAAGGATGTACACACCACAGATTTACGCTTATCTTTCGTATCCATATTCCATTCTTTTGACTTCATACAACGATACAAACACTATGTTATTCATACTGTTCCTTCTTATTGGGCATATTATGGAATGATCAACAAGTAAAAATGATCCAAGTAAGAAAGGATTGTCATCATGGAAAAAATTATTTTACGAGGATTTTTTGCATTGGGGCTCGGTCTGTTACCTATTTTATTTAGGAAGCCTTCAAAGAATTTGCTGATCACTTTCTTTTTGACTGGGTTTTTAGCGAATTTACTTGATGAATTTATGGTCAAAACCCGTCGAGTAAAGTATCCTGTCCGGCTGTTTAAACGATTTAGTGATAAAAGCATCTTGTTTGATTTTTTAATGCTACCCATTGCCTGTACGCTTTTTATAAAAGCAACATCAAAGTCGAAATGTTCTTCCATTATTGGTAAAGCATTTTTATTTAGTGTACCGATGACTGCTTTTGAATGGTTGTTGGAACGAAAAACGCGTCTCATTCGATGGATTCGATGGTCCGTAGTACATAATCTCATTTCGCTTACGCTTTATTTTCTTGGGGCACGCGGCTTTATAGGGGGTATCAATACGTATTCAGGAATGGACTTACTAAATAAAGAGGATGATGATTAGACATGTAAGCCTAAATAAGCTAGTAAAGAAGCTGCAGATATAGCTTCCCCCGACAACAGCCAAAGATGATCTCTATTGATGTAACGATCCTTAAACACAGAACTATGGATAGCGACATTACTTTGAATGAGGCATAGCGATAGAAGGGATTGTATGAAACCGAATAAAGAATATAAATCTCCTGTGGCAGCTTTATTGTGGTCGATCATAATGGCTGGTTTCGGCCAGTTTTATAACGGACAGTATTTTTTTGGTACACTGCTTTTAATATTGGAAATTGTTTTTAATGGTTTTTCCAGTTTAAATATGTCTATTCTTCATTCTTTTCATGGAGAGGCACAAAGGGCTCATGATATTTTCGATCATCAATGGGGGTTATTTTATCCGTCTACGTATGCTTTTTCAATTTGGCATGCTTATAACAAAGCAATTATTATAAATTATCAGCAAGAGGAGAAAGATCCTCCTAAAGAGACGTACTTAACGGGTTTTTTTATTGCATTTGTCGTTGGGATGAATGTTGGCGTTTATTATCACCACTACTTCCTCGTCCATATCCGGTTTTTTACATTCTTATCCAGTCCTATATTCAATGGGCTTCTTTTTGGAATTATTTGCGGTATCGTTGGGCACTTTTTGGAAAAGTACATAAAACATAAATGGAATTAAATCAAAGACAGGTTACTATAGCAACATTAGATTTTCCTACCCATGTTACAAGTTGCAGGTGGATTTGACCAATTTGGAAAAGTGATACTAGCAAAAAGCAACCGCGATGTCTTTTTAGGTGACAGATGTAGAAGAGAATTAGGAAAGGGGGTAGCAATGAAAACTGTTTGCAAGTTTGATTGAGATGTTGAGTGATTCAACTGATTATGGCTGACATGTAGTTCCATCCCTGCGCACCAAACGTTAAACCGACTTTTCCATATAGAGGGGGCTCTTATCGGAACGCCTTTTGATAAGGAGAATACAATAAAATGTATACGGTTTAGCTAAAACGATGTAGAAGAGGGAGTTTTATAATTGAAAGACATTACTGCTATTCTTGTTCAATATACCGATCAGGCATTATTGCAAAAGGCGCTCGTCTCTTTAAAAGAAATACGCTCCAGGTTGGAATCCATTATCATTGTCCAAGCGCAAAATAGTTCCTTCCAAAATCAACAAAATTGGTTTGAGCAAGTTCAGCTTGTTACAATCAAAAATAACGACCTTGGGGAAACCTTGAATACGGTTATTGACGGGGTAACAAGTCCATATGTGTTATTTCTTCATGATTCAGACTACCTGACTGCTAACATTAATGATGGATCCCTCCACATCCCAAACAAAAAAGCGATTTTAGCAACACTACATTGTCATCGCAACATTGTTACCCATTGGCCATTATTAGTCCCCACAGTGTTGCTAAAACAGGAACGTTTTATGTCCAGCTATCAGCTGCCTTTTAAGGAGGCACTTTTACCTGCTTGGCTTAGCAAAATGGACACTGCCTTTATAATTAAGAAGGAAGGTATCATCAAACAAGCAAGGAAAAATAATGCTGCAAATACAATAGAGAAGCAGCAATTTATCCAGAAATATCAGCAACAAAAAATAAAAACGGATCACCCGGCCATTACTGTTTTGCTAGCAAATTATAATATGAGGAAATATGTAGAAACAGCTATTGCTTCCTGTTTCATGCAAAGTGAACAACCTCAACAGGTTCTAGTCATGGACGATGGATCAACGGATAATTCACTTGAACAACTAAAGCGCTGGGATAATGGAAAGCAAGTGCTTGTATTTCGTAAAACAAATGAGGGAAAAGCAAGGGCATTAAACGATTTGTTACCGCATGTTACATCTGATTTTATATTGGAGCTTGATGCTGATGATTGGCTTGATCCTGACGCCATTTCTGTTATAAAGCAAAATTTATCAGACCTTCCGAACGATGTTTCGGTGTTGTACGGCAATTTGCGGAGATGGAAACAGTTAAAAAATGAAGTGGATGTACTTTTTAAAGGTGTTGCCAAAGGAAAAGCTGTCAATGGCCTAAACGATTTGTTAGGGTATCGTTTTCCCCTTGGTCCTCGAATATACCGAACATCGTTTTTACAAAAGGCAGGGGGATTTCCTGTCATCACTTTTGAAAATGGCAGGCTGTATGAAGATGTAAGTGTATTATGCCGTTTAATAAAGGATTCCCGATTTAGCTACCGTGACTTTACCGTGTACAACATACGGGAACATCAGGATAGCATTACGAAAATCAACAATAAGAAGTGGAATGACTTTATAAAATCAATAGTCATTGACTGAGGAGAACAATGGATATGTGTTTTACCCATTGTTCTCGGCAAACTTTTTGACTACTGAAATAATATAGTCCTGTTTCTCAACGGAAAGGGTGGGGGAAATTGGCAACGCTAATATTCTTTGAGCTGCTTTTTCGGCAATCGGGAAATCACCCTTCTGATAGTCAAGATAGTGAAAAGCCTTTTGCAAATGCAGCGGAATCGGATAATAAATAGCGGAGGCGATGCCGTTATTATTTAGTTCCTTTGCAAGCTCATCCCGTTTGTCTAATTCGATACAGTACTGATGGAAGGTGTGCCTTCGATTTTCCGGGATAGCTGGTGTTTTAAAAAGATTGTTGAAGCTGTGCGTGTATCTTCTGGCGATTTCTATTCGCTTATGCAAATAGGAGTCTAAATAAATAAATTTGGTAAGCAAAATTGCTGCCTGAAATTCATCAAGCCGGCTGTTCATACCAATTGCTGCATGATGATATTTCTGTTCGCTCCCATGATTCCTGAGTATATTTATTTTTTCATACCATACCTTCTGATTTGTTGTGACAAGCCCGCCATCACCAAATGCACCGAAATTTTTGGACGGAAAAAAGGAGAAACAGCCGATGTCCCCAATTGCGCCTGCTTTTTTTCCATGGTACTCGGTTCCAAAGGCTTGACAGGCATCCTCGATGACATACAAGTTATTGTCACTTGCAATTCGCTTTATTTCCTGCATATTAGCCGCCTGCCCGAATAAATGAACGACCATAATTGCTTTTGTATGATGGGTTATTTTTTCTTCCAATTTTTCGGGGTCAATGTTGTAAGTGGTTTCCTCAATATCAACAAACACCGGTTTTGCCCCAGTTTGTGCAATTGCCTCGGCAGTCGCAAAGAAGGTAAATGGGGTGGTGATGACCTCATCTCCTGGTCCAATATCTAATGCTTTTAAAGCTAATATAAGGGCATCGGTACCATTTCCTACTCCAAGACTATAAGATGTTCCTAAATAGCTGGAGGTTACCTCTTCCAGTTTTTTCCCCTTTTCCCCTAATATATATCCGCCACTATTTAAAACCTCGGTTAATTCGGTTAAGAGGGGATTTCTTAACAATTTAGCCTCTTCTTTCAAATCAACCATTGGTATCTGTTCAAATTTATTATTTTGCATGTTTAATTCATCCCTTTACTTGCATTTCCGATACTTTGATAATCAATGCCCAACGTGGTAATCTGTTCTTTGTTTAGTTTATTTCTTCCATCAAAAACCAGCTGACAGTTGCTAAATTGCCTAAACCCAAGATCGGCGTATTCTGAATGAAAGGCTTGGAGAATCACTACATCTATTTTGGAAACAACAGGATCATCCAATGATAACGGACGAACACCAAATTCGGTAATTTCATGATCGGAAAACTGTGGATCATTTACGAAAAGATTTGCATTTCTATCTTGCAGTAAATCAATTAATAACAATGTGGTAGACTTGGTTGGCTCCTTGACATTTTCCCGATAGGATAACCCTAAAATAAGCACATTTTTATTCGTCAGGGATCCGAGCTCTTTTTCAATTTTTAAAATTGCATCATTTGCCATGTTATCATTGATTTGTCGTGACAGAGTCGTTAGCCCCTGGTCTAAGCCTTTGTTGATAAAAAAGTAGGGATAAATTGGGATACAGTGTCCGCCAACCCCAATACCAGGGGAATGTATATGTGAATAGGGTTGACTATTGCTAGCTGCGATCACTTCTGAGATATTCACTCCTTTTTCATCGGCAAACTGGGCAAGTTCATTTGCGAGTGCAATATTCACATCACGATACACACACTCTGCTACCTTGGCGAATTCTGCCGTTTCCAATGAACTTACTTTGATTAATTCGCCACGAAGTGTTTTTTTGTAAAAGTTTGCAGCAAGTTCAACACTTTTCTCGTTAATTCCGCCAATGATTTTCGGATAGTGCTGTAAATCTTCAATAATTCGATTGGAGTAAACTCTTTCGGGACTATAAGCAAGATAGAAGTCCTCGCCTAAACGCAATCCGGCAACTTCCTCTATTTTTTTTCCGAACCGATTTTGTGTATCCCCTGGTGGAAGTGTTGTTTCAAAAATGACTAACGAGCCTTTTTTGATCCCCCTGGCTATGTCTTCAACCGCTTGATCAATAAAGCGGTAATCGGTATTATTTTGCTGATCAATTAATACGGGAACAATCACAACAATTATATTTGCTTGGGAAACGGCTTCTGTGCTTTTGGTCGTAGCCGTTAATGTTTTATCTTTATGCGCATTTGCGACTAGCTGATCTAATCCTGGCTCATTGTTAATATGGGATCTGCCTTGATTGACAGCATTTACGACGTCATTGTTAATATCTGCACCAAAAACATGGCATCCATGATTGGCAAACACAGCAGCTAATGGCAGCCCAATCTTGCCGAGCCCGATAACTGCCACATTCGACAGTGACTGGCTTTGATCTATCATTCTATTTCAACCTCATTTCTATGATCGTAACAAATTTATTAACAGTTTATGTAGTTGAAAAATAAAATGATTGGACTGTTTTGTTGGGGTGTAGCTTGATTTATTGACAATATCAAGTAAGTTTTACGAGCCGGGTAGTATATGTATACGTTATTGCTTAAATCGGCTGTAAATGGAAAACAGCTTTTTTTCCATATGTCCCCAGCTGAAATGTGTTTCCATTATCTTGCGGGCATTTGTACTCATTTTGATAATTTCCCTGCGATTGCTGTGAAGCTCGCTCAGTGCATGAGCATAATCAGCAGCTGTTGCCTGCTGTTTTTTGACTATATAGCCACAATGATAGGTTTGGATGAAATTTTCCATATCCTTGCATTGGTTAACCAGTACGGGTATGCCATTATTCAAATAGCTGAAGAATTTATTTGGCATAGCATAGCGATTATTTAGGGAATATCCCGCATCCAGATCGATCCACCCAATATCAACGTCTTGCATAGCTTTCGGAATGGCATCATAATTTACCCATCCAGTAAATTCCACTTTGCTTTCTAACCGAGAAGGAACAGGATGGGCCTTATCTTTGGCTGGATTTTTTCGTCCGCCTATAATCCTTACTCTCAGGTCAAAGTCCTTGTTACACGTTTCGGCAATATTCATCAGCTTTTTAAAACTCCCACGTTTCGCATTGAGTACACCTTCAAATCCGATGAGCAGATCCTTTCCTTTGCCTTGACCTGGGTTATATTCGGATGTTAATGGCGGGGAATTATAGATTACTTCAACCGGAGTCTTGGGGTTTATCGAATGAAACCATGATTTAATCGATTCGGATACCGTAATCACGTAGTCTACCTCTTTTAACATATACGCAAGCATTTCACGTTTCAGCTTTTGTGTGCTTTGCGCCTGTTTAACCAGCGGGTCTGGTTCTAATTCATGGCTATCGTAGATTAATTTGCAGTTCTTCCCTTTTGCTGTTAGGGCACGCTTTATTCCGACGCCAGAATAAAGTGAGAAAAATTCATGAGCATGATAGATATCTGCCTGTTGCTTTATTCCCAATTGTGTTAACGGATCATTAAAACGTGAATCGCTTCCAGAACGGAGATTGTGATGCAGACCTTTGATATTTTTTTCTGGATCTATCTGTTCATAAGTAACCACTTTAATACCTTCATGAAAAAACGTAGGGGAGCGAAAACGGTCGTGAAAGATAGTTCCATCTACGTCAAACAGGTAACCATCTTTTCTGGGCACAATCATTGTTACCCGATAACCTCGTTTGTTAAGACTTTTGGCTTCCTTTTTAAAAATTCGTGCGTCTAAAAAAGGATGTTCCGATACAAGAATACAAACATTTTTAGGCATTATGATCCTCCAACTCACGCTTTACGTTTTTCCTGCACTTTCTTTAAAAGCTAAGAAAGTATATAAATTTTGGCTTTATTCTGCTCTCAGCAGGGTAAGCCACGTCCGGCTCCAGCGCCCAGCGACTAGTGGACTTCCCTCACCTCCGTACGATAAGTCAACATCGGTTCGCTTTCAGCTCACCGTGTTTCCTTTATCTCCTACGGCTCAGTCCAGTCCATACGTCGCTAAACGGGCGCTTGCGCCTTTGTTCATGTGTAATTCATTACCTACTCTCTATGATATTTGCGTCCATGTAAAATCATGTTCGGAAAGTGATAATAAGTAAGACCAAATTCAAGTTAATGAACCACAAATAGAATGGCGAATAAAATGGATTAAACGTTTTATGGAAAGGAGAAAAAAATGAAAATTTTAACGGTTATCGGAGCAAGACCGCAATTTATAAAGGCATGTATGTTGTCTAGAATGATAAGATCTGATTCGAAAATGGAAGAAATTATCGTACACACTGGACAACATTACGATGATAATATGTCGGCCATTTTCTTTAACCAATTAAAGCTGCCAAAACCAGATTATTATTTAGGGGTAGGGTCTGGATCTCATGGAAAACAAACAGGTAAAATGTTAATGGATTTGGAGAAGGTGATGCTCCTTGTTAGACCAGATATCGTATTGCTATATGGCGATACCAATTCAACGCTAGCCGGATCCCTGACAGCTTCAAAGCTTCATATTCCAATAGCGCATGTAGAGTCCGGATTGCGCAGTTTTAATAAAAGTATGCCTGAAGAGATTAATCGAATTGTCACGGATCATCTCTCTGATTGGTTGTTTTGTCCTTCGAATACTGCTATTGAGAACTTAAAAAGGGAAGGGATCGAAAAGGGAGTATATCTCACGGGCGATATCATGTATGATGCTGTTCTGCATTTTAAACATCATGCCTTAAAACAATCGTCCATACTAAACGAGTTATCACTTTCCAAAAATAACTACTATCTGGCAACCATTCATCGGGGTGAAAACACGGATGACCCCGAACGCTTAAAATCGATACTTGAAGCTTTTCAAAAGGTAAACATGGAGGTTGTCCTCCCGCTACACCCCAGGACCAAAAGTAAAATAAACCAATTCAATTTTACCGATTTCATTTCGTCTTCGTCTATTAAAATCGTAGAGCCGCTACACTATTTTGACATGTTAGCTGTTGCTTCGCAGGCAAATGCTATTTTAACGGACTCTGGAGGATTACAGAAAGAGGCCTACATGCTTCAGGTTCCTTGTATTACGCTACGAGATGAGACAGAGTGGGTAGAAACTGTAATGGCAGGCTGGAATCACTTGGTCGGTACAGATACGCAGCAAATCGTCAATACAGTAAAGGCACTTCAAGTCCCCAAGGAATATGTACCGCTTTTTGGGGATGGAAGTACTTCAAAAAAAATAGTTGATATCCTCATGAAAAGCTTTGGAGAAAATTGATGGGGTGAGAAAAACTCACCTCCTTTCTGCTAAATCATTTATGGGCTTATAATTTTTTATAAACCTCGATATACTGATTAATTACCTTCTGTGCACTATGATGTTGTTTGGCATAAGCTCTTCCTTTAACACCCAAACTCTTCCATTGGTTAGGGGTATTGATCAAATTGCCCAAAACAGTGGTAATGGTATCCGGGTTTGCGTTAACAATTGGAATTTTTGCGGGATATTTATCTATTAGATCTTCCCTTATATAGCATATTACCGGTTTTCCCAATGCCATCGCCTCTGTACTGAGATAACCGTAGGAACCAATTCTTAGCTGATCAATAACGATATCAGCCTTTGCTAAAAGTTTCATTGTTTCCTGATGATCCATGCCTTCAATTAATTTAAATTCAAGGGAAACTCCGGAATTTTTCAATTGTTTCACAGCTTCCAAAATAAATTCTGTTCCTTTTAAATCACGTTTTGTGGGAGCGTGAACAATAAGAGGTGTTGCCTTACCTTTTGGATAATTTGGTTGTAGTTCATTGTGATCAATGATATGTGGAATCACATGGATATACTTATATGAATCTGAGATATATCTCTCTAACTCATGATCCTGGACAATTGCATGATCAATATATTTGGACAAAACAGCTAAGCTATTATTTATTTTTCCTTCTGTCCACCCAGGTTTTACCCGAACATAGGGGTTGTTTTTTTTGGCTACCGAAAGAAGCCGAATGTCTGAACCGTGATGATGGACAACCATTTTCTTGCCAGCTTGTTTCAAAATTTCCAAGTCCTTTTTATCGGGGAAAAATGTTTCTCCAAAATGAAAGTGAAAGATGTCATACGTTTGTATCGATTCTTGTAAAAACTGTTTTATTTTGGTATACCTTTCCGTTTCTGGAAGTAAATTGAGTTTCAAACATATATCAGGTTTGAATTTAAAAGGATGTTCATTAAAATGACAAGATGTAGACTGCACTCCCATTGATCGTAATGCCTTTGACAATTCAATCATAGGAGAACCATAAGAAATATGAAGTACTCTCAAATGTACCTGTCCTTTCTTTTGATTATAAAGGTGAAACACTGTACAGATAAAACTTATTTTCTCTTCACCACATAGTATTAACGTATTAACAACTTTATTGAATTATTCATACAGATATAAATAGATATGTCCATTTTAGGAGGAGACAAAGGTGGATTTAAATCTTAAAGGGAAAAAGGTGTTAATTACTGGAGGATCAAGAGGGATTGGAAAGGGGATCGCTAAGGCTTTTCTTGACGAGGGGGCAAAGGTCGGAATTGTAGCTAGAAATAACAAAGAACTTTTACTAGCTAAGCAAGAATTAGGAGTAGAAATCTACCAAAAAGACCTTTCAAAATATGAAAATAGAGAGCAGCTAATAAAGGAATTTATTAATGAGTTTAATGGCATTGACATTCTTGTTAATAATATGGGGGCTAGCCATGGCAGTACGGTTCTTAATACACCCCCATATATATTTGAGGAAGCGATGGAACTAAATTTTATTGCTGGGGTTCATTTATGCCAATTGTCAAGTAAACACATGATAGGTAATGGGGGAGGGGTTATTATAAATATTTCCTCAATTTATGGAAAAGAATCCGGAGGTTTACCTTCATATAACGCTTCAAAAGCTGCTTTAATCAGTTTTACAAAAGCATTTAGTTCGGAGGCAATAAAAAATAATGTTCGGGTAGTTGGAATTTCTCCGGGTGCCATTTACCATCCAAATGAGGAATGGCAACGGAGGTTAGCACTTGATTCCAACTTTCTTGATAAATACGCCCACGATAAAATACCAGCAGAAAGACTTGGAAAAACAGAAGAGATTGGAAATGTTGCAGTATTCTTAGCTTCCGATAAGGCTTCATGGGTAGTCGGAACAACGGTAACTGTAGATGGCGGGCAATCTCGATTAAACTTTTAGATAAAATAGTAGAAAGGAATGGACAAAGATTGAAGCGACAATCAATTGAGAATAGCACTGTATTAGTCGTTGGTGGCGCCGGTTTTATTAGTAGTCATTTGGTAGATAATCTAATAACAGAGGGGGCAAAAAGAGTAATAATTATTGATAATCTTTTTATTGGAAAAAAGGAAAACTTAAACCACGCCTTAAATAAAGGAGCAATTTTTCATGTGGATGATGCCGAGAATCAAGAAGTGCTTGACTACATCATGGAAAAATATGATATTGACATTGTATTTAACTGTGCTACCAAACCATTAAATTATTCTTTTATTAATCCTTCCAATGCTTTTTTGACAAACGTAATTGTCATGAAAAACTTATTGGAGCTGCAGAGAAAGAATGCCTTTCAAACATTATGTCATTTTTCTTCTTCAGAGGCATATGGTTCAGCCCAATATCAACCTATGGATGAAGGACATCCGCTTGTTCCTTTGACCACATATGCAGCAGGGAAGGCTTCGGCCGATTTGATGTTGCAATCTTATGTAAGAATGTTCGATTTAGATGCCTTTATTGTTCGTCCTTTTAATAACTATGGACCGAGGCAAAACTTTGAAGGAGAGCTGGCTGGGGTAATCCCGACTACAATTAAAAAGATTCTTGAAGGTGATGCTCCGGAGATTCATGGAGACGGCAGGCAAACAAGAGACTTTATTTATGTTGAAGATACAGCTAATATCGTGTTAAAGGTCTTTCCTATTATTCCTCCCGGTGAATGTGTAAACATTACAACAGACCAGCAAACCACGATTAAGACGGTTGTGGAAACCATAATTGATGTTATGAATTATCAAGGAACTGTTCTTAAAAGGTCCGCCCGAACGGCCGATGTTCAAAGCCATCGAGGTTCGGTAAAAAAACTGCAAGATATGGTTGGTAAGGTTCAAAAAACTTCCTTTAAAGATGGCATAGTGAATACTGTAAATTGGTTAAAAGAAGTAAAGGGAATACCCATTGATCATTAAATTTGTTCAGACACAAAAAGAATTTATCACAATGAAAATGAGGTGACTAAGTCTCACCTCATTTTACATATGACCTTATTTTACTTCTCCTTGCAAATACCCTTTCCATCTTAGTAATGTTGCATTGATTTTCGCGTCTTTCTCGATTGAATTTAATGCAGATAGCTGATGAATATGCATAATATGATATCCCCACTTTGCAACATTTGGAAATCCTCCATCCGTTGTATAATGGGTTAAGTCATATGCTGACCGATTCCCTAAATCATACAAAGGAAGCATTCTTTTTAGTGAAGTGATTCCCTCTTTATATAACCATTTTGCTTCCTTATCGCCTGTTGTTTTATACAAATCATATAAGCCAATCAAGGCAAACATGAAACCGTTTAAAATATAACTTGGAGGATCTGTTGGACATTCCTCATAGAATAGAAATTTATTTTCAAATTTGGCTTGCACACCATTGTTAGTTGATGGCGTTTTAAAAAGGGTCTTAGCTTTTAATGCACAAATACTATATTTATTATCTTCTGTTAGAAAAGTTGCTCGAGATAAAACCGACATTGCCATACCTAAACCGATGGCTGAATACCATGGGGCTTTTAGTTTATTTAGTCTGCTGGAAAAAAAGTTATGATCAAATATATATGCCCAACCGCCTCTGGAATCTTGGTGATTTACAAACCAATTAGCCACTTTTAAGAATTTGTTTTTACTATCCTGGTCATTATTTTTTAAATATAGGCTATAATGTTGTAAACCATATTGAGCGATAGTAGATGGATTATAATGTGTACCATGGGAATAAACTGTTTTCGGTATTCCTTCAGAAGTGAATTTTACATTCCAGCTTTCAACCCTGTTTTTATCATAACTCAAGTAATTTCCGTTATGATTATAGGATTCAATATCTGATACCTTTGAGTTGGTCACGTTTAATTTTAACATTTTCTCTTTTTCATTCCATAATTTTACGATATTGAATCCCTTTTCTATTAATGAGAGCGGTATAAATAATTCATCCTCAATCTTTTTCCCTACAGCTTCAAACCGATCATGTATTACTACTTTAAAATTATTGATTGATTTTGATTCCAAAATATTTCACCTCACCTTATATTGAAAAACAGTTCCTTATAATTTTTTGTAAACCTCAATATACTGATTAATTACCTTCTGTGCACTATGATGTTGTTTAGCATAAGCTCTTCCTTTAACACCCAAACTCTTCCATTGATTAGGGGTATTGATCAAATTCCCCAAAACAGTGGTAATGCTATCCGGGTTTGCGTTAACAATTGGAAGTTTTGCAGGATATTTATCTATTAGATCTTCCCTTATATAGCATATTACCGGTTTTCCCAATGCCATCGCCTCTGTACTGAGATAACCATAGGAACCAATTCTTAGCTGATCAATAACGATATCAGCCTTTGCTAAAAGTTTTATTGTTTCCTGATGATCCATGCCTTCAATTAATTTAAATTCAAGGGAAACTCCGGAATTTTTCAATTGTTTCACAGCTTCCAAAATAAATTCTGTTCCTTTTAAATCACGTTTTGTAGGAGCGTGAACAATAAGAGGTGTTGCCTTACCTTTTGGATAATTTGGTTGAAGCTCATTATGATCAATGATATGTGGAATAACGTGCGTTTCCTTATAATAATCATTAATATAGGTTTCTAATTCATAATCCTGCACAATAGCATGGTCAATATATTTGGATAGTTGTGCTAAGTTTTCTTTGATTTTTTCCTCTGTCCATTCTGGTTTAACACGGACGAATTGATTTTGGCTTTTTGCTGCCGATAATAGACGCACATCGGAACCGCGGTGATGGACAACCATTTTCTTACCCGCTCGTTTCAATATTTTTAAATCCCTTTTATCAGGGAAAAAGGTCCCGCCAAAATGAAAATGAAAGATATCATATTCCTTTATAACTTTTTTAAAATACTGGTTAATTTTTTTTTCCCGTAAATGTTCTGGTATGTCTTGCAAGTTTAGACAAACATCTGATTGGAAGTTAAAATGATTTGCGTAAAAGTGACACGCGGTAGCAGTAACACCTGTTGATCTTAATGCCCGACATAAATTAATCATTGGTAATCCGCCTTCAGGAATATGCAATACGCGCACCTTTTCCCCCCTTTCCTTCATGACAAGTTACGGTTGTCAGTTCCCCAGATGTTGATAAATTTGAAATAATCGATCCTCCATCTTTTCCCACGAATATAGACGCTCCATTACTTTGCGAGCATTTTGACTCATTTGTGTTAATTTGCTTTTATTATTATGAAGAAAAATTAAAGCGTCTGCGAAATCCTGAGCTGTAGCCTGCGTTTTGTCGACAACAAACCCACATTGATGCTTACGGATAAAGTCTTCCATTTCATGACATTTATTTACTAAGACGGGTATCCCGTTATTTAGATAGCTAAAAAATTTGTTTGGCAATGAGTAGTCTCGATTAAGGGATTGATTAACATCATCTATATCAATCCAGCCAACATCAGCATCTTTCATATGCTTGGGAATAGAATGATAATCAACCCATCCGGTTAACTGGATGACATTTTGAAGGTGTTTCGGTATTAAAAAGGAATCACCAAATCGAGTTCCTCCAATAATTTTGAATTGGAAATCGATTGCTTTTGAGCATATTTCAGAAATGCCTATAACCTTATCTTTGTTTCCTCTTTTAGCATCAACGTTCCCTACATAACAAGTAATGAATTCGGCGTTATCGAACTTTTTAGGTGCATAGTCTTTGGTAAGTGGGGGGGAATTATAGATTACTTCCACAGGCACGTTCGGTTTATGAGCTATATACCATGATTTAATTGAATCAGAAACAGTAATGATATAATCTACTTCTTCAAGCATGTAAAGAAGTTTTTGTTCCAAAATCTTTCTTTTTTCCTCGGAATAGCGAGGGTCTAAAGGGTCAGGTGTCAACTCATGGCTATCATAAATTAACTTTACATGTTTTCCTTTTCTTTTCTTTATCAATCGTTTTATACCAATTCCTGCAAAGAGGGAAAGGTATTCGTGGGTATGATAGATATCTGCGTCTTCTTGGATAGCGAGTTTGGTTAAGGGATTGTTAAACCCCTGTTTTTCCCAAACGTCTTCGGTGTTTAGGACTTTATTTAAGTGGTTCCTGCAACTCTCCGAATCATAAGTGACAATCTTAATTCCCTCATGGGTGAAAACTTTATTTCTGAAGCTTTTTGTAAATGGGGTACCATCAATATCGAATAAATGTCCATTTTTTCTCGGAACTATCATTGTCACATTATATCCCTTTTTTTGTAAGCTTTTTGCTTCCTTCTTAAAAATCCTTGCGTCCAGAAATGGATGATAAGCAACAACCATGCAAACCTTTTTTGACACAATTATTCATCCTTTCTCTAGTAAGATGTTTGCTCCCACTATTCTTACGAAGGTATCTTCCTTGCGGGAACACCGGCTGCTACAATACCATCTTCCATATTCCTGGTAACAACAGCTCCTGCCCCAATAACAGTGTTCACACCAATTGTAATGCCGGGTAACAGGGATGCGTTATTGCCAATCTTGGCTCCCGTTTTAATGTACGGTCCTTTTAAGGAATACGGTTTTGCCCCCATATATTTATCATTAGACATGGAGACGCAAGGACCAATGAAAACGCGATCCTCTAGTGTTGTATCACCAGTTATATAAGCATTTGTTTGAACGGTACAGGATTTACCAATGGTCGTATTTAATTCCACAATGGCAGCTCTTCCGATCACTGATTCTGCACCGATGCTAACGTTCTCCCTAATACCAGCATGATCGCCAATAAAAACATTTTCACCAATAGAGGTGCCGGAATAGATAGATACCAAATGGCCAATACGAGTACCACATTGTATAACAAGCCCATTGTTAGCTTTAAAAGTCTTTCGCATTCGCTCATTAACGCTAGGTTCGATGCCTAGCACACAGTTACAGCCAATGGTAACGTTATCACCAATTTCTGTCCCCCTTAAAATGGTAGTATGATGTCCGATCACAACATTTTCACCAATCATCACATCTTGTTCAATAGCCACATGATTTCCTAGCTTGACGCTTTTTGGAATAGTAGACAACTGAAAACCTCCTTTATTATTTTTGAATGACGCTTTCGATTTTTTTAATAAGCTGGTCTGATCGTTGTTTAACGGAATGCCTTTTCCGGATAAACCGGTAACCCTGTTCCGCTATAGTTTGTCGTTCGGTTTCATTAGCCAAATAGTAGGCTGCTTTATCCATAAAATTATTTTCATCAATTGGTATGAAATGATAGTCAGGGACAAAGCCAAGATCCTCTAATTCTTTGAAGGTTGGAGCTAACAGTAAGGTTTTGCAAGCAAGCACTTCAAAATATTTTATGACAGGATATTGGAATACGGATGGACAGGTGAATACAATTTTCGCCTGGTTTATTTCTCTTGCATATCTTTCACCAATAAAATGTTGGTTTTTTTCATCTTTATTAAAGTTCCGATATCCAGGATGCTTGTGATAAATAAAATCTGGATTCCCTTTATATGTCTTGATGATTTTTTGCCGTAATGGGTAATGATCGCTAACTGCTCCCATCATCAACAGGTTGATATTCTTATCTATGCCGTAATCACGGAATATTTCTGTTTGAACAAAATGTGGAAACCATTCCATTTTATCAACAAATTCGGGATAAGTTTGGATAAATTTATCGCGTATGACTGTAAATAAATGGTTAATATTATTTTTGGTGATGAAATTTCTCCGCAAATTGATGAAGCGGTGTACATCATTTATGAATAACCCAGTGGGGATACCGGAATGGGACAGGCCCTTAATCATCGGGGACATTTGTTGGTCTATGTCATTTAATAATAAGATAAAGTCCGGTTTGGTGGGGAGCTGCTTCAAAATAAAATCAATATGGCCAGATTTTCGCCATATCATTACGTTTGCTCTTTCCTTTAGCTCTTGTTCCAGATCATAATAAATTCTATGTATGAACTGTGAAGTGTCTTCTGTAACAAACAACACATTTAACATTTTCCCGCCTCCTTTTTTCCAAGAATCTAGTATTTTGGTCATCGTACAAGCGCCAAATTTATTTTTTCGTTATGAACGTCTACCTCACCGAAAAGCTAGTGCATAGGATATTTATGAGCAGTACAAAGAGTGAGGAGATATTTTATGAAAGTAGGCGTAATTGGAACAGGTAATATGGGAGAAAATCATGTACGAACATACTTATCGTTACATGATCATTGCCAGCTTGTTGGTATATACGATAGTGATGAAAAAAAAGGACAGCAAATTGCCAAGAAATATAAGGTGAAACAATTTCAATCCATGCCTGATCTGCTACAGTCAGTTGATGCCGTCAGTATTGCTGTACCAACTGAATTTCATTATGATATCGGTCTAACTTGTATCAGGCACAAGGTACACATGTTGATGGAAAAGCCAATTACGAGTACAGCCGTTCAGGCTGAAGATTTACACCATAAAGCTGCAGCAGCAGGTATAAAACTTCAGATAGGACACATCGAACTTTTTAACCCATTCATTCGATATCTGATCAAGGAACTGAAGAAAGAGTCTATTATTGGTATTGATTTTCTAAGAATGAATCCGTATGATGAGAGGATTAAAAATGTTGATGTGGTAAAGGATTTAATGATTCATGATCTATATATTTTACCTGAATTGCTTGATGATGAAATCGTAGAATTTTATGCGCTTGGCAATATTATGGAAAATACACCAAAACACGCAGCAGTCATTTCCAGATCATCACAAGGGGTTACAGCCCAGCTGACGGCCAGTTTTAAGGCGAAAAGAAAAATCAGAACCATGCAAATTTTGACTGAAGATGCTTTTATTGAAGCCGATATCCTTAACAATAAAATAAGGCGAACCTACCCTATGATTGAGCATACAAGCCATGCTCCAATAACTGTAACCGAAAATATTCAAATTGATAGTTCCATCCAGCCATTAGAAATTCAGTTGTTGGATTTTCTGAATTGTATTATGTCCGATACAGAGCCTTCCGTTACCGGGAAAGACGGAGCGAAAGTATTAATGATTACCAATGAAATAAGCAAGACAATCCGAAATGGGAAACAGTGATCGTTTTATAACCGTTATCTAGTTCAGAGTACATTCATTCATGTACTCTTTTTTTGTTTTTTATTGTAATGATTGTATGCCATGTTTTATGCATTTATTCGTGAGCTTTTAAGATAAGTGGGGGCAGAAGTATTAAGGGGATGGATGATCTATTGATATGAAACATAAAAAAACCGGAAAATGAGATATAAAATCTATTTTCCGGTGCTTTCTGTTTGTTAGGCTGCTACAGGAAAGCGAATAAAGTTTATCGCATCCAGTGAGATATATAATCTGGTACTGTCATAACCGCTGGTAACATCAATAACGAGAACCAATTCATCGGTTACTGTTGAAAGAATTCCTTCTACCAAATTGTTATCGGTAGCGACCTCTACATTCGAACCGACCCTGGTTGCTAGTTCTGCTGCAAACGTATCTTCAAACATTCGTATCCCTCCTTACATTTGACTGATAAATTCAATTTTATCGATGCGAACCAATACTTGATCACCGGTACCACTTTCGATTAAAACAATATAGTCGTTTCTTACTGCGATTAGTAGACCTGAAACCATACCAAAAGGCGTTGTCACTTGTACCTGTTCATTTAATGCATTGCATAATACTTCTCGAATTGTCGTAGGTGTGGTAGGTGGGCAGGTTTCTGAACCGTTATCTGAACCGTTACCTGAACCATTACCTGAACCGTCTCCTATTCCAACATTCAAATCTACGTCTAAGCCTGGTAAATCAACTGAAAGATCAGTGTTTAACCCGCTGTTAGCTGCGATATTTTGTGACAATTGGTTAAGAACTCTTAATAAATTAGCCTGACGACTTGTTAGTGCCAATTGTACTCATCCTTTCTGTAATATAATCTTTTCTCTATTTACTATATTCTCAGCTAAACTTTCTGTAAGGGCGTTTAAGTCTAAAGATAGATAATTCCACCAATATCCTAGAATCTTATCTCAGCTAGTTAACCAGGTTGAAGATTGCAAGAAAAGAAACGGCCCTTGTCCTAGTTGAAAGCACATTTTTAATAGATTAACGGATATTGCACTAAACAGGTGCACAAAATGTATGGAAATAGACTATTATTCCTAACACAGACACTTCTTATGAATATACTATATAAAAATAAGTGCTGGAGGTGGATTTTTTGAGTAATAATAATGGGTTTGAAAACTTTTCAACTCAAATTATCGATATGCTTGTGGATACAACATTAAAAAAGCACGGTACAAAATTAGATCCAGAAAAACTCGATTCCCAAGATAAAGAAAGAATTAGAAATTTAGTGGAAAGCTTGAAACAGAGTGTGGATGATTTAACACGGGTTCGGAAGGAGGAAGAGAATCAGGAAAAAGAAAAAGGTTAATTATTCTGTACAATTGAGTAATCTATATCATTTTCCGTCACTTTCCACATCGGTGAAGCACATTCAGTTATATGTCTATTAAAATAGTTGTAATACCCCGGGCAGTCAAGTGTCCGGGGTATTATATGCCTATCATTATTGGGATAGTTTATCATTTTCAACTATTTCATTAGAAAATGAGAAAATAGGTTACTATGATAAGACAATCACCCTTACTAATTAAAACGTTATACATAACATAAAGTAAACGGCAAGAAGGAGGAGAGATTTAATGCACAACCAAAGAAACTTTTTACTAGAAAGGGAAAGGTCTAAGAGTCATTGTCGCAAGGTAGATCTATGTGACAATCAGTGTCATCATTGTGAATCGCACTGCAAAGAGGATTCATGCCATAAGCAAGATCCGTGTGACAAAAAGGATCCATGCCACAAGTGGAGTGCACTAGACCCAACAATGGATCATCCTATGCATTTTGATAATGATAGTACTATTAATCAGGAAGCGAGCGGACAATTGAAAAATGTTCAACAGTCTAGTGAATGCATTGTGATAAAAGATTCATGCGATGTTGATGTTCAATCAACAGATACCCAGGCTGCTGTTAATATTCAAGTTGCCCTGCAAGCTGCGATTGCTTTAGTTATCAGCATTTCAATTGCTGATACCAATGCTGGAGATGAGATCACACAAGATCTTTTTGCAAAATTAAAGTCCAGCCAGGTAAACAAACAACAGCTTTATATTGAAAATTCACGTGGTGTAAATGTAACGACAACTGACACTGATATCGCCGTTAATGCCCAAATCCTGTTACAAGTTTTAATTGCATTAGTTGTTAGACTAGACGTACTTTAGTTTTTACAGTGGTGTACAAGAGGCAGATTTCCGCAAACAACCCAATTACTCCTTTTAAAATAGACTAGAAACATAGAAAACTCCTATTGTGAAGGCAGAAGATATAGTTGCCAGTATAGGAGTTTTTCTTTTATTCTTCTTACAGTGCTTCCAACAGATGCTAATAGGGAACTAATGCTATGGTGACGCCGTAGCCAAAGACCGGTATCGGCATATTTATTTAATTATTATAAAATTACTCTTGTAAGCGGTTAACTAATAAATTATCATATTTGTAAGTACCTATACATTCCGGAAAAGCTGAATTTAAATTCAGGATTTATGATGAAAGGAAGTTAGCTATGCATGAAGCAGTAATTGTTGAAGCGGTTAGGACACCTGTAGGAAAACGAAACGGAATTCTAAGTGGTATCAGAGCAGAGGAACTGGCCGCGAAGCCATTGGAGGAGGTCGTGAAAAGAGCTGGTATTAGTCCGTCATTGGTGGAGGATGTGATCTTTGGCTGCGTTTCCCAGGTAGGAGAGCAAGCATTTGATATCGCCAGGCAAGCTGCATTAATTGCGAATTATCCAATTGAGGTTCCCGGAACGACGATTGATCGACAATGTGGTTCAAGTCAACAAGCTGTCCATTTTGCTGCGCAAGCGATCATCAGTGGGGATATGGATGTTGTCGTCGCTGGGGGGATCGAAAGCATGTCGCGGGTACCAATGGGGTCAAATACGCAGGGGGTTAAATTAAGTGAGTCGCTCACAACCAAGTATGAAATCATTAACCAGGGCTTATCTGCAGACCGTATTGCAACGAAATGGGGGTTCAGTCGGGAGCAAATGGATGAATTTTCCCTGGAAAGCCACAGAAAGGCAATTGCTGCACGTCAGGATGGGCGTTTCGCAAAAGAAATATTGCCGCTGGAAATACCCCTTCCAGATGGCACAAAAACGGTTGTGAAGGATGATGAAGGGCCAAGAGCTGATACGACATTGGAGAAGCTTGAGACATTAAAACCTGCGTTTAAAGAAGACGGAAGCATAACAGCGGGAAATTCCAGTCAAATTAGTGACGGTGCGGTTGCGATTCTCCTAATGTCACGTGAAAAAGCGGAGGGACTTGGACTTAGACCAAGATTTCGTGTGATCGCCCGTTCTGTGATTGGATCCGATCCGACATTGATGCTGACAGGCCCGATCCCAGCGACGGAAAAGGTGCTAAAAAAGGCAGGACTCTCGATTAACGACATCGATATCTTTGAAGTAAATGAGGCGTTCGCTTCGGTACCGCTCGCTTGGTTGGACGAAACCGGTGCTGATCCGGAAAAACTGAATCCAAATGGGGGAGCAATAGCACTAGGTCATCCGCTCGGAGCAAGCGGTGGGCGGTTAATGGTAACGATGATGCATGAACTGGAACGGACGGGGGGACGTTACGGATTGCAGACCATGTGCGAAGGCCATGGTATGGCTAATGCAACGATAATTGAGCGGTTGGAGTAAGCAGCTCCTTAATTAGCCCGTTAGCCCGTTTTCGTTATAGAAATCAACATCAAATGAATATAAAAGGAAAATTATAATGATTTTGTTTATATTTCGTTCCATCTCTAATGAGAGCATCCCCTGTCCTTGAACAGGGGATGTTCATTACTCCGCCATTTGCAAAAGTTGTAGTACTTCCTTTGAGGCATCTTGATAAGAGGAAGCCATAATATTATCTTTAATGCTTTCGATCAGATCCACTGCTCCTGGATTGGTAACGGTCAATATTTTGACATTGCCATTAAACATGTCGTTTACCTCTTTTTTGGCCTGCTCCAAATTATCAAGGCTTTCCTCTTTCCCATCTTTTACTCCCTCAGGTTCGCCTTTTCCGGACATTCCTTCATTGCCGCTTAATAAATCATTTTGGATATTATCGTATCTATGGCTAGTTGTTTCCTCCTTATTTCTTGCTAATACAACAGAGTCGTCAATAACAAATACTTTTACACCTGTAATTCCTTGACCCTCCAAAATCGATTCAAAATAAGAAGAAACGCCCCCTTCATGGATTCCGGAACTACCGATTGAGCCATAAATACTATTTCCCATACCAGAATATGTAGTCCCATCTTTATTAGTTGTGCTTGTTTTATCACCTATCTCACTCGGGATAACATCAGGATTATTTAACCCCTCCTGGTTGTTGTTATGGGAATGGTCGGAAACATTTGTTGTGTTCTCTTCATCCAGCCGATTTGCATTTGCTGCTCCTTGATCTTGATTGTTACAGGCAGAAACAATGATTGCAATACTAAGCAATAACGCCATTGTTATTCCCTTGCTGATTCTTGTCATTATTTTTTCCCTCCATCATTTTATGATCTTGTTTATTTTACCCAATTTAGTTTTTGGCATGAGTGGATAATTATGTTTTTTTATGCATGAATGGCTAATTTTGGTGACATAATAAAATGAAACTTCATTCAGTGGGGTCTTACTGCCCGTTAATTCAGGATAAAATGACTAAAAATACTATTCGTAAGGAGGTCTATGGATTGGCAGACGAAAATCAGAGTAAACACGGAGAAGATGTATCACGTCGAAAATT
This sequence comes from Virgibacillus dakarensis, assembly GCF_900155625.1. Taxonomy (NCBI): domain Bacteria; kingdom Bacillati; phylum Bacillota; class Bacilli; order Caryophanales; family Bacillaceae; genus Virgibacillus; species Virgibacillus dakarensis. The sequence continues at coordinate 807,472 of NZ_LT732553.1, forward strand.
TTTAAAAAATTCCGGGATAGCCGTTGGTGGTCTTGCTGTTGGTGGAGTAATTGGCAGCATGATTCCGTGGGACGTTGGCGATAAAGAAGAACAAAAGGCTACTAAAAACGTAAAAACCAAAAGCTATAATCAAGCACTCATGTATCTCAGCCAGGCTGAATTTAAAACAACGGAAGCCGCGACAGAACGTATTTTTCCAAAGGATGAACACGGTCCTGGAGCAGGTGACTTAGGTGTAGCCTATTATATTGACCATCAGCTAGCCGGATCTTATGGGTTTAATGCAAGGGACTACATGGAACCTCCATTCTTCCATGGAGAAAAAGTTCAAGGATATCAGGGCAGGTTAAAACGCCGGGAAATTTTCAGGGTTGGCTTACGGGAAATGCAAAACTATAGCCATCAGAAACATAAAAAGGGGTTTACAGAGATTACAGAGGACCAACAAGATAACATTCTAAAAGACTTTCAGGAAGATAAGGTTAAATTAAGCACAATATCACCAAGCGGTTTTTTTGATTTGCTTCGAAGTATGACATTGGAAGGTTTGTATAGTGATCCTCTTTATGGCGGTAATATTGATATGGAAGGATGGAGGATGAGAAATTATCCGGGAGATCAGATGGGCTACACGGACATTATTGAAGGAGATTTCAAGAAAATGGAGCCAAGTAGTTTACGTGATCATATGTAAAAAACGCCCGTTTAGCGACTTATGGACTGCGCCCGCAGTGTTGCTGCGCAAAGTGGCGGTTTTAAGCGAACAAACAACCGTAGAAGATAAAGGAAACACGGTGAGCTTGGGGACTGCAGGATGCAGGTCATTCGACGTTGGCTATTGACGTGGCGATCTTAGTCGAACTTCTCCTTTCACCGATGTTGGCTTATCGTACGAGCGGGTGTTGTCCACTAGTCGCTGGGCGCTGGAGCCGGATGAGGCCTACCCTGACGTGTAGAATATGTGCTTGATTTATATTTTCTTATCGTAGCATAAATGAAATGAGGAGGATGAAAGAATGGCGAAAAAATTGCCGAAAACGGATGTCGTAATTGTTGGAGTCGGTTGGGGTGGTGGTATTATTGCATCCGAACTGACAAAGAAAGGCCTTAACGTCGTAGGGCTGGAAAAAGGGGAAGAAAGACATACGGAAGATTATTACATGGTCCACGATGAATTGCGCTATGCGATTCGCTATGAATTAATGCAGGATTTGTCAAAGGATACGCTTACCTTTCGCAGAAATGAAAAAATACGGGCATTACCAATGCGGCAATATGGATCATTTCTCTTAGGAGAAGGGCTTGGAGGTGCAGGCGTTCATTGGAATGGGATGACATTTCGTTTCTTGCCTTATGATTTCGAAATACGCAGCAGAACGATTGAAAAATATGGGAATAATAAAGTTCCGGCCGATATGACCATTCAGGATTGGGGGATTACGTATGATGAGCTGGAGCCGTACTACGATCAATTTGAGAAAATGGCTGGTATATCAGGGGAAGAAAATCCACTGGGTGGAAAACGCTCCGATAAATACCCGACAGGTCCAATGAAACATTCCCCGCAAATGAAATTGTTTAAGAAAGCAACGGAGAATTTGAAATATCATCCATACACCTTACCATCCGCCAATTTATCGGAAAACTACACAAATCCGGATGGCATAGCAAGAGCGGCATGCCAGTATTGTGCATTTTGTGAGCGGTTTGGTTGTGAATATGGGGCGAAAGCTGATCCTGTTGTCACCGTCATTCCAGTTGCCAATAAGACAGGGAAATTTGATTTACGTACACATTCATGGGTGCGCAGAGTTTTACATAAGGATGGTAAAGCTACCGGTGTCCTTTATACGGACCTTACTACTGGAGAAGAAATTGAGCAGCCTGCAGATGTAGTCGTTTTGACAAGTTACGTCTTCAATAATGTAAAGACTTTATTAAACTCCAAAATTGGACGCCCGTATGACCCTTCAACCGGAACTGGCGTTATCGGTAAAAACTATGCCTATCAAGTTGTAAAAGGTGCAGCTTCTGGTTACTTCAAAGATAAACAGTTCAATAATTTTGCTGGGGCAGGGGCACTTGGTATGGTTATCGATGACTTTAACGGCGACAATTTTGACCATACTGATCTTGATTTTATTCATGGTGGTTATCTTTCTCTAACTCAAACAGGGAAAAGACCAATAGCGAATAATCCCATTCCAAAAGGTTCCCCAACATGGGGCAAGGAATTTAAGGAAAACTCGCTAAATTATATAAATCGAACATTATCAATTGGTGTACAAGGAGCCAGTATGCCGTATAAACACCATTATCTAGACCTTGATCCCGTCTACAAGGATACATTTGGCGATCCACTTGTTCGTATGACCTTTGATTTTGAAGATCAGGATCGAAGCCTTGCGAAATTCACAGCCCAAAAGTGTAGTGAAATCCTTAAGGAGATGGGTGCAGATAAGATTGATGCAATGGAAGAATTAGGTCCATATGATATAACAGTTTATCAGTCCACTCATAATACAGGAGGGGTTATTATGGGTGCGGATCCGGAAACTTCAGCCGTTAATAATTATTCGCAAATGTGGGATATGGATAACCTGTTTGTTGTTGGTGCCACGGCGTTTCCGCACAATGGCGGCTACAATCCAACCGGAACTGTTGGTGCTTTAGCGTATCGAGCTGCTGAAGGAATCATGAAATACCATAAAAATGGCGGTATGCTTGCTTAACTACTGTATTATCCTGAAGAAGGTAGGAAAATGCTTACAAACGTCGGTTATAATATAAATCCTGCGTGTCGGTCGGAATGTATGTTTTTTGTATGGTTTTTTCAGGTTAATTTTTGACCCGAAAAAAATCCGTGAAATTGTTCAGCATTTGGAACAACACAACGGACAACGAATTCATGAATGAACGACGAAGATAATTCAGTTAAACCGCAAACAAAGTCACCCTTAAGGGTGACTTTGTTTCTCGTAAATGAAGGAATCTGGCATCTCTATGTGGAATTACTGATTAGGAAGGGAAAGCTGCTCAGAAAGGGTGCTAAAATGCACTATTTAAAAATCGGGTTATGCAGTTTCATGATACTTTTACTCATCCTTGTTACAGCTTCTGTACCTTCTGACAATGATAGGGAATCAGTTCCCGAGGGGGAGGAGGCAAGCGTTATGAAAACAGAACCGGTTAAAACGATTAAACTAAAGCACGAATTGGATAAATTTATCCAAAATGAGCCTTTTTTACAGGGGGCTTTAATTGGAATAAGTATTCGTTCATCTATAACTGGTGAAATAGTATACGAACATATGGGTGACACACGCTTAAGACCTGCTTCCAACATGAAATTACTGACTGCAGCATCCGCACTTTCGGTTTTAGGTGAAGATTATACATTTACGACGGATATTTTGACGGATGGATCCGTAAAAGGGAGTAAGCTAAAGGGAAGCCTCTATCTGAAAGGAAAAGGTGATCCGACATTATTACCAAGCGATTTTGATGTGTTTGCTCAGAAACTGCGGGAAAGTGGCATCAAAACAATTGATGGAGATCTTATTGGTGATGATACATGGTATGATGATGTACGGCTATCACCTGATTTAATTTGGAGTGATGAACATTATTATTATGGGGCACAAATTTCCGCATTAACCGTTTCGCCGAATGAGGATTATGATGCTGGGACCGTTATTATCGAGGCTAGCCCGGGTAGTTCGGCTGGGGAGGAAGTAAACTATACCGTGACACCTGAAACAGATTACGTACGCATTGTGAATAATGCAAAAACCGTAGCGTCTGGTGAGGAAGAGGATATTACGATTGAGCGCAAGCACGGAACGAATGTTTTTACAATAGAAGGGGAAATTCCGGTCGAATCGTCAACTATAAAAGAATGGATGGCGGTGTGGGAGCCCACTGGTTATACCTTGGATCTTTTTCGGCAGTCATTGGATAAAAATGATATTTACTTATCTGGAAAAATACAGGCGGGTGATACACCGGACAAGGCAGAGAAACTTATTTCTCATCAATCGATGCCGTTGTCAGCGATATTCGTTCCTTTCATGAAATTAAGCAACAACACACATGCAGAAATTTTTGTTAAAGAAATGGGCAAAGTTGTTCATGATGAAGGAAGTTGGGAAAAGGGGTTGGAAGTGGCAGAAGCCGAACTGGAGAAAATGGGAATGAATACAGACACATTACTGATTCGCGATGGTTCGGGAATATCACACATTGATTTAATCCCACCCAATCAGATCACCAGATTACTATACAATATACAGGAAGAAGACTGGTTTTCCTCATATCTGCAGGCATTGCCGGTTTCCGGAGAAGAAGGCCGGATGGTTGGCGGGACATTGCGGAATCGGCTAGCGGATATGAAGGGAAAGGTACAAGCAAAAACGGGGACCATTCACGGCGTTAGTACGCTGTCCGGCTATGTCAAAACAGCTGTTGGAGAAATGCTGATCTTTTCCATTATGCTTAATAACCTGTTGGATGAAGAGGAAGGACCTGATATCGAGGATCGGATTGTCAAAATAATTGCTGAGGGATATGAGCAGTAGTAATTTGGAATGTATGAATAGCAGTGAAATCCGTGCAAAATCGGCAAAAAAAATGGAGAAGCATTTAAAAAAGGAATCCCGTTTTGAGATTCCTTTTTTGTAAGTTTGTCCTTACTGAAAGCTATTGTTTTGCTGGTTGCTTTGTGCTTGTTGGGACTGCTGTGCCTGTTGCATTTGCTGGTACGCTTGCTGTAATTGCTGCTGTGCCTGCTGCAACTGGGCGTTTTGTTGTCCGCTAGCACCAGCCTGGGCTTGAGCATTTTGCAAACCTTGCTGAGCCTGCTGCAGTTGCTGTTGTGCTTGTTGGACAGCTTGCGGATTCGCGCTTGTTTGAGCCTGCTGAACCGCTTGCTGAGCTTGTTGCGCTTGCTGCAATGCCTGTTGTAATTGTTGCTGTGAATTTTGTTGAGCCATAGAATATAACCTCCCGCGATTTTTTGAGCATAACGCTCTTTAATTAGGTTCCGCTATTCGTATCTTGTTATGTATATAATTTTTGTTTTTTGAACACCCTCTTCTAAGAGCAAATAAAAGGATAGCGTTTTCCAGACCCAAACAAACGAACCAGCAGCAATATCGGTATCATACACCATAAGGAAGATAGCAGTTGCATGGATGCTCCAGTGACTCGGGGCGAATGGTGGCCATCGTCGTTTCCAATAAATCGGTAACGCTGATTACAAGTGAACCAAGTTGCGGTTATCGCGTGCTATCCGTTTTTTCACTCCTTAACGTTTACCTGAGTAAATAAATCGACTCACTTTTTGTTCAATTTGCAAAGGCTGCAATATATGTTTTTTTACTTTCGCTCTCACAAAATTGAACAAGAAAAAACCATCCACAGCAGATGGTTTTAAAACAAATGTTCGTGAATTTCAAGATGATATGCTATAGTTATCGTATGGGATAAAAATCGTTTTTCACTAGTTAACAACATCTTTTATGCACAGGAGTGAACTATTTTTCACTTGGGTCATACTCGTCGTACGTCAGTTTCGTAACCTTTGTTGATTCGCCGCTTTCGATTTCGGATTTTGTGGCATCTTTTCCGAATGAATCATCTGGATCAATCCCAGGTGCGATCACATTATCGTAGGCATCCGATTTTTTTCTTTTTTTATCCACTATTATCCCTCCAGTCCATTTTATTCTTTGCAAAACCCACATAAATTATGAAAATAGGTGATAGGAATGCAATTAATACTGGCCGAAAAGCCATCTGTTGCGAAAAATATTGCGGATGTATTAAATAGTACGCATAAACGAGATGGATATTTTGAAGGAAATAACTATCTTATTACTTGGGCGTTCGGTCATCTTGTTCAGCTATACGATGCGAAAGATTACGATAGTAAAATGTCCCGTTGGAAGCTGGACAATTTTCCATTTATCCCGGAAGACTTTAAATATAAAGTAAAAAGTGATCCCAGAAATAGACAGCAGACAGACAAAGGAGCGGCAAAGCAGTTAAAAACCATTCATAATTTAATGAAGCGACATGATGTTGACATGATTATTTCGGCTTGTGACTATGACAGGGAAGGGCAGTTGATTGGGGATAGTATTATTTATCGGGCAAAGCCTAATAAGCCTGTCTATCGATTATTACTGAACGAATGGACACGGGATGAGGTAATTCGGGGGATGGAAACGATGAAACCAAATGATTCCATGCGACCATTGCAGGATGCCGGTGTTTCCAGACAATGGGCTGATTGGGTGATCGGCATTAATTTAACTTCTGTTGCTACTTTGAAATATCAACGAGGAAAGGGGAAAGCACTCAATATCGGCCGGGTGTTATTACCAACACTGAAAATTATTTATGATCGCGATAAGGAAATTGAAACCTTCGTGCCGGAGGATTATTTTAAATTAACGGCAATTTTTCACACGAAAGACAACGAGGAATATGAAGGAACATATGTAGAAGAAAAAGAGGAAAAATTTAAGCATAAGGAAAAACTTGAAAATGTCCAGCAGCAGATGCAAGGTAAGCAAGGCACCATAATAAACAAACAAGTGGAAAAGAAAAAGGAGTTGGCCCCGCCTTTATTTAACCTTTCCAATTTACAAGGGTACGTAACGAACAAATTTAAAGGCTGGACTTCGGATAAAGTATTAAAAATTGCTCAGAGTTTATACGAGAAGAAATACATCACCTATCCACGGACATCCAGTGTTGCATTAGAAGAAAGCCTTGTTGGAAAAACGGCCAAGGTATTAAAAGTAATGGCGGAGGATTTGCCATATAAAGATGAAATCATATTCCGGAAATCGAGGCGAGTATTTAACAACGCCAAAGTAGAAAGCCACAGTGCAATCATACCTACATATGAAAAACCGAAACGTCTGTCCAGCGATGAACAAATTGTTTATACAGCAATTAAAAATCGTTTCATTATGCAGTTTATGCCGATTGCGGAATATGAAGAGACAAAACTTGTGACTAAAATCGACACGGTTAAGGGTTATTTTTTATCAAAGGGCAGAGTACAGCTTGTAGAGGGGTGGAAAAAGGTTGAAAATATCCAATCAAAGGATAATCTTTTACCAAGTGTGCAAATAAACGATATTGTAAGTCTGCTAGATTCAAAGGTTACTTCTCATGTTACAAAGCCACCAAAAAAACATACCGAAAAAACATTATTGCGGGTAATGGAGACATGTGGAAAGAATTATAAAGAAGAGGAAATGGACCAGATTTTAACAGGGTTTAGCATTGGTACCCCTGCAACAAGGGCAGAGACGATTAAAAAGTTAAAGGATATCGGGTATATCACCAGCAAAGGGAAAAATCTCTCGTGTACAGGTCTTGGCGGAAGGCTTGTTGAAACCTTTCCGGTAAATGAATTGTTTGATCTGGAGTTTACTGGCAGGCTTGAAAAAATGTTGGCCGATATTCAGAAAGGCAAGGTGAAGAGACAGGATTTTCTAAATGTCATTTTTACGTTTACCAACGAATCGGTTGCAACTATTAAAACAGGGCAGGATGCAGTTATTAATGAAGTATCATCCACACCAAAACCAATCGAAGTGCTCGGTTCTTGTCCAAATTGTGGCGGTAAAGTAATGGAAGGAAAGAAAGGTTTCGGCTGCAGTAATTGGAAAAATGGCTGCAAGTTTGTGATCTGGAAAAATGATAAATACTTGCAGACGATGAAAAAACGAGTTACCAAAACAATGGTGAAGCAGTTATTAAAAAATAAACGAGTGCATGTAAAAGGATTAACAAGCAAAAAAGGGAAAAAGTTTAACGCTTATTTGCAATATGAGAAAAATCCGGATAATGCATATTATAGCTGGAAGATGGATTTTGGGAAATGACAACGATTTACACATGAATAGAGATCGTTCTTGGTGAACGACCTCTATTTATGGTTACCGAAAAACTGAACTGCTGAGAAATCATTAAATGCTCCCGAACACAAGTTCAAAAGTTGTGTTAACACTGCTGAAAAACCCTGCAATTTAATTCTTACTTCTACCCACCACCAAAATCGATTGAAAGACATGAATTATTCGTTCGATAACCTTAACACATCAAGCAGTTTAAAGAATAAGCCAAGAATGATCGCCACAATTGTTGCTAGTCCCATTCCGGTTAAAGCAACGGAACCAATTTGAACAGTTGCCCCACTGATACCGATAACGAGAACAACACAGGTCAGGATTAAATTTTGCGACCGATTGTAATCGACTTTTGACTCTACTAGCATCCTAAGCCCGCTTGCTGCAATAATACCGAACAATAACAATGAAACTCCGCCCATCACCGGTGTTGGAATGGATGAAATCAAGGCTGCCAATTTTCCGCAAAACGATAGGATAATAGCCATAACAGCAGCCATACCGATAATCCAGGTTGAATAAACGCGGGTAATTGCAAGCACACCGATATTTTCTCCGTATGTTGTATTTGGTGTTGAGCCAATAAAACTGGAAATAATGGTAGAAATACCATTTCCGGCTAACGAACGATCAAGTCCCGGGTCTTTTGTCAAATCACTTTTCACGATATTTCCTGTTACAAATAAATGGCCGATGTGCTCAGGTATGATAACGAGTGCTGCAGGCAGTATAACCAGAATCGCTGACCAATCTATTTTCATTTGGTAAAAGGTTGGCGCCGAGATCCAGGCTGCTTCCTGCACTTTTGTTAAATCGACTAAACCGACTGCATAGGCAATCATATATCCCGCAATAATACCGATTAAGATAGGAATAATTTTCAAAAAGCCCCTAAGGGTAACCCAGCAAATAACGGTAATGCTTAGGGTCAGAAAGGAAACCAGTGCAACTTTTGGGTCAATTGCCCAGGCTGCATCAGCATCTGCCGGGGCGATCCACCCGGCCATTTCTGCCGCTGTCGGTACAAGCTCAAGGCCGATGACGGCAACAATTGCCCCCATTGCGGCTGGTGGGAAAATGACGTCAATCCATGCTGTTCCAACGAATTTGACGATTAGTGCCACAATAGATAAAACAATTCCAACCATGAGGAAGCCGCCTAATACATAACTATAACCGGATCCACCTGCATGTTGACCTAAGACGACAAAGACAGGGGATATGAAGGCAAAGCTGGAGCCGAGAAATGCAGGAATTTTACCTTTTGTTATAAAAATATATAATAATGTTCCAAACCCATTCATTAAGAGAATGGTTGCTGGATCAATTCCAAATAATACAGGTACCAAAACATTGGAACCAAACATTGCAAACAAATGCTGGATACCTAATGGAAGGCTTTGGATAAATGGTAACCGCTCGTGAACCTGGATCTCATTATGTGCCATATCTTTCTCTCCCTTATGAAATTTGGTTTATCGGTTACCGCTAGTTGGAAAATCAAAAATGCCACAAAAAAACACCTTGCTGCAATTTCGCAAGGTGTTTCTGGACAGACAAAAACTACTAAACTGCTAGTTACAGGTTTTGTCCGATATCAACAGACCTACATCTGTTCCACCTTGCCAGCCTCACAGGACTGAATTAAAGGTAACCGTATAAACTTTTCATAAGCTATTATTACAATATATTGGTGATGTGTCAATCATTTTTTCAACGTATTTTTTCATAAAATTGAAACCTTTTTTGTTTTGAATTCGTATTGAATAATGAAAGGAACGTTATGAAAATAGTATATTGACAAGGGGGGATATTAATGGAGGTGCTTGGATACCCGCTGGAAACAGTTTATCTGTTTGGTTTAATTATTGGCGGCGGCTTAGTTTTTATTTTTATCTTGTTATCGGATGTCCTGGAAGGTATGTTCGAATTTCTTTCCAGTAGTATATTCAACCCAACGCTGATACTGGCTTACGTTACGATCTTGAGTGCAGCCGGTTACATACTGGAAATTTCTACTTCGCTTCACAGCTTAATCATATTTATTATTTCACTTGTCCTAGCCTTTGTACTCGTCGTGTTATTGAATGTATTTGTACTCATTCCGCTTTCTTCAGCAGAAGCATCTCTGGCATATACAGAAGAAGATTTAATAGGAAGAGTCGGCAAAGTGATCACTTCGATTCCAGAAGAAGGGTATGGAGAGGTTGTGCTGTCTGGAAAAGGCGGCAATATAGCGAAATCTGCTAAAAGTTTTGAAGGACAGCCGATAGCAGTTGGGACAGAGGTATTGGTTATTGATATTAAGGGAGGGGTTGTTTATGTGTCTGTTTATGAGCATTAGCTCTTAAAATGCAGCCAAATTTGTGAATTAACCATTTGAAAAACAGGGGGAGATGTAGTATGGCGCCAATCTTTATTGTAATTGGAATTGTTCTTGTATTATTACTTGTTCTAATAGGAGTATTCGTTTCAAAATACCGGACTGCTGGTCCTGATGAAGCATTGATTGTGACGGGAAGTTATTTAGGGTCAAAAAACGTAAATATGGATGAGTCAGGAAACAAAATAAAAATTGTCCGTGGTGGGGGAACCTTCATCCTGCCAGTATTTCAACAGGCTGAACCATTAAGTTTGCTTTCCAGCAAGCTTGATGTGCAAACCCCAGAGGTATATACCGAGCAAGGCGTTCCCGTCATGGCGGATGGTACAGCAATTATTAAAATTGGTGGTTCCATTAATGAAATTGCCACAGCGGCAGAACAATTTTTGGGAAAATCAAAAGAGGATCGCGAAAATGAAGCAAGAGAGGTTCTTGAAGGCCATTTGCGGTCGATTTTAGGGTCGATGACAGTCGAGGAAATTTATAAAAATCGCGATAAATTTTCACAGGAAGTACAGCGTGTAGCAACGCAGGATTTAGCAAAAATGGGGCTTGTTATTGTCTCATTTACGATTAAAGATGTCCGTGATAAAAATGGTTACCTGGAATCACTTGGGAAGCCGCGCATTGCGCAAGTAAAACGGGACGCGGATATAGCGACAGCAGAAGCAGTAAAAGAAACACGAATTAAACAGGCGGAAGCAAATAAAGATGCAACAAAAGCGGAGTTGGAGCGGGAAACAGAAATTGCCGAGGCAGAAAAGGCAAACAAGCTAAAAATTGCTGAATACACAAGGGAGCAGGATACGGCAAAAGCACGTGCCGATCAGGCGTATCATCTTGAGGAAGCCCGTTCGAAGCAGGAAGTTACGGAACAGCAAATGCAAATTAAAATCATTGAGCGGCAGAAGCAAATTGAGCTGGAGGAAAAAGAAATCGCCCGCCGTGAACGACAGTATGATTCCGAAGTTAAGAAAAAAGCGGATGCCGATCGTTATGCAGTCGAGCAGGCTGCTGAAGCACAAAAGAGAAAACAGCTTACGGAAGCAGATGCCCATCAATATCATGTAGAAGCAATGGCGAAAGCAGAAGCGGAGAAGGTTCGCATCGATGGTCTTGCACAGGCCGAAGCAGAAAGAGCTCAGGGTCAATCCGAGGCAGAAGTTATTCGTCTGAAGGGTCTGGCCGAAGCGGAGGCAAAACAAAAGGTTGCTGAAGCCTTTGACCAATATGGGCAAGCAGCAATTCTGGATATGATCTTGAAAATGTTACCTGATTATGCAAAAGAAGTCGCAAGCCCAATGGCAAATATTGATAAAATTACTGTTGTTGACACTGGCGCAAGCAGTGAAAATGGCGGTGCCAACAAAGTGTCAGGCTATGCAACTAATCTGATGTCAACACTGCAAGAATCATTAAAAGCATCATCGGGAATTGATGTGAAGGAACTGATTGAAAACTTCTCCGGGAAGGGGAATATTAGAGAAAATTTGCCGCAAATGACTGAAGGAAAAACTAGTTTGGAGTCAGGTAAGGAAGAAGAATTAATGTCATCAGGTAAGTAAGTGAAAAAAAGTCCTTATACTGAGCATTTATAACCAGCCCGGAAAAGCTTCTCGTAATTTTCGGGTTAGCTTCATGTAAAAGGGTTGGAGTATCAACCGGAGAGGATAGAACATCAACCAGAATGGGACGGGTATCGATCGAAATTTGGAAACATCGACTAGAATCGTAGAAACATCGACCGGAGACACAAAACATCAATCGGAATTGCAGGAATATCGACCGGAATCGCCCAAATACTATCCGTATCATGGTCTTCGTGCTTTTCTATGCTGGAACGTTTTTGTTCGCTTGTCAAATGAAAATAGATAAAACAATTTCCGAGTTGTCAAAACAACCCCAAATTGGTGCAAACTCATGGTTAGGTTTTTTGTTTCTGGTACTCGTGGCAATAAGCGGCCGGTATCCGGTGGTCTCATTAAGTTTTATTATTGTGTTTGGGTTCATGGTCAGTGGTAAACGGAGAAACGCTGGAAAGTTGATTGCTTGAATCTTAACGAAAAAGTCACCACAAGAGGTGACTTTTTTCTATAGTTGAACTTTATTTACTTCCAAAAAATTCTCTATTTGCTGCTTATGATGTTTATCATGCCAGGCAAAACTGGCGAAATAGTTATACATGGTATGCGGATAGCCTGAGTACTCATCAATTGTTTCCCCGTTTAATGTGAATGTCGCAAAAAATTCTTCTTCTGCCTTTTTTCTTAGTTCTGATACAAGTTCTTTTCTCGTCTCGATTTGAGTTTCTAGTAAATGATTCATCGAAACACCGGATAAAGCATAGATTGCAGCTTTTTTGTTTAAAGGTTCGAATGCAATACTTGTAATGTCAGCATCAGTTTTCATTTGAGGTAGCGTTTCATCCAATATGTATCGATCCCAGAATGTAATATGGCTGATGATTTCCGCTGGAGACCATTTCCCCTCCTTAATAGGTGTAAAGAAAAGATCCTCTTTCATATTTTTTAGTGAAGTAATCCATGTGTTAAATTGTTCCAGTTCATCAATCAGTTCTTTTGTATTATTCAAAATCATTCCTCCATATATTTTTATATTCTACTAGATTATTTCGACATAATAACCAGATAATCCTTTTAAAAATACTTCATTAAAGGGATAGCTATTGTAGATAATGATTTTTTTAATGGAATGAATATTCTTATATAACCATGCTATAATGTGAATAATAAGTTTAAAATTGAAGGAGTATTAAAATTGCTTAGTCCAATCGAGAATCAGGTCAATACTATTTTTGTGCATGTCAGCGATTTGAAAAACTCAGTAAAGTGGTATTCGAGAATACTAGGGAAGGAATATGATATAAATGCGGTGTCCGACCCGGTTTATAATATCCAGCTTAATCATCATACGGGATTAACCCTGGATGCAGGACCGGTTGGTGTGGTCAAAGAAAAAAGTTCTTCCACATATCCTTTGTTTAACTTTCATACAGATGATATTCATAAGGCATATACGTATGTAAAGGAATTGGGTTTTTCGATTCAATCCGAAATAGTTGATTTTAATGATTTTTCGTTTTTTACTGTTAGAGATCCGGATGATAATATTATTATGATCTGCACAGGTTAAGAGGCTGGACGAACAGCCTCTCTCTATATCAATGATGATGTCCATGCTGCTGTGGTTTTTGGTTAGATTCACACATGAGTGAATTTTCATGTGGGTGATCATTATTTTCTAACTGAATGGTTACATGACCTATACCCCTGTGTTCTAGCTCATGTTCAATGGATCTCAGTAATTGTTGACTATCCTGTATCGACAAATTGTCATCGACGACAGCATGACATGAAAGAGCGTTTTGTCCACTCGTTATGCTCCATACATGTAAGTCATGTATGCTTGCGATGCCAGAAACGTTTTCAATCGTTGCAATAACATCATTTAAATCAATATTTTTCGGCGTGCCTTCCATTAATACGTGGATAGCATCTTTTGCGACTCGCCATCCGCTAATTAAAACAAGAACAGCTACAATGACACTCGCAAGCGGATCCGCAAAGCTCCAGCCAAAGAACATAATTAACAATGCTGCGATAATTGCTCCTACAGAACCAAGGAGATCCCCTAGCACGTGAAGAAATGCTGCGCGTAAATTAAGGTTTTCTTCCGTATCTCCACGCATCAAAATCCACGCAACCAGGATATTAACAGCAAGGCCAATACAGGCTATGATTAACATTCCTGTTGATGCAACTTGAGGTGGGGCCATAAATCGTTCGTATGCTTCATAAAAAATATACAATGCTATTAATATGAGGGTAACCCCATTAAAAAGTGCTGCAAGTATTTCAAAGCGTTTGTAACCATATGTCTTGCTGTAATTAGCAACTTTTTCACCCATAATAAAGGCTATTACCCCAACACCTAGGGAAATAGAGTCACTTAACATGTGCCCTGCGTCGGATATCAAGGCAAGACTGTTGGTGAGAAACCCGCCGATTGCTTCTATGACCATATAGGTAGTTGTAATGATGAAACTAACTGTTAAAGCTTTTTTGTTTGCGCCATGTGTATGATCATGGCTGTGGTCGTGTCCCAAACTCAGTTCCTCCCTCCATCTTAATTGTGACATGCGTGTTCAATTGTTTGTTTCAACATATCCATAACATGTTCATCATCGTGCGAATAATACAGGGTTGTTCCTTCCCGGCGATATTTCACCAATCGTAAATTTTTCAAAAAGCGCAGCTGATGTGATACGGTTGATTGTCTAAGATGCAAATTATCTGCAATATCATTTACCGAATACTCCTTGTCAAATAATAAATACAGAATCCGAATTCGTGTCGGGTCGCATAAAGCTTTAAATGTCTGTGACACGACGAATAATGTTTCTTCGTCAAGGTCATTATGCTGTTCATCCATAAGAAATCCCTCGCTTTGTTAATATATGCGTATATTTTCATATATTAATATTGTATACATACATTGGATTTTTGTCAAAAATAAAACAGATAAAAAGCCTTTATCTCTTATCAGTGTTAAACTAAACACTCAAGGTTCAAGTTTGTTCCTAAAAAATCTATTAAAATTAGGTTCAAACATAATATACAAGGGGGGGAAATGAAATGGAAAAACTAACTGGGAAAAACGCAGTTGTAACAGGAGCCAGCAGTGGCATAGGGGCAGCGATTGCCAAGCATCTTGCACGTGAAGGGGCGAATGTTGTTTTAGCAGCTCGCAGACAGGCTGAATTGGATGAAGTTGCGGCGTCAATTAATGAACAAGGGTATGGTAAGGCGTTAGCTGTCGTGACGGATGTTGCGAAACGAAATGATATAGATGCGCTGATCCGAAAAGCCTTGAATAGTTTTGGTGAAATCGATATCTATGTCAACAATGCGGGCGCAGTACTTAACTCCAAACTGCAGGAAGGTAAAGTCGACGAGTGGGACACAATGATCGATGTTAATATTAAAGGGACACTTTATGGAATCAATGCCGTATTATCAAGTATGCTGGAGCGATCTCGCGGTCATATTGTCAACATTTCCTCTGTATCTGGTCAGGAAGTTGCGAAAACGGGAGCGGTTTACAGCGCAACGAAATTTGCTGTCAGGGCATTGTCAATGAGCATGGAAAAGGAATTGGCCCGGACTGGTGTCCGTGTAACGAATATTTCACCAGGAATGGTCAATACCGACATTATGACGAACAATTCCAGTGATCGGAAACCACTTGAGGCAGGAGATATTGCGCGGGCGGTTGTTTATGCAGTAACACAGCCGGATTATGTGAACGTGAACGAGATAACCGTAAGACCAGTGTAACAGGAATCCCCCAGAATGCCTTAGCGTTGTGGGGGTTGGATATTGATTATACTATCCATCTCGTCGATGGATTCATATCGTCTTTCAAAATCCAAATGAACCACTTCCCACAAATAAAACGAGGCAATGGTTAAATGTGGATCCCAAATGTGTTGCTTTTCTTCCAATACTTTCCTGCGGCGTGCTTTATCTGTCTTGTATAGCCATCTTGCCCCGCGCTGCAGACCGATATCATCCAGGGACAGGACATTCATTCTGCCAAGCGAAAAGATTAAAAACATTTCAGCGGTCCATTTTCCGATCCCCTTAATGCCAGTGAGCTTCTTCATAATTTGTTTGTTATCCAATTCATAAAGTGTTTCCAAATTGAGTTCGGAACTTATCACTTTATTTGCCAGGTCGCGTATATACAGTATTTTTCTTGCAGACAATCCGATGGAGCGCAATGATTCATCACTTGCACCGATAATTTTTTCCGGTGTCATATGATTATCCATTAATGTTTGTAGTCGGTTATATATCGCGTTTGCAGCTGCAACAGAAATTTGCTGACCAATCATTGATCTAATCAACGAATTAAATAAGTCCGGTCTCAGAGCTACTTCCATATTTCCGACAATCGTTATTAATTTTCCCATAACCGGGTCTTGCTTAGATAACTCGACAACAGCTTGATCATTTTTTTGAATAATTAACTTCTCCATAATTCGCCACCTCATCCCAAGTTTAGAATGAACCGGGTAAGATTTGCAAAGAATACATGTGATCAGTATCAAAGAAATTCTGACAATTCCATGACAATATTATTTCATTAGCCTATTTATAAAAACTTTGCTATTATGGATATATTGTTACATAACTGGTTTGTAATTATAGTATTTATTGCAAATGAATGAAATGGGAAGGTGGATTTGATCATGAACAAACCAAAAATTGTTGTCCTTGGTGCAGGCTATGCCGGAATGATGACAACGAAAAAACTGACACAAAATCTTGGTATTGATGAGGCGGAAATTGTACTTGTCAACAAACACAATTACCATTATGAAACGACTTGGTTGCACGAGGTAGCGGCAGGAACCATTAATCATAACAGGGCACGTTTTATGATTAGCGATGTGATTAGTCCAAATCGCGTTCGTTTAATTTACGATTCTGTTGTAGAAGTGAAACGGGATGAAAATCTTGTTGTGCTGGAAAACAGTGAAATTTCCTATGATTATTTAGTCATTTCACTTGGTTTTGTGACAAACACATTTGGCATTAAAGGGATGGAAGAAAATGCATTCTTTATTCAGGATATCGATTCCTGTCAATTGATCCGTGAGCATATCGAATACCAATTCGCTCAATACAAAAACGGTGAAGAAAAGGACGACGATAGTTTAACCATTCTAGTTGGTGGTGGTGGTTTCACAGGAATTGAATTTGTTGGGGAACTTGCTGAAAAAGTACCACAGTTATGCAAGAAATATGATATTGACCGCAGCAAGGTTCGCATCATCAATGTGGAGGCTGCACCATCGATTATGCCTGGCTTTGATAAAGACTTGGTTACTTATGCTAAAAAGTCTTTGCAGGAGCGCGGTGTGGAATTTCGTGAAGGTGCTGCGATTAAAGAGTGTAAAGCCGATTGTTTCGTTGTTGGTGAGGACAATGAGGAAATTAAGGCAGGCACCATTGTTTGGACGGGTGGTGTAACAGGCAGCCCAGTCCTAAGTAAATCCGGTTTTGAATTGACAAAAGGAAAAGTTACGGTAAACGGTGATTTACGTGCACCTGGTGAGGACAATATTTTCATTCTTGGTGACTGTGCATGGGTGATGAACGAAGCGGAAGGACGTCCATTCCCGCCAACAGCGCAGGCAGCAATGCAACACGCAACAACTTGTGCAAATAATATCAAGGCGCTGCTTCATAATGAACCATTAACAAACTTTGTATTTGATGATAAAGGTACCGTTGCCTCTCTTGGGGTTACAGATGCAATGGGTACTGTATTCTCAGGTACAAAATTGTATGGCAAATCAGCTGCGGCGATGAAAAAAGTAATTGACAATCGTTCGTTATTCTTGCAAGGTGGCCCAAGACTGCTTCTTAAAAAAGGAAAAGTGCGCCCGTTTTAAATCTGACCGTATACGAATGCTTTTCCTAACGTGACGGTTTTCGTTTTAACTATTTTAAAACAACGAAGGGGAGGGTTTATGGAATGAAAAAAGGAATATTATATTTTATTTTGGCGGCACTGGCAACGGTTGTCGGTTACGCATGTGCTAGCCGGAGCATGGAAAATACACGTGACTTCCGTTAATAGATAAAATAATAAGCTCCCTTGAGTCTTCAAGGGGCTTTTTTTGGTGCTTTTTTAAATGTAATAAACAGTACTAGCAGCGGGTCGATTACAAAGGCGAAATTCACTGAAAATTTCACAAAAAGTTCAGATTTACTAGTGGAATTCCTCCTCGTTTCGTATCATGATAGAAGTAGGTGATTGTATTGATAATAAGCACTTATCGTTTTGCTCTTGTGTTTGTTAGAATTACAACATATTAGGAGGAAGATTACATGAGTATTGGACTTATTGTATTTTTAATTGTATTGTGTCTTGCAGCACTGATAGGAACAATGTTTGTTTTCAAGCAAGAGGAAAATAAGATGAAGAAATACGAAGAAGTAGGTGACAGTATAGAGGATCAACTGAGGCGTTCGCATGAATATGAAACAAGTTCTTTAAAATCAAACATCCCGCTACTAATTGCCATTTATGCATTAACAATTACTTTATCATTACTGGTGTTTGTTATTTATCTTTTTTAGAACGACAGTACGGTTCTACAGCATGTTTTTCGGATTTTATAATTTATTTTAAACATACGTCAGAAAATCTTCGGCGTATGTTTTTCTCATGTATTTTCTTCTTTTACCAATACTACTAGCAGGAGGTTGGAATAGATGAAGTCCATCATTTTTTCATTTCTGTTAGCCATTTCCCCACTAGCTATAATACCCAATGAATTAACCGTGACTGATCAAGGAAAAATTGTTACAACCGTTACGCGTGATCATTATGCTGTGCCATTTTTGGATGGGCCATTTATCGGGAAGGAGAGACTAAACCTGATGTTTGATACCATTGAGCAAAAAATAAGTAAATCGCCAGTTAATGCCAAACTGGATGATCAAGGGGAAATTATTAAAGAAGAACCAGGATTTACACTTGATCGGCAAAAATTCAATGTCCAGTTTCGAAAATTCTTTTATCATGGTGAACCGACAAAAATAGAAGTGCCGAAAAAGCCGGTATATCCAAGGATAGATAGTGAACTGTTAGCGGATATACGGGAAAAGAAAATTGGCAGTTATGTGACCCATTTCAAACCAGGTAACAAAGAGCGTTCCCATAACATTGAACTAGCGTCAGATGCAATCAATAATTACGTTCTATTTCCTGGGGAGACATTTTCCTTTAATAAGGTAGTTGGAAAGCGGACGAAAGAAAAAGGATACATGCGCGCTCCGGTTATCGTAAAGGGTGAGTTGGCCGAGGATATTGGTGGAGGAATTTGTCAGGTATCATCAACATTGTATAATGCTGTAAATCTTGTTGGAATCAAAATTGTAGAACGCTACTCACATAGCAGAAGTGTACCATATGTTCCACCGGGTCGTGATGCGACGGTAAGCTGGTATGGACCGGATTTTGTGTTCAAAAATGATTACAATCAGCCGATTTTAATTCGGGCAAAGGCTCGTAATGGAAAAATGATGATCAATATTTATTCTTCTGAAACAGTGGAATACAAATCATCATAATTAGCTTTTTTTAGAAATTTGACATGCCCCATCACGACATTGGTTAACCGGGATGAGCTTTCTGTTTTTGGCAACCTTTTTATAAATGAAGTCCCCTATACCGATCGCTTTAAAAATATACATGAACGGAACCATAACCCATAGTAACGGCAGTTGTTTGGTAATTTGCATCAAGGCGTTATATCCTGTATACCATTTTCCTTTCTGATGAACATGCAGACTTTCTTCCATCGCCTTAGGATAATCTTCCAAGTCACGAAATGATGCAAAGGTAAGCCGGTTATTCCAGTCGAATTTTTTCCAGAGAATGGAACTATTCGTGCAGATCTTGCAAAAACTATCGTAATAGACAATCATGCTTGATCACGCTCCTTATTGTCATTATAACACGAAAGTGAAAATATGATCATTTCATGAAACTGTGATAAAATGGGAGAAAAATCCTGGTTTTTTAGTTACAATAAGGCTGGGATCATTAATAAAGACGACTGGATAGGGGATAATGCAATGCCAAATATGGATATTTTAAACTTGGAAGAACGATTCGAACAATTGAAGGATGAGACGAACAAAGAAGATCTGCTCTTGTTGGTCAAAGAATTTAAACGTAATCATTTTCCTAATGTGCTGACAAAATCTGCGGAATACCGTAAAAAATATCGTGATCAGAAACAGCTTGTCAACCTGTTATTGCTTCTGGAAGCGGTTTGCCATGCGCAAATTGGGGAATACAAGCAATCCTCTGCAATTTTACAAACGCTATATGCGAAAGCAGAGGGTATGACTGGTAGTGAGCTTGTAACATATGGTGAACTGGCTTTTATGAGCGATTATAAGCTCGCGCGCAAAATTTTATCGGATGCAGTCAGACGAATGGAAGCTGAAGCAGAGGCTGACCGGATAAAACTTGCCCGAGGATATTTGGTGTTAGGGGAAGCGGAGGAAAAACTGGAGAAGTTTACCCGGGCGATTAAATATTATAAGCAAGGTTTAACCTATTTTCAGGAGGACGATATCCGCGATAAGTATATGATTCTTTATTTGCATTTTAAAATTGGCATGCTTTATTCTGCCAAAAATGAGCATGAAGAAGCGATCGATTATTTGGAAAAGGCGGTTGAACTTGCAGGTGAAAATTTCGAGATGAAAATCAACAGCCTGGTTAGTCTGGCAAAAATCTACGGAAGTAAGAGTGAAAATGAAAAGGCATACCCTTATTTACAGGAGTCACTTTCGCTTCTGGAGGAATCAAGCCTGTCTGAATCATTCATTCACGCTGAGGCTTTGATCGAAATGGCTTTTTATCATTTTGATCAAGCAAAATTGGACGAAGCTGCTCCTTATTATCAACGTGCAATTAATCTGTATAAAAAACTGCCTGGAAGAGATAATCGTAAAGTGGGAATGGTATACATGCAATATGCCTATTGCCTGGAGCATAAGAAAAAGGCGGACAAGCACCAGGCAGGGGTTAGTTATGAGAAGGCGATTGAACAATTGGAGAAAACAAAGGATCGTGAGCTGCTGGAAAATGCATACGCTGATGTTATTGCTTTTTTCGATGCGACAAATAATACGAAAAAGAAACGTATGTATGAAAATAAATTTGTGAAAATGGTGAATGGGTAAATTTAAAAAAGTATTGACAGCATTATCCTGCTCCGTTATCATTACAAATGATAATGAGAATCTTTTTCAATTAAAAATTTGGTCAGGAAACAGGTCATGACAGTCGTCTTAGCTGAAGCAATCAAGACGTGTCGAACAATTCTTGATTATAACCTCTGAGAAAATTGACTGGTGAGGTAACCAGGTTGTTTGATCATCCCGAATTTGGCAGGTACTAAACCATCACATGAGAGAGCCGTGGGAAATGAGAATCAATGAGGATGAGGCACGATCCTTTCTGGGGGAGAAAATTGCCGGCAGTTATCTACGATTAGGTTAGTTAAAGTCATTTGAGGAACAAAAGCTTCAATAGGCAAGGGAATCCTATGATCGATTTTTTAGTTCTGTACCACATTCATGCATTATTTTATTACGCATTAACGGGCTGTAATACCCCTTCTGATTGGAGTTTTACTTTATTTGGGTAAGGAAGATGACTGCGGTTACATAGATAATGAGAGCGTTGCAGCGGTTGGTACGTTCATTCGCGATATTGGTTTATCGCTGATTGAGCACAACTAATAGCGGTTGTCAGATTGGATGTCTAA
This sequence comes from Virgibacillus dakarensis, assembly GCF_900155625.1. Lineage (NCBI taxonomy): Bacteria > Bacillati > Bacillota > Bacilli > Caryophanales > Bacillaceae > Virgibacillus > Virgibacillus dakarensis. The sequence goes on from NZ_LT732553.1 coordinate 829,169, forward strand.
ATAAAGCGTCACGTGCAAAACTCGGACACCAATGGAAAGTTCGCTTGATTGGATACCTAAACAAACGAGGAGATGTAACATGAAGAAAATAGGGCTAACAGTATTTATTTTATTGCTTTCATTATTGGCTGCATGCAGTAGCAGTGAGGATAACAAAAATGACGAAAATGATACGAAGTCAGCTGACGATGGACGCCAGGTTACGTTTGAGGACGCAATGGGAGAGCAGACGATTAAAGGGACTCCGAAGAAGATTGTTGTTCTTGAGTGGTCATACGCTGAAGATTTATTAGCGCTTGGAATTCAGCCGGCCGGTGTTGCAGACCTCGATGGTTATCATCAATTTGTTAATGTTGAGAAAGATTTTGCTGATAGTGTAAAGGATGTTGGTACACGCCAAGAACCTAATTTAGAAGCTATCTCTCGTCTGAATCCGGACTTAATCATTGCTGTGAAATTCCGGCATGAGCAAATTTTGGACAGTTTGAAGGAAATCGCCCCAACTGTCACATTTGATCCGTATAGTAAGGAAGCAGCAAGGGATCATTATCAAAATATGAAAGACGAATTTAAAACAATTGCAAAAATCGTTAATAAGAAACAAGAGGCAGATAATGCTTTGGCCGACTTAGACAGTTTTATCAAGGATCAGAAGCAACGTGTTACTGATGCAGGTCTTGAAGGATCGAAATATATTGCTACACAAGCGTATACAGTACAGGATACACCGACATTACGATTGTTTACGGACAATTCCATTGTTTCGCAGGTAATGCGTGAATTAGGATTTGAAAATGCCTATCAATCGGGCAAAACTGAAACGTATGGATACAGTGAGGTAACGGTTGAAGCGCTGCAAAACTTCCAGGAAGGGAATTTACAGTTTTTATATATTGTTCAGGATGAGGATAATATCTTTGCAAACCAGCTGAAAGGAAATCCGGTCTGGGAGAATCTGAGCTTTGTGAAAAAAGGTAACACACATCAGCTTCCAGGCAATACATGGCCATTTGGCGGTGTTTTATCTGCCGAAGTTTTAACAGAACAATTAGTCGATGCTATGGTAAAAGAGTGATGTTATGGAGAATACCTTTCAAAAGACATTAGTTGCGGTTCTCACCTTTGGAGGTGGAATCGCGCTTTTGTGCATATTCGTTTTTATTCATATTAATCAAGGAAATGTTTCTATTCCTGTTTCTACTGTCAGGGACGCAATTTTTGCACCTGAAGATACACTTGCACATCATACAGTGCGTGTTTTACGCTTGCCCCGGGCGGTAATGGGAATTCTGGCCGGTGGAGCCCTTGCTGTTGCAGGGGTAGTATTGCAAACCGTAACAAAAAATCCGCTAGCCTCGGCAAGCACACTGGGGATTCATTCCGGGACATATTTTGCAGTAGTAGCAACGACGGTCTTTTTTCCTGCTGTATTGGTTGGAAACGGGATCATCGCTGCATTTCTTGGTGGTATTATTACGTTTTTAATTGTCTTTATCTTATCTGGAGGAAATAGTGCGACACCTGTACGGATGGTGTTAGCTGGTATGATTGTTACTTTCCTATTTTCTTCATTAACTAGTGTCCTGCAGATTTTTTATGAAAACGAAACGGCTGGATTGTTTTTATGGGGATCAGGAACGTTGGTGCAAAATGACTGGAGTGGTGTACATTTTTCTTGGCCATTTATTTTGGCTGGATTCATTGTGCTATTATTCATGGCCTTTAGGCTTGACACATTATCATTAGGTGATGATGTCGCAATTGCTTTAGGACAAAATGTAAATACCGTCAAGTTCATATCGGTTATCGCCGCCGTTATGCTGACATCGGTGACGGTAAGTGTTGTTGGTCCTATCGGGTTTGTCGGGCTAGTTGCCCCGCACATTATCAAACTGATTGGCTATCGCAAGCATTTACCACTTATTATTGCATCCTTTATTTGGGGTGGAAATGTCCTGCTTTTTGCCGATATACTGGCTCGAATAATTGACCCGTCCTTTTCCGAGTTGCCGGTCGGTGCAATAACTGCATTGATCGGGGCACCATGGCTTATCTGGTTAGTACTGCGGCTGAAAAGGGCAAAATACGGCGATGAAGTAACGTCGGTTACAGCTGGGAAAACAACGATGGATATGTCCTTAAAAGTTGTTATTCCTATGCTAATTGTACTAATAGTATTAGTGTTTTGTATTAGCCTTGCATCTGGAAATTACGGTTTTGAGCCGATGGTAACACTGCAGGCGTTATTCGGTGAATCAAACGACTTTATGAAGGGCTTAATTGTCGACCTGCGATTGCCAAGAGCGCTTGTTGCGTTGTTAAGCGGCATGGTGCTTGCTGTAAGCGGGTTGATTTTCCAAGGAGTATTACGGAATCCGCTGGCGGACCCATCTGTAATCGGAATCACTTCCGGTGCCGGAGTAGGTGCATTATTAACGATGTATGTTTTTGGTGTTTCGGCAGCTTGGATTCCGGTTGGTGCAATTATCGGATCGTTTGTGTTCTTTTTAATGGTTATGATTTTTGCTATTCGTGCGGAGTTCAAACCAACAATTTTAGCGTTGTTAGGAATTGGTGTCTCCGCCTTTGGCTCAGCAATTGTTCAGATATTGGTCGTTCGTGCAGATATTGGTGTAGCATCAGCGTTGACATGGTTATCTGGTACGACCTATGCAAAAGGCTGGTCAGAATTGGTAAACTATTTAGTTTGGCCGGTTGTAATCATTTTTCCTTTGCTTGTTATACGTATGCGGGTACTGGATACATTAGCTTTAGGAGACGATACTGCTAAGGGACTTGGAATGCGGGTGATGTCTGCCAGATTTCAATTGGCATTTTTGGCAACTTTATTAGCGGCACTAAGCGTGGCAGCGGTTGGGGCTATTGGGTTTGTCGGGCTTATCGCACCGCATATTGCCAGATTGCTAGTCGGTCCAGCGAATCAGCGATTATTGCCGGTTACTATTTTGATTGGGGGAGCGTTATTAGTCGTGGCGGACTTGTTCAGCCGGACATTGCTCGCACCAAATGAAATTCCTTCAGGGGTTCTTGTTGCAATCATTGGCGCTCCTTACTTTTTATGGCTGATGAAGAAACGGGCGTGATCGTTTGAAAAGAGACTCTCCATCAGGAAAGTCTCTTTCAAAAATGCAATTATGCTTCTTTTTGTGCTTCAATTTCAACATTGAGTTTTACCTTTTCACCAACAACTACGCCACCGGTTTCAAGGGCAGCATTCCATGTTAAGCCAAAGTCCTTACGGTTGATTTCCGCGGTGCCGCTGAATCCGGCAACTATATTACCACTCATCGGATCTTTGTGCTGACCTTCGAAAGTCACATCAAATGTAACGGGTTTTGTTGTGCCGCGAATCGTTAAGTCTCCAGTTACATCATAATGATGCGCAGATTTTTTTGTGATATCTGTAACTTTGTATGTCATTTTTGGATGATTTTCCACGTCGAAAAAGTCAGCAGAGCGCAAATGATTGTCCCGGTCTTCTTTCCGCGTGTTAATACTATTTACATCAATTACAAATTCTATTTCTGCATTCGTTAAGTCTTCTGGATCTGCAACAACAGTGGCTTCAAAGTCTTGGAAAACTCCTTTTGCTTTTGAAACCATCATGTGTTTTACGACAAACTCTAGTGAACTGTGTACTGGATCGATTAGCCAAGTTGATTTTGCCATCTTAATCCCTCCATAAGGTATTTTTTATATGTTAGTTACTTTTCAATACTAAGTATAAAATCATAAATTAATATTGTCAAGTTAATTTTTAGCATTCCCGTAGTCATTCATCCTTAAACCAATCAGGTCAGGGATCGCAAATCGATCCTGGATAATGCTATAATGATGCTAAGATGAAAAAAGTGGGGAGGACTATTATGTATTGTGCCAATTGTGGATCAGAACTGGATGCAGATGCAAGCTTTTGTATGAATTGCGGCCATAAGGTGATGCAGCCTGTTTCTGCAACGAGCATGGATTCGGAGCCAGTTCAGAATGCATCCTATGAAACTAGTTCTTTTGATGAGGATGTGCGTTATTTTGTTGGTGAGAAATATCCTTTCTATGAATCGAAATGGAAGCGTATGAAGGAAAAGGGGAATCCGACATCGCTAAATTTCCCGGCTTTCTTTTTAAGCATATTTTGGCTTGGGTACCGGAAGATGTATCGGGAAGTTGCTATTCTTGCACTGATTTTCTTGGCATTTGATTTTATTCTTTATCTGGTTGGTTATCAATACACGGCCCAATCGCTATGGGATCCGGTAGACAGGTCAATCAATATGGGTGTCGCAGTCATGATGGGACTTTTTGGCAATTACTTCTATCAAAAACATACGCTGAAAAAAGTATCCTTAATCCGTAATCAGGGTTTGACGGAAGAGGTAAAACAAATGGAATTGAAAAAACGTGGGGAAGCAAGTTTTCTTGGTGTATTGCTTTCAGTCCTCATTTCAGTAGTTATATATATTCTCCCAGCGTCGTTTATTCCGATGAATGTTGATCAGGTGGAGCTGATCAAATATGGAACATTTGAACAATACCCCGATAAAACGGTTGGCGAGACATTTGATGATTTTTTTGCACGTGGAGATTGGCAAGAGGTTACCAATGATAGCAAATCCATTGTTGTGGCGTACCATGGTGAAAAACAGATTGATAACCACAATTATGATATTCGGATTGAATTTTATAAGGAAAAGGATAGTGAGGCATTTGATATCCAGCGTATTGTTGTTGATGATGAAGCGTTGTCGTTGAGTGAGACAACTAGTTTTCTGGAATATGTTTTCAGCAATGGTCAACTTCATGGAGATGATTCGTTTGATGGCGGTGGGCCATCAGACAGCTATATGTGGTGACAGAATAAATTGGGGGTGTTGTCATGAAACAACTAGGTATTATTCCGTGTGGGATTAAGAAAGTCTGGGATAAGTATCCAGAATTAGGTGCAGTGCCAGCAATGGAAGCTTATATTGGCACATTTCATACGTTATGCCGAAATTACGCAAAAACTTTTACAGATAATTGGGTGATTTTATCGGCAAAGCATGGTTTCCTGTTTGCGGAAGATATCGTGGACGGTCCATATGATGTAACGTTTAATCAAAAAAGCGATGAAATCATTTCGATGGAGCAACTGCGGGAACAGGTTAGGATGAAACAACTAGATAAATACGATGAAATAATTGTGTTAACAGGTAAAAAATATAAGCGGGTTGTATATGGAAGTTTTGGTGAATCCATACCGATCACGTTTCCCCTGCTTAAATGCAGCGGGATCGGGTATATGCAGCAAGTACTGAAAAGAGCTGTCAATCAGGGAAAACCAATTCACTAGACTTAAATAAGGAGAAAATAATATGAATCGTGCAGTTATGATGGTAATTGTTTTACTTGCCTATGTAATTTATGCGGCTTTTAAACATAAGGAAGTGTGGCGGAAACTTACGCTTAAACAAATAATCGGTGTATTGCTGACATTTTTGATTATGATGGGAATTGGTGGCACGTTTTTATACTATAGTTCCCGCCTTTTGATGGATACGATTCCAAACGAAATTGTCAGCATTTTGATGCAGTTTATTAGTGCAATAATTGTCATTATTTTTGGTGTCGTTGTCTTTAACATTATTGTTTCTAAAATTACCAATGGGGTCTTGCCGGTCAAACGACCCCCGAGCTAAAGGGAAACTTCATTCATCAGGCCTTTTCCTCTCTGAATGTATCGGTTGGAATGAATTAGACTATACGGTTTACCGCCGCTTTTCTTTCTTCAATTGTTTTTCATTCTTTAAGAGGGGGTGCTTAATTTCCCGCTAATGCAAGATAAGCAGCAACCCTGTTCACGTCGTTTATACGTGGCAGGGTTGTTTTTATTTGCTTTTCTATTGGCCGTCCATTTTTGTTCTAATTAATAAGCCGTTACATAATGTTAACTAACTGAAAATAATAGTGTAGGAAGCTTATTCCACTTGGGGAGGTGGTTTAGTTGGATAAAGGAACTATTATCCGTACTGCTGCATTGGTTTTGGCATTAACAAATCAGATTCTTGTTCTATTTGGAAAATCCCCCTTGCCAATTGATTCTGAAATCGTTAAGGAATTCGCTGCATTGTTGTTTACCATCGTGACATCGATTATCGCATGGTTTAAAAATAATTACGTTACAACGAGAGGAAAACAGCAAAAGAAAGTGTTGTTCGACAATGGGCTGGTAAAGAAAGGGAAATAGGCACCTGGGTAACCTGGAGAAGAGAACCTTCCTGCTGGTAGAGGTGGGAAGGTGTTTTGCAATAAAAGGGTTGACTATTTGCTCAACAATTTGGAAAAGTGGTTAAAATTGACAATCCAGTTTTTTCCGTTTTTGAACAAATAGGATGAAAATATTCACATTTATCGATATAATGAAAGGAGTAGAAATTGTTATAAAAAGGAGAGGTTTGATGCAAACAACATATGAACCTACATGGGATTTGGATGTTATTTTTTCCGGTGGAAGTGAGTCAGCGGCGTTTCATACATATGTAGCAACGATAGAGGAAGAGATGGCAAATTTAGCTGCCGAGATAACGGATTTTGATCCAGCGAAAGAAACTGTGGACGCTGTTAAACTGGAAAGAATTGTTGAATTACTTGAACGAACGATGAAAAAACTGCGGGAAGCATCTGCCTTTGTCAGTTGCTTAAGTGCGCAGGATGTCAAAGATGAAAAAGCGGCTGTTTTAGTTGGTAAACGCAGCGAATTATCAGCGAAAATGAGTGCGATAAAAACAAATTTGGAACAAAAATTTATCAGTATTGATGATCAAACCTGGCAAGAGCTGCTTAAACGTCCTGGACTGCGGGAAGTTTCCTTTATCCTGAATGAAAACAGGGAAAAGGCGAAAGAATTGTTACCAGCAGAACAAGAAGTACTGATGAATGACCTGCAAATCGACGGTTATCATGGCTGGGGACAAATGTACGAAACCGTTGTTGGGAATATGCATGTTAATCTGGAAGAGAATGGGAGAATTACGTCCTATTCAGTTGGACAAGCAGCGAATAAATTAAGTAATCCGGATCGTTCTGTTCGCAAACATGTATTTGAAAAGTTGGGAGAAGCATGGACTGGGAATGCTGCGCTGTTTGGCCAAACGTTAAATCATTTAGCGGGTTTCCGGCTGCAAACATATAAACATCGTGATTGGAACTGTGTATTAAAGGAGCCACTGGCAATAAATCGGATGAAGAAAGCAACATTGGATGCAATGTGGAATGCCATAACGAACAAAAAACAGCCATTTGTTCAGTATTTACAAAAGAAAGCTGGATTATTAGGGCAAGAGAAACTAAGTATGTACGATATCGGGGCGCCACTGACGAATTCGGTAACAACGTCGAGTTATACTGAAGGAGCGAACTTTATCGTTGAGAACTTTCGTAAATTCAGTCCGAAGATGGCAGGCTTTGCCCGAATGGCTTTTGACAAACGCTGGATCGAAGCAGAAGATCGTGCTGGCAAACGCCCGGGTGGATTTTGCACGAGCTTTCCAGATAGTGGACAAACTCGTATTTTTATGACCTATTCGGGAACAACCTCGAATATTGCAACCTTGGCACATGAATTAGGCCACGCCTATCATCAACACGTGATGAATGATGTGAATGGACTAAATCAGCGGTATGCAATGAATGTTGCGGAAACGGCGTCAACGTTTGCAGAAATGATTATTGCCGATGCATCGGTAAAAAACGCTCGAAATAAAGAGGAAAAATTATCTGTGCTGGAAGATAAAATTCAGCGTAGTGTTGCCTTTTTTATGAATATTCATGCACGGTTTATTTTTGAACAACGGTTTTATGAGGAGCGGAAACAAGGGATGGTACCAGTTCCGAGATTGAATGAACTGATGGTTGAGGCGCAAAAGGAAGCCTATTGCGGGGCGCTTGAAGAATATGATCCGAATTTTTGGGCGTCAAAACTGCATTTTCATATTACAGGTACACCGTTTTACAATTTTCCGTATACGTTTGGCTATCTGTTTAGTCTGGGCATTTATGCATATGCCCTTGAAAAAGGCGGCAGTTTTGAAGATGAATATATTGAACTGTTACGTGATACAGGTAGGATGACCGTGGAAGAATTGGCGGAGATTCATTTGGGAGTTGATTTAACGAAGCCGGACTTCTGGGAAAGTGCCATCCAATTGTGTGTGAATGATGTTGAGGAATTTTTAGCACTGTAGGAATTGCTGGATCAGGGCATTGTCACCAGATGATAAATAGGCTATAATACACGTAACGAAAAAAGCATAGAAAGAAAAGTCTGCAGGGGGAGCCATATGGCTGAGAGTGAACAGTAATTTAGTTCTTACCCTTTGAACCTGTTAGTTAATACTAGCGTAGGGATGGTGGCTTTTTTGATGGAATAAAAAGCAATGTGAGCGGATTCCCCATCAGGAAGCTTCCCCTTTGTCATTGCTTTTTTTGTGTGCAAAAAATATTCGCTTTCGGCTGTTTTTTACTGCTGGAAAAGGGGAGGAGTTTCGTATGCGGACTAAACGAACATTATTTTTGATTGAGGTGGCCATTTTTACGGCACTTGCTTTAATGCTTGATCTCGTTCCATTTTTGTCGTTTAAAATTTGGGCGCAGGGCGGGTCGATTTCACTTGCCATGATTCCAATCTTTATTGTTGCGTTTCGCTGGGGGTTGAAAGGCGGATTGTTGTCAGGATTCCTTTGGGGTGTTTTGCAGGTTGCGGTAGGATCCGCTTATATTTTGGTTCCGTGGCAAGGCGTACTTGATTATGGCGTTGCCTTTACTGTAATCGGTTTTGCCGGTGTTTTTGCTAAGCGTATTCAACGGGCTGTAAAAGAAGGGAATACGAAGCGTTCGTTAGCTTATATTATGGCAGGTGTGTTTCTTGGTTCAATATTACGTTTTGCCGCACACTTTGCTGCAGGGGTTGTATTCTTCGGATCGGCAATCGATGGAATGAACGTATGGATATATTCTTTACTCTATAACAGCTCATATATTTTACCATCATTCGTTATTTGTACCATTGGCATATTTTTCTTGTTCAACAAACAGCCAAAGACATTGTTAAGTGCTGCATAGGTAATTTTGCATCTTTTAAAACCGTACCTGATGGTGCGGTTTTTTTGGTATAGGGATTGAGCCAAACGGGGAAAGAGGATAAAAAGAAATGGACATAATGGAGTATTGCTCGACGGTGAGTGTAGCAGCCAGATTTCCAGAGCATACGGGAAATTTCTGTGTTTAGGAGTAGTAACCCGATTCCATAAGTCTACCTCCCGACCGAAGACACGAGCTCCGATCGAACACGCGCAAAAACTCCGATTGATCAAGCGAGCAAAAGTCCCGATCGAACGGCAAGCGCTCCGATCGAGCTGAAGCTGTTTTGCATCCACTTAATACTTGCAATATAATAAAAACAGGGAGGTAATCGTCTTGCGCGAATTAATAGGAGAATGCCAATTATGTGGAAAACCTGTTTATTGTGAGAACGGTTTTTTTGACGGGGAACAAATGAATGGTAAACTGACATGTAACAGCTGTGCCGAGAAAATCGAATCGACTGAAGAGAACGGGCAAACGTAATGTATCTGCCCGTTTTTTAATGATCGGCTGTGTTCCAAGAATATATGCTGGTTCAAATCATTAGCAAATCTGTCATTATCACTATCTTTCTTTCACCTGTATTTACAATATGCATAGGCTATAACACATGCAGGAAAGAAAGGAAGGTTCAAGTGGAGCTGACATTATCGCATTGGTTGTACGGGATCTTTACACTTATTATTATTTTGACGATGATTTTTAAACGTGGTGTTGTACTGCCAACCTTACTGGGGACGTTTGTGATTGCCTGGGTTTACAACGGGAGTATTGTTGATGGATTTACGTCTATCTTTAACGCCAACTTGGTTGCAGCGAAAGAGCTTTTCAGCATTTTCCTGATTATTACATTTATGATGGCTTTATTGCATTCGTTACGTGATCTTGGTGCGGATCGGATGATGATTCAGCCGATTCAGAGGATAATGGTCAATGGACATGTTTCGTATTTCGTCCTTGTTGTTGTAACGTATGTTATTTCCTTATTTTTCTGGCCAACACCAGCTGTACCGTTAATTTGTGCATTACTTGTTCCGGCAGCAGTACGTGCAGGATTGCCAGCTGTTACTGCAGCAGTTGCGATTGCACTTTCTGGCCAGGGCATGGCACTTTCATCTGATTATATAGTACAGGTGGCTCCAAGCTTGTCAGCCAAATCTGCCGGAATTGATGTCGGGATTGTTTCGGATCAAGCCTTATTATTATCACTGATAGCAGGGGGAATAGCAATTACTGTTGCATATTTGCTTTATCGAAAAACAATCCGGCCAAAAGACAGCATATTAATTGAAGAGGATCTTCAAGCACTGCAGACAGAAACAGAATCGAGCCATAAACCTCGGGCTAATCACTTGCCAACCTGGAGTAGGATATTTGCCATTCTAGTTCCGTCGGCATTGTTATGTGTTGTTATTTATATGATTTATACAAAGCTTTCATCTGGACGAATGAGTGGTCTGGAAGGTGGTGACGGTGCTGCGTTTATCGGAGGTGTTGCCGTTATTTTGCTGCTATTATCCACTGTTGCGTTTGGCAGACAGCACGCTTTGGATTATATTAGCAACCACATAACTAATGGATTTGTCTTCGCCTTTAAGGCTATGGGGCCAGTCATCCCGATTGCTGGGTTTTTCTTTTTAGGCAGTGCTGATTTTTCCGGAAGTATTTTGGGAATCGAGGAAAATCCGCCTGCTTTTTTATTTGATATTGTTCAATCGACACAGGAGTTCTTACCGCAAAGTGCACTGCTTGCTGCATTCAGTGTACTGGTTATTGGTATCATTACTGGATTGGATGGTTCTGGATTTTCCGGGCTGCCGTTAACAGGAGCACTGGCAGCATCTCTGGATAATAGTGGAATTGATACGGGAACACTTGCAGCAATTGGTCAATTGGGGGCAATCTGGACTGGAGGGGGCACAATTGTCGCCTGGTCTTCTCTGATTGCGATTGCCGGCTTTTGCGGCGTTTCCGTGATGGATCTAGTTCGCAAAAACTTTATTCCAGTTATCCTCGGACTCGTCATTTCTACACTACTCGCAGTGTATATACTGTGACTTGCCTGAAAATACCGGTTTAGTATTCCCCGATATCATTGATGTTCGCCGTTTCCGGTTAGCCGGAAACTCGAACATCAACAATGCCATAAGCAGGAGTGTGACCGAAATGATTGGAATGATCCATGAATAAATTGGCCCGCCCTAAATCTACACAAGAAAAGTATTCCTCTTTTAACAGGAACTAAGAATCGAAATATTTACACTTCCATAATTATCAGTTAAAATAGATACTAAAATATGTTCCTATTACATAGCTTCTAATAGGATAAGCTCCTTTTTCAAATGCAGGGGTTAAATTTCTAAAATATGGGGAGGTAGGTTAAGTGAATGGTATTTTGGTTGCGATTATCGGAATTATTGTTTTTGCTTTAGGCTATCGGTACTATTCAAAATTTGTCGCGGAAAAGATTTTTCGTTTGGATCCGAATTATCAGACGCCTGCACATAAATATGAAGATGGCGTCGACTTTGTCCCTACGAATAAGTTTGTGCTTTGGGGGCATCACTTTACATCTGTTGCAGGTGCAGCTCCGATTGTTGGACCAGCTATAGCAGTATATTGGGGATGGCTGCCAGCTTTTTTATGGGTTATTTTAGGCACCGTTTTTGCTGCTGGCGTCCACGATTTTGGTACATTGGTACTGTCTGTCCGCAATAAAGGGCAATCAATTGGTACGCTCGCCAACAAACTAATTGGGCAGCGGGCAAAGATCTTATTTTTGTTTATTATTCTTATTCTCGTTTTAATGGTAAACGCCGTGTTTGCCTGGGTCATTGCCAATTTGTTTATTTCATTCCCGGCTAGTGTGCTGCCTGTATTTATCCAAATTCCTTTAGCTGTGTGGATTGGTTATGCTGTTTATAAGCGGAAACAGAAAATGCTTGTACCGTCGTTAATAGCGCTAGCCATTATGTATATTGCAGCGGTCGTCGCAAGTAAGGTAGATTTTCTGCAAATCGATTTGGTACAGTACATGGGCGGAGAAGATGGAAGCGGTTTATTTGGTTTGGGTTCTATCTCGACCGCGTTTTTCATTTGGATCATTATTTTAATGGTTTACGTATACATTGCATCCACATTACCGGTATGGAAGTTATTGCAGCCGCGCGACTTCATTAATTCCCATCAGCTCGTCGTTGGGCTGGCAATCTTGTATTTAGGACTTATTTTCACAAATCCGGATATTACGGCTCCGGTGACACATACAGGTACAGACGTTTCCTGGTTCCCATTATTATTCATTACGATTGCCTGTGGAGCCATATCCGGTTTTCATGGGCTTGTGTCTTCCGGAACATCCTCTAAACAGCTAAATAGAGAGACAGATGCGCGTATGGTTGGTTATTTAGGGGCAGTCGGTGAAGGAGCTTTGGCATTAGTTGCGATTATTGCAGTTGTAACATTCTTTGCCAATACAGATGAATTCCTGGCCACCTACAGTAGTTTCACAGCTGCAAACGGGGCTGGACTGAATGTTTTTGTTGAAGGTGCGAGTAAGCTTGCGGCAGGGTTGATGATCCCGCCTGAGGTTGCGACAACAATTGTATCCATCATTGTTGTAAGCTTTGCAGCAACAACACTGGATACATCCGTACGGCTTATGCGGTATATCGTGGCTGAACTAGGATCCGAATACAAAATGCCGGTTTTAACAAAAACGCATGTTGCAACAACGATTTCGGTTGTATCGAGTGCAGCGCTAGTACTTATACCGGAGGGACCAAAAGGGTTTGGCTCAGGCGGATATCTCCTTTGGCCGTTATTCGGAACGTCCAACCAGTTGTTGGCAGGAATTAGCTTATTAATGATTGCAATTTGGTTAAAACGTTTGGGCCGAAATTATGCAATCGCGTTGATTCCAATGATTTTTTTAATGTTTATGACGCTATATGCCATGTTTCAGCAGGTTGTCTTTCAATGGTCATGGTTCGGGACTGAATCAAACACATTATTGTTTGTGTTTGGTGCAATCATTTTTGTATTCGCCGTCTGGATTACCTTGACAGCGTTTGCGGCATTGTCAGGTAAAAGGGATGATATTCCGGGTGATAATATCAATGTGAAATAGTGAGGTTTATTCCAATGATGATGAAAGGGATCATGAACGATATGATCCCTTTTCGGTATCGAGAAAGAGGAGGGTGAAAATATGATCGATAAATTAAAAAAACTGGCTGCCTATTATGAAGAAGTTTTAAGTATGCCGCACCGCCAGGAAATAGCCCGGGAATTAAGAGATCAGGATGATTTATTTTTATTGCTGCTTTATTCAGAGATGATTGGTATCCCTAATCCAGTCTATTATTATACACTGGAGTTATATCCGTATATGATCGAAAAATTCCATGATTGGCATTTGCGGATGGGTATAGAAAAATCACCGCTGACCGGAATCCGCTGCTGCTAGAAAAAGGGACAAAAACCCGCTGCTTAAACGTGTAAGCATCATGGTTGTGAACGATTTAAGGCTATCCAGCGTCTGTTTTCAATCGTTTTATTATGTTAGTACATTGGGAAAGGCCCGTAAAAAGGAGTTTTTATCATGCAGGAATTCACGAAAAAAATTATCTTCGTCGGTGGTAAAGGAGGGGTTGGGAAATCAACATCCGCTGCTGCAATTGCTTGGAAAGCAGCCAAGGATGGGTATAAAACGTTGTTGGTCTCGACAGATCCAGCACACAATTTGGGGGATATTTTTAATCATAAAATCGGTGGGACAATAACAAGGATAACAGACCGGCTCCAAGCATTAGAAATTGATCCCGTGATCGAAACAAACAATTATATAAAAGGAGTAAAGGAAAATATTAAAGGTGTAGTTCATTCCGGAATGATTGCGGAGGTTCATCGGCAGCTGGATACCGCAAAAGCATCACCGGGTGCCGATGAAGCAGCGTTATTTGATAAGTTAATTACAATCATTTTGGAAGAGAGCAAGCATTTTGATAAACTTATTTTTGATACGGCGCCAACGGGTCACACCATTCGCCTGTTATCATTGCCTGAGCTGATGGGTATTTGGATTGAAGGTATGCTGGAAAAACGGAAAAAGACAAATGACAATTATACCCAGCTGCTGAATGATGGCGAACCGGTTGAGGATCCGATTTACGATGTATTAAAAACGAGACAGCAGCGTTTTTCGCAGGCGAGGGATCTTTTATTGGATGGAAACGTGACAGGATTTGTGTTTGTTTTAAATCCCGAACGGCTTCCCATTTTGGAAACAAAAAAAGCCATTGAATTGCTTGATAAATATCATTTACATGTGCGAACATTAATTGTAAACAAGGTGTTGCCCAATGACGTTGATGGGGACTTTTTCTCGAGGCGGAAAGAGCATGAAAAGCAATACCTAAAAATGATTGCAGCAACATTTCCCGATAAGCAACGCTTTTATGTGCCGTTGTTATCCCATGATATTACGAATCAGGAGCAGCTGGAGACGTTTCTCAGGAGGTTTGGTTAGCGGTAAGTATACTTTACAGTTATTCCTTACTACTTTCTAGCATGATTGGTGCTTATACATTGGTTAAACAATTCCAGAGCGGAAACTTGAAAGTACAAACATCGGAGCACACAATGCTGATCGGGGTTGAATTGGTTTTTCGGTGCTGCAAAAGGTGAACGGTAAAATGAAAGTTAAACAAGTAGTATACATAGTTGGAAAGGATGATTCTGATGAAAGCTTTTGTACATGAATATGGTAATCTGGTAGTAAAAGATATCGCTGACCCACAGGCAGGTGATGGGGAGGTAGTTGTTGCCCTTCAAGCTGCTGGTCTTAATCATCGTGACCTGTTCATCGCGAGTCGCCGGGAGGAGGGTGTCCCAGCTCTTGTGATCGGTTCAGATGGCGCCGGTGTCATTGAATCTGTCGGTAGTAATGTCCCACAGTTGTCGGTTGGCGATGAAGTGATCGTTAACCCTAGTTTACGCTGGAATAAAAATAGTGTTGCGCCACCAAAGGAATTTGATATTTTAGGAATGCCTGATAATGGTACGTTTGCTGAAAAAATTGTCCTGTCAGCTGAACAACTGGAGAAAAAGCCTGCACACGTAACGTGGGATGAAGCAGGAGTATTAACATTGTCTGCGTTGACAGGTTATCGGGCGATGTTTACGAAAGGTGAATTAAAAGCGGGGGAAACGGTATTTATCCCTGGCGCCGGCAGTGGTGTTGCGACATACCTTATTCAATTCGCGAAAAATATAGGTGCACGTGTGATTGTAACCTCCCGCAGTGAAGCAAAACGTCAAGCGGCAGAAAAATTAGGTGCTGATCACGTTCTTGATACGGCAAGTGACTGGCTAGAGGCATTAAAAGATGAAACGGTCGATCTCGTTATTGACAGTGTTGGACGGGCAACATTTAACAGATCACTTGAGGTCTTGAAAAAAGGCGGCAGAATTGTTGTCTTCGGGTCATCAACAGAGGATACGGTTGACCTTAATTTACGCGACTTTTTCTATGGGCAGTACCAGTTATTCGGTTCGACCATGGGGAGTAGGGAAGAGCTTTATGAAATGCTGCAGTTTATGGAAACCCATGAGATCCATCCGGTGGTTGACAGGGCATTTGGATTGGAAGATGCCAAGGAAGCGATGGATTATCTTGACAAAGGAAAGCAATTTGGGAAAGTAGCGATTCGGATTAGTAATAAAGGCTAGGACAAGAAAGTTTATCCATGAGTGCAGGATCACTTACATGGTGGTTCTGTACTTGTTGGTTTGAAATCATAGTGCTGACTCGGATAGAATGTAATTGAATCAAGTTAAAAAACTTACCGGAAATAAATACTAAACCAATGTCTGAATGACTGACCAGTTTCAGAAATTTCTTTATTTATGCATGATGTTACATCATTATGCTTGTTAGTCTGATCTTCTAAATCGTTTAAATCCCAGTTCAAGCAGATGACCAACAAACGCGCAAGTCAGACCGTAAACAATCCCGCTAAAAACTGGTGTCTCAAAAATTGGTGAAATAGTTGAAAGAAAGCCCTCATGCCAGTTTATCCCCATATTCATACCGGTTACCAGGCCAATAAAAAAACCAGTCAAGTAAACCCGCTTCAATTCTTTATTATATTGATGCCGGTGATTGATCGCCTTAGCACGATTGTACGCTTGCCATAATGAGAAGCTGAAAACGGACGGGTAAAATAGTCCCCACTCAAAGTTCAGCAATTGGTCAACTTTTTCAAAATCTCCTTTAAATGTATACATGATTCCAAGATTTAAATGTGATTGCAAGTTTAATATAACTTCCCATACCATCAAAATTATTCCTAAAAGGAAATCCCCATTATATAATTGACCAAACCCCGGTAAAGCAAGTGACCACAGCATGGCTGCTATTGGTGATTTATAAGTGTTTTTGTTTTTCATCTTAATCCTTCTTTTTCTGTTAATGGGTATTGAGTATTATTAGAGGATGTTCAAAAAGTCACCAAATGATAAGCAGCGAACTCTAGAATTGGCAGCACGGGATCTTCTGCTTAAACCGCCCACGACAATCGCCAACAGTAGAAGTCAGCACTTCCTGTTGTTGACTTGATGAAAACGTTATCCATAACCACCATTTGAACGTTAGAAAATTATTGTTCAGGCCAATATTCAACCGTCAATCTGCTAAGTACTTCCTGAGCGTCTGTTATGTTCTCATAAGGAATCCTTCCTCCTTTCGCCATGTTTAGAAGCCTCTTTTCATACGAAAGCAATCTGTGTTCCATTATTGTTGCCAAATTCGTTACAATTCATAACAGTTAACCACAACAGTACTGTAAATTAAGAAACTTTCATCAAGTTGAAAGAAGTAATACAAGAGATCTGAATATTATAGGTCATACAGGAGAAAATACCAAAATATATAAAGAGCGTGAGGATGAAATATAATGAAAAACGATGAAATAATCGATAATGCAGGAATTTTTTTTGACCAGTTTCATAAGCTGCATCAAGGATTCGGTCGTTTTTGGTTTGAGGAGATATTATTCCACTGGGAGTGGTCGGTATGTTATCGGTATTTTTCCAACTAATAAACTGGTAAAATAGTGTAATGTAGAGAACAGATTATACACAACAGGGAGGAATTACAGCTTGAACAGGTTTGACATACTGGTTGAGGAATTTAAAGAAAAATTAGGCCGGGAATTATCCGATAAAGAATTAAAGTGGGTGTTATGGGTTGTCAATCAGGAAAAAAGGGGCAAGGGTTGGAATTCCTGATGGTTCCGTTTTAAGATGGTTTCCAAAATTGCATTTATATCATACATATTATTTTAAACGGGCAGTAGTGATGGGATTTTCCCAAGGATTTTTTATCTGACTGCCCACCCCCTTAATCCCTTTTTCCAGAAACACTCCTGTAACGCCTTCAAAAATTTTATTCGCTGCTATACAGATAATTTAGATATTCCTAAAAGTAATATTAACTTGGTTTACCCCAACCTTTCTGTTCTATATTTTCATTGTTTTTTAGGCTTGTGAATTTTTTTGATATTGGATCATTAATCCGCGATCATTTATTTCTTCTTTTATTAAATCGCAAAAATCCTGGTCCAGCTTTAATTCAATTGCCTTCATAAAAGCCTCAATTAATAAATCGTTGGACACATTTTTCAGGCTCTTCATTTTGTTTGCATCCTCCTAACTCTTCCACAGGTGCTTTTGGCGAATTGGCAAGAAAAGTGTTGCCATCAAGATGTTTCTAAAAATTGAAAGATTAGGAGATGGACATACGTTAATAGTAATACAGGAAACGATGAAATGCAGTATAAATTGTCTACGGGTGGGACAAAAGCAGGTACGAGAAGAATAATAATTAAGACATCCCCTTAACTAGAAGAATGTCTTTTTTCTAAGATACGATAATAGGTATAAATTATTTCATCCATGTCCCGTAGTAATTTCTCATTTTGAGACGATTCCAGGGCATCCAATAAGTCGCTTAATTCAGTTTTATCCAGCTCCACGAGCAGCTTGCCATTTTCAATTCGGTTAAATTTCATTTCCGTATACCCCCCATTATTCTCTTAAATCCTTTACCACATTCAACCAACTGGTAAACATCCGCAGTTAAACGGAGGGAAGAAAAATGATATAAACCTATCGATTCCGTCCCCTTCGTCGCCAAGTTTGTATTGCGAGGTATGGATGAAATAAGATAGTGGAAATGGAAATTAATCTGTAACATATCAATAAAACCATCATTAATGGGAACCATAAATATGAGGTGATGATGTGGATAAAAATGATTTAAAATTAACATCTTCTGAGATAGGCACACTGTGGGACGAGTATGTTAATGGAACAGCAATTGATATAATGAATAAATATATGCTGTCTATTATAGAAGATGAAAAAATAAGCTGTGTGTTTGAAGAGGCGATCGAAACGTTTGCTAAGCAAAAAAAACAAATTACAACCTTCATCGATAACGAGGGTTTTCCAATTCCGATCGGGTTTACCGAGTCAGATCTTAATCAAGGGGCAAAAAGGTTATTTTCAGACATATTCTGTTTACATTACTTACACATTATGACGCTGCATGGGCTATTGGGACATACAACAGCGCTTAGTGCTTCCGTCAGAAAAGATTTACGCCATTTTTATGATTCCTGTGATGATGATGGTAAGAAAATGTATCACAAAACGATTGAATTACTGGTAGAAAAGGGTCATTTTCAAAGGGACCCATACCTTTATCCAGATAAGAACCCCGAATTTATCTCAAGTCAGCAATTTACGGATGGATATTTTGGGAACCAACGTCCATTAGCTGCAACCGAAATTATCAGTATCTCCTTTAATCTGAAAAAGAAGATACTGGAGAAAACACTATCTGTTGCCTTTAGCCAAGTTACACAATCAAAAGAAATCAGGAAATTTTTAAACTCAGCACAGAAAACCTCGGAAGAACAAATCCAATCATTCAGTAAGATATTGCAGAATGATAATTTACCCGTCCCAACGTCCTGGGAAACAGAGGTTACAATTTCGCAAGAATCTCCCTTTTCCGATAAGTTAATGTTGTATCATATTGGCTTTTTATTACAAACCTCCCAAGCTTATCATGGAGCAGGGCTTGCAGCAGCAATGCGAACTGACCTTGTCGTTAATTATGAAAAGATCATATTGAAAAATCTGATGGTTACCAAAGAATGGTTTAATATGATGACAAAAAACAGATGGCTTGAGCAGCCGCCACTTGTGCCAAATAGAAAAGAAATTGCAAAGGATAGATAAGAAAAGCGGAACTATTGAATAGCGCACCTTTTTACAAATGCAAGGTGCGCTTTGGAATCTCCTGGTAACCTTACTCGGCTTCGGCCTTTTCCATCCAGCCTTTTCCCTCCAGCTGTCTGGTAACGAGCATACTTGATACGGAATCCCCTGTAACATTAATCATAGTTGCTGGTGGGTCAACTACAACCCCGATTGCCGAAATGATTGGCAATGCTTCTATTGGCAGGCCGTATAAGGTAACAATCATCAATTCACCCATAAAACCACCACCCGGAATCCCGCTCATGACAATCCCGGAGAGCAGGCAGATGCCAATTGCTGTTAAAAACGTGTCAATTCCGGTGAAATCCATATCAAACACGCCAAAAACAAATGCAATTTTCAACATGGCAGAGAGACATGAACCGTCCATATGAATGGTGGCACCGAGCGGTAATACGGTTTCCCGGATATCTTTCGGGACACCCATTCTTTTTGTTGCTTCAAGGTTAACAGGTAAAGAAGCAATACTGCTGCCTGTCCCCAGCGCGGTAACAGCAGGGTTTAGTATGTTCTTCCAAAAGCGTGCAATCCCTTTTCTGCCCCCCGATAAAAAAGCATATAAGGTAAAGCCAATCGCAAAATACAATACAGCAACAGGATAATAAATCAGGACAGCTTTTGCATAATCACCAATCAAATCGGTGCCAAACTGACCGATCAGGGAGGCAAAGTAAGCCCCGAGTCCAATTGGAGCATAGTACATAATTAATTGGACAAGCTTCATAAAAATTTCTGATCCACTTGATAAAAATTTGGCAAACGGGCGCCCTTGCTCGCCTGATAAGCCGGTCGCAACCCCAACCAGTACAGCGAAAATAATGAGGACAAGCATATTATCTTTTGAAAATAGATCAACAAAGTCCGGTACGGTAAATGTATGAACAAGCTGTTCAGCTAATGATGATTGTTCAACGTCATCTGGTGTTTCCAATGGAATATCCGCCCCTGAACCTGGTGGAAACAGTACAGTTGCAACTAACATTACAACTGACGCGATAATTCCGGTAACAATAAAAATGGTAATCATGGATCCCATTATTTTCCCAAGTCGCTTCATACTATTCATGTTGGCAATCGCCGAAGCAATCGAAAAGAAAACAAGGGGCATCACCACCATAAACAAAAGATTAAGGAATATGTCTCCTAGTGGTTTAATTACGTTTGCTTTATCACCATAAATAAGCCCGATGACCGATCCGACAATGATGGAGACAAGAAGAATTAACGGGAAACGATAAGCTTTCAGTTTTTCTCTCATACTGGTTATGCTCCTTTATGTAACAAGATGTATAACATATTTTATCATACATGTTGAACAGAAGGATGAGCAAGAAAAGCCCTACTTCAAACGTTATCATTTGAGGTAGGGCGTAATGCGTGTAATCGCAGACGTCAGTTTTTTACTGTTCTTCTGATACAACTGTTTCGCTTGTTCATTTTCCGTAGCCAAGGCAAAAAGCTCCAGGTCAGCCTGACATTTTTTCAGTGTTGCTAGCAGCAATGGTTTTTCTGTCGGGCCAGGTACTGCAATTTTATCATCGTATAAATCAACCGTTAATTGGCCATCGCTATCAACTTCACCAACAAAAACGTTTTCGATACTGACGTTCAGTTTATCCAGCTCTGTTTCTAACCAGTTAACATTCAATGACAGGTTTGCCAGCGGTTCATGTAAAACCTTACCGTCCATAATAACCGTTTCCGGCTGTTTATCCGGTGGAACCTCTATTCCAAGATACTTTGCTGTTAGCGGGCGGTTTTCCTTTTTAGGCAGAACGCTTAATGTACCGGATGGCTCCAAAACGGCAAATTCAACATCTGCTGCTCTGAAGATATTTTTATCACGCAAGGCTTCCTGTAATTCGTCGGCAGTATATCGTTCTTTTTTCAGGTTATCTTCCATTATTTTTCCGTTCTGTATAAAAACAGTACTCTTTCCGCCGATAAAATTACGGAATGTTTTACTTTTCATCGATAGATACTCTGCACCCCATGGGACGATAAACCACAAAAAAGCAGCAATAGCACCATAAAGAAGATTGGACTCCGGTTCTGTTGCATGTACGGCAATTATATCCCCAATAACGATACCTGTGATATATTCAAATATGTTCATTTCTGATAACTGTTTTTTGCCAAGTCCTTTTGCAATGAGAAAAAGGGCAACGATCGTGGCAAGTGTTCTGATAATAATCTCTACCCATTCTGGCATAGTACATATTCCTTTCTAGAGAGGTTATTCAAAAAGTTGGATGTTTCCAGTTGGCAGTATGGGATTTTCTACTAAAACCCGCTCACGTCAATAGCAAATGCAGAAGTCAGTACATCTGGGTAAGCTCTTCTCGCGAAGTTGTGTCGTCCAGTACCTCGACGCGACAAGACGTGCTAGCGCCAGCCGTTCCAACAGGGCACCTGAGACCTGGCCGGCCCGATCCTTTTTGAGAAGTAAAGAAAGTATAAAATTTAGGCTCTATTCTGCTTACGTCAGAGTTGGCGACGTCCAGCTCCAGCGCTAAAGCCAAGCAAACTTCACACTCCTTCACTACGATAAGTCAACATCGGCTCGCTTGACAAAGGAGGGCCGACTAAAAGCGGACTTTGCGTCCAACTCACGTCTACCCCTTTTGCAGGGGCATGTTTCCTTTATCTCCTGCGGTTCAGTCCAGTTTATACGTCGCTAACCGGGCGCTTGCGCTTTTCTTAACAAGGAACGTATAACCTGCTATTATCACCGAGACAGCAAACTTCCGATCAGAATTTGTATTGTGATTCTTCTGTTCCCAGCCAGATAACTTGCTGCTGCAGGTCTTCCTTTACTTCTGACAAGATTTTTTGTGTATTTTCAAATACTTCTTTTGTTTGTTGATCCTGTGTTTTATTCGCTAATAAGCTTAATGTAGCTTCTGCACTCTTGATTGAAGAAAAACAGCCTTTTACTTGTGATCCAACAGTCATTACGTTCATCCTTTCTGAAGACGAGTTCCAATATAAATAATGCTCTTGCTTGCTAGCTGTTATCCAACGCTTTTCACACTTCACTGGCAATCATCCGAACCGCATTTCAGACCAAACGGGTGCTTATCTACCGCTATCCCTTTGGTTTAAAAATCAGTGCACCAATCATGCCGAATACGATTGCAGCGGATATCCCGGAACTGGTCACTTCAAACATACCAGTTACGACGCCAATCAGGCCATGTGCTTCGGCCTCAGCCATTGCTCCATGAACAAGGGAATTACCAAAGCTCGTAATTGGCACTGTAGCCCCTGCACCGGCAAAATCGATTAACGGTTCATATAAACCAACCCCGTCTAATACGGCGCCAACAACGACAAGAATACTTAATGTATGACCGGGTGACAGTTTAAAAACATCTAGCATGATTTGACCGATTACACAAATTGCTCCACCAATAACAAATGCCCAGAAAAATATCATGATAGATCACTCCCTGATTCGATCGAAACTGCATGGGCAATACTCGGAATTGGATTTTTTTGCTGTACACTTAATGTAGAATGCAGCGCTCCAGTTGCAACAACAAGAATACGATTAAGTTCTCCTTTTCGCATACGGTTCAAAAAGTGGCCATAGGTGACGACCGAGGAACATGCAGCACCACTTGCACCTGATTGAACGGGCTGGTCTTCCCGGTAAATCGTGAGCCCGCAATCAACATATTTTGTTTCTTCCAATTGCAAGCCTTGTTTTTTTAACATGTCAAACGATACTTCCCTGCCGACATGACCCAAATCACCCGTGATAATTAAGTCGTAATAGGATGGATCGACATCCCGTTCCTTAAAATGCGCGGTAATCGTATCAACCGCTGCCGGAGCCATTGCACCGCCCATGTTAAATGGATCGGTCATCCCCAAATCGACTACTTTACCAATGGTTGCTGCCGTAATCTGTGGACCGGTTCCGTTTTTTGCAACTAATGCAACACCTGCACCAGTTACTGTCCATTGTGCAGTTGGTGGTTTTTGTCCACCGTATTCTGTCGGGTAGCGAAACTGTTTTTCCGTTGCTGCATTATGGCTGGCACAACCACTTAAAATATAATTTGCACCATTTCCATTAATCAGAAATGCAGCTAACGCTAAACTTTCCATCGATGTTGCACATGCATTAAATAATCCAAAATAGGGAATCCCCATTGTTTTGGCGGCAAAGCTAGTCGGTGTAATTTGGTTAATCAAATCCCCGCTAAAAAAAAATTCGACTTGCCCTTTATCAATTGGGCTATTTTTTATAGCAAATTGGCATGCCTCTTCCAGCATCATTTGTTGTGCCTGCTCAAATGAGGATTGTTTCAGCCACATATCATCATGAAGCAAATCAAAATCTTTCGGGATGTTTCCATTTGCTTCAAATGGGCCACCAACAGTGCCAGTGGACAGGATGACAGGCTTGTTTTCAAAAATCCAGGTTCTATGCCCCGTTAACATTACAATCCACCCCATTGAACTAAAATGGTTTTAATCAATGCAATGATAAAAGCGGAGAATACACCAAAAAGGATGACTGAGCCAGCCAGTTTGAACATATTGCCACCAACACCTAAAACAAATCCTTCTGTACGATGCTCAATTGCGGCAGAGATAACAGCATTTCCAAAACCAGTAACCGGTACAGCAGATCCTGCTCCGGCGAATTGACCAATCCGGTCGTAAATACCAAATCCGGTTAACAGCATCGTAAGAAAAATAAGTGTTGCAGTAGTGGGATTTCCGGCAGTTTGCTCGGTGAAATCAAAGTAATAAATATAAAACGTTGAGATGAGCTGGCCGATAAAACAGATAAATCCACCTACTAAAAATGCTTTGATACAATTTTTTACTAATGGTCTTTTTACTTCGCGCTGCTGCTGAAATGCTTGGTATCTTTGTGCTTGTGGAGGTAAATTTTTCTTTTTCTTATCTGCCATTCCAATCACTCTTTTCCTTGAAAATTAGAAGATGGTTCCCCATTCGACCAGTGTCAGGTCTGTTCCTTGGATAGTTTGATAATGTGTTTCACTTCTTTTTCCAGCTGTTTGTTGGAAATTTTGTTTCCGTTAATGTCATTTTCAAGACGGTCGAGTTCGATTAGCATTTTTTTATCGGTGGATAATTCTGTCTTGAATTTTGGAAACTTTTTCTTCAGCGCTTTGGTGAATTTTTTACGCAAATCGGTTAATTGAAATCGTTTGTTGTGGTGCACTTCAATCCCCACAACAAGGTATTTGGATGTATTCACCGCTTTAATTGTCTTAATTTCTTCGTATTTAGTCAGAACCTTTTTAGCCTGATTTGCTGGATCCTGATCAATAAAATTATCGGAGGAAATCTTGGTGAATTTGGTGAATTCATCATTTTGATCATTGTTTGCAGAATCGGTATCTGTACCCTGCGTACAACCAGTTAAAAAGAGAATAAGACCAAACCACACGATTAATTTTTTAACCTTCATTGTGATCACCCCTTATGTAGGAAGGAGGCTGGCTAGAACCAGCCCTGGAAAAATGTTGGAAACACTTTTGCGAAGTGCAGCCAAACACATATACTTCCATTTTTTCCTACTGTTTATACTGTGGTTCTTCCTGCTCGATTTGTTGTACTCGTGGTTCAACTTGTTGTAAAAGCGATTGTGTTTGTTGAGCGGCACTCTGATACAACTGTTTTGCCTGTTTATTTTCAGTTTGTAATGCAAATTGTTCAAAGCTCGCTTGAGCACTTTTTAATCCAGCAATTGTTTGTTTTACCTGTGAAGATACAGTCACATGAATTCCTCCCTTTTTTTTCAACCATCACTAGTTATAATTGTTTTTTTCGTTTAAAATATGCGTTCTATTTTTTACCTGAATATGCTAATCTTATTTCCTAAAAATGAAACTTTTTTACGACTTGTTTCGTCATAATAAATAATAAAGATCAGGGGGATATGTGGTGAATAGGAAAGTGCTGTTTTTTATCGTATTTATTATTTGCTTAAGCGGATTTAGCCTTTGGGCATTTTCCCGAGGCAATGCACAATTAGTGACGGATAAAAGTAGTTCGAAACGGGCTGGGGATTTTATCCTGCACGTACGGGTTGAGCGTGCTGATAAAGGTATAAAGGTTTATCGTTCCATTCAGTACGTGGGTAAAGAACCAATTGAAATACAACACAACACACCATTGATAGCTGTCTCACTAGCTTATAAAAATCATGATTATACAGGAAGCCCGGTTACAAAAGTGTTAAAGGAAGGAGGCAGTTATCACCCGCAGGATGCAGCTATTATAAAACAAACAAAAAAGGGGAGCTATAACTTATATTGCAAAGCTAAATTTACAGTTGAGGGAGAAAAAGTGGTGATAGACCATACGGAAAAGCTTATATTTGAATAAAAAGCAGCATGTTGTACATGCTGCTTTTTGGTTTATTTTCAATTGCCTTATTCTGTTCATTGTTATATTATTCAGTCGTATTGAACACACTTAGGGTCGTTTCCTTTAAGTGGTAAAAATCTTTCTTTACTTAGTTGACAGTTGCAAGTCTATAGTAGTTATCGGCTTTCCGGCTTCCTGCCATTGTTGAAGAAGCTTGTTGACAGGCTCTGTTACGTCTGGTAATGATACTGTGATTGTTTGATCGTCAGTCCATTCAGCTGTAATAATTGGCCAATGATAGGCTAATACCTGTAAATCATTTGTTTCATTTGTTAAGGAAATCTGTTCCCATTCCACTAAATCAACCACAACCAAGTTTGTTAACGGGATTGGCAGCGATGCTTCCCGGTTAAACTGCAGAAGGATTTTTGAATTATCCGGTGAAAGCTTTGACTGGACAGTTCTTGCCAAATCTGCCACAAGTAATGCTGGATTATCCTTGCTTTGATCAAGCAATATGTAGGAGCATAAATCATTGCTGCAGGAGAATTCGAGCAAATATAAATTGGCATTAC
Organism: Virgibacillus dakarensis; assembly: GCF_900155625.1. Classification (NCBI taxonomy): domain Bacteria; kingdom Bacillati; phylum Bacillota; class Bacilli; order Caryophanales; family Bacillaceae; genus Virgibacillus; species Virgibacillus dakarensis. The sequence goes on from NZ_LT732553.1 coordinate 855,592, forward strand.
CCGCTTGAATCGGTAATATAGTCATGGTTTTAATCGCTTCTGCCCGATTAGCTGAAGCTTCCAAATAGGAATTTAAAATTGGCACCATTTTCAAATTAACCATTTTTCCTCTGGCAAGGCAAATTCAATGAACTCATTCGCGTCATCATCATTATTTTGTTCGACTAGCTCAGGATTTTCGTTCGGATCATCGTTTGCTTCTTTTTTTACAACAACCGACTCATGTTTGGAACAAGCAGTGACGAACGCTAAAACCACTAATAGAAGTACTATTTTTTTAACCATCCAAAACGCTCCTATATAAAATTGTGAATCTTGAATATATACAATTATACATAACTTTTGGGTAACCAGGTAATTTTATCACGCATTAACAGGCGGAAATAACCCCACTGAACTAAGTTTCACTTTATTTTATTCTCGTAAAGAAAACCACTTCAAATCATGAACTTGAGGTAAAGTGTGATGTTTATCATATTTTCATTTCGGAAAAGAGCGTTATAATAAAGATAAATGTCCATTAGGGAATATTTTTGTTACACTTAACATAGATAAATCTGGTAGAAAGGATTGGTATATAATGGTGGAAAGGCGAAAACCAATTCCAGTGATTGATGCCGTAACAAATGTTATGAAACACAGCAAACTTGGTGAATCGGAAATCATTTCTATAGATGATTGTGATAACAGGAGACTTGCAGAAGCCATTGTTGCCAAGCATCCTGTCCCTCCATTTGATAAATCGCCATACGACGGGTTTGCATTGCGTTCCATTGATACAAAGCAGGGCGCAATCGATCATCCGGTTGAATTTGAGGTGGTGGAGCATATTGGAGCAGGACAGATTCCCATGAAAACATTAAAGAAAGGGCAAGCAACCCGAATCATGACCGGGGCAAAAATACCTGATGGGGCTGACTGTGTTGCTATGTTTGAGGTTTGTAAGGTATATGAAAAGAACGGAAAAAACTATATGTCGATCAAACGCAAAATGAAGGAAGGGCAAAATATTGTTTCCAAAGCTTCAGAAGTCGCAGAAGAGGAAGTATTAATAGAAGCAGGAACATTGATAAACCCAGGGGTAAAGGCGTTATTGGCAACGTTTGGCTACAATAACGTTTGTGTCGCGAAAAAACCTGTTGTCGGTATAATTGCAACAGGTACGGAATTATTGGATGTTGAAGACGAACTGCAGCCAGGAAAGATTCGTAACTCAAATGCTTACATGATTATGTCACAGATCAAACGTGCCGGTGGCGAGTGTATTTATTTTGGAAAATTAGCTGATGAATTTGCTTCCAGTTATGATACAATTTTACACGTACTTGGTAAAGTGGATATATTAATTACAACAGGTGGAGTATCTGTTGGCGATTTTGATTTAATGCCGGCGATCTATGAGAAATTGGGCGCAGAGGTGCTTTTTAATAAAATAGCAATGCGCCCAGGAAGTGTAACCACAGTTGCAGTGAGGGGAAACCAACTATTATTTGGCTTATCAGGGAACCCGTCGGCGTGCTATGTTGGATTTGAATTGTTCACCCGTCCGATCATCCAGCACTATTTGTTCAACAAGCAGCCATTTTTAAAACGAATCAAGGCAACACTACAAGAGGATTTTCCGAAACCTAATCCATTTACCAGGTTTGTTCGCAGTTATTTAACCTATGAAGGTGGTAATATCGGGGTAAAACTGGCCGGAATCGATAAATCAAATGTGGTGACATCACTCGCACATACGAATGCGTTAATGGTTTTGCCGGGCGGAACAAGAGGATATCAGAGAGGAGCAGTTGTAGAGGTGCTGCTTGTCGAGGATATGGACGGCCAGGCTACTTTTTAAAGGAGTGAAGATAAATGCCAGAGAAAACGTCACCGACTACTGATGCACTTGGCAGATCACTGAAGGATTTACGGATTTCCGTTATTGATAAGTGCAATTTTCGCTGTACCTATTGTATGCCTAAGGAGATTTTTGGCAATGATTACGCCTTTTTACCTGAAACGGAATTATTAAGTTTTGATGAAATTATCCGAATTACCAATGCTTTTGCCAAGCTCGGGGTCGAAAAAATTCGGATTACCGGTGGGGAACCATTACTGCGAAAAAACCTCGATCAATTGATTGCGGCGTTAACCGAAATACCAGGAATTAAGGATATTGCATTAACAACAAATGGTATATTATTACCGAAACGAGCGGTAAAATTAAAAGAGGCCGGTCTAAAGCGAGTAAACATTAGCCTGGATGCAATTGATGATGACGTATTTACTGAAATAAATGGAAGGGGTGTGCCAATTCGTCCCGTATTAAAGGGAATTGAAGCGGCACAAAAGGCTGGGTTGCAGGTAAAAATCAATATGGTTGTCAAAAAGGGGATGAATGAAAGTCAAATCTTACCGATGGCTCGTTTTTTTAAAGGGAAAGACATTATCCTCCGTTATATTGAATTTATGGATGTGGGCAATCACAATGGTTGGGATTTGAAAAACGTTATTTCCAAAAAACAGATTATCAAACAAATTAACGAGGAAATGCCACTTGAAGCTGCTGAAGAAAATTATTATGGTGAAGTTGCCTCCAGGTTCCGTTATAAAGATGGTGGGGGAGAAATAGGGGTTATTTCATCGGTTACCGATTCGTTCTGTGGTACATGTACGCGAATCCGGCTTTCCGCGGATGGAAAATTATATACTTGTTTATTTGCATCAAGTGGTTATGACATTCGGGGAAAATTACGGGAAGGACTTACAGAAGAACAACTTGAACGGAATTTGGCTTCTCTGTGGCATCGCAGAACAGATCGTTATTCCGATGAACGAGCAGAAAAGAAAAATGAGAATCGGAAAAAAATTGAAATGTCCTACATTGGCGGGTAAAATGTACACAAAGGGAAGGTGGTGGATGGATGAAAACATTCAAATTAAAAAAATTGGAGATTCTTGAAAGCGTTGAAGAAGACATCATCCAGCACGAGATCCCTTTACTAGACGGCTTGGTTATTAACCGGGAAGATGATCTGAATCGTTGGGTTATCGAAGCTTATTTGGATCATACGTATCAAACATTTTTCGAGGGTTTGCAGGAAAATAAAGACCAAATTATGATTCAGGTTAAAATTACAAAAGAAAGCAATGCACCTGCAACGTTTATTACATCCATAATTGGCATAAACTTGATTGGCGAACATATCAATGTGTTATTTATGGGAACAATTGTCGACCGGCAAAAAGGAATTATTAAAGACATGCTGCAAGAACTGGTTGAGGAAGGGTATCAGGGGGAGTCGCTAATTAATAAATTTAAAGAATTGATTTAGGACAGACCTCGCCGCTTTAAGTAGAAGCGCCGGGGGCCTGTCCCAAACTATATTTCTTTTGACGAGACCGGCAAAAACAGCTTAATTCCTCGTTTATTAAATGGTAATAATTTACTGTCGGTAAGCAAATGGCTGATATATCCGGCAAGACAGGTATAAAAAATACCGTCCATCCCAAATGATGCTTCCAATTTAGAGGCAATAACCCCGAAAAAAATAATCCCTGCTAGCGAGTGCGTGTAACTGCGATGCGAAACAACGGACGCGATTAAGATATAAATACCAAGGAGCATCAACCACGTTTCTTGCAGGGAATATCCGCCTGCTAAAACACCAATCCCGGTAATGATTAACATGTGCTTTTGTTTAATAGCGGACGATATGACGATCATTCCTAACCCGATTCCGATACCGACATATCTTTCTTGATCGACTCCCTCATAAAAACTGTAAAATACCATTAGAATCCCGATCAGCTGCGCAACAGTCTGAATCATTTTATGCGATAAAGTAATCTTGCCGCGAAGCTTCCCATCAATATCAAGATCAGGGATTAATGCTGAGACAGTCCCTATTCCAACTAAAAAAAGTGTCTCAGTAGGGGTAGTGTGATACGTGTTGGCGATAATAAATCCTGTTGCTGCTCCAATTGCTGCGTGTGCGGTACCATTCACTTTCATTTCTCCTCTAAAAATTTTTATGTATTTCCAAACACTATGCTATAGTTTACAACAAAATGTCTGTTCTGTTTAGAGGTAGTGCAAAATATTTGTAACAGAACGAGGAGTTTATAGTAATGATCAAAACCCAGGGTGCCAGGTAATTAAATGAGATTTGTATTATAATGTAGGCATATAAACAAATTTTACATACCCGTATCTTTTATGATTCTTTTTTCGTTTATATAAATGAAAGGTGATTTTAGAGGAGGGAAAACATGCGGCCGCTTGTTAAGAGCACTCCCATTGAAATGAATGAAGAATTTACTGATTTGATTCAACCTTACATGCATGTACTGCGAAATTATTGCGCTTCACTGACAAAATCCAGATGGGACGGCGATGATTTAATGCAGGAGACCCTAGCGAAGGCGTATAAAGATTTGTTAAAAAAACCAAAATCGATTTCCAAGGCATATTTGTTTCGTATTGCTTCCAATACATGGATTGATGGGTATCGTAAACGAAAATTAAATGTAGAAATAAATCCGGATTTAACTGAAGTTGGGCAAGAAGAGAATGTCTTGCCGGATGCCACGTTTAAGGCAATGGAGGTTGCGCTGAGTGAATTGACACCGAAACAACGAGTAGCATTGTTGCTCGCTGACGTGTTTGGTTACACTGCAAAGGAAATAGCATTTATGATCGATGCTAGTGAGGGTGCTGTTAAAGCATCACTCCATCGTGCACGGAAAAGGTTAGAATCAATCACCTATGATAGTCCTGTTTTTTACCCGGAAGAAGATAAAACGTCAACGTATGTGACAGCACTGCGCAATGGAGATCCAATCACCATTGTCCGTCTTTATCAAAATGAAGTGATGGAGCCGCAAATGGCAGATCCGAGTTCGCGACTGAGTTCTGAGATAAGCCCTGTTGTTCAGCCTGTTGCAGGTAGTAGTTTAACCTATGTGCTGATCACAATTTTAATGAAAGATGGGCAAACGATGTGGGTTCCATTTTATCAGATAGAACTAGCTGCATTATTATCACGGCTGGAAGGGCTTAAACGCGGTATCTCCTTTGCGGCATAGGAGGGAGTTTAATTATGTCTAATGTTATTCCATACGTAGTGGAGCAAACGAATCGTGGAGAACGGTCGTATGATATCTATTCACGCTTGTTAAAGGATCGAGTTATTATGCTTGGTTCAGAAATTAATGATGAGATAGCCAACAGCATTGTCGCACAGTTGTTATTCCTTGCAGCGGAGGATTCTGATAAGGAGATCTCGTTATACATCAATAGTCCAGGAGGATCAACCTCAGCCGGTTTTGCTATTTACGACACGATGCAATTTATTAAGCCGGATGTCCAAACCATTTGTACGGGGATGGCTGCTTCTTTTGGTGCGATGCTGCTTTTAGCGGGGGCGAGGGGGAAACGACTTGCTTTACCAAATAGTGAGGTAATGATTCATCAACCGCTTGGAGGTGCAAAGGGGCAAGCAAGTGATCTTGAAATCAATGCAAGGCGTATTATCCGATTGAGGAAGCATCTGAACGAAATCATCTCCGAACGTACCGAGCAACCATTAGAGAGGGTTGAGAAAGATACAGACCGCGATTATTTCATGTCAGCACAAGAGGCTAAAGATTACGGGGTTATCGATAAAATTATATAAAGCATCATAAATACAGGGAAGTCCCCAATTACCTCGGGAACTTCCCTGTATTTATTGTAACTGCTGTTCGGCAAATTCGCGGTACAATGGATGTGATTGTGTCAATTCCTGATGAGTGCCGCTTCCAGTTACCTTCCCATTTTCAATAAATATAATTTTATCTGCATCCACGATGGTCGATAATCGGTGAGCGATGACAAATGTGGTTCTTCCTTCCATTAGCCGGGCTAATGCTTGCTGGACAACACTTTCGGATTGGCTGTCCAGACTTGCGGTTGCTTCATCCATCATAAGGATTTTGGGATCGCGCAAGAAGGCACGTGCAATGGCAATGCGTTGTCTTTGTCCACCTGACAGTTTGACACCGCGTTCACCAATTTCTGTATCTAATCCATTTGAAAATGACTTGATAAATTGATCTGCATAAGCCATTGTAGCTACTTCCCACAAGCGTTCGTCCGGTATCGTTTCCCAATCCTTTAAACCATAACATAAATTGGCGCGAATCGTACCTGCCATCATGGCGCTTTCCTGAGAAACATAACCAATTTGACTGCGCCAGGATTCCATGGATAAGTCCTGGATAAAGGTATTGCCGATTCGGATTTCTCCTGTAGTCGGCTTATAAAATCGTTCTAGTAAACCGAATAATGTTGTTTTTCCACCGCCACTAGGTCCCGCAAAAGCGATCTTTTCTCCAGGCTGGGCTGTAAAAGTCACATTTTCCAAGACAGGTTCATCTTTACTATACGCAAACGACACATTCGAAACATAAATCGATTTGTTTGCGACATCGATGTCCAACCCATCTCTCCCTTCTTCTAATGGTAATTCTAAAATATCAATAATACGTTCGGTTGCTCCTTTTGCCTTTTGTAATTGGGTGAAAAACATAGCAAATGTAGTTATTGGCATAATGATTTGGAAAAGATAGAGTAAAAAGGCTACGAGTGAACCTGTTGACATGGTTCCACTTGCAACCCGCATTCCTCCATATCCAATAATCATGACGATAACGACCATGATGACTAGATACATAATCGGAGCAATTAGCGCAAAGATACGAGCCTCCTTTAATCCAAATCCTAGTAGTTTTTCAATTCCGGATAGACCTTTCGTTTTCTCGGTTTGTTCCGCGGTAGATGCTTTCATTAAACGAATTTCGCCTAGTGTTTGTTGAATATGACCTGTAAATAAAGCCGTCTCATCCTGAAGGCCACGGGATATCTTCGCCATTTTGTGTCCCAATGGGATCATAATTAAAATGGTTACTGGAACAGAAAGCAGCATCATCAATGTCATTTTCCAGTCCATAATTAGTAAAATTGTAATTGCACCTATAATTGAAATAATTCCTGTAACAAATTGTGGGAAATGGTCCGAGATCAGGTCTTTTACGATACTCGTATCATTTACAACACGACTTACCGTTTCTCCACTGGACGTTTTATCGAAATAACTGACAGGTAATCGAATAAGCTTCACCCACATATTTTCACGCAGCTTAGCAACAATCTTTTGTCCAACAGCGGTCAAAAGGTAAATTGATAACCCATTGACAACCGCTTGAATAATAAAAGCTGAAACAATAGCGATGATAAGTGGAGCACTTAGCGAGGATACCGAAAAGCCATCTACCAAATTTTTTGTGAGCAATGGAACAGCTAACCCCGCAAATGTCGTAAGAACACTTGCAATTAAACCAATAGTCAGTGCCAGTTTTGGAATCTTGGTTGATAATAAGAGTGAGATAAAGGTTTTCAGGCTGTTTTGTTTATTTTTCATATTTCGTTACTCCTATCCATAATACGATGTTGGAACTGTTCCCTTAAATAGGTACGTTTGAAATCATTGGAAGGTTTCATTTCAGCTAAAATAGAATTGGTAAAGTAGTTGCGCTTGGACACCTTTTTTGGAACAGGTAAAAATATAAAATTACCGAAAAAGCAAGCATTAATGAAATACGCCTGCTATAATGAGATTAAGTTTTTAAGAAACAACTGATATAATAATTGAAGTAATAAGGAGTAACTACATCATGCTTTCGAAACATCCATTAATCCAGTTAGTAAATAAATTATCACCGGTACAGCTTATCCTGGTGTTTTATTTTCTTGCCGTTGTCATTTCAACCATTCTGCTGGCATTACCAGTAGCGCATAAAGATGGGGTTGATGTCCCGCTGATAGATGTTCTGTTTACCGCTGTCAGTGCAATGAGTGTTACAGGTCTTAGTACGATAAGCATAGTAGACACGTTTAGCACAACTGGAATTATTCTGCTTGCCCTGATTCTGCAATTAGGTGGGGTAGGCGTAATGGCGATCGGCACATTCATCTGGCTATTGTTAGGGAAAAAAATTGGCTTGAAAGAACGTCGGCTAATTATGACGGACCAAAATCAGACAACTTTTGAAGGAATGGTTCGATTAATCAAGCAAATTCTGTTAGTTATCTTAACAATCGAATTTATTGGATTTATTATCTTGGGGACGTATTTTCTCCAATATTTCCCAACAGCAGGCGAAGCATATTTGAATGGTTTTTTTGGTTCGATTAGTGCGACAACAAACGGAGGATTTGATATTACCGGTGAGTCGCTGATTCGATTTCAGGATGATTATTTTGTCCAGTTTATCAATATGCTGCTCATCATATTTGGTGCAATTGGCTATCCGGTTTTGGTAGAGGTGAAGCAGTACTTGTTTTCAAAAACAGGAAATCATCAGCGCTTTCGATTTTCCCTGTTTACGAAAGTCACAACAATCACCTTTTTTGCTTTAATTGTAATCGGTACTATTTTTATTACCTTGTTTGATTTCAGACATTTTTTTGCCGATAAATCATGGCATGAAATTCTTTTCTTTTCTTTGTTTCAATCTGTAACAACGAGAAGTGGCGGGTTAGCAACGATGGATGTTAGCCAGTTGACGGAACAAAATCATCTCTTTATGTCTTTTTTAATGTTTATCGGTGCATCACCAAGCAGTGCTGGTGGGGGGATACGTACGACCACTTTCGCGCTGGTGATTATCTTTCTGATCACATTTGCCCGCGGCGGTAACAGTATTCGTTTATTCAGACGGGAAGTCCACGAAGAAGATCTGTTAAAGGCGGTAACCGTCACATTAATGGCTATCATCTTTGTCTATAGTTCTTTGCTTGTGTTGTCGATCATGGAGCCGTTTTCGTTATCAGCGCTTTTATTTGAGGTAACTTCTGCATTCGGAACGGTCGGTCTGTCACTCGGAATTACAAGCGAACTAACCGTTTTAAGCAAAATAATTCTCATGATCCTTATGTTTATCGGCAGGGTCGGTATAATAACATTTTTACTTATGTTCAAGAAAAATAAGAAGTCAGGAAAATATCATTATCCAAAAGAGCGGATTATTATTGGATAGCGGTTTGACTTAGGAGGAGGGTTATCTATCTGGTTAAATTTACAGAACCTATACATCATCAGGTGTTAGTCCATTTGCGGGAAGCAATATTAATTGTACACGAAAACGGTGTTTATTAAGAAAGAAAGATGCGGGGCGCATCTTTCTATCATCACCTATTTATTTTTTTACTAAGCCTTCCAAGTAAAAACGCTCCAATCCCAACACCAATAACAGTGTTGGTTTTTTTGTTGAATGCCTGTCTGACTACCAGATTGATATTTTGCGGGCGTTCGGCAAGGCGGCGCATGAAATAGCCGTACCAGTCACTGCCAAACGGTACATAGGTGCAAAAATTATAGCCTTCGTTTGCTAGTTGAAGCTGCAAATCTTTCCTAAACCCATACAGCATTTGAAATTCAAATTTGTCTTTTGCAATATTGTTATCTTTCACAAACTGCTTAACATGATTAATAATATGATGATCATGAGTTGCAATCGACGTGAATTTTCCGTTTAACAAGTGATATTCAATCAATTGGATAAAGTTATGATCAATATCTTGCTTGTCCTGATAGGCCAAATTCTCGGACTCTTTATATGCACCTTTTACAATACGCAAACGATAATCTTTATATTTTTTAATATTCGCTTCTGACTCAAAGAAATAGGATTGAATGACTGTGCCAATATTGTTGTGCTCCTTCGACAATTCATCGATAAGATCAAAGGATGGCTGTAAATGGTCATAATCCTCCATGTCAAAATTGATAAATATCTCATATTGATCCGCCTTAGTCACAATCTCTTTTAAATTGTCAAAACAGAAATTGTAATCAATATCAAGTCCGAGCTGTGTCGGTTTTAAGGAAATATGAGCATCAACGTTATTTTCATGGATTGCTTCAATTACATCAATGATCTGTTCCTTTGCTTCTGTCGCTTCCTTTTTCTCTGAAACAAATTCCCCCAGATTGTCGATTGTTGCAGAGATGCCTTGCGCATTTAGCTCTTTCACACTTTGGATCATCTCTTCCATATTGGTTCCAGCAACAACAGATTGTGCTCCGAGACGGGTACCATATTTTTTGGCGAGACTATTTAGAAGCTGGTTTTGTGATAGACCAATGAAGAAATTTTTTAACAACATGCTTGATCCCTCTTTATCTTTTTTCTTTTATTATAGCAGAAACCTATTAAAATTAGATATATTTTAAACGCCCCATGGGGGAATTAAAACGTGTTGCCTCCTGTTTTAATGATTTACTTGAAAGCGCAATCCTTTAGCTATTCAAATTTTCCAGGTAGATATTCATAAGTCGTTGGAGACGATAATAAAAAAACGGCCTTCTCATCCGGCGAATTTTTGAACACGCACTATAACTAAATTTGCGCCTTGTGAATATCCTTTGAGTTTCTAAATAAAAAAAGCCCTAAAAAACCTTGCAACGATGCAACTTCTGGGTTGTGGTTCGGCGATCAGGGACTACCTATTTTTTTAATTAATATTCGGAACACCTGCTATGAATGTAATTGGAAAATTACCTTGCCAAACTCGATTTTTTGTTAAAAAACTTTACATACTTTAAGTTTACCTAAAAATAATGATTGACTTCCAACAAAAAATAGGCATCGAAAAGTTCTAGTGATAAATGAACTTTTTGATGCCTATTTTAACGTTTTTTGCTTAAAATGTACGTCATTTATTGAAAAAGAAAAATAAAAAGCCTCCCTAAATGTGTTAAAATTTTATTGGGTTAAAACAAAATATATGAACACAAAAAGGAGACTCTTTATGTCTAATCATAACACATTTAACCAATCAATTTATACCACAAAACGTTCCATTTTTCATTTTGCGTCCAAATTAACCCAAGGGCTGCAAAAACCCAACAAAAACTTTATCCTGGACATGTTATTTGGACTAGCAAAAGGCAGATCTGTTTTGCTTACTAAAATTGCACGCGCTCTGGAAGAACCCATTGAAGCGATACAAACCGTCAAGCGACTGTCCAATCGCATGGACGAATTTCACGAAACATCCGAGCTGTTGGAGAACTATGAGGAAATGGTAAAACCTTTTCTACAAGAGGAAGATAATCTGGTTTTAGTCGATAATTCCGAGATTGTGAAATCTACTGCCAGTAAAATGGAAGCACTTGGACAAGTGAGAGATGGTTCAACAGGAAAGATAGGCAATGGATATTGGACAACCAACATGATTGCCGTGGCTCCGAAAACAAAGCACCCGATTTCAATTTATTCCCATCTGTACTCCGCCGCCGAAAAGGGATTTGTCAGCGAAAATGAAGAAACATACAAGGGCTTGGATTACGTGAATCAACTTGTAGAGGCAAAGAAGGCAACCTTTGTGATGGATCGTGGGTATGACAATATAGAAGTCATGAAAAAGATCCTCAAGCAGAAAAATAACTTTATCATTCGTTTGAAGAAAAATCGGAATTTATTGTACCAGAATAAAAAATTCCCTGTACACAACTTAGCGATCAGAAGGAAAGGGAAAATCAATTTTCGTTCTGAAATAAAGGGAACCGTATATGATTTGAAAGTCTCTCATCTTACTGTGGAAATTCCTTCGCTAAAGGGTCAAAAATTCACTATGGTTGTGGTGTATGGATACGGAAAAGAGCCGATGGTGCTGCTTACAAATAAACGGGTTCAAAAAAAGGAAGAGGTCCTGTCTATTTTGAAAGCTTATATTACTAGATGGCGTATCGAAGAAATGTTTCGCGTTCAAAAGCAGGAATTTGACTTAGAAAATGTTCGGGTTCGTACATTGCCAAGACTGAAAAGAATGTTTTTACTCGTTTCCATTATGATAACGTTTATGACGCTGAAAGTAGAAAAGCAGAATGGATTTTTCCATGACGTGATTGAACGGGCAAAAGGGATTAAAGCAAAGGATAAAATTAAGATGTTTCTATATCGTTTTTCAGCGGGGATGGAAGCCATATTGATAAAAGACAAACATGGCATTCGGCATTTTAAATACATAGAGAAACCAGTAAGTTCACGGCAGCTAACATTACAACTCTGAATTTATTAATTGAATAGTAAGAAAAAACATACTGATAAGTATGTCTATTTGTGCTGGTTAAAAATTTGCTTCCTTCAATAAAAACGAAAAAAAACCTTCTAAAGGACTCTTAAGGTGAAATAATTCCGTTTTATGCGGCGAAAAAAGGTAAACTTAAATTACATACCCATCGATTATTTCCCTAAAAAGTATTATAATATATTGAAAGCGGATTCACTATGTTGATGAAGCTATCAGGGGGGAGAATAAAATGGAACTTGTACTTCAACAGAAACAAACACTGAATCTAGTAATGACAACTGAATTGCGACAGGCTATACAGTTATTACAGTATTCCACATATGAGTTATATCAGTTTCTGCAGGATCAGCAATTGGAAAATCCCTTAATCGAATTAGAGGAAAAAGTCCCTGATGTCCCTTATCATAAACCCAATCGAAACAATAAAACCGCAGATACATTTGATTATATTGCAAATCAGGAAAAAGGGATGCGGGAAAACTTAATTGAACAAATGCAGTGGCTTGATATTACGGAAGATGAACGAAGAGTAGTCCATTATCTTATCCTGAATTTAGATGAAAATGGTTATTTGCCATTAAACACAGAAGAAATCGCCGAAAATAGTTCTATTGATAAAAAAGAAATAGACAATGGGATTAAGCTGTTACAGCAGTTGGAACCGGTTGGGGTTGGTGCAAGGAATTTACAGGAATGCTTGCTGCTGCAGGCAACCCATTATTATCCTGAAGAACCTTTACTGGAATGTGTGATTAGGGAGCATTTGGATCTATTGGCGAATAAAAAATGGAATACGATTGCCAAACAGTTGGACGTATCTTTATCTGAGGTGAAAATAGTTAACGATTGTCTTCAGAATCTTGATCCAAAGCCTTGTAGTTGTATATCCAACTTTCAGGCTGACTATTTAAACCCGGACATTATTGTCGAGCCTGCAGGAAACGGGTTTTCCGTTTATTTAAATGATGGGTATTTACCGCAAATTCGATTGAATAGTCAGTATGCAGACTTTTTAACAAGCAAAAACGAGGTATCCAGCTACATTCAGGAAAACTATAAAAGCTACCAATGGCTGGTTAACAGTTTGGAACAGCGCCGATCAACTATTTTAAAGATTGTCAATGTCATCGTACGTAAGCAGTACCGTTTTCTGATGAATGGATTTCAAGCCCTGCAGCCGCTAACCTTGAAGGAGGTAGCCGATGAAATTAATATGCATGAATCAACTGTTTCAAGAGCAACCATGAATAAGGTAATTCAAACCCCAAAAGGCGCATACGATATTCGATCATTATTTGCTTCCAAACTGGCAACAAGTGATGGGAATTCGGCATCACAGACAAAGGTTAAATTATTATTAAAGGATATCGTTGAAAATGAGAGCAAACAAAAGCCATTCTCCGATCAAAAGATAGCCGATTATTTCAAAACAAAAAAAGGAATTACTATTTCAAGAAGAACAGTTGCGAAATATCGTGAAGAACTGAAGATTCCTTCGTCAAGCAAACGGAAGGAGATTGATATATGAGGGCATATTTCATCATAACAAAACGCTTGTGCTAAGTGCATTAGCACAAGCTGGAATTGTTTGTTAGCAATAGAAGGCTGTTCCGACTATGATTAGAAGAATGAAAAGTACTACAATTAACGCGAAGTTATTACCGCCGCCATATCCGTAGCCACCGTACCCGTAGCCACCGCCACAGCCACAACCGCCGCCGAAGCCGCCATAACCAAATGACATCGTATTTCACCTCCTGGACGTTTACAGTTATACTATATGTAAATGTACACAAAATGTATGGACGTTTTCATTAGTTCATAAAAAAAGGGAACAATACAATTATGCTGCTTTATCCCGCCTTAACGGGCAGTAAGATTCCCACTTGCGGACTGTAAAAGAATATAGGAAGGTGAGTAGGGGACAACTACCTGTAAAAGTCCGAGTTGTTCAACTAGCATTTAGTTGAAACCGTCACTTAATGAAGTTTCACTTTATTTCTTCTTGAATTATTGGTATGCTAATAATGAAAAGCTGTTATGTTATGTTTTGCCGCTTGTTTTAAATTACATAGAGGGGGTACGTGCTCATGTGGGAAACAGCCTTTGGAATTATATGCTTAGTACTCGTACTGCTGAATATCGGGTACTGTATTTTTGATAATGAGTAAGAAGAAACAAAAGATTCTGGGCGCTGGAGCTATACGTGGATTAAGGGTCAGCCACGCTTTGTGACTGACCCTGTTTTCTGCTTCCCGCCTTAAGCTAAAAAAGGCTAAAACTTTTTCTTATTTTGTTCTTGACCATTCCTCAAATGGATAGATGATAAACTCAGACTTCCCGATAATGGTATCTTTATTAATAAAACCCAAACCATTTCGGCTGTCTTTGCTTATTGCACGGTTATCTCCCATCACGAAATAACAATCTTCAGGTACCTGAACAGGTCCAAAGTTGCCTGTATGGTTTATGGCTTCCTGGCTGACAAAAGTGTCTTCGTATTTCTCTCCATTGATATATAACTGATGTTCCTGCATTTTAACTGTCTCACCTGGTAATGCGATAACCCTTTTTACATAATTTTTGATTGGACGTTGAATAATGACGATATCTCCACGTGCAGGTTCACCGAAAAGGTAAATAAATTTATTAAAAACTACCCGCTCACCATTTTCTAAAGTAGGCTCCATGCTTTCTCCTTCGACAATGGAAGTAGCAAATACAAAAGTCCGTAAAAAAAATGCAAGTAGGATGGCAATAAAAATGGCTTTGCCCCATTCAACCCATTCATTTTTCTTTTTTGTCTCAACCAATGGAAACATCCTTTCTTTGTTGCACACCTAATAATATGGTAACATAACGTTGCTGGAGGGACGAGAAATAACTTTGTGAAAATGTTCAAAAGATCCATATGACAGGTGGTGTTGTTGCTTTTAGACTACCTCCTTTTGCAACATTGTTTTCGAATGAACCGTTACAAAATTATTTAGACTTGTCAATATTTGTATAACTATGCTAAAGTTAAATGGCTGATCAACTTTATTAAGGAGGTACGTTTGAGCAAAAATGAATGATATCGAGAATCTGCTGGAACGCATCGAATTTTTACGAAAAAAAATGACTGAAGTTGCTATGACAAAAGGGTTCACTAGTATGGAATCGATAACAACCAGTCAGGAATTGGATAAACTTTTAAATTTGTACGAACAAATAAAACAAAAAGAGAAGGTTAAGTATTGAAACGATGGATGAATATCCAACCTGGACAACCTTTTACCCAAAAGGTGCCCACGTTGAACTATAAATTCCCCGTTTTCAAAAAAGTCTCAAGATTGGCTAATCCTTTTTTTATTGTAGGTAAATCGTACGCATATGACAGCCGCATGTATCCTTCACCTAAGTAGGAAAACGAATCCCCGGGTACTAACGCAACTTTTCCTTGACGAACTAAACGGATTCCCAACTCAAATGAATTTACCGCAGCATTCGGGAATTTCGGGAAGAAGTAGAATGCCCCGTCAGGTCTATTTACATGTAACCCCATATGGATTAATTTTTCATAAACATAATCACGTCTCCTGCGATATTCATCACGCATGGCAGCAGAGTCGTTTGCACCAGTGGTTAATGCTTCAAGTGCGGCATACTGGCTAATGGATGATGCGCAGGAGACATTATATTGATGAACCTTCAGCATATGTTCCCGGAGCCAAAAAGGCGCAAGGACATAACCAATCCGAAATCCTGTCATGGCATGTGATTTGGATAATCCATTGATAACAATTGTTTTATCACGGACTTCGGGGAAGCTTGCGATCGAAACATGCCGGTAATCATAAACTAATTCACTGTATATTTCATCGGCGACAATAAAAATGTTATGCTGTTTTAAAACAGTTACCAGCTCCTGCAGTTCATCTTTGGTAAAAGAGGCCCCTGTAGGATTTGACGGATATGGCAGTACAACACATTTTGTCTTATCTGTAATATGGTTGCTCAAGTTATCCTTGGTTAGCTTGAAATTATCTTTTGTTGTATCGGCATAAATCACATTTGCACCTGCCAACGTAATTAAAGGCTCATAGCCTGGATAAATCGGACCAGGAAGAATAACTTCATCACCAGGGTTCAGAAGCGTACGAAAGGTTATGTCAATCGCCTGGGAAGCACCAGTTGTTACGATGATTTCTGTTTCGGGGTTGTAACTGATCCCGTAATTTGCCTCATTAAAGGCGGCAATTGCTTTTCTTAGTTCTAAAATACCTGCATTATGTGTATATGTTGTCCTGTTTTGATCGATAGCATGTGTTGCTGCTTTCTTTATATGTTCTGGAGTATAAAAATCGGGTTGCCCAATCGTTAAGGATATAACATCTGTTTCATCTGCCACCATGTTAAAAAATTTTCTGATCCCGGATATTTCAATGTTTTTTACTTGCTGATTAATTAACTGCTGCAAATTATTACCACCTTTTCAAAAAATGTTAACAAAAAGTTCATACAATTTCGATTTGTAATGCAGAAAATAGGGTATAATAGAGTTAACAATAAATAAGGAGTGTAGCAAAATGAGACCGAAATCACAAACTTTTGAACAACTTGTAAAGCAAAATAGACAAGAACTATTGCAAGATCAAAAAAGTATCAACCAAATTGAAATGCGCTTAGAAAAAAAACAAGCAAAATTGGTACTAGCAAAACAAAAAGCTTTATCCAATAATAACATAGGTTAAAACGTAACTTAAGATACAAGATAAAAAGATAAATAAAAAGTGACACAAAATGTTTCTGTACTATGATATGCAGGAACAAAGATAAAAACTCCCCCCTGTAAGGAAAAGGGGGGAGTTTTGTTATCATGAGAGCGAAAAGTCTTTACGCCAAGTTTTTAAATAACACGTTATTCTCTAAATGAACATGCTCGTATGTGTCTGATTCCATATCGGCAAGCCTTGCATAGGTAATGCGGTAGGAATTGCAGGCGTCTATTGGGGGTTCAAACCCATTTGTAATTTCATTCATGCGCTTTAAAAAGTTGCCAGCTGCTACATGTTCGTCACCCAACCCGCCATTCGCCTTCCGAATATGATTCAGAAGTTCCTCGCTTGGGTTTTTTTCGTATTCCTTAATAAGCGGGAATACTTCATTTTCTTCCTTGATCATATGTTCTTCCATTTCCACTTTAAATTCGTTATACAGACGATGTAATTCTTGTAAATGTTTATGCTTTTCACCGTGAACACGCAGGATTTTCGTTACAAATTTCCCTAAAGCGGGAAGCTCTTCGTTCAGGTATGCATGGTGTGTAGAAACGATATGATCAATCAGTTCTGATGGGTGAACAGCACTCCAGTCGACTACGTCATGATCACTGTTTTGCCATGTATCGTATGCATCATTTAATTCGGTTAAAACAGCTGTTTCATTCAAATTCCTTTTTGTGAATGTTTCACTTAGCGGTTTGTCGCCACCACAGCAAAAATCGATACGACGTCGTTTGAATAAATCACTTGCTTTTGGAAATAGCTTTACAATCTCAGCTGGTGTATGTTCAGCAGTAAATGTACCCATTATCATTTCCTCCTTAGTGGATTTGCTTACATGATAATGCTTTTCAATGATTCATGTCGTGATCAAAATCACACGTATCAAGGAAATGTTTGTTTACATCGTAACGTACCTAAAAACTTATTTGCTTGACTTGGCCTTTTGCAGGTTCGCTGGTCTAATGGATAAAAGCGCAAGAACCGAGGCAACCACACAAACACCTGCAGTTGATAGAAAAAGAATTTGATGTGATGTTTTTATAATGACAGCAAATAGCGGGGGACCTAGTGCAACACCGATAAATCGCATGCTGCTGTAGATGGAACTGATTGTTCCCCTTTGTTCTTTTTCTATGCCGCCCGTAATAAAAGTATCAAGACATGGAAGGGTTATCCCAATCCCAATTCCACTAAAAATTAAACTACCGATAAGCAGATCAATATGCTCTGAAAAACTGATAACAAACACGGAACACGATAATAATAAGCAACCCGAAAAAGAAAGCCATTTCATCACTTGTTTGTTCTTGCCAATCTTTTTTCCAGTCAAAAAGGAGGCTGAAGACAATGCAAGCAGGGGAACAGCAAGAATAAGCCCCTTCATTACTCCTGTTATATTGTACGTGTCCTCAAGCAGTGTGGATAAATAAAATAAAACGCCAAATAAGACGTACATGAGAATTCCACCGATTACAAAGATTGCATAAAGCCATCTTCCTTTTTCGGCCAGCAGCTTTTTGGTCGTGTTCAGAAATTCACGGAAGGCAACCGGATTTTCCTGTTGTTTTGGTGCTTTTAGTAAAAAGAAAACAAGAATAAGCGAGATAAAGCTGAAAACGGGAATAGCCAAGAGCGGTACATACCAGACAATCATTGCCAGTATTGCACCGATAACGGGACTTAGTACCTTTCCAGCCGTATTTGAAGTTTCCACCAGCCCTAAGCTGCTGCTAACTTTCCGGTCATCTTTAAACATATCACCAATTAATGGAAGTACAACTGGAAATGCGCCAGACGCACCAATTCCCTGGATAAACCTGCCGATTAAAATCCAGTAATACGAATTTTCCAGCAGCATGGCAGTCAGACCACTGATAAGTCCGCCAATCGCAGTAATAATCAGACTTGGGATCATTACTTTTTTCCTGCCAAACCGGTCTGACAAATAACCGGTAACTGGGATAAGAATAATTGCGATAATGGAATAAACAGTAATAATTAAACTGGACTCGAACGAGGTAATCTTCAATTCTTTCTCCATCATCGGCAATACCGGGATTAGCATGGAATTCCCCAATGTCATCACCAAAGGAACTGAAGCAATTGAAAGCAAATCCAGTTTCTTTTTCTCTTCCATACGTATGCCCCCAATACCTGACTTTCCGATTAGTATCCTCTAATCGAGGAGGGAAAATACATGTGGACGAGAAACTTTTAGAGGATGTTCAAAAATTCATCAAATGATAAGCGGCTAACTCTAGAGTTGACATTAGGGGATCTTCTGCTAAAACCGCCCACGACAATCGCTAACAGCAGAAGTTAGCACTTCCTGTACAAGCCCAGTGCCGGGAGCTACGCCGCCTCGACCTTCTTGCGACGCACAGGAAGTGCTAGTGCCGGCGTTGTAACAGGACGCCTGAGACCTTAGCCGGCCTGCTCATTCGGCGACTTTTTGAACACTCACTTTTAATAATGCTGCTTTGCTGAGTAGTGTTCCTCTATTTCAGCAGCAATTTTTGGGGACTTGGCATATACTTGCATTATTATTACTGCTCCAATAATACAAACCATCCCGACCATTTGGAAAAAGGAAAATGCTTCATGAAAAATGAAGATACCGATCAGTGTTGCGACAACCGGTTCAACCGTTGTTAAAATGGATGCTTTCGATGCCTCTGTCTGGTTTAATCCATATGTATAAATAATATAAGCTAACGCCGTCGGGAGAAATCCCAGACCAAATGCATAGAAAAGCACCGCTGGCTCCAGCAGCAAATGCCCCATTTCGCTGTATGGAAAAAACGGCAATAAGACAATGGCTGCGACCACAAATGTGTAAGTCGTAATGATCAAACTGGAGTATTTTTTTAGTGCAAACTTACTGAAAATGCTATACAGGGCATAGCCGACCCCGGAGCCGATTCCGAATAATAAACTACCTAATTGAAGGGATGCTAATTGAAGCGGAATCAGGCCAACAACAAAACAGGTACCGATCAGGGTAATGAATAATGCCATCAGCTTTACTTTTGTTAATGGTTCTTTAAATAATAGGAATGATAAAATGGTTACAAACGCCGGTGCTGTATAGAGCAGGGCAGTGGCAACAGGAATTGTCGATAGCTCAATTGCTGTGAACATACAATAATTGAAAAAAATGATACTTAAAATACCGGTACCCAAAAAATATTTTATATCAGAAATCGATTTTAGTTTTAATTTCTTTGGGGTTGTCATCATCATGTAAAGCAGCATCAGAATGGCGGTTGACCAGGCGCGTAATGTGACGACCTCCATTGGTGTAAAACCAAATGTATATAAGTGCTTTACATACCAGCCAATTGTCCCCCAAAGTGCCGCCCCGAGAATAATGTAGATAAACGCTTTATTCAAATTATTATGCTCCCTTCAATCAATAGTCAACGTCTACCTCTAGAGTATAGCAAATAATCTGTATTTAATCATAAATTAAAATCGTTTATCAACGCTAGGGGGTATATAAATCTGTAAAAAAGGCTGATATTGAAATCGGCTATTAGCCGATTTCAATATCAGTCTGTAAAATAATTCTCCAATCCGGATGTAATGGCATCTGCTGCTTTTTTCTGATAGGCTGCCGTTTGGATAGTCTTTCGTTCGTCAGGGTTACTAATAAACCCAAGTTCGATTAGTACGGCAGGATCACTGTTTTCCCGCAATACTTGAAAATTGGCTTGATTTACTCCACGATCATGAAGGCCGACGTTTTTGGTCAATGATGATTGAATGGAGCGGGCAAGTTTCTGGTCGTTATCACCTGCATAATAATAGGAACTGATCCCCTTGACAGCCGGTTTGGTAAATGCGTTGTAATGCAGGCTGATAAAGGCATCGGTATCATGGTTAGTGCTAATCTGTACCCGTTCATCCAAGGAGATAAAAGTATCATCTGTTCTAGTTAAGGTAACAGACGCTCCTTCATCATGCAATTTATCTGCTACTTCTTTTGCGGTGGCCAGTGTCAGTGTTTTTTCATATACGTCTTGGGCAATTGCTCCCGAATCTTTTCCGCCGTGGCCGGGATCGATCACAACATGATGACCAGCCAGTGCTTTATTATCACGTTGATCCTTCTGCTTGTCTTTATTTTCTATTTGCACGGGGGATAAAAGCCGTCCTTCCGCTCCATTGGCAACATCCCACGCTTCAGCTGCAGCCGGTGAATCAGACTGGTCTTGATCCACTTTGGTTTCTTTAACTGGCTTATTATTTTCGACGCTCACTTGACTTGAAGGTGAGTCTGAATCTTCGGGTTTCATTTTCGTTCCACCGGGGACTTTTTCGTGATCCGCTTTTTTCTCCGCCGACTTCTCTGTATCCGTAGTCTCCTTCTCCTCTTTGATTTCGGTGAGTTTATATAATGCTACCCACGCTTCCTTGCCATTATAAAAGGTCCTTCCCCAGCCAAACGATTGCTGGAACACCGTAATATCGTCTCCACCTTCCAATTCGGCAATGATCTCCGCCTCCTGCCCAGGTTCGGCCCGCAGTTCTGCTGTTGACGTTTCGACTTTGTACAATTGACCACTTTCCGCATTTACTGTTGGAATAAAGATAAATAGGCAAATAAAAAAACCAATGCCAATAATAAGTTTGTTTTTCATATCGTTCGTCCTCCTGAATTGGTAGATTGCTATATTGCAAGGCTTGCCAAGAAAATCTAGTAATATACATGATTGTCCAAAAAAATTAGATTAAAAGTTTGCGAAGGTGCTAGACCAGATGCTTTGGCGGAAATTTTTCTTATGAATGGCATGAGTAACTCCCGGAATATAGTTGCCCCAGGTAAATCCGATAATATAAGGCGAGTTTTCTGAAAAAAATTAATTTAAATTGAAACAATGACTATATCCATGCATAATGAAGATATAAGTTGGCATAGGCTTTAATGGAGGTGAGCTTATGCTGCGAAGGGGGACGAATAAATATGCCAAAGGTAGCAGAGTATAAGCCTATGGATATAAGATTCGATAATGAAGAAGATTATAAGGAATTTGTTCGTTGGGCGAATGACAAAAGTACAGTGGATGAAGATGGAATGATTGAAATGAGAAAAAAAATAAAAAAAGCCCGTCAAATGAAAAAAAGGATGCCGAAATCATGGCCGAAAAAATAATAAGTACCGAATTTATTTGGTCAACATCTCTTGGCGAAGAACATATGAGAGATGTTGACCTTTTTAAATGTTCAGAGCCCAAAGTAGAACAGTTTTTAAAAAAGAAGCGATCAGATTAGAAAAGCACCATGCTTGCAAAACACATTTATATTACTATAAGGATAATCTTCTAGGGTATTATACATTGTTTACGGATTACGTTAATTTGACGAGGTCAAAAAGAAATAGTGAGGGTTGGGGGGATGTTTCAACATTATTAGGTAATCAACATTTTCCCGCCATAAGGCTACATTACATAGGAATTGATGATAAATATAGAAATAAAGGATTAATTGAGTTACTTTTATTATTTGCCCTTGATGATTGTATCTATATATCCAATTATGTCGGTTTCAATTTTGTGGTATTAGAGGCTTTGAAAAGATCGGTCGGGTTTTTCGAAAAGCAAAATTTTTCAAAGGTAAAAAAGAATAATGACTTGCAAATAATGGCCATTAAAGTAGAGGATATTGTGTTTCAATTGGGTTCATGAGAAACGTGAACCCTAATTGTCCGCATAGCTGAAAGTAGGCTGGATAAAATGTCTAGGGTTTATCTCATTGAAGTGACCTGTTGGTGTTCCGGCCATACATATCGATTGGATTAGTTGGAACACCGTGTACGATAAAAGTCGTAAGTAGTGTGTGAGCTTGGAAAAGGGAGCGATAACTTCAAACCCTTATCTGTAGAGAAAAGAGGTTAAGTAATCGGGGACATGAATAGGTTGTATAATACGCTTAAGTAAAGTGTTTTGATACGGGGAGAAATAATATGAAAAAAAGAAAAGTGGGAATTTTACTTTATGATTTTGTAGATATTTTAGACTTTGCTGGTCCGGCAGAAGTGTTATCCTTAACCAGCAATAGCAAAGTTGAAGAAGCGTTTACCCTTTACAAAAAGCATTTGTTACATACGAGACCATTTGAGGTATTTACAATTACAGACACAGGAATGCAAATAAAAACTCATTCAGGGATAAAAGTAGAACCTGATTTTAGTATCGGTAATAGCCCTGAATTAGATCACTAGCATTGCATAAATATAGTCAAAATGTTCAGTAACTACTATTCCCGTAATTTTTGCCAAAAAGTCAAAGTCCAATCAAAGGTGGCACCGTCCATTTGGTAAAATTATACAATTAATACGAATTGATACGACCTACAACACTGTTACTTATTACGGAACTGTTTTGTTTTCAAATCTGTGAAGCCAAATGTAAGCTGGCTTCCATAGTGCAGCCTTTAACCAACGGGTAATTCGAAGCAACGATTTCTTGCTTTTCGTTTCCAGTTGGATAAGCACATGTAAACAATAGGTGATGAGTGCTATATAGATTTGATTTTGTAAAGCTGTTTCACTCATTCCGTAAAAATGTTTGATTTCCACGTGCTGCTTTAACCATTTGAAAAACAGTTCAATTGCCCAGCGTGATCGATAAATATCACTAATTTCTTGTGGTTCCAAGTCAAATCGATTGGTAATCAATCGAAGGATATTTCCTTTCGTATCCATCACTTCGAGAAGACGAAAAACGTTTTCACAACGTTTTTGTGTGGAGCCTATGTAAACCATTCTATCGGTTAAAACCATTGATTCAGCTGGAACCGAGAATGAACATACTTCACGAATGACGGCATTTTTCTTTAGTCTGGATACGAAGAAGTATCCATCATCCGTCATCCGATCAAAACGTTCGTAGTCCATATAGCCGCGATCAAAGACATACATGGCTTCCTTGTCATCAACAAGGACTTCAAGTTGATTACGATCATGTTCTTTCGCTACTGTAATGACAGCCTTTTCAGGATAAACCGTTTCTTTATCCATGAAAACAAGGCGCAAATGTAACTTGACACCAGCCTTTGTTTTGCGGAATTTCGCCCACTTATAATTGGTTAAATTAAGAGGCAATGTACTCGAATCAATGATTTTTAACGGCATATGCTTGTAGGCTTTATTGTGATATCCGCGTATCTGGTAAACAAGATCTAAAAATAGGGTTGCTAATATGGATGGATCTATTTCTCTATTCTTGCGTGAGAGCTGAGATGCGCTAATCGATTCAAAACCAACAGCTCTCTGAAAGTCCGCATCCAATAAAGCATCACTTAGTGCTTGAAGCCCTTCCGTTTCATGTACTTGTGCATAAAGCATCAGTTTAATATAGGCTTCAGTCGTAAGTTTTTTGGTATAGCTATCTTGTTTTAGATTTTTAACTTGGTCAAAAAGCTTTTTAGAATTTATAGGTGCAATCCATTTACCAAATGCTGATTTTAGTGTATTCTTGTCCATGATATGGTCCTTTATATTGGATTTGGACAGGAAACCACCTGACCTATTCATTATAAAGGATTTTTTGTTGTCTAGACAGTTAAAAATTGAACATTACCAACATTTTTTATTATTAGTTATAATTAATGCAACGCTAGTGGAATTAGATATACTAATAATTCCAGGTGGCCCCTTAAGGGCAGTACAATCTGTGGTTAAAAATCAAAAGATACAAGACTGGATTATTAAACATAGTAGTATTGAATACATATGCTCTATCTGTACAGGAGCATTTATATTGGGGAAAACCGGTTTGTTAGATGGGAAGAAGGCAACAACTCATCATTTAGCATTGAAAATATTACAAAAAAAACACCCTGATATTAGAGTTGTTTCAGACAGCAAAGTCGTGCATGATAGTAGGGTTTCTTCGGGGATTAATATGACTCTCTATCTTGTTGAGCAAATAATGGGGAAATCTATTGCTAAACGGACAGCTAAAAATATTGAATTTGTACATTAATAATTTCACTAATGGGAGATTTTCTCGAATGTATAACGACTTTTTATTCATTTCACCAAGCCCAAAATTTTTAAAGAAGTGAACATTGACGAGATTAGAGAGATACTGTTACAAGATCCGCCATCCTGCCATATTAAAATAACTGTAAATACTATATGAACGAATTGGAAAATAGTGGTAAGTGTTGTTTAGCTTCAATTGATTATAGACTCATCCTTAATAGAGCGGTTTGGTACAGATTTTGTTTTCATGATTTGAACATGTTTATATGACTAGAAGGGGGGAGCTGGATGGGGAAGGGAGATGCGAAACAAAGCATTTTAAGTGATTTACATTCAAAATTGGTTTTAATCGATATGAAAAGTCATATCGTTCAATCTATATGTAGATTGATTAATGATTAATTGTAAGAATGATGCTGTCCACTCTTTGCCGGAAAGGTAGCGTTGATAGAGTTAGACAACACACAATCCATCCTTGCTAACAGAAGTGGGAAGTCCTTGTATATAACAGCAACTATTCGTTAAAGCTGGTTACTAATAAAAACGGGGAGGGACAAGTGTCATGATATTTACCGGCTTCAGCTGGATTCGTCTGACGCAGCTGCTATCTCTAGGCTTAACGAAAGAGCAACTCTATTTTATTGTCATTTTTATCGGAATTTTTACCTGTTATTATATAATACAGCCAATTATTCATTGGTTTGTTGCGTTACAGTCGACTAAGGTTATAAGTTATCTGATTACAAGCATGCTTGTTTTAATATGTATGCTGGGCTTTAGTGTCCATCAGTCGGATGATGTAATAAGTAGTCTGATTCGGACAGCCTTGCAAAGTTTGGCAGCTTTTGGTTGTATGTTATTTATTGTCCGGATTTTTGAAGTAATCGTAAAAAGGGGCAAGAAAAAAAGCGTATGATTTCGGTTCATACGCTATTTTTCGTCCGCTGCTCCAATTTCCTGCTGCATTGTTGATAACCAGTCAAATGCCAGTTTGTCCTGTACGATTGGTGAGAGCTGATTATCAGGGGAATGCTGTAAAACGAATACCTTTTCATCATCTGCCAGTTTTTCATATTTGTCCTTTAAAATATGGGTTTGGTCAGCGTATTTACCAAGCTCATACAAAAAATCTTTTAATTCTATCCGCATGTTATCCTCTCCTCATATAATACCAATTCCTTATTCAGAACCGTTTAAAACATGAAAAACGCATGTATTTAATTTACATGCGCTCTTTTCCTGATTTCCATTAGTAATTACGGTGTGCTTTTTTTGGAGGCCACTCCATTTTCCCGAGAGATGACGGAGTATAGTAGGAAGAGGTATACTGTTTTCTCCGGGTCTGCTTTGACTCATTTTTTGGCTTCCAATCAATATAACGATAGATTATTTTTTTTGCTTGTGAAAGTGACATTTTTGTTCGAGGATTTCGAAAGTCCTGATCAAGTGTACCAAGGTGCTCAAGCTCTTTGAAGTCTTCTTTCGTCGGGGGTATATGAAAATAGTAATTATCCACTTTAACAAGTAGTGTTGAATGCTGATTGCTGAGTTTTGGATGATCGGAAAAGTGAAGGCCAACTTTTATTGCATGTTTCTTCTGTAAAAGCTGTTTAATGGTTTCCTTCTTAATAAAATATAGGTGTTTTGGATCAGGTGCAGTTTTAGCATGGCGATTAATGGTATATAGTGCTTTTGCCAGTTCACTTAATGAAATCGATTTATCATCCATCGTTTTCCCTCCTTTCGGTCTTTCGGGTAGCTTGTCTATATCGTACAGGAAAGCCTGTCCATTTTCAAGATCCGATCGTACAAAAAAATAAAACGAAGCAGTAAATTTCTGCTCCGTTTGCAGCCTATTGCATATCCTTTATGTCCTGGACTATTTTCTCCATGTCACCAGGTTTTCTGCCGTCATATCGTTTGATGGCGTTTCCTTCAGGAGAAACGAGAAAAAAACTTGTTGCATGTAAAACCTGGTCTGAGTCGGGATCCTTTTCTAGTGGTGATTTAAACGATTTTATAGAAAACTCTTTAATCGTATCGAAATCGTATCCTGTGAATAAATGCCAATTATCAAGGTTTGCTGCACCTCTTGACATGGCATATTCTTTCAATGCATCTGGCGTATCTCTTTTTGGATCGACACTAAAGGAAACTAATTGAACATCATCAAGACCAGCATCACTTAATTGCTTTTGTAATTTTGCCATATTGGAGGTCATAGGCGGGCATACCGTCTCACAATTTGTGAAAACAAGGTCTGCAACCCAGAATTTCCCTTCCAAATCACTTTTACTAATTTCCTTCCCATCCTGATTAGTAAAGGTGAAATCCTTAATTTCGTATGAAAAATCACCTTCATATTTATCACCGCAAGCGCTTAAAAACAGGACCAATAAGGCTACGGGGAAAAGCAACTTGAATCCTTTTATCATATGTAATCCTCCATATCAGTAAAATCGTACTTAGTGTAGCATGATTTCAACTTAAATACTATGGATAAAGTGTTACGAAAATGAGGAGGGTAAGGGAAGCATCGAGTGGAAACTCAGGTAGCGTCAACTCGGGGATCAAGAACATCGTCCGAAGTGCCAAGAACAAAGGTGGAAGCGCCCGTTTAGCGGCGTATGTGCTGGACTGAGCCGTAGGAGATAAAGAAAACACGACGACCGGAGGGAGTCGATGTTGACTTATCGTACGGAGGCGGGTGTTGCACACTAGCCGCTGGGCGCTGGAGCCGGACGTGGCTTATCCGGTTATTAAGTTATCCACAGCCGCAAAATTTTATAATTTCCCACTTGCGTTGCAGGAAAATAAAATAAAAAAGTCAAGAAATATAATTTATGTAAAATTGGGAATAATTGCAATTTAACCTTTAAAAACCATAAAAAAACCCTTATAATTAGAGTATGGTAGTCCTGTCCAAATCCCTAATTATAAGGAGTCATCCATGGACTATAATACCATAAAAACTGTATTCAAGGAATACATTCATCCATTAGATTCAAAAGTTATTCAAAAGATGATTGACCATGCCCAAATCGATAGGTATGTTAAAAAGCTTGACGTGCTAACATTTACTAATCTTTTCATCTATGCCCAGCTCCAAGGATTACCTAGTCTAGGGCGTATAAGTGAAAAAGTAAAGCGCAAGAAAAGTATACAACGACTGGTCGGCATCGAAGATACGACTGGTCGGCATCGAAGATATCAGTAAGTCGCAACTTTCCCGAAAGCTTGGTGCTATACCATCTGAAATATTCCAAGTTATGATGCATCATTTGGTTCAAAAGTTGCACCAGGCACTGGGTCCGCAAAAGGCTGATAAAGCCCTCGAGAAGATTCATTTGATTGATTCCTCTACTATTTCCATGTGTCTTAGTCAGTATGAATGGGCGGATTTTCGTGATACTAAATCCGGGGTAAAGCTACATACATCCATCCATTTTTGCGATGGCGTTTCTTACCCAAATGATGTGATTGTTACTCCTGCAAGACCTGCAGATGAAACACAACTGGATTCGTTAATCGTAGCCGACAAAAATACACTTCACGTATTCGATCGAGGTTATTTCAACTTTGAAAAATTCGATACCTACTGTGCGGAAGGAATTCACTTTGTCACTCGAATTAAAACCAATACCGTTGTACATGTGATAGAGGAATTACCTGTCAACCCTTGCTCTCCCATTATTCGAGAGGCAATTGTGAAAATCGGCAAAATGAAATATCCTCTACGTTTAGTAGAAACACAGGATAACGAAGGAAACAACATTTCTATTGTGTGCAATGACGCAAAACGAAGTGCACAAGAAATTGGTGATCTATACCGGACACGTTGGCAAATTGAATTATTTTTTAAATGGGTGAAACAACATTTAGTTTTGACAAAGCTTTATGGACAAAGCGAGAACGCTGTATACAATCAAATTTACATCGCAATGATCACATTTTGCTTAACCCTATTATTGAATCATCAATTAGGTTATAAAGGTACCTTACTAGAAATGCTGAACTGGATTTCCGATTTCTGTTCAGTAAAACTAACAACCTTTATTTCAGAAATATTCAAGGAACCCGACCGATCATCCAATGGTCGGCGAAAACTGCAACATCAGCGTATTTTTGAAGAGACCCTAGCACAATATGAATCAGGAGATGTTTATCATTTAGATGATCTAACCTACGATCCAATCATTTAAATAATTTACAAAAAATGGATGAAGGACTACCTCAAAAACCCTGTTGTCCTTTTTTCTTTAATAGCAAAGAAATTCAAGTCTGAATATTCCTTATAGGGAATAAATGGTAATTACCCCAAAATTAAAATGGTTGACAAGCTAGAAAGTTTTTTATGCAACGCAAGTGATAATTTCCTAGACAATAATAAAAGGTCTGATCCAAACTTTCCGGATCAAACCTTTCACCTTAATAATAGCCTTCACGTGGATAACCATATCCGTACGGGTAATATGGGGGATAAGGCGGGTATGGGTAATAATAGCCGCCGGGGTGTATTGCTCCGTAAAAAAATGGTGCAAAGGCAAGACCAGACAGAAATGGCAGGACAGGAAACTGCCGTTGGTCATCGTGTGATTCGGCTGGATAACGGTATGGTTGGCCAACTTGGTAATTCACCGGATAATTCAATGGAATCTTCCTTTCTAAACATTCTCATTAAAATATATGCGAATGCCCCGGGAAGAGAGCATGTATCGTTAGTGTTTATCCTGTAAATCCGGCAATGAAGGTTTGTTATATTTTTTTTAATGTATAGATATTGAATTCCGGTTTGCATAAAAATCGATAAGGCAACCGTGTTGTACCGATCCCTCTGCTGACATACAATAATAAATCGCCATTGTTAAATGAATACTTACCTTGAACATATTTTTCGGCGTATGCTGGTGTATATAAGTCACCAATAAATGGAAATCTGACTTGTCCGCCATGACTGTGCCCCGAAAGCTGAATATTGACAGGGTACTTGACCGATGTATCGGCAAAATCTGGTTCATGGGCAAGTAAGATCGTAAAGAGATCAGGATTTGCCTGTTTTAACGTTTTCGTCAAGTCAGGTCTTCCGAGCATAAGGTCATCAATGCCAGCCAGGATAATCCCGTCATTATCCTTATTAAGTGTGACATGCTGATTTTGCAAAAGCTGGAAGTCTGCCTGTTCCATCGTATCCTTTACAACGTTTGTTCCATAACCGCCATGATCATGATTTCCATATATCCAATATTTCCCTTGCTTCGCGGTTAAAGTTCGTAAAACAGTAATCAGCTGATGATTCCAATTATACGTATTCGGTTCATCAACAAGATCACCTGTGAAAACAATCAGATCCGGATTTTGTTTGTTTATTTGCGCTACAAGATCTTTTAGTTGATCAAGTGTATAATGAAAGCCGATATGGGTATCGGAAAATTGGACAATTTTAAAACCGTGAAAAGCATTTGGGATTTTTGCAGATGTAATTGTTTTATTATTGATATGAAGCATTTTTGGTTCGATATCACGGGCATAATAATAGGTTCCGCCGCCAATACCAAAGATAGCAAGTATGCTGCCAAACATTTTTTTCAAAAACGATCTTCTATTCATCAAGGTCAAACCTTTCTACGGTGGTAAAGAAAAGATTTAAATTTTAACTATATTAATTCATTGACAGAAATGCGACGTCCAGTCCAGCGCCAAGTGGTTAGTATACTTAAAAAATATCTTTCTAAAATTATAGCACGTATAAGGCATATTTTTATATGAAAATTTTCTGATCGCTGGGCTATTGTAATCTGCAAATTTTTTGACTTATTGTTGTCACAAGAATAATATTGTAGGTGGGAAGGGAATAAAACGCTTACAGGGGGGACGTTATGAAAAATCAGACAGTCATTGTAACAGGAAGTTCCAGCGGTATGGGAAAACATATGGCAAAAAAATTTGCTTCAGATGGGGCAAATGTTGTACTAACGGGAAGAAATGAAGAACGGCTGCATGCTGCGAGAGAAGAAATAATGGGCGGCGCAACAGGTGATGTACTTATTGTACATATGGATGTAAGAAATCCGGAAGATGTCGAACGGATGGTTAATGAAACCATTGAGAAGTTTGGTACCATTGATCATTTAGTAAATAATGCTGCTGGAAACTTTATTTGCCCAGCAGAGGATTTGTCCGTAAATGGATGGAATGCAGTTATTGATATTGTGCTAAATGGTACATTTTATTGCAGTCGTGCAGTTGGCAAATACTGGATTGATAACGGCGAAAAAGGTTCCATTTTAAACATGGTAGCAACTTACGCGTGGAATGCCGGTGCAGGGGTTATTCACTCCTCAGCAGCAAAAGCGGGTGTGCTAAATATGACCCGAACGCTGGCGGTTGAATGGGGAATGAAGTACGGGATACGTGTGAATGCGGTTGCTCCGGGTCCAATTGAACGAACGGGTGGTGCTGGTAAATTATTTGAATCGGAGCAGGCGGCAAACCGTACCATCCATTCTGTTCCGTTAAAGCGGCTTGGCACGCCGGAGGAAATTGCCGACTTAGCTCATTTTTTATTGTCGGACAAAGCGGCCTATATTAACGGTGAAGTTGTAACAATGGATGGGGGACAATGGTTGAATAAGTTTCCTTTTTAGATTGATTCGGGCTTCCGACGCACGTAATACGTGGAAAAAACGCGTGTTAACTGGGCTAAGATAACACGCGTTTTTTCAGATGACGTAATAAAATATTGAAAAGAAGTGAAAAGCTGATCCAGCAATGACGAACAAATGCCATACAGCATGGTGATATGGAAAACTGCGCCATACGTAAAATATTGCACCAACTGTATAGAAAATGCCACCTGTAATTAACAGAAGAATACCATTTTCATGCATGACCGATGTTAGCGGCCCCCAGACAAGGATAATGAGCCAGCCCATTGCAATATAAAAAATTGTTGATAAAACAAGGAATTTTTTTACGAAAAATATTTTAAATACGATTCCGCAGATCGCGATTCCCCAAACGATACCGAATAAAATCCAGCCTATTTCGCCTCTGAGCAGTACAAGTAATAAGGGTGTATATGTTCCAGCAATAAACAGATATATGGACGAATGATCAAAAATTTGAAAAATGTCCTTCCATTTTCCCTCAGGCAGGCTGTGCACAATCGTTGATGTTGAATACATGAATAGCATGGTAACACCAAAGATCGTTACGGAAACAATCTGCCATGGACTTCCGTTTAACGAGGCATATATGATCAGCAAAACCAATCCTGCAATACTTAGTAATGCACCGATCCCGTGTGTAATAGCGTGGGCGATTTCTTCTTGTTTTGTATACGTGTGTGTTGTCATGAATTTTCCCTCAACCCGTTCTTTGTGACATAGTTTATTTTAAGTATACTACGATATGCCAAAATTATAAATGTCTTTTAAACATGATCAGCAAATAGCGGTAAGTGATATTCGGTAAACCATGTTTCTATACGTAAATTATGGTAAACTGAATTTGTAGATGAATGCTTTCTCCTTATTATTACCATGTAAAGGAGCGTTTTTTTATGAGTACTATACAGGATAAACAATTAACAGATATTATGATTGAAGAGGTTATGATCCCTTCTGAAAAGGTAGCACATGTGCAAGTGAATAATCCATTGGAGCATGCCTTATTAGTGCTGGTTAAATCGGGTTATTCTGCTGTGCCTGTTTTGGATGCGGAGTATAAATTGGCTGGTACGATAGGGAAAACGATTATATTAAATCAAATTTTAGGGCTGGAACGTTTTGAATTTGAAAAGCTTGCCGATATGCGTGTGCACGAAGTGATGAATGTTGATATTCCGCGTTTAACTAAAGAAAAAACGTTTATGGATGGATTAAACACGGTGATTAATTATCCATTTGTTTGCGTTGCAGATGAAGAAGGTTATTTTGATGGCATTGTTACCAGACGGGCGATACTAAAGCAATTAAAACGGGATCAATATAGAACAAAGGCGTAAGCGCCCGTTTAGCGGCGTATGTGCTGGACTGAGCCGTAGGAGATAAAGGAAACACGACGACCGGAGGGAGTCGATGTTGACTTATCGTACGGAGGCGGGTGTTGCACACTAGCCGCTGGGCGCTGGAGCCGGACGTGGCTTACTCTGCTGAGAGCAGAATAGAGCCTAAATTTTATACTTTCTTATCTTACGAAAAAATAAGGATCTTTCCTTAAGTCAGATTCCATATTGTCAAAGGTTAGGTTAAACAGCCGTCCTGTGTCATGGGGGTAACGTATGGAACATCGCAATGAGAAAACAAAAAAACTGAAACGGCCGCTTATATTGGCATCAGTCATGCTTGGTATGTTTCTGGCGGCAATTGAAGCAACAATTGTCGCGACTGCCATGCCGAGTATTGTTGCCGACCTTGGTGGTTTTTCACTCTACAGCTGGGTGTTTTCGGCATATTTACTGACAAATGCTGCAACGGTATTAATCTTTGGTAAACTAGCTGATATATTTGGAAGGAAACCAATATTTATTACGGGAGTTACTCTTTTTTTAATTGGGTCAAGTCTTTCCGGTTTTAGTAGTTCGATGATCATGCTGATTATTGCCAGATTCATTCAGGGCTTTGGTGCTGGTGCGTTGATGCCGATTGCAACAACGATTGTCGGGGACATCTACAACAGACAGGAACGTGCCAAAATACAAGGTTACTTATCAAGCGTCTGGGGAATTTCTGCTGTAACTGGTCCGCTCTTAGGCGGCTTTTTTGTTGATATATTAAGCTGGCGGTATGTGTTTTGGATGAACATTCCGCTTGGGCTCCTGTCCATGCTGGGCATCATCTTCTTTTTACATGAAGATATTGAAAAACAAAAACGGTCCATTGATTATGCCGGATCGTTTTGGATTGTGCTGGCCGTCAGTTCTTTCATGTTTATATTAGTTGAAGGCGGTATTAGTATAGCGTGGAATTCCATGCTGATGTACGGGTTAATTTGTGTTTCAGCATTCGGCTTTTTCCTATTTTTCTATCAGGAGCGGCAGGCAGCCGATCCGATGATGCCGTTTACTATTTGGAAATACCGTATTATAACTACCGCTAATGTAACATCACTAACAACCGGAATGATTATGATTGGAGTATCCAGTTATTTACCAGCCTTTGTTCAAGGGGTAATGGGTCAATCAGCAACTGTAGCGGGATTTACCTTAACAACGATGTCAATTGGCTGGCCAATCGCTTCCACAATAGCAGGAAAACTTTTATTGATCATCGGGTATCGAAACACATCATTAATCGGTGGGACTTCTCTAATTATTGGAGGTGTTTTCTTCTTTCTATTAACTCCAGAGCTGGGTCCTTTTTGGGCTGGAATGGGCTCATTTTTTATTGGTATCGGCATGGGGCTAACCAATACTTCCTTCATTGTCGGGATTCAAAGTGCAGTTGGCTGGAAAATGCGCGGAATCGCAACGGCAGCCAATATGTTTATGCGATCGCTTGGCAGTGCGCTGGGCGCCGCATTATTGGGCGGTTTGCTAAATGGGCAAATAAAGGCATACATTGAGCAGAAAGGTTTATCTGGCAAAATTTCTGTTGATACAGCAAATAACTTGCTTGATCCCAATCGTAACGCCTCGTTGTCTGCCGGAATAAGAAAAGTGTTACAGGAGGGGTTAACGACAGGTCTCCATCTTGTTTATACCGGTTTACTAATTCTGGCTATCTTGAGTCTATTAATCATCTTTTTTATGCCGAAGAAGGCGGAAGAGGAATAGTTGATTGTTGCGGATTGTTGCTGTGTCTGCTAAAGTAAATGCAATATCATATTACGGATGTTCAAAAGCGACAGCTATACGGACATGATTAGGAGGAATTAAACGAATGAAAATGATGGATGCGAACGAGATTATTAATTTTATTTCGAACAGTAAAAAGTCTACACCAGTAAAAGTGTACATAAAGGGACTAGAACTTGATACATTAGATTATCCAGAATCCATTCAGGCATTTGCTGAAAAACAAAGTGGTGTTCTATTCGGTGAATGGAGCGAAATTCAACCGTTTTTAATCAGCAATGAAGATTCTATTACTGATTTTGTTGTAGAAAATGATCGCCGTAATTCCGCCATTCCGCTGCTTGATTTAAAAGGGATAAATGCAAGAATTGAGCCTGGTGCAGTTATTCGTGATCAAGTGACTATTGGGGATGGTGCCGTAATTATGATGGGTTCCATGATCAATATTGGTTCTGTTGTTGGGGAAGGCACGATGATTGATATGAATGCTGTATTGGGAGGACGTGCAACAGTTGGTAAAAACTGTCACATTGGTGCGGGTACTGTATTAGCTGGAGTTATTGAGCCACCATCAGCAAAACCTGTAGTTATTGAGGACGATGTAGTTATTGGTGCGAATGTCGTTGTGCTGGAAGGTGTAACCGTTGGAAGAGGTGCGATTATTGCGGCTGGTGCGGTCGTAACGAAGGATGTCGCACCAAATACACTTGTGGCTGGAACACCCGCGAAAGTTTTAAAAGAAATAGATGAAA
Source organism: Virgibacillus dakarensis (assembly GCF_900155625.1). Classification (NCBI taxonomy): domain Bacteria; kingdom Bacillati; phylum Bacillota; class Bacilli; order Caryophanales; family Bacillaceae; genus Virgibacillus; species Virgibacillus dakarensis. The sequence goes on from NZ_LT732553.1 coordinate 891,020, forward strand.
ATACAAAATCGAAAACAGAAATCAAACAAGAACTTCGTAAATTAGAAAATTAAAGTGGGGATTCAAGATGAATTTAGCTGCTTTAAAAGAGATTAGACGGACATTACATCAAATTCCTGAGTTAGGTTTTCAAGAGGTGAAAACCGGGGCATTTTTATTGGACAAAATAAAGGAAATGCAAACAGACAGTGTTGAAATAAAAACATGGCGGACAGGTATATTGGTACGGGTGACCGGGAAAAAACCGGAAAAAACGATTGGATTCCGCGCAGATATTGATGGCCTGCCTATTGCAGAGGAAACAGGCTTTAGTTTTGCCTCCGTACATCAGGGAAAAATGCATGCATGCGGCCATGACTTTCACATGACAATTGCCTTAGGAGCGCTGAAGCAGCTTATTGAAAATCCGATTGATGACCATGTATTATTTATTTTTCAACCTGCAGAGGAGGGGCCTGGTGGCGCACTGCCATTACTCCGATCTTCTGAGTTTTTGGAGTGGAAACCGAATTGTCTTTTTGCTTTGCACATTGCCCCCGAACTTCCGGTAGGTACAGTTTCAAGCAGGCCGGGTCTATTATTCGCGAATACGAGTGAATTATTTCTTGATTTTAAAGGGGTTGGCGGTCATGCAGCCTACCCTCATTTGACAAAGGATATGACGGTTGCCGCCAGTAACTTTGTAATTCAGCTTCAGCAAATCGTTGCTCGTGGAATTGATCCGCTGGAAAGTGCTGTTGTCACAATCGGTAAAATGGAAAGTGGGGTTGTCCAAAACGCGATTGCCGAAACAGCACGGCTGGAAGGAACGATTCGGACATTGCATGCAGCAACCATCGCTGTTATTAAACAAAAAATTGCAATGATGGCAAAAGGATTCGAGATCAGTCATGATTGTTCAATTGCAATTGATTACGGATCGAATTACTATCAGGTTTATAATCAGGAAAAATATGTAAACCTTTTCCAGGATGCACTGCGAGACAGCAGCATAACATATAAGGAAGCGAGCCCCGCCATGACTGGGGAAGACTTTGGTTATATGCTGAAAGAAATTCCTGGTTTTATGTTTTGGCTTGGTGTCGATTCCCCGCATGGTCTGCACAGTGCCCAGCTAAAACCGGACGAGGCGGCATTAGAAACAGGAGTACAAGCAGTAACCAGAACTATTCGTCACCTTTCATAACATACTGCTCTTACTTCCGACTTCTGACCTCTGACATCTGTTTTGCATAGCTTTCTTCTTTTGGGAAAAACTACGAGAGAATATTTTTTCCATGTAGAGGAGGAAAGTAGCTATGGCGCGTATTGGTGTTGAACAGTCATTGACGGATGTTAAAGAAGCACTAATGGAAAAGGGACACGAGGTAGTAGACTTAAAAACAAATGACGATGTTGCCTACTGTGACTGCTGTGTGATTACCGGGCAGGATGAAAATATGATGGGAATGTCGACTACCAGTATCGCAGGACCGGTTATCGATGCCCGTGGATATAATGCAGAGGATATATGTCAGCTGGTCGAGCAAAAATTAAATTATGAGGCATAAAGATAACACCCAGCTCAAGGTTCCCCCGAGTTGGGTGTTCATCATTTACGCCTTTTTCTCAATAACAATTTGCTGTGGAAATGGTGCTTGTAAATTTGCTTAGTCAAATGCTTCTAAAGACGATGTTCCAAAAGTACTTTTGTTTTAGCCTGCTTTAATATAGACAAGCATGGATTGCTCTTCTCGATTTAATTCTCAATTAGTGGACATTATTCATTTGCAATGTTATGGTAATAGTTGTGAAAAATAGTAAAGGATCGTCCTTCATGTGTAGAAAATGTGCGGATTGTTAGGGTTAGATTGGATAACAATTGGATAGAATGGTAACATGTTGTGTCGATTGTATGACAAATAATTGTCTATTTTAGATCAATTATTAGGTGATATTGACTTGAAATAATTGATTATCTATAATGTGAATGAGGATCAACTAACTAACATAATGGAGGGATTACATATGGCAGAAAGAATGGTAGGAAAACAAGCACCACGCTTTGAAATGGAAGCAGTAATGCCAAATAAAGAATTCGGAAAAGTGAACTTGGAAGAAATTATGAAAGAAGATAAATGGACAGTTCTTTTCTTCTATCCAATGGACTTTACATTCGTATGTCCGACAGAAATTACCGCAATGTCTGATCGTTATGATGAGTTTGAGGACCTTGATGCAGAGGTAATTGGTGTATCAACCGATACGATTCATACACATAAAGCATGGATCAATACATCCCGTGAAGATAATGGGTTAGGCGAACTGCAATATCCGTTAGCAGCAGACCATAATCATGCTGTTTCGAAAGACTATGGTGTGCTGATCGAAGAGGAAGGTGTTGCATTACGCGGATTATTCATCATTAATCCAGAAGGCGAATTGCAATATCAAACGGTTTTCCATAACAACATTGGCCGTGATGTTGATGAAACATTGCGTGTTTTACAAGCGCTGCAAACTGGCGGTTTATGCCCGGCTAACTGGAAACCAGGCCAAGAAACGCTATAAGAGGATGTTCAAAAAGTCACCAATTGATAAGCGGCTAATCTTCGTTACCTTATTCTAATTTGGTAGGCTTTTGAACGCGCATATAGGATTTTTTAACATATAAATAGTAAATGGGAGCCGCCCCTTTAAATAAGATATGTCTTTCTTTGGGTTGGCTTCTTTTTACTTAGGAAGTTGAGTAAGTGAACGGAGGAGGAAGCAAAATGAAATTAAGAGACCAAATGCCAGAACTCAAGGGTGCAACGGAATGGTTTAATAGTAAACCGATCCAAAAAAGTGATCTGATTGGCAACAGACCTACTTTAATTCATTTTTGGTCAGTAAGCTGCGGGCTTTGCAAGGAAGCAATGCCAAATGTAAATGAATTTAGAGATGAGTATAAGGATGATCTGAATGTCATTGCGGTTCATATGCCGCGCTCGGAAAAAGATTTGGATCTTGGGCAAATTAAGGAAATTGCCGACGAGCATGACATAACACAACCAATATTTGTGGACAATGAACATAAGCTAACCGATGCATTCGATAATAAATACGTACCTGCCTACTATGTGTTTGATGAGGAAGGGAAGTTAAGACACTTTCAAGCTGGCGGTGGTGGCATGAAAATGCTGCGCAAACGGGTTAACCGTGTATTGGGAATAACAGAGAAGAAGTAAGAATATGTTATTTTGATATAAGAACTGTATCATTTTTTAATGGTATGGTTTTTTTGTAATCCGGACGAGTTTGATCACTCATAAGCTTAATGAGTGCCTTTTTTCTTGAAATTCGAACGATCTTGGTCACTCATAAGCTTGATGAGTGCCTTTTTTCTTGAAATTCGAACGAGTTTGGTCACTCATAAGCTTGATGAGTGCCTTTTTTCTTGAAATTCGAACGAGTTTGGTCACTCATAAGCTTGATGAGTGCCTTTTCTCTTGAAATCCGAACGAGTTTGGTCACTCATAAGCTTGATGAGTGCCTTTTTTCTTGAAATCCGAATGAGTTTGGTCACTCATAAGCTTGATGAGTACCTTTTCTCTTGAAATTCGAACGAGTTTGGTCACTCATAAGCTTGATGAGTGCCTTTTCTCTTGAAATCCGAATGAGTTTGGTCACTCATAAGCTTGATGAGTACCTTTTCTCTTGAAATTCGAACGAGTTTGGTCACTCATAAGCTTGATGAGTGCTTTTTTTCTTGAAATTCGAACGAGTTTGGTCACTCATAAGCTTGATGAGTGCTTTTTTTCTTGAAATTCGAACGAGTTTGGTCACTCATAGCTTGATCAGCGCCTACTCGATTTGATAAAGTGAAACTTCATTCAGTGAGGCTTTTCCTTCCTCCCCCACCTTTACGTTTTTGGTGTACTCAAGCTTGAGGGTGTCACAGCCCGTAATGAGTGATACTAAAATAACCAAATATTTTGTCCCTGTCGAATCCAAAAAAATTTTAAAAAATTGAGCAAAAAGAGTGGCAATTTATTTCGGAACCCGTTATATTAGTAATTACGAAAACATGAGGAGGGGGAAATATTTGGATACATTTAAAAAATTAAAGCGGTTTTATTGGCCTTATAAAAAGTATTTTTTTATATCGCTGTTCTTTTTGCTGTTTGTTACGGCGATAACGGTTGTGTATCCAATCATATTGCAGAAGACAATTGATGAAGTTGTACTTAAAGATCGTTATTCTTTAATCCCTTACTTATCCGTCGCCTTTTTGGTTGTCATGATAATAAAAGGCTTTGCGACTTTTTTTCATCAATATTTAGGGGAATTATTTGGAATTATATCGGTGTACAAACTCAGGGAGGCATTATATGAAAAACTCCAGGTATTATCATTCAAATACTATGATAATGCCAAGACTGGTGATTTAATGTCTCGGTTAACGGCAGACGTGGAAGGATTCCGGTTTTTCCTTTCTGTCGGATTTGCTGAACTGCTTCGCATCACATTATTAATTGTCTTTAGCTTGGCGGTTATGTTCTATTATTCGGCGCCGCTTGCACTTGTAACGATGGCGGCTATGCCTTTTTTGGCAATCGTAGTGTTTCAGTTTGAAAAACGGGCACATCCCGCTTTTAAAGGGATCAGAAAATCATTCGGACGATTAAATACAAGGGTTCAGGAGAATATCAGCGGGATGAATACAGTAAAATCGTTATCCCGGGAAGATTTTGAAATTGGCCGATTCTCAACGAACAATGATAATTACCGCCAAAACTATATAAGGACATCAGAAATTTGGGCGAAATTCTTTCCACTTATGGAGTTCATTGGAAATGTTTGTGCAGTTGCACTATTAGCGTTTGGCGGGTATCTCGTAATCAATGAAAAAATTGGACTGGGCGAGCTTGTTGCTTTCTTCAGTTTGGTCTGGTACATCCTGGGACCGTTGATGAACTTAGGATTTGTTATCAATCTTTTTTCCCAGTCAAAAGCATCTGGTGAACGATTACTGGAGATATTGGAAGCAAAAGAGGACATAGCAGAGCAGGAAGATGCCATTGACACTGTGATTAACGGACATGTTACGTTTCGTGATGTTACACTTACGTATACAGAAAATGATGATACAGCATTAAAGCATATTAGCTTTGATGCGCCACCAGGGAAAGTAATTGGCTTAATTGGGGCAACCGGTTCAGGAAAAACTAGCATAACCCAGTTGATTACCCGTTTTTATGAGCCAGAAACTGGTGAGGTGCTTGTTGATAACAGGCCTGTTGCAGACTACAAATTAAAAGCATTACGAAAGCATATCGGGTTTGTTTTGCAGGAGTCATTTTTATTCTCGACAACTATTCGGGCAAATATTGCCTATGGTAATCCGGATATTCGCGAGGAACAAATTATTGATGCGGCAAAACGAGCGCAAGCCCATGACTTTATTATGGAAATGCCTAAAGGATATGACACGTTGCTTGGCGAACGGGGGATGGGATTGTCTGGAGGACAGAAACAGCGTATCGCCATCGCCCGGGCAATTTGTATCAACCCAAGTATTCTCGTGCTGGATGATGCAACATCAGCTGTTGATATGGAAACAGAATTTAAGATTCAAAAAGCGTTAAAAGAAGTCATGCGCGGCAGAACAACATTTATTATTGCACATCGAATTTCTTCATTAAAACATGCCGATGAGATTCTGGTTCTAGAGGATGGTGAAATCGTTGAACGGGGTAAACATGACGAATTAATCACCAATCACGGACCATATCAACGAATCTATGATATTCAGTATCAGGATCGGGAAGCTATTATGAATAGGGCTGCAGGTTCTTGAGGGATCTTCAAAGGGGGGAGTAAAATGGCAAAGTCAAAGGAAGAACGAGTAACAAAAAACCGCCATTTAAAACGGTTCTATTACACAGTCGATCATGCGGTTGAAAAACCATTTAACTGGCAGCAGCTGTGGCGGCTGCTCGTTTATTTAAAACCATATGCTACTACCTATTTGCCGGGTGCCATTATTGCCATGCTTGTATCAACGGCTGTACGGCTAGTGGTTCCGATATTAATCGGTAAAGTGGCTATTGATGTCGCAATCAGCAACAAAGATACAAACTTGTTAACCTATCTGGTCATTGGAATTGGTATTCTTTATTTGCTGAACTATATCGGGAACATATTTCGGATAAAATGGGTGAATATTTTAGGGCAAAATGTTATTTATGATTTGCGAAGACATTTATTTTCCCATGTCCAGCGGTTATCACATCGATTTTTCGATTCCCGTTCTGCAGGCTCCATTCTTGTCCGTATTATGAACGATATTAATTCGTTGCAGGAGCTTTTCACAAATGGAATCATTAATTTATTGATGGACGTTGTCACCCTGGCTGGAATTGTTGTCATTTTGCTAGTACTAAGTCCAAAATTGGCCCTCGCGATTATGGTTGTCATTCCGATCATGTTTTATATCTCAACGAAATTGCGACGAACGATTCGCCGGGCATGGCAAAATACCCGCATTCAGCAGTCGCGTTTGAATTCACATTTAAATGAAAGTATTCAGGGGATCCGGATTACCCAATCATTTACCCAGGAGAAGGAAAATGCACAATTTTTTGACGGGATCAATTCGGATAACTTTGAAAGCTGGCAGATAGCAACGAAGAAAAGTGCATTGTTTCGCCCGTTTGTTGATCTGAGTAATGCGGTTGGAACGATTATCCTAATTACGTATGGTGCCTATTTAATTTTGCAAGGACCTGAAAATGGAGGAATTGAGATTGGTACGTTTGTATCGTTTGCTTTTTTCCTGGGAATGTTTTGGGAGCCAATTTCAAGACTTGGACAAATGTATAACCAGTTGTTGATGGCAATGGCTTCATCAGAACGGATTTTTGAATTTTTGGATGAACAGCCAAATGTGGAAGAAAGAGCGAATGCATTTGAATTTGCAGATATGAAAGGTCATATTGAATTTGACCATGTTCAGTTCTCCTATGATGATGAACGGATTGCGCTTCATGAAGTTTCGCTTGATATCAAAGCTGGGGAAACAATTGCACTCGTAGGGCATACCGGAAGCGGGAAATCAACCATTGCCAACCTAATCAGCCGTTTTTATGATCCTACAAAGGGTACGGTACGGATCGATGGTCATGATTTACGCGATGTCAAACTAGACAGCTTACGTCAGCAAATTAGTGTTGTACTGCAGGATACGTTTATTTTCTCAGGAACAATTATGGAAAATATCCGCTTTGGCCGGCCGGACGCTGCGGATGAGGAAGTAATCGAGGCAGCAAAAGTTGTTGGTGCTGATGAATTTATTCAGCGGCTGGCAAATGGGTATGAAACTGAGGTGGAGGAGCGGGGAAACATTTTGTCAGCAGGGGAGCGGCAGTTATTATCATTTGCCAGGGCATTGCTTGCTAATCCAAGGATTTTAATTCTTGATGAGGCAACGGCCAGCATCGATACGGAAACAGAAGTCAAAATCCAGGCCGCTTTACGCAGGTTGCTAAAAGGACGCACCGCCATTATTATCGCCCACCGTTTGTCAACGATCCGAGAATCCGACACGATTTTTGTCCTACAGCAGGGCAAAATTCTTGAATATGGAAACCACGAACAGCTAATGAAGTCCCGTGGTGAATATTTTGAGCTGGTTAAATCACAATTTCAGATGCTGGACGCAATTTAAGGGTAAAACGGCAATTGGCGTAAGCTTCTTTACTGCAAGAATACAGTCTCTTTCATACGTGGGGAGGCTGTTTTTATACGCAATATTTCCGCGTAGCAAATATATTAAAGAGAAAAATAATCGTAATCAAACCGAATATACTGTATGATGATTAAAAAGACGTATTTTGGATGATGGAGGATATATTATGAAACGTGATTTCGCAGTAATTGGTCTTGGGCGGTTTGGAGGCAGTATTTGCCGTGAACTAAGCATGGAAGGTATGGAAGTATTGGCAATTGATATTGACGAGGACAAAGTAAATGAATTTAAAAATATTGCCTCCCATGCTGTTATTGCTGATTCTACTGATGAGGCTACATTAAAGGATTTAGGGATAAAAAATATCGACCATGTCATTGTAGCAATTGGTGATAATATCCAAGCGAGTATTTTAACAACCGTTGTACTCACGGATTTTAATATAAAGAAAATTACAGTTAAGGCCCAAAATGATTATCATGAAAAGATACTAAATAAAATTGGTGCGGATCAGGTTGTTCACCCCGAACGGGATATGGGGAAACGGATTGCCCATAATATTATTTCGAACAATATTCTGGATTATTTGGAGCTGTCGGACGATCATAGTATTGTCGAAGTAAAGGTCGGGGCAAAAATGCTTGGTAAATCACTGATTGACTTGGATATCCGGGCAAATTACGGCTGTAATGTTGTGGCAATTAAGCAAGGAAAGGATATTAATGTTTCCCCAAGTGCTGAGGATAAGCTAAAGGAAGATGATATTTTGATTGTTATCGGAGCGGATAAAGATATTTCCCGCTTTGAAAAACACCTGGTAGTAGATGAATGAACCTGTATCATGACAGATACAGGTTTTTTTAATGGAATAGCAGGTTATATATTAAAGAGACATTTTTTTTGGAAAGGGTGCATGGGATGTTTGAAAAACGAACTGGAGAAATCATAACCGAGTTACTGATACAATGGAAAATTAACCATATTTATGGAATGCCTGGTGATTCGATTAATGAATTGGTCGATGATTTACGGAAAAAGCAAGCGGAGATCAACTTTATCCAGATTCGACATGAAGAAGCAGGGGCACTTGCTGCAAGCGCCTATGCCAAGTTAACCGGAAAGCTTGGGGTTTGTTTATCGATTGCCGGACCGGGTGCCATTCATCTATTAAATGGACTATATGACGCAAAACAGGATGGAGCACCGGTGCTTGCACTGGTAGGACAAGTGTCAAGTACAAAAGTAGGTACAAATGCGTTTCAGGAAATCAATCTGGCTCGCATGTTTGAGGATGTCGCCGTTTTTAATGAACAGGTAGTGTCAGCCGAACAATTACCTGACTTGCTAAATATGGCCATTCGAACTGCCTACGCGAAAAGTGGTGTAGCAGTGCTGATCGTTCCAGATGATTTATTCGCTGTTAAACAAAAAAATGATAAGCCTATGACGGCTCCTGCATTTGTTAAACCGACAATAACACCGGATCAAGGAGCAATGGAAAATGCGGTTCATCTCATCAATCACGCGGAAAAACCAGTGATCCTGGCGGGTAGAGGGGCAAGCGATGCCCGGCGTGAGCTGATTCAATTCGCACAAACCATACAGGCACCGATCGTCTTAAGCCTGCTGGGAAAAGGAACGATACCTGATTATCACGAGCTTAATCTTGGACAGCACGGACAAATCGGGACAAAGCCAGCTTACGAGGCAATAATGGATACGGATTTGCTGCTGTTGATCGGAACATCATTCCCATACCGTGAATTTTTACCTAAAAAGACAAAAGCCATTCAAATTGAATTAAAACCGGCGAAAATAGGCAACATTTATCCGATTTCGGAAGGTCTTTGTGGTGACGTGAAACAAGTATTACCAGCCCTAACATCAATGGTTACAGAACGGGAGGACAGTGATTTTCTCAAGAAATACCAGGAAAAAATGAAAAACTGGCACATTCATGTCCAACAGGAGAAAAGAGTGGAAAAAAATCCGCTTCACGCTCCACAAGTCATGTATGCCCTCGAGCAGGTTACGGATAAGGATGCTGTTATTTCCTGCGATGTGGGGAATGTTACGGTATGGACAACCCGCTTTTTCCCGTTTACCCAGCAAAAGTTTGTTGTTTCGGGAAGGCTCGCAACGATGGGATCCGGTCTTCCCGGGGCTATTGCCGCACAAATTGCCTATCCGGACAAACAAGTTGTTGGGATTTGCGGGGATGGCGGTCTTACCATGGTTATGCAAGATTTTGTTACAGCCGTAAAATATGATTTGCCTATTAAAATCGTTGTATTAAACAATAGCAAAATCGGGATGATTAAATATGAACAGCAGGAGCTCGGAAATCTCAATTATGAAACCGAATTAGCTGAAATAGACTTTGCAGCATTTGCAAAAAGCTGTGGTGGTGTTGGTTATCGTATTGAAAAGCAGGAAGAGATGGCCGATATGATGAAACAAGCTTTCCTTTCGAATAAACCAGCGATTATTGATGTCGTAATTGATGATCAGGCGCCACTGCCAGGAAAAATAACATATGACCAGGCGGTAAACTATGGGGAGTATTTAATAAAAGAATTTTTCACAAATGGTAAGATTGAGTTTCCTGATGTTGAAAAATCCATTGCAAGGCTACTGTAGTGAAAAAGATCACTCATCATGGTAATGAGTGCTCAAACACGTTCAGATAACGAAAAAAGGGTACTCATCATGGTAATGAGTGCCCAAACTCATTCAGATAACGAAAAAAGGACTGACTTTCATGTCAGTCCTTTGCTTTGACTCTGACCTCTGACTCACACTTCCATTATTATCGGCAGTATCATTGGTCTGCGTTTTGTTTTGTCATAAAGAAACGGTGCGATGCAATCGGTTATTTCATTTTTAATTTCCGACCATTGTGTTGTTCGACGCTCCATCACTTTTGCCAGATGAGCAGAAACAAGCTTTTGCGCCTCATTAATCAGGTCTTCAGATTCTCTCATGTAAACAAAACCACGCGAAATAATGTCTGGCCCCGATGCAATTTTGAATTCTTTCATATTGATACTTACGACAACAATGACAAGTCCCTCTTCAGATAGAATACGGCGGTCACGTAATACGATGTTGCCAATATCACCAATTCCGCTGCCATCAACATATATGGAACCAGAAGGGATTTTACCGGCAATCATTGCATTGTCGTTTCCTAATGCAAGAACATCACCATTATCCATCAGGAAAGTATAAGCTGGGTCAATACCACACGCTATAGCAAGTTTGGCATGTTCTTTCTGCATACGAAACTCGCCATGGATTGGCATGAAATATTTCGGTTTAATCAGGCGGAGCATTAGTTTTTGCTCTTCCCGACTTCCGTGGCCTGATGTATGGATATTCGTAAGCTTACCGTGAATAACATCGGCACCAGCTCGATATAACTTATTAATCGTTCGACTTACACTAATTGTATTCCCAGGGATTGGGGATGACGAAAATACAACTGTGTCGCCAGGTATGATTTGGATCTGTCTGTGTGTACCATTGGCAATTCGTGACAATGCGGCCATCGCCTCGCCTTGTGAACCGGTGCATAGAATTGTTACTTCATTTGCCGGAAGACGGTTAAGTTGATTGGCATCAATGAATGTATCCTTCGGTGCACTAATGTAGCCTAATTCTTGTCCGATAGTGATGGAAGATTCCATACTGCGACCGAAAACAGCTATTTTTCGATTATGCTTCACGGCAGCTTCAACTACTTGTTGGAGGCGGTAAATATTGGATGCAAATGTAGCAAAAATTAACCGGCCTTCCGTTTTACCAAAGATATCATGGATGGTCTCACCAACAACCCGTTCAGACATTGTAAATCCAGGAACTTCGCTATTTGTACTATCGGAAAGCAAGCAAAGAACGCCTTCTTCTCCAATTTCAGCCATTTTGGTTAAATTGGCTGGTTCGCCAACTGGTGTAAAATCAAATTTAAAGTCACCTGTATGAACAATATTGCCTGGAGGTGTTTTTATTACAATACCATAAGAATCAGGAATGCTATGCGTTGTCCGGAAAAATGCTACAGATGTTTTGCGGAATTTAATGACATCATCTTCTCCGATAACGTTTAATTTGGCATTCCTTAATAGACCATGCTCGTCTAATTTGTTTCTGATTAAACCGATCGCAAGTTTACCAGCGTAAATTGGCACATTTATCTCACGTAAAAGGAAAGGAATGCCTCCAATATGATCTTCATGTCCGTGAGTTATAACTAATCCTTTAATTTTGTCCTGATTTTGGACTAGGTAGGTGTAGTCAGGAATAACATAATCGATACCAAGTAATTCATCTTCAGGAAACTTGATCCCGGCATCAATTAAGATAATTTCGTCCTGGAATTGCACTCCATACGTGTTTTTCCCGATTTCGCCCAGTCCGCCTAATGCAAAAACCGCTGTTTGATCATTTTTTACGAATTTCATATGTTTATGCGGTCTCCAATACAAAATTTCCGGATTGTTTTTCATATTCTAAATGTGCATCATCTAATTTTTGGATAAACTCAATATTTAATTTGCGATCAACGAGTTTATTGCGTACTTCCCGTTCTGTTTCAGCCTCGATAAATAGACTTTTTGTGCGTTCCCGTACAGGAATTTCACTTTGATCTTCCTGGTAAAAAACTTTAAAAATCATTACATCTCTCCTAACTTTTTCCGTTGTCTTTGTTTGTTGAAATAATTAATAAGGCGGACAATAGGATGAACAGCTGGCTATTAAAGGAATGTTCAAAAGCGTGGCATCCTTCTTTTTGAACACACACGAAATGAAATAATAGCAAGCAAGTGTTAAACCGATTGTCTGCATTTGTTGTTAAAATTCCGCAGCATGGTGATTCCATTTATGGTATTTCCCAGATTTTCAATTCAATATTAACTTCCAATTTGAAGTTTCAGATTATGGTTTTGATTGGTTCCATCATTGGTAGTCTTTTTCACAAGTAGTTGGTACACGTCCTCGGCCTAAAAAATCCTTCCAGCGTTTTTTGAGCTTTTCTTTTAGGCGTTTCAACATGATGAGTTGCATCTCCTTTCAGATAGTTAAGAAAAGCAAAAACATTCTACCGATCCAATCCCTCTTATTTATAGTATAGTATTGTTCGGGCAATAATGAAATAAAAATACTATATTTGTGCGAAAAAAGTTTTTTCATACTATAATATAAGTTTGAATTACTGTATGTTCTTTATCCTATTTTTTGCCTGAACGTGATTTATTATGCAAGCCATATTATAGATAATACAGAAAAGGGAGTATGGAAAATGAGTAAAAAAATGGTTTTTTTTGATATTGATGGGACGCTGCTTAATCATGAGAAGAAGGTTCCAGCCAGCACGAAAGAAGCTATCCGGCAATTAAAGGAGAATGGCGTTTATGTAGCAATTGCAACAGGACGAGCGCCATTTATGTTTGAAGCTATCCGAAAGCAGCTGGAGATTGAATCATTTGTCAGCTATAATGGTCAATATGTCGTCTTTGAAGGGGAGACCGTTTATCAGAGTCCCTTGAGTGCACAAGGATTAAGCCGGCTATTTAACCATTCCTTGTCGTGCAATTATCCGATGGTTTTTATGGGGAACAAGGAAATGCGTGCATCGACAGAAGGGAGTACCTATATAAAAGAAAGCTTGAACAGTTTGAAATTTGCTTATCCGGAAATTGATGATGAATATTATAAACATCACACGATTTATCAGGCTCTGTTATTTTGTGGGAAGGGCGAAGAGGAGGCGATGAAAGATGAATATGATGAATTCCGCTTCATTCGCTGGCATGATTTTTCTTGTGATGTATTGCCGGAAGGTGGTTCGAAAGCAATTGGTATCCGGCAGCTGATTAGTGCGTGTGGCTTGGACATAGATGAGACGTATGCATTTGGGGATGGATTAAATGATATGGAGATGCTAACTGAAATTGGTACGGGTATTGCAATGGGAAATGCTGTTCCGGAATTAAAGCAAGTTGCGGACCATGTAACAGATGCAGTTGACAGAGATGGTATTATGAAGGGGTTAAAGCGATATAAGTTAATATAAAAAACAACCAGCTGTGTTCCTCGCAGCTGGTTGTTTATGGTGTTTACAGTGTTTACTCAATCGGTTTGGCGTTTTCCGGAATGGCATAAGGGTTATCTTTATTAATATGGTCATAGAACATGATGCCGTTTAGATGATCAATCTCATGCTGGAAAACGATGGCCGCATAATCCCGTAATCGCAGTTTTAATTCATTACCTTCCAAATCAGTTGCCTTCAGGGTGATACGAGCATACCTTGGGACATAACCTTCCACATTCCGATCAACGGAAAGACATCCTTCCCCGCTGGTCAAATACGCTTTTTCAACGGAATGACTGACAATCCGCGGGTTAAACAGTCCATGCGTATACCATTTGCCTTTCAGATCCTGAAAATGAATGGCGATCATTCGTTTATTAAGACCGAGCTGTGGAGCTGCTAAGCCTACCCCCGGACGCAAATTATATTTATCACAAATTTTTTCATCCTGACTATTTTTTAGAAATTCAAGCATATCTTCCAGTAGTTTATGCTCTTGTTCGCTCGCAGGAAGGTTAACTTCTTCCGATACTTCTCTTAACGCCGGATGTCCTTCCCTTACAATATCCTTCATCGTTAGCATTCGTATTACACTCCTCATCTGTAAAATCCCCATTATTTAATTCATTAAAAGCGGAACTAAACATCCGTTACGATTGAATTCATTTTCCTATTTTAACATAATTGGCAGTATTAGTTCATAAATTTACCTATAGTACAAGCTATTTTCTGACATATAAAATTCTTGTGTTATACTATTTATGAATGGAAGTATTACTACATAACCAGCCGCTTATTAAGGAGGAAACACTCACGTGTCATTGAAAAAAACGATGATTATGTTCTCATTATCAGTTATTGCCGTTTTATCAGCATGCAACGGAGCGTCAACGGAGGAAAAAATTTATGATCATCTGGAGGAAGCAGTAACTTTGGAAGCTGCTTTTGAAGAACAGCAGAAGCCAATTGTTGATTTGGAAAAAAAGGAACAGGAGCTATACGCACAAATTATTGATTTGGGAATGGATGATTTTGATAAAATAAAAGACCTTTCCCAGCAGGCTATTGAAACAATTGAGAAACGCTCAGATAAGATAGGGAAAGAAAAAGAAAGTATTGAAGCATCTAAAGATGAATTTGTTAAAATGGAGGACCTGGTTGATAAGCTTGAAGATAAAAAGGTAAAGGATAAGGCAAAAGAAATGTATGATGCCATGATGAAACGGTATAAAGCTTATGACAGCCTGAACAAAGCTTATAGAAACTCGCTAAAATTGGAAAAAGAACTTTATACGATGTTGCAAAAAGAAGATGTAGAACAAGAAACTTTAACCGATCATATTTCCAAAATTAATGACAGCTATCAGAACGTATTAGAAGCAAATAAAAAGTTTAACACGTGTACAACAACGTACAATGCGTTAAAAAAGGAATTTTATCAAGCGGCAGAAATAGAAGTCGAATATGACAATGATACGTCTGCTGACAAAAAAGATACAAAGGATGATAAAAAGGACTGAGCTCAGGTGGCCAGTCCTTTTTATATTTCACTATAACACAATAATACAGTTTTAAAGCAAAACTATAACAGTTTATGCATCAGTATTCTGTCCTGAATGAAAGAATGATAAATAAAATACAGAAATAAAAACAAAGTAATTGACCAAAATGGTGCAAATGAGCTAAACTCGAACTAGATAAATTATTGTACCAATTATTTTTGCTTTATTAATGTAACAGTTTTTGAGAAAGGGAAGGGCAAGATTAATAAAAATCAATTACGGGTACAAGAATAAAAGCAGATCGGTACAGATTTTTTCAAGTTTTGGGAAGGCTAGAAAGGAAAATATTAAACGGAAATAGAAAGGAAGAGGTGAACTATTTTGAAACACGTACTTGAAAGTGTTGAAAGTCAGTTCGAAATGTTCCAGATTCTTGATGAAAATGGGAAAGTTGTAAATAAAGATGCAATGCCTGATCTTTCGGATGATAATTTAAAAGAACTAATGCGCAGAATGGTTTATACCCGCATTTTGGATCAGCGTTCAATGGCATTGAATCGTCAAGGACGCTTAGGTTTCTATGCGCCAACAGCAGGACAAGAAGCATCACAGCTGGGAAGTCACTTCGCTTTGGAAACAGAAGACTTTGTACTGCCTGGATATCGCGACGTACCACAGCTAATTTGGCATGGACTCCCACTTTACCAGGCATTCTTATTCTCCAAGGGACATTTCCATGGAAACCAAATGCCAGAAGGGGTCAATGCCTTAAGCCCACAAATTATTATTGGTGCTCAGTATACCCAGACGGCAGGTGTTGCACTTGGCATGAAAAAACGCGGCAAGAAATCAGTTGCGATAACGTATACAGGTGACGGTGGCACATCACAGGGAGATTTTTACGAAGGAATCAACTTTGCAGGTGCATTTGGTGCTCCGGCAATTTTCGTAGTACAAAATAACTATTTCGCAATTTCTGTACCAGTGGAAAAACAAACAAAGGCAAAAACACTTGCACAAAAAGCGGTAGCTGCAGGTATTGAAGGTATTCAAGTTGATGGCATGGACGTGCTTGCTGTATATGCAGCAACAAAAAATGCCCGTGAACGAGCAATAAATGGCGAGGGGCCAACATTGATTGAGACGCTGACCTACCGTTATGGACCACACACGACAGCAGGTGATGACCCGACGCGTTATCGTACGGAGGAGCTCGATAATGAGTGGGAAAAGAAAGATCCGCTCGTACGCTTCCGCAAATTTTTGGAAGGCAAAAACTTATGGTCTGAAGAAGAGGAAAATAAAGTCATTGAAGAGGCGAAAGATGATATTAAACAGGCAATTAAAAAAGCGGATGGCTATCCAAAACAAAAAGTAACAGAGCTTATTTCCCATATGTTTGAAGAACTTCCAATGAATCTTGAGGAACAAATGGAAGAATATAAAGAGAAGGAGTCGAAGTAAATCATGGCACAAATGACTATGATTCAAGCAATCACCGACGCACTGCGTACAGAACTGAAAAATGACGAAAATGTACTGGTATTTGGTGAAGATGTCGGTCAAAATGGTGGCGTGTTCCGTGCTACAGAAGGATTGCAAAAGGAATTTGGCGAAGATCGTGTATTTGATACACCACTCGCAGAATCGGCAATTGGCGGCCTTTCTATTGGTCTGGCTTTACAAGGGTTCCGCCCTGTGCCGGAAATTCAATTCTTCGGCTTCGTATATGAGGCAATGGATTCGATTAACGGGCAAATGGCACGGATTCGTTATCGCTCGGGAGATACCCGTCATGCGCCAATTACAATTCGTTCCCCATTTGGCGGTGGCGTGCACACACCGGAATTGCATGCGGATTCACTTGAAGGGCTAATTGCCCAACAACCGGGTATTAAAGTTGTCATTCCGTCTACACCAAAAGATGCTAAAGGGTTATTAATTTCCGCTATTCGTGACAATGACCCGGTAATGTTTTTAGAGCATATGAAACTTTACCGATCATTCCGTGATGAAGTACCTGAAGAAGAATATACAATTGAACTAGGTAAGGCAGATGTAAAACGGGAAGGCAAGGATGTTACGATTATTTCCTATGGTGCAATGGTTCATTCCGCACTTAAAGCTGCAGAAGATCTGGAAAAAAACAATGTTGAGGCAGAGGTTATTGATCTGCGCACCGTTTCACCTATCGATATCGATACAATACTGGAATCGGTACAAAAAACAAATCGTGTTGTGTTCGTTCAGGAAGCACAACGTCAAGCGGGTGTTGCTGCACATGTTATTTCGGAAATTCAAGAACGGGCAATTCTGCATTTGGAAGCACCGATTTTGCGTGTGACAGCACCAGACACTGTTTATTCATTTTCACAGGCTGAGGAAGTATGGCTGCCAAATCATAAAGACATCGTAGAGAAAGTTAACGAGGTAATCAATTTTTAATTAATGGATGGGAGGTCGTAACAAATGGCATATGAATTTAAATTGCCTGACATTGGTGAAGGGATCCATGAAGGCGAAATTGCCAAATGGTTCGTGAAAGATGGTGACGAAGTAAAAGAAGATGACGTACTTTGTGAAGTACAAAACGATAAGGCTGTTGTCGAAATTCCGTCTCCGGTAGATGGAACAGTAAAAAAGGTTCATGTTGGTGAAGGCGAGGTTGCCGTTGTAGGAGATACGATTATTACGTTTGACGCGGAAGGCTATGAGGATGAAGAAAGCAGTTCCGACAACAATGATAATCAGGAAGAAGCAAAACATGAGGAAAAAGCTGAACCGGCGAAGGAAGAGAAGAAACAAGAAAAGAATAAAGCACAAGAAGACGATACAGCAGATACTAAACGAGTTATCGCGATGCCATCTGTTCGAAAATACGCACGTGATCATGAGGTGAACATTCAAAAAGTAACAGGTTCAGGTAAAAATGGACGGGTGCTAAAAGATGATGTTGACCATTACTTAAGCGGTGATCAGCAACAAGCTGATACGGGAGAAGAACAAACAGATAAACAAGAGAGCAAAACTCAAGCACCAAAAGAAACTGCAGCACCAAAAGCTGAATATCCGGAAACACGTGAAAAAATGAGTGGAATCCGCAAATCAATCGCTAAGGCAATGGTTAATTCGAAAACAAAAGCTCCTCATGTTACATTAATGGACGATATTGACGTTACCGAACTAGTAGCACACCGCAAGAAATTTAAAGCCGTTGCCGCTGAGCAGGATATTAAATTAACCTACTTGCCATATGTTGCAAAAGCGCTTGTATCGGCATTGAAAAACTATCCAATATTGAATGCATCTGTCGACGATGATACGGATGAAATCATTTACAAACATTATTACAATATAGGTATTGCTGCTGATACTGAAAAAGGTCTGCTCGTACCGGTTGTAAAAGATGCTGATCGAAAATCTATTTTTGCTATATCACAGGAGATTAATGAATTGGCAGACAAAGCTAGAAGTGGTAAACTAGCACCGGATGAAATGAAAGGTGCATCAAGTACAATTACAAATATTGGTTCTGCGGGTGGTCAGTGGTTCACACCAGTATTAAACTATCCGGAAGCAGCAATATTAGGAATTGGCCGTATCGCTGAACAAGCCGTAGTACGTGATGGAGAGGTCGTTGTTGCACCAGTACTGGCGTTATCATTAAGCTTTGATCATCGTATCGTTGATGGTGCAACCGCACAATTGGCACTAAATCAAATTAAACGATTACTGCATGATCCACAATTAATCATGATGGAGGCGTAAAACGATGGTAGTAGGAGATTTTCCGGTAGAGGTTGACACATTGGTAGTTGGAGCCGGACCTGGTGGCTATGTAGCTGCCATCCGGGCTGCTCAACTCGGTCAAAAGGTAACAATTGCTGATAAAGGTAATTTGGGCGGCGTTTGCTTAAATGTTGGATGTATCCCGTCTAAAGCATTAATTCAAGCAGGTCATTTAACCGAAAAAGCACATGGCAATGAAGAATTGGGGATTAAAACAGAGAATGTTTCAGTCGATTTTTCCAAGGTACAGGAATGGAAAGGAAAAGTAGTAAACAAACTCACTTCCGGTGTAGAAGGATTGTTGAAGGGAAATAAAGTGGACATCGTGAAAGGCGAGGTTTATTTTGTTGATCAGAACACGGCAAAAATCATGGATGAAAAGCAATCACAAACATACAAATTTAATAATTGTATTATTGCTACTGGTTCTGCTCCAATCGAAATTCCTAGCTTTAAGTTTTCCGATCGTGTACTTGATTCAACCGGGGCATTGAACCTTAAGGAGATTCCGAAAAAAATGGTCGTCATTGGCGGCGGTTATATCGGAACAGAATTAGGTTCAGCCTATGCAAACTTCGGTACAGAAGTAACGGTCTTGGAAGGTGCTAAAGACATTCTTGGCGGGTTCGAAAAACAAATGACCCAGGTCGTTAAAAAACGCCTTAAAAAGAAACCCGTGACCATTATTACAGAAGCAATGGCTAAAGGGGTAGAAGAGTCAAAAGACGGTGTTAAAGTAACATATGAAGCTAAAGGCAAGGAAGAAACAATTGAAGCGGATTACGTACTAGTTACCGTTGGCCGTCGTCCAAACACGCAAGAAATTGGTCTGGAGCAGCTTGGCATTGAAGTTGATGACAAAGGACTTATTAAGATTGATAAACAATGCCGTACAAATGTACCGAACATTTATGCGATCGGCGACATCGTTCCAGGAATGCCGCTTGCTCACAAAGCATCCTATGAAGGAAAGGTTGCAGCGGAAGCGATCAGTGGTGAAAAGGCAGAAATTGATTACATTGGTATGCCGGCAGTCGTATTCTCGGATCCGGAATTGGCAACTGTTGGGTTGACGGAAAAAGCAGCCAAAGAAGCGGGCTATAAAGCAAAAGCAGCAAAATTCCCATTTGCGGCTAATGGCCGTGCATTGTCGCTTAATGATAGTGATGGATTCCTAAAACTGATTACAAGGGAAGAAGATGGACTTGTAATTGGAGCACAAATTGCTGGACCAAACGCTAGTGACATGATTGCCGAAATTGGCTTGGCGATCGAGGCAGGAATGACAGCAGAGGATATTGCGCTTACTGTTCATGCACATCCAAGCTTAGGTGAAATCACCATGGAAGCAGCAGAAAAAGCATTAGGAATGCCAATTCATACAATGTAAATTTGAATAGGGAAAAGGGAGCTGTTTTAAATACAGCTCTCTTTTTGGCAGATAAGAAACCAACATGGCTCCGCATTCGCGCAGCCACCATCTATGATGAAAAAGAATTTCTAGCCTGGATAGGAGGTATATCACATTCATTTATTGCCAATACAGTTTAATAACAATACAACAAGGCCGAAAATACTCTGGTGGATCCTGAAAGGGGGTACCCTGTATAAGAAACGGGTTGTGACAGTATAGAAGTACCATCTATTGTGACTAGAACACGTATACAAAAGTTTTTCAATAATACTACTGTCATTTGTATTGTTATATTGGTAATGTGGTCATCCTCCATTAACTATAATATAAAGGAGACCCTAACCAAAATTGCTAAATTTGTTCAAAGAAAGGACATAGTATTTTATCTTTAGATCACAAATAAAGCCCGTAGATAATTTAACCCCTTCAAAAAATTGAATGATGAAGGGTCTAGCTTTGTATTGGCTTTTCTCGATAAGTGTTTTCATACAAAAGTATAAACTTTCTTATCCTGCATAAGTGCAACTAAGGCATTCGCCCAAAGGCTTGGCGAATGCCAAGTTTTCTAATGTTTAATGGTGTTCATAGTACATAATTATTCGGTTCCTGTTAGATCAGTCATATCAAAAAAATATAACCTGTAAAAAGCCGTACCATCATATTGGATAGTACGGCTTAAACTTTTACGTCTTTTTACGTTTCAATTCATATTGCCTTGCTTCTTCTTTAAACGATTTTATTAGGGAGAATACCACCAATATCATAATGATGGCAAATGGAAAGGCGACAATGATGGATGCCGTCTGTAACGCCTGTAAACCGCCCTGCCATAACAAAATTGCAGCCGCTCCGGATTGAATCAGCCCCCAGACAAGCTTCACGACATTTGGCGGATACAAACTTCCTCCAGTTGTTTGCATACCTAATACAAAGGTTGCTGAATCGGCAGATGTAATAAAAAAGGTACATATTAACAAAATGGCAATGGCGGATATAAAGGTTCCTAGCGGGAAATGATCCAATACAGCAAATAACGCAACTTCTTCACCAATATCGTTAATAAAATGAGAGATATTTACACCTTTGAAAAACTCAAAATTAAGTGCGGATCCTCCCAGTACGGAAAACCATAATGCACCGAAAATAGTCGGCACAAGTAACACACCTGATACGAATTCCCGTATGGTTCTCCCTCTTGAAACACGCGCAATAAATGTTCCTACGAATGGTGCCCAAGCAATCCACCATGCCCAATAAAAAAATGTCCATTGTTTAGCCCAGCCATTTTCCGGATTAAATGGCGTCATCCGGAAGCTCATTTCAGGCAGATTTTGAATGTATGCACCAAAAGAATTTGTAAATAAATTCATAATAAACTTCGTTGGCCCTGCAAATAGCATAAACAACATCAGTGCAATTGCCAGAATAATATTGGCATTACTCAAGTATTTAATCCCTTTATTCAGCCCGGTCATGGCCGAAATTAAGTAAAGGATTGTCACTAATATGATAATGACAAATTGCAATATTATCGTTTGGTCAAAGCCAAAAACAAAAGATAGACCGCCGCTGATTTGAATTGCGCCAAATCCGAGTGAGGTCGCAACCCCAAACACAGTGGCAAATACAACAATAATATCAATTACTGTTCCAAGCGGTCCCTTTACCCTATCACCGAAAATCGGCTGTAAAACGGCACTAATAACCCCTGGTGCCTGTTTACGGAATTTAAAATAAGCGAGTGCCAGAGCGAGTGTAGCATATACAGCCCATGGATGCAGTCCCCAATGAAATAAACTGTATTGCATGGCGGTTTTTGCGGTTTCCGCGGTTCCTGGTTCGCCGTACGGAGGTTCGTGAAAGTGGGAGATCGGTTCAGCGGCTCCCCAGAACACTAAACCGATTCCCATACCCGCACTAAAAAGCATGGCAAACCATGTTATATACGAATATTCGGGTTTATCTCCGGGTCTACCAAGTTTTATGTTTCCATATTTTGAAAAAATGAGATAAAGCGCGAATACTACAAACCCCGTCATACTTAATAAATAAAACCAGCCAAATTTATCGACTAAAAAAGTTTGAATGATAGTCGTTACATGATCAAGGTTCCCATTAGGCAAAACATCTTTGGGGATGATTCCCCATATGATAAAGAGAATAGCAACAACTGCAGAAATATAAAAGACGCGTGTAACTTTATTCATTATCACAATTCCTTTCTAATCTATGTAATGTTGATAAAAATTTTGCACATTTATGTATTTAAACATATTCTCGTTATCATCTCAAATAATCTGATGTTCTTATGCTCTTACTATTTACAAAAAAGAGGATATGATTCCTTAAATACGAGTGGGTGGATTCTAAATTATATACCCTATAACATTTCAGCATAAACCAAAAATATCTACTTTTTAACTATATACAAGCCCTTATTTGCTTCGATACAATGATAATGAGGAAAATTTTGCAGCAAAGGGATGGACAAACGATGAAAAAAATAATACTGATTTCTTTATTTATATTGGGTGTATTGTTGGCAGCATGCAGTAACCAGACAGTAAATCAGCAGACAGAGGATGGTAACGCTGCGGACAGTCAGACAAATGAAAAAGCAGCAAGCAACGAGCAAAAGAAAGATAATGAAAACAAAGACAAGCAGGATAAGAACGATAAGAGGGGGGAAGAAAAAAAGAAAGCAGAAACGCTGGAACCAAAATATAAAGTATCCGATGTTTTCTCGATCGTTCCCATTGATCAAAATACGAATGAAAAAGTAGTGTTGTTAACATTTGACGATGCGCCTGATGAGCATGCATTAGAAATGGCTAAAACATTAAAGAGTCTGGATGCAGGTGCAATCTTCTTTGTAAACGGTCATTTTCTTGAATCTCCCGAAAAAAAAGAAATGCTAAAGGAAATTCACGATATGGGGTTTATGATCGGCAACCATACATACAGCCATGCTTATTTGCCAGATTTACCGGAACAAGAGCAAAGAGCAGAGATTGTTCGTGTTAGCGACATGGTCGAAAAAATTACCGGTGAGAAGCCTGAATTTTTTCGGGCGCCGAATGGAGCAAATACGGATTATACAAAGAAGATTGCCGAAGAACAAGGCATGATCCTGATGAATTGGTCGTACGGTTATGATTGGAATAAAGAATACATGTCCAAAGAGGCGCTTACAGATATCATGCTTAACACGGACTTATTAGCAAATGGTGTTAATTTATTAATGCATGACCGGGAGTGGACAGCTGCTGCACTAAAGGACATCGTTACAGGTTTACGTGATAAAGGATATGAAATGGTCGATCCGAAGTTGATTAAAACTAGATAACTCAAGTTTCGGAGTAAAAAAATCCGTTCAAACCCATATCAAATCAGGGTTTACTATCAAAAACAAATCAAAAAAATACAAAAAACACCCTATTCTTTGGTAAAATATAGGTAACGACACCAACCAAAGAAAGGATGTTTTCCTTGTCTACTATTTTACCAAATTCTAATGAAAATGAAAAATCAAATTCACGTATGCTGCGTTTTTTCACCCAAGCAAAAATTGGAACTTTCCTGCATCAGTCCAATATTCATAAGGAAAAGGGAGTTTCTGCTCGTATTATTGTTCAATTCATTTTTGCACTCGTTCTTCATGGCATGGGCTTTTCCCGGGCACTCGAATCCGAACGAATTCCAAAGCATTTTCAAAAGGATACTGTATACGACCTTTTGAAAAACCCTACGTATAACTGGCGTAAGTTTCTTGCATGTGTTGGATCATACCTCGTTATAAAGTACATTCTCCCATTAACGTCCAAGGACCGGGATCGTGTGCTGATCTTTGATGATTCTCTATTTAGTCGCAATCGGAGTAAGGTCGTTGAATTGCTTGCACGTGTTAAAGATCACACAACCGGGAGATATTTCAAAGGCTTCCGTATGCTTACACTCGGTTGGTCTGATGGAGCTACGTTTATGCCACTTGCTTTTTCGCTTTTAAGCTCCAAAAATGTTGCCTCTCGTTATCGAGAGATGGACTCGAAAATAGACAAGCGAACAGTCGGTTATCATAGACGCCAAGAGGCAACACAAAAGAGCACCGAAACAATGTTCAATCTTTTGGACTCCATTCATCCAAAAAAGCTTGGCGCGAAAACCGTTCTTTTTGATAGCTGGTTTGCTTATCCGGCAATCATATCGAAAATCGTGAAAAACTACCCTCTCCATGTTGTTTGTATGATTAAACGTTCTCCAAAGATTCACTATACATATGAAGGAGAGTCTTACACATTGAACCAACTTTACAAAAAGGTTCGCAAAAAGCGTGGTCGCGCCAAAATTCTTGCAAGCATCGTAGTTGGACTTGGTCACGATGACGAAAATGGCAATGAAATTCAGGCGCGGATTGTTTTCGTACGTGATCGAAACCGTTCCAAAAAGTGGCTTGCACTTTTAACAACCAACCTCGCCCATACGGAAGAAGATGCCATCCGAATTTATGGAAAGCGCTGGGAAATTGAGTGCTTTTTCAAGGTGGTCAAATCTCATTTGCGACTGGCCAAGGAGTTTCAATGTCAAAGCTACGATTCCATGACTGCACATACAACGATTGTCTTTCTGCGTTACATGATGTTGTCATTGAGCGCCCGTGAGGAAGAAGATCCCAAAACTCTTGGACAGCTGTTCTATATGTGCTGTGATGAGCTTGATGATCTTCGCTTTGCCGAAGCATTAATGACCATACTGGAAGTATTAGGATCCATGCTTGCGGAAGAATGTCTTCTAACGGATGAACAAATTAATGAATTTCTGGATCGCTTTTTTAACAAATTACCTGGATTCTTACGTAACCCGTTACTTAATCCAGGTGCAGCATGATATAAAATCACCTCTGTTCTATTTATACCATAGGTTGAGGTTTATTTATCATGTCCGATACTTGAGTAGATAATGATAAAATGATTCGTAAAGAAAACCAATAACCTATAACCTAAAATAAATATGTTATACTAATTACAGCTTGAAATCCTGATTGTGACATACTATAATGAAAATAAGATATTACAATTATGGAAAAGGAGCTGGGCCAGATGGGCACGATCATATGTCAGGACTGTCAGCAGGTTATTGAACATTTTGATGATGAAAAAGTAACAACCCTTTATGGAACATGTCCTAATTGTAACGAAAAATAATAATGCAGATAGTAAGAGCTGTCAGGGGTGAATGACAGCTCTTTTTGCTTGGCAGATAAGAAACCAACATGGCTCCGCATTCGCGCAGCCACCATCTATGATGAAAAAGAATTTCTAGCCTGGATAGGAGGTATATCACATTCATTTATTGCCAATACAGTTTAATAACAATACAACAAGGCCGAAAATACTCTGGTGGATCCTGAAAGGGGATACCCTGTATAAGAAACGGGTTGTGACAGTATAGAAGTACCATCTATTGTGACTAGAACACGTATACAAAAGTTTTTCAATAATACTACTGTCATTTGTATTGTTATATTGGTAATGTGGTCATCCTCCATTAACTATAATATAAAGGAGACCCTAACCAAAATTGCTAAATTTGTTCAAAGAAAGGACATAGTATTTTATCTTTAGATCACAAATAAAGCCCGTAGATAATTTAACCCCTTCAAAAAATTGAATGATGAAGGGTCTAGCTTTGTATTGGCTTTTCTCGATAAGTGTTTTCATACAAAAGTATTAACTTTCTTATCCTGCATAAGTGCAACTAAGTCATTCGCCCAAAGGCTTGGCGAATGCCAAGTTTTCTAAGAAAGCATTATGATGTTCCTTTACCTATTACTGTAGTATGTTGTATTAGCCAGAAGCAATCGGACATGATAGGCTAAGATTAATAATCATTTAAGGGGATTTTTTATGAAATGGGCGACGAAAATAACAGAATTACTCCACATTGATTATCCGATTATTCAGGGCGGTTTGGCATATCTTGCTTATGCTGATTTAGCCGCAGCCGTATCAAACGCTGGCGGATTAGGGCAGATTACAGCCATGAGTTTAGGGAGCCCAGATGAACTACAGAAAGAAATACGTCGGGTAAAAACGCTAACAGATAAACCATTTGGCGTAAATTTTGCGATTGGCCAGCATGGACGGCCATTTGAGCATATGGTCCAGATGGCAATAGACGAAAAAGTACCAGTTATTTCAGTTACTGGAGGGAATCCAAAGGGCGTACTCGACATGGTTAATCCACATCCAATTAAAAAACTTGTGTTAGTAGCCGCAAGAAGACAGGCGGAGAAGGCAGAAGAATTAGGTGCTGACGCAGTTATGGTGGTTGGTCAGGAAGGTGGCGGGCATCTCGGACGCGGGGATGTCGGGACACTTGTATTGACCCCACAAGTAGTTGATCACGTTTCTATTCCTGTTATTGCATCAGGTGGAATTGGTGATGGCCGGGGGCTGATGGCTGCGCTTGCACTCGGCGCTGAGGGAATTGAAATGGGTACGCGATTTATTGCGACAAAGGAATGTGTTGATGCGCATCCTGCATACAAGCAAGCATTACTTGACGCTGATGAAAACGCCACAACAGTGATTAAGCAAACATTAGGAGCGCCAGCAAGGGCATTAAGAAATGAGTGGACAGACCGTATACTTGAAATGGAACAAAAGCAAGCTACATATGAGGAGATGAAGGATTTCATTAGCGGGCAAGCAAATAAACGATATATTTATGATGGTGAAGCAGCGGCTGGTTTTGGCTGGGCAGGACAAATTGCTGCCAGGATTCATACAGTTCCAGCTGTAAGTGAACTGATAACTGATTTAATAAAAGAAGCAGCGGATATTCGCAATAAATGGAAGTAACCAACAGGAGGAAAACACCTTGAATTATCATTATCCGATTGATGAAACATGGTCGAAAGAAGAAATTGTTGATGTCGTAAATTTTTTTACGATGATAGAGAGGGCATACGAAAAAAATGCAAAAAGTAATGACATTATGCTTGCTTACAAACGATTCAAGCAGATTGTCCCATCGAAAAGTGAAGAGAAGAAGCTGTTTTCCGATTTCGAAAAAGCTTCCGGTTATTCAAGCTATCATGTTGTTAAGCAGGCGAAAGAAAATGATAGACTAATCAGAATGAAAAAGAGCAGCTCCTAAATGAGCCGCTCTTTTATCATTTTTCAAGAGACATTTGATAAATCGGGATCAACTTATCATAGATAGATTTTACTTCATTTAAAAATTTACTGCCGTCTGTCAAAATTGGATCACTTGCTTCAAATTGTTTTCCGATTAATAACTCGGAGCTTTTGACATTTTTAAAGCG
The DNA here is from genome assembly GCF_900155625.1 of Virgibacillus dakarensis. Classification (NCBI taxonomy): domain Bacteria; kingdom Bacillati; phylum Bacillota; class Bacilli; order Caryophanales; family Bacillaceae; genus Virgibacillus; species Virgibacillus dakarensis. Next base: position 918,860 of record NZ_LT732553.1, read on the forward strand.
GTCTAAAACGTCCTTTATGGCTACATCTTTAATTTGCTCATTGGACTTCTTCATATGATCCAGCGAGAGGTCATAATCTTGTGGCAGTATTTGTTCAAGCTGATCCAGGTGTTGCAGAAATACTTCAGCCATTTCGTTTTTGTTCGGTAGTTCATAAATATATGCCAGCCATACGAAAACGCGATCGTCCCACAATCCGACCTGGAAATGCGGATGTTTTTTATAGCCCCGTTTATTATTTGCGATGGCAAGCCACGTATCCTTTGGTGGGTTGACGGATCTTCTTGCATGCTTGGCGATATGCAAAAACATTTCATTCCCTAATTTCGATTGCAAATGATCGACTAATTCGCTACCGATTTCCTGGAATTTTGGCTGAATCCGGTTTTGAATAGCCTCCATCCTTTCCTCTAACCCGTCAATTGAAAATGTAGCAAAGTCCTGTGCAGTAAAGCCGTTAAACGTCATGATGCATCATCCTTTCTTTATGTAACCTACATTGGATTTATTAAGATTATAATAATTATTAAGTATAGATGAAATACAGTCAAGTTAAACCGTTTAAAAAGGAATGGAAGTGGGTATTGATAATAAAGAATATAGATAATTGGAAAATGTTGAACGAAATTGCTGTTTTATCATATATATAATAAAAGCCATCTGAAAGGATGTAGGGACATGAAGTATGTAATGGAAGCATTAAGGCGAAAAGAAGCTCAGGAAAAACTTCCTGTCATTCGCATGGAAATCGATTATGAGCTTGTTACACTTCACGATGCGTTGAAAGCCAATGATACTGTTCAAATCATAAAGACAAAAGAGCGATTAGAACAACTGCGAAAACAATTACTTGAGATTGAAAATGAATAACAGCTGTAAGGTATAGTTGACCGCCTATGTTTTACATTCTTTACATAGCGGTCATTTTTGTCTGTTTTTTGGTTCCTTGGGATGTTCGTTTTTAATGACTATGGGTTATGGGTTTGATAGTATAGTAATAATCAGAGCATTGGAGGAGTACATATGAATGTGGAAACACGTGAAGAAATCTACAATCAGGCAAGAGCCTGGGTGCTTCAAGCTGGTACGATAATTAGGGAAAAAATTAATGATCCATTAACAGTGGAGACAAAATCAAACCCGAATGATCTCGTAACACATATGGATAAAGAAACGGAGCAGTTTTTTGCATCGTTAATAAAAGAAACATATCCAGATCATTCATTATTGAGTGAAGAGGGTTTTGGTGACGATCTCCAGTCTTTGGTCGACACTGTCTGGATAGTTGATCCAATTGACGGAACGATGAATTTTGTCCATCAAAAACGTAATTTTGCTATTTCAATTGGTATTTATCATGATGGCATTGGGGAAATCGGTCTTATTTATAATGTGATGGATGATATTCTGTATAGTGCAAAACGCGGTGAAGGGGCATATAAGAATGATGACAGGTTAGCCCATTTACGGGAAAATGTGCAACTGCATGAAGCAATATTGAGCTTGAATCACTTTTGGCTTTGTGAAAACCGCTTAGTTGACGAAACAAGAATGCAGCATCTGGTTAAGACAGTCCGGGGAACGAGAACTTATGGATCCGCTGCATTGGAGTTTGCTTATGTGGCGGAAGGGATCCTGGACGGCTATTTAACGTTAAGTCTTGCTCCGTGGGATGTGGCGGCAGGAATTGTGATCGTGAATGAAGTTGGCGGGGTAACCACAACTATTTCCGGAGAACCAGTTGACATGCTGGGACGTAATTCCGTATTTACCGGCAATCCAGCTATACGAAAGCCTGTTATCAAAGATTTCATTGAAAAAGGAAAGAAGTGACTTGCATTATTGCGAGCCACTTCTTTTTCGTTTAATAGTTAATCCTAATCCCATTGTGGCAAAGCCAAGCAGGATAAACAAGAGAACGAACCAGATATTGTGATAGGAAATTGCGACACCAACAGCTAGAAACATGGCAATTACCAGTGTGGCCAACAATAACATAGGGAGGTTAATATTCTTCATTTTTTCACTCCTAAATTTTAGAAAACTTGGCATTCGCCAAGTCTTTGGGCGAACGCCTTAGTTGCACTTATGCAGGATAAGAAAGTTTATACTTTTGTATGAAAACAATTTTCCAAAGAAGACAACACCTAACTAGGCCCTTTCGTTACTCATTTTTTTGGAGGGCTTTATTTATTTTTTTATTAACTGTATGATGCCATTTAAGCCGTTTTTTGATCAGAGGGTGAAATATTATATCCCTTCCTTTTTAGGTATTCAATCATTTTTAATTCCTTATTTTTTTGTTCCTTCTTCATATAATTTGCACCTAGTTCTTGATATGGTTCTCCTGTTTTTAGTATATTGAATGCAATGGTTAAAATTAAATGAGCTGAAGCTATCGTTCCTTTTTTCTTGCCTTGTCGCTTGGTAATCCGTTTTCGGTGTGCATTTATTCGATTGTTTTGTCCTGAAGTTCCTAGTACACATTCTACTGCCATTGTTTTTAATGCTTTATTACCTTTTGTTGTTTTACTGGAGTTTTTTTTTCCAGCACTTTCGTTATTTCCCGGACTTACACCAACCCATGATGCCATACGCTTAGAAGAATTCTTAAAGACAGACATATCAACCCCCAGTTCTGCAACGAAAACAGCTGCTGCATCCTTGTTTACACCAGGAATGGTATCCAGTAATTCAACCTCTTTGCGATAAGGAGTTAAGCATTGGTCAATTTGTTCTTCCAGTTCCTCTATTACTTGTTCTATATAAATCATGTGTTCCCAATGATAGCGCAACATATCGCGATGGTGACGACGTATCCGCCCGTTGACGGTTTCTGCTATTTCAGACAGGCTCGCCTTTACACGCCAATGCACCATCTTCTGAAGGTCCTTCTCTTCTATTTTTTCACCATTAATGATGGCTTCTAAAATTTGACGTCCAGATTGGCCAAAAATGTTGGATAGCACAGAAGTAAGTTTGATATTCGCATCTTGGAGAATTTTGTGGATGCGGTTTTGTTCGGCTGTACGATTATGAACCAACTTTTTTCGATACCGTGTTAGATCCCGCAAATCACGAATATCCTCTGGCGGTACAAAACTGCCTTCAATAAGCCCACACCGTAATAATTGGGCAAGCCATTCGGCATCTTTGAAATCTGTTTTCCTGCCCGGGACGTTTTTTACATGTTTGGCATTGGCAAGCACTAGTTGAAAATTACTTTCTAGAACATTCCACACCGGCTTCCAGTAAACACCGGTACTTTCCATCACAACGTCCGTTACCTGCATGGATGTCAGCCAATCGTTTAGTTCTAATAAGCCTTTCGTTGTAGTTCGAAAAGTTTCAATGGACTTTTTTGGCTTTTTATCCAATGGACCGAATAAGACACAAGCGACTACTGTTTCTTGATGCACGTCTAGACCCGCACATCTTTCAATCATTGCTTCCATAGGAGACTCACCTCATCATTAAATTAACAATACAAATGACAGTAATTTTCTTGTAAAACTTTTGTATACGTGCTCGAGGCACAATAGATGGTGCTTCCGTACTGCCACAGCCCGTTTCTTACACAGGGTATCCCCTTTAAGGATCCACCAAAGTATTTTCGACCTGGTCGTATTGTCATTAACTGTATTGCCATAAATCAATGAGATAATCCTCCCATTTAGATTAGAAATTCTTTTTCATCATAGATGGTGGCTGCGCGAATGCGGAGCCATGGTGGTTTCTTATCTGCCAAAAAAGCCTATCTTTATTACTATAAGAGTGTGTTCAAAAAGGAGGATGAAAAGGACCGAGAAGTTCGAGGCGGCGTAGTTTCGAGCAGCGGGCTTGCACAGGAAGTGCTGACTTCTGCGTTGCCCACAGGACGTGGGCGGTTTTTAGCAGAAGATCCTTATTCCTGATACATGAGCAGCGGAGAAACAAGCCAACGAGCTCCCACAGGATGTGGTGACTTCGACGTTCGACACAGGACGTGTCGGTACTTAGTCGAAGATCCCCTATCCCGAAGTGTCATTTTCACCGGACTTTTTGAACATCCTCTATAATCGTTTACTGTACGTTACATAGTCCAGTATAAATCATCCTTCAAGGTTTTTCAAAGCAATGACTTTGTTGGATTTCTTTCACATGTTTGCACTAGCATGTGCTAGAAAGATTTAGTATGATAGTAAAAGAGTTTTTTCGAACACGCACTTATTGGGGGCTATAGAATGGATAGTTTTATTTTTAATTTAATTGAAGATAACTATGGAACTGATCATATTTTTCTGACTTTGTATGTGCTTAATCTGATCTTTGGCGCAATTGCATTTAAACTCGGTTTTGCCCGGAAGCTGCCCATTCTCAAATCTTTATTTGTGTATATAATGCTTGCAATTGGTACATATATTATAACGATATTCAGTATTTTTAAAATGCCAATGACTGAAAGCTTAATTATTATTTCGGTGGTGATGGGGGTTTATCGATTCCGCTTACATCAGCAACGTAAAGCACGCGCTAATAATGAATAGGTAAAATTCAATAAAGAACTCCTAATTACAAAGGAGTTCTTTATTAAATAAGATCATTTTTTCGTTTCTTTTCTCTGTACAGACGGAAGTTTCCGGATTTATGTCTTGCTTTCGTTTTTTCATCTATCCGCTCATAGCAAGTTTTGCATAAATACATATGAATTCTCCGGTTTCGTAAACGTTTTGCCTGCAAAGAATAATCATCTATACCCTCTATATTGTCGCAGATAACACATTTGACCTGCATCCTATCACCTCAAACCAGGCTGTATACACCCATCTATAATGGCCAGTAATGCTACTAATAGTGCGTGTTCAAAAAGGAGGATAAAAAGGACCGAGAAGTTCGAGGCGGGGTAGCTCCCGGCACCGGAGTGTACATAAAAAGGTACATGAGGAGCGGAAAAGCAAGCCAACGAAGAAATTCGATGCGTCATTTTTACCGGACTTTTTGAACATCCTCTAATAGCAAGTTTTGCTTTATTTAACTATAACACAGGACAAATGTCTATGAAAGTAGTATATTATCTGAGGTTTGACAGAAAAATATTGGGGAATATAAAGAAGTAAAAGAGGACGAAAGGGCGATTCGATGAAAAAACGTTACATTGTTTCGGCATTAGGAGCCGCTGGCATCGGTACAGCAGGATTTTTGCTGAAGGACAAAGACAAACGAGAAAAGCTAATGGAAAAGGCCAAATCGGTATCAGGGATGTTTAAAAATGAGGGTAAGGATTCCGCGCTTGACGATGCAGGGATCCCTGACCAAACGGACAATCAAGATCTGGCTCAATTTGAGAATGCAAAAATGGTTTCAGAAGGTTCCCAATTTGGCGTACAGTATTATAATGAAGCAAAGGAAGAGGAACAACAGAAATAAATCTGGTTAAGTTTAATTCCAGATATGAAAAGGTGTTTCCAATTTGGAAACACCTTTTCATTTTCTCATTGGACAGGTTCAGCTCCAGCGGCCAGTGTCTTCCCGAGCTTATTGATTACCTTTTCCCGGATTAGACTGATCTTCTTGGATATTATCCAATTTGTCTTCATCTTTTTTCGGGATAACTTCTTTATTTTGATCCGGTTCTTCCGGCTGGTCATCATTTATTGGGAAGTCCGGCATATACCTGCTAACAATTCCGGATAATTCATCAACGACCCCTTGTACGGGATGCCCTTGACTTATTTTATTACTCATGTGGCGTAATCGTTCTGTTATGTCCGCATCAGCAACAACTACCGCAGTTTTACCATATGGATCATGCTTCAACGCTTCAAGAACAGAATATTTGATGGTACCAACACGAGAACGGTCCAAATCCTTATCAACATCAATCCCGACTACTGCATATGGACCCGCAACAACAGCAGCAGCATCATTTACATTTGGAACATCTCTGGCAACATTAGCTAAATGATTTGCCATATCTTCATTTGTTACATTTTTTCTTTTTGCTGGATTCGAATCTTCCACCTGAATAGGTTGATTTCCGCCTTCCTGCTCACGTGGCAGGGAAGTTTCATCTCCTTGCTGCTGACACCCGGCCAAGAGGATGAAACTCGCGATAAGAAATTTATAAAATCGAGATCTCATGTACTGTCCTCCTTCAAAATGAAGTTGTTGGTTTATTTTTAACCTGAGGATTTAAATTATACAAAAAAGCTGATTACCTTAATCGGGCAATCAGCTAAATCCAACTTTATGGTCCTTATTAAGTTCAGGTCACTTTATGATTATTTTCTGAAGGCCTTTAATCGGATTATCCATATTCGAACCGTCTGGGTAAAAAATGTAAACAGGTCCATCTTCTTTTATTATTTTCCCATCAATGGCAAACAGTAATAAACATTTTCTTAGTAGATCAAGTGAGATGGTTATTTCATCGCTGCTGGTAACTAGTACTGCTTTTTCTGCATTGGCATCCCATTCAGCATTGTCAATAAAATCCCTGATTGGCATAACATAGGAATTGGTTAATATTTTTTCTCCTTCTTTGCGGGAGATATTAGGGTTGACTGGTGGTTTACTTGACTGGAATACTGCACGGTCCCAGCGTTTTGAAGCCTTTTCCACCTCATCTTCTTTTACCGTAGTTTCCGCTCTTTTCGAAAACGCCTCTTCAAGCAAAATTTTTCGATCGTCAAAAATCCAAACAGTTGGATCAAGTGTAATTGGATAGTTAACATTTCCTGTTATTGGTATGATCATTGCTATTACCACCTTTATAGTATATATCCCTACCAAGAATAGCAGACACAGATAAAAATTTCATCTGAGATAATGTAGTGATTTTCCGCACACTTTCTGCAAACTTTTATTTGCAATTTATGGCTTGTAACGATAATATAGTAGAGAAGGAAGTCTTTCTATGTGGAGGGGATATATTTGTTATCTGAGGTGACCGTAAGCCATCGTGAAAAAGCCTATGCCCTTCTTAAGGCTGATGCTGATAAAATTTTAAAACTAATTGAAGTTCAAATTGAGAACTTAATGACACCGCAATGTCCTTTATATGAAGAGGTTTTAGATACACAAATGTTTGGTCTATCAAGAGAAATCGATTTTGCAGTGCGGTTAAATTTAATCGGTGAGAATGAAGGTAAAGCATTACTCGAAAATCTCGAAAGACAGCTAAATATATTACACGAAGCAGCGCAAAAATCTGTGTAGTTTTGTGTGTAATTCATTTTGGCGTTCCGCAGCAAAAACTTTGCCGACAATTTCATGGCAAGGTTTTTTTATTATAAACTATACCTGTTATACTAATTCATTTACATAGGGCAGTAAAGTACGAAAAAGAAATTTGCCAATAGAAATAGGTTACGCTATTTAGCCAAATGTGTTATACTATTAAAAATTTCGATTTCATCTTTACCTAAATACATAGCTTGGGGAGAAGTACGATGATAAAGAAATTAAAAAATAACGATTTCACATTAATGATTACTCCGCTTCTGTTAGCCGGTTTCGGAATGGTTATGATATACAGCGCCAGTATGGTTACAGCAGTCATGGAAGATTATGAAAGTACCCATTATTTGTTTAAGCAATTACAGTGGTTTATCATTGGTGCTGTCGGGTTTATTATTTGCAGTCTCTTTCCTTACAAATATTATCAAAAATTAATGAAAATAATCATGTTATTCATTATTATTTTATTGATCGGTGTATTGTTTTTTGGAACAGAGGTTAATCGTGCACAGTCATGGTTTAGCTTTGGCTTTATCAGCCTTCAGCCCGCCGAGTTTGCGAAACTGGGACTAATCATGTATTTAGCCTCTGTTTATTCCAAAAAGCAAGCCTATATTAATGAGTTTAATAAAGGTGTATTGCCACCATTAATTTTAACCGGATTCGTGCTCGGGCTCATTGTCTTGCAGCCAGACATCGGAACTGCCGCCATTATCTTTTTAATTGCCTGTTCCGTGATTTTTAGCTCGGGAATCAAATTCAGACATTTGTTTATCCTCATTGCAGCCGGATTATTGATTATTTTGGTTGCGATCCCGAACATGGTAACAGATGAACGGATTTCCAGGTTTACTGGAGCCTATCAGCCTTTTGAACATCCAGACGATGATGGCTATCACCTTATTCAATCCTATCTGGCTATAGGTGTTGGTGGATTAACCGGTGAAGGACTTGGCAACAGTGTACAGAAACTTGGTTATTTGACAGAGGCCCATACTGATTTCATTATGGCGGTTGTTGCTGAGGAACTTGGCTTTGTTGGGGTTATTTTAGTAATGGGAATGCTTGCGATTATTGTTCTTAGAGGAATTTTCATTGCCAGAAAGTGTGAAGACAGCTTCGGGGCATTACTCGCCATCGGAATTTCTTCGATGGTGGGTGTCCAGTCATTTATTAATTTAGGTGCGATAAGCGGACTCCTGCCGATTACTGGTGTACCGTTGCCGTTTGTTAGTTATGGTGGTTCTTCCCTGTTGATCATGATGATCTCCATGGGAATTTTAAATAATATTGCCAGAAGTGTAAAACTGAAAGAACAGCAGCCTGTTCCAGCAAAAGAGAAAGATATACCACAAAATATTAATAGAGGAGGAAGATCATGGCTGATGTAAAACAAATTAACAAAATATTGGTCGCAAATCGCGGGGAAATAGCAATTCGGGTGTTTCGTGCTTGTACAGAATTAAACATTCGAACTGTTGCGATATACTCGAATGAGGATACAGGTTCCTATCACAGGTATAAAGCAGATGAAGCATATTTAGTCGGTGAAGGAAAGAAACCGATTGATGCGTATCTGGATATCGAAGGGATTATTGAAATTGCAAAAGACGTTGGTGTTGATGCCATTCATCCTGGATACGGCTTTTTATCCGAAAATATTCAATTTGCGAGACGCTGTGAACAGGAAGGGATTCTTTTTATCGGCCCAACAAGCGAGCATTTAAATATGTTCGGGGATAAGGTGAAAGCCAGAACACAGGCGGTTAATGCCGGATTACCTGTAATACCAGGCAGCGATGGTCCAGTTATTTCGCTTGATGAAGTTGAAGCATTTGGGGAGAAATACGGGTATCCGATCATTATCAAGGCTTCCCTTGGCGGCGGTGGAAGAGGAATGCGGATTGTACGTAATGAAAATGGCTTGTCCGAAGCATATGATCGCGCTAAATCTGAAGCGAGGGCAGCGTTTGGCAGTGATGAGGTCTACGTTGAAAAATTAATTGAAAATCCGAAACATATTGAAGTCCAGATTATTGGGGATCATGACGGCAATATCGTTCATTTATTTGAACGTGACTGTTCAGTACAACGACGGCATCAAAAAGTTGTTGAGATTGCTCCAAGTGTATCACTTGATGAAACACTACGAATGAGAATCTGTGAGGCAGCTGTCAACCTGATGAAGAATGTTGATTATCTAAATGCAGGTACTGTTGAATTTTTAGTCACAGGTAATGACTTTTATTTTATTGAGGTCAATCCGCGGGTTCAAGTAGAGCATACCATAACCGAGCTTATTACTGGTGTTGATATTGTGCAAACGCAAATTAAAATAGCGGAGGGACAGCCGCTTCATGGAGATGCCATCGGTATCCCGCTACAGGACAACATCAAAACAAACGGCTATGCAATACAGTCAAGGGTAACGACGGAAGACCCGCTAAATAATTTCATGCCGGATACTGGCAAAATTATGGCCTACCGTACTGGCGGCGGATTTGGTGTTCGGCTTGATGCCGGAAACGGCTTTCAAGGTGCAGTAATTTCACCGCATTATGATTCGTTATTAGTGAAGGTTTCCACATGGGCGTTAACATTCGAACAAGCAGCGCAAAAGATGGTTCGTAATTTAAAGGAATTTCGGATTCGCGGGATAAAAACAAACATCCCATTCTTAGAAAATGTTATTCTTCATAAGAAGTTTTTATCTGGTGAGTATAGCACGACGTTTATTGATCAGACGCCAGAATTGTTTGTGTTTCCAAAACGGAAAGACCGTGGAACAAAGATGTTAACTTATATCGGTCATACAACGATTAATGGTTTTGAAGGAATGGCCAAAAAGAAAAAACCGTATTTTTCGAAGCCGCCAATTCCAAAAGTACATCATGCCGAGGAAATACCCGGTGGAACAAAGCAAATTTTGGATAAGCAAGGTCCTGATGGTTTAGCAAACTGGCTTAAGGAACAAAAGGAAGTGCTGTACACGGACACAACATTCAGGGATGCACATCAATCCTTATTAGCCACTCGTGTACGTACAAAAGATTTATTGCAAATAGCAGAACCAACAGCACGACTAACACCAGAGTTATTTTCTCTGGAAATGTGGGGTGGAGCGACGTTCGATGTAGCGTACCGGTTCCTGAAAGAAAATCCATGGGAGCGACTGCTTAGTCTCAGGGAAAGAATTCCGAATGTTCTGTTCCAGATGCTCTTGCGTGCCAGTAATGCGGTTGGCTATAAGAACTATCCGGATAATGTTATTCAGGAATTTGTAGAAAAAAGTGCTACAGCAGGAATCGATGTATTCCGCATCTTCGATAGTTTGAATTGGCTTGAAGGAATGAGGCCGGCCATTCAGGCGGTTCGTGACAGTAATAAAATTGCCGAAGCAACGATGTGTTATACAGGGGATATTTTGGATGCAAACCGTAACAAATATGACCTGGCGTATTATAAAAATTTAGCGAAGGAACTAGAAGCATCAGGTGCCCATATTTTAGGTGTAAAAGATATGGCTGGATTGTTAAAGCCAGAAGCAGCATATCAGCTTATCGCGACATTAAAAGAAACAGTTGACATACCAATTCACCTGCATACCCACGATACAAGCGGCAATGGGATTCAAATGTACACACGAGCAATCCAGGCCGGTGTAGATGCCGTAGATGTCGCTTGTGGATCAATGGCCGGGCTAACATCACAGCCAAGTGCACAAACATTGTACCACGCCCTTGAAGGTACAAAACGGCAGCCTAACATTAATATTGGTTCGTATGAAAAGTTATCACAATACTGGGAGCATGTCCGGGAATACTATACAGAATTTGAAAGTGGGATGAAGGCACCACATACGGAGGTATATTTCCATGAAATGCCAGGTGGCCAGTATAGCAACTTGAAACAACAAGCAAAAGCTGTAGGACTTGAAGATCGATGGAATGATGTAAAGGTGATGTTCCGCCAAGTTAACGAAATGTTTGGGGATTTGGTTAAAGTGACGCCTTCCTCAAAAGTAGTTGGTGATATGGCATTATTCATGGTACAGAATAACTTGACAGAAGATGATATATACGAACGTGGTGAAGCTATTGATTTTCCGGATTCGGTGGTGGAATTTGCACAAGGATATATCGGACAGCCATATCAGGGAATCCCACAGGAATTGCAGCGAATTATCTTGAAGGGGAAGAAGGCAATTACCGAAAGACCGGGAGAATTGCTTGACCCGGTTGATTTCGTACAGCTAAGAAACACATTGTTTAAAACACTTGATCGGCAGGTTACCAGCTTTGATTTGATTTCATATGCCCTATATCCAAAGGTGTTTATGGATTACCATAAATTCACTGAAACCTATGGGGATATGTCCGTACTTGACACACCAACATTCTTCTACGGCATGCGGCTGGGAGAGGAAATTGAAGTAGTTATCGAACAAGGAAAAACGCTCATTGTTAAGCTGGTTTCCGTTTCGGAGGCACATCCCGATGGTACTCGAGTTGTCTATTTTGAATTAAATGGACAGTCACGCGAAGTAGTTGTGAAGGACGAAAGTGTTAAATCCAAGCTTGCCGTTAAGCCGAAAGCAGATACAAATAATAACAAGCATATCGGTGCAACAATGCCGGGAACTGTTGTAAAGGTAGTCTGTGAAAAAGGGGAAAAAGTGAAAAAAGGGGATCACTTGCTGATTACAGAAGCAATGAAAATGGAAACAACTGTACAGGCACCATTTGCAGGGGTAATTAAAGATGTTTACGTAAAAAATGGAGAAGCAATAACTGTGAATGACTTGCTTATTGAGTTTGAATGAAAAAATGGGAAGCAGATTAATATACCTGCTTCCCATTTCTATATTACAAATAATTATTACAGAAAATGGCTCTTTATCGGCATTATCCTGTATCAGCCCTCTGTTACTCTATTTCTGACTACCTGCCTCTGAATTCTGATCTCCGTCATCAGACTTCTGATTTCCATTCTCTGCTTTTGCACTTCTAGTTGAAAGTAAGACGAAATAACTTAACATGGCGAAATAGCAAGAGATAACAAACGCATGCAATAATGAAATACCCAAGTTAACTATTGTAAAAATGATCATAGCTCCAAAGAAAACCTGCAGCATAATTAGCAGTAACGTCGTCGCCCAGCCCCACAACATTACTCGATTATTGTGGTAGTTCTTCACAACCTTAACAAATAGGACAACTGTCCAAATAAACAGGATACCGGCCAGCAGTCGATGCCCCATTTGGATCCATTGTTCAAAGCTGAAGGATGAAAATGAAAAGGGTGACTTATTGGTGCAGAATGGCCAATTGCCGCACACCATGCTGGCATGCGCATGCCGGACTAATGCGCCGGTATAAACAACGATAAGTGAATATATTGTAATAGCGTATATTTCAATCCGATGTCGTTTACGGATATACAAAGAGGTTGTATCAAATTTCTTGTCAATCTCAAAAATGAGCAGCATCAATAAAAATATCGCCGTAAAGGAAATAAGCGAAATACCAAAATGGGTAGCTAAAACGAAATCGGATTGGTTCCAAATAACAGCTGCTGCACCAATTAATGCTTGCAGGATTAAAAAGAAACTTGATAAAAAGGCAAGAAACTTCACTTCACGGATATGCCCTATATATCTCCAAGACAGATAAGATAATAACAGCACGACAATACCCATAATGCCGGATATTAATCTGTGGCTAAGTTCAATAACCAGTTCTGGGGTAATCTCACTTGGCACAAATTCGCCGTGACATAATGGCCAGCTTGGTCCACAGCCCATACCGGAACCTGTTTTAGTTACAAGAGCGCCACCGATTAAGACAAAGACCATACCAAGCGTTGCAACTACCGATAGCCATTTCAATGTTCTAATCATACAAAAAGCCTCACTTTAAATCGGAAAATATTTTGCAATAGTTATATAGTAATACTTTTCTGGTGTGAAGAGCAATGATAAACGTACAAATTACACATAATTGTCACCTTATCATGATTTATTACCGTTTTCACAATAAAAAAAGAAAAAACCCTTGCAAAGTGGAGCGTTGTTTGCTAGAAATAATGTAGGGGATATTTGTTAAGATTTCCACCACTTTGCCCTTTCAGACGGGAAAACTACATATATTTAGTTTTATAACCGAAGGCTATTATGCCTTTTATTTTATTTTTGGTCTCCATTTCACAATTTTGTCACATTTGGCGAGCCGGAAAAGTATTAAACCGTATGTAGTTAAGGTGCGTTGTCAAAAAGGCGGATAAAAAGTCCGAGAAGTTCTAGACCGCAGATACAAGCTATCTAGCTTCCACAGGATGTGGTGACTTCGACGTTCGACACAGGACGTGTCGGTACTTAGTCGAAGATCCCCTATCCCGAAGTGTCATTTTTACCGGACTTTTTAAACATCCTGCTAAATAGAATGTAATACAATTCCATGGTACAATTGGGATAATGATAGGATACTTTGGGGAATATTAGTTAATATAGCTGCATTCTGATAGTATGCTTATATATTTGCGCCTTTTTGTTGGGAATTTGAAGGGGGGATATTAGATTGAATAAAGCGGAAACAACAACTTCACAAATGATGGGTAAATTAACTGCAACCGAAAAAACAGACACGACATTTTTTGATGATTTGAAATCACTGGTAAAAATGGGAATCGTCAATTCCAATTTAATAACAGCATTCGCCGGATTTTGGCTGGCTCTTCATTTTACAGGTTCATCATTTATGGAGAATTGGGGCATCTTCCTGTTAACAATGGCTGGAACCGCTCTCGTTATAGCTGGTGGCTGTATCCTGAACAATTGGTATGATGTTGACATTGACCCGGTTATGACCCGCACGAAAAACAGGCCAACCGTTACGGGAAACATTCCCTTAAACCAGGTGCTTGCCTTGGGTATTGCTTCAACTGCTGCAGGTATTATCATGTTGCTCTTCACCACACTTGAAGCTGCTGTGCTTGGTTTTCTGGGTTGGTTTATCTATGTCGTCCTGTATACGATGTGGTCGAAACGCAGGTACACCTTAAACACGGTTGTAGGAAGTTTTTCCGGGGCAATACCGCCGCTGATTGGCTGGGCAGCTGTAGATCCTGAGCTTCATATGGCAGCAATTGTATTGTTTCTGATCATGTTTATCTGGCAAACGCCACATTTTCTTGCATTAGCAATGAAAAAATGCAAAGAATATAAAGCTGCAGGTATCCCAATGCTCCCAGTTGTTCATGGTTTTGCATTTACAAAGCGGCAGATGGTTGTGTATACAGCATGTCTATTGCCACTGCCATTTTACTTAGCTTCACTTGGCACTACATTTATAGTGATAGCAACACTGCTTAATGTCGGATGGCTTGCACTGGGTATTGGTGGATTCTTTATGAAAAACGATTTGAAATGGGCAAATTTGATGTTTATTTATTCATTGAATTATTTAACCATCATTTTTCTACTGATGGTAATCGTCACATTTGAATTCCCCTTCAGTTAATGATAATACGTAATTGTCCTTAATTAAAAATCAAATATAAGGAAGAAACAAAAGAGAAAGAGAGGTATGAATACATGAAAGGTTGGATGGGAAAATTCCGGGCTTTAAGTTTGTTAGGCTTACTGGCACTCGTACTTACGGGATGTGGTAGAGAAAATTTAACAGCTTTAAAACCTAAAGGATATGGTGCACAGACATCATACGATTTAATTATCCTTACAACAGTAGTAATGTCGATTGTACTGTTGGTTGTTGCAATAGTGTATATTACCGTATTGGTTCGTTTTCGCAAGAAAAAAGGAAAAGAGAATTTTATCCCTAAGCAGGTTGAAGGGAATAAAGTTCTGGAGACGATTTGGACAGTCATTCCAATTGTTCTGTTAATTATAATTGCTGTTCCGACAACGATTGCAACGTTTGACCTGGCTGATACAAAAGGTGCTAAAGATAAGTTAAATGTTGAAGTAACCGGGAATCAGTATTGGTGGCATTTTAACTATAAAGGGCAGGAAATTCAAACGAGTCAGGATCTGTATATTCCAACAGGTGAAAAAGTATATCTTAACATGAAATCTTCTGACGTTATTCATTCATTCTGGGTACCATCACTTGCAGGTAAAATGGATGTAAACCCTGAAAATGAAAATACCATGTACATTAAAGCGGATGAAGAAGGGGTTTATTGGGGTAAGTGTGCTGAGCTTTGCGGACCTTCCCATTCGTTAATGGACTTTAAGATTGTTGCCGTAAGTCCGGATGAGTTTGATCAGTGGGTCAATGATATGCAAGGTGTTGATCCAAAAGCAGTCGCTGAAGGAGATACAGCCAAAGAGGGGCAGGAATTATTCAACGAGAAAAACTGTATGAGTTGTCATGCTATTGGATCTTCCCCTGTTCAGGTCGGACCGAATTTAACAGACTTTGGTAACCGTTCAAAAGTTGCCGGTATTATGGACCATAATAAGGAAAATGTTGTAAAATGGATTATGGATCCGGAATCTGTTAAACCCGGAAATAAAATGACAAACAATTATCCAGAACTTTCCGACGAAGAAGCTAGTAAAATCGCTGATTATTTAATGCAATTAAATCCTTCTGAGGTTACGCTTGAAAGTGCTGGAGACTAGGAAAAAGATAAGAATTGGATTTTTTAAGGGATGGAAGATGTTAAAGGGAGGTTAAAGTAGTGAGTATTGCAGCTACTCAGAAAAGAGGCTTTGGCGCTGTATTATGGGATTATTTAACGACTGTCGATCATAAAAAAATTGCACATTTATATTTGTTTGGCGGTGGTTTATTCTTCCTGATCGGCGGAATAGAAGCCATGTTAATCCGTATTCAACTGATAAAACCAGATAATGACTTTTTGAGTGCAGGGTTATATAATGAAATGATAACGATGCACGGAACAACCATGATTTTTCTAGCGGCCATGCCGTTAATTTTCGCAATTATGAATGCCGTTTTACCATTGCAAATTGGTGCTCGGGATGTAGCCTTTCCATTTTTAAATTCCTTGGGTTTCTGGCTGTTCATGTTTGGTGGAATATTACTAAATTGCAGCTGGTTCCTGGGCGGTGCTCCAGACGCTGGATGGACGGGATATGCACCGTTGTCAACAACATCGCCAGGTCATGGTGTGGATTTTTATGTAATGGGTCTGCAGATTGCAGGTGCTGGGACATTAATCGGCGGTATTAACTTTCTGGTAACAGTCGTCAATATGCGTGCACCTGGTATGACATATATGCGGATGCCATTATTTACATGGGCATCATTTATTGCCAGTGTTCTAATCTTGTTTGCTTTTCCAGCTTTAACAGTAGGGCTGTTTTTGTTAATGTTTGACCGTATGTTTGGCACAGCATTTTTCGATGTGTCATTAGGTGGTAACACGATTATCTGGGAGCATTTATTCTGGATTTTCGGACACCCAGAGGTTTATATACTGATATTACCGCTATTCGGCGTATTTAGTGATGTTTTCTCAACCTTTGCCAAAAAGCGTTTATTCGGTTATACGGCAATGGTATTTGCAACAATGTTGATTGCATTTTTAGGGTTTATGGTATGGGCTCACCATATGTTTACGGTTGGTTTAGGTCCGGTAGCCAACTCCATTTTCTCCATTGCAACAATGGCGATTGCTGTTCCGACAGGGATTAAAATCTTTAATTGGCTTGCAACATTATGGGGTGGAAATATTACAATCAATTCCACAATGCTCTGGTCATTGGCGTTTATCCCTTCATTTACTATTGGCGGGATGACTGGGGTAATGGTGGCAACAGTTGCTGCGGATTATCAATATCATGATTCGTACTTTGTTGTTGCTCACTTTCACTATGTTATTGTCGGAGGTACCATCTTTGGTATTTTTGCTGCCCTGCATTACTGGTGGCCAAAAATGTTCGGTAGAATTTTGAATGAAAAACTGGGCAAATTAACATTTTGGACATTCTTTATTGGATTCCATTTAACATTCTTTATTCAGCATTTCCTTGGATTAATGGGTATGCCTCGTCGTTACTGGGTATTCCATTCAGGTGACCATCTTGATACTGGTAACTTGATTAGTACAATTGGTGCTTTTTTGATGGCCTTTGCTGTTATTGTGTTTGTTATCAACGCAATTGTTAGTGCAAGAGGTGAAAAAGCACCTGCAGATCCGTGGGATGGTCGTACCCTTGAGTGGGCAACAGCATCACCACCGGCCCATTATAACTTTAAACAAACACCGCTTGTACGCGGACTTGATCCATTGTGGGTTGAAAAAGCAGAAGGTAAAGCTGAAATGACACCTGCTGAACCATTAGGTGATATTCATATGCCAAACAATTCGTTCTTGCCGTTTCTATTTTCATTAGGATTATTTGTTGCTGGATTTGGTTTTATTTACCAAACAGACAATAAAGCATGGTTGGCTGTGCTTATTGGCGGTATGGCGTTCTCATTGGCAATGATGGTAATAAGATCAATGAAAGATGACTTGGGTCACCATATTACGAAAGAAGAACTTGAAAGGGAGGCTGACTAGTTATGAGTCACGATCATTCCTTAAATCCAGAAACAATGCCGCACGATCCGGAGAAAGCTACCCTTGAAGGTAAAAATAAGTTTATCGGATTTTGGTTCTTTCTCGGTGGTGAAACCGTTCTTTTTGCCAGTTTGTTCGGAACGTATTTAGCGCTGCACAATTCCACAGCAGGCGGTCCTTCGGGTCAAGATTTATTTGGGTTGGAACTTGTATTTGTGATGACTGTATTGTTATTGACAAGTTCGTTAACAAGTGTTTATGCAATTTACCATATGAAGAATAATGATTTTAAGAAAATGGCTCTTTGGTTTGTTATCACTATTATTCTTGGCTTTGGATTTGTAGGCTGTGAAATTTATGAATTCACGCATTACATTACCGAGTATGGTTTTTCATTCCGTTCATCAGCGTTCGGATCGGCATTTTATGCACTCCTTGGCTTTCACGGCGGTCACGTAACGTTTGGTTTATTTTGGGCGATTGTACTGTTAATTCGTAATGCAAAGCGTGGACTGAACCTGTACAATGCTCCAAAATTTTATATTTGGAGCTTGTATTGGCACTTTATTGATGTTGTTTGGGTATTCATCTTTACAGTAGTATATCTAATGGGAAAGGTGGGATAATCCATGACTGAAAACACCGGATCCAAACTCGATTCATTTCAAAAGAAAAAAAATAAAGAGGAAATGCAGCAGCAATTAATTAGCTTTGCACTAATGATTGTGTTTACCATTCTTGCATTCGTTGTCGTTATAACAGGTATGGATAAAATGATCGCAATTCCTATCCTGATTACGCTTGCAGTCGTTCAGGTCGGATTCCAATTTTATTACTTCATGCACATGAAACATGAAGGACATGAAATGGCAGCTGTAATGATTTACGGCGGCGTTTGGGCAGCATTACTAACATTGGCAGGACTAACTGTAATTACTTGGTGGTAACATGAATAAAAGACCGGGATTCTTCCTGGTCTTTTATTTTCTTAGCACGCGAGGTCCAGCACCAGCCCTACATCGTGTCGGCCTCAGGCTAACATTCAGTGGGGGGAAGAAGGGTACCCCTCTGAATGAAGTTTCACTTTATCCCACATTGTTGTATTTCTGTCACATTCGTAATGCGTGCAAGCGGATTAAATACGTTATAATATAAGGTATAAGCTGTTTTTATGGAGTGAGTTAATATGTGGTTGGAATTACAAATATTTGGTTTCCGTGCGTTGTGGAGTCCTTATTATTTCGCCTTTATTTTATTGCTTTGTCTCGCATATTATTTGATAACCATTCGGTATCGGCACAAGTTTGGTGTTGATGAAAACCCAACGGGAAAACAGCAGTTCTTTTTCTATTTGGGAATGTTGTTATTATACATTGTTAAAGGCTCTCCTGTTGATTTGTTAACACATATCATGCTGTCAGCCCATATGATTCAGCTGGCGACTTACTACTTGGTATTTCCTATCCTGATGATTAAGGGAATTCCGGTTTGGATTTGGGAACGGGTTGTGCATGTACCTGTACTAAGACCAGTCATCAAGCTGCTTACCAAACCAATTATTTCGCTGTTGCTGTTTAATACAATGTTTTCAATTTACCATATTCCGGCAGTCTTTGATTATACAAAATCCTCACCGGTCGCTCATACGCTGATTTCAACGATTATTCTCGTTGCAGCATTTATCGTTTGGTTTCCAGTCTTGACACCTTTAAAGCAATTCAATAAGTTATCTCCATTGTTAAAGATTGGCTACATATTTGCCAATGGGGTTCTTATTACGCCTGCATGTGTACTAATTATTTTTGCAGATGTACCTTTGTACGCAGCATATTCACAAGACGGTGCATGGATTCAGGCGCTGGCATTGTGTGTACCAAGTGAAGTATTACAGGGGCTTGCTCCTTCCATTTCTGGACCGGAAATGTTCTCACCAATGAGCACAATGGAAGATCAGCAATTGGGCGGTATTATTATGAAACTAATGCAAGAAATAACGTATGGAGTTATTTTGGCGAAGGTATTCTTTTCCTGGTTTACCCGGGAAAGTCTTAAAGTCGATCCTATTCCGGAACCGGACGGGGCAAAGTAATCTCGTACCAAACATCTGAAGCTGTAAATTGTTTTCAATAGAGTGTTTACGGCTTCACTCTTAATTTGTTGTAAGAAAGGAATTAATTTGATGCCATTATTACCAACAATCAGTACTTTTTTCATCGTTTTAAGCGCACTATTAGTTGCAATTGGCTGGAGATTGATTATTAAGGGGAAGGCCAAAGCACATAAACGGACCATGATTTGTGCTGCGATAAGTGCGTTGCTATTCTTTATCATTTATGTATCAAGAACTGCCTTTATCGGTAATACAAGTTTTGGCGGCCCGGATAGTATTAAAATTTATTATACGGTTTTCTTGATTTTCCATATTTTTTTAGCAACTGTTGGTGCTATCTTTGGAGTTGTAACGATAACGCTCGCATTAAAGCGTAAAATAACGATACATAGAAGAATAGGGCCGATTACAAGTATCATCTGGTTCTTTAGTGCAATTACCGGTGTTATGGTGTACCTGCTTCTATATATTATTTATGATGGCGGACAAACGACAAGTATGATTAAGGCGATACTAGGATCATAAAAAGCGTGAAAGCATTTGGTGCTTTCACGCTTTTTTTAATAAGTAAGAAAGTATAAGATTCAGGCTCTATTCCACTCATGTCAGGGCAGGCCACGTCCGGCTCCAGCGCCCAGTGGCTAGTATGCTTCCCTCACCTCCGTACGATAAGTCAAGAAGGATGGCCGACTAAAAACGGGCTTTGCGCCCAACTCACGTCTACCCCTTTTTTAGTGGCATGTTTCCTTTATCTCCTGCGGTTGTTTGTTCGGTTAAGACCGCTGCTCCCGGCAGCAACACCAAACCACCCTGCTTGGCAGGGCGCAGCATATACGCGGGCCTGCAGGATGCAGGTCATGCCGACGTTGGCACAGGACGTGCCGGTTTTAGTCGGCCTTCCTTAACCGGCGCTTGCGCCTTTGTTCTTAAATTTTAATGTTCAATTTAATTAATCCTGCCTCTCTCGCAGAATTAAACATAATTAATAACAATGGGCCAATAATAAAGCCGAATAGTCCAAGCATTTTAATACCAAGGAACATGGCTATCAGTGTTACCAGTGGTGAAAGTCCAATATGTTTCCCCATCACTTTCGGTTCTACTGTACGACGTATCCCGAGGAGAATAACAGCTAATATTGCCAGTTTTACCCCCAATACAGTATCACCAGTAATAAGCATAAACAATGACCATGGTCCGAGGATGATGATCGAGCCAATAATAGGTATGAAATCAATAACCCAAATGACAAGCGACATAATAATGGCAACTTCAGGGACAATGAGAAACAGTCCTATCAACGAAACGATAAAAATAATCACACTGACAAGAAATTGCGCTTTAAAAAATCCCAGAATTACGTCCGCTAATCGTTTATTCATGAAAGAAACTTTTTCCGCGGTCTCTTTTTTTAGCAATTTATATGAATTTGCTTTGACAGCGGGTAACTCAAGCATAAATAGAAATAGAGCAATTAAATAGACAAGAAAACTAACCATGTATTGCGGAATTTTTGCAAACGTTTGTGTAATGTTATCAATAGTAATTTCATTTTTCGCTGTTGTACTTAAAGAAGAAAGATAATCTTCCAGACTTCTTGATACTTCCTGGACAAATTCCTGTGGCAGGTTTTCGGAATACTGTTTAAAGTTTTTCTCCCATTCAGCATACACCTCATTTAAATCGTTAAAGTATTCCGGTACATCCTCCACAAAGTTTACTAATTCTGTTACAGCTTTTGTTACAACAAATGTGCCTGCGATGCCGATGAAAATTAAAAATAACGTAAAAACGATGATTACCGCTGTCTTTCTGTTGGTTTTTGTTTTCCTTTGAAAAAATCCTACCGCTGGATTTAGCACAAGTGCAGTAATAAATGCAATGATTAATGGAACAGAAATAGGTAAAATAAAATAGATTGCTACCAGGAATATGATGGTTAAAAATATAAGTGTCCATTGACGTTTTGTGATCGATCGAAACAATTTAATGGGATATCTCCTTTCACAAGCAAATCTTTTTATGTATATGAAAAATATAGCATTTATTTACCTTTTTGAACAGTTTTTAAAATCGGAATCGGGTAGAAGCTAAAAGGAATGATACGAAGGGTCAAAGTCTATTGATAGTGCATGGGGTGCGCTCTGTCTGTCGTTAGTTAACAACAAAAAACAACTGCTCTAAACGGGGAAGAGCAGTTGTTACCGTTATTTTTTATATTGTTCAACTTCCTCCTGTACTTTTGCTACCAAACCGTAAGCCCGCTCCACAAGGCTTTCCGGGAAGTTTTCATCTTCACCGTATTCGACGCCATGTGGGTAGTAATGTTTCCCCAGGAGTGGTGTTAACAGTTTAATCACTGCATTGCCGCGATCCACATCACCTTCAAGGGCATAACCCTGAATACGTATGTAATATGTAATATTTTTTTCTTTGGAATCAATTCGGTAATCATACGTAACACGTTCGTAATCCCATTGGCCGGCACGAATAAAAGCGTGTTTACCCATTAAATGGTCTAATGGTTTTAAATCAACGACTGCATCATCTATCCCAGTATTTTCCAATCTCATTTTTTCCACCTCACATAATTTTCCTCACTATACCTATAATAGTACGAAATTCGCCAAGTTGCAAATCGAAAAGGTACGCCGAGCAAGCGGGAATGAATTTTTCCCAAAGTTTCCATCCCCGTTGTTACTTTTGGAATGGAAAGGGAATAATAGATAAAGTAGAATGGAATAGGAACCTAATACATATATTTAATATAACAATAAACAGGATGTTCAAAAAGTAACCAAATATGCTGCGAACCCGGACGCTTTGTTGTTTGTCTTACTCTCATTACGCCGCATTAAACTTTTGGCATAATTTGGTGAGTTCTTGAACACATAATTTAAAAAGGGGAAAACTGTATGCGTCTAATTCGAACTATATTAATTCTATTTTTGTTGGCACTTGGGGCTTTTTATTTGCTGGAAAAACATAATATTTCACCAAAAGAAGCAGTCCATGATATAGGCAATGTATTAGAGGAAAAGAAGAGTATGCTGGAATCAAAATCTGTTCCGGAAAAGAAATTACCAAAAATAACTTTAAAGGGCGATTTGTTTCTATGGGTTGGCAAATCATCCGGTGAATTAACGAAAAGCCTAGGCGACCCGTTACGGATCGACAAGAGTGCATATGGGTATGATTGGTGGGTGTATACCGATCAGCATGAGCAGTATATTCAATTTGGTGTACAGGATGGTGAGATTAAAACAATCTATGCATCCGGAAATAATTTATCAACCGACCCGATCCAGATTGGCCAATCCTATGATGAAATTACTAAACATTTTTCATTTGCCAAAGAAGTTTCCTATAATGAGGGGGTCTCTTCTTATACATTTCACTTAAATGATGATGACATCAAAATGCGTCCAATAGCAAAAATTGCCGATAATGTTTTTGTTCAATGTTATTTTGATACATTTACAGGTAAACTATCCTCCATCCGAATCCTAACGGCAGATGTTCTATTAAAGCACCGGCCGTATAAGATCGAATATCGGGGTGATTTACCGGACGAGCCTAACTTATCCGACAAGGAATGGGCGAAGGTAGAATCCGGCATGGAGCAGCAAATTTTTGATATTACCAATGTAATGCGCAATCAGTTTGATAAGAAAAGTGTAAAATGGAATGAAACTGTCAGTAAGGTTGCTTTCCTTCATAGTGAGGACATGGCAGAGAACAATTACTTCTCGCACTACAGCAAGAATGGTAATGGATTAAAAGAACGATTGGCGGCTAAAGAAGTTTATTATTTATCAGCTGGGGAAAATATTGCTGCCCAGTATCCCGATGCCCCAGCAGCGATGGAAGGCTGGCTTAATAGTGAAGGGCATCGTGCTGCCCTTCTGAATAATGATTATACGCATTTAGGTGTTGGCGTTTACCATTTTTATTACACACAGAATTTTGTTGAAAAGCCATAGAATGTTGTACAATTAATTTTTTCACGAACAATTAGCAGCCCATCTTTCATTTAGGTGGGCTTTTTTGGTCTTGAACTTAATACAAATTGGACAGTAGAGACGTTTAATATTCCTTTTTTGAACGGATCAGATTTCAGGATATAATTTCAATTCGATTGGATTCTCACAGTATATGAGTCTATATCATAAATTAATTAGTAACAGCGATTCATCAATGAGGTGAGGAGAATCATGGAAGATCAATTACATCCGACTGTCAGGGAATTTAAGGCCTTTTTGGCAAACCATCCTAAATTAGTAAAAGAGATCAGGAAAAGTGGAAGATCATGGCAGGAGCATTATGAGAAATGGGTGCTACTCGGGGAAGATGATCCATATTGGTCACAATACAAGGAAGATGTTGAGGAAAATTCAGAACAGAAAGGAACAAAGAAGCAATCCGAATTGTTTAGCCAGCTGCTAAAAATGACTGAAAATATTGATATCAACAAAGTGCAAAAACAAGTGAAGCAGCTAAGTACGACAATTGCCACCATACAAGAGGTGCTGGGCCAATTTCAGGAAACGAAAAAATCTTCGCCTGGCCCTAAAAATGAACCCCGGCCAATTAACTGGTTTCGGGATTAAGAGGTGAGATAGGTGCAGCAGTTTAGTTACCAATATTTACAGTCACACCCGCATTTATTAAACTTTGTCCGTTACAACCCAATTTGGTACCGATATCTAACGAGAGATCCAAACCGAATAGCGGAGCTTGAAAGAGAAGCAAAGAAATTTTACGGTAAAACGTTTCCGCAACGGCTTGAAAAAATAAGCAATCAGGTGCAAATGGCAGGAATGTTGATTCAGTTTGCCGAATCAATGAAAGATTAGCCAGCTTTAATATTAGCAGCATTCATGATATGATAAGATTGGAGGTGAAAAACTCAAATGATAGCAACGATGGAATATGTAGATATCCTGGATCGCTCCGAACTGCTAGGACGGATGGTTTTACAGTCTGATGTCATGGAAGCCTACAATAATTCCCGTGAAGCGTTGGATAATGATGATGAAGCACAAAAGCTGATTAAAGCTTTTACCGATATAAAAATACACTACGAGGATGTCCAGCGATTTGGCAGATATCATCCTGATTACAATCAGATCATGAAAGAAGTACGTTCAATCAAACGGAAGATGGACATGAATGAGAAAGTAGCAGCATTCAAGGTCGCAGAACGCAATCTGCAAAAATTACTGGATGAAATCAGTCAATATATTGCATTAAGTGTAAGCAAGGATATTAAAGCACCAAAGGATGGTGCTGCACTAAGTGATGGCGGTTGTGGCTGTGGAAGTGGCGGTGGTTGCGGCTGCCGGGCATCGTAACAGATTAGCTATCCACTTAGATAATTTGCTATACTATGTCCAAATAATGTTGTAAGTGAGGGCTTAACATGAGAACAAACCGTCAAGGAATCATTGTCTGGTTCCAGCATATGAAAAACCTGAGACAAATAAAGCGCTATGGTCATTTGATTTATACATCAAAAAAATTAAAATATGCTGTTTTATATGTTGACCAGGATGAGATAAAAGACATTGAAAAAAAGCTGCTGAAGCTTTCCTTTGTATCAAAGATAGATCACTCCTATAAGCCCTTTATTCGGACAAATTATGAGAATGCCAAGCCCGACAAGGCCAAGCAGTACGATTATAAAATGGGAATTTAAGGAAAGCAATCCTTCGATATAAGATACCCCTTCCTCAGGTACATAATGAACGGAAGGAAAAAGTGATTAGAAAACTTGGCATTCGCCAAGCCTTTGGGCGAATGCCTTAGTTGCACTTATGCAGGATAAGAAAGTTTATACTTTCTTATCTGACAAAAAGAAAACCTGCAGAATGTTCTGCAGGTCTTTTTGCTTTCTGCTCGAAAACAAAAAGGCAAAGGGAGAGGAGAAACCGGAGGAGAACTTATGGGGAAATGTAAGTCTTCTCCGTGTTTTGAAACAACTAAGCTAAGTATTAGCTGCCTCGTTATGTTATTATGGACGACCAAAAGAATAATATACGTTTTTTGAATAGATTTTTAAGAGGATGTTTCAAAATATCACCAAATGATAAGTGCCGAACTATAAAGTTGGCAATAGGGAATCTTCTGCTTCAACAGCAGAGGTCAGCACGGCCCGTGCAACCCCGGGTACTCTAAGACTATGCCACCTCGACCTTCAAGACTTAGTACGGCGACTTATTGAACACGTACTTAAAATCCATACAGAATTTTGAGGTATGGATTGCAACACCTTAAAAGAACAGTCGCTTGTATGTTTGTTTTGTGGTAAAATGTCGATTAGCGGCAGTTTGAGGTGAATAATATGAGAGTAATAGCAGGTGAAATGAAAGGCAGACACTTGAAGACGGTTCCCGGTAAGTCAACAAGGCCAACAACTGATAAGGTAAAAGAGGCTGTTTTTCAGATTGCCGGACCTTTTTTCACTGGCGGGTTATGTCTGGATCTGTTTGCTGGCAGCGGCTCGTTAGGTATTGAGGCTCTGAGCAGGGGGATGGAAAAGGCAATTTTTATCGATAAACATCCAAAGGCAATTCAAACCATTCATCAGAATTTAAATGCGCTCCATCTTGAACAGCAAGCAGAGGTATATCGCACAGATGCATATCGTTCGCTAAAAAGGCTCGCAGAAAGAGGTTTGCAATTCGATTTGATTTTATTTGATCCGCCATATAGTAAAATCGATTATGCCAAATTTTTACATACTATTGAATCATTACAGCTGGTAAAGCTTAATGGTATTATTTATTGTGAACACGATGCAACCGAAGTTTTACCTGATGACCTTGAACATGTAAAGATTCTGAAACAGGAAAACTATGGGGGGACAATCGGCATTACTATTTATCACGCATTAACGGACTGTAATACTCCCCACCTCTAGGCGTGAGTATACCAGCAGCACGTAAATATCCGATTTTAGGAACAAAGACTGACCGACATCCTTGTGACCCACATCGTACGAGCCTCGGGCTAACATTCAGTGGGGGAGGAAGGGCAGGCTAAAAACCGTCACGTCCCATGCCTTCGCCTGCACTAGGACGTCCTGTGCTAAATGAAGTTTCACTTTACATCGTGTTACAGGCAATAGTTAAAGAAGCGATAGAAGAGGTGTATGCAGAATGAGCAGATTGGCAATCTGTCCAGGTAGTTTTGATCCAGTTACATACGGACATTTAGACATCATCCAGCGCGGAGCAAAAATTTTTGATCAAGTAATTGTTGCCGTGTTTAACAATCAATCAAAAGCACCGTTATTTACAGTAGAGGAACGGATGGAGCTACTTCGGGAAACGACAAAGGATTTACCAAATGTTACGGTTGACTCTAGTGCTGGTCTATTAATTGATTATGCGAGGGAGCAAAATGCGCGTGCAATTTTACGCGGTTTACGTGCAGTTAGTGATTTTGAATATGAATTACAAATCACATCGATGAATCGAAAGCTGGATGAAAATATTGAAACATTTTTTATGATGACAAACAATCAGTATTCCTTTTTGAGCTCAAGTATTGTAAAAGAAGTGGCCAAGTATAAGGCAGATGTATCCGATATTGTTCCAAAGGCAGTCGAAAAAGCCCTTATGGAGAAATTCAGATTGTAAATTAAAAGAATGCTGCACATGATTTTCGTGCAGCATTCTTTTAATTTATAAACCTTCGCCGATAGAGGATGAGTACCGAAATTGCCAAAAAGAGGATCGTAATAAATGGACCAGCGTGCTTTATGATATCTAAAATACTCACCCAAATAGTTTGATCTGCACCTTCTGAAACGGGGATACTTTCCAGCTCGAACGCCTCCCTGTTTACATATAGTGGTTTGTATAAAATAATGGTTAAGATACTGGCAAAGAAAGCATGAAGAAAACGTGCAAAAAAATAAGGTGCAAAACGAATATCTGTTCTCGCAATAATACTGGATACTTGAGCCTGAACAGAGAGACCGTGAAAACCCAGAATAAAACTGACAATAACCATCTGGGCCAGCAAACTATCAATAAATGTTTGTGATATCATTTGTGAGCCTAACGTAATTTCGAAAAGTCCCGATAAAAACGGCAGCGCTAATTCTACCGGAAGTGAAATGGCATGGAAAACGAAATGGAATGAATTAGCAATAATTGGTGAAATACCCAGGATATATAATAATTTTGTGAAAACGGAAAAAAGGATGATAAATCCGCCAACCATTACTAATGTTTTAACCGAATTCAGAACCGCATCCCCCATGACTTGTCCAAACGGGCGGGGGTCGTTCAATCTTGTCCGGTGCATTTCTTTAAACGCTCGCGTCAGTGATACTTTGTTTCCCGCTGGCTTTTTTCCTTTTTCTTTGGATCTTCCGTAAAATCGCATACAAATACCGACAAATGTATTGCCTATATAATGGCAAGCAATCAAAAGGATGCCAAGTTTTAAATCATTGAAAAGCCCGCCTGCAATTACGCCAATAATAAATAGTGGACTGGAGGCGTTGGTAAATGCGACTAGTCGTTCTGCTTCAATCTGTGTTATTTGTTTCTCTTCCCGTAAATGCACAGAAATTTTGGCTCCTGTTGGATATCCGCTAACCATTCCCATTATCCAGGCAAAACTGCCGACGCCAGGCACATTAAAAATTGGACGCATGATCGGTTCGCAAAGTACGCCAATAAAATTAACGACACCAAAGCTGATCAGTAATTCAGCAATGATAAAAAAGGGCAGTAATGTCGGGAATACACTTTCCCACCATATGTTTAGTCCGCGCACGCTGGCCTCGGAGGCTTCGTCGGGAACTGTCAATATTGCAAATGCGATAAACCCTGTAATTCCGGCTAAAACAAGCGTTTTTATAATTTGCTTCAACATAAAGCCCCCTAGTGAAGTGCTACCCCTGTACTTCTTTTTTTGATAGTAGTAGAATAATTTTTAGTTCAGCATAAAAGCAATAATAAAAACATAATGGTTTGAAAATGTGATCATGTTTTGTACGAGTCTCTATCAATATACGCACATACCCCCGGCATTTATGCCATACACTTTTTAGACAAACCATTTGTACAGTAGTTGTATTTTGAAATTGGAAGGAGTTATATTGTGAAAATTACCAAGCGCCATATACTGTATTTAATTATTGTTGTAGCGATTGCTTTTTTTCTATCTGCATATCAATTGCCGTATTATATTTATAAGCCGGGCGGGGCCGATCCATTAAATCCAATCGTTGCAGTTGATGGCGGTTATAAGAGTGCAGGTGATATGCACTTGGTAACTGTTAGAGGAGGACAAGCGACTCCGATTCAATACATCTGGGCAAAGCTTTTACCACATCAGGAAGTACTGCCATTAAAAGAGGTCAGACCTGAGGGAATTACCGAAGATGAATATTTCCATGCACAGTTGCAAATGATGGAGAACTCGCAGGAGGCGTCCACCGTTGTAGCGTATCAAGCGGCTGGAGCAGATATTAATATCGAATATAATGGTGTATATGTAGTCACGGTTATTGAAGGAATGCCTGCTGAGGGAAAGTTAAAAATGGGAGACCGGATTATCGGTATTGATGGAAATGAAGTAAAGCAGGCGGATGATCTAATTTCCTATGTCGAGAATAAAAATGCTGGTGACACCATTTCCATAGAATTTAAGCGGGATGACAAAACGTTAACCAGGGACATTACACTTGAGACATTTAAAAAACTCGACAATAAAATAGGCATTGGTATTCAATTGGTCACAGACCGGAGCGTCACGGTAAATCCGAAAGTCAAGTTTTCCAGTGGCAGTATTGGAGGTCCGAGCGCCGGACTAATGTTTTCGCTGGAAATCTATGATCAATTAACGAAAGAGGATTTAACACACGGCTATCAAATTGCCGGAACAGGTGAAATGGACTACGAAGGAAATGTTGGACGTATAGGCGGGATTGATAAAAAAGTGATTGCCGCAGATGACGAGGGCTGTAAAATATTTTTTGCCCCCAATGAAAATGGCGCCCCGGATTCCAATTATGAGGTCGCCAAAAAGACGGCAGAGGAGATTGGAACAGATATGAAAATTGTTCCGGTTGATACGTTTGACGATGCATTGCAATACTTACAAAATTTGAAATAAAAACCGTAAGTGCTGTATCATTTTTGATGGTACAGCACTTTTGATATCACGGATCCATAATAGGCGGTTGCAATTCCTGGCTGCGTAATTTCATTTGCAGGGCGGGTGGGAGAATACTATAGTAAGCGGCACTTGCTTTTTCCTCCAAATGAAGCAGCGGATGCATATTCCGGCTTAATTTTGTAATCACTGGAATCTCAATCTGTTTTTTTATACTGTTCAGGTATTGTCGCCCTGTTTTAGTTAAGCCCAGTAACCGTACATATGGCATGGAAGCCATTTCTAAAACGAAGGTCATATCCCGCTTTTTTGTGTTCGTTAAAATATGAACGAACATTCTCTGCAGTCTCGTCCAGGTATAACGTTTCGTTTTTAACTGCTCCATCCAATTTTCAAATGAGGTAGCATGTTTTGCCGTTTTTTTGAGCCGATATTCCAATCCTTCATCAACCCCTTGGATAGCAGAGAGTTCTTGCTCCGTCATCGTCATAACGCGGTAATGCAACAAAGGAAAATAATCTTCCCACTGATGCCAGCTAGTTGCAATATGGCGATAACGGTTCAGTTGTTCTTTCGTTGCTTCTGGAATGGCAGCAGCTATTTCGGGGGTAATCTTGTTATCTGCAAAAAGCTGCTCGCGAATACTCGTTGCACTGGCGATCGAGCTTGTAATCGTTTTGTCGTGATACCCGCTCTTACTGCGTTTAATGGTTAAGGGTTCAATTGGCAAATTATTTTCCAAAATAGCCTTCACATAGCTGAATCCCAGTATATTGTTAGGCTTGGTCAAATCCATTCCAGCTGTTGTCAGGCCGATTTTTTGATAAGCAGCCTTACTCGCTTCCGGAAAAGATAGCCCCTGTTGCAATTGGGTTGTCAGCGTTTCCCTGAATAGTTCAGCCTGTTCGTTAAACAAGTGGTAACCTGAAATGAAATCAGTAATGTCTCCTGACTCACTGCCGAAACAAATCGAATCAACCCCTAATGCCTGAAGTGTCAGGACGGAACCCCTCGCAAACAGGTCACTGCTCTGAACCGCAAAAGCGTAGGGAAGCTCGACAACAATATCTATTCCACTGGTGACAGCCGCTTTTGTCCGATAAAACTTGTCAATAATGGCAGGCTCTCCGCGCTGCAGGAAAGAGCCACTCATGACGGTAATCATGCAATCAGCATTGGAAACGTTTTTCGCATTCTTAAGATGATATACATGACCATTATGAAATGGATTATATTCGACAATTAAACCACATGCCTTCATTTGTACACCCCCTATGTATGTTACGTATTGTCAAATGTTTCTTAGTAAAAACTATTGTCTTTCCCGATTTCATGCGTTTTTATACAAAAAAACTTGCCACCCCCTTAAATTTAGGGTATTAATGAGGTAACCACACACCCATAAACACCCAAAAAGGAAGTGACAAGTTGTTACCTCAATTTATAGCCTATTTGCTTCAATATATCAAGTACCAAGAAAAGATTATTTTTGGGCTCTTAGGAATTATTTTAGGTAAATCGGTCGCTAAAGCTCAATTTGATGAGCCTGTTAATAAGCCTTACAGAAAATTGGAAGTCGATGAAATGCCTGTCATCGAAACCCTGGAAAAACTCGATTTTCAAGAACTTATCCTGAAATACCAAGCTAAACATGGTAAAGTATTAAAACCTGTCGCTCGCCGTAAAAATAGTGTGGTTAAGGTGCCAGCGACGTTAACATGCCCAAAGTGTTCGGCCCCTGCTTCGTATTTATATGCCAACAACGGTGACAAAGGGCAATACCAATGTAAAGTGTGTGGTTGTCTGTTTAATAAACAGAATCGCTTTTTGAAAGAGGCTATTATCAAATGCCCTCACTGCTTGAAAACACTAGAAAGAATCAAAGAACGTAAGGATTTCTACGTTTTCAAGTGTAAAAACAATAATTGTTCCTTTTACCAAAAGAAGCTGAACCAGATGACCGAAGAAGAAAAAGAACGTTTTAAACAAGATCCACAGGCGTTTAAGGTTCGGTATATCTTTCGTGAATTTTACTTTGATTTCAAACCTTTATCCAAGGAATCACCAGTGAATCCTAAAGTGGATCTTTCACGGATCTATGCTTCACCACATACATTAGGACTTATTTTAACGTATCATGTGAACTATGGTCTCTCTGCCCGAAAAACAGCTGCACTGATGTACGATGTTCATCAAATTAAAATCTCGCACCAGACGATATTGAATTACATGAACAGTGTCGCACTCATCACAAAGCCATATGTTGATCACTATCCGTATGAACTATCTAACAGCTTCTGTGGTGATGAAACCTATATCCGCGTGAAAGGACGTTGGCATTATTTATTCTTTTTCTTTGATGCGGTGAAGAAAATTATCCTGTCTTATCCGGTTTCACCAAATCGTGATACACAATCCGCAATCAAGGCATTGGATGAAGTCCTGCAAAAGTTCAAGACAATTCCTGATGACTTAATGTTTGTCGTTGACGGCAACCCAATCTATATTCTAGCCCAGCATTACTTTGCACAACATGGCATTCACTTCGATATACATAAGGTAATTGGGCTTACCAACGACGACCCTGTTTCCAAGGAATACCGTCCCTTGAAACAAATCATTGAACGGTTGAATCGCTCGTTTAAAGGCAACTACAGGGCTACAACTGGGTTTGGTTCCCAGGAAGGATCTGTTTCCTACGTGACGTTGTTTGTGGCGTATTTTAACTTCTTACGCCCGCACGCATCACTTGAATACAGTGTTCCTGTCATCATCCCGGAACTTGAAAAAATGCCAAATATGCCGGAAAGATGGACAAAGCTAATCTCCATGGCTCAGGACTTCTTGATAGAGCAGCAATCGGCCTAGCTTTTGTTTAGCTGAGCCCGACGAACTAGCCATCGGCGTAGCGAACTCTTGACAAACCGAACTGGACAATGGTTTAAAATGGTAAAAGTCAAGGGCTTATTTGTCATGCCTTCTTTTGTTCCCTTCGCCCTTGACACCTCACATGTAAACCATTGTCGTGTTTGTCAAGAGCGATGGCGGTAGTTTTTCTCCTCTCAAAAATTTGGAAGTTTTATTTTGAGGTTGTTTTCATAGAACTTTTTACACTACCGTATGTTACCATTTTGAACATCTTCTTTTAGTTTAGCAAAAAATCCTTTGATTAGCACTTGTCCAAGGATGGATGTAAAATGATAAGGGAATGCTATATGTAAAATGGTTTTCATTTTGAGGATATGAATAAGTTGTAACTGAACTGAACATTCATATAGTGTGGCGTCTAGCTCCAGCGCCCAGCGGCTAGTGGACAACACCCGCCTCCGTATGATAAGTCAACATCGGTTCGGGGCGGAAGGAAGGCCGACTAAAAACGGCCATTGCGGCCAACTCACGTCTACCCCTTTTTTAGTGGCATGTTTCCTTTATCTCCGGCGGTTGTTTGTTCGGTTAAAACCGCTGCTCCCGGCAGCACACCGAACCACCCGCGTTGCCCGGGCGCAGTCCATACGCCGCTAACCGGCCGCTTCCGCTTTTGGATTTGTAAAGAAAATATGTTGACAAAAGTCCATTTTCCTTTTAAAATTACTTTTGTTGCTTTCGAGGTGATGAAGATGAAATTCTCAGTTAGTCAGATTAAGCGAAGTACCTATAATGAGCCTTTTAAGTTTGATGAAGTTGTGGATGTTTCTGAATTGGAAGCAATGAACAATGACATTCGGAAAATTGAACCGGTACATGTTTTTGGGGAATGCACATTACAAGGTGAACAGCTTATTTTTACGTTCACGATCAAAGGCACAATGATTTTGCCTTGTGCCCGGACACTCGTTGATGTGCCTTATCCGTTTGAAATAAAGGCGGATGAAGTGTTTACACTATCCGACTATTATGGTGAAGACGAAGAGGAAAATGAAATTCATCCGATTGATGGAGAAATGCTTGACTTAACTCCATATATAAAGGAAAATATTTTATTAGAGGTTCCATTTCGAGTATTTTCCAATGATGCAAATGCAATTGAAAGTGCCCCGATGAAAGGCGTTGGATGGGATTTCATTTCTAAAGAAAACACTGAAAAACCGGTCGATCCGCGCTTGAAAAAATTGGAGTCTTTATTGGACGATAATAAGAAAGAAAAATAAGAATACCCCATTCCATTTTTACTTTCGTTTGAAGGAGGTGTAAGTCATGGCAGTACCTAAAAGAAGAACTTCTAAAAAAGTAAAAAATCAGCGTCGTACTCATAAAAAATTACACGTACCTGGCATGGTAGAATGTTCAAATTGTGGTGAACTAACAAAACCACACCATGTTTGCAAATCATGTGGGCATTATGACGGAAAAGAAGTTGTAAATAACTAACAAAAGCGTTGCTGTGTCGAAGCTAGACGCGCTATATTTCGGGTAGTAAACAGATCACTATTTACAGTGATCTGTTTTTTACTAGTAAAGAAAGGATAAAAAATATAACGTTAACACGCATTAACGGGCCGTAATCCCCCCACCTTTAAGCGTGAGTAAACCAAAAACGTGAAGGTGGGGAGGAAGGTGGGGCTAAAACCGTCACATCCGCATGCATTCGCCAGCACTAGCACGTCCTGTGCGTCGGAACCCCCGCTGAATAAAGTCACTTTTTCAATACATTAACAGAATTGGCCATGCCCCGCTTCAGTTTCTCGAGCTTCAATGGATAAAAAGATCCGGAATTGGGCCAGGCTTTGGAAATGGAAGAAGATAAAGCGGCTGTCAAAAATTATTCACTTGCAAATAGCCATAAATAACATGATAACTTTTAAAAATAGTAAAACA
This sequence comes from Virgibacillus dakarensis, assembly GCF_900155625.1. NCBI lineage: Bacteria > Bacillati > Bacillota > Bacilli > Caryophanales > Bacillaceae > Virgibacillus > Virgibacillus dakarensis. The sequence goes on from NZ_LT732553.1 coordinate 953,694, forward strand.
GTTATTCTATCACTCCTACTTCTTGCATACATTTTATAGCAATAGTAAGGAGGGATGTTATGGAGGCAACACGCCAAGATGCATGGACAAAAGATGAAGATGTTATTTTAGCCGAAACAGTAATTCGCTATATTAGGGAGGGTCAAACACAACTAGAGGCGTTTAAGGATGTAGCGGCGCAACTATCACGGACTTCTGCTGCCTGTGGTTTTCGCTGGAATGCAACGATCCGCAAGAATTACCAGGATGCTATTCAGCGGGCGAAGGAAGAACGCAAACAGGCTGGAAGGAAAAAGGCTTGGACCTATGTACAACAACGAGAAAATGCTGAAAAGAATACAATAGACACGGCAATATCGTTATTGGAAAAAATGAAATTGAACTATTCCGTGGAAAACCAATTAACGCAAAAAGAACAGGAAAAAATCATTACCCATCTTGAAAAGGAAAATGAAACACTAAAGTCCCAGTTAAAGCGCTATGAGGATGCTTGGGAGGAAATGGGCAAATTATGGAAGTGGGTAAATACGAAAAAAGAGGGGTAAGGAAGGGGACAGTCTCCAGCACACTGCTTGGTAAAAACTAGTGTAAATGGGGACTGATCTCCCCCTGTATTATTCTTTCTCTTTTACCCCTTCAGGCATCCAAATTAAGGGATTTTCGCCAAAGTCACGTTCCATTTCATATTTTGCTTTCTGGAAACCCATCTTTTCCCAGAAACCTTGTGAATTAATTAATGGGTTCGTTTTGATTGGCAGGTTGCAGTTTTTGGCGAATTCCACCAATGCTTTTCCAAACCCTCTTCCCCGATAATTCGGCAGCACTTCAAGTTTCCATAAAATTAAATAATCCTGTGAAGGCTGGAAATATTGGTCATATTTTTTGTCCACTTTGTACAGGCTCATGCGGGCAGCTAATGCATTGCCATAGTACACACCGTAAAATGGTGATTCACTATCATTTTCTACAATGTTATTGCGTAAATCCTCCAGCATGGACAATTCCTGATTGCCATATGCTGTAAATCGTTCAAACTCTTCCAATGTTTTATAATTGATTAACAGTCTTTCTACCTTTGCTTCGGACATATCCTTCTCCCCCTTGTTGTCAAAAAACTAATTTTTCGTATATATTCTCTTATTATAATATAAATAGACCGCGAATGAAATAAACACCTTGAAATAAGTGTTCAAAAGTTATCAAATTGACTTCTGAAGGTCGAGGCGGCACAGTTTAGAGCAAACAGGAAACTTCCTGGAATTCATATTACACGGGAAAAGTGCTAATATTCGCCAAGAGACAAAGAAACAAACATATTGGAGCAATTTCTTAAATTTCACCATTTTTCACACAAAGTCACGGGTATTTGCTACAATGAGTTAGAGACAAGAAGGGACTGGAAACAATGAAGATTGGCGTTATTGGCGGCGGATCCATTGGTTTATTAATTAGTGCATATCTTTCCGATGGGCATGAGGTCACGATCTACGTACGGAGACAAGAGCAGAAACAAGTAATCAACGAATACGGTATCAGGTTAGCGCACCAGCGAGAACCTTTGTCAGTGAGCGCATTATTAACGGAAGAATTAGCGAAGGAGGATTGTTTGTTTATTTGTGTTAAACAATTTCAGGTTGCAAACATAACTCCTCTATTTAATAAACATCAATCACCTATTATCTTCCTGCAAAACGGGATGGGGCATGTCGACTTGTTGCGTGACATACAGGCGCAGGTTTTCCTCGGAATTGTTGAACATGGGGCACGAAAAATAAATGATCATACAGTTGCACATACGGGAAAAGGGGGCATTAGGATTGCCTCCTATAATGGTGATAGAAGTCTGTTAGAAATGATGGTATCGAAATGGGACCGACCGGATTTTCCGATAGAGCTGGAAGATGACTGGCTTTCTATGCTCGGGAAAAAGCTGGTCGTAAATGCTGTAATCAATCCGTTGACAGCTTTATTCGGGGTGCCAAACGGAGATATCATTACGAACCCTTACATTAGTACGATAGCCCTGGAACTGTGCCGGGAAGCAGCAGATGTGCTGGGACTGGATTTTTCAGAACAATGGAACCATGTCAAGGAGATAGCCAGTAACACTAAGGAAAATATGTCATCGATGTGGAAGGATATCGAAGAAGGAAGGCAGACGGAGAATGAGGCTATTTCCGGTTATTTACTGCATCATGCAAATCACGATATTCCATTTACACAATTTGCTTATAACAGTATAAAAGCACTGAGATTGAAAAAGGAGCTCATGGATTAGGTATGTTGGATATTATCATTTATTCTATTGCATTTATCATTACTGCCCCAATTCTAACTACATGGGTTGTTTATCAGTTTTCGGTAAAAATCTATCGTCAGAAGTGGAGGGCGTTTCATACAGCCGTAAATTGGACGACGATATGGTACATACTGGCTGTCATGACATTAATGTCGGTTATATTTAACAACAGTTTCTACGGCTGGATTATCGTACTCCTGTTGTGTATCTTGTCAATCATCATTGTCATTCAGTGGAAAACCAGGACAGAAGTTGATTTCAAACGGGCATTTAAGGGGTTTTGGCGCTTTACCTTTTTACTTTTTACTTTTTTATACATATGTCTGATTTTGATTGGGCTGATTCAGCAGCTGTTCTATTTATAGAGAGGATGTTCAAAAGCCAGCAAATGATAAGCGGCGAACGCTAGCGTTGGCGGAAGGGGATCTTCTGCTAAAACCAGTCCTGTGGGCACAGTACGTCTTGTGCAAGTCCGCTGCCCGAAACTACGCCGCCTCGACCCTTCAAGACTCAGGTTCAGCGACTTTTCGAACACATACTTATAACAAATTCATCCCTCCGACATCCAACTTCCAACCTCTGACCTCTGCTTAAACAGATTGCATGAAATTATTTGCTGTTTTATGTACAATACGTATTGGGCAGTACTCATTATTTTTAAAGGAGCATGCAATCTATGCGGATCGACCCTATCTCATTAGAAAATCAATCTGAATTAATGAAGGATTATCGAAATAATAAAACAAAGATTTTGGATTACTTTGACTATCATCCTTTCCAGGAAGCAACATACCAAAACAGGATTCGGGATTTACAGGGACGTTCTTTTAATAGAAAACAATTAGCAGAGACGTTGATGATGATCAATCGTGAGTGGGATGCTCCTGAAGCTACATATAAAAATATTAACAGATTAACGGATGAAAACAGTGTGGTTGTTATTGGCGGACAACAGGCAGGTCTTTTAACAGGTCCCATGTATACGATAAATAAAATCATATCGATTATTCAGCTGGCACGCCAGCAAGAAGAAAAGTTATCGATTCCGGTAATACCGGTTTTTTGGATTGCCGGTGAAGATCATGATTTTGCTGAAATCAATCATATTTTTCTTCCCGAAATTCCCCGGATGAAGAAATATCAATTGTTACAGCGCATGGTTAGCAAAATGTCTGTATCTGCCATTGAGAAAGATGAAGTCTATGCAAACCAATGGATTGATCATATATTTGAACAACTTCAGGAAACACAACATACGAAACAGTTATATGATACGATAAAAGGATGCTTGGATAAATCGCCCACATACGTCGACTTTTTTGCTCGGATTATTTTTCAATTATTTGCTAGTGAAGGTGTTGTATTAGTTGATTCGGCACATGCCAAGTTAAGGGAACTGGAGAGCGAGTACTTTATAAACCTCATCGAAAAGCAACCAGAAATTAGTGAAGGTGTCTATGAGTATGAGCAGCGGTTGAAGCAATCCGGCTATCCAATCTCATTGGGCACTGAGCCGGGAGATGCCCATCTGTTTTATCATTACAAAGAGGAGCGGATCCTATTAACACGGAACGATACCGGGGAGTGGGCAGGAAAGCAAAATAATGTGGTGTTAACAACCGAACAGCTGGTTGAAATTGCCAAAACACAACCGGAACTGCTAAGCAATAATGTCGTAACAAGACCATTAATGCAGGAATTGCTTTTTCCGAGCTTGGCATTTATCGGCGGCCCTGGAGAAATAAGTTATTGGTCAGCATTGAAGCCGGCATTTCGCGCATTGGAAATAAAAATGCCTCCTGTCATGCCGCGTCTTTCCTTCACATTCGTCGAGCGGAATGTGGAAAAGTTATTAAATAGATATGCTATTCCAAGCGGTCATGCAGTTAACAATGGGGTTATTCAGGAACGCGGGAATTGGCTAGCTGGGCAGAGTAACCCGCCGGTAAAAATAATGGCGCAACAAATCAGGCAATCTATTGAAGCTGTACATAAACCGCTTCGGGATGTTGCAAGAAATATTCGCGCTGATTTAGGCGGTCTGGCAGATAAAAATTTATCTTATCTGTTTCGTGATATTGACTATTTGGAAGATAGAATGACAAAAGCACTTGAGGAAAAATATGCAAAGGAATTATCTGAATTTGATTGTATTCACACTGCATTACACCCGAATAATGGATTGCAGGAGCGTGTCTGGAATCCATTGCCATGGATCAATCAATATGGAAGTCAGTTTATTAAGGAATTAACGGAAGCTTCCTGTTCGTTTGCAAATGAGCATTATCTTGTATATATATAAGTTTGGTGATGAGAAGTAGAATTGAAATTGCCGGGATTTGCAGGGAATAGGTGGAGAGGCAGAATAGAAAGGATCGGTTAATTAATTCATCATCCCGTTAAAAGCCCCCCACTTTCCGCCACCAAACATGAAAAAGCTGTCTTTAGTAGCTTATAACGCAAGACTGTTTGTGAAAATAAACGTGGTAAATCAGGTTTTTAACCCCACGCAGTACAAATGGTTGATGAAGCGTTAAGTTGACTAATGACAGCTTTTTTTATGCTTCTTACTAAGACAATAGACCTATTTTTACACACGATATATTTTTTTGGAAAAATGGAGTGGTGGATTGTGGGGGAATGTGGTAAGATAAATACAAGAAGGTGGGGAGAACCATATGTTCATGGGTGAATTTCAGCATAACATTGATGCGAAGGGAAGAATTATTGTCCCTGCTAAGTTTCGCGAAGAGCTTGGTGAAAGCTTTGTTGTGACTCGCGGACTTGATAAATGTCTGTTTGCTTACCCAATGAATGAATGGAAATTACTTGAAGAGAAGCTGAAAAAACTCCCGCTTACCAAAAAAGATGCTAGAGCATTCACCCGTTTCTTCTTTTCAGGTGCGGTAGAATGCGAAATTGATAAACAGGGCAGAATAAATATCCCACAACCACTTAGAAACTACGCTGTATTAGAAAAGGAATGCGTAGTAATCGGTGTATCCAACAGAATTGAATTTTGGGCAAGTGAAAATTGGGATGATTATTTCAATGACTCTGAAGAATCATTTGCCGAGATTGCCGAAAATTTAATGGACTTTGATATTTAAAGAGGTAGAAAAGATCATGCGATTTCTTTCGACCAAACCTCTTAATTTTGCCCGAAACAGGTGAGACAAGCATGTTTGATCATTACAGTGTTTTAAAAGAAGAAGCAGTGAAAGGGTTAGCGATAAAGCCGGATGGTACATATGTTGATTGTACAGTTGGTGGTGGAGGGCATTCAGAGCGGATTGCTTCCAGATTAACTGAAAACGGGTTGCTTGTAGCATTCGACCAGGATCTGGATGCGCTCGCAGCGGCAAAACAGAGGCTTTCTCCTTACCAGGGTAGAATAAGATTTGTGCACAGCAATTTTCGGAGCCTGAAACAAAAATTGCATGAGTTAGCAATACCTCATGTTGATGGTATTTTGTTCGATCTTGGGGTTTCATCCCCGCAACTGGATCGGGGGGATCGGGGATTTAGCTATCAGCACGATGCCAAGCTTGATATGCGAATGAATCAGGAACAGGAATTAACAGCATTTACAGTTGTGAATACGTGGCCATATGAGAAATTAGTGAAGATATTTTTTACATATGGAGAAGAAAAATTTGCTAAACAAATAGCGAGAAAAATAGAGGCATACCGAAAGCTGGAGCAAATCGACACGACTCATCAATTGGTTGAGATTATCAAAGATGCGATTCCGGCTGCTGCCCGCAGGAAAGGCGGCCACCCTGCAAAACGGATTTTTCAAGCATTAAGGATTGCTGTGAATGACGAATTGGCGGCATTTAATGACGCACTGCACCAGGCGGCAAGAGTAGTCGCTGTTAATGGACGGATTGCGGTAATTACCTTTCACTCCCTTGAAGACAGACTATGTAAACAAGCATTTAAAAAATGGAGTACAACAAAAGAGGTACCAAGAAATTTACCGGTCATTCCAAAAGATCATGAAGCACCATTTAAATTAATTACACGAAAACCGATAAATCCAAGTGATCAGGAGCTGGTAAGCAATCGCCGTTCACGATCAGCCAAACTGCGTATTGCAGAAAAAATATATCCATGGAATGAAGCATTTACTTATGAGGAAGGGTGGAAGAAATCATGAGTGCAAATCACGCTCACAAATGGGAACAGTCATACCAAACGAATAAACCAAAAGAAAAACAAGTCAGGGTCGTACGTAAGACAAGCTGGATTACCAAAGGGGAAAAAATCTTATATTCCATCATTGGTGTTTGTTTAATTGCAGCAGGTATTTATATGGTTTCTTTTTCGTCCTCAACAGATAGCCTGAACAGAGATTTGCAGTCACTGGAGCGTACTGTAAAACAACAAGAGGTAGTGAATGAAGGGTATCGGTATGAAAAGAAAGAGTTATCCAGACCGGAACGCATTACCTCAATTGCTAAGAAACATGGGCTGAAAATTCAAGATGCAGAGGTAAAGCAGGCTAGTGCACTAAACAACTAACAAGGTGGATATGGTATGAAAAAGAATAAGACAACACACTTCATGTCCGGGATCCTCATTCTTGTATTTGTGGCGATTTTCCTGATTTTAACTGGCCGATTTTTATATATTCAGGCAACAGGTGAAATTAATGGTGTCTCCCTGAATGATTGGGCAGAAAAGAAAAGAACGGCATCTTATCCCCTTCATGCAGACAGAGGAAAAATACTGGACAGTAATGGAATGACACTAGCATATGACCGGCCGACATTCCGTATTTATGCAATAGTTGATAAAACATATACGAAAGATTCCAAGGAGCCCATGCATGTAGATGATCCGGAGAAAACTGCGGAAAAATTGGCTCCTTTATTAGATACGGATAAAGATTTCATTCTGCAAAAGTTAAGGGATGGAATAAAAAACGGTAAGTTTCAAGTTGAATTCGGGACAAACGGCAGGGAGTTATCACAACAAACAAAGGAAAAAATCGAGAAGCTGGATTTACCCGGAATCAAATTTGATAAAGAAGCGATCCGTTACTATCCAAATGGTATGTTTGCTTCGCAAATCATTGGGTTTGCCCGCAAAGATGATGGAAAAATAAGTGGAGTAACCGGCATTGAGAATCAAATGAACAAAGTCTTAAGTGGGAAGGCGGGTCATATTTCTTATCAGCGTGACAAATATAGCAAAAAACTATTGGACCCGAAAGAAGTCATTGAAGAACCGCAAAATGGCAACAATGTTTATTTGACCATTGATCAAAAGATACAAACGTTACTAGAGGATGTTATGTCACAAGTGGATAAGAAATATAATCCAGAACGGATCACTGCCATTGTAATGAACCCGAAAACAGGTGAAATTATTGCCATGAGCAATCGGCCAAGCTATAACCCCAATAGCCCGAAAGATGTGGAAAATTGGTATAATGATGCTATTTCAACGCCGTTTGAACCAGGCTCAACAATGAAGATGTTTACGTGGGCAGCGGCAATTGAGGAGGGTGTTTATAATGGGGACGAATGGTTTGAATCCGGCAGTTATCGGATTAGTGACCGGAATAAGCCGATCCGCGACTGGAAACAAACGTGGGGTTCAATTACATTTGATGAAGGATTTCAGCGTTCATCAAACGTTGCGGCCATGAAACTGGTTTGGGAAAAAATTGGACCAGAAAAATTCCTGGACTATCTCAAAGCATTTGATTTTGATCAAAAAACAGGCATTGATTTACCTGAAGAGGTAACTGGAGAAATTTTGTATAATTGGCCAATAGAAAAAGTGACGACCTCATTTGGTCAGGGAACCACTTTGACACCTATTCAACAAATGAAAGCAGCCACGGCAATCGCAAATGACGGAAAAATGGTTAAACCATACATTATTTCCAAAATAACCAACTCGGAAACAGGGAAAGTTATAAAGGAAAAATCACCAGAGGTTGTCGGACAGCCAATTTCCAAAGAAACTTCTGAGCATGTTATGGATCTGCTTGAAACGGTTGTGAAAGGTGAACATGGGACTGGAAAATATTATGATTTGGAAGATTACTCCGTTGCTGGCAAAACAGGTACTGCACAAATACCGAATTCCAAAAATGGCGGATATTTAACCGGAGCGGAAAACTATATTTTTTCATTTTTGGGTATGGCACCAAAAGATGATCCGGAATTAATGATGTATGTCTCTGTCAAACAACCGGATTTAGACGATGAAAGCCATGAATCTGGCTCTGTGCCAGTGTCATTTATTTTTAACAATGTCATGAAAAACAGTTTACGCTATTTAAATATTGAGCCTGATAAGGACGCAAACAAACCGGTTGATACCATTAAGGTTCCAGATTTAATCGATGAAAATACGGAATCGGTCAAACAAAAGTTAACTGATTCTGGATTACATGTAACGACGATCGGATCTGGTAACAAAGTGGTAGATGCAAGTGTAGCAGCAGGTGATAAGCTATTACCGAACAATCGCATTCTATTGGTGACCAACAAACCTGTAATGCCAAATATTAAAGGCTGGTCAATGCGTGATGTTTTACAGCTGGCTGATTTACTGCATTTAAAAATTGAAACGATGGGTAATGGTTATGTCGTCAGTCAAAGTATTAAGGAAGGTGCAAAGGTAAAAGAGAATGACTATCTAGGTGTTGAACTGGAAGTACCAGTAAATAAAAAGGAAAAAGATAAAAAAGCGGAAAATGACAGCGAGACTTAAGTGTCTCATTGAGCAGTTTGTGACCAAGGCTGGGCTTGCCCTGCCTTGGACTTGTAACAAACGCCATTAACAGAAAGCGTGTTCTTGTATGTCATGTCCAGCTCCATTACGCAGAGACTTCCGCTTTTATGCTTATAAACAGTGTTCTATTCATATTTCTTCATTCATATAGTGGATACAAGCCTGCCTATGAAAAGGGGATGGAAGATGAAACGTGTATCTGCTGTAACGGTAAGAAAACGAATAGTCACTGTTTTTCTTTGTGGATTATTAGTACTAGCTGTCATTGTTTTTCGACTAGGATATGTGCAATTTATTATCGGCGACAAGTTGATGGCGAAGGCGAATAATTCGTGGACAAGGAACATTGCATTTCAACCGGAGCGAGGCAATATTTTAGATGTTAATGGGGAGATTTTGGCTGAGAATGTCTCTGCTCCCTCTGTCATCATTGTTCCCCGACAAGTAAAAGAGCCGCAAAAAACTGCGGAGAAATTGGCATCTGTTTTGGACATATCCGTCGATAAGGCTTACGACTATGTCACGCAAGTAAGATCACAGGTAAATATCAATCCCGAGGGAAGAAAGATTACAAAGGAACAGGAAAAAGCATTACGAACGCTTGATTTGGAAGGCGTTTATCTGGCAAAGGATTCCAAACGCAATTATCCGTTTGGAGATGATTTGTCACATGTGCTTGGTTTTGCCGGAATCGATAACCAAGGATTAATGGGATTGGAGCTCTATTATGATGATAAGCTCAGTGGTGAGGAAGGGAGCCTATCCTTTTATTCGGATGCCAAAGGAAAGAAACTAACAGAGATGGCAGACGTATACAAACCCCCTGTCGATGGACTGGATTTGAAAACGACTATCAATTCCAAAGTGCAAACGATTATGGAGCGTGAACTGGATTTGGCAGTAGAAAAATACAATCCGGATGGGGCACTGGCGATAGCTGTTAATCCCAAAACAGGCGGTGTACTTGGGATGACATCCAGACCGAACTTTAATCCGGAAAATTATCAGGAAGTTGATTCGGAAATATTTGATCGGAATTTACCGATTTGGAAAACTTACGAACCTGGATCAACCTTTAAAATTATTACATTGGCAGCCGCTCTTGAGGAAGGACAAGTAGACCTGATGAACGACACATTCGATGATGATGGCTCCATTTCTGTCGATGGAACAGAGCTGCATTGCTGGAAAAGCGGCGGCCATGGTCACCAAACCTATTTAGAAGTTGTGCAAAATTCTTGTAACCCTGGTTTTGTTAGCTTGGGGATGGATTTAGGAAAGGAAAAATTGTTCTCGTATATTAGAAATTTCGGATTTGGGAAGAAAACGGGGATTGATTTACAAGGAGAAGGAACCGGGATTCTGTTTAAACAGGAAAACATCGGACCTGTTGAGCTTGCTACAACATCATTTGGACAAGGGGTGTCTGTTACCCCGATTCAGCAGGTAATGGCGGTAGCCGCTGCAGTAAATGGCGGATATTTATATGAACCACATATTGCTAAAGAGTGGATTGATCCGCAAACAAAAGAGACAGTTGAGACAGTTGAGACTGTGACAAAAGATAGAGTTATTTCCGGAGAGACTTCTAAAGAGGTGCGACGTGCGTTAGAAAGTGTTGTTGCTAATGGTTCAGGCAGGCCAGCATATGTAGATGGGTACCGAGTTGGGGGAAAGACCGGGACTGCCCAGAAAGTAGGACCTGATGGCGGATATATGCAAAATAACTATATCGTTTCTTTTATTGGGTTTGCTCCTGCTGACGATCCGGAAATTGTAGTCTATGTCGCAATTGATAATCCGAAAGGCACCGTCCAATTTGGGGGCGTGGTAGCTGCGCCGATTGTCGGAACAATTATCGGAGATAGTTTAAGGACACTTGGTGTGGAACCTAGAGAAGGCGGTCTGGATAAAGAATACCTTTGGCCGGAGCAGCCAAAAATCGAGGTACCTGATCTAGTCGGGTTAAAGAAAAAAGAATTAACCGAATACATGACAAACCTGTCGATTGAAACAAGTGGATCAGGTGATTATATTATCGATCAAGCACCGGATCCCGGGACAAAAGTTGAACAAGGCTCAAAAATCAGAATATATTTTTCTGATAAAAAAGATCGTGAATCCGAATAAATTTTGCTATAATGATAACAAAAGCCCACTAGCTCCTGGGCGCTGGAGCTAGACGAACAAAAGCTAAAGCGCCCGGGCAGGAGCGATGTCCGTTTGACCAGTTGATTAATAAAAGAGGGTGGCTCCACCCTCTTAAAAATGCACATAGAGCAGAATACATATGTAGGTTATATTTCAATCAGTTAGGATGTTTTATGATGAAATTAAAAGAAATTCTTTCCGTCTTACCTTTTTATCATGCAGTTGATTCAATCGAAACCATCGATATCAATACAATCAAAATGGATTCTCGTGAAGTGGAAGCTGGGGATCTCTTTGTCTGTATAAAGGGTTACACGGTTGATGGGCATGACTTTGTTAAACAAGCCGCAAGCAATGGTGCAGCAGCCATCTTAGCGGAAAAAGAGCTGGAAACGGCAGTGCCAACTGTTACCGTTGCAAATACTTCCAGAGCACTGGCAATGCTTGCTGCGAAATTCTATGATTATCCAACAACAAAGTTTCCGCTTGTTGGGATCACCGGAACGAATGGCAAAACAACTGTAACCTATTTGCTCGAATCGATATTTAACCAGATTAACCGGAAAACCGGTGTGATTGGTACTATTCAAATGAAAATTGGTGAAGTAGTTTATCCGGTAAAAAATACGACGCCAGACGCATTATTTTTACAAAAAAAGTTCAATCAAATGGCTGAGCAAAATGTGGAAGCGGCAATTATGGAGGTATCCTCTCACGCATTGGACCAAGGGCGCGTATATGGTTGTGATTTTGATGTTGCGGTGTTCACCAATTTATCGCAGGATCATTTGGATTATCATAAAGATATGGATGATTATTTACGGGCGAAAAGTCTTTTGTTTGCCCAATTAGGAAATACCTATAATGAAGGACGTAAAAAATTCGCTGTTATTAATGAAGATGATCAAGCAAGCGAACTGCTAAAACGCAGTACTGCTCAGCACGTTATGACGTACGGATGCAAAAACAGAGCGCAAGTAATGGCAGCTAATATTCAGCTGGAGGCAACTGGTACTAAATTCACGTTAAAAACGCCAACTGGTGAGGCTGAAATAAATAGTAAACTTATTGGAATGTTCAATGTTTATAATATGCTGGCGGCAAGTGCTGCTGCAATAGCTGTTCATATCCCGTTAGTAAGCATCAAATCTGCTTTTGAAAATATAACTGGTGTTAGCGGGCGTTTTGAACCGGTAATTGCTGGCCAGTCATTTGCGACACTTGTCGACTATGCGCATACACCGGATTCCCTCGAGAATGTATTACAAACAATTAAAGGCTTTGCAAAAGGAAAGATTTATGTTGTTGTCGGTTGTGGCGGGGATCGTGATAAAACCAAACGTCCATTGATGGCAGCCATTGCCTTGAAATATGCTGATCGGGCAATTTTTACATCTGACAATCCAAGAACAGAGGACCCTGAAGCCATTCTGCACGATATGACAGAAGGTGTGGAAGCAGATCATTATGATGTTATCGTGAACCGAAAAGATGCAATCACATACGCTATTAAGCATGCAAAAGATAATGATATAATATTGATTGCCGGAAAAGGGCATGAAACATACCAGCAAATTGGGGAAGTGAAATACGATTTCGATGACCGGCAAGTAGCGAAAGAAGCAATTCAAGCTAAGGAGAATTAATTGATATGTTATTTACGACAAAGTGGCTTACTACTTTCTTAACTGATTATCAAGGAGCAGCACAAGATGCAATTGCAGTCGATGCTGTGACAACGGATAGCAGGCAGGAAGTAAAAAAAGCGTTATTTATTCCACTTGAAGGGGAAAAATTTGACGGGCATGATTATGTTAAACAAGCCTTTGATAATGGTGCTGTAGCGGTTATATGGAATAAACAGCGTCCATTGCCGCGGTTTTTACCAACGGACTTTCCAGTATTTTTTGTTGAAGATACCTTAACCGCATTGCAGACACTTGCGGAAAACTACCGGGACAAAATTGACCCGACAGTAATTGCGATTACGGGCTCAAATGGCAAGACAACGACAAAGGATATCGTTGCAGCGGTGATGAAATCAAGCTATCGGACACATTATACAAACGGCAATTTTAATAATCATATTGGTGTGCCATTAACGATTCTTTCCATGCCAATTGAAACGGAAGTACTTGTACTTGAAATGGGTATGAATCATTTTGGTGAAATAGAACAACTTTCCATACTTTCCAAACCGGATTTTGCCATCATTACGAATATTGGGGAATCTCATATCGAATACCTCGGTTCACGGGAGGGGATAGCAAAGGCAAAGCTTGAAATTACCCAAGGCTTGAAACAAAACGGTCTCCTCTTAATTGACGGGGATGAACCATTAATAGAGTCGATGCATAAACGCGATAATGTTATTACATGCGGGTTTGAAAACAGTAATGATGTCATCATTGAGTCTGTTCGTACAAATCATAATGAAACAGTTTTTAACCTGTCTGACGGACATGTATATCACATTCCCCTGCTCGGTAAGCACCATGCCAAAAATGCAGCATACGCTGTTGCTCTTGGCTCGCGTTTAGGAATTGATAAGGACGTAATCAAGCAGGCATTACAGACATTAACGTTAACTTCCATGCGATTCGAGATAATGACAGGTACGAATGACGTATCTGTGATAAATGATGCGTATAATGCATCCCCAACATCCATGAAAGCGGCGATTGAAGTTGTTAAGCAAATGACCGGATTTACAGATAAAGTGCTTGTGCTTGGAGATATGTTTGAACTGGGCGATTACGCAAACGAGCTACACCGGTCTGTTGCAGCGGTGATCGATGATTCGATAACAGTTTTATTTACACTGGGCGAACATGCTGAGGAAATAACGAAAGCAGTGGAACAGCATCACCCTAATATTACCTGCAACCATTTTACATCACAAGAGGCGCTGACAGACGCCCTTGGTCCATATTTGAAAAAGGATGCACTCTTGTTGTTTAAAGCATCACGAGGAATGCAGTTTGAGTCATTTGTCAACGCAATTATACATCCATAAACCAATGGACGGTTCGTACGAGGAGGCTGGAAGCACCAGTGAATATTTTAGTATTAATTGTAACCATTTTAATAGCATTTCTAATTACCGTCCTTTTATCACCTTTATTTATTCCATTTTTACGCAGATTAAAGTTTGGACAAAGCATTCGTGAAGAAGGACCGAAATCCCATTTAAAGAAAACCGGCACACCAACAATGGGCGGTATTATGATTGTTATCAGTGCTATCGTAACATCATTGATTATTGTTAAAAAGATCAGTCCTGAAGGTATTGGCTATGAGCTCTGGTTATTAATTTTTGTAATTGCCGGATATGGTCTGTTAGGGTTTTTGGATGATTTTATTAAAGTTGTAATGAAGCGTAATTTAGGCTTGACGTCTAAACAGAAAATGCTTGGCCAGATCATTATTGCTCTAATTTTTTATTTTATATTGGATGCGCATGATTTTCCGACATATATTCAGATTCCCGGAACTTCCGTGCAATGGGAGCTTGGCTGGGGATATGCACTCTTAATTATCTTTATGCTCGTGGGTTCATCGAATGCCGTGAATTTAACCGATGGGCTTGATGGTTTATTGGCGGGAACGGCTGCAATTGCCTTTGGTGCGTTTGGTATATTGGCATGGTATGGTTTCTCTCATTATGAAGTAATCATCTTCGCTTTAGCGGTTGTTGGTGCATTACTCGGTTTTCTTGTTTTTAATGCACACCCGGCTAAAGTGTTTATGGGGGACACGGGATCATTAGCGTTGGGTGGAGCCATTGCAGCCATTGCCATTTTAACAAAACTGGAAATTATTTTAGTCGTTATCGGCGGTGTCTTTGTTATTGAAACATTGTCCGTCATCATTCAGGTTATTTCGTTTAAAACAACAGGGAAAAGGGTATTTAAAATGAGCCCATTACACCACCACTATGAACTATTAGGATGGTCAGAGTGGCGGGTTGTCACAACATTCTGGTTAGTGGGACTTGTTTTTAGTGTACTTGGCATATATATTGAGGTGGGCTTGACTTGAATAAATTAACAGATTTTCCATATTCGCATGTCCTTGTTTTAGGATTGGCGAAAAGCGGTACCGCAGCAGCTAAATTATTACTGGACAGTCATATCCATGTGCGTGTAAACGACGTGAAAGTATCGGCGGACGAGAAACTTGTGAAAGAATTAACTCAGGTGGGTGCAGAGGTTGTTACAGGCTCCCACCCTCTTTCTGTTTTGGAAGGAATTGAAATAATTGTGAAAAATCCGGGAATTCCGTATGATAATCCAATTGTTCAGGAAGCACAAAACAGAAGGATTCCAGTTATTACCGAGATTGAGCTTGCCGGAAAAATGGTGGAAGGCTCGATCATCGGCATAACAGGATCAAATGGTAAAACAACTACGACAATGCTTACGGCACAAATGCTTGCAGCAAGCAAACAAGCCGTTCAGCTTGCCGGGAATATCGGAACTGTCGCGACTGATGTTGCACGCACTCTTAAAGCAGAGGAAAAAATGGTTCTGGAGCTATCCTCCTTTCAATTAATGGGTATCCAAACATTCAAACCCAAAATTGCCGTGCTGCTGAATATCTTTGAGGCACACTTAGATTATCATGGCACGTTTGAAAATTACAAAGAGGCAAAATGCAATATTTTTAAAAATCAAAGCAGCGATGATTATCTTGTCTATAATGCGGAACATGAAATCGTTGCAGAGGCTGTACGGGATGCAAAATCAACAAAGGTTCCATTTTCGGTGAAAAGAAAATTGGAAAACGGTGCCTGGGCGGATACGAGTTGTATCTATTTTAAAAATGAAAAAATAATCGATAAACGTGAAATCACCCTTGTCGGGGAGCATAATCTGGAAAATATATTAGCTGCGGTCAGTGCTGCGAAGCTAAGTGGTGCCACAAACGATGGGATCCGGGAAGTATTGACGACCTTCAGCAGTGTAAAGCATCGATTGCAATACGTTGATACAATTAATAAGCGGGTTTTCTATAACGATTCAAAGGCAACGAATATTTTAGCAACCCAGAAAGCTTTGTTATCCTTTAACAAACCAACTATTTTACTGGCCGGTGGCTTGGATCGGGGAAATGGATTTCACGACTTGCTTCCTTACCTTATTAATGTCAAGACAATGGTGCTGTTTGGCCAGACCAAAGAAAAATTAAAAAATCTCGCTGATGAAGCTGGAATACACTCCATACTTGTAAAGGATGTAACAGAAGCAGTTCAAAGAGCGTATGAAGTATCCAATACGGATGATGTTATATTACTTTCCCCAGCATGTGCCAGCTGGGATCAATATCGAACTTTTGAAGAAAGAGGTGACATGTTTGTGCAAGCTGTGCATACATTAATGTAGGGGCTTGTCTTGTACGGATGTCAGATGCAGGAGTTCGGAAGGTCGGAATCGCCTTTGATTTCACTATGATTATCAACCTGAGATAATGCCCCAATTTCTATGAAGATGGATTAGGGGTGTTGCTTTTGTTTCGGAAAATATTTAAACAGCAAAATGCACCAGATTATACGTTGCTCGGTATCATATTTGCATTACTGCTTGTAGGTGCAGTGATGGTTTATAGTTCGTCATATGTTTGGGCAGATTACAAATATGGAGATAGTTTCTTTTATTTAAAGCGGCAATTGTTATTTACAGGGGTTGGAATTGCTGCCATGTTTTTTATCATGGCTATTCCTTACGGTACATGGCAAAAGTATGCGAAGCCGATTTTACTTAGTTGTTTTGGCCTCTTATTACTCGTGTTAATTCCGGGAATTGGATTGGAACGGGGCGGTGCACAAAGCTGGATAGGTATTGGCGCATTTAGTATCCAGCCATCAGAGTTTATGAAGCTTGGATTAATCATCTACCTGTCCGTCTATTTGGCGTCTCATCAGAAATATATTACGTCATTTAAGAAAGGTTTTTTCCCATCATTGCTTTTAGTATTTACAGCTTTCGGGTTAATCATGCTGCAGCCCGATCTGGGAACCGGAATTGTACTTGTCCTGTCTTGTATGGTGTTACTTTTTATAGCTGGTGCTAAAATTTCCCATTTTTTCGGACTAGCATCCATCGGTATTGTTGGTTTTTTATTGCTAATTATTTCTGCACCTTACCGTATTAACCGGATAACAGCCTTTTTAAACCCATGGGAGGATCCTCAACATACTGGATTCCAGATTATCCAGTCACTCTATGCACTTGGACCAGGGGGGCTGATGGGGGTTGGACTAGGGGATAGTATACAAAAATATTTCTATTTGCCCGAACCGCAAAATGATTTTATTTTTGCGATCCTTGGTGAAGAGCTTGGATTTATCGGCGGAACAATTGTCATTGGGTTGTTCGGGTTATTATTTTGGCGCGGAACAAAAATAGCTTTGGCGGCACCGGATCCATTTGGACGTTTTCTGGCGCTTGGTATTGTCTCGATGTTAACGATCCAGGTGATGATTAATATTAGTGTTGTTATTGGATTAATTCCGGTAACAGGTATTACACTGCCATTTTTAAGCTATGGTGGTTCTTCCTTAACCCTTACGCTCTGTTCAGTAGGGATACTGTTAAATGTCAGTAGATACTCCACTTTATAACTGAGATCAACCGGAGGGCTGTAGGTATCAACCTTTGAGCAAGGACATCAACCGAAGAACGGAAGACATCAACCCCAGAGCGAAGACATCAACCGGAAAGCAAGTACATTGACTCGAGAAATGAATACATCAACCCGAAAACAGAAACATCAACTAGCTGCTGCGCGCTGGAACTGGACGTGGTCCCTCTCGACTATCCAGTTATCCACAGCGTATAAATTTTATAATTTCCCACTAGCGTTGCAGGAAAATAAAATATAAAAGTCAAGAAATATATTTTATGTGAAATTTGGCAATAATGGCAATTTAACCTTTAAAAGTCATAAAAAAAGCCTTATAATTAGGGTATGGTAGTCCAGTCCAAATCCCTAACTATAAGGAGCTAACATGGACAATAATACCATAAAACATGTATTTAAGGAATACATTCATCCACTGGATACAAAAGTTATACAAAAAATGATTGACCATGCCCAAATCGATAAATATGTAAAAAAGCTTGGTGTACTCACGTTTATCAGAACTTTCATTTATGCTCAGCTGAAAGAATTAAAGAGTCTTGGGCGGATAAGCGATAATGTAAAACGCAAGAAAATGGTACAAAGACTTGTTGGCATAAAGCGTATTAGTAAATCTCAGCTTTCACGAAAGCTGGGTGAAATACCGCCTGAAATTTTTCAGGTTATCCTGCATCATCTGGTTCAAAAATTGCATCAAGAACTCGGTTCCAAGCAAGCAGATAAGGCACTTGGAAAGATACATTTAATCGATTCATCAACGATCTCGATGTGCCTTAGCCAATATGAATGGGCCGTTTTCCGAGAGACAAAAGCTGGAATAAAGCTACATACTTCCGTCAATTTTTGTGATGGTGTTTCTTATCCAAATGACGTGATTCTTACTCCTGCAAAGCCAGCAGATGTCACACAGTTAGACCCATTAATTTTGGGTAAAGATGCGCTTCACGTATTCGACCGCGGCTATTTCGACTTTGGCAAATTTGAGTATTATTGTGCAAACGGAATTCGATTTGTCACCAGAATTAAAGCAAATACGATCGTTCACGTGATAGAGGAACTACCTGTAGATCCATCCTCTGCAATCATTCGTGATGCGATGGTGAAAATCGGAAATATGAAACATCCTTTACATTTGGTAGAAACATTGGATAGTAAAGGCAACCTCATTTCGATTGTATGCAATGATGCAAAAGTGAGCGCGCAAGAAATTAGTGACCTCTACCGTACACGTTGGCAAATCGAATTGTTTTTCAAATGGATAAAGCAGCATTTGGTCTTGATAAAATTTTACGGACAAAGCGAAAATGCCGTATTCAACCAGATTTACATCGCGATGATTACATTCTGCTTAAATCTGTTAATGAAAAACAAATTAGGATATAAAGGTACATTACTGGAAATGTTCAATTGGGTAAGTGATTTTTGGTCTAAAAGTCTTTCGAGCTTCATAAAAGAACTTTTCAAAAAACCGGATCGAACATCCAACGGACGCCGAAAGATGCAGCATCAGCGAATATTTGAAGAAACCTTAGCACAATATGAATCAGGAGATGTTTTACATTTAGATGATCTAACGTACGATCCACTCGTTTAAATAACTAATGAATTCCAAAAAATGGATGAAGGACTACCTTTATAGCCCTATTATCTTTTTTTCTCTGATTCACGAAGAAGGTGAGACTGAATATTCTTTATAATTGATAAATGTAAATAAGTTACAAATCAAAATGGTTGACTAGATCTTTTATTTTTTATGCAACGCTAGTGATAATTTCCTAGAAGACAAAAAAACACGTCTTTCCTGTAAAGGCGTGCTTTTATTGTATTGGCAACAGGTAATTTGTACTACATGATTATTTGTAATCTATGATATAATTTCTGTAACCAAATGACAAACGTTCATGTCGCTAAATTTTTTGCAAAGGAAGAATAGAATGGAGAAAAAGAAAATTGTTTCGATTGAGGATCGTATTCCGAAATTGAAGCAAGCTCGAAAAAAGAAAGCAAATAGAAGATTAATATTCTATCTATCCATTTTTTTCTTGTTGATTTCGATTATAGTCTATTTACAATCACCGTTAAGCAATGTCAAGACGGTGGCTGTAACAGGCAATTCATTTATTTCGGATGAAGCAATTGTTGAAAAAAGCAACATAACAAATAAAACAAATATTTGGACCATCAATGAAACGGATATAAAAAAAAGGTTACACAAGAATCCAACAATAAAGTCAGTGGAAATTACTAAAAAACTTCCACGGACAGTAGAGATTCATTTATCCGAATATGATCGTGTTGGTTATATAAACGTCGATGGTGCTTTTCATCCTGTTCTGGGTAATGGACAAGTCTTAACATCGATTAAGGAAAAGTCTATTAATGGGGATGCACCATTATTAATGGACTTTTCGGATAAAGCAAATTTGCGTAAAATGACGAGTGAATTAAACAAGCTTCCTGACAGTATTTTAAATATGATATCGGAAATTCATTGGAAGCCAACAGATGAAGATAAAAATAAGATCATGCTTTATATGAATGACGGTTATCTTGTCGATGGCACAATACGGGACTTTGCCACTAAAATGAAAGTTTATCCTTCCATTGTCGCCCAACTCAACCCGGATAAAAAAGGTATTATCCATATTGGTGTTGGTGCTTATTTCGAATCCTTTGATAAGGAGACGAAAGAAGAGGGGACGAATGATGAAACGGAAGACTAGGCATGTTTTCCCAAAAGGATTCAGATTTAGAAATAAAATTTGCTGATCGGGAGAAGCTGATTGGCAAATGTGTTGAACAAAGTAATGAATTCAAATTATTAATGGTGATTTACCTGTTTATGGTGATGGTATGATAGTCACTTCGCATGATGCTAATTATATTCCAGACGAGGAAAACCCAAGTAATTATCTGGTTCTCGAAAGTCATATACACCAAGTTGTTAACGAACTGTTTAGTGCTGGGGAAAAGGCTGTGGCAATCATGGATTATCCCGCTGCTCTAGTACATGCTGCATTTGATGTTACTTGGCGGGATATGGATTTTGCAAAGAAATTTGTTGGCAAAAAATTTTTATCACGCATTAACTGGCTGGAATACCCCTAGCGTGAGTAAACCAAAAACGGGAAGATGGAGGAGTAAACAGCCCGTAAATTCCTGATTCGTTCAACTAACGTCGAATGGGGAAACCCCAACTGAATGAAGTTTCACTTTATCAGCGGGCTTTTAAATAATGGCATTCGGTCTGGCTTAACATTTATTAGTTTGCAATGGGGAATTGATTTATATTTGGCCGCCATATTTGCATTTGGTATAAGACTCTTGCAAACTATAGCAATCAGCAGCATGCATTTGCTTAAAAAGGAATTTTATTTTAAGAAAAAGGAAAAAAGTAATGGAAAATAAAAGGGAAATGATGTTTTTTTGTAGAAATACTCTATATATCTTTTATTTTTGAGTATATTCTTATGGAATTTTAATTTATAATAATAGAATAGAGCAGATAGAAACGATCTGATTATACGAATATCAGATGCTTTATTGGGAGGTGCCTTTCATTGGACAACAGTGAAATACTAGTAAGCTTGGACGTAGGTACATCAAAAATTAAAGTCATTATTGGTGAAGTGCTAAATGATTCATTAAACATTATTGGTGTAGGTTCTGCAACGTCAAATGGCATGAAAAAGGGTGCCATTGTTGATATTGATCAAACTGTTCATTCGATCCGTAATGCTGTAGAGCAAGCAGAACGGATGGTAGGAATGCAGATTGACCGTGTGGTTGTTGGTATTAATGGCAACCATGTACAGCTGCAGGCGTGCCACGGCGTGGTAGCTGTCCAAAGTGAGAATAGGGAAATTGGTGATGAGGATATAACTCGGGTAATTGATGGAGCGCAGGTTGTTTCGATACCACCGGAAAGGGAAATTATTGATGTGATACCGAAGCAATTTATTGTCGATGGATTGGATGAGATAACGGATCCACGTGGAATGATCGGTGTTCGCCTGGAAATGGAAGGAACGATTATTACCTGTTCAAAGACGGTTTTACATAATATTTTAAAATGTGTGGAACGTGCAGGACTGGAAGTAACCGATATTTGCTTGCAGCCGCTTGCGGCAGGGGCTATTGCATTATCAAAGGATGAGAAAAATCTCGGTGTCGCACTAATTGATGTTGGCGGCGGCTGTACAACTGTATCCGTCTTTGAAAATGACCATTTGGTGTCAACAAGTGTTATTCCTCTTGGTGGTGATAACATTACAAAGGATTTATCAATAGGTCTCAGGACGTCGACAGAGGATGCAGAAGATATTAAACTAAATTATGGACATGCTTTTTTCGATGATGCACAGGAGGATGAAACATTTACCGTACCGACAATTGGCAGCGATACTTCACAAACGTATAACCAGCTGCAAATTGCCGATATGATTGAAGCAAGATTGGAAGAAATTTATGCGTATGCTGAACGGGAAATCAGACGAATGGGGTACCATGAATTACCAGGTGGCTATGTCCTGACAGGTGGTACAATGAAAATGCCTGGTGTACTTGAACTTGCCCAGGATTTATTCCAGGCAAATGTCAGAATGTCTTTACCAGATTATATAGGCGTTCGGGAACCGCAATTTACAGCAGGAGTGGGAATCTTGCAATTTGCTTATCGTAATGCGAAAATACAAGGAAAAGATTTATTTCCATCTGTTATTGTGAATTCCTACGAAGAAAAACCAAAACGAACGAAAAAACAGCCAAAAGCAGAGGAAAAAATAGAGAAGAAGAAAAAGGAATCTGGAATCGCCAATTTATTTAAATACTTTTTTGATTAAATTCAAAAGCGGAAGCGCCCGGTTAGGGGCTAGAGGATTCTTGCCCTTCCAAGCAGGGTGGTTCGGTGTTGCTGCCGGGAGCAGCGGTCTTAAATGTTGATGTTTAGATTCTGGAACTCTCGTAATTTTGTATATTTTAGGAGGAACGGTATATGTTGGAGTTTGACACAAATATGGATCAACTGGCGACAATTAAAGTTATCGGGGTTGGCGGCGGTGGAAATAATGCCGTTAACCGTATGATTGAACACGGTGTTGAAGGTGTTGAATTTATTGCAGTCAATACGGATTCACAGGCATTAAATCTATCAAAAGCGGAGGTAAAACTGCAAATCGGCGGAAAACTCACTCGTGGATTGGGGGCAGGTGCAAATCCGGAGGTTGGAAAAAAGGCTGCCGAAGAAAGTAAAGAGCAGCTTGAAGAAGTACTGCAAGGGGCAGACATGATCTTTGTTACTGCCGGTATGGGTGGCGGAACCGGAACCGGGGCAGCACCTATCATCGCTCAAATCGCGAAGGATTTAGGCGCACTCACAGTTGGTGTTGTTACCCGTCCATTTACATTTGAAGGCAGAAGACGATCGACACAAGCAATATCAGGAATTGACACATTAAAGAGCTGTGTGGACACTTTAATTGTTATCCCGAATGACCGTTTACTCGAAATAGTCGATAAAAACACCCCAATGCTGGAAGCGTTCCGTGAAGCGGATAACGTACTACGCCAAGGTGTACAAGGTATTTCTGATTTGATTGCAAAACCGGGTCTAATTAATGTTGACTTTGCTGATGTTAAAACGATCATGTTTGACAAAGGATCTGCATTAATGGGAATTGGCATTGCTACAGGGGAAAACCGGGCAACAGAGGCCGCAAAAAAAGCTATTTCTTCTCCGTTACTGGAAACCTCAATCGATGGGGCGCATGGAATTCTTATGAATATTACCGGTGGAACAAACTTAAGCTTATATGAAGTACAGGAGGCAGCTGATTTGGTTACCTCAGCAGCCGATAATGAGGTAAATGTAATCTTTGGTTCGGTCATTAATGAAAACCTGAAAGATGAAATAATCGTAACGGTAATTGCTACCGGCTTTGATGAAAACCAAAAAGCTGAGCCTCAGCCAAAAGCACGACCGGTTATCAACCATAAACAAGCTGCAGCAACAAAAGTAAATGAAGAAATGCCACGAAGGGAATCAAGAAGTAATGTAAATCAGCAGCCCTCTAAGCAGGAAGAAGATACACTAGATATTCCTACCTTTTTACGGAACCGGAACAGAAAAAGATAATGATAAGTATAAATTACCACAAATAAACGGATGGATGTGTTATCCATCCGTTTATTTGTGGTTACCGTGATTTTTTTCTTTATTCTTACCTCTACCTCCATATCTGTCGAAAATATGCCACGTCCAGCTCCAGCGCTAAAACGGCTAGTGGACAACACCCGCCCCCGTACGAAAGTCAACATCGGTTCGGGTAGGAAGGAAGACCCGCTAAAAACGGGCTTGCCGCTCAGGCGTCAACATATCCCTTTTTTAGTGGCATGTTTCCTTTATCTCCTGCGGTTGTTTGTTCGGTTAAAACCGCCGCTCCCGGCGGCAACACCGAACCACCCTGCTTGGAGAGCGAGAGTCCTCTAGCCGCTAACCGAGCGCTTCCTCTTATGCATATGACAAACTCCCCGATAACTTCTTAAAATTAGCGCTATTACGCATACAAGAAATGACAGACTTTGCTGAACAAGTCCGCTATACTTCTTTTAACGCATCCATTTTCCGGTGATTTTTAAAAGGTTCAATGATGATTGGGGCGATGCGGGAAAGGAAGAGCTTAAGTGACGATTTATCTTGATGCTGTCTGGCTGTTGAATTTCTTATTAGACATGATGCTATTAATGCTTACCCAGATTTTAGCCAAAGATAGCACAAGGAAAATCCGGATTGTTTTTGGTGCATTTGTAGCTTCCATGCTTGTACCTATTTCTTTATATTATCCGGATTCTATTATGACTAGTATGATAGGCAAAATTGGTTATTCCGTGATTATCATCCTTTGCTCTTTTCGTTATTATTCGTTCTACCGGTTAGTAAAAATGCTTTTATTATTTTATTTCACAACATTCTCGATCGGAGGTGGTTTGATAGCCATACATTTTTTGTTCCAAAATCCAATTGGGTTTTCAGCAAACGGGATCCTTACATTCAATAAAGGATATGGTGATCCTGTAAGCTGGCTATTCATTGTTATCGGATTTCCGATCGTTTGGTGGTTTACGAAGACGCGTATGGACAAGCACGCCAGTGAAAAGATCCGATATGATCAATTACATCCTGTCACAATTCAATTAAAGAACCGGAGTAATTCGACTACAGGATATATTGACAGCGGGAATCAATTGGTCGATCCATTAACAAAAAAACCGGTAATTATATGTGACGAACATTTTTTAAAGCACTGGTTTAACGAGCATGAGTGGCAGATGCTAAAAAGTGCTCAGGAGGAATTGAACTTTGAAAAAATCCCGGAACAATGGAAAACGCGAATTCAGCTTATTCCGTTTCAAGGGGTCGAAGGGAAACGTCTATTTATGATGACAATCAAGCCGGATAAGTTAATCGTCTACTATAATGAGGAAAAACTGATCACGAGTAAAGTTTTGATCGGCATCCAATTTGCCGAACTTGTGAATGATCAGAGTTATCATTGTTTACTCCATCCACAAATCATGAAGCTGGCAGCGGTCCATACAGCATAAAGTGAAACTTCATGCAGTGGGGGTTTCCGAAGCACAGGACGTGCTAGTCCAGGCGAAGGCATGCAGACGTGACGGTTTTAGCCTGCCCTTCTTTCCGATTGAATGTTAGCCTGAGGCGGACACGATGTGGGGCACAAAGACGAAGACATAAGAATGTGACGCTCTTAGTCTTTGTTCCTATGATCGAATCTTTATGGGCTATTTATCTTCTACCTTCCTTTTTAGTTTACTCGCGATAAGGTGGGGGTATTACAGCCTGTTAATGCGGGATAAATTGTTCAAGAGCGGAAGTTCATAAGCACCTGGGAACCGGAACTGGACTGTCAAATGCTCATTTATTGCTAAACTAGTATATCAGACAAAGGAGAGATAGATTTGCTGAAATGGAAATTACGGTTGCGTTTATGGTGGTATAGAGCGTTAATGAAACTCGGATTTAAATCGGATGAAATTTATTACATCGGCGGGAGTGAAGCATTGCCACCACCATTGTCCAAAGCAGAAGAACAAGAACTGCTCGAGCGTTTGCCAAAAGGTGATAAAGCAGCCCGGGCCATGTTAATTGAACGAAATCTAAGGCTGGTAGTCTACATAGCTCGGAAATTCGAAAATACCGGGATTAATATTGAAGATCTGATCAGTATTGGAACAATAGGGCTGATCAAAGCAGTCAATACCTTTAATCCGGAAAAGAAAATCAAATTGGCAACCTATGCTTCACGTTGTATTGAAAACGAAATTCTGATGTATTTACGGAGAAATAACAAATTAAAATCCGAAATTTCCTTTGATGAGCCGTTAAACATTGATTGGGATGGCAATGAATTATTGCTTTCCGATGTGCTTGGAACCGACGATGATATCATTACAAGAAATTTAGAATCCAATGTTGATAAGCACCTTTTAAAAAATGCCTTGTCCCAACTAAATGCCCGGGAAAAACAAATTATGGAACTTCGCTTCGGGTTAATCGGGGAGGAGGAAAAAACACAAAAAGATGTCGCCGATATGCTTGGTATTTCGCAATCCTATATTTCCCGTTTGGAGAAGAAAATAATCAGGCGTTTAAAAAAAGAATTTAATAAAATGGTTTAGCCCTTATTTCTAGTGGGAAAATGACAATTTTTTACCTTTTTTAACATAAATCGCGCTGCATAAAAAACTTCCCAGGGGGAGATACTGTCCATGAACAGCATCTCCAACGGGAGGGTAGAGCAGAATGATCAGACATAAAGTAGAGATATGCGGCGTTGATACATCGAAATTACCGGTTTTAAAGAACGAGGAAATGAAGAAATTATTTGTCAAAATGCAAGAAGGAGACATTTCAGCTAGAGAGGAACTTGTGAATGGAAATTTACGTCTGGTTTTGAGTGTCATCCAGCGGTTCAATAATCGTGGAGAATATGTGGATGATCTATTCCAGGTAGGTTGTATCGGTCTGATGAAGTCGATTGACAATTTTGATTTAGGACATAATGTAAAGTTTTCCACATATGCTGTACCAATGATTATTGGTGAAATCCGGAGATACTTACGGGACAACAATCCAATTCGCGTTTCCAGATCATTGCGCGATATTGCTTATAAGGCATTACAAGTTCGGGAAAAATTAATTAATAAAACATCGAAAGAACCAACGCCAATGGAAATCGCAGAAGAAATGGGTGTTCCGCACTCGGATATTGTTTTTGCTTTGGATGCTATCCAGGATCCTGTTTCATTATTTGAACCGATTTATAATGATGGCGGGGATCCAATCTTTGTGATGGATCAGCTTAGTGATGACAAGGACAAAGATGATACATGGGTCGATAAGCTAAGCCTGAAGGAGGGCATGTACCAGTTAAATGCAAGGGAAAAAATGATTTTAAATAAACGGTTTTTTCAAGGGAAAACGCAAATGGAAGTTGCCGAAGAAATAGGTATTTCCCAAGCCCAAGTGTCCCGTCTGGAAAAAGCCGCAATCCAGCAAATGAATAAGCAAATGTTTGAATAAATTCAGAAGCTTCACGGATGCTGGAGCAGGACGAATTAGAGAATAAGCCACATTACATGAAGTGATGTGGCTTTTCCCTTGTAACCCGAACGAGTTTGGTCACTCACAAGCTTGATGAGCGGCTTTTCTCTTGTAATCCGAACGAGTTTGGTCACTCATAAGCCTGATGAGCGGCTTTTCTCTTGTAATCCGAATGAGTTTGGTCACTCATAAGCCTGATGAGTGGCTTTTCTCTTGTAATCCGAATGAGTTTGGTCACTCATAAGCCTGATGAGTGGCTTTTCTCTTGTAATCCGAACGAGATTGGTCACTCATAAG
The DNA here is from genome assembly GCF_900155625.1 of Virgibacillus dakarensis. Lineage (NCBI taxonomy): Bacteria > Bacillati > Bacillota > Bacilli > Caryophanales > Bacillaceae > Virgibacillus > Virgibacillus dakarensis. The sequence goes on from NZ_LT732553.1 coordinate 981,461, forward strand.
CTTGATGAGTACCTTTTTTCTTGAAATCCGAACGAGTTTGGTCACTCACAAGCTTGATGAGCAGCTTTTCTCTTGAAATTCGAACGAGATTGGTCAGTCATAAGCTTAATGAGTACCTTTTCTCTTGAAATTCGAACGATCTTGGTCACTCATAAGCTTGATGAGTACCTTCTTTCTTGAAATTCGAACGAAATTGGTCACTCATAGGCTTAATGAGTACCTTTTCTCTTGAAATTCGAACGATCTTGGTCACTTACAAGCTTGATGAGCAGCTTTTCTCTTGAAATTCGAACGAGATTAGTCACTCACAAGCTTGATGAGCGGCTTTTCTCTTGACATGAAAACAGCCTGGCCTTGCATATAATTAACCAAGGAGGGTGAGGCATTATGGTAAAATTATCTGAATTACAAGTAAAGGAAATCATTATTATTGATGATGGAACAAGACTTGGACACTTTACGGATCTTGAAATAGATACAAGAAATGGTAAAATTACTGCCCTGATCGTTCCGGTAAAAGAAAAACAAAGCGGTTTTTTTGGCAAAACAGATGAAATGATTATCCATTGGAGTCAAATTGAAACAATCGGTTCTGATGTTATTCTCGTAAAGAACGTGGAGTCGCCCAAATTATATCCAGATCAGCATTTCGTGGAAAAACGCTAAAATTATGGTAGAATGGAAAAAGCATATGAATGGAGGGTGTTTATATGTCTGAACCATTTTACCATGATACCGATTCTTTTTTACATATACAAAAATGGCAAAATATAAATAAAAAACTCAGAGCAGGTTTTACAACAAGAATCGGCGGTGTCAGCAAGGAGTCGTTCGCAACCTTTAATCTTGGATTACATGTACCAGATGATAACAATGACGTCGTAGCCAATAGGCGTCTACTGGCAAATAATCTTGCATTCCCATTGAACAATTGGGTGGCAGCGGAGCAAGTTCATTCGGCAAATACCGTAGAGGTAAATCGGAATGATAAAGGCAAAGGTGCCGTTACTTTTGAAGATTCACTCGCTGGTACAGATGGGATATTCACAAATGAATCCGGCTTACTATGTACCGCCTTTTTTGCTGATTGTGTACCATTATTTTTCTTTGACCCTGTATCAGGATATATCGGGATTGCGCATGCTGGCTGGAAGGGAACGGTTAAGCGAATCGCTGAAAAAATGGTCGAAAAGCTGCTGATGGCTGGCAGCAAAACAAATGATATCCTTGTCGTAATTGGCCCCTGTATTTCCCAAAAAGCGTATGAAGTCGATGCTCGAGTTGTTCATCATATACCTGTGGAATTACACGATAAAACTGTAACCAAACAGGGAAATAATCGTTATTTATTAGATTTAAAACAATTAAATACCGAAATCCTTTTACAATGTGGTATTTTACGTCATAATATAGACATAACAAATTATTGCACGTTTCAGGAGGAATCGTTATTTTTTTCACATAGAAGAGATAATGGTAAAACAGGAAGAATGTTGGGATATATTGGATACTTACCATGATGATGTCGGGGAGGAGAGGAAAACCAGTGCATGTAGCTGAAAATTTGCAGAACATCCGTTCAACAATCAGACAAGCTTGCGAGAAGACAGGCCGTAATCCTGACGACATAACCATTATTGGGGTTACGAAATATGTTACAATTGAGCGAACGGAAGAAACGATTGCAGCAGGGATCAATAACCTTGGCGAAAATCGCTCTGAAGGGTTTCTTGAGAAATATAATCATTTTCGGGACCGTGCAACCTGGCATTTTATCGGTTCACTGCAATCAAGGAAAGTAAAAGACATTATTGATAAGGTAGATACGATTCATTCACTCGATCGGGTATCTCTCGCGAAGGAAATTGATAAGCGGGCAGATCATGTAATTGATTGTTTTGTCCAAGTAAATACAAGTGGAGAAGAATCGAAACATGGGTTATCCAAAGGGGCAGTCATCCCTTTCATCGATTCTCTCGCAACTTTTCAACATATTCGTATAGTCGGTCTCATGACAATGGCACCACATGTTGATGACGAGCATGTGCTAAGAAATACATTTAGACAACTGGCAGATTTACGGGATACCATCCAGCAAAGGGATCTGAAATATGCACCTTGCAACTATTTGTCCATGGGGATGAGCAATGATTATCACATTGCCGTTGAGGAAGGAGCTACACATATCAGAGTCGGTTCCAAATTAGTCGGATCCGGGAATGAATGAGGTGAAACGATGAGCATTAAAAATAAAATTAAAACATTTTTTGCGATGGATGATGAATATGAATATGTCGAGGAACAGGAGGGGCCCGATTTGTCTGAACGTTCATCAACGGATCAGCACTGGAAGCAAAATGTTGTAAATTTAAAAAGTATCGAGCAGCCTTCACCCAAGGTCGTTCTATGTGAGCCGAGATCATATAATGAAGTTCAGGAAATCGCTGATAATATTGTAAACCGGCGAGCGATTGTCATCAATTTACAGCGTGTTGACCATAACCAGGCTAAACGGATTGTTGATTTTCTCAGCGGGACGGTTTATGCTTTGAACGGTGATATTCAAAAGCTCGGTACGGAGACATTTTTATGTACACCAGATAATGTCGATGTTTCCGGAACAATTTCTGAAGCATTTTCAACTGAAGATGAATTTGAAAAGGGATGGTAATAAAGCATGGTCCAATTATTTAATATACTGTTTTATGCATTCGAAATATATGTCTATGCATTGATAATCTATATTTTCATGTCCTGGTTTCCGGGGGCAAGGGAGTCGACAATTGGGGTGTTTCTAGCCAAAATTTGCGAACCGTATCTGGAAATGTTCCGTAAGTTTATTCCACCACTAGGAATGATTGATCTATCCCCGATCGTCGCTATTTTTGTATTGTATTTAGCAAGAAGCGGGTTATTGGAATTGTTTAGATTGATTGTGTATTGAGGCAGAGAACAATGGAGATTTATCAGCACTTTCGTAAAGATGAACAAGGCTTTATTGATCAAGTACTCGCGTGGAAGGAACATGTCGAAAAAACATACCAGCCCAAATTAACCGACTTTTTGGATCCGAGAGAACAGCAGATTGTCGAAATGCTGATTGGCAGCCAGCGTGATGTGCTGGCATTGCATAAAAGCGGCGGGACAGCACATACGGAGCGAAAAAGGATCATTATCGCTCCAATTTACGACGAGATTGAGGAGCAGGATTTTGCCCTTACGTTAATGCAGGCGGCCTATCAGGACAAGTTTATTTCCTTAACCCACCGTGACGTCATGGGTGCTTTTCTGTCACTTGGTGTGAAGCGAAAAAAATTAGGAGACATCCATGTTGCCAGTGGTATAGTGCAAATTATCATGTCAAGTGATATCGCTGCCTATATCAAAGCAAATTTAACAGCGATAAAAAAAGCGAAAATCGCATTGGAAGAAAGACCAGTGGTAAATTTTTTAGGCGGGGAAAAATATTGGGCTGAGGCAGATCATACCGTATCCTCCTTACGACTTGATGCGATTTTAAAAGAAATATACAAACTGTCCCGGAAAGATGCCACAAATGCTATTACAAAAAGTCTTGTCAAAGTAAACTATAAAACGGTCGAAAATCCCGCTTATCAGTTGCAAGAAGGGGATATTCTCTCTTTCCGGGGTAAAGGAAGAAGCAAATTAGCCGGGATTAATGGAAAAACTAAAAAAGAAAAATGGAAAATAACGACGGCCATTTTAAAATAAATTGTTATCCGTGCAGGATATTTTCCGTTTATGTCGAATAATAGCAAGTAAGAAATTATAGCATACTGATACGATATTTTGCGTTAGGAGGTGGCCTTTGTGCCATTATCACCACTAGATATTCACAATAAAGAGTTTACAAGAAGCTGGCGTGGATATGATGAAGATGAGGTTAATGAATTTTTGGATCAAGTGATTAAAGACTACGAAATGACGATCCGGGAGAAGAAGGATTTGCAAGGAAAGGTTGAACAGCTGAATGAAAGGCTTGGACACTTCACGGATATTGAGACAGCCTTGAATAAATCAATTCTCGTTGCCCAGGAAACGGCTGAAGAAGTAAAAGGGAGTGCATCCAAAGAAGCGAAGTTAATCATCAAGGAAGCGGAAAAAAACGCCGATCGGATTATTAATGAAGCATTGGAGAAATCGCGCCGAATTTCGCTGGATGTGGAAGAACTAAAGAAACAGGCAAAAGTATTCCGGACACGACTTAAAATGCTGGTCGAAGCACAATTGGATATGATTGACACTGATGACTGGGATCAATTATTTGATACCGAAATGAGTGAAGAACTCGAATTGACAGGTAAATAATTCATAACCCTTGACGTTCCGGGGATTTATGCATATAATTTGTAAACATATAGTGCGTGTTTAAAAAGTCGGCTTATTATTCGGATACTTTTTGAACATCTTCATATAGTAAATACGATGATAGAGACAGTATAAAAGCATATCTGTAAAAGCGAGCCGGGATTTGGTGTGAGCCTGGTACAGCATACTTTTGGAAGATCACTCTGGAGTATCCATTCGAACGATTAACAAGTAGAGATGGACGGTTCATTCACGTTACGAATCTTGAGTGAATTTAATGATGATATTAAATTTATAAGGGTGGTACCGCGAGTCTTCTCGTCCCTTTTTGGGGATGATGAGGGCTTTTTTTATCCCGCTTTAACGGGCAGCAACTCTCCACTCTAAACTTCCGAGATGAAATGTCGATTAACTGCCCATAAAGGCTCGACCCATTCAATTAGCGGAAAAAGCTCCCACTGAAGTTTTGTTTTATCTTAACATGAACAGGAGGAAGGTAAGATGGATTATAAAGAGACATTACTTATGCCAAAAACCAAGTTTCCGATGCGTGGAAATTTGCCGAATAAAGAACCATTACGACGCAAGGAATGGGATGAAAACCATTTATATGAAAAAAGTCTTGCACGTACAGAAGGAAGACCGTTATTTATTCTTCATGATGGCCCGCCATATGCGAATGGCGATCTGCATATTGGTCATGCGCTAAATAAAATTTTAAAAGATTTTATTACCCGCTATAAATCAATGGCCGGTTACCATGCACCATACGTTCCAGGCTGGGATACACACGGACTGCCAATTGAAACGGCGCTTACCAAAAAGAAAAAGGTGGATCGCAAAAAGCTGAGTATCGCAGAATTCAGACAAAAATGTGCGGAATATGCTATGAAGCAAATTGATAATCAGCGGGAACAGTTTAAAGAGTTAGGTGTTCGCGGCGATTGGGATAATCCCTATATCACGTTGACAAAGGACTATGAATCCGCGCAAATTCGTGTGTTTGGTGAAATGGCGAAAAAGGGCTATATCTATAAAGGATTGAAGCCGGTTTATTGGTCGCCTTCGTCTGAATCGGCACTTGCGGAAGCGGAAATCGAATATTATGACAAGCGTTCCCCCTCAATTTATGTTGCGTTTGAGATAACCGATGGGAAGGAGCTCCTTGATGGCGGAGAGAAATTCATCATTTGGACAACAACGCCATGGACCATTCCTGCTAACTTAGGAATTAGTCTTCATCCAGATTTTGACTATGTCGTTACCAAGGTAAACGATGATAAATTTGTTGTTGCCGAGGAACTACTCCCAGCTGTTGCAGAAGAACTGGCATGGGAGGACCCGGAAGTTGTAAAAACGTTTAAAGGAAAAGAAGCAGATAAAATTGTGGCTCAGCATCCATTTTATGATCGTGATTCCCTTGTCATGCTCGGTGAACACGTGACAATAGATGCTGGGACCGGTTGTGTACACACGGCACCGGGACACGGGGAAGATGACTTTTATGTATCAAAAAAATATGGCATTGATGCTCTCTGCCCAGTCGATGAAAAAGGGGTGTTTACAGAGGAAGCACCTGGGTACGAAGGCATGTTCTACGATGCGGCAAATAAACCGATCACGGAGAAGCTGGAAGAGGTAGGCGCGTTATTAAAGTTAAAGTTTATTACACACTCGTATCCACACGACTGGCGGACGAAAAAACCGACTATTTTCCGGGCGACCTCCCAGTGGTTTGCATCGATTAAAGATTTTCGTCAGGATATTCTGGATGAGATCAAACGGATCAATTGGTATCCACAGTGGGGTGAAACACGTCTGTACAATATGGTGCGGGATCGCGAGGACTGGTGTATTTCCCGCCAACGTACATGGGGTGTGCCAATTCCGGTATTTTACGGGGAAGATAAGGAACCAATCATTACCGATGAAACGATTGCACATGTATCTGAGTTGTTTGCTGAACATGGATCAAATATCTGGTTTGAATGGGATGCTAAAGATCTACTGCCTGAAGGGTTTACTTCTGAGCACAGCCCTAATGGCAAGTTTACAAAAGAAACCGATATTATGGATGTCTGGTTTGATTCAGGCTCATCACATGAAGCAGTGCTTGTCGGCAGAGAGAACCATAGACGGCCGGCAGATGTGTATTTGGAAGGAAGTGACCAATATCGAGGCTGGTTCAACTCTTCCCTATCAACGGCTGTTGCGGTAACTGGAAAGGCACCATATGAAAATGTTGTCAGCCATGGATTTACGTTAGATGGCGATGGAAGAAAAATGAGTAAATCACTTGGCAATGTGATTGTTCCTTCCAAGGTTCTAAAACAGCTCGGTGCTGACATTTTACGCCTATGGGTTGCTTCCGTTGATTACCAGGCAGATGTCCGTATTTCGGATGATATTTTAAAACAGGTTTCAGAAACATATCGGAAAATCCGTAATACGTTCCGGTTTATGCTGGCGAATATTGCTGATTTCGATCCAGCTAAAGACCGTGTAGCTGAAAACGATCTTGAAGAAGTCGATCGTTACATGCTTCATCGTCTGCAGCATGTTATGAAAAGCGTGCGGAAAAGCTATGACAACTTTGAGTACTCACCGATCTATCATCAAATCCATAATTTCTGTGCGGTCGATTTAAGCTCATTTTACTTGGATTTTGCTAAGGATATTTTGTATATCGAAGCGGAGAATGACCATCGTCGCAGGAGTATTCAAACGGTGTATTACGATATTTTGACAAGTTTGATTAAGATGCTGACACCGATTATCCCACATACAGCAGAGGAAGTGTGGGAATACGTTCCTGGAGCTGAGGCTGACTATGTACAGTTAACGGACATTCCGGAGGCACGAACTGTATTTGAAGACGAAGCTGCACTTGCAAAATGGGATCATTTCATGAAAGTACGGGATGATGTTTTGAAAGCACTGGAAGAAGCAAGGAATGGCAAAGTAATTGGTAAATCACTTGAGGCAAAAGTAACAATTGTCGCTAAGGATGTGCAAACAAAAGAAGTACTGGAACACATCCCCTACTTACATCAATTACTCATCGTTTCGGGTGCTGATGTTGTGGATAGTGCTGATGATACAAAAGAATATCGCTACGTCCATGTTAAAGTAGAAAAACATCCAGGCGAAAAATGTGAACGCTGCTGGGTCGCTTCCGAAACAGTCGGCGAGGATCATGATCATCCTGAATTATGTTCCCGTTGTGCAGATGTTGTGAAAAAGCATTATACAGGATAAAAATAGCTTATGAAAAGGTAAGAATGCTGGTTTATAATCAGCATTCTTATGTTTCTGTGCTGGTATTTGTATCGCAGCAGTATATATTTTCCCGCTTATAAGGCAAAGCGTGACTTTTTGTGGTAAAATGCAATAGGAATAGAATAGGAATTGGAGGAAAGTCTTCATGTATTGGTACTACCTTCTTGCAGTAGTTGTCATTGGAATTGACCAGCTGACAAAATGGATCATTGTCAAAAACATGGAATTGTACGAACAAATCACCGTTATTAAAGACTTCTTCTACATAACCTCTCATCGAAACACAGGTGCTGCCTGGGGAATTTTAGAGGGCCAAATGATCTTCTTTTATATCATTACTGTCGTGGTGATCATCGGGGTTGTCTACTATATGCAAAAGTTCGGGAAAGACAGCATCCTGCTTGCAGTTTCACTTAGTCTGATTTTGGGTGGGGCAATCGGCAACTTTATCGACCGGCTTTTTCGGCAAGAGGTTGTTGATTTTCTTGATTTTATTATATTCGGTTATGATTTTCCGATTTTTAATGTTGCGGATTCAGCATTAACTGTAGGTGTTATTCTTGTTTTAATAGCAACCTTTTTGGATGAGAAAAGGAAAGGAAAGACAGCGAAATGACCGAGCAGCAATACGAAGTGCAAAGGGAACAAAATAAAATACGAATTGATAAGCTGCTGGCTGAGATAAATCCGGAAAATTCCCGTTCCCAGGTACAAACGTGGATCAATCAGGGTTTGGTTGCGGTCAATGACAATATTGTCAAGGCTAATTACAAGTGTCAATCAGGGGATCGTGTAACATGGTCGATACCTGAATCAATGTCGTTATCGGTTACACCAGAGGATATCCCGCTTGACATTGTTTACGAGGATCGCGATGTCATTGTTGTCAACAAGCCAAGGGGGATGGTTGTTCATCCGTCTGCTGGACATGCCAGCGGGACACTCGTTAACGCACTTCTTTTTCATTGTCATGATCTATCGGGAATTAATGGTGTCGAACGTCCGGGGATTGTCCATCGGATTGACAAAGATACGAGCGGGTTATTAGTTGTTGCAAAGAATGATCAGGCCCATGCATCACTTGTTGAACAGCTGCAGGCAAAGGATGTCGAACGAAAATATGAAGCAATCGTCCACGGAGTAATTGAACATGATAAAGGATTGATTGATGCGCCAATTGCCAGAGATCCAAAAGATAGACAAAAAATGGGCATTGTCGAACAGGGAAAGCCTGCTGTCACCCATTTTACCGTATTGCAACGTTTTGAGCATTTTACCCATGTTGAATGCCGGTTGGAAACAGGTAGGACACACCAAATTCGTGTCCATATGAAATATATTGGTTTTCCACTTGTTGGTGATCCAAAATATGGTCCAAAGAAGACCCTCGATATAGGCGGACAGGCCTTGCATGCGAAAGTACTCGGCTTCACACATCCACGGACAAAGAATTGGATGCATTTTACAAGCGAGGCACCAACGGTATTCCGCGATCTGCTAAAGCAAATTAAAAAAATGTATTGACAGATAGGATTGGCTTTGCCATAATAAATACAAGTAAATAAGATCCTTTAAATTATAGTCCTGTGAGGCTAAAAAGGAACCGACCGTTTGGCTTTATACCAAATCCCTTTTTCCTCATGGAGAAAGGGATTTTTTAATCGAGGTGAAATGGTGAAGAAAAAGACGGAAATACTTGATCAGCAGGCAATTAACCGGGCGTTAACCCGGATTGCTCATGAAATTGTAGAGAAAAATAAAGGTGGGGAAAATCTTGTTTTAGTCGGGATTAAAACAAGAGGAGTACCGATCGCCAAACGTCTGCAGGAAAAAATTAAGCAGATAGAAGAAATTACGGTTCCGATAGGCGAATTGGATATTACCCTTTACCGTGATGATTTGGAAAAAGCGGTGGAAAGTGATGATCCAGAACTGAAGGAAACGAATATTGCAGTTAAGCTCGCCGGTAAAAATGTCATTTTGATCGATGATGTATTGTTTACCGGCCGAACTGTACGCGCGGCAATGGATGCTGTAATGGACCTGGGCAGACCATCTCATATTCAATTAGCAGTCTTAATTGACCGCGGACACAGGGAGCTGCCGATTCGTGCTGATTACGTGGGGAAAAATATCCCAACTTCAGAAAAGGAAATAATCGTTGTCCAGCTTAATGAAACAGATGAGACAGATCAAGTATCCATTTTTGAAAAATAAATAGGCAGACCTTTAATTAAATCCAGCGAGATTTATAAGGTCGTTTTAGATTACGTGTATACAGAAGAAAAGATGGTTTGAATCAGGATGGAATCGGCTATTCTAACGACCGCTTCCCATCCGACTTCCGACCCCTGATGTCCGACTTCTGTCTGCCGTACCTCTTTGCGATCTTATGCAAAGAGGTTTTTTTATGGAGAAAATGCAAAACACTGGGCCCTGAAGCTGGACGTGGCCAATATGGCTTTAAAAAATGAAGATTGGATTTTTTGGGACTAAAAGGAGGAGCGCTTGTGCGAAACTTTATATCGGTAAACCATTTGTCAGAAGCTGAGATATTTTCCATCATTGAAACAGCAGAGGAATTTCGTCATGGTGAAACACGAAACGTAACGCAACAATTATTTGCAGCTAATTTATTTTACGAACCAAGCACGAGAACGAAAATGAGTTTTATCGTTGCCCAGAAAAAGCTGGGGATGGATGTATTGGATTTTCATAGTGAAACATCAAGCGTCCGAAAAGGTGAAACATTGTACGATACGGCAAAAACGTATGAAGCGATCGGGGCAAATATCCTCTTTATCCGTCATCAGGACGATACATGGTATGACAATCTCCTGCAAACTATCGAGATTCCAATTATTAATGCTGGTGCAGGAAAAGGGGAACACCCGACCCAATGTATGCTGGACCTAATGACAATCTACCAGGAATTTGGCAAATTTACCGGTCTTAACGTGGCGATAGCCGGTGATATAAAACATAGCCGTGTTGCCCGCTCAAATGCATACGCCCTGCAGAGATTAGGTGCGAATGTTTACTTTTCAGGAGCACCGGAATTTGCCGATACGACATTGGACTTCCCATATATTTCGATGGATGAAGCAGCAGCAACGTGTGATGTCATGATGTTATTGCGAATTCAACATGAACGGCACGAGGAAAAATATGTAGACAAGGATACGACATATCTACAACACTATGGTTTGACAACAGAGAGAGCAAGACGGATGAAGAAACATGCAATTATTCTTCATCCGGCCCCAATCAATCGCGGGGTGGAAATCGATACGACCTTGGTTGAATGCGAACGGTCACGGATATTTAAACAAATGGCAAACGGTGTTTATGTACGTATGGCAATTATTACAAAATTATTAGCTGAACGGGGGTTCATCCATGATCTTACTAAAGAACGCAAAAAAGTTGCTTCCTACTAATCAACTAGAAGACCTCGATGTACTTATTGATCACGAAAGAATCATAGAAATGGGTTCAACGATCACGAAAGAAGCTTACCAAATCATTGATTGCCAGGGTAATCTGCTGCTGCCAGGCTTTGTTGATGTTCATGTCCATTTGCGAGAACCGGGTGGGGAGCATAAAGAAACAATTAAAACTGGAACAGAAGCAGCTGCAAGAGGCGGATTTACAACGGTCTGTGCGATGCCGAATACGAATCCGGTACCAGATAATTCGGTCGTACTGCAGGAGCTTCAGGAAAAAATAAAGCAAGATGCAGTGGTACGGGTTTTGCCGTACGCCGCTATTACAAAAGGATTAAAAGGGGAAATAATAACGCCGATTCGTGAGCTTGCCAGTTTAGGGGCTTTTGCCTTTACTGATGACGGTGTCGGGATCCAAACGGCTGATCAAATGTTTCAGGCCATGAAGCAAGCAGCGGCGTGCGGAAAACCAGTCGTTGCGCATTGTGAGGATAATACACTTGTTTACCACGGCGTTGTCCACGATGGCGAAATTAGTGAGCGTCTCAAGCTGCCAGGGATCCCGTCATTAAGTGAATCGGTACAAATTGCCCGTGATGTCCTGCTGGCGGAAGCGAGTGGCTGTCATTATCATGTCTGTCATGTCAGCACAAAGGAGTCTGTTCGCGTTATCCGTGATGCCAAAAAAGCAGGTATCCAGGTGACGGCCGAGGTTACCCCTCATCATCTGCTCTTAAATGAAACAGATATCAAAACGGGCGATACCAATTTTAAAATGAACCCACCATTACGGGCGAAAGGCGATCAAAAAGCATTATTCGAAGGTCTGCTTGACGGAACGATCGATTTTATCGCGACCGATCATGCCCCACATACGGAAACTGAAAAAGCACAAGGGTTTCAGAAAGCGCCGTTCGGCATTGTCGGGTTAGAAACAGCTTTTCCCTTGCTGTACACCCAGCTTGTAAAAACAAATAAATGCTCCCTTACCCAATTAATAGACTGGCTAACAGTAAAGCCAGCAGCTGTTTTTAGGTTACCGTATGGCCGGATGGAGGAGGGTGCTATTGCGGACATCACATTAGTGGATCTGGAAAAAGCATCGCGTATTAATAAACGTAATTTTTATTCAAAAGGAAGAAATACACCATTTCAAGGCTGGACCGTGACTGGGTTACCGGTCATGACGATAGCGAAAGGGAAAGTAGTCTACAAGGAGGATACACATGCATAAACGACAGCTTGTTTTGGAAGATGGTTCTGTTTTTATCGGCGAAGGATTCGGCAGCACAAAAGACTGTAGCGGAGAAGTTGTATTTAATACTGGAATGACCGGGTATCAGGAGGTTATTTCCGATCCTTCGTACTGTGGGCAGATCGTGATGATGACATACCCATTAGTCGGAAATTACGGGATAAATCGGGATGATTTTGAAACGGTAACACCATTTATTCATGGGTTTATCGTAAAGGAATATTGTGAACATCCATACAATTTCCGCAGCGACGAAAGCTTAAGCAGTTTTTTGCAGGCTAATGATATTCCAGGGATTGCCGGGATTGACACAAGGAAATTAACAAAAATTATCCGCCTGTACGGCACGATGAAAGGGTGTATCACTTCATGTAATGAACCGGTGGAAAAGGTAATCGAACGGTTAAAGCAAACACCGAAACGAACGAATCAAGTACACCGGACATCTACAGCCAAACCATACGTTGTACCTGGACGCGGTCTTAGAATTGTACTCGTTGATTTTGGCATGAAGCATGGCATTTTACGGGAGCTCACCAAACATGATTGTCACGTAACGGTTGTACCATATAACTACGGAGCTGCCAATATTTTACGGTTAAAACCTGATGGCATTATGCTGACAAATGGCCCCGGAGATCCAAAAGATGTACCGGAAGCGATCGAAATGCTAAAAGAAGTGTTAGGGAGAATTCCACTTTTTGGAATTTGTCTGGGCCATCAGCTGCTTGCCTTAGCCTGTGGTGCAAATACGGAAAAAATGAAATTTGGTCATCGCGGTGCCAATCATCCAGTCAAGGATCTGGAAAAAGGGAAAACATATATGACATCACAGAACCACAGCTATGCGGTGACACATGAATCACTGGGAAGAACAAATCTGGCCCTGACGCAAATTGCTTTGAATGACAACAGTGTAGAAGGAATCAGACATACTGTTCATCCGGCATTCTCTGTTCAATATCACCCGGAAAGTTCACCAGGGCCGGAAGATACGAACCACTTGTTTGATGAATTTTTGCAAATGATTGTCGCTGTAAAAGCGAAAAACGAGGAGGAAGCATATGCCTAAAAATACATCCATCAAGAAAATTCTCGTCATCGGATCCGGCCCAATCGTCATTGGACAAGCAGCTGAATTTGATTACTCCGGAACGCAAGGCTGTCAGGCATTAAAGGAGGAAGGGTATACCGTCATTTTAGCCAACTCTAATCCAGCAACAATCATGACCGATCATACAGTAGCGGATAAAGTGTATATGGAACCGCTAACGACGGAGTTTTTGATCAAAATTATCCGTAAAGAACAGCCCGATGCGCTACTTCCTACATTGGGCGGACAAACGGGCTTAAATTTGGCTGTTGCCTTGGAAAAGACAGGTATACTTGCCGAATACAATATTACTTTACTTGGTACAGCACTGGAGGCAATCCAGCAAGCGGAGGACAGGGAAAAATTTCGTTCGCTAATGCAGGAATTGCAGGAACCCGTCCCAGACAGTCAAATCGTTAACACGGTTGAAGAAGCGTGCAACTTTGCTGCTAAAATCGGTTTTCCTGTTATTGTACGGCCAGCATACACACTTGGTGGAACAGGTGGTGGTATGTGTTTTAACGAAATGGAACTAAGGGAAATCGCCCGCAATGGTCTGGCATTATCACCTGTTGATCAATGCTTAATTGAAAAAAATATCGCTGGTTTTAAAGAAATTGAATATGAAGTCATGCGTGATAAAAATGATCAGGCGATTGTTGTTTGCAATATGGAAAATGTTGACCCGGTCGGTATTCATACAGGTGATTCCATCGTTGTAGCACCATCACAAACATTAAGCGACCGCGAATATCAATTACTCAGAAATGCTTCGCTGAAAATCATTCGCGCACTAAAAATTGAAGGTGGCTGTAATGTCCAGCTGGCACTTGATCCAGACAGCTTTAACTATTACATTATTGAAGTAAATCCAAGAGTCAGTCGTTCATCAGCATTAGCATCTAAAGCTACGGGCTATCCAATCGCTAAAATGGCGGCAAAAATAGCTGTCGGATTAACATTGGATGAAATCATCAATCCGATTACCGGTAATACCTACGCCTGCTTTGAACCGGCACTTGATTATGTTGTTACTAAAATACCACGGTTCCCATTTGATAAATTTGTTACCGGTGACCGGTATCTTGGGACACAAATGAAAGCAACGGGTGAGGTCATGTCGATTGGGCGGAATTTTGAAGAGTCACTTTTAAAAGGGATCCGGTCGCTTGATGTCGGAACAGAAGAATTGTGGCTTAAACGTCTGGTTGATTTGCCGCTTGATGAACTTAAAGAAAAGCTTCCGAAAGCAGATGATGAGCGATTGTTTGTATTAGCTGAAGCTTTCCGGCGTGGCATGTCTGTTGAAGCAATTTTTCAGCTGACAAAAATCGATCGCTTCTTTTTAGTCAAACTGGCACAGTTAATGGAATTAGAGGAAACAATAAAACGCAATAAGTTTTCATTGGAAATAGCAGCAAAAGCGAAACGACTGGGCTTTTCGGATACGCAAATTGCCAGACTATGGAATGAACCAGTTGATGAGGTATATGAATTTCGCCTCAATCATAACATCCAACCGGTATACAAAATGGTTGATACGTGTGCAGCGGAATTCGCATCCGAAACCCCATACTTTTACAGTAGCTATGAAGATGAAAATGAATCCATTCAATCTGATCGCAAAAAAGTTCTTGTTCTTGGATCAGGCCCGATTCGAATTGGACAGGGAATCGAGTTTGACTATGCTACGGTTCATTCTGTGCTGGCAATCAAGGAACTGGGCTATGAAGCGATTATCATGAATAATAATCCGGAAACCGTATCAACCGATTTCAGTATTTCTGATAAGCTCTATTTTGAACCACTTACATTGGAAGATGTCATGCATGTAATTAATTTAGAGCAGCCAGAAGGTGTTATCGTCCAATTTGGCGGACAGACAGCAATTAATCTGGCAGCAGGGTTGGAACGGCGCGGAGTCAAAATCCTTGGAACGGATTTAGCTGCAATTGACAAAGCTGAAGACCGGGATAAATTTGAACAATTGTTGCATGATTTACAGATATTGCGGCCAAAGGGAAGGTCAGTAAAGAAGTTCGATCAGGCATTAACAGTTGCCAAAGAAATAGGTTATCCCGTTTTGGTCAGGCCATCGTATGTCATTGGCGGCAGCCGGATGGAAATTGTCTATCACGAGTCAGAACTGCAGGCTTATTTGGCGAAATCACATGATACGGAGAACGAACACCCGATTTTGATCGATCAATATATTACCGGCATTGAGGTCGAAGTGGATGCAATCAGTGATGGGGAAACGGTCATTGTTCCAGGTATTATGGAACATATCGAGCGTTCAGGTATCCATTCCGGAGATTCCATTGCTGTCTATCCCCCACAGCGAATCAGTGAGGCTGTGAAACAAAAATGTATGGATGCTACCGTGAAAATTGCCAGTAAGTTGCATGTAAAAGGGCTGATCAATATCCAATTTATCGTCCGGAATAATGATGTTTACGTCCTTGAGGTTAATCCAAGAGCCAGTAGAACGATCCCTTTCCTAAGTAAAATCACGGGTGTTACGATGGCTAATCTGGCAACAAGATGCATTTTAGGGGAAACACTTTCAGAACTGGGGTATGCTACAGGAATTTTACCGGAGCATAATACGGTTTCGGTAAAAGTACCAGTGTTTTCGTTTGCAAAATTGCGCAGTGTTGATACCATTCTCGGACCGGAAATGAAATCAACCGGAGAAGCGATCGGTCATGATAAAACGTTGGAAAAAGCCCTTTACAAAGGACTTGTTGCATCGGGCTTATCGGTGCCGCAGGAAGGTGCTGTACTTTTGACCGTTGCTGATAAGGATAAACAGGAGGTACTTTCCATCGCATGCGGTTTTCATCAACTTGGATTTAAGCTGTATGCAACGACCGGAACTGCTGCTTTTGTAAAAGAACGAGGAATCCCGGTAACGGAAGTAGGAAAGGTTGGAGCGGATCAACCAAATGTATTATCAATTATCGAAAATGGGGATGTGCAATTTGTTGTTAATACCCTGACGTCTGGTAAAAAAACGCGATCTGACGGATTTTGGATTCGCCGGGAAGCAGTTGAACATGGAATTGCCTGCTTAACAAGTTTAGATACCGCGAACGCCATCTTAAATGTGATTGATTCCACCACATTCAGTGCCCAGCCACTAACAGGGCAAGAGGTTGTTTTGCCATGAAAAAACGACTAACGATGGTTGTAAGATCTGTAGAGGAAATTGCCTTGGAAACGGTCGAAATGGTTCTTGAAAATGCCTATATAGCAGGGAATGCGAAGCCAGGCCAGTTTTTACATTTGCAGGTGGAGGGGCATACATTGCGCAGGCCGATCTCGATTGCCGATGTTGACCAGGAGAAAGAACTTGTTGTCATCCTGTTTAAAAGAATAGGAACCGGTACGAAGCAATTGGCAGCTTACAGGCCGGGAATGACGATTGATGCAATTGGGCCTAACGGGAATGGCTTTCCTTATATGGAGACGATGAAAACAGCATTACTGATAGGCGGGGGGATCGGTATTCCCCCACTTTATAACCTGGGTAAGGAACTCATGCAGAGAGGTATTCATGTTAAGGCGGTACTGGGGTTTCAAACGAAGGCACATGTATTTTATGAAGAAAAGTTTGCTGCACTTGGGGAAACATGGATTGTAACCAATGATGGCAGCTATGGACACAAGGGATTTGTTACGAATGTGCTCGATCAGACGGGACAATTTGATAACTACTTCTCTTGCGGGCCAATGCCGATGCTTCAGGCAGTAACAGAAGAACTGCGTAATAAACAGGGATACATTTCGTTGGAGGAACGTATGGGCTGTGGTATCGGAGCGTGTTTTGCCTGCGTTATTCCGGGAAACGAAGAGCGCGGCTATAAAAAAATTTGTCAGGACGGTCCAGTGTTTGCCGCAGATGAGGTGATATTATGACAAACTTGGGAGTTCAATTACCTGGTCTAACACTAAAAAATCCGATTATGCCTGCATCAGGCTGTTTTGGGTTTGGCCGGGAATTTAGTGAGTTTTATAATTTACGCAAACTCGGTGCTGTCATTATGAAAGCAGCAACAGGAAGTGCCCGTTTTGGTAATCCAACACCACGGGTAGCAGAAACAGCGGCAGGTATGTTAAATGCCATCGGCTTGCAAAACCCCGGTGTAGAAAAAATTATCGCCCATGAAGTACCAAATCTAGCAACCTATAACATTCCAATTATCGCAAATGTAGCGGGAAGTACACTTGAAGAATATGTAAATGTTGCCGAGGCTTTTAATCAAACGGATGCTGTTCATGCACTGGAATTGAATATTTCCTGTCCAAATGTAAAAGAGGGCGGGATCCAGTTCGGCACCAATCCCGGTATGGCAGCTACTGTGACAGAAGAAGTGAAAAAGGTGAGCAATCTGCCCGTGTATGTAAAGCTGTCCCCAAATGTATCCGATATTGTTTCGATGGCAAAAGCCGTTGAACAAGCTGGAGCGGACGGCCTTTCGATGATTAACACACTAACTGGAATGCAAATTGATTTATCAAGTAAGCGGCCACTGCTTGCAAACAAAACAGGTGGGCTTTCCGGCCAGGCGATTAAACCGATCGCCATTCGGATGATTTATGAAGTAAAGCAGCATGTCTCGATCCCAATTATTGGAATGGGTGGTATTGCAAATGCTCAGGATGTTCTGGAGTTTTTACTTGCGGGTGCTAGTGCGGTTGCAATTGGAACAGCCAATTTCCAGAATCCATTTGTCTGTTCCGAAATCATTGATGCGTTACCGGCGGTTTTGAAAGAGTACGGATTCGCATCGGCAGAAGCTGCGATCGGAAAGGGGCATGTTGAAGAATGAATCAGACTATCTATTTATCTTTGGATTTTCCGACATGGAATGAAGCAAAACATTTCATTGATCAACATGATCTGTATGGAGTCCCGGTTAAAGTGGGGATGGAATTATTTTACCGGGAAGGGCCAGATGTGATTGAAAAACTAAAGCAGGACAATCATGCGATATTTCTTGATTTAAAGCTGCATGATATTCCAACAACGGTAAGAAACGCAATGAAAAATCTGGCCAGGCTGGAGGTAGATATGGTGAATGTACACGCGCTCGGTGGCAGTGAAATGATCCAAGCAGCAAAAGAAGGCCTGCTGTCGGGTTCTCAATATGATACGAAGCTGATTGCGGTTACGATTTTGACGTCGATGGATCATACTATTATGAATAATGAATTGCTGATACAAGGGAATGTTCAGGACAATGCCGTTCGCCTTTCCGAATTTGCCAATCGTAGCGGAGCAGATGGTGTTGTTTGTTCCGTTCATGAGGCAAAGCGGATCAAAGCAGTGTGCGGGTCATCTTACCTAACCGTGACACCTGGTATCCGATTGCAGGACGCGGAGACAAATGATCAAAAACGTGTTGCCACACCGGCATTTGCCCGTAAAAATGGCTCGGATATTCTTGTTGTCGGACGGACAATAACCAACGCGCAAGACCCGAAAAAAGCATATAACAAAGTGGTGGAGGAGTGGAATTGTGGAGCTGAGTCGTGAAATAGCACGTAATTTACTGGACATCCAAGCAGTACAAATTAGAACAGAAGATTATTTTACCTGGACATCTGGAATTAAATCACCGATTTATTGTGATAACCGCCTTACGATGTCTTATCCAGACATACGTGCGAAAATTGCTCAAGCATTTGTGCAATTAATCGAACAATCGGAGCAAAAGCCTGATGTAATTGCCGGATGCGCTACTGCCGGAATTCCTCACGCCGCCTGGGTTGCAAATAGACTGGGGCTGCCGATGGTTTATGTCAGATCGAAGCCAAAAGGACACGGCAAAGGGAATCAAATAGAAGGGAAACTTGAAAAGGGACAACGAGCTATCGTGATTGAAGATTTGATTTCCACCGGCGGGTCATCAATTGAATCTGCCAAGGCATTAGAAAAAGAAGGGATAACAGTGCTTGGTGTACTCGCTATCTTTACGTACGGACTGAAAAAGGCAAAAGAGCAATTTTTGCAAGCAAATCTTGCTTTCCGGACAATTACGGATTATGATCAGTTACTACGATTGCTAGTGGAAGATGAAACAATTAATAATGAACAATATCGAGAGCTGCAGTCGTGGCGTGATTTACTAGAGACTTCTCACTGAGGAGTCTTTTTTTGTAGGTAAAGAAAGTATAAAAATTTAGGCTCTATTCTTATTGCGTCAGAGTTGGCCATGTCCAGCTCCAGCGCCCAGCAACTAGCAAACTTCACACTCCTTCACTACGATAAGTCAACATCGATTCGCTTCCAGCTCACCGTGTTTCCTTTATCTCATTGCGGAGTGCTCCAGTTTGTACGTTGCTAAACGGGCGCTTGCGCTTTTCTTAGTTGCGATTGTTCTTATAAAATCCATATTGTTCTTAATAAAATTTAAAATTGTACGTATTTGGAAGAAAACTGAAGATAATAGAAGTAAATCGTTCTTAATTAAGCACAAACGGTTGAATTCAAGCCTTTTCAAAATGAAATGTATGTCTTATACTCACAATTGTTATGTTCCCTATAGAGAACAATTTGTTGTTAATGAAGAACAGTAGGGGATGGGAGAGAAAAAGGGCCGTTAACTTAGTATATGTAACGGATGACCAAATAGAATTACCGGGCATGATTTTGTCTCATCATTGAGTTCAAAATAAAAAATTAGTTACAGGGAGGAACAAGAATGAGTATTAAGAAAAAGCTAGTAATGGGAGTAGCATCAGCAGCACTAGGTATAGCATTGATTGGGGGAGGTACTTTCGCGTATTTCAGTGATGCAGAAGCAACAAATAATACATTTGCTGCAGGTACATTAGATTTGTCAGTCGATCCGACCACGATTATTGATGTGGATAATTTAAAGCCTGGTGATTGGATGACTCGGGAATTCGTACTTACCAACGAGGGAACATTGGATATTTCAAAAGTAAATATTCTTACTGATTATACTGTAAATGATAAAAATGGTGATAACGATGGAGAAGATTTTGGGGAACACATTAGAGTGAATTTCTTAAAAAACTATGATAAAGACTCAATCTTTCAATATCCTCATGAAAATGTTATAGCATCAACAACTTTAGCTGAACTAAAAGGTGAAATGCCGGATGCCGTTAAAAACAAAATTTGGGCATTTTTGGGATTAGGAGACGAAAGAAGTGGTCTTAAAGTTGGGGATCACGACGATCTTGTAGTTCAATTTGAATTTGTGGATAATGGCAATGATCAAAATAAATTCCAAGGAGATTCTTTAGACCTTACATGGACTTTTGATGCTCAGCAAACAAAAGGTGAGTCCAGATAAGAATACGGGAGGAAGTCAACCCCTTCCTCCCCTTTTTATAACAATTCATAAACACAATATAATTTTTGTGTTTATGAATTGTTATAAAAGCTATTTTTTGCCCCAAACAGAATTTAATCCATATTCATGGGTGCTTAATAGGGAGGTATTTCCTTGCGAATGAGTCGTTTGCGAAAGTTTAAGTCAAGAAAAAAGTTTATCTTGTTAACAAAAATGATTGCTGTGTTTTATTTGGCCACTTTTTCATTTAGCTATCTGACATCTGGAACTGGGGCATATTTTAACGACGGAAAAACGAATAAACATGTCATTCAGGCCGGAGAATGGTGGGATCAGAGTGAGCTTGAATTCATAGGAAAACCGACACAAAATGTGAAAGCCTGCCCGCCAACGGATATAAGTGTGCAAATTAAAAATAATGGCTTTACGATGATCGGGCCAACTGAATATGAAATCTACTATTCGGAAAATGGAAATCCAAAAAATAATGGGGAAAAGATAGCAGCATGGAGCATTGACCCTATAAAAGAAGGCGGCATCACAACGTTATCCTTTCATGCTGAAAAAGTCGGGTCCTATACGTTTAAAGCATTGCAACGTCCAGGATATAAAAATGATGAAAAGTCAAGACACGAGATCTGGAGCGAAAAAGTAATGGTTAAATGTATGGAGAAAGCCGAGGAAGACAAACAAGATGAACGAAACATTGAGGATAAATCCGAAGAAAATAATGATTCGGAAAAAACCAATGCAGCTAAAGATAATCAGTCTAAAGACGAACAAAAGAATTCCGAAAAGATAGTGGAGAATAGCGCAGATAAAACAGATAACGGTTCATCAGATCCCACCGGAAAAACCGAGTCAAAAGAAAATGACGAAACAAAAACAGACAAGAATGAATCATCTGGAGAACAGTCAACTTCGAAGGATCAAAAACAAAAGCCAAATGCAAAACAAACAGAATCCGCTGTAAACGAGGAGGTTGACAAAGATGAGTAAAAAGCAGGGGAAAAAAGTATGGAAATGGCTTAACAATATTACGACAGTACTATTATTCACCATCTTAATCGGGATGCTTGCTGTTGTTATTATATCTAAATTTTCCGGTGGAGAACCCGGGATTTTCGGTTATCAATTAAAAACCGTCCTATCCGGCTCCATGGAACCCGGTATCAAGACAGGTTCAATTATCGCAGTTAAGCCTGGAGGCGATATGACCAGATTCAAAGAAAATGATGTAATTACGTTTCAAGCTGACGAAAAAACCGTAATTACTCATCGAATCGTAGACGTTACAAAAAGCGGAGAACACACAATTTATCAAACAAAGGGGGATAATAATAACGCCCCTGACATGGATCCGGTTTTATCAGAAAATGTGGTTGGAGAATATACTGGCTTCACCATCCCGTACGTTGGCTATTTTAGTAACTTTGTCCAATCAAAAAATGGTGCCTTTCTATTATTAATACCGGGCATTTTGTTACTCGGTTATTCGATCTTTATTATTTGGAAGACATTATCAGAGGTAGAGGCGTCAAATCAAAGAGATAAAGGTCAAGTGAAGGAAAGTGCAGAGGCGTCCAGCTAATTGATGTTGTGAGTGCTGAGAAATGGGGTGAAACGGTTGAAAAAAACACTAGTGTTAGCGGCTACTGTTGCTTTGATGATAGGCACTTTTTTCCTTCCTGATAGGCATGTTTACGGCTCGGAGAATGCAACATCAGAAATTGACATTGGGATTAAGCCAAGCAGGTATTTATTTCATATTAAAGATATGAAACCCGGGGATTGGGTGCCAAGAACAATGATTGTGCAAAATAATGGATTAAAAGATTTTAATTATTATATAAAATTGGAAAATACGAGTGAATCGGTAAAACTATATAACGAATTATTACTAGAAATTAGTGACGAAGATGGAGAAATATATAGTGGAAAGTTAGCCGATCTCCATGAACTACCGCCAAGAAGCTTAGCGTCGTCCAGTGAAGAAAAGTTAGGATTTACTATACGGTTTCCGGAACATCTAGGAAATGAGTATCAGGGACTTGATGCAAGATTCACAATTAAATTTACTGCTGAAGGAGAAGGTAATCTTACGGATGAAGCTAGTAGTCAGGGGCTGGTTGGTAGAAATGGTTCACCGTCAGGAGGCTCACCATTACCGGACACTGCTACAAGTATGTTTACCCTATTATTAATTGGGGGAATTTTTCTACTAGTTGGCGGAATCCTGCTGCTATATCAAAAGTTAAAACGTATTGGCAGGTTTCGGGTATAGCATTTTTGTATTTAAATATTTTGACAAAGCGAACAGCACTCCATTACTGTTCGCTTTTCTTAAAACTAAAGAAAGTATAAAATTTGAGACGCAGTTATGCTTACATCAGAGCAGGCCACGTCCGGCTCCAGCTCTAAAGCTGTAGTAAACTTCCTTCACCTCCGTACGATAAGTCAACATCGGCTCGGGTAGGAAGGAAGGCCGACTAAAAGCGGGCTTTGCGCCCAACTCACGTCTACCCCTTTTGCAGGGGCATGTTTCCTTTATCTCCTGCGGTAGGAATGTTCGGTTAAAACCGCTGCTTTAAGCAGCAACACCGAACCACCCTGCTTGGCAGGGCGCAGTCCATACGTCGCTGACCGGGAGCTTGCACCTTTGTTCTGGCGAAACAAAACCATCCATTCATCGATCGCAAATGATTGCACATGAGCTTCTTTTCGTTCAACCTGAAAATATTCTTGAATTTCTTCTGCAGCATTCAGTAAATACTTTTCTACCCTGTCCATTTCTGTATCTGAATCCAAGGTTCGTGCTACCCATTCTCGAAACGGCAATCGTTTCTTCCTGCGTTTCTCCTTAACAATCTGTAAACATTGTCTGTTAAAAATGGTTGTCCATTCAGCAATTGTCCGTGATCGTACATGGCTGTAATCCCGCATTTTCTCTAATGTATTGTTAAACTGATCAAGGGATGTATTTTCTGGTGCAATATTATCGATGAAAAGAAATTGTCCGTCTGGCCTTAACACGCGGGCGACTTCTGCAACAAACTTGTCCGGATCCGGAAAGTGGTGTGCCGCGATTCTGCACGTAACAATATCGAACATGTCATTAGCAAACGGCAAATCCTCAGCATCAGCAACGGTAAACGTTATATTTTCACAGGATTGTAAATGCTTTGCCGTATTCCGCAACATCTCTTCTGTCAGATCAGTAGCAATAACTTCGTTTACGTGTGCTGCCAATTGTTTTGCAACATGTCCGCCACCTGTAGCAATATCAAGTGCTATCATGTCTGGGGCAAGCTTTAGCCACTCGATCATGTTAACTAAATCATTCCCGTTTGCATGTGTAGAACTGTTGATATAGGCGTCTTTGTTTTTTGAAAATACCTGTTTTACATAATCCTTTTCACGCATGTGGCTCTCCTCCAGTATATTTTGTTACCTTAATCATATGCTTTCTAATGCAATAAGTAAAATACTAGTTTATAATCAAAAGTAATAATAAATACTTATTCAACGGAGGACATCTACATGAAGATCGATGATTATGCCTTATTACTTAAATTGCATGAGATTGGAACGATTCGCGGGACGGCAAAGGCCATTCTAATTTCACAGCCTGCAGTTACCCAGCGGCTTAAATATATCGAGGAATATTTCGGTCAAACGATTTTTATCCGTACATCTAAAAGTTTGGTTCTGACCCCTGCCGGTGAAATCATTATCGAGCATGCGAAAGGTGTTATGGAACGGGAGGAAGTGTTGAAAAATCAACTGGCACAATCAAGTGACGATGTACAAGGAACGATCTCAATTGCTTGTTCGTCCCTGATCAGTCAGCGTTTTTTGCCGGCTATTTTAGCACAATTCACCCGTGCCTATCCTAAAGTTGCAATTGACCTTGTGACAGGTTTAAGTGAGGATATCAAGCGTGATCACAAGAATTACCATGTATGTATTATTCGTGGCGAAACATTTAAGGAATCAACGTGCAAACGATTGTTTGACGATCCATTATACATTTTCGATACAGAGCCTTTTCCTGACAATAAATTGAAAGAACGTCCATTGATTTCGTTTAAAAGTGATGATAGTATGCACGAGTCTGTTGACAACTGGCTTTATTATCATCAGGATCAAATCAAACCATTAAAGACGATCACAGTGGATCAGATTGAGACATGTAAACAGTTTATGAAAGAAGGATTAGGGATGGCTGTACTGCCTGAAAGCGTCTCAGATAAAATGATGGATGAATATCCCCATATCCCGTTGAAATTAAATGGAGAAAGTGTAACGCGGGATACCTGGATATGCTACCAGGAAGGCGTACGGAAATTACCTCAGGTTGATCGGTTCATTCAAACTATTATTGATAAAACATTTCTTTAGTTTGATAGGGTTGTCTTGTTGTGTGACTGAACATGGGCGAAATCAATAGTAAAAGCGGGATCATCAATAGAAATCGAGAGAACATCAATAATAAAAGCGGGAACATCAACAGAAATTGAGAGAACATCAACAGTAAAAGCGGAATCATCAATAGAAATCGAGAGAACATCAACAGTAAAAGCGGAATCATCAATAGAAATCGAGAGAACATCAACAGTAAAAGCGGAAACATCAACAGAAATCGAATGGACATCGACAGTAAAAGCAGAAACATCAACACAAATCGAACATCAATAATAAATTCGAAACATCTCTTGCACAACCCAAAGGTTTAACAGCTTGTATTTTGAGGAACAAATAACTATAAACATGTAAAGGAGTGTTCCAATAATGAGCAATGTACTATTTACCGCAAGCGCAACAGCAAAGAATGGACGTGATGGACATGTGAAGTCTGATGATGGTTTAATTGATTTAAAATTGGTAAATCCGGCAAAAAACAAAGAAGATAAAGGGTCGAACCCGGAGCAGCTATTTGCAGCAGCATATTCCGCTTGTTTTGACGGAGCGCTGAATCTTGTTGCATCCAAGCAAAATAAGAAAATTGATTCAGAGACAAACGCGGAGGTCAGTTTTTGCAAAGATCCGGCAGATAATGGATTTAAAATTGCGGTTACGTTAAATATTAAGATAAAAGGTGTTAACCCTGAAGATGCTCAGCAGCTAGCGGAAGATGCGCATCAAGCTTGTCCGTATTCAAAAGCTACTAGAGGAAACATAGAGGTCACCTTAAATCCTGAAGCTGTTGAATAAAGAATGACATGCTGTGGCGCTGCAGGTAGCGCACTCTAATTAGGAGCGGGCTTAAACTCCAAAGTTCCGCGTTCACTGGCTTGGACTGCGTGCTTGTTCAGGCTGGATCCATTCAACAAATACCAAAAGAAAAACGGATGATCTTGGTGAGGATCATCCGTTTTTCTTTTTACGCAATTTCTCAACAATTGCTTTATCTGGTGTGACAAAAAGTGTTTTCTGATTATCATAGGTAACATAACCAGGCTTAGCACCGTTTGGTTTCTTGACATGGCGAATCGTTGTATAATCAACTGGCACGGAAGATGATTGCTGTGATTTACTGAAATAAGCAGCTATTTGTGCCGCCTCCAGCAATGTCTCTTCACTTGGTGTGCGGCTGCGGATAATAACGTGTGACCCGGGTATATCCTTCGTGTGCAGCCAAATGTCATCACGGTGTGCGACCCTGGTTGTAACATATTCATTCTGCTTATTGTTTTTCCCGACAAGAATTTCTGTACCGTCAGAAGATACATATTCTTCCGGTTGAGGTTTACCTTGCTTTTTCTGTTTTCTCTGCTGCCGTTGTTTTTTTAAGTAGCCCTCGTCACGAAGCTCATCACGTATTTCCTCTATATCCGCTTCACGGGCGGTGTCAAGTTGCTGCAACAACTGATCTAAATAGGCAATTTCCTCATTTGTTTTGACCATTTCCTTTTCCACCATACGTTTGGAGGTTTTCAGCTTTTGGTACGTTTTAAAAAAGCTTTGGGCATTTTCACTCGGTGTCTTGTTCGGATTAAGATCGATTATTAAACTGTTTTGTTCCGGGTCGTAATAATCAATGACGGAAACGGATGCATCCCCAGGTTTTACCATGTGCATGTTCGCTGTCAATAATTCCCCGAGCCGCTGAAATTTTTCAGCACCTTCAGCCTTTTTCATTGTTTTCGCATGCTTTTTCAGCTTGCGTTCATTTTTGTCTTTTTCATTTTTGATAAATCGGTATAAGTCCTTTGCCTGTTGTTTGACCCGGTCACGCTCAGCCTTTCCCGAAAAAAATGTATCGAGCATGGAATTGGTTGTCGAAAATAATTCTTCTTTACCCTGGAAGGACGTGATCGGAAGTACATGAAAGTCTTCTTTTTTCCCTTGATAAATTGCCGGTGTATAGTTGTTTGTTTTGAGCAATTCCTGAATAGCAATAAACTTTTCCTTATATATTTTTGCCGAACCTAGTCTTGCCTGATGAACGATTTCGCTGGCAATGAGTGGGGAAAAGCCGACAAGTGTTTGCACAATTTGCTTCTCTAGTTTACCAGTATTAAAATCGAGTTTTTTGATAAAATTTTCCCCGTCAATTTCAAGGGGATTTGCTTTATTTTGTTCAGGTGGTAGCTTATACGTCTGTCCAGGCAGAATAGTTCGATAGCGATTTTGCGCGGCCGAGACGTGTTTCAAGCTATCGATGATATGCCCTTTTTCCTTATCAACCAGCATGACATTACTGTGTTTGCCCATTAATTCAATAACCAAGGACTTACGTGTTAGATCACCGATTTCATTGCGCGTCTTTATCGTGAAGGTTACAATCCGTTCCATGCCATATTGGTTAATGGCTTCGATCGTCGCTCCCGACAGGTGTTTGCGGAGCAGCATACAAAACATCGGCGGTTCTTTCGGATTTTTGTAATCATCATCGGTCAGGTGAAATCGTGCATATGTCGGATGTATCGATAATAATAATGTATGGTTTATACCTTGGCTGCGAACCGTTAAAACAAGTTCCGTCATCGTAGGTTGATAAATTTTTGTTATTTTTCCTGGTATAATTTTTGCGTTTAGCTCGTCCGTTACTGCCCTTGTAACAATTCCATCAAATGGCATACGATCACCTCTTTAATGCAATTATAGCATTTTTCCGGTCAAGTCTGCATAGAAATGAATAATGGTTTTACATGTACAAGCATTGTGCAGTGTAAAAATGAGTGCAGGTGAATGTGGAGGAATGCGGTATGAAATGGTATCAATTGGACGTAGATCAAGTAGCGGAAAAATTAAATGTGACAATGGATAACGGTTTGCCTGTCAAGCAAGTAGCCGATCGTCGCAAAAAATTCGGTGCCAATGTACTGGAAGAGGAAAAAAGCACGCCACGGTGGCTACTGTTTCTTAAACAATTCCAAGATTTCATGGTAATTGTGTTACTTGCGGCAACATTGATTGCTGGACTATTAGGTGAGTTTGTCGACGCCATCGCGATTATGGTAATTGTCCTTGTCAATGGTTTTATCGGCTATTTCCAAGAGCAAAAGGCGGAAAAATCACTAGCCAAATTAAAGGAATTATCTGCACCAATTGCAACCGTCCTGCGTGATCGTGAATGGATAAAAGTGCCGTCACAAGAGATTGTTGTCGGTGATGTTATCCGGCTTTCAAGCGGTGACAGGATTCCAGCTGATGTTCGAATTATCAAATCAATTGGCATGGAGGCAGAGGAGTCAGCATTAACTGGGGAATCACTGCCGGTTATGAAGCATACGAACGGGATTTCCAGGGATCATGTAGACCCGCAGGACCAAAGCAATATGGCATTTATGGGAACGCTAATAACAAGAGGATCTGCAACGGGGATTGTTGTTGGGACGGGCATGAATACGGTAATGGGACAAATCGCTTCCTTGATGGTGAAAACGAAAAAAATAACAACCCCATTGGAAAATAAGCTTGCAGAACTCGGAAAAATCCTCATTTTTGTTGCATTGGCTTTAACGGCATTAGTAGTCGTTGTAGGTGTTTATCAGGGGCACCCAGTTTATAATATGTTTTTGGCCGGTGTATCTCTAGCAGTTGCGGCAATTCCGGAAGGGCTGCCGGCGATAGTAACAGTTGCCTTATCATTAGGTGTGCAGCGGATGATCCGGAAAAAGGCAATCGTCCGGAAGCTCTCAGCTGTTGAGACATTAGGATGTGCGTCCGTTATTTGTTCCGATAAAACAGGGACGATGACGGAAAATCAAATGACCGTTAAAGAAATTTACTTGAATGGCAAGCATTTATATGTTACTGGTGACGGCTATGATATTCGTGGTGATTATTTTCTCAATAAAACAAAGGTCAACGAAACATTCCCAAATTTGCAATCCATGCTGTTATATGGCATGCTGTGCAATCACGCTGAATTACATGTTAAAAAAGGGAAATATTATGTTGACGGGGATCCGACTGACGGCGCGTTGCTGGTTGCGGCTCGAAAAATCGGTTTAAAGCCGGAGCACAACGAATACCGTATTGTGAAAGAAATTCCGTTTGATTCCGATCGCAAACGCATGAGTGTCATTATCGAGGATAACAATAAACGGCGCTTTGTGGTTACAAAGGGCGCACCCGATGTTTTACTGCCGAGATCTTCGTTTTTCATGGGTGAAGACGGCAGGAAATTGCTGAAAAAAGAAGATAAAAGCCATATTGATCATGCTATCAATCAAATGGCCGAAAAAGCATTGCGGACAATTGCCATTGCTATGAAGCCTTTGTCCAAGCAGGATGCACTGGACACTACGTTTATCGAAAATGATTTGACGTTTATTGGTCTGTACGGGATGATTGATCCGCCGCGCAAGGAAGTAAGAGCGGCAATTGCAGAATGCAGAAATGCAGGAATCAAGACGGTCATGATAACAGGCGATCATGTCAAAACGGCAAGGGCGATCGCTGAAAATTTACAACTGCTGCCTGAGAACGGTCTAGTATTGGATGGAAATCAATTAAATCAAATGTCAACGGATGAATTACGGGAAGTGATCGACCAGGTTTATGTTTTTGCCAGGGTAACCCCGGAACATAAATTAAAGATTGTCAATGCATTTCAGGAAAAAGGGCATATTGTAGCAATGACCGGTGACGGGGTAAATGATGCCCCGGCAATTAAGGCAAGTGATATCGGAATTAGCATGGGACAAAGTGGTACAGATGTAACGAAAGAAGCTTCGTCGCTCGTATTAATGGATGATAATTTTGCAACAATAAAAGCTGCGATAAATGAAGGGCGAAACATTTATGAAAATATTCGCAAATTCATTCGTTATTTGCTGGCATCCAACGTTGGTGAAATTCTCGTAATGTTGTTTGCGATGCTGCTGGCGTTACCATTACCGCTTGTACCTGTACAAATATTATGGGTAAACCTGGTCACAGATGGGCTGCCGGCGATGGCGCTAGGACTTGATAAGCCGGAGGAAGATGTGATGCGGCGGGCACCACGCAGCCCAAGGGAAGGTGTGTTTGCCAGAGGACTTGGGTTTAAAATTGTCAGCAGGGGTATAGTAATCGGCCTTGTGACGTTGCTTGCCTTTATGCTGACCTATCAGAATGATCCGGATAATCTTGTCTATGGGCAAACGATCGCTTTTACAACATTGGTCATGGCTCAGCTTATTCATGTATTTGATTGCCGCAGTGAACATTCGGTCTTTACCCGGAATCCATTTGAAAATATGTATTTGGTTTTAGCCGTCATTTCGTCCTTATTGCTGCTCCTCGTTGTTATCTATTTTGAACCATTACAAGTTGTCTTCCATACGACATTTTTGAGTTTGCGAGATTGGCTGCTTATCATTGTCTTTAGTTCATTACCGACGGTTTTGTTTGGCTTTACAAAAAAATAGAATTTATCACAGCTTCTGCTATTTTATTTGCGGAAGCTTTTCATTTTTCCCTGATCACTGCTATAATTAGAGAGTTAAACGAATGTAATGGATGTGGTAAGTATGGTAAGAAGCATGACGGGGTATGGAAGAGATGTGGTCCATATCGGGAAAACAACGGTAACTGTTGAAATCAAAAGTGTTAACCATCGTTTCCTTGATTTTAATATCAAGATTCCGCACACCCTTTTACTTTTGGAAGAGAAAATAAAAGAAATTGTTCGCTCCTTTTTTAACCGGGGACGAATTGAATTGTATATAAGTGTGGATGGGGAAGGTTTTGCGCAAAACATACTCGAAACCGATTGGAAATTGCTGGATCAATATATGGGCCAGCTTCAGCAAGTGAAGGAACGCTACCAGTTAACTGGCGAAATTCCAATGAGTACGCTTTTATCAATTCCCGAATTGTTTTCGGTCCGGCAGACTGCAGAACAGTCTGAGTTAGAGCTTGATATGGTTATAAAAAGTATTGAAGCTGCCTGTGTACAAGTTAAACAAATGCGTGAGAATGAGGGAGAAAAGCTGCTTACAGATATAGTTGCCCGCATGAACATCATCAGGGAATTGGTTTCCTCTTTAAAAACACGCAGAGAACACGTCATCGATGAATATCGGGAACGAATCAGTGCGCGCATAGAGGATCATTTGGATGGGGCAATGGATATAGATAAAAGCCGTTTGTACCAGGAAATCGCCCTGTTGGCGGAAAAAGGGGATATTACCGAGGAAATTACAAGATTAGGAAGCCATATCGATCAATTTTTTACAACAATTGAAAAGGATGGGCAAGTCGGCCGGAGACTGGATTTCATCCTGCAGGAAATGCATCGTGAAACAAATACAATCGGCTCCAAATCTACAGATCCCAAAATAAGCGAATGGGTTGTATCGATAAAAAGTGAATTGGAGAAAATGAAAGAACAAGTGCAAAATATAGAGTAATCGCTTGTTTTTGCATTTCTTTTTTCCTATACATATAATAGATAGTAGTAATAGTGGTGTTCAAATGTCGCTGAATCTGAGTCTTGAAGGTCGAGGCGGCGCAGCTGCTGAGTACAGGAAGTGCTGACTTCTGCTGTTAGGGCGGTTTTAGCAGAAGATTCTTTACCGCAAACGCCTTAGTTCACCGCTTTTTATTTGGTGACTTCTTGAACATCCTCTATAAGTGTAGACGGAATGCAGTAGTCATGGGTAGCGCCCGGTACGTCAGATCCTCATCCGAATCGGACGCTGCTTGAATTTTAAGGGGGAACCAGTTTGAGTTTACGACTAATTAACATTGGATTTGGCAATGTTGTTTCTGCTAATAGAATTATTTCTATTGTTTCACCAGAATCAGCGCCAATAAAACGGATTATTACCGTTGCACGTGATAATAATAAGTTAGTAGATGCAACGTACGGACGTCGGACAAGAGCTGTCATCATTACCGACAGTGATCACGTCGTGTTATCTGCAGTTCAGCCGGAAACAGTAGGGCAGCGCGTATTAAGCCATGAAGAAGATTCGGATGAATAAAACGGGAGGTTAGCTGTTTTGATAGAAGAGAAAGGGATTTTATTTGTTCTTTCCGGTCCCTCAGGTGTTGGGAAGGGTACAGTGAGAAAAGAGCTGTTTCAACATGATACAGCATTAAGATATTCGATCTCGATGACAACCAGGGAGAAAAGGCAAGGTGAAACAGATGGTGTCGATTATTTTTATAAAACAAATGAAGAATTTGAATCATTAATTGCCCAAAACAAGTTATTGGAATATGCTAAATATGTCAATAATTATTATGGTACACCACGGGATTATGTGGAAAAGACATTAGCAGAAGGGCATGATGTTTTCCTGGAAATTGAAGTGCAAGGCGCATTACAGGTTAAGGAAAACTTCCCGGAAGGTGTGTTCATCTTTTTATTCCCGCCAAGCTTGGAGGAATTAAAGAACCGGATCGTGAATCGTGGCACGGAAACGGAAGAATTAGTGTTAAACCGGCTAAAAGCAGCGAGAGACGAAATTGAAATGATGGATGCCTATGATTATGTTGTCGTAAATGATCAGATCAAACATGCAGTAGCCAAGGTGAAATCGATCATTCAAAGTGAACACTGTAAACGGGAACGGATTGCGAAACAATATAAGCAGCTATTGGAGGATGATATAAAATGATGTTAGAGCCATCAATTGACGCACTACAGGGAAAGATTAAATCAAAATATACACTTGTTACTTTATCGGCAAGACGTGCAAGAGAGATGCGCCATGCAAAAAACTGTCAGGTGGAAAATCCAAAATCTGAAAAATATGTCGGCATGGCACTTGAAGAAATTCTGGCAGAAAAATTATTTGTTAAGGAATAATCCTCTCAGACAACTCGGGTCCAATACCCTCGCATTATTTTGGCGAGGGTATTATTATTTGTTTTATACTTGCTTGATTATGTATGATTGAAATGAGTTATACAATGCAGATCGAAACCGGAAAGGCGGTAATAGAAATGCTACAGAATAAAAATATTCTATTAGGGGTTTCTGGCGGGATAGCGGTGTACAAGGCCTGTGCATTAACGAGCAAATTAACACAGGCGGGTGCAAATGTAAAGGTAATGATGACGGAGAACGCAACCAAATTTGTATCACCATTAACATTTCAGGCTTTATCCAGAAATCCTGTATATACGGATACATTTGATGAAAAAGATGTTAGAAAAATTGCTCATATCGATGTCGCAGACTGGGCAGATATTGTAATCATAGCCCCAGCTACAGCAAACATCATTGGAAAACTTGCCAATGGGATTGCCGATGATATGCTATCGACAACACTATTAGCTACACAGGCCAGTGTTTATATTGCCCCTGCTATGAATGTCCATATGTATGCCCACCCGGCTGTTATGCAAAATATGCAGCGCCTGGAAAAATGGGGCTACCACTTTATCGAACCCGGATCAGGGTATTTAGCGTGCGGCTATGTTGGGAAGGGACGATTAGAAGAACCAGAAAGTATTATCGAAACAGTCAAAACCCATCAAGACAAAAATAAGATCCTTGCCGGAAAAAAGGTGCTGATTTCAGCAGGACCAACACGCGAACAAATTGACCCGGTGCGATTTTTTACCAATCATTCATCAGGGAAAATGGGTTTTGCTCTTGCTGAGGCAGCAGCTGACCTTGGTGCCGAGGTTACCCTTGTTGCCGGACCAACCGATATGGAATTAGTGAATAAGCAGATCAAGCGTATTAATATTACAACTGCTGAGGAAATGTATCATGCAATGCATCACAATTTTCTAACGAGTGATATTGTCATTAAGGCAGCAGCTGTTGCGGATTACCGCCCAAAACAGGTCTATGAGGAGAAAATGAAAAAACAGGATGGTGTCTGGAAAATCGAAATGGAAAGGACAAAAGATATTTTGCAATCACTTGGAGAGGCAAAAACGGGTCAATTTTTAGTCGGGTTTGCTGCTGAAACGGAAAATGCTCTGGAATATGGAATGAAGAAATTGCAAAAGAAACGCTTGGATGCAGTTGTAATTAATGACGTATCGACGGCTGGCGCCGGGTTCGGCGGTGATACGAATATTGCCACATACTTGAACAAACACATGGAGAAAGAGGAAATTGCCTTATCATCAAAACGGGATATGGCGGATAAGATTATGATGTTGATTGACCGGGATATGAAGGATGAGTCCAAGTGAATATAGCTAAAGTAATTGTTGATGTGCAAGCCCGTTCGATTAATCAAACCTTTGATTATCTTATTCCAGACCGATTTCTTGACGTGTTGCAAAACGGTATGCGGGTGATCGTTCCGTTTGGTCCGAGGAAAATAATGGGTTATGTTGTCGGCCGAGTTTCAGAATCGGCTTATGATGAATTAAAAGAAATTATCGACATTCTCGATTTAACCCCCGCCTTAACAGAGGAGCTGCTTGAACTCGGGAAGTGGCTGGCGGATGAAACACTAAGTCTTTATATTACAACGTATCAGGCTATGCTGCCGCAAGTATTGAAATCACAATATAAAAAGGAGCTTGTCCGCCTGACAGATGCCAAGCTGGCAGATGATTTAGAGGTTTTATTTGCCGGCCGTGATTACGTGCCATATGAGGAATTGAACAATCGGCAGATCCGGTATTCCCACGTTCAAAAAGCAATCCAGGTTGGGGATATTATGATTAACTATCTCGTTAAATCTAAAATCACCAAAAAATATACCACCATAGTAAAGCCTAACAAGGATGCTTATTTACTTGAAGAAGCGATCCAGGATTTAGCAAAAAATGCAGCGAAACAACGGGAAATACTAACCTTTTTCATTGAAAATCCAGAGGCAATAGAACAAACGAAGCTGTTAAAAAACTTACAGACCACACAGCAGACAATTAAAAAATTAGTTGATAAAGGGCTGCTTGTTTCAACGAGGATGGAGGTTTTTCGTAATCCTTATGACGACGACCAGGTTGTTAAGACAACAGCACTAAAGCTTACAGAACAGCAGGAGCAAGCGATTAGTCCGATCAAACGGAAAATTGCCGAAAACCAGCACGACGTATTTTTGCTACATGGTGTGACTGGCAGCGGCAAGACAGAAATTTATTTACAAGCGATTCAGGACGTCATCGAAAAAGGGCAGGAGGCAATTGTCCTCGTTCCGGAAATTTCCTTGACTCCGCAAATGGTTCATCGCTTTAAAGGGCGGTTTGGTTCAAATGTTGCGGTGTTACATAGTGCCTTATCAAGTGGGGAAAAATATGATGAATGGCGGAAGGTTCAGCGAAAAGAAGTACAGGTTGTCGTTGGGGCCAGGTCGGCAGTTTTTGCCCCGTTCGAGAATATCGGGATTATTATTATTGACGAAGAACACGAAACAAGTTACAAACAGGAGGACCAGCCCCGGTATCATGCCAGAGATGTAGCCATTTATCGCGGCGAAAAGCATCAATGTCCGGTTATCCTTGGGAGTGCGACACCTGCACTAGAATCATACGCTCGTGCCCAAAAAGGCGTTTACCAACTAGCTACATTAACAAAAAGGACAAATAATAAAGGGATGCCTGATGTTCAGATAGTCGATATGCGAAAAGAACTTCACGCCGGCAATCGTACGATGTTTTCACGCAGATTAAAGAAACAAATCGAACAATGCATTGCGAAAAAAGAACAGGTTGTTTTGCTGTTGAACAGGCGAGGCTATTCAACATTTGTGATGTGCCGGGAATGTGGACATGTAAAAGAATGCCCACATTGCGATATTGCCTTGACATACCATAAAAATAGCAATCAATTAAAATGTCATTATTGTTCTTATGAGGAAAGCGTTCCTTTACATTGCCCGGAATGCAACAGTGATTTAATCCGTTACTTTGGTACCGGAACACAGCGTGTAGAGGAAGCTTTAACACAGCTAATCCCGGAAGCAAGGGTTGTCCGAATGGATGTCGATACGACAAGGCGAAAAGGCGCTCATGAAAAACTATTAAAGCGATTTGCCAATCAAGAAGCAGATATTTTATTAGGAACGCAAATGATCGCAAAAGGACTTGATTTTGAAAATGTCACCCTTGTTGGTGTATTGACCGCTGACTCGATGCTGCACTTGCCGGATTTTCGCTCTTCGGAAAAAACCTTCCAGCTGCTGACGCAAGTAAGCGGCAGGGCTGGCCGGCATGAATTGCCAGGTGAGGTGATTGTCCAGACGTATACTCCTGACCATTATAGTATCGAACTAGCAAGCACCTATGATTATGCACAATTTTATCGGACCGAGATGAACACACGTAAGACGTTTCAATACCCTCCATATGTTTTTTTGGCATTATTGACGGTTTCCCATCGGAATCAGGTAAAAGCTGTCCAGACAACACAAAAAATCGTGCAATTGCTGCTGAATCATGTAAACAATAAAACGGTAGTCCTTGGTCCGACACCATCACCAGTCACACGCATGAAAGATAGATATCGTTACCAATGCATGGTAAAATACAAGCAGGAACCACAGTTACGGAACCTGATCAGGAAAATTGTCCAGCAATTTGATGATGATGTGCGAAAGGATGACCTGCTGATTACAGTGGACATGCAGCCATATCAATTGATGTAGGAAGTAGGGATAGTATATGAAACGAATCGTATTTATGGGGACACCAGACTTTTCTGTCCCGA
This sequence comes from Virgibacillus dakarensis, assembly GCF_900155625.1. Classification (NCBI taxonomy): domain Bacteria; kingdom Bacillati; phylum Bacillota; class Bacilli; order Caryophanales; family Bacillaceae; genus Virgibacillus; species Virgibacillus dakarensis. The sequence continues at coordinate 1,018,260 of NZ_LT732553.1, forward strand.
TATTGGAGAACCTCGTCAAGGCCGGATATGAAGTGGTGTTAGTCGTCACCCAGCCCGATCGGCCCAAGGGAAGGAAGAAGATACTGACAGCTCCTCCAGTGAAACAGACAGCAGACAAGTTAAACATACCGGTTTTCCAGCCGGAAAAATTGAAAAATGATTACCAGCCTATTATCGATTATCAACCAGACTTAATTGTAACGGCCGCATATGGGCAAATCCTGCCATCGGAACTGTTGAACGTTCCCGAATATGGCTGTATCAACGTCCATGCTTCTCTATTACCGGAGCTCCGTGGTGGTGCACCAATCCATTACGCCATTTTACAGGGTAAAAAAGAAACTGGTGTGACGATCATGTATATGGTAGAAAAACTTGATGCCGGTGATATTTTGACGCAAGTGAAGGTGCCAATTGCCGACGATGATAATGTTGGGATCTTGCATGAAAAATTAGCGAGCGCTGGTGCTGATTTATTATTGGATACATTACCAAAACTGGCTACACATTCGATTACACCTCAAAAACAAAATGATCAGGAAGCAACATTCGCCGCAAATATTAAACGGGAGCAGGAGAAAATTGACTGGACAAACAGCAATATCGCGATTTACAATCAAATCAGGGGACTAAACCCTTGGCCTGTTGCATTTACAACTTATAATGGCAGCAGGATGAAAATATGGTGGGGAGAACCCGATAACACGACATATCAGGGAACACCCGGAGAAATTGTCCGCGTTAGTGACGAAGGGTTTACCGTTATTTGCGGGAATGGACAAGGGATAACGATTAAAGAAATCCAGCCTGCTGGTAAAAAGCGAATGACGGTTCACGATTATTTGCATGGCGCGTCAGACCGAATCAAATCTGGTACAAAATTGGGTGATTGATCAACATGAGTAACTACCGATTAAGAAAAACGATCCTGGATATATTGGAAAGAATGGAAAAAGACGGAGCCTATAGTCACTTGTTAATTGACTATGAGCTTAAAACAGGCAAAATAAAGGCTAAAGATGAAGGTCTGCTAACAGAAATTGTTTATGGCACATTCCAGAGAAAACTTACATTGGATTATTATTTGGACGCATTTATTGAGTCAAGGAAAAAAATCGCTCCATGGGTACGAATGTTGCTTCGGATGTCCGTTTATCAAATGGTTTTCCTCGACAAAGTACCCGATCATGCGATTATTCACGAAGCGGTAGAGATTGCAAAAACGAAAGGGAACAAAGGGATCGCCTCATTAGTAAACGGTGTGCTTCGCAGTATCCAGCGAAAAGGTGTTCCAGACACAGGTAATATTAAGAACTCGGCTGAGCGGATCGCCATTGAAACAAGTCATCCGGAGTGGCTTGTAAACAGGTGGATTGCCATGTACGGGGAGCAAATAACCCGTGAGATGTGTGAAGCAAACGTAACCCGCAAAGCCCTATCTGTACGGGTTCAGCCATTAAAAATTTCCCGGCAGGAAGTGATCCGCCTATTAACAGCACAAGGACTGGAAGTAAGGCCATCCGTTTTTTCCAGTCAGGGGATCGTTATTGATAAGGGAAATGTTTTAAAAACGGATTTGTTTAAAGAAGGTATTGTTACTATCCAGGATCAAAGCTCCATGCTTGTTGCGGAAATGCTGGCAATAAAACCGGGGATGGAGGTACTTGACGCTTGCAGTGCTCCGGGAGGAAAGGCAACACATATTGCTGAAAAAATGCAAAACAAAGGAATGCTCTATGCTTATGACCTTCATGCAAAGAAAGCTAAATTAATCAGTCAAAAAGCAAGAGACCTGGACTTGACGATTATCGTTGCTAACGAAGCAGATGCGAGAAAATTGCAGGAATTGCACGAAATCGAAAGCTTTGACCGTATCTTGGCTGATGCCCCATGTTCTGGGCTGGGTGTAATCCGTGGCAAACCAGAGATTAAATACAATAAAAATGCTACAGATATTAAGCGGTTGGCAGAAATTCAGCTGGAAATACTGTTGCATGTTGCACCGTTATTGAAAAAAGACGGGTTACTGATTTACAGTACATGTACAGTTGAGCAAACGGAAAATGAAGGTGTCGTAAAAAGCTTCCTGCAACAGCAACCTGATTTTATCATCGATCAGCGCTTTTTTACGGAATTACCGGCGGGCTTTGAGCATTCTCCGGGAAGAACGGAGAATGGATTGCAGATTTTCCCGCAAACCTTTCAAACTGACGGCTTCTTCCTTACCCGTTTCCGAAAAAAATGAAGAAAAATATTCTATTACAGGTTATTTCGTGTCATAATGTAGGTAATAAATGGTGAGGTAACTATTGGGGCCAAAGGGGTGAATCAATTTGCAAGGACAATTTCTGACCGATCGTGGCAGAGTCCGGGACCATAATGAAGATTCCGGGGGTATCTATTATAATCGTAATGGGCAATTTCTGGCTGCTCTTGCCGATGGAATGGGTGGACATCGGGCTGGTGATGTAGCCAGTCAAATGGCTGTCGCACACATACAGGAAAAATGGGAGGAAAGTAACCAGCTTTCATCACCAGATGAAATCGAGTCTTTTTTATCTGAGGCTATTGAGGAAATGAACAAAGCAATATATGACCATGCGGTGAAAAATGAGGCATGTCAAGGAATGGGTACGACCATCGTGATTACGATCTGTACACAGGATTTTTTTACGGTAGCTCATGTTGGTGACAGTCGCTGCTATCTTGTAAATGATAATGAGTTTAAGCAGATTACCGAAGACCATTCCCTCGTAAATGTTCTTGTTAAATCCGGTCAAATTTCGCATGAAGAGGCACAGAATCATCCTAGGAAAAATGTTGTTCTAAAAGCTGTTGGAACAGAAGAACATGTCGAATCAGATGTTCGCAGCCTTGGCTGGGACAAGCATGATCAATTATTATTATGTTCCGATGGCCTGACAGATAAATTACCGGATGATAAATTGTCCGAGCTCATGCGGTTGGAGAATAGCCTGAAGGAAAAAGGACAGAAGATGATTGATTTGGCCAATGAATTAGGCGGCGAGGATAATATCTCGGTTATCCTCATCCAGCATGATCGTTCCAGGGAAGAGGGTGAAACTGCGTGCTGAATGGTCACCTGTTATATGAACGATATCGTATCGAGGGAACAATTGGCGGCGGTGGCATGGCGAATGTATATTTGGCAAGAGATATTATCTTGGACCGTGACGTTGCCATCAAGGTTTTGCGTTTGGAATATGCAAATGATGAAGAATTTATTGCCAGGTTTCACCGGGAAGCTCAATCAGCTACAAGTCTTTCACATCCAAATATTGTAAGTATTTACGACGTTGGGGAAGAAGATCACATTTTATTTATGGTAATGGAATATGTAGATGGCATGACTTTAAAGGAATACATACAGAAATACGGCCCTATTGAAGTCCAGGAATCATTGGATATTATGAAACAAATCAGTTCGGCAATTGCTCACGCACATGCAAATGATATTGTGCATCGTGATATAAAGCCGCAAAATATTCTGATGGATACATATGGACAAGTAAAAGTGACTGATTTCGGAATTGCGGTTGCATTAAGTGCGACGTCATTAACGCAAACCAATTCGATTTTAGGCTCGGTTCATTATTTATCACCTGAACAGGCACGTGGGGGCATGGCAACGAAAAAATCGGATATCTATTCGCTAGGAATCGTCCTGTTCGAGCTTTTAACCGGACGTCTGCCTTTTTCCGGTCAGTCACCAGTATCCATCGCATTAAAGCATTTACAAAATGATACACCATCTGTCAGGAGGTTTAACCAGGATATCCCGCAAAGCGTTGAAAATATTGTCCTGAAAGCAACAGCAAAAGATCCGTTTCATCGGTATGACACTGTATACGATATGGAAGACGCACTTGAAACAGCCTTGGACCCCAGCCGGATAAACGAGGAAAAATATGTACCACCAGTTGAAGCGGGGGAAGAAACGAAGGCTATTCCAATCATTACCGATAATCAAATGGGGGATACAGTTAATCAGGATACGATTGTGCATCAGACAAATGGCAGTACAAAGCCATATAACGGGAACGAAGCAGATGAAGCCACTGAAAAGCCGGCAAAAAACAAGAAAAAGGAGCTAAAGAAAAAAAAGAATGGTAAAAAAAAGAATGGCAAAAAAAAGAAGAAGAAGTGGATCATTATTGCTGTCATTTTATTTATTTTACTTGCGGCTGGTGCAGCAGCATTGTTTATTGTTCCGAGTTTATTGCAGCCTAAGGAAGTGGATGTACCTGATGTTGCGGATATGGAATATGAGGATGCAGTAAATAAGCTGGAAGAATTCAATTTGAAGCATAAAAAGGAAATGATGTATTCAGAGGATGTTGAGGAAGGCATCGTTGTCAAAACAGATCCTCGTGCAGGAAATACGGTTAAGGAAGAAACCAGTGTCACGGTTTTTGTCAGTCAAGGCAAAGAAAAGGTGACATTTGCAGATCATGTCGGCGAGGATTTCAGTCAGGTAAAACGGTTGCTGGAAGAGGAAGGGTATGAGGTTATTGGTTATGAGAAACACTCGGATCAACCAGTAGGAGAAATAATTACGCAAATTCAGCCGACACCGGATTCGGAAGTTGTTCCAAGTGAAACACGAGTCATTTTCGAATATAGTAATGGCCCGGATCTGGTTTCCTTAAATAATTTAAAGGGGATGACGGAGGACGAGGCTAAAGCTTACCTGGATGAACAAAATTTAACGATGAATGTTTTAGAAGAACATTCCGATTCTGTACCTGAAGGAGAAGTGATCAAGCAGGATCCGGAACCAGGGACAAAACTGGGAGAAGGCTCGACAGTTGATGTCCATATCTCAACCGGGCCGAAAGAGAAGCCACCGGCATCAAAAAAGGTGACCTTTACTGTTCCGTATAATCCTGATCAGCCAACAGACGAAGATTCGGGTAAAGTGAAGGAACAAACAGTAAAAATATATATTGCTGATATGAACCGGTCTATTTCAGAAGTTGCGGAGCAGGAAACGATCACGAAGGATACAGAATTTACTATTACATTAACGATAGCACCGGATGACAAGGCAGAATATAAAGTGATCAGGGATAACGAGGTTGTTATAAATAAGACAGTTTCCTATGAAGAGGGTGACTAAATGGCAAATGGCAGGATTATCAAAGCGTTAAGCGGGTTTTATTATGTTCAGACACAAGACGGAATTTACCAATGCCGAGGACGTGGGGTTTTTCGCAACAAGAAGATTACCCCGCTTGTCGGGGATTTTGTATCGTTCGATGTAGGTAATCCCGATGAAGGGTATATTCAGGAAATTAAACCGAGAGAAAATGAGCTGAAACGCCCGCCTATTGCCAATATTGATCAGGCAATTATTGTTAGTTCTGCTGTTATGCCGGATTTCAATCCGTTACTGTTGGACCGGTTTCTAGCACTCATTGAAGCAAAAGGAATAAAACCGGTTATCTTTATTACGAAAATGGATGCCGTTGATGAAAATGAAAGAATCGAAATGCAACGTTATCAAAGGGATTACCAGCAGATAGGTTATCCAGTTGAATTGCTGTCAGCAAAACAACCAGATGATTTGGGGCGATTAGAAGTATATTTTACCGGAAAAGTAACCGTTATTGCCGGACAATCGGGGGTTGGAAAGTCATCATTAATTAATGCGTTAAAGCCCTCCCTTTTACTAAAAACAGCAGATATTTCCAAAAGCTTGGGACGTGGAAAACATACGACAAGACATGTTGAGTTAATCAACGTCCATGACGGGTTGGTTGCTGACACCCCGGGGTTCAGTTCGCTTGACTTTAGTGAAATAGACCTTGCTGAACTGGCTGACTGCTTTCCGGAATTTCGTGTGCGGAAAGAAAACTGTAAATTTCGGGGCTGCATGCATTATCGAGAACCAAAATGCGCGGTGAAGCAAGCCGTTGAAACTGGCGAGATCACAAGGTTTCGCTATGAACATTATTTAAATTTTTACGAAGAGATTAATTCGAGAAAGGCGAGGTACTAATTCAATGACTAAAATTGCACCTTCGATATTATCAGCAGATTTTGCAAAGCTGGGACAAGAAATTATTGATGTGGAAAAAGGTGGAGCCGATTATATTCATGTGGATGTGATGGATGGCCATTTTGTTCCAAATATAACCATTGGTCCGCTCATCGTTGAAGCAATTAAACCAATCACATCGCTACCATTAGACGTTCATTTGATGATTAACAATCCGGATACGTATATTTCCAGTTTTGCAAAAGCAGGGGCGTCCATTATTACCGTCCATCAGGAAGCGTGTGTACACTTGCATCGAACTATCCAATTAATTAAGGATCAGGGTGTAAAGGCTGGTGTTGTCATTAACCCGGCAACCCCAGCTGAAATGATTAAAACAATCCTCCCTGATGTTGATTTGGTATTACTGATGACGGTAAATCCTGGCTTTGGCGGTCAATCCTTTATTCAAGCCGTTACCGAGAAAATCAGACAAGTTGCCGTATGGCGCGAAGCACTAGGGCTTACCTTCGAGATCGAGGTCGACGGCGGGGTTAATACGGATACCGCAAAGCTTTGTACAGAAGCTGGTGCGGATGTGTTAGTAGCAGGCAGTGCGGTGTTTACCAAGGATGATCGGCATCAGGCAATACGAAGAATCCGTCAAGCAGCGAACGGAATGGAGTAATTGGCATGACAACTGTTGCAATCGTAGGCAATGGATCACTTGACCTGCTTCCTGAATTGTCGTTATATATGGATGAAATAGATGTATGGATTGGCGCTGATCGCGGTGCATTAACATTAATAGAGAACCATATTACCCCTGATTATGCACTTGGTGATTTTGATTCCATCAGTCAGGAAGAAAAAGCGATCGTTAAACAACACGCATATTTATTCGAGGAGCATCCGGTTGAGAAAAATTCGACCGACCTGGAGCTGGCGCTTCGGATAGCATATGAATGGAAACCGGTCAGCATCTATTTATTTGGCGTAACTGGCGGCAGACTCGATCATGAAATCATTAATATTCAAACACTTTATTCGATTGCAAAAAGAGGCATGCAAGGATTTATTGTTGATAAAGATAACTGGCTGACAATGGTAGAACCGGGAACACACACAGTAACCAATGATATAAACTATCCCAATCTATCGTTTGTCCCTTTTACCCAACAAGTACGGGGGCTGTCGCTGGAGGGTTTCTATTATCCGCTTGTCAATCAGAACCTTTCTTGGGGATCGACACGCTGTATATCTAACAAGCTTCTTTTAAAAAATGGTACTTTTTCCTTTAATGAAGGCATACTATTACTAATAAAGAGTCGTGACGCCATAAATGAAACGATTCCAATTAAGAAATAGGCTTTGTTCGTTATTAGAGGAGGGGACTCATTGAAATTTTATACGATTAAACTCCCAAGATTTATTGGTGGATTAGTTCGAGTCTGCATCGGTGTTTTTAAAAAAGATAAATAGAAAAGAGGTTTGCTTTTGTCAATCCAGTTGGCAGAAGCTTCTTTTTTTAAAACTGGACTTGCCTAAAGGCTACTTTTCTAAACGGGTTTTAAGCAAAGAGAAAAAGCATCCAACTACCGGATGCTTTTTTGAACTAAAGATAAAGCTGTATATTATACGCGCTCTACTTTACCTGATTTTAGGGCACGTGCAGAAACATAAACACGTTTAGGTTTGCCGTCTACCATAATACGAACTTTTTGTACATTAGCTTTCCAATTACGCTTGTTGGAATTCATAGCGTGAGAACGTTGGTTTCCACTGCGAGTTTGACGTCCAGTAACAACACACTTTCTAGCCATGCAAATCCCTCCCTACTGTTTACATGTGTCATTTAATACTTATTTAATTTATCACAAGTACTGGGATAATGCAATTTATTTTTTGATGCAAAGCACTGATGCTTGGACTGGTGTTAGTCTCTAAAAGCGACTTGACAGATCATCGGGTTTCGTTCATTGTTAATAGTGGTTAGTTGGGATAATATGTTTTCTTTCAAAAGTTGGGTAAATGTAGTAAACTAACCTTGAAAAGGCCGTTATTCAGAGGAGGATGATTATGTCCGGGAGTTTGACAGTTTCACTTCCAAAAAAACACTGTAAGCCTTGTGAGGGCTTATTTTTTTGTCAAATTTTTAATTTTATTATTGAGTACTATTTAGTACTATGTTATATTAGACGTATCTAAAGGAAATGGAGGGATAGTGATGCGCATTAAAAAGAGTGTGTCCAAGAATTCCGTTTCCTATTCCGTCATCGAAAATGTCCGTGATATCAACGGAAAATCAACGACAAAAGTTGTGGAAGCGCTTGGAAATGAAAAGGAGATCCGTGAAAAACATCCGGGTGTGGATCCGGAGGAATGGGCGCGGGCCTATGCAAAAAAATTAACGGAACAAAAGAAACAAAAAAGCGCGGTCATTATCGCAAAATATAATCCGCGAAAAATCGTTGAGCACAATCAGCGACGCTCGTTCAATGTTGGTTATTTGTTTTTACAATCCGTTTACTACCAACTGGGTTTACAGCACACGACAAGGACCATTCAGGAAAAATATCAGTTTCATTATGACCTCAATGAAATCCTGTCTAAATTAATTTATATGCGTGTGCTGCATCCTACGTCTAAAAAGAACTCGTTTGAACAAGCGCAATCCTTATTAGAAGGCATTCAATGCGAGCCCCACCAACTGTATCGCGCGTTAGATGTGCTGAAAAAGGAAACAGATTTTATTCAACAAACGGTTTATAAAAACAGCTTGAAATTGGTCAACCGTCACAAAAAAATTTTGTATTACGACTGTACCAATTTTTATTTCGAAATCGAACAGGAGGATGGGGATAAACAATTCGGAATATCAAAAGAAAATCGGCCAAATCCGATAGTTCAAATGGGGTTATTTATGGACGCCTCTGGTCTTCCCCTTGCCTTTTCTATTTTCAGAGGAAATGACAACGAACAAGGGTCTCTTAAGCCTTTAGAAAAAAGAATTTTAAAAGACTTTGAGCTATCCCAGTTTGTTGTCTGTACGGATGCAGGCCTATCTTCTGAAAAAAATCGGATATATAACACGTTAGGCAAGCGTGGATTCATTACTACACAATCCATCAAGAAATTAAAAAAACATCTGAAAGAATGGGCACTTGACCCTTCTGGGTGGCATGTAAGGCCAGGCGATAAAGCCATTCATCTTTCTGATGTTGATGACAGTTCCGAAAATCAAACAACTTATTTCAAAGAGCGTTGGATTAAAGAAGGAAATTTAGAACAACGGCTTCTTGTCACTTTTTCACCAAAATATAAAAATTATCAACAAACCATTCGGGAGAGACAAATCGAACGAGCTCTGAAAAAAGTGAAAAAACCATCTTCTCTTAAAAAGAAAAGACCCAATGATCCTGCGCGGTTTATTCAGGCCCAGTATACTACAGGAGACGGAGAGGTCGCTAAAAAGGCCCATTTCTCAATTGATGAGGGATCGATTCAAAAAGAAGCAAAGTATGACGGGTTTTATGGAGTGTGCACTAATCTGGAATCTGATCCACTGGAATTGATTCGTATTAATCAACAACGGTGGGAAATTGAAGAAAGTTTCCGCATCATGAAAAGTGAACTAAAATCAAGACCTGTGTATGTACGAAAAGAAGATCGGATCGAAGCCCATTTTCTTACTTGTTTTCTTGCCTTACTAACCTATCGTATAGTAGAGCAAAAATTAGAAGAGGCATTCACTTGTCCCGCAGTCATTCAAAAATTACGAAATATGGAGGTAATGGAAGTTTCCGGTGAAGGTTATGTTCCACTTTATGAGCGGGATGAATTAACGGATAAGTTGCATAAGGTGTTTGGGTTTCGAACAGACTATGAAATTGTTCCGATAAAGGACATGAAAAAAATTTTAAAACAATTGAAGAAGACAAAATAGTACTCAACTTTTGATAGTAAAAAAAACCTTCCAAAACCTTTCAATAACAAGGTTTCGGGAGGTTTTACCCTTCAAAAACTGTCAAAGACGAGAATTTATCACAAGTACTGGGATAATGCAATTTATTTTTTGATGCAAAGCACTGATGCTTGGACTGGTGTTAGTCTCTAAAAGCGACTTGACAGATCATCGGGTTTCGTTCATTGTTAATAGTGGTTAGTTGGGATAATATGTTTTCTTTCAAAAGTTGGGTAAATGTAGTAAACTAACCTTGAAAAGGCCGTTATTCAGAGGAGGATGATTATGTCCATTGAGCTTAACACAAATGATGGTCATGTGACAATTACAAACGATGTTATTGCAACGATTGCCGGAGGAACTGCAATCGAGTGCTATGGAATTGTAGGAATGGCTTCCAAAAGTCAAATCAAAGATGGTATTGCCGAAATTCTCCGGAAAGAGAACTTTTCAAGAGGTATCATAGTCAGACAAGATGGTGATCGTCTTCATATTGATATGTATATAATTGTAAGCTATGGTACCAAAATATCGGAAGTAGCACATAATGTTCAATCCCAGGTAAAGTATACACTAAATCAAACATTAGGATTAACGATCGACTCCGTCAATATTTATATCCAAGGAGTTCGTGTGGCCAAAGATTAACCCGTAAGCGAGCTTGTGTAAGCCATCAGGTAACGCATGTCTAATTGAACCGTAATGGACGGCGACGGTGGTAATACGCGAAATAGCAGGGTATTTTTGGTTGATGAAGGAGGAAAGCATGTTATGGTACGAGCGTTAGATGGCAAGACGTTTGCACAAATGGTACGCTTGGGAGCACACCATTTAACGAATAATGCGAAAAAAATTGATGCATTAAATGTATTCCCGGTTCCTGATGGGGATACCGGGACAAATATGAATTTATCAATGACTTCAGGTGCTGGTGAAGTGAAAAAGGTGAAATCGGGACATATATCGGAAGTTGCCAATGCTTTCGCTAAAGGTTTATTAATGGGCGCCAGAGGAAACTCGGGTGTTATTTTATCGCAATTATTTCGTGGCTTCGCAAAAGGTATTGAAAATAAACAGACGCTCTCGGCAGTGGATTTGGCAAATGCATTTGAAAGTGGTGTAAAAACAGCTTATAAAGCAGTTATGAAACCTGTTGAAGGGACGATTTTGACGGTGGCAAAGGATGCAGCGTCTGTAGCTGTTAAACAAGCAAAGAAAGAAAAGGACATCGTCGTATTGATGGAAAACGTATTAACCGAGGCCAAAGCGTCCTTAAAGCGTACACCAAACTTATTACCAGTATTAAAAGAGGTTGGTGTCGTTGATTCAGGTGGACAAGGTCTTGTGACAATTTATGAAGGGTTTCTTGCTTCCTTGAAAGGTGAAGAACTACCAGCTTACGATGTTAGTGAAGAAAAAATGGATGAAATGGTTAACGCGGAGCACCATAAGCTTGCCCAGGACTTCATGGATACATCTGATATTGAATTCGGCTATTGCACGGAATTTATGGTTAAATTTGATCAAGAAAAAACAGCGAAAAATCCTTTTAACGAAGAAGCATTTCGCAATGAACTGAGTGAACACGGGGATTCACTCTTAGTTGTAGCAGATGATGAAATTGTTAAGGTCCATGTTCATGCTGAATACCCTGGAAATGTATTAACCATTGGTCAGCAATACGGCAGCTTGATTAATATGAAAATTGAGAACATGCGTGAACAGCATACAGCAATAGTTGGCGAAAAAGAAAAGAAATCGACTCCGGCAGCAAAGGAAGAATATGCGATTGTGACGGTCGCAATGGGAAGCGGAATCAAAACACTGCTTGAAAGTCTTGGTGCCACCGTAGTTATTGAGGGTGGGCAAACGATGAACCCAAGTACTCAGGATATTACCGATGCGATTAACCAGGCCAACGCCAAAAATATTTTGATTTTGCCAAACAACAAAAATATTGTCATGGCAGCCGAACAAGCTGGAGAAATAGCCGAAGGAAACGTTCAAGTGGTACCAACGAAAACTATTCCACAGGGTATAGGCGCTATTTTGGCATTCCATCCAGAGCGAGACATAAAAGCGAATAAGAAAATGATGGAAGAAGCTGGCGAACAAGTAAAAACGGGGCAGGTTACATACGCTGTTCGTGACACGAAAATAGACGGTATTGCTATTGAAAAAGGCAGTTTCATGGGAATTGCCGATGGTAAAATTAAAGCGACAAATAAAGATAAAACAGAAACGGTAAAATTATTACTGAAAGAAATGATTACCGAAGACGATGAAATTCTTACCATTCTTCAGGGCGAGGATGTCAGCGATGCTGATCTGGAATCATTAGTGAATTACATCGAAGCGACATATGAAGATATAGAAGTCGAAGTTCATAACGGAAACCAGCCGATTTATTCGTATATTTTGTCGGTTGAATAAGTATAGGTTAAGCAGGCCATGCTGCGATTTTCGCAGTACGGCCTTTTTTGTCTGAGACGCGTAACAAATGGGAAAGTTGCTGAACGAAAGTGAGATGTCGCTGATCGAAGGCGGAAACCCGCTGATCGAAAGTGAAAATTCGCTGATCAAAAGTAGAACCCCGCTGATCGAAAGCGAAAACCCGCTGATCAAAAATAGAACCCCGCTGAACGAAAGTGAAAAACCGCTGATCAAAAGTAGAACCCCGCTGATCAAAAGCGAAAAACCGCCGATCGAAAGCAGAAACCCGCTGATTGAAAGTGAAAATTCGCCGATCGAAAGCAGAAACCCGCCGATCGAAGGTGCAAAATTGTTGTTCATTGAGCAAGCGCTGCCGACATAAAGAAAAAAGGCCGCCCCTAAAGGAAGGCCTTTTACATAACTTTACATTCCGGCAATCTTCATCACAAAGTCAACCATAAACAGTGCTGAAATGACGATTAATGCTGCTGATAATTCTTTTTGTTTCCCTAATGCTAGTTTGACGATCGGGTAGGCGATAAATCCAAAGGCCATTCCATCTGCAATACTATACGTGAATGGAATCATCACCGTAACCAGAAATGCTGGAAGGGCTTCTGATAAATCATCAAGCCTGATATGGCGGATATTTTGTGCCATTAATACGCCAACAATAATCAGAATTGGACTAATAGCTGTATTTGGAATCATCGATATCCATGGAATGATAAAGATGGTAGCTAAAAAGAAAATACTTGCGGTTATCGCTACTTTACCCGTTTTTCCCTTTGAAGCTATTACAGCCGCGTTTTCCGCTGCTGAAACCGTTGGCGATGTTCCGAAAAATGCTGATAGCAATGATGAAAAAGCCGTCACCTGATATGCTTTGTCATAGCTATCGTTTCGCTTGAGCATTTCTAGCTGGCCGTGTAATAATCCCATATTTTCAAAGACCATAATCATGGTCAATGGAAAAACCGCGAGCCAAAAAGAAAACTCATCAATTGCTGAAAAGGAAGGAACAAATAATAATTCATCCGGTCGCATAGCAACTGCTCTTTTTCCTGTCTCAAGAATACCAAAGAAATAAGCGAGCAATGTTCCGCCGATCATCGTGATCAGAAAGTTTGCCGGGATATTTTTAATAAATAAAAATATCGCTAAAAATAGTGTTAACAAACTAACGATGACAGTTGCAGACGTGAAATCACCCAAAGCAACAATCGTATGCTCACCGCTTACGACAAGACCGCTTTTCTCCAGTCCGATTAAGATTAGAAAAAAGCCTAATCCAACCGTAATCGCATGTTTTAACGATTCCGGTATTGCTTCCTTCAATAATAAACCTAATCGACTGAATGCTGTAATCAGGAAAATCACAGCAGCTACCAATACAACCGCCAAGCCTTCCTGAAAACTTAGCCCGGTTCCTTCGACAATGGAATAGGCAAACAGTACATTGATCCCCATCCCCGGGACTACCAGCAATGGAAGCTTCGTAAAAATTCCCATTATGAATGTTCCGGCAAAACTGGCTAAAATCGTTGCCATCATGCCACTTTCAAGGGAAATGCCCGCCTCGCTGAGAATCGATCCATTAACGACAACAATGTAAACGGTAGTAAGATAACCTATCAATCCAGCAAGAATTTCTCTCAGCCATTCTCCGTTAGCAGTTTCTAACTTCGTGTGGCCATTGTTAAAAGGCATGTTATCTCCTCTTAATTCCTTCTATCCCTCTCCCGCCCGATTATAAAAATATAATCCACAAATGAATATTATAGATGTTTTTGTTATAATTGACAATAGGCATAGAATACTCAGGAAGAAAAGAGGGTGTTACGTCATGAAATATAATTCTGTATTTGATATCATTGGTCCGGTCATGATCGGTCCATCTAGTTCACATACAGCAGGAGCTGCCCGAATTGGCAAGGCTGCCCGAAATTTATTTGGTGAAGAACCTGCATGGGCTAAAATTTACTTATATGAGTCGTTCGCCAAAACATATAAAGGGCACGGAACGGACTTTGCTTTAGTCGGGGGACTGCTTGGCTTTGACACTGATGATCCAAGGATGAGTAAGGCTCTTGATATAGCAAAGCAAAAAAATATAAAAGTGGAATTCATTGAGGATGACGCCAAGGCCGATCATCCGAATACGGCTAGGCTTGTTATCGGTAATAGCTCAGAGGAGTTGGAATTAGTTGGGATTTCCATCGGCGGTGGGAAAGTAGAAATAACGGAATTAAACGGATTTGCGTTACGACTGTCCGGCAACCACCCAGCCATTTTAATTATGCATAATGACCGGTTTGGGGCAATTGCGTCGGTAACAAGAATTTTGGCCAAATATGAAATTAATATTGGGCATATGGAAGTAAACCGGAAAGACGTTGGGAAAGAAGCGTTGATGGTTATCGAAGTTGACCAAAATGTTGAGGATCGTATTTTGCAAGAATTAGAAAATGCTGATCATATTATGCAAATCTCGAAAATTGTTTCATAGATGGATGGAGAGAGGAGTTTTCCTATGTTTCGTACAGTTGCAGAATTGGTGGAAATAGCTGAATCAGAAAATATATTGATATCGGAAGTTATGATACGTCAGGAGATGGACGTCAAAAACGTAGCTCGTGAAGCGATCATGAGGGATATGGAAAAAAACCTGAATGTGATGGAAAAGGCTGTCGAAGATGCGCTGCAGGGTGTTCAATCGGTTACTGGTTTGACAGGCGGGGATGCCGTGCTAATTCAAAACTACATGAAGGAAAAGACACCGCTTTCAGGAAATCTGCTGCTTGATGCCGTTAGCAAAGCAATGGGAACAAATGAAGTAAACGCAGCGATGGGAACGATTTGTGCAACACCAACTGCTGGAAGTGCCGGTTGTGTACCGGGCACATTGTTTGCGGTAAAAAATCAGCTTAACCCAACACGGGAACAGATGATTCGTTATTTATTTACTGCTGGAGCATTTGGTTTTGTTGTGGCAAATAACGCGTTTATTTCCGGAGCTGCGGGAGGCTGTCAGGCAGAGGTCGGTTCGGCTGGAGCGATGGCATCAGCCGCAATCGTCGAAATGGCTGGCGGGACTGCCCAGCAATCTGCTGAGGCGTTTGCGATGACACTGAAAAATATGCTTGGTCTCGTATGTGATCCTGTTGCAGGATTAGTTGAGGTGCCGTGTGTCAAACGAAATGCCGCGGGTTCAACGCTTGCGATCGTATCAGCTGACATGGCACTTGCTGGCGTAACAAGTCGAATTCCTTGTGATGAAGTCATTGGGGCAATGTACAGGATCGGTAAAACAATGCCATCCGCATTAAGAGAGACGGGTGAGGGTGGTCTGGCAGCTACCCCAACAGGTCAAGCAATTAAAGAGAAAATTTTTGGCATTGCAGCCACAGTGAAAGAGTGATAGAAATTGCTGAATGATTCCGTAGATTCGATTAAGGGCGTAGGCGGCAAATTCACTGAAGACTTAGCCGCACTTCACATTTATACTGTAGAAGATTTGTTGTTTTACTTCCCCTATCGTTACGATGTTTTTGAAATAAAACCGCTTCGTGAATTGATTCACGATGACAAGGTTACAATTGAGGGAAAGGTGATCCATCAGCCTTCCCTCACTTTTTATGGGAAACGAAAATCACGGCTTGTTTTTACGCTGGAGGTGGAAAACGTAGCAATTAAAGCCGTCATGTTTAATCGACCTTTTGCCAAAAAGCAAATCGCACCAAATGACATTGTTACATTAACTGGAAAATGGGATGCTCACAGACTGCAAATTACGGTAAGTAATTATAAAAAAGGCCCCGCAGAAAACCATGCTTCGATTCAGCCGCTTTATTCATTAAAAGGTGACGTGACGAATATAAAATTAAAAAAAGCTATTAAACGTGCACTAAATGATTATGCCGATCAAGTGGAAGAGATTTTACCGGAGAGCTATTTAAAGTCCTATAAGCTGCCTAATCGTCTTGATGCACTTATGACCATGCATTTTCCAGCAAACCGCACCGAGTTAAAGCATGCACGAAGACGCTTTACTTATGAGGAATTTCTGTTATTTCAACTGAAAATGCAATTACTACGGAAAATGAAACGAGAAGCGACACATGGAAATGCGCAGCAATATGACCAGAAAAAGCTGGAGGAATTCATTGACCATTTCCCATTTTCGTTAACAGCAGCCCAGCAACGAACACTTACGCAAATTTTGCTAGATATGAAATCCCCTTATCGAATGAACCGATTACTGCAAGGGGATGTAGGCTCAGGAAAAACGGCGGTGGCGGCCATTTGCCTTTATGGAACTGTTACAGCCGGCAGACAAGGTGCTTTAATGGTGCCAACCGAAATCTTGGCAGAGCAGCATTATGAGTCATTGACGGAGCTGTTCGGTGAAAGGGCGAAGATTGTATTGTTAACCGGATCGGTGAAAGGAAAAAAACGCAAGGAAATCCTGGAAGCAATTGAAGCAGCTACGGCGGATATTGTCATCGGGACCCATGCTTTAATACAGGACGATGTATTTTTTGCCGATTTGGGACTGGTAATTGTTGATGAACAGCATCGTTTTGGTGTTGAACAACGACGAACATTACGTGATAAGGGACTTCATCCGGATGTGTTATTTATGACGGCGACCCCAATCCCAAGAACGCTTGCAATAACTGCTTTTGGAGATATGGATGTCTCGGTTATTGATGAAATGCCGTCCGGTAGAAAGGAAATTGAGACATACTGGGCAAAGGAAAATACGCTTGATCGGGTACTCCAGTTTATCGAACAACGGATTGCATATGGTGAACAAGCCTATGTGATTTGCCCGCTGATTGAGGAGTCCGATAAATTGGACATCCAAAACGCCGTCGATCTTTATGAACAATTACAGGCGTTCTATCCGCCATCCATCCGTGTTGGACTCATGCATGGCAGGCTTCATTCGGATGAAAAGGAAGATGTCATGAAACGGTTTGCTGCAAATGAGATTCAGGTTCTGGTATCAACAACGGTTGTTGAAGTTGGTGTCAACGTACCAAATGCAACAATTATGGTGATTTATGATGCGGAACGGTTTGGATTGTCACAATTGCACCAGTTAAGGGGGCGTGTTGGACGAAGCGATAAACAAAGCTATTGTATCTTAATTGCCGAACCAAAAGGGGAAGTTGGCAAGGAGCGGATGCGGATCATGACGGAAACGAATAACGGCTTTGCCTTATCTGAGCAGGACTTGAAGCTTCGCGGCCCTGGTGACTTTTTCGGAAAAAAACAAAGTGGTGTACCCGAATTTAAAGTTGCTGACATGATACATGATTATCGGGCGTTGGAAACAGCCCGAAGCGACGCCCAGGAAATAATCGAAGCAAATGTACTGAATAACGATCCAGAATTTGCTAACCTGAAAACAATTCTAGTGAAAGAGGAGACCTTGTTCGATAAACTCGATTAAAAGATTCTTGCATAATTAATAGTGGTATTATATATTACTATTAGTACCAAGTCATAAAATCAGAGATCAGAGATCAGAGGTCGGAACAGAGGACGGAATTGAGAATTCGGAGTGGAAGAAACCGGTAAAGAAGCTTGGCTTTAATCACTCCAAATCATAGCGGATGGTGCCAGATATGAAACGAACGAAAGCTGAACGACAGCGTTTATTAAAAGAGACGATTGAACATACACCATTTATTACAGACGAAGAATTATCACAAATATTTTCCGTAAGCATTCAAACCATTCGATTGGATCGCATGGAGCTAGCTATACCCGAATTACGGGAGCGAATCCGGTCAGTTGCGACGGATCAATGGAACGAGACGGTGAAAGCACTGCCTCTGGATGAAGTTATTGGCGAAGTAATCGATTTGGAATTGGATAAACGAGCGATATCCATATTGAATATTAAGCGTGAGCATGTTTTTTCACGAAATAAAATTGCCCGCGGGCATCATCTGTTTGCCCAGGCAAATTCGCTGGCAGTAGCGGTTATTAATGACGAGCTGGCGTTAACTGCCAAATCAGAACTTAAATTCACACGGCAGGTTACAGAAGGGGAACGTGTTGTAGCAAAAGCAGTAGTTGAAGAGGTGAACGACAATGGGCAAACGACTGTAAGGGTCAATAGCTTTGTCAATAATGAAATAGTGTTTACCGGATTGTTTCATATGTATCGGTCAAATCGATAAGAAAGTGTAAGCATCTGTTTTGTAACGGATAAAAGGGGACAGGTTGAAATGAAAATAGCTATAGACGCCATGGGAGGTGACCATGCACCAAAGGAGATTGTGCTTGGTGCAATGGATGCCATCGCCGGGATCAACGATTTACAAATAACGTTAATTGGTGATCAGGAAAAAATCAGTCCATTTTTGACGAATGATCGAAATATTAAAGTCATTCATACCGATGAAATCATAACGGGCGAGGATGAACCCGTCCGTGCTGTACGGCGTAAGAAAAATGCATCACTTGTGCTAATGGCAAAGGAAGTAAAGGAACAAAACGCAGATGCTTGTATATCGGCAGGGAATACGGGTGCATTAATGAGTGCGGGGTTATTTGTGGTTGGCCGAATACCCGGGATTGACCGGCCAGCATTAAGTCCGACATTACCAACCATTGATGGAAAAGGATTTTTATTATTGGATGTTGGAGCAAACGTTGATGCCAAAGCACATCACCTTGTCCAATATGCGATAATGGGGTCTATTTATACACAAAAAGTCCGATCGATTAAAAATCCAACAGTAGGCCTGCTAAATGTTGGGACAGAAGACGGCAAGGGAAACGATCTGACGAAAAAAGCATTTCTTCAGTTGAAGGAAGCTCCGGTGAATTTTATTGGTAACGTGGAAGCACGAGATCTGTTGGACGGAGCAGCCGATGTTGTTGTTACCGATGGATTCAGCGGTAATATTGCCTTAAAAACAATTGAAGGTACCGCACTTGCGATGTTTTCAATGCTGAAACAAACGTTTACGTCTTCACTGAAGACAAAACTTGCAGCCAGTATGGTTAAAAACGACTTAAAAGGATTACAAGGGAAACTGGATTATTCAGAATATGGCGGTGCTGGCTTGTTCGGATTAGCGGCTCCGGTTATTAAAGCCCATGGATCATCCAACCGCCGGGCTATTTTCAATGCGATTAAACAAGCATGTCATATGATAGAACACAATGTAACAGATACTATTAAGCAAGCGATTGTATCAGCTGAAATCGACAAGGGGGAAAATGAATGAAACGTGTAGCATTTATGTTCCCGGGGCAGGGATCACAGACAGTTGGAATGGGGAAAGAATTTTACGATGCCTACCCCGAAATTAAGGAACTATATGAGGAAGCAGACAAAACACTTGATTTCCCACTCTCGGAAATTATGTTTACGGGTCCTGAAGAAACATTAACCTTAACAGAAAATGCACAGCCAGCATTATTGTTATCAAGTATTGCTATTCATACACTACTTATTAAACAGGAAGTACAACCTGTGATGACCGTTGGGCATAGTCTAGGAGAATATAGTGCCTTAGTTGCTGCAGGTGCACTGTCTTTAGAGGATGCTCTGCCATTAGTTGCAGCACGCGGAAGACTAATGGAAGAGGCATATCCTGCTGGAAAGGGTGCGATGGCTGCCGTACTAGGAATGACGCAAGAGACTGTTGAAACGGCTCTGGAAAGTATGCCAGCGGACGAAGTTGTTGATATTGCCAATTTGAATTGTCCTGGACAAATCGTAATTTCCGGTACCAAAGCAGGAATTGAACAGGCTACAGCGAAATTAAAAGAAGGTGGTGCAAAGCGGGTGTTGCCATTAAATGTTAGCGGCCCATTTCACTCCCGCTTAATGAAACCGGCAAATGAACAATTTGCAAAAAAGCTGGATGACGTCTCGATCTCAGAAGCCAGCATCCCCGTTTACGCTAATGTTACGGCAAATCCTGTAACGGATGATGGAGAAATAAAAGAATTGTTACTGAAGCAGCTTTATTCGCCTGTCCGCTTTGCAGAATCCATTGAGCATATGCTTGATGAAGGTGTCGATGCTTTCGCAGAAGTTGGCAATGGAAAAGTATTAAGCGGATTAGTGAAGAAAATCAGCCGCCGAACAAAAACATTTGCCATCCAGGATCAGGAGTCAATGGATGCGTTTATTTCATGGTATAAGGAGGAATCCTAGTGTTACAGGGGAAAAATGCTATTGTTACTGGTGCGTCACGCGGAATTGGCAAGGCTATAGCTTTGGAGTTAGCGAAACAAGGTGCCAATGTTGCCGTCAATTATGCAGGCAGTGAAGCAAAAGCACAGGCGGTTGTAGAAGAAATACAAAAACTGGGTGGTAAAGCATTTAAAGTACAAGCCGATGTTGCCAATGAATCTGAAGTAAAAGACATGGTCAAACAGGTAATTAGTGAATTCGGAGGGCTGGATATTCTCGTTAATAATGCAGGAATTACCCGTGATAATTTACTTATGCGTATGAAAGAAGCTGAATTTGATCAAGTTATTAACACGAATTTAAAAGGCGTATTCATTTGTACAAAAGCAGTTACAAGGCAAATGATGAAGCAGCGCAGCGGGAAAATTGTCAATGTTGCTTCGATCGTCGGCGTCAGCGGGAACCCGGGACAAGCTAACTATGTTGCAGCAAAGGCCGGGGTAATTGGACTGACAAAAACAGCCGCAAAAGAATTAGCATCCAGAAATATTTTTGTTAATGCCGTTGCGCCAGGGTTTATTTCCACCGATATGACGGATGTATTAACCGATGAACAACGCGCCGGTATGCACAACATGATCCCATTAGGCAAATTAGGTGAAGCAGAAGACGTTGCCAAAGTCGTCCGCTTTTTAGCGTCAGACGATGCCAATTACATCACCGGACAAACCATCCATGTCGATGGTGGAATGGTGATGTAGTAATAAAAGCGAAGCGGGCTTGCTCAGCGGCGTAAAGCATAGACAAGGGTCCGTAGAACGGATGGTTTTGCTGTTCGAAGTGTCCATTGTCTATGTCTTGTAGCCGCTAGCCCGCGCGTAGCTAGATAGGGTTCGAGAATGAATCAGTACAGACAATCATTGAAAGGGGGTGAAGGAGTATGGCAGACGTATTTGATCGTGTAAAAGATATTATTGTTGATAAACTCGATGTGGAAGAATCAAAAGTAACGTTGGAAGCATCTTTCAAGGATGATCTTGACGCAGATTCATTAGACGTAGTAGAGCTTGTTATGGAGCTTGAAGATGAATTTGACATGGAAATCGCGGATGAAGAAGCAGAGAAAATTAATACAGTAGGTGATGCTGTTGACTACATAAACAGTACACAATCTTAATTATTGCCTTTTATTTTATTAGTAGGAAGTCTCGCAATGTGCGAGGCTTTCCGTATATTTTTTAACAACCCAAAAGATCGAAGCAGGTGACATAATATGGATGTTGCAAAATTGGAAAAACAACTGGGTATAACATTTCATGATCATGCTTTAGTTAAACTGGCATTTACACATTCATCCTATGTGAATGAGCATCGAAGAGAAGTTTTTTCGGATAACGAACGATTGGAATATTTGGGTGATGCTGTATTGGAATTAGCCGTTTCCCAATATTTATATCGCAATAATACGCAGATGCCTGAGGGGGAAATGACCAAATTACGGGCAGCAATTGTTTGTGAACCGTCACTAAATAATTTTGCCCATGATTTGCATTTTGGTGAGCATCTTATGCTTGGCAAAGGAGAAGAACAAACTGGCGGACGTGAGCGACCAGCCATACTTGCCGATGCATTTGAAGCATTTCTTGGAGCACTGTATTTGGATCAAGGATTTGATGCCGTATTGCATTTTATGAACAAGTTTATCTTTCCGAAAATAGAAAACGGTGCTTTTTCGCATGCGATGGATTATAAAAGTCAGCTGCAGGAGCTGGTTCAGCAATACCGAAATGCCAGTGTGGAATATAACGTTGTAGAAGAGAAGGGACCATCACATGACAAGGAATTTGTCTCAGAAGTCGTGATAAAAGGAAAAACCTCAGGTCGCGGGATCGGTCGTACCAAAAAAGAAGCAGAACAACGCGCGGCAAAGGATGCGTTGGATACGTTTAATAAGTGATAATATATAAATGCTGCTGCAATATTGTGACGGGTTTTTTATAAGAGCGCAAACGCGAACCCTGTTTAACAAACTAAAAAAATTCACTTCTATTTTGGGGACCAAGTATATTCGATTAAGTGAATGAAGGACTTTTTTGTAATCTGAGCGGTTTTGGTCATTCATATCCCTGATGAGTGCCTTTTTACTTGAAACCCGAGTGGATTTGGTCACTCATACTCCTGATGAGTGCCCTTTTACTTGAAATCCGAGCGGTTTTGGTCATTCATATCCCTGATGAGTGCCCTTTTACTTGAAACCCGAGCTGTTTTGGTCACTCATGTACCTAATGAAGGACTTTTTTCTGTAATCCAAACGAGTTTCCTCACTCAGCACCTTTTTCGTCATTCGATGAAGATTTGTTCTTTATAGGCTGATTACCTCTATAGGAAACATAAAAAATAGCAGGAGATTTTATAGCAAATTATCCTGCTATTATTATTTTAAATATTAGATCTAACGTGGCGTATTGGAATTATTCTTCGGCAATAGTGTTATGATTCATGAACTATGTCATCTTCATTGAGAATTGTATGTTCAAACGTTGAAGTTATGCTTGCCTTTTCATTTAATTCCATTAAGAATAAAGCAGCAAATCAGCAGAAATTTATTTGTATTCCTACTTATAACCACCTTCGAGATTCAAAATATGTCAAGGTATACTATCATAATAGCATATTTTATCCATTGTTGTTCTGGAACGTCCTTTTCTTGCTAGAATATTGTAATTCCAAGAATGCAGAAGGTTCCCGAAACGTATAATTTCCCTGAATTTTTCATGTGACTATTTTGATTATTGTGATGTTTGTTATAGAATCTTTACCCTTTTATTGTATAATAAATATGAATACACGTAAGAGGGTAATCGTAATGAAACATTTTTTACTAACTAAAAAAACGTATATCCTTGTTTCCATCATCCTAACAGTATTTATGGCGATCATAACGATGGCCATTCCTTTGTTGTTGGTTAATATATTCAACGATAGTTTTGACGTAAATTAAACCAATTTCATGTACCTGATTATTTTTATGTTTGTCACTTATATCATTCAAATTGCCCTCGTCATTTTCCGGGAAAACTTTGCTGAAGTATTTAATGGAAACTATGCAAAGGGCTTGTATCAGAAAATGTACAACATGAAATATGATAAGCTATTAAGCCTGGAAACAACCTATATTGTGGAACGAATTGGTCAAGCAGTCGACGCTTTATATATGTTTATTTCCAACAGCTTTGTCAGCATTGTCAGTAATAGCATCATTATCCTGATATCGCTCATCATTCTGGGATCCATTGATATTTATTTAGCACTTATCTTATTTTTGTTGTTGCCGCTGAACTATCTTGGGTACAAAGCTATCAATAAAAGGCTGCATGCGAAAAGTATGGCAATGCAAGAAGAAACTGCAGCAGGGTATAAGGAGATTATTTCGGTATTTAAAAATATCGATCACATAAAGCAAGAGGAATCATTTGCTAATATAGAAAATCTCATTAGTCACTCGCTTGATAAAATTTATAAAAGTCGCTCTTCCGTAAATAAATTTGGTCAAAGTACCAGTTTAATCATCAAATTAATCAACAACTTCGTACAAAATCTCATGTTCCTGTGGTTGGGATTTATGGTCGTGGCGAACGAAAGCTTAATCAGTGACCTTGTCATAGTCAGTATCATTTTCCCAATTTATTTTACTGCTATTCAGTCGTTGATCAATGTCAACCTTGAAGTTAGAGATCTACACGTAAGCAGAGAATTTATAAAAAATGAACTTGAAGGTAACATAGAGGACGATTCTGCTGCCTTGTTAGACGAAATAAAAGAAATAGATTTTCATGATGTGAGCTACTATATTGGAGATCATCGCTATCATTTCCCTATTCATGCAGCCTTTAAAAAGGGGGACATTGTTTTTGTGAAAGGGCCATCAGGCGTTGGGAAAAGTTCATTGATGAAACTCTTATTAAAATATCGTGTGGGTAACGGTATAGAAATTAATCAGCAGGACATCAACACGTTTAACAATTCCGCTTTAAGGAGTAAAGTCTTTTATTTATCACAGGATTTTACGTTATTGCCAATGTCCATAAAGGATAACATCTTGTTCGGCAAGGATGGGTCAAAAGTTGATTGGGAAAAGTTAAAAATATCCGATTTATTAGCAAGCGTCCTTGCTAGTAAGACCTTAGACAGCGATATATATGAATTTGGTACGAACTTGTCCGGTGGGGAAAAACAACGAATCATGAGCAGCAAATTATTAATCGAGGAATTTGATGTTGTTAGGATGAAGTTACAAGTAATATCGATAAAGCATCATCGGAATTAATTTTGAACACATTATTGCGGAATAGCAGTGACAAAATTATCTTTGTTATATCGCATGACCCGTTGATTAGGTCGTTTTGTAATCAGGAATTGGTTGTAACAGCGGGTAAGAATATAAATTTTATCAATTAAAGTTACTAGATGATCGTACCTGTGCACCGCACCGGAAATGTTGAATAAAGGATTTGATTAAAAATGACAAATACCAATGATCAAATTAATGCCGTTATAAAAGCAATTGAATATATGAAAAAACACATAGATAAAGAAATTACATCGGAGGAATTAGCAGGTTTTGTCGGCTATAGCCCTTACCATTTTTCAAGAGTTTTTAAAGAAGTTACGGGTGTTTCTCCCCGTTACTATTTGTCAGCATTACGTATAGAAACAGGTAAAGAAATTCTTGTAAACGCTTCCTCTTCCTCTGTATTAAAAGCAATCTTAGCTGTAGGGTTTAGGAGTTTTGGAACTTTTAGTACTCGGTTCAAACAATTTGTTGGGTTGTCGCCGAAACAATTTCAGATAAGTACGAATCATTTACATCAATTTATTAATCAATATCAATACCGGGATAAGTGTGCACAAAAACTGATGAATCCACCATTCATCACGATCCATCTTGAAGTTCCCGTAGATTTTAAAGGGATTATTTTTGTCGGACTATTTCCCCGACCAATACCAGATCAAAAACCTGTAATAGGTAAAGCATTAATGTCCAATCAAACAAACTGCGTGTTATCAAAAATTCCACCTGGAACTTATTACGCATTAGCTGCTGCATTTCCTATCAGTTTGAATCCAAAAGATTATTTTTTGTTGGATAGGGCATTGCGTGGTAAATTTGAAAACCCGATTGAAGTAACATCCGATACAAGAGAGGAACTCCAGATAAAGTTACGACAACCATTGCCATTTGATCCGCCTATTCTTGTTAATTTACCCAAGCTATTATTTGATCAGGAAAAGAATAAAGCAAACTAGAAGAAATTTTTCAGATTCTCTTTTGTTACATTTATAGTATGAAAACAAAGGAGGAATTTGCTATGCTTAATGAAGTATGTGTACTTACAGTTAAAGTGGACAATATACGGGCTGCCGTCGATTTCTACACAAATGTATTGGACTTTGCTGTTTCAGAGGAATACGGAGAAAAAATTGTAAGTCTGGTACATAATGAGATACCGATTGTGTTGGAGGAGGTAAAGACAAAAACCACTAGCGCAGAACAAGGTGTTTTGCTGGGTATTCGTTCAGAGGATCTGGATAAAGATTTAGAACAATTGAAGGCAAAAGGAGTGAAGCTGCTTTTTGATGAACCTGAAGCATGTCCTCCTGGGAGGTATATTGTAATAGAAGATCCAGCTGGAAACCAAATTGAGCTTGTAGAGTTTTGTAACGGATAGAAGGTTTTTAACGGAAGGAGAATGGTGAAAATGCACTGATAAAGTGTGTTACTATTAGTTGATAAATAATGTGGAATCGCGGCTTGATTTTTTCTTTGACAGCAAATAATATGTTTGTATTTGAACTATATAAACCTCTCCATAAATGACAAGATAAATTAAAAAATTAATTATGTTAGGAGGAGATTTTTTTGTCTGCTACGTCTGAAAATAAAATTCTCTCAAAAGAGTGTGTAATTAATGCACCTTTGTCATTAACTTGGTATGCATGGACGAAATCTGACCGTGTTTCACAATGGTTTGCTGGAGAAGCCAATGTTGATCCAATGGTGGGAGGGGCATATGAATTATATTTTGAACCAGGTAATACTACTGGAATGAACACAAAGGGCTGTAAAATAGAAAAAATCGTTCCTAATCAAGAGTTGAATTTCACATGGAAGGGACCAGATCAATTTAAAAATTTCATGAACCAAGGAGATTTGACACTGGTTAAAGTGAAATTTGAAAAAATCGGTGAAAATACAACAAAAGTTGAAGTAAATCATGTCGGTTGGAAAAATGATAAGAATTGGGATGAGGCTATTAAATGGCATGAAATGGCTTGGTCAGGTGTCCTCAATAGCTTAAAATCTGCCTTAGAAAAAGGCGAAGGGAATTTATGTTGTCAACCTGAATAAAAAATCTATTTACAAAACATTACAGATTTTCAACAATCGGGAGCCATTTAATAGAACAACATAAAGTAGTAAATGATCAAACTTTTTGTAAAAACAAACTTTAAACTGCAGGAAAAGGATCCATTTTGATCAATCTTTGTTCGAAACGGATTCTTTTAATTTTGATGGGATTTTGCATTCTCCTTAAAATCAATAATGAATACTCAATTTGTTGATTAGCTTTATTATTTCTTCATCGTCAACGGGTCAATGTATACTAGCACATGCTGAGAGTCTTATGGCAATCGTTACGATGGCCATCCCCTTACTGTAGGACGATTGTTTAACTGTTGAGTGAAATAAAATTGGGTAAACTTAAAGAAGTCGTAACTTTTAAAATAAAGTTGTATGCTATTAAGCAACAGGGCCATGAATCCTTAAGGAGGTGAGTGAGGGGTGTCAGAAGTTATTCATTGCATCGTAGAGTATAACGAGGACGGATATTTAATTTTTGTAGGGAATTACCCTGGGGCATATGTTAGAGGAAAGACAAAAGAAGAGGCTTTGAGGAAAATGCCCGATGAGATACAATCCTATTTTATGTGGGCGCGCGGAAGAAACACAAATCTTAGCCTGTCTGTCAAAGTCATGCAGGAAAAGAAGTCAGAATTGCAAATCAGTGATGCGGATTCAGATGTTTTATTTGAAAGTGAAAAAGATCCTCTGTCGAGAGAAGAATATTTCGATTTGAAATCGCTTGCTTTAAAATCTGCGAAGGATTTTAAAACATTATATGACTCCATTCCGGATAAGGATATCACGAATAGGAAACCACGTAAAACTTTTCACGGCAGAGTACCTTTGACTGCGAATGAAATACTAACGCATACAAATAATGTGACGAGTTATTACATTAGAGAAATAGGAACATTGGTTGAAAATAATCCGGATATTTATGAAAATCGCCTTGTTGGTTTAAAATGTGTGGAAACATTACCAAATTATCTAGAAAATCAGATCTTCAAGGGAAGTTATGATGAACTTTGGACGTTAAGAAAGGTCATGCGTCGTTTTATTTGGCATGATCGCATCCATGCAAAAGCTATGTATCGTATGGGAGTAGCTATTTGGGGAAAAGATGTCATTGCGAATCCTTATTTCTTTTGATCTTTCCCTTTTAGGCAAGTTTGTGGAAAATCGTAACCGAATTCCTTCGCTAAAGATAAGGCGCTTTTATCTTTCAAAATCCTTAACATCGTAAATCTGCACTTTCCTGACGTTACCCATTGATAGATGCATTAGCAATAAGTGGTGAACCCAGTGGTAGCCGTTGGTAAAAAACATGCTAGAAGTGGTACATTCTTATTTCTGTAATCATATAGGCTGAAAGAAGAAAAATCAGGGAGATGCCTATGTTAACGGCTAAAATAATGTGAATATTCTTATGCGTACAGGTCGATTAGATGCTGCAAAAGAAATATTGGATATTCAATGGGATGGTATAGCTGAAAATGAATATTGGATTACCATTCCAGAAGAGTTTAATATCACATTAGTGCAGAGAATGAATATGCTGTTGATGTTCTTATGTACAGGCCGGTATAACAACACAAGAATGGGTAAGAGGTTACGTTAGCGACTAGGTCAAATGAAGATCCGAAATCAGTTAAGTTAGCAAATAAAGTAATCGAGGATTATCAACCAGAACTGGTGAAGATATGATAAACGCTCTAAAGGACATAGTTGAACCCGATGCCCCCAAACGTGTTCAGTTAGAATAACTGTTTGTTCTGCTAATAGATTTACATCAGGTTCCTTTCTTTATTCCTGCCTTGCACTATATTCTTCAATCAAACGGGTAATATCAGTAAGTGTATAAACGTTTGCGACGATATCAACAATAAAATCCTGCTCCTTGATAACATCCATTGTCCACGTATGGCCATTTAGTTTTAAACAACCTTTTCCAAGTTGTACGCGGATCAATACACGCTGCGTTTACCGGCTATTTTTTAGATAAAACCCATAATGCAGAGATACACTACGGAAGCAGTCTAATTACTCGTGAACTATGCGTTTGCTGCGCTTAAGATGCACCGAATCGAGGCTGGAGTTATGCCGCGTAACAATAATAGAGAATAAGGAAAAACACTTCATTATTAAAGTGGGACGCAGCAACTTGGAAATAAGGGAAGCGGAAATAAATATGAAACACTTATTTTATTGAGGCAAAAGTAGAGATATTTGAAACTTTCTGTTTGCGAGGACGTAGATTTATACAGAGTCATAGATTGAAAGATCAATAAGGAGGGCTTTTGTTGAAAAATTTAATAGGAAACGGGTTTCTGATATTAGGGTTGGTACTACTTACCCTTAGTATGCCAACGACTGCATTAGGAAGTGAAGCGGTTTCTCAGCCAAGTCATTCAGCAACCAAGCTGGTAGGTGCTGATTTGGTCGGTCCCAATCTACTAAACAATATAGGTAAGAACAGTATAAACTCGTCTGGGAATGATCAGGTCATTGATACCAGTGAATATAAAAATCACTTCATACAGAATGCGATTCAATTTATTCGGAACATGCAATCGGGCGACTATTATCATGCCTTGAAATTAACTTCCAGTGATTTACAGAAAAGGATTACGGAACAGTGGCTGGAAATCTACTGGAATACTTATTTGCAGCAAATCAATTCGGGTTCATTCATTGGTTTTAGTTCGGCCAAGGTGAAGGGATCCAATGAGGTACATACAAATGTTGAGCTTGGCCTAAAGTTTGAACAAGCCACGGTTCCAATGATCATCAGGCTTGACCCGTCAGGAAACGTAGATGATTTACTTGCGACTGTACAAATAGGTGAGGTTGCAGAGGATCCTGCATATAGTGATCCGGATGCCTTCACAGAAAAGGAAGTGGTGGTTGGAAAAGGAACATTTGCCCTGCCTGGGACACTATCTATTCCTAAAGGAGAGGGGCCCTTTCCGGTAGTGGTTCTCGTTCAGGGTTCAGGTGCATCCGATCGTGACGAACGGGCATATGCATTAAAGCCATTTCGTGATTTGGCACACGGTCTTGCCTCAAAAGGGATTGCCGTTTTACGTTATAATAAACGCACTTTCGAACATACATTGAAAACAACAGCAGACCCCAATCACACTGTGGATGTGTACGGCGGACTATTTTTACCACTTGTGCGATCTTTTTTACCACCTTTTGCGGCGGGATGTACCACTCACTGCGGAACACTTTACCACATGTATAAAGAAATCCCCCGACTGTTTGGGGGGATTTCTTTATACACTAAAACGGAAGAATTCCTAATTGAAGTTCAAGCTTTAATTTCTCACAACGCAGTCTATCAATCTCTTTCTGTAACTCCTGCACCATTTCCTCGAGTCTTTCTATTTTGGTTTTATCATCAATTCCTTTTTCATAGGCTGTTCCAACACGACTTAAATCTATCAAGAAAGATAACACAGCTGGTTCATAAATATGGTAGTTCCCTTCAAATTCTGTTGCTTCGATTTCACCTTTAGCTATCCATTGCCTAACATCTTTTTCATCACATTCCAACTCATAGTTGTGTAAGAGATCAACCGTTTCTGATATTGTCATGTAATCCTTCATTTAAAACTCCCTTTCTGTTCTTATTCTTGGTATTTATTAAAGGCTGCTGTTCTCTTCATCGTTTTTCTTTTGATGGTGCACACCAAGACGTTCACGCATCGATACTTTTCCGTCAATAAAAATATCATAAGAATCATGAACAATCCGGTCTAGAATGGCTTCTGCCAGGGTTCCGCCTCCCAATTTTTCATACCATCCATCAAGATCAAATTGGGAACAGAATATATTGGATTGTTTTGCCTGACGTCTTGTATTAATCACTTCAAGAAGGAGAGCTGTTTCTTCATCCGTTAATGTATAAAGCAGCCATTCATCAAGAATAAGAAGGTCAACCTTCAGAAGCTTTTTCATTAATTTGGTGTAGCTGTCATCCTGTTGATATTTTGCTATTTTAAATGCTTCTAATAAATCTGGAAGTCGTGTATATTGAACCTTGAAGAATTGACGGCATGCTTGTACACCAAATGCGATAGCCATCCAAGACTTCCCGGCTCCAGACACTCCTTTAAAGATAATATTTCTCCCATCCAGAATATAACTGCCACTGGCTAGACGTAAGATTAAATCCTTATCCAGTTTTCGATCTTCATAGTAGATGATTTCCTCCATAGAGGCAGACTCAGGAAATGCTGCCTGTTTAAGAAGTCGATTGATTTTATTGCTTTTCCGCCGGGATTCCTCATGGTCAATCAAGATGCCGAATAATGTATCAAAATCCATCTCTTTATTTTCTCCCTTGGTAGAAATAGTTTCATAGGCTTCTGCCATCCCTGATAGTTTCAATGCTTTTAGTTTATCTATATTCTGTTGATTCATTTATTTTTCCCTCCAAAATAAGAAGCCCCGCGAGTGAAACCGTGCTTATTTTGCACATTATCTTTCTTCTGTGTGAAAGTTTTCTCTGAGTCTGCTTTTTTATTGTTTTTGATAAGTGTTTGAATACTTTTCACGGTTGGTCGATTCGTGATTTCATGCACCATTTTACACGCACGTTCGATTTCATAAACAGTATAGGTACGCTCCAGTTTCTTTAGGGCAAAGACGGACTTCATTGCTTGTTTTTCAACTTCGTAGCTATCCAATAGAAACTTCACCACAAATAGCGTATGTTCTCCAATATTCTCCGCCCAATCCAATGCGTCTTGCGGTGTTTGTTCCACGTAAAGTTTATGATTATCCGGCATATGATCATGTACAGTAGAAAATTGCCCGTATTTCCCATGCAGTGTTGGATGAGAAGCGATTCTCATGTAATTGAAATAAACTTCAATCGCCTCATCTGAGACTTTCACATCGACTTGTTTTCCTATATACTCATAGGGAACGGAGTAAAACATACTTTTTACAGAGATATGATAATCAGGCTGCACTTTGGCTGTTCGCCACTCAGACATCTGGTAGGGCTTAGCGGGAAGAGGAGTAAGGGCGTACTTCTCTTCTTCTATAAATGCTGACCAACGGGAGCCTTCTTTTTTTGTGAAAGGCCGGTGGTTAAACTCCTCCAGTTTCTTTCGAATCTCCTGGTTTATTTCCTCTATCGTAAAACATTGAGTATTCCTTAATGCGGCAATAATCCAGGTTGACACCGTGTTCACGGAACCTTCTACATTCGGTTTATCCTTTGGTGAACGCACGCGTGCTGGCATGACCACCGAGTGATAGTGGCGGACCATTTCTTCGTATGTTTTGTTTAACACCAGTTCTTTGCGGGTATGTTTGGTCACTCCTGTCTTTAAATTGTCTGGAACAATGATTTGAGTGCTTCCTCCCATGTATTCAAACGTGTGTTGATGAAGCTTTATCCAAGACGCTAAATCCATGGATAAAGAACCTTCGACATAGGAAAGCAGCGAACATGGTAAAGTTGCCACAAATACATACACTTTCACTTTTTCCCCTGTATCGGGATCAATGATAAATAAAGTAGAACCTGCCCAATCTACTTCTAACAATTCCCCTGGTTTCCGTTTGATTCGCAAGGTTGCTTTATATTTTTGGGCAAAGTTATGGTAATGCTCCGTGAATGTCCGGTAGGCATAGGGAATCTTTTCTTGTTCCTCGGATTTCCTCACATATTCTTCATGAAGCAATGTCAATGTAACATGTGGTTTGGCCAACTCTTTATGCAGATAATCAAAATCAATCATTTGCCGACCTGAAGCTTCCAGTTTTTTCTCAGGATAGAGAAAATCTTCAATCCAAGAATCTGTCATTTCTTCATCTAATGGACATTTCAATCCCCTTTTTTCCGCTAATCGTATGACTTCTGTGACTTTTTGTCGTGAATGGCGAGTCATCGCTGCGATATTTCGTAAACTCCTTTCCTCGTCATATAATTCCAGCATCTGTCGATATGGAAACATAAAAAACCTCCTGTATTCCTAATGTCATGCCGGTTGGCATGCACATTAAGTATACAGGAGTCGATAAAATGGTAAAGACTTCCGCAAAAGGTGGTAAAATTCTCCGCATTTAGTGGTAAAAAAGATTGCAAGGCTGGTACATATTGAATGCCATACTCACTGTGGATAAAGAAACAACCGATGATGCCATGCTTGCGACTCATTTGCTCGAAAAGCAGCAAAAAATAGACGATGATCAAATTTTCATTCTAGGTCATAGCCAAGGAGGGATGATGGTTCCGCAAATCATCAATAAAGACAAAAGAAATAACATCGAAGGAGCGATCGTCATGGCAGGGCCTGCAAGAACGATCCAGGATGTGGTTCTCGATCAACTGGATTATCTACATTCCCTTGGTCAGATGCCGCTTGAACTATATGAGTTTATGAAAGGGCAATATGAACTGTTAAATGATCCTGATTTCACCGGGGAAAATCCTCCCGAGGATTTTCAACTGGGTCAGCCCATGTTTTGGGATTCGATAAATGATATTAAAGCTGCTGAGATGGCAAGGGAACAAACCAAACCGCTGCTGATTATTCAGGGTGAAGAGGATTACCAGGTACAAGCAGACATGGAAATTCCCATTTGGAAAAAAGAACTCTCCCATCGCAACAATGTAGAATATCGGCTTTATCCAAAGCTCAACCACTTTTTTACGGAAGGTGAAGAGGGAATGAGCGCCCCGGAAGAATATTTTATCCCGGAGAACATTCCTGAATATGTTATTCGGGATATAGCGGAGTGGGTAAAATTCAATCCACAGCAATTAACCAGTGCAGCTGATATGAAGACGCTTGTTGAACGGTTTGAAGCAGAAGGAGAATTTACCAACCACGGTGCCGCCCGTGCCTTAAAGGTTCACCTGTCCGCCGTTAGCCAATTTGAAGAACAAGGATCAGC
Source organism: Virgibacillus dakarensis (assembly GCF_900155625.1). Classification (NCBI taxonomy): domain Bacteria; kingdom Bacillati; phylum Bacillota; class Bacilli; order Caryophanales; family Bacillaceae; genus Virgibacillus; species Virgibacillus dakarensis. The sequence continues at coordinate 1,052,152 of NZ_LT732553.1, forward strand.
GGAAAAGGTTGTCAAGCACATGAAAGGATTTATACTTCTGCTTAATCATCAGAAAAAAGCGGATTTGATATCCCAGAAAGCTTATAACGCCCTGAAGTCGGATGCGAATCAATTGATAAAGAAATGGCAATAAAATCTATAAACGGGTAACAGAAACCTTTTAGAAGTGGAGCGAAAAGCCTTTTTATGCGGCTTTTTAGAGGCAGCAAAAAAATGAAACTGTATGAGAAAAAGCAGATAAAGAAGCTAAGGGACAGGTTCTAAGCTAAAAGATTTATGAGGTAGCAAAGGGACTTTTATTAGCTGCTTCTAAATTGCACAGTAGTATTATCTTAAATTTTACTATCAATTTTATCTCAGATCTAATAGATGCTAGTATTATTGTTCCAATTCTGACGAGCGTGGTAGCCTTTGTCATCATCTATTTAGACTATTATGTAATACGTACAATAAAATTGTGAATAAAAAAAGAAACGTCTCTCGAATGATCGGGAGACGCTTTCTAGATTCTTCCTTATTTTCAATAATCGTCTGAGTCCATTAATATCCATCTTTCATAAATCTAACACCAATTTTGCAGATCAATCTTCTAATACGATCGGGCGTGATTGTGGAGTAAAGGATGCGCTTTTTTTAATTGAGGATGTCTTTAACCGGATACAATTCTCAGATAAAAAATAGTGTTTTTAAAGGAATTGAAAGTAGTTTAACGAATTTATAAGTATGTAAGAATTTACCGGAGGGATTATTATCAAAGGAAATCATATTTATCTAAAAGAATTGGTCACAGAGGATGCGGAATCATTACTTCAATTACAACTAGACAACAGAACATTTTTCGAGAAATTTTCAACGGAACGGGACAGTGATTTTTACACAATTGAAGCACAAGTCAAACGAATACAAGCGTATAAGGAGAATAGAGATCAAGATAGTGATTATAATTTTGGGATTTTTAAAAATGATGATAATCGGTTAGTTGGAACAATCAATCTTTTCCAAGTGACGCGCGGCTCAGTACAAGCTGCATTTATCGGCTACTTTTTAGATCAAGCACATAATGGTAAAGGTTATACCACAGAAGCTGTGCAATTACTTGTGAACTATGCGTTTGCTACGCTTAAGCTGCATCGAATTGAGGCTGGAGTGATGCCACATAACATTGGGTCTATCCGGGTACTGGAGAAATCGGGTTTTCACAAAGAAGGAATTGCGAAAAAGAATGTGAAGATCAATGGGAGATGGGAGGATCATCAGGTATTGGCTATTATTAATCCGTTAGACGAATAAATACAGATTTGAAAGGGACTTACGTGTTAGTGTGTTACTACTAGTTAAAAATGATATGAAACGTACTTATAACGCTTAAACAGCGTAATCTTGTCCCTTTCCTTATCCTAGGTCACCAACATTTGGATGCCATAGTTTGCTTAATTGGCTGGTTCTTCTGCTCATACGGATCATGGAAATAGGATGAAGAGGGCAGGATAAAATATATATTGGAAGCAAGTAGCCATCGCGATAGGATAGCACTTACTATTATGGTCCTTATGATAGTTCAAAAAAATTGGGACATGGAACCTGTCCCTTTTTAGTCTCGCTTTTTCGCCAAATCATTTCGATCAGCTGCCTTTGGTGGTTGTTCCATCCAGCCATTGTCAATCGCAATATTAGCACCATCCTCAACATATAGTGCGACATCCTTTAAAAACTTCGCATACATTCCGCCAATATCACGTCTTCCGTTGAGTGATGCTGCATTAGCATAGGATCTGATTTTCATGGAAAACATGTCTATTTTATGCGTAATCATTAATTTATCTGAAAAAGGCGCGACAGTAGTAGTACTTACAAGGTCATCGAGTAATGTCGGAGATGGCAAATTATTCTTGTGCAGCTGCTGCGCAGAGGTTTCTATATGTCTGTTGGAAAGCTCCTTACCTCTTAAAAGGAATTTCTTAACTTGTTCATCTTTGGCAACTTGACTAAATCCGATTAATAGTGCCTTGCTAGCTATATTATTTTCAATGTTATCGTAAAGATGGGCGATTTCCAGAGCATGAAGTGAACGAACATTTCCAAAAAAGCCATTTAAATAATCTTGTTTTTTGATAAAATCAATCTGGTCTGGAACAGGGATTGATGGAGGAATTGGTAAAAAGCCTTTCTTTAATAGTACATCATTAACCTCTTTTATAAGGTCTGCGGTGGAATCAAAGGCATTAATAAAGAATTCTCTAATATCGTTTCTTATCATAATAGGTATAGCAATCGCATAAATGCTCATACCGGATTTACTCGTATATTTTAAATAATGCAGATAAAATTCGTCGGAAAAAAGCCTGGGAGCATCCAAATTCACGTCGTCTTCTGTTAGACCAATTGGTACAGGGAAGTTTGCTCGAGTAAATATTGCTGCAACCTTTTCAAGCAGCGTCTCACTCAGGTTCAGTGCGTTTTCTATCACCTTTTCGATATCCTTATCCTCAACATGTTGAAGATAATAACGAAGAACACACTTGGCCATGGTATTTCCTTGATAAACTACCCACAATTTACCCATTTCCGTTGATGTTAAATTTTCATATGTGCTGTTTGATTTAATTTCTGGTTTCATGATAATTATCCTCCTCATATAGGATAAACTTAGGTTTATCCGTTTTGACAAATTTTATCCATATTAGAATATAATTAGCGGAGGTAGTCATTAGGAATAATCTTATGAAAGACATAAAAAAGCATCACTTATTCATGCAAGTGATGCACTGCTAATTATTTATGAGTCTAATAGAAACAAATTCCAGTCTTCTTTTACATTACATTCTCATTTGTTCACCCTTTCCGAACAGCCCGCAATTCATCAATAAAAGCCTGCGTTTCCGATGCACTTAACCGCCCTTTTTGTTTAACCATATCATACATGAATTTCAAGTCCTCGAATTTATCCAAATCATAATCTTCGGGATCCATTATGGAACGGTTCACCACACCAAGCATTTCAGCCAATTCGTCCAGGATTACTTTTAAATTTTCTGCAGTTGGATTTTCCAAACCCACATGAACACCCCCATTTCATAAAATATAGTAAAAAATAATGCCAAATATGTAGGAAAGCAGTCTTGCTCTTCTTTTGTTCCTCCCTTTATGATAAAATAAATGCGGTAAAAAGCCAAAGACAATTTTGTTTGGTGCACGGTGAGAAGTCGAAGTTTAAAGAGGTTAAGATATAAAAAATAGCGATATTGCTGATCGCTGTTAATCTGACTCTTACTTCCGGCTTCCGCAAGATAGGAGAATGGTTATGTATTTAAAACGGTTGGAAAGTGTTGGCTTTAAATCATTTGCGGAGCGGATTAATGTTGACTTTGTTCCTGGTGTTACGGCAGTGGTTGGACCGAATGGAAGCGGCAAAAGTAATATTACCGATGCACTGCGCTGGGTTCTTGGGGAACAATCGGCCAAATCATTACGCGGCTCTAAAATGGAAGATATCATTTTTCAGGGGAGTGACACAAGAAAACCGTTAAATGTCGCAGAGGTTACATTAGTATTGGATAACACGGATCAAACATTGCCGCTTGATTATGAAGAGGTTAGTGTAATGCGCCGTGTTTATCGTTCAGGAGACAGTGAATTTTATATTAATAAACAATCCTGCCGTTTAAAAGATATTGTTGATTTATTTATGGATTCTGGGCTTGGACGAGAAGCTTTTTCGATTATTAGTCAGGGGAAAGTGGAAGAAATTTTAAGCTCGAAAGCGGAAGAACGCCGGACTATCTTTGAAGAGGCAGCAGGAGTTTTAAAATATAAGCAGCGGAAAAAGAAAGCGGAATATAAATTAGCGGAAACACAGGAAAATTTAAATCGGGTAGAAGATATTATTCATGAAATTGAATCACAGATTGATCCACTACAGCAGCAAGCTGAAACTGCGCAGGAATATCTGAAACAGAAGGAACAATTAAAAGAACAGGAAATTTCGCTGTTAATTGCGGAAATTGAACAGCTCCATGGGGAATGGAAAACATTGCTGGCTGAAATTGAAACGGAAAAAATGTGGGAAATTGAACTGAAAACGACAATCCAGCAGAAGGAAGCAAAGGTGGAAGAAGAAAGGCAATTTATTCAGGATCTCGATGAACGAATTGAATTGTTTCAATCATCCCTGTTATCGATTACCCAGGAACTGGAACAATTTGCAGGGAAAAAGCAAGTGTTAAATGAACGGACCAAGCATTTTTCCGAAAACAAGGCTGAATTAGAATCACAGCAACAGGAAGCAACGGCACGTATAGAACAGTTAGAACAGGAGTTAGCCACGGAAAAAAAGCAACTGCATGAGCTGACGGAACAGCGTCGGGAAACGAAACAAAAGGCCGAACAGCTGGAAAAAAAACTGACAATGGATAAAGAAAATATTAGCGAGCAAATTGAAGAATTAAAAGCGGACTATATTGAGTATTTGAACGACCAGGCAGCTAAACGGAATGAAAAGCATTCGATCGAGCAGCAGCTTGAGCAAATCACTGTAAAAAAAGATCGACAGGCAGAAAAGTTTAGTGATCTTTTAGCAGCCAGGGAAAATTTGGATGAACAACAGACGCAAATAAATCAATCCCTTGCCAAGCAGCAGCAACGTTATCAGGAAAAAGAAGCGTCCATTAAACAGTTGAAAACGGAACTGGAGCAGCATCGCACCGATTTTCAAGAATCCCAAACCAAGCTTTATCAAGGTTATCAATATATCGAAAAACTGAAATCAAAAAAGGAAATGCTCGAAGAAATGAAAGAGGATTTTCAAGGCTTTTTTTATGGTGTGAAAGCCGTCTTAAAAGCACGGGAGGAACAAAAGCTTGAGAGAATTGATGGGGCAGTAATTGAACTGGTTGATGTACCAAAACAATACATAACCGCTATTGAGACAGCTCTGGGCGGTCAGGCGCAGCATATTGTCGTAGCGGATGATGCTGCAGCAAGGAAGGCGATTGCCTGGCTAAAACAGACAAATAGCGGTCGTGCCACCTTTTTGCCGCTGGCTTCCATTCAGCCAAGATATGTCACAAGGGATATTTTGGCTAAAGCGGAAAGTCATCAAGGATACGTAGGAATTGCTGCTGATTTAGTTACCTGTAACGAAAAGTACCAAAAAGCAATCAATCATTTAATGGGGCAGACAATTGTTGCCAAAACATTAAAGGATGCAAATGACATTGCCAAAATGGCTTCCCGGAAGGTTAGGGTTGTAACACTGGATGGGGATGTCGTTAATCCTGGCGGTTCCATGTCAGGCGGGGCGAAAAAGAAAACGAATCAGTCGTTGTTTACCCGGGATAAGGACTTGCAGGAGATAACCGCGAAACTTGCTGATTTTCAGGAGCGGGCCATTTCGTTTGAACAAGGTGTAAACGAAGAAAAGCACACAATCGAACAAAAGGAAGTAGAACTGGAATCCCAGCAAGAGAATTTAGTAGAGGAACAGAATGCATTGCAGCAAATGCAGTCAAAATTAAAAGAAATCGAACTAAAGCAAGCATCATTAAATGAAAATTTAACCATGTATGACCAGGATAAGCAGCAATTTGATGCAGATTTAGAGCAGCTTAAGCAACGGGCGATACAATTGTCTAATGAGCTGAATGAACTTAACGACCAATTGACAGCAGTTCAGCAGAAAATTGCTGACTTAACCGAACGGGATTTACTGTTTAAGGAAAATCAGGAACAGTTGCAGCAGGATTATCACGCATATCAGGTAATGCTTGCGGAGCAAGAGGAACGGCTGAAAAGTCAGCGCGAAAAAACTGCTGAACGACAGCAGCAATTGACAGAACTAGAAGAGCAACATAAACTGTTAACAATGAAATTGACGGAATTAATTGATCTCAAGGAAAATGAAGTAACAGAAGAAGAAATTGACGAACATATTCAGGTTAAACAGGGCGAAAAGGAACAAATTACGAATAAGATTCAGGAAATGCGTGCCGACCGTTCAAAGCGGACACAACTTGTTCAAGATCAAGAACGGGAACTGAAGGAAGAAAATAAACAGCATCAGGCATTGGTAGAGGTAATTCAAACTAAAGAGGTAAAAGCAAATCGGCTGGATGTTGATCTGGAAAATAGGCTTACAAAACTGCAAACCGAATATACGCTGACTTACGAGCGAGCGAAACAGACGTATGAGAAAGCCTCAGATACAGAAGCTGTGAAGCGAAATGTCGAAGCGCTGAAACAATCGATCGAGCGGCTGGGTACCGTTAATCTAGGTGCAATTGAAGAATATGAGCGTGTCTCTGAGCGTTATTCGTTTTTATCGGAACAGCAAACTGACCTGGTAGAAGCGAAACAAACATTGCATAACGTTATTGCCGAGATGGATGAAGAGATGGAAAATCGCTTCTCATCAACCTTTTCACAAATAAAAGAAGAATTTGCAATTGTCTTTAAGGAACTATTTGGCGGTGGACGTGCTGAACTAAAATTAACCGATCCGAAAAATCTGCTGGATACTGGTGTTGATATTATTGCTGAACCACCAGGTAAAAAACTGCAGCACCTAGGGTTGCTATCCGGTGGAGAACGCGCGTTAACGGCGATTGCGTTATTATTCGCCATTTTACGCGTACGACCGGTGCCATTTTGTGTGCTTGATGAAGTCGAAGCGGCACTAGATGAGGCAAATGTAGTCCGCTTTGCCAAATATGTAAAAATGTACAGTAAAGAAACACAATTTATTGTGATTACCCACCGTAAAGGTACAATGGAAGAGGCAGATGTATTGTATGGGGTGACCATGCAGGAATCTGGTGTTTCACGGTTGGTCTCTGTTCGCCTGGAGGACACACAGGAATTAATGACGTCATAAGAAGGAAAAACGGAAGCGCCCCGGTTAGCCGCTTGGCGCAACGCGGCCTATCCTGATAATGAATATGGCTCCTTAGTTTATATACGCTATTCCAGTAAAAAAGGAAGTGGATAATATGGGTTTCATGGATAAACTGAAAAATAAATTTCAACAAAAAGATTCCGAGGAAGTGTCAGCGAAATATAAAGAAGGGATGAAGAAAACACGTAATTCTTTTTCGGGAAAAATCAATGATTTGATTGCTCGCTACCGCAAAGTCGATGAGGATTTTTTTGAAGAGCTGGAGGAGGTTTTAATTTCAGCTGATGTTGGTGTGACAGCAGTAATGGATTTGATTGACGAACTGAAAATGGAAGTGAAACGCCGAAATATTAAAGATACGAAGGAAGTAAAAGAAGTTATTTCCGAAAAACTGGTCGAAATCTATTACGGTGACGACGATGAGGAAATCGAGGTATTGAATCTCCAGGAAAATGAATTAACCGTTATATTGGTTGTCGGTGTAAATGGTGTTGGTAAAACTACATCAATTGGAAAACTCGCCCATCAGTTAAAACAGGAGGGTAACAAAGTAATTTTAGCAGCGGGTGACACATTCCGGGCCGGTGCTATTGAACAGCTGGAGGTATGGGGTGAACGTGCTGGCGTTGATGTCATTAAACAAAACGCTGGCAGTGATCCGGCAGCCGTGATTTTTGATGGAATAAAGGCGGCAAAGTCCCGGGGTGCGGATGTATTGATCTGTGACACAGCTGGCAGGCTGCAAAATAAAGTCAATCTAATGAATGAGCTTGCCAAGGTGAAGCGGGTTATCGAAAAGGAAATTCCTGGTGCACCACACGAAGTATTACTTGTGTTAGATGCAACTACAGGTCAAAATGCCATGAGTCAGGCTAAAACGTTTTCCGAAGCAACAAACGTTTCCGGAATTGTGTTAACGAAGCTAGATGGTACGGCCAAAGGCGGCATTGTGCTGGCAATCCGCAATGAACTTCATATTCCAGTGAAATTTGTCGGGCTCGGCGAACAGGTGAATGATCTGCAAGTATTTGATGCCAATGCGTTTGTCTATGGTTTATTTGCTGATCTGCTTGAAGAGGACAGCGAATAATGGTAGTATAAATTTGTAAAGGGATTCCACTTAACAAGGGGTGTTCGGATTGCTGGAAAAGACGACACGAGTCAATTATTTATTTGATTTTTATCAAGCACTATTAACCCCTAAGCAGCGGAGCTATATGGAAATGTACTATCTGGAGGATTATTCGCTCGGTGAGATATCGGAATTATCGCAAGTATCGAGACAGGCTGTTTATGATAATATTAAACGTACTGAAATGATGCTTGAAACCTATGAAAAAAAACTGCATTTATACGAGAAATTCCAGAAACGTGCTGCTCTCCTGGAAAAATTGGAACAAGCAGCAGAAGCTACTAAAGCAAGCAATGCAATTTTAACGATGATCGAACAATTAAAAGAATTAGATTAGGGGGACACCTTCTATGGCGTTTGAAGGACTTTCCGACCGTTTACAAAGTACAATTAAAAAAATAACAGGTAAGGGTAAGGTGAGTGAACAAGACGTTAAAGAAATGACACGTGAAGTTCGTCTCGCTTTGCTTGAAGCCGATGTAAACTTTAAGGTAGTAAAGGACTTAATCAAGCGGATTAAGGAACGTGCTGTAGGTCAGGAGGTAATGGAAAGCCTGACACCCGGGCAGCAGGTTATTAAAGTTGTTAAAGAAGAATTAACCAATCTGATGGGCGGTGAACAAAGCAAGATTGCAGTTGCTGATAAATCCCCAACTGTTATTATGATGGTTGGTCTGCAAGGTGCTGGTAAAACAACAACGACAGGAAAGCTTGCTAATTTACTGCGAAAGAAACATAATCGCAATCCGCTTTTAGTTGCCTGTGACGTTTATCGGCCGGCGGCAATCAAACAGCTGGAAACGTTAGGAACACAGTTAAACATGCCGGTATTTTCTATGGGGACAGATGCAAATCCGGTTGACATTGCCGGGAAAGCGATTGAACAGGCAAAAGAAGAACATAACGATTATGTCATCATTGATACAGCCGGACGTTTGCACGTTGACCATGAACTGATGAATGAATTGCAGCAAATAAAAACAACAGTCCGGCCAGATGAGATTTTCCTTGTTGTGGATGCGATGACCGGACAAGATGCGGTAAATGTTGCGGAAAGCTTTAATGAACAACTGGATATTTCCGGTGTAGTACTGACAAAGCTCGATGGCGATACCCGCGGTGGTGCTGCTTTGTCGATTAAGGCTGTAACCGATAAGCCGATTAAGTTTGCCGGAATGGGCGAAAAGCTCGATCAACTAGAAGCCTTCCATCCAGAACGAATGGCGTCTCGAATTCTTGGTATGGGTGACGTCTTAACCTTAATCGAAAAAGCACAAACAACTGTCGATGAAAAGCAGGCAAAAGCATTAGAAGAAAAAATGCGTTCCATGTCCTTTACCTTTGATGACTTTTTGGAACAAATGGGACAAGTAAAGAAAATGGGGCCACTAGAAGACCTTTTGTCCATGATGCCCGGCGCAGGAAAAATGAAAGGGCTGAAAAATGCCCAGATTGATGAAAGCCAGCTGACGAAGGTTGAAGCAATCATTCAATCCATGACGAAAAAGGAACGGCAGGAACCTGAAATTATGAATGCAAGTCGTAAAAAACGGATTGCCAAGGGTTCTGGCACAACGGTATCACAGGTCAACCGTCTGCTTAAACAATTTAGTGAAATGAAGAAAATGATGAAGCAGATGACCAACATGCAAAAAGGGAAAAAAGGCAAGGGAATGAAGTTTCCTTTTATGTAAGCACAAAAGCGGAAGCGCCCGGTTAGCCGCTGGGCGAGAGAGCTGGACGTGGCTCTTTCCGCTGACGAAATAAACCCGGCCTTTAGCGTATATTTGTGTTGTAATGGAAAAACACTTTACAGACAAACCAGTTTCTGATAGAATCTAAACTTGTGATAAACATTTAATTGGAGGTGCAAAACATGGCTGTTAAAATTCGCTTGAAACGTATGGGATCAAAACGAAATCCTTTTTACCGCATTGTGGTAGCTGATTCGCGTTCTCCTCGTGACGGACGTCAAATCGAACAGATCGGAACATATAATCCGGTAGCTAACCCGGTTGAAGTTAAGATTGATGAGGAAAAAGCGCTTAGCTGGATGACAAACGGTGCAAAACCTAGTGATACAGTGCGTAACCTTTTTTCAAAACAAGGCATCATGAAGAAATTCCACGACCAAAAAAACCAATAGTAAGGTAGTGTGATATCATGAAAGCCCTAATCGAATCAATTGTAACCCCACTTGTCGATCATCCCGACGATGTTGCTGTAACGGAGACAGAAGAAGAAACGAAGATTGTTTACCATCTAACTGTAAATCAGGAGGACGTCGGGAAGGTAATCGGTAAAAACGGACGTATTGCAAAAGCAATCCGTACCGTTGTATATGCAGCGCAAAAGGATACAAACAAACGAATTTATTTGGATATTATGTAAAGGGAGAGGGAATACCTTTCCCTTTTTACACATGACTGTTTTAGATCGTTTTATGAGAGCGAGGAACAGGTATGAAAATAATCAAAAAGGTATTAATCAAACAAATTGTCACAGAGAAGAGCAAGGAAAAATTGCAAATGAATTTTCATCACCATAAAATGCGACTTGAACAAGAGTGTCAACAACTGTTGTTTGAACAACGTAAATTGCAAAACAAGACAGGGGTATCTAAACAAGAAGTGACCAGCCGTTTTCAGCAGGAAATTAAAAATCGGAAAGAGAAAATGAAGCTGCTTGATTTTAAAATGGAGCAGCTGGACATGCTGGAAATCGGCAGTGAAATCGTTGAAAAGGAAGTTGAAGCTCTTGTTGAGGTAGATGTTGGAACGCATTGGAATGAGATTATGGAAGATAGGGCAATTGTCATTAAAGATGATGTTGTCATCCGGATTGATGAATAGCAGGTGAAAAGTATGACAGAAAACATGTACAACGTTGGAAAAATTGTAAATACACATGGAATCCGCGGTGAGGTGAAGGTACTCCGAATCAGCGACTTTGCAGAACGTTTTGCAATTGGTGAAACGTTATACGTTGTAAAAGAGAGAGAAGAACCCTTTCCATTAATTATTGATGGCCATCGAATGCATCAAGGTTTTGACCTTGTTCACTTCCAGGATTATGATAACATAAACGACGTTGAGCAATTTAAAGGTGCACAATTAAAAATTTCTGAAGAACAGTTGACGGAGCTGGAAGAAGATGAATACTATTACCATGAAATTATCGGCTGTGATGTGTATACCAATGACGAGGAAAAAATTGGAAAGATAAGCGAGATTCTGGCACCCGGGGCGAATGATGTCTGGATCGTGAAACAGTCAACCGGGAAAGATCTGCTTATACCGTATATCGAGGATGTTGTAAAAGAAGTGGATATCACGAATAAGAAAGTTATCATCGAGCCAATGGAAGGACTGCTTGACTGATGCATATCGACGTATTGACGCTTTTTCCTGAGATGGTTTCTGGTGTCTTTAATGCTTCCATTTTGCAAAAAGCCCAGGAAAAAAATAAGTTCAGCTACAATCTGATCAATTTTCGCGACTACACGGAAAATAAGCATAGCAAAGTAGATGACTACCCATATGGCGGCGGAGCAGGAATGGTTTTGGCTCCGCAGCCGATATTTGATGCTGTTTCGGCTGTTACGAAGGACAAGTCAAAACCTCGAATTATCCTCATGTGTCCACAGGGAGAGCCATATAATCAGAAGAAAGCGGAAGAATTGGCTAAGGAGGAACATCTAGTTTTCATTTGTGGCCATTATGAAGGCTATGATGAACGAATAAGGGACCATCTTGTAACAGATGAAATTTCGATTGGTGATTATGTCCTAACCGGTGGGGAACTTGGGGCAATGGTAGTTATTGATAGTGTTGTCAGGCTGCTGCCGGATGTGCTGGGTAACAAGGAATCAGCTCCAGAGGATTCCTTTTCAACCGGATTACTGGAGCACCCGCATTATACCCGTCCAGCAGATTTCCGCGGCATGAAGGTTCCAGACATCTTGCTCTCCGGTGATCATGGGAAAATTGCACAATGGCGCAGGAAGGAATCGTTACGACGGACATATGAACGGCGGAGAGATTTGATTGAGCGGGAGAATTTATCGGAAAAAGATTTGATCTTGTTGGATGAAATTCAGAATAAGTATGATAGAAGATAGACAATGATTTTATCAGCTTGGATATTATGTTAGGAATCGCGATATTATTGGAAGAATGAATAGCTATAATAAATCCTAAATTTTGAATGCAGGCAACTTGGATTTGGGGAGGAAGGTTCTTTGAAAAAATTTTTATTATATCTTTTAGCCGTTCTTTTAATAACTATTATCGTAAGCTTCCTATTAGGTTACTTCACATTTGGCATGATCGTTGGGTTTATTTTCATGGTAGTTGCTATTGGTGCCGCAAATGTGTATCAATTGAATAACCGGGAGTATATCCATCACAAAATTCATGGAAACAATGACAGAAAGAAAAAATGGTAAATGCATCGTAAAGTATTGAATTTAACCGGAAAACAGTTGAACTCACTTCACTGTTATGGTATATTAATTGTTGTGCTTAAGTGTACGGCTTAAGGGCTATAAACGATGTTCCGCTGTCACCTGGTGAGATATGAGCATTGGTTTGGAAGGAGTGAAGTAGGATGCAAAAATTAATCGAAGACATCACAAAAGATCAGCTTCGCACAGATCATCCTGATTTCCGCGCGGGTGACACTGTAAAAGTTCACGTTAAAGTTGTTGAAGGAACGCGCGAACGTATTCAGGTGTTTGAAGGCGTCGTTATTAAGCGTCAAAACGGTGGAATCAGCGAAACGTTTACAGTAAGAAAAATCTCTTATGGTGTAGGTGTTGAACGTACATTCCCAGTGCATTCACCTCGAATTGCGAAAATCGAAGTTTCCCGTCGTGGTATCGTACGTCGTGCTAAACTATACTATCTTCGTAATCTACGCGGTAAAGCAGCACGAATTAAAGAACGTCGATAAATTCAAAAGTGGAAGTGCCCGGTTAGGGGCGTATGGACTGGACTGAACCGTAGGAGATAAAGGAAACACGGTGAGCTGGAAGCGAACCGATGTTGACTTATCGTACGGAGGTGAAGGAAGTCCACTAGCCCCTGGGCGCTGGAACTGGACGTGGCTTTTGCTGCCAGTAGAAAGTTGAATGAATTAAGAAAGAAAGGAAGGAGCTTGGCACTGTTGCAAGCTCTTTTTCTCTTTCGAATAGGAAAATAGTCCAGTGTTTACACTATACATATTGCAGTTGGTAGAGGGAAGTGGAAGTAATGGCCAAACGGAAGAAAAATGAGTGGTTTGACTGGTTAAAGGCACTGTTGATTGCATTAGGACTTGCTCTGATTGTCCGGACGTTCTTTTTTGCCCCGATAGTTGTAGACGGTCCATCGATGCAACCGACATTGCACAATGGGGATCAAATGATTGTGAACAAATTTGTATACAACATTAGCGAACCAGATCGCTTTGATATCGTTGTTTTTCATGCAACGGACAAGAAGGATTTTATCAAACGCGTAATTGGCCTGCCGGGTGAGCATGTTGCGGTCAAAGATGAAGTATTATATATTGATGGCGAACCGGTCGATGAACCCTTCTTGGAGGAACAGAAAGAAAATTTAGAACCGCAGGAAGTGTTAACGGATGATTTTCGGTTAGAGGATTTACCTGGTAATGATACAACCATACCTGATGGATACGTATTGGTTCTCGGTGACAATCGTGATAACTCAACAGACAGCCGTATACTAGGATTGATCTCTGAGGATCAGATCGTTGGAAAAACCAGTTTGGTCTACTGGCCATTCGATCGTTTCCGGTTATTAAAAGAATAGGGTGAAAAGGTATGCCGATACAATGGTTTCCAGGCCACATGGCTAAAGCACGACGTGAAGTCGAGGAAAAGTTAAAGCTAGTTGATTTTGTAATGGAATTAGTTGATGCACGCGCCCCATTATCATCGCAAAACCCAATGCTGCAGCAGGCTTTACAGAATAAGTCAAAAATGATTGTTTTGATGAAAAAAGACTTGGCTGATCAGCGGGAAACAACAAAATGGGTCGATTATTTTAATGAAAGAGGTACAAAAGCAGTAGCGATCGATGTAAATGATAAAGCAGATATAAAACACGTCATCCAAAATGCTAAAGAGCTTGGCCAGGAAAAAATGGAAAAACTGAAGGCCAAGGGAATACAGCCCCGTCCAGCAAGGGCCATGATTGTCGGGGTTCCGAATGTCGGTAAATCAACATTAATTAATCGCCTTGCCAACAAAAAAATCGCCAAAACAGGAGATCGCCCTGGGGTGACCAAACAGCAATTATGGATCAAGGTAAAGAAAGATTTTGAATTGCTCGACACACCGGGAATATTGTGGCCGAAATTTGAAGATGAGCTTGTTGGATATCGACTTGCTGCATTAGGCACGATAAAAGACCAGCTGCTATCCATGCAGGATATAACGGCTTTCGTAATCACGTACATGCAGCAGCATTATCCCGATTTGCTTGAAGAAAGATATCAAATTGCTCCTGATATGGAGGATATGTGGGAAATTTTTGAGATAATTGGTAAACAACGAGGCTGTCTGGAAAGCGGTGGCAATGTTAATTTTGATAAGGTTGCCGATGTCGTCATACGCGATCTTCGGACAGGCAAACTGGGCAGAATAACATTGGAGTCAGTTGAAGATTGATGGATTTGGCATACATCTCCGGGTGGATGCCTATTTTTTATTACTCAAAGTAATGCGGTTTTAGCCGATATAAAGATAGAGGTGTACAGATGAACAGAAAATCAATTGCTCTATTAAAGCAATTATTTGCAGCAAATCAGATCAATGAAGAACTTATCGCAGAATTGCGTCTGGATGAACGAAAAGGTGTCCAGCAATTAGTGGAACGCTATGATCGCCAAAAACAGAAAGATCAGGATCTTGAGAAGAAGTTTGCGGAAATGTGTCTGTATGAGAACAGAATTTATGATAATGGCTGTACTTATATTGCCGGAATGGATGAGGCAGGAAGAGGTCCGCTAGCAGGTCCGGTAGTGGCAGCTGCCGTTATTTTACCACGGGATTTTACTTTGCTCGGTTTAAATGATTCCAAACAATTAAATGAAGCAACCCGTAATCAGTTTTTTGACATCATCAAAAAGCAGGCAGTAAGTTATGGTATTTCCGTCATTAGCAATCAAAAAATAGACGAGATTAATATATTTGAAGCAACCAAATTAGCAATGTACGAGGCAGTCAATCAGTTAGATCCAATACCAGATCATATATTAATTGACGCCGTTCGTTTAGCTGATCTTCCTTGCTCCTCGGAAGCAATTGTCAAGGGGGATCAAAAGAGTATCTCGATTGCAGCCGCTAGTATCTTAGCAAAGGTTACGCGTGATCAGATCATGAAAAAAATACATACCGAATTTCCGTACTACGATTTTGCCTCGAATATGGGGTATGGAACGAAGCATCATTTAGATATGCTTTTGCAGTATGGTATTTCACCCTATCATCGGAAATCGTATGCCCCGGTTAGCAATGCAGCAAAGTAAACATTAGGAAAATGAGGTGATTCTACTTGAGCATTCAGCACATCACATCTCCCGCCAAATCCGATGTACATCATACGAAACAAGTATTAAGGCAAGGGCAGATTATCCAAGGAAAAGTTTTACATCTATATCCAAACAATAAAGCACAAATTCAAATTGGAACACAAAAAATGATTGCTCAATTAGAAGCTTCATTAACCATAGGGGAAACCTATCATTTTCAAGTACAAGCTACGGACGATATCATTCGCCTGAAGGTGCTTGGTGACAAGGTCAAAAGCAATATGACGGATAATGTCATGAATCTCTTGAAGCAATTAGGCCTAAAAGCGACGAAACAAAATAAAGCATTAATACAGATTCTGATGACGGAGAAAATCCCGTTTGATAAAGAACAGATAACCAAAGCATTTCAACTAATAGATAATACAGAAAATAAAATCCAGGCAAGGCAAGTAATAAAGGAAATAATTGCGACAAAATTACCATTGACGGATTCAATTTTTCAGGCGTTGTACACGAAAAGTACGAGCGGATTTTCAGAACGAATAAACGCACTACTGTTACAGCTTAAACAAGATACAAATATGGCACTGCAACAACTTTCTTTAATAGAACGCCTTACTGCCCTAACAGATGGAACAAATAGACAAAATGTTTTAGTGAAACACATCATTACAGAGGTAAACCGTAATAGCCCGACATTTTTTCAATTCGCAAAAGCTGCTGGATTTCTGGATACAACCGTTAATTTTGCAACGTGGAAGGCCGAATGGACGGGGTTTGAGAAACAATATAATAATGGCAAGGGGCTTTCCTTACCGTTTCATTTGGATGATGGCTCCATTTTAAGAATGCTGGAGCAATCCAACAGCAGACGATTTGGAAAGGTTGTGCAACCGTTCCTGCAAAAATGGACAGATGCTATCCATCAAGCATTGCAGAAAAATAAGCCTTTAACACAAAATGAATTTACTGTACTAAAACAAGAAATTAATGAAATAGTATTGCCATCGCTTACAGATAAACAAGCACGGCATATAAAGCAACCCGTACAAAATAATCCGGAATCATTACGAACCTTTTTAAGCTTTTTAACTGCGGCGTCCACGGATCAACTCGATCCAAAGCTGGAACTGCTGCTAACGAATATGATACGGAATAGGTACGTTACATTATCAAATCCAAGAGAGCAGTTTTTAACTCAAATTAGACAAGTTTTGCAATTCACAGGGTTGGATTATGAAAATCAGCTTGTAACGAAAGATCAGACTATGACAGTAAAAGCAATGCTGCTGCAACTGTTGCACAACAGTGATGGGATAACCCATGAACGGGCCCAACAATTACTGCATTTTATTAATGGTTTACAGCTTAACTCGGTACACGAATCGGCCAATTTCATTCAGGCAAGCTTATTACTGCCTGGTGAAAGGCTCGGACTAAATCAAGATTTGCAGCTTGAATTTGCAGGGAAAAAGACCGAGACAGGAGAAATTAGTGCTGATTATTGTCGGGTATTGTTTTATTTGGATTTAGCTCATTTAAACGAAACAGTTATTGATATGAATGTGCAAAAACGGTCGGTTGCGATAACGATTTATAATGATCACAGTGCATTGAATGCCCAAACGAATGCACTTAAACCAATGTTAAAAGCGGGTCTTGAAAAGCTTGACTACCATTTGTCGACAGTGTCGGTAAAACCGTTAAGTCAAAAGGAAAAAGCGAAAGCAAATAGTAGTTTTTATTCCACACAAGGAGTGGATTTTCGCATATGAATAAACGGCAAAAACTGCTGCATTACGCTATGATCATGGCGCAAGTGAGGCACCAATAGTGCAGTCTCGGAAAAGCATGATAGCAGAAGAGATTATTAAAAGGGACAAGAAAATGATGTCCAGGTTACAGGAAGATGCATCATTTGTGTACTTTTAACTGAGCTTAATATTAATGAAACAATTCCGGAAGAATTGTTTCAGGCGGTTGCCGAAGTGTTTGCCTTTGTTTGCCGAGGCGATAAGAAAAGAATGGAGAATGGTTAAAATGAATGAAAATCTAACTTTAAGAACTTTGGAAAAAACAGATTTGGAGTTTATTCATGCGTTATATAACAATCCGGAAATCATAAGCTACTGGTTCGAGGAGCCGTATTTGTCCTTTGCCCACCGGGAAGACTCTTTTGATAAAAACATGGACAATCAGAGGCACCGGCAATTTATTTTAATGAACATAGACGAAAAAGTTGGATTTGTTGAACTGGTCAGCATTGATCCACGTCATCGGAATGCCGAATTCACCATTATCATTCACCCGGATTTCCAAGGTAAGGGTTATGCCTATACGGCAACAAGACTGGCTATGGACTATGCTTTTTCCGTAATCAATTTGCATAAACTGTACTTGTATGTGGACACGACGAATGAAAAGGCGATACATATTTACGAAAAAGCTGGATTTCAAATGGAAGGTGTTACACAGGAGATGTTTTTTGTGAACGGAACTTATCATGATGCGGCAGTTATGTGTATATTTGACCGGGATTACTGGAAAATGCACGAGTAGTTTTTGTGCTGGTCAGGCATTGGTACCTCATTCTTGTGAGATATGTCGTTTTTTGTCCGCTGTTGGATCTTGTTTTATCTTCCTTTGGCAAGAATACCCTTTCCTCAGGGGGATCATGACCCATTGAAAGACAAAGCAATGGCGCAACAACCATTGTTGAGAGATGGACTTGGAATGCTTGATTACCATTTTTTAATCGTACTGGTTAAGCCGTTAAGCCAAATGGAAAAGCTAGCAGATCGTACTTTTTATTCGGGACAAGGAGTGGATTTTTTGCATATGAAGACAAAACGGAAAAAAGCTGCTGCATTGCGCTATGATCACGACTCAGATTATGCACCCAGAGTTACAGCAGCTGGGAAGGGACTAATTGCCGAAACAATCATTGAAAAAGCAAAAGAAAACCAAGTGCCAATACAGGAAGATCCATCGCTTGTCGAACTTTTGGGAGAGCTGAATATAAACGAGAAGATCCCGGAAGAACTTTATCAGGCGGTTGCCGAGGTGTTTGCATTTGTCTATAAAGTGGATAGGGGTGTAATAGGAGAACAAAATGAATAAGTTAGGCGTTGAATCATCACGCCTTTATTTATCAAGCATTAACGGGCTGTAATACTCCTACCTCTAAGCGTGAGTAAACCAAAAACATAAAGGTGGGAGGAAAACAACTCGTAAATAACCGATTTTAGTCTTTTCGACCCACACCGCGTGGGCCTCGGGCTAATTCAGCGGGAGGTAGGTGAGGCTAAAACCGTCACGTCTGCATACCTTCGCCTCCACTAGCACGTCCTGTGCGTCGGAAATCCTCACTGAATGAAGTTTTACTTTATGATATAATAAATGAAAAAGGAAGGTGAATCGTTATGATGAATCGTAAAGAACTACACTGGATGGTTGACAAGTTACCAGAAGATAAGCTACCAAGACTAAGCGATTTTTTTCAACACATTTTTGATGAAGATAAATTAGAATTAAACGATACAACTAAAAAAGAGATAGATCAAGCGCGGGAACGTATTAATAAAGGCGAATACGTAACGTTGGCTGATCTTTTAAAGGATTTGCAAGATGTATAAGCTAAAGATTGACAAAAATGCTGAAAAATATATCAAAAAGTTAGATAGTCCAACTAGAAAAAGGATTCTAAACGCACTTATTGAACTTGCTGAAAATCCATTTGCCGACACCAGTGTTACCAGGATGAAAGGCTATACTAATCTGTTTCGGAAACGTGTCGGTGATTTTCGTATAATTTTTGAAATTGATCAGGGGAGCCTTATCGTTCTCGTACTAAAGGTGGGAAGCCGTGGTGATATTTACAAAAAATAACTGGGTTCCCACTACCTTTTTAATTTACCGATCAATCTTCCATTTTCAACTTTGGCATTGGGTTTTATAGGAACAAGCTAATTATCTTAACAACCTGTTACTTCTTCTTAAACTTAAAGGGAACTCTTCCCTTAAACTATTATGTATAACTCCTTGTAAACATCTATCAACCAATGCAATTTTCCCGTTCCTTAATTTCAAAAACAATATTAGACAACTACCTTTCTCTTTCCAGTCATTCGAATGATGGTCCTTATTCTTGTGAAATTTGTTGTTTTTTAATACAATGGAAATGCAGTGAATTTTGATGGGAGGATGAAGGATGAACATTCATGAGTATCAAGGCAAAGAAATCTTGCGCGAATATGGCGTAAACGTGCCAAACGGCCATGTTGCATATACGGTAGATGAAGCTGTTGAAGCTGCCAAGAAGTTAGGTACATCTGTAACAGTTGTAAAAGCACAAATCCATGCCGGAGGCCGCGGTAAAGCCGGCGGGGTTAAAGTTGCCAAAAATTTGGATGAAGTGCGTACATATGCGGATGAAATTTTAGGTAAAACACTTGTTACGCATCAAACGGGCCCAGAAGGCAAGGAAGTTAAACGCTTGCTTATTGAAGAAGGATGCGATATTAAAAAAGAATACTATGTAGGGGTTGTTTTAGATCGTGCAACTTCCCGTGTTGTCATGATGGCATCAGAAGAAGGCGGTACGGAGATCGAAGAAGTAGCTGCTAAAACTCCAGAGAAAATATTTAAAGAGGTCATTGATCCAATAGTAGGTCTAAGCCCATATCAAGCTCGCAGACTAGCATTCAATATCAATATACCTGATGAATTGCTATCCAAAGCAGTTAAATTTATGACTGGTCTTTATCAGGTATTTGTTGAAAAAGATTGCTCAATCGCAGAAATTAACCCACTTGTTACAACGGGTGATGGTCAAGTTATGGCACTCGATGCAAAATTAAATTTTGATGACAATGCAATTTACCGTCAAAAAGATGTTCAGGAATTCCGTGATTTAGATGAAGAAGATGAAAAGGAAATTGAAGCATCCAAATACGATTTAAGCTATGTTGCGCTCGATGGCAATATTGGCTGTATGGTTAACGGTGCAGGACTTGCAATGTCAACGATGGACATTATCAAACATTCCGGCGGAGAACCCGCAAACTTCCTTGATGTTGGGGGCGGTGCGACTGCTGAGAAAGTTACCGAAGCTTTCAAAATCATTTTGTCTGATCCAAATGTAAAAGGAATTTTCGTTAATATTTTCGGTGGAATCATGAAATGTGATGTTATCGCTGAAGGTGTTGTGGAAGCGACAAAACAAGTTGGTTTGGAACTGCCATTAGTAGTGCGTTTAGAAGGTACAAATGTTGATTTAGGCAAGAAAATTTTAGATGAATCTGGCTTAAACATTACTTCAGCTGGTTCCATGGCTGACGGTGCAGAAAAAATCGTTTCAATGGTTAAATAATTTCAGGCAGCATTCAGGCGATCTCTGTGTACGAATTGCCAGGAATGAAAAGCCAGATGGTTTAACCTTGAGTTTCAAAGAACGTATGAAGTGAAGATTACGTGGAAAGGACGGACGAAAATGAGTATATATGTCAATCAAGATACAAAAGTAATTGTCCAAGGAATTACCGGTGGAACTGCCAAATTTCATACCAAACAAATGCTTGAGTACGGTACGAAGATCGTTGGTGGTGTAACACCAAAAAAAGGTGGTACAGAAGTTGAGGGTGTTCCGGTATTTAATACAGTGAAGGAGGCTGTCGACCAAACAGGTGCAACGGCTTCCGTTATTTATGTACCAGCTCCTTTTGCTGCTGATGCGATTCTGGAAGCAGTAGATGCAGAACTGGATCTTACTATTTGTATTACCGAACATATTCCGGTTATGGATATGGTTAAAGTAAAACGTTATATGGAAGGCAAGAAGACACGCCTTGTCGGACCAAACTGCCCTGGTGTCATTACGCCAGAGGAATGCAAAATTGGTATTATGCCTGGTTACATTCATAAAAAAGGTCATATCGGCGTCGTATCCCGTTCTGGAACACTGACATATGAAGCTGTCCACCAATTATCGGAAAAAGGCTATGGCCAATCTACTGCAGTTGGTATTGGTGGGGATCCTGTTAATGGTACGGATTTTATTGATGTATTATCAGCATTTAATGAAGATCCAGACACAGAAGCAGTGGTCATGATTGGCGAAATCGGCGGTACTGCGGAAGAGGAAGCTGCTGCATGGATAAAAGCGAACATGAAGAAACCTGTTGTTGGCTTTATTGGCGGGGCAACTGCACCTCCAGGAAAACGTATGGGACATGCTGGTGCGATCATTTCCGGTGGCAAAGGTACAGCTGAAGAGAAAATCCGTGTTATGACAGAATGTGGCATTAAGGTTGCTGAAACACCTGCTGTAATGGGTGAAACAATGATCAAAGCATTAAAAGAAAATAACCTTGAAGCAAAATGTAAAACGCATTAACAAGTTAGAGGGAAGTCTGTCTTCCCTCTTCTTTCTATTGGAAATTTTTTGAATAAAAAAACCTATACCTAATAAAGGAAGTGGTTTCGTGCACATACTTCGAAAAAAATTAATTCATTTACACCGTTGTCGCGGGATTACCAGAAATTCGATCAGGAAAATGCTCCGGGCAGATCCTTCCTTATCCAATCTCTACAAGCTATCGTCTTCACAGTTAAGTCATCAATATACGATTCCCTTTCAAAACGCTCAATTACTCTATTCCGATCTTCATGACAAGCACGTCCATGCATCTATTAAACACGATTTGGATATGTTCCCTGTGGTAACAATAGTTGACGACAACTACCCCCCTGTGTTAAAAACAATTAAAGATCCGCCGTTTGTGCTTTATATGCTGGGGGATTTGTCTTTATTAAGCTATAGACCAGCTCTAAGTGTCATCGGAACACGCAGGCCATCACAAAATGCTTATAGGAAGATGCAGTTTATCTTACCGGCTTTGATTGAAAAAGGACTTTTGCTTGTCAGTGGCATGGCTAAAGGAATTGACGGGTATGCTCATCAACTGGCATTACAGCATAATGGGAAAACAATTGCTGTTTTGGGCAGTGGTTTTCATCATATTTATCCGAAACAAAACCGATCATTATTTCAGCGAATTGCCCAAGCAGGATTAGTTTTGTCCGAGTATACACCGAATACACCTCCAGAACGATTCCATTTTCCTGAACGAAATCGCATTATAAGTGGTCTCAGCTTTGCAACATTGGTCATCGAAGCAACGGAACGAAGCGGAACATTGATAACGGTTGATCAGGCACTTGATCAAGGAAGAGAGGTATATGCCGTTCCGGATTCACCGTTGCTGCCGCAAACGGTAGGATGCCATCGGATGATTCAGGATGGCGCCAAGCTGGTTATGAGTGCACATGATATTCTGGAGGATTGGGAATCAATGAAGCACATTTCCATGTAAAACTAGCATAAACTTGAAGAAAACGCTTTAAATTATCTGGGAAATTATTTCATCATGTTTGACAAATGGGAACGATATATTTACTATTAGTGAAGATTTCCAATTGAAAAGGGTGTTCAAAAAGTTACCAAATGATAAGGAGTGTACTTGGACACTTACAACTTTTCGAGTACACAATTGAAATAGGGTTACCTCAATCTGGGAGGAGAAAGAAAGTATGTCAGATTATCTTGTAATCGTTGAGTCGCCGGCAAAAGCAAAGACGATTGAACGATACTTAGGAAAAAAATATAAAGTGGAGGCATCCATGGGACATGTTCGGGATTTGCCGAAGAGTCAAATGGGCGTCGATGCAGAAGATCAATTCAAACCAAAATATATTACCATTCGTGGTAAAGGCGATGTTTTAAAGAAGCTGAAATCAGCCGCAAAAAAGGCGAAAAAAGTTTATCTCGCAGCCGACCCCGATCGAGAAGGGGAAGCGATTGCCTGGCATTTAGCACACAGCTTAAATATTGATGAGCATTCGGAATGCCGGGTTGTATTTAACGAAATTACCAAGGATGCGATTAAAGAATCATTTAAGCATCCGCGCTCGATTGATACAGATTTAGTCGATGCACAGCAGGCTAGACGGATTCTTGACCGGTTAGTGGGATATAACATTAGTCCGTTATTATGGAAAAAGGTAAAAAAAGGGTTGAGTGCTGGGCGAGTGCAATCGGTAGCAGTAAAAATGATTCTTGACCGCGAGAAGGAGATTGAAAACTTCAAGCCGGAAGAATATTGGTCGATTGAAGCAAGTTTCCATAAGGACAAAGATACGTTTGAAGGGTCTTTTTACGGAATTGATAACAAGAAGCATGAGTTAAAAACCGAAGATGATGTAAATCATATTCTAAAGCGCTTGGAAGGTAAAACATTTACAGTCGAAAAGGTCAATAAACGGGAACGCAAGCGTAATCCGGCACTGCCGTTTACGACGTCATCACTGCAGCAGGAAGCGGCTCGTAAACTGAATTTCCGAGCTAAAAAGACGATGATGGTAGCACAGCAGCTTTATGAAGGGATTGACCTTGGCAAAAAGGCTGGCGGCATCACCGGTTTGATCACGTATATGCGTACAGATTCAACACGTATTTCCGATACAGCAAAAAATGAAGCACAAGGTTATATTGAAGAAAAGCATGGCAAAAATTATATAGGTCATTCTAAAAAGACGAAACAAAAAGAGGGTACACAGGACGCCCATGAAGCGATTCGTCCAACCTCTGTACTAAGGGAGCCGAGCTCATTAAAAGCGGTTTTATCACGTGACCAGTTACGCCTATACAAATTAATCTGGGAACGATTTCTGGCAAGCCAAATGGCACCCGCTGTAATGGATACAATGACGGTTCATTTATTGAACAACGGTGTTGAGTTTCGCGCAACAGGCTCTAAAGTTAAATTTAAAGGGTTTATGTCTGTCTACGTGGAAGGTACGGACGACAAAAATAAAGAAGACAATAAATACTTGCCTGACCTGCAGGAAGGGATGGAGGTTAAAGCAGAAGAAATAACACCAGACCAGCATTTCACGCAGCCGCCACCTCGTTATACAGAGGCCAGACTCGTAAAGACGATGGAGGAGCAAGGGATTGGCCGGCCGTCAACGTATGCCCCGACACTTGATACGATTCAGCGACGCGGCTATGTGAGTATTGATAATAAGCGGTTCATCCCAACTGAGCTCGGGCAAATTGTCATCGAGCTATTACAGGAATTTTTCCCGAAAATTATTGACCTTGACTTCACAGCCAAAATGGAAGAAGATCTGGATTCGATTGAGGAAGGGAAAGTAAATTGGATTGCCATTCTGGATGAATTTTATGGACCTTTTAGCGAACGGCTGGAAAAAGCGGAAAAGGAAATGGAAAAAATCGAAATCAAGGACGAACCTGCTGGGATTACCTGTGAGAATTGTGGGCATGAAATGGTCTATAAAATGGGGCGCTATGGCAAGTTTCTCGCGTGCTCCAACTTTCCGGATTGCCGCAACACAAAACCGATTTTAAAAGAAATCGGTGTTAAATGTCCGAAATGTAAGGAAGGTAATGTCGTCGAACGGAAGTCGAAAAAGAAACGGACGTTTTATGGGTGTGACAGGTTCCCGGATTGCGATTTTGTCTCATGGGATAAACCAATTGCCCGACCATGTCCAAAATGTGACTCACTGCTGGTTGAAAAGAAAAAGAAAAAAGGAACGCAAATTCAATGTACGAACTGTGATTATGAGGAAGAAGCACAGAGTTAGGTAAAGCCGCCCGTGAAAAGGGCGGCTTTGTTATGTTCTTTTGTGATTAACCGAGCCCTAAAAGAAGGGAAGGGGTGTCAAGAAAATCATAGCAAATTTATGTAGTAACCCATGCGTTTAGTATTCCGGACAAGGTGTTACCCTCATAGCTAATTATTATTAAAAAGAAACTTTTTTTCATTTGGAATCGTATAATTTAATATATAAATTTGGAGTGATAATTGATTAGTGTGGGAGAAGATTGTAAGAGTATAATTATAAGAAAACGGCAGAATAATGTGGTTAATTTAGCGAGAGAAGTAGATTGAAATCCCGTAGTTTGTTAGAGAAAAGTGGTGATGAGATTGAAATTATTTATGGACATACTATTTTTCACTATCATCAGTTACTGCAGCTATAAGTTTATTCAAGTCATAATAAAAATGAAGCAGGGTATTATTTTGCCTATAACGGAAGAGGAAATTGTGTCCATTAGAAGATATCCTCAGAAAACAGTGGACTTCCCGATATATTCTAAACAAAAAGCAGGGATCATTGCTTACTCTATTATCCTTTTATTTGTGGTTAGCGTGTTTTTGTTGGGAGTATTCCTAGATTGGTCTTTTTATTTGCTGATGCTTATCCCCTTGATCAATTCGTATAATCTCCTAAATATCTTTGCCGTAATCGGTGACGGTGTAATCAGTGGAGGCCGCTTTATCGCTTGGAGCAAAATAAACTCATTTCAATTTATCCCTATTGACATAAACCATAAGTATTATGCTATGCAAAAGAAGTTAATGACGGGAATGAATTAAAAATAGTGGCTAAAGGCCATTCTGTAAATTGTATTGTTACGACGGGTGAAATGAGAGAGAAACTGAATAATGTTTTGGGTGGACATGTAGCAGCAAATGAGCAGTCAGAATAACAGTAAACGGGGGAAAAGTAAAAATGAATGATCATTTCACTACCATCTATGAACCGCCAACTCCTAAAGAATATAATGATTTGCGATTGGAGGGTGGTATAAGTGGGAAATCACTAGAAGCTGCAGCAGTTGGTTTGAAAAATTCATTATTTGCAGTGTGTATTTATGATAAAACGACATTAATCGGGATGGGACGTGTAATCGGTGATGGCGGAGCCTTTTTTCAGATAGTCGATATCGTAGTAAAGCCAAGCTATCAAGGAAAAGGGCTAGGTAAGATGGTTATGAAGGAACTAATAAACTACCTGGACAAAAACACATATCCCGGTTCTTATGTTAGTCTAATAGCCGATGATCCAGCCAATAAACTTTATGAACAATTTGGATTTAAGTACACCTATCCCAGATCACACGGTATGTATAGAATGTATTAGATTTTAAAGGAACGAGGATAAAAGCTTGATCAGTGAGTGTTTCATTCATGAGCTTAATCATGTCTTGGTCTACCGGAATAGGTTGAACAATTGAACTGGATGGGAGGAGTGGAGTGATACCCTTAACCGTATTTGTTAACCCGGAAATTTCGGTAATGGCAGATTGATGCTGTAAATGAAACAGGAAATTACTCTGACCTTAACGGTGTATCTGTAATGATGATATTTTCAGGGCTATTTGAACTGTGTTGGCACATTCATATTTATTTACGGTGCCCATTATATCTCATGGTAATCTAATATAAAGGGAATCAATCGGGCGCATTACTGCAGCAATAAATGTTCTACTCTTTATGGGTAGCTGTACCAAATGTTTAAACATTTGCCACAATTTTTAACAAAGAATGTTGTGAACTGTTGATAGATTTTGCTTTAGATCTTCTATATATTTAAATATAGAAGGAGATGAAAAACATGATCGGTATGAATATCCGTGTTTTGCGTAAAAAGCATAAACTGAGTCAGGAACAATTAGCTGAGAAGGTAAACGTATCACGACAGACCGTAGCAAAGTGGGAAAACGAAGAAGCCTTCCCTGATATTTATAAATGCAAGATACTCAGTGATATTTTTCAAGTAACTTTGGATCAAATGTCCCGTAATATGAGTGAAGAAGAGGCAAGCCAGCTCGCTCCCAAGGGAAAGCAGTTTTTTGGTGTTGTGAAGGTAGGAGAACGGGGCCAGATTGTGATTCCCAAACAGGCACGCGAAATGTATCAGATTCAAGCTGGTGATAAGCTGGTTATTTTGGGGGAAGATGCGACAAAAGGAATTGCTGTCTTAAAAAGTGAGGGTTTCCTGGAATTAGCAGAGATGATCCGAAAAACCGAACCAGCTGATGGTGATTCAGAATGAGCAAATTTGTATTTTTTTCTATACCTGCACATGGACATACCAATCCAACCATTCCGGTGGTAACCGAATTAGTAAATAGAGGCCATCAAGTTTGGTATTATTCCTTTCTGGAATTTCAGGAAAAAATAGAAGATGCCGGTGCAGTATTTATTGCTTGTGATGCATTCTTGCCCAAGCTATCACAAAAAGAATTGGATCGCAAAGCTGGCAAAGATTTTGCTGCATTGATTGAAATGGTTGTCGATACGACCATTGCTTTGGATGAAAAGGTATGTAAAGAATTAGGGGAAATCCGGCCAGATTGCATTATATCAGACTCTTTATGCTTTTGGGGAAAATTATTTGCCAAGAAACTAAGAATCCCATATATTAGTTCGACTACTACCTTTGCTTTTAATCAGTATACAGCAAAACTAATGAAGCGGAGTTTTATGGAATTATGGAAAATGATCGTCGGTATGCCACGAATTAACAAAAAAATCCAATTGTTAAAGGATCATGGTTATGAAGTAAAGAATTTTGTTTCGATTGTCCAAAATGATAATGAAACGGACACCATTGTTTTTACATCGAAAGAATTCCAGCCGATGGCGAATACCTTTTCTGACCGATATGCATTTGTTGGACCATCCATTAGGAACTTTCCTCCCGTTCAGAATAATAAAAAAGATAGAAAAATACTCTATATTTCCCTTGGAACTGTACTTAATCAAAATGAGGATTTTTACCAGAACTGTATCAAAGCATTTGCAAATACGAATTATGATGTCCTGATGTCAGTTGGTGAAAAAACTGAGATTTCTGCTCTTGACAGCATACCAGGAAATTTTACAGTGAAAAACTCCGTCGACCAGATTTCGGTATTACAGACAGCAGATTTATTTATTACCCACTGCGGAATGAATAGTGTGAATGAAAGTCTGTATTTTGGAGTTCCAATGGTTTTATTTCCGCAACATAGTGAACAAAGAATAATAGCTGACCGGGTTGCCATAATGGGTGCAGGATTAAAATTGAAAGGGAAGAAGCCAAAATATTTGGCGTCAACGGCAGCTGAGGTGCTGGCGAATCGGACATATAAGAAAAATGCACAGAAGCTGTCAGAAACCTTTCAAAATGCCGGCGGTGCTACAGAAGCGGCCAATGTGATTCTGACTAAAATTGGGGAGAAGTTTTAATTAGCTTAAGTATCTGAGCGTTTGGGCATTGTTGATGAAATTCTGAAAACTGGTATTGACGTTCAGGAAATGATTTGATAAACACTGGGGGATAGAATGGAAATCAATCTACGAAAATATAAATGCAGCAATCATGGGTTAGAACTCGTTCCTATTACAGGGCGGGTTTTCGCATTTGATGAAGAAAAGAGGACTGAGTCCATGAAAAAGGTAAAACATGGGTGAAAGATAGTGCATTATAGCTTGTGGCATCTCTTATTCATTATTTCTTAATTGTCATTACTATAAATATTTATGACAATTTTAGTAACTTTATTTTAAGTCTCCCGTATAAAAGTTTTACCACTTGGGAAAAGGGTAACATTTATATTGATAAAGGAGGGCTACAAAATGAATCAGAAGAAAACGTATTTTGTAACAGTTGATACGGAAGATATTCGTGAAGTCTCGATTCCTGAAAGTGGAATTGAATATGAAATAAGCGCAACACCCGAGGAGATCAAAGAAATAGAAATGTTATTTATGAACAAAGATAAAAATGCAAAAAAAGCAGTCAAATTTTTGGGAAAACCATTTGATGAATGGGGTGCTGACAAAGAAAGAGGCAGCTATGACGATCATTTAATGACAATTTATCAGCGTTTGTATGATTTGGGTACAGAAGAAACTAGAAAGAGAATAAAGGAATTAGATATACTGTAACATTTGGTAAAACTTTACTTTAATTTGACAGTTTTGTTGCAAATAAAATATATTTGAATTCTTTAATAGTTGTTTGTTGACTATTCATTTTGGAAAAGCTATAATTACCAATTGGTAAGTTTATTTACTTGACAGTGATTACGGAAGGAGAAAAATTTAAGTGAACTGACTTCGATTCTGAATTTTATTGCAATTTTGTTAAATCTGTTGCCATCCAGATTATAATATGATATGATTTATTCGCTGTTAAGAAGAAGGTGAAATTTTGCATAAACTTTCAGCCGGTTGCAAGGGATTCATCGAATATCTGCAAATTGAAAAAAATGCCTCGCCGTATACTGTGAGGTATTATCAGAATGATCTGGAAACGTTTTTTCTCTTTTTGGAGGGAGAGGGGATAGATGACTTGCGAGAGGTTGATACTCGAGTTGTACGTCTATTTCTCACTTTACTTTATGACAAGGGCTTAAGCAGACGGTCTGTATCGAGGAAAATTTCCAGTTTGCGAAGCTTCTATAAATACTTGGAGCGTGAAGAAAAGCTTACAAGTAATCCTTTTCTTCATTTGACATTACCAAAAGCTTCGAAACCAATTCCAGGCTTTTTATATATGGAAGAATTGGAACAACTATTTGAAGTCAGCGATTTAACGGACCCTTTGGGACAGCGCAATCAGGCAATGCTGGAGATGTTGTATGCAACAGGAATGCGTGTAAGCGAGTGTCAGGAGCTGAAAATTGAGGATATTGATTTCTCGATCGGCACAGTTCTTGTAAAAGGTAAGGGCAGAAAAGAACGCTATATTCCGTTTGGTCGATTTGCGGAAATCGCACTGGAGACGTATATAAATGAAGGCCGAATACAGCTACTTGGTAAAGCAAAAACAAATACAGACAATGTCTTCCTAAATGCCAGAGGTACACCATTAACAGCAAGGGGCATGCGATTGGTACTGAATAAAATGATAGAAAAGACAGCGTTGACCGTACATATCCACCCCCATAAATTGCGGCACACATTTGCAACGCATCTCTTGAACGCGGGGGCGGATCTTCGTACTGTACAGGAACTGCTCGGTCATGAAAACTTATCATCTACACAAATATATACGCACGTTACAAAGGACCGTTTGCGTAACGTCTATATGAACAGCCACCCAAGGGCTAATGTACAAAAATCGAAGTCAAGAGGTGATGATCATGAATAATCAAATGCATGCGACAACCATATTTGCTATCATGCATGATGGACAATGTGCGATGAGTGGAGATGGCCAAGTTACACTGGGGAATGCAGTTGTCATGAAACATAAAGCGAAGAAAGTACGTACATTATTCAACGGGCAAGTTTTAGCGGGGTTTGCCGGATCTGTCGCAGATGCATTTACACTGTTCGAAAAATTTGAAGGAAAGCTTGAATCATTTGATGGTAATCTTGCTCGTGCTGCTGTAGAATTAGCCAAAGAATGGCGGAGTGATAAAGTTCTGCGAAAGTTGGAAGCGATGCTGATCGTCATGAACAAGGAAAAGATGTTTTTAGTTTCTGGAACCGGTGAAGTAATTGAACCGGACGATGGCATATTGGCAATTGGTTCCGGCGGTAATTATGCATTAAGTGCTGGCCGGGCATTGCGGAGGTACGCTGATAACCTGTCTGCCAAGGAAATTGCCCAGGCAGCATTAGAAATTGCTGGTGAGATATGCGTGTACACGAATGATCACATAACGCTGGAAGTACTTGAATAACAAGGAGGCTGTTTTATGGGAATTGATTTAACGCCTAAGCAAATTGTTGATCAATTGGATAACTATATCATTGGCCAGCATCAAGCTAAAAAGTCGGTTGCCGTTGCACTTAGAAATCGCTATCGCCGGATGAAGCTGGATGAATCCATTAAAGATGAAATCGTACCAAAGAACATTCTGATGATTGGTCCTACAGGGGTTGGTAAAACAGAGATTGCCCGAAGACTGGCAAAGCTTGTTGGCGCCCCATTTGTCAAGGTAGAAGCAACTAAATTTACTGAAGTTGGTTACGTTGGCCGCGATGTAGAATCAATGGTTCGCGATCTGGTTGAAATGGCTATGCGGATGGTTAAAGAGGAAAAAATGGAAAACGTGAAAGGAAAAGCAGAGGTAGAGGCAAATAAAAAGCTTGTACAGCTGCTGATGCCACAAGCCAAAAAGCAATCCGGAGTTAAAAATCCATTTGAAATGCTTTTCGCTAACGGGTCTGATGAGGAAGATGATGAAAAAGACCAGGAAAAAAATGAAGAAATTCGCAACAAGCGAAAACGGATGGAGCAAAAGCTTGCTTTAGGCGAAATGGAAGATCACATTGTCACTGTAGAAATCGAGGAGCTGCCTCCTTCCATGTTTGATATGCTGCAAGGTTCCGGAATGGAGCAAATGGGAATGAACATGCAGGATGCGCTTGGTCAGTTTATGCCAAAGAAAAAGAAAAAACGAAAACTTCCGGTGTCTGAAGCAAGAAAAGTATTAACCTTACAGGAAGCCCAAAAGCTTGTTGATATGGAAGAGGCCGCACAAGAGGCAATTGAGCGAGCTGAACAGTCCGGAATCCTGTTTATTGACGAAATTGACAAAGTAGCTGGTAAACAGGATAATTCCGGAAACGCAAACGTATCCCGGGAAGGGGTGCAACGTGATATCTTGCCAATTGTAGAAGGCTCTACGGTTGTCACGAAGCACGGCCCGGTAAAAACGGATCATATGCTGTTTATTGCAGCAGGGGCTTTCCATATGTCAAAACCGTCTGACCTGATTCCAGAGCTGCAAGGAAGATTTCCAATCCGGGTAGAACTGGAAAAGCTTACGGTAGAAGATTTCCAACGCATTTTAAAGGAACCGTCCAATGCACTGCTGAAACAATATCGGGCATTGTTAAAAACAGAAGGTATAAATGTTGAATTTACAGACAATGCTGTAATTAGACTTGCGGAAATCGCCTATCAAGTTAATCAGGAAACAGATAACATCGGGGCACGCAGATTGCATACCATTTTGGAAAAGCTTCTCGAGGATTTATCATTTGAAGCACCGGATATAACAATGGGAACAGTCGAGATTACCCCGGAATATGTCGATAAGAAATTAAGTACGATCGTAAAAAATAAGGATTTAAGCCAATTTATATTGTAATTTAAACAATCGAATGGAGGATTATCATGGAACTATTAAATCGTGCAAGAAAAATCAATGCAATGCTGCAGAAAGCAACAGGAAAATCGGTGAATTTTAATGAAATGTCGGCATCTTTAAGAGATGTTATTCGCGGGAATGTTTTTATTGTAAGCAGACGTGGCAAACTATTAGGATTCGCCATTAATCAGGAAATTGAGAACGACCGTATGAAGTCAATGCTTGAAGAACGGCAATTTCCAGAGGAGTATACACAAGGATTGTTTGCTATCCATGAAACGACAGCAAACTTGGATATTGACAGCCCGTATACAGCATTTCCGGTAGAAAATCGTGAATTATTCCAAAATGGATTAACAACGATTGTACCGATTATTGGGGGCGGCGAACGTCTTGGGACATTGGTGCTCAGTAGATTAACAGAAAGCTTTAATGAAGATGATTTATTGCTTGCTGAATATGGTGCGACAGTAGTCGGAATGGAAATTCTTCATGAAAAAACGGAAGAAATCGAAATGGAAGCTAGAAGCAAAGCTGTTGTGCAAATGGCTATCAGCTCCCTCTCCTACAGTGAACTAGAAGCAATCGACCATATTTTCGAAGAATTAAACGGAAATGAAGGCTTGTTGGTTGCAAGTAAAATAGCGGACAGAGTTGGAATTACCAGATCGGTCATCGTTAATGCACTTAGAAAGCTGGAAAGTGCCGGCGTAATTGAATCACGTTCATTAGGTATGAAGGGAACATACATTAAAGTTCTTAATAACAAATTCCTTGTTGAGCTTGAAAAATTACGTTCAAGATAAATGTAAAGTCAGGCCCGTTGAAACTAGTTGCAAGGAAAAACATTTTAACTTGATTGGGAACGTATAAATATCAGAGTAAAAAATTAAAAAGACCTAGCAATTTATAAAAATTGCTAGGTCTTTTTTGCTGTAAAATTCCAAGAAATGTACTGAACAATGGGAATATAAGCCCTATAAAATATGTTCAATTACTTACGTTGTATAGAGCATAATATCAATAATGTAAAAATAAACCATTTTTATAGGTATAAATAGGTAGTTAATTATGACCATTTTAGTTTCCCAAGTCGTAATATGTCGAAATATGATGGACATCTTAAGTAGGATAAATTACAATATTCGTGTGGGTATTTTTGATTATGTCTGTCTATTAATTTGGTACTTATTTCAAGGGAGGGTATGACAATTGAATTTGTTTGGCGGAACCATCCGGGCATTGGAAAATTCGCTTGATTATGCAGCGGTTAAAAATCGTACGATAGCAAACAACATTGCAAACGTTGATACGCCGAATTATAAAGCGAAAGATGCCGTTTTTAAAAATATGTTACATAATGAGCTTACAAGTTCAATAAAGGCAAACAGAACACGGCCAGAACATCTGCCATTTGATGGCACATTACATAATTCCTATCAGGTTATTACAAGAAAGGGTACCATGTATAACCACAATGGCAATAATGTCGATATAGATAAGGAAATGGTAGAACTTGCGAAAAACCAAATTTATTACCAGGGGTTGGCTGATCGGATAAGCAGCAAATTTAACAGTTTGCAAACCGTCATTAGAGGAGGAAGATAGCAATGTCGATTTTTAACGCGCTAAATACGAGTGCAAGTGCATTAACAGCTCAGCGGTTACGGATGGATATCGTTTCTTCCAATATCGCTAATGCACAAACGACACGTGCAACGGTTAATGAAAACGGTGAATACGAACCATACCGAAGAAAAATGGTCGTAGCGGAGCCAAAAGAACAGAGCTTTCAATCTTTCCTGCAAAAAGCTTCGCACACCTCATCTTCTCCTGGAGCAGGAGTGAAGGTTACGAAAATAATAGAAGATGACGAGCCTTTTAAGCTGGTTTATAGCCCAGGGCATCCGGATGCGAATGAAGCTGGATATGTGCAAATGCCAAATGTTGATCCATTGAAGGAAATGGTTGACCTAATGAGTGCCACAAGATCATATGAGGCAAATGTCACGTCATTGAATGCGACGAAAAATATGCTGTTGAAAGCATTGGAAATTAGTAAATAAAGACTAGGGAGCGTTGATTGTGATTCAAGGTTTAAATGGTATATCACCAACATTATTATCAGCAGGAGTACATGCTAAACCTAATGTTTCGTCTGGTGAAGCACAGTCGGATTTTGCAAATACTTTAAAACATGCCCTTCAGTACGTTAATGATACGCAGATAGCATCAAATCAAAAAACAGAAAGTCTGGCGAACGGACAAATTGATAATTTGCATGATGTCATGATTACAGCCCAAAAGGCAAATATTACATTGGAAACTTCTGTCCAAATGCAGCGGAAAGTTATCGATGCTTATAATGAAATCATGCGCATGCAAGTGTAAGAAGCGGGAAGACCGGGTAACAGAATATAAACTGGTCTTAAGATTAGATCATAACAATAGGTATACAAATAAATGGTTGTTCGAAGTCATCAAATGCTTTTTGAACGAGCATTTTTATAGATTTTTGGATTTGGCGGGGGAATAAATGAAAGAAAAAATGTTGTATTTCAAAGATAAAGCTAAATCTTTTTGGACGAACAGGTCAAGAAGCCAAAAAGGAATATTTATCGGATCTATTGTTATCGTTGCAGCTTTGATAATTGGGATTGTCTTGTTTACTTCCAATACAAAATTAGTTCCGCTATACAATAATTTGTCAGCACAAGAGGCCGGACAGATAAAGACTGAGTTGGATACAAGAGGCGTACCTTATGAACTGGAGGATGGTGGTTCGACGATTACTGTCCCGGAGGAGCAAGTTGATTCGTTGCTGGTCGATTTCGCCGGGCAGGGTCTTCCGGATAGCGGCAACATTGATTATTCCTTTTTTAGCGAGAATGCTTCATGGGGGATAACGGATAATGAATTCAGCATGATAAAATTGGACGCGATGCAAACAGAGCTTGCCAACTTAATCAAAGGCATCGATGGCATTGCAGATGCCAAAGTAATGATTAATATGCCGAAGGATCCTGTTTTTGTCAGTGATAATGCGGAACAGGCAAGTGCATCCGTCGTAATTAATACAAAGCCCGGACAACAATTTCAAGGGAATCAGATCGAGACACTTTATCATTTAGTGTCAAAAGCAGTTCCGGATTTACCACCAGAAAATATCGTCATTATGAATCAATATTTCGAGTATTATGATCAAAATGCACAAGATGCAAATGGCAATCAGGATACGTATACATATCAGCAAACAGTGAAGAAGGATATTGAACGGGACATTCAACGAAGGGTGCAGCAAATGCTCGGTGCTATGGTAGGACCGGAAAATGTGATTGTATCAGTTACCGCTGATGTCGATTTTACAAAGGAAAATCGTGTAGAAGAAATTGTTGACCCGGTTGACGTGGAGAACATGGAAGGGGTTCCTGTAAGTATCGAGACGGTTCACGAGACATATTCCGGAAACCCTCCCGCAGGCGGTGTACAAGGAACTGGCGACGAAGATGTTCCAGGCTATGAGAGTGTCGATGGAGGAGAAGATGGGGATTATGAGCTTGTAAAAGAAACGGTTAACAATGAATATAACCGTATTCACAAGGAAATAGCGGAAAGTCCGTATAAAGTCCGTGATCTCGGAATTCAGGTAGCTATTGATAAGGTGAAAGGGAAAGACGGGGATGAACTGCAATATTTATCACAGCAGGATGAAAACACGGTTGAGGATGGAATTTCTTCTATATTAAATTCGATCATTACAACCTCCATTGACAAAGAGTTTGGGGAAGTGGATCCGGAAGAGAAAACATCAATCGTATTTCAGGAATTCAGTGGGGATACGGCATTTCCAGAGCCAACGTCACCAGTTATTCCATTATGGTTATACATTGTCGGAGGAATCCTGCTAATTGCTATTATCATTCTCGTTATTCTGCTGTTGAGAAGTCGCCGGGATCAAAAGGAAGAGATAGAGGAAGAAACAACAGCAGCACAAACGGAAGTACGCATTCCGGAAATTGGGGAGAACCCGGACACGGAAGCTGATGCTCGCAGAAAACAACTAGAAAAAATGGCAAAAGAAAAACCGGAAGACTTTGCAAAGCTGCTGCGAAGCTGGATAGCGGAAGACTAGGAGGAACAGGCTATGGCAAGACAAAAAGGTGTATTGAGCGGAAAACAAAAAGCTGCGATTCTCTTAATTTCTTTAGGTCCGGATGTATCTGCCCAAGTGTATAAACATTTAAGTGAAGAAGAAATTGAAAAGCTAAGTTTAGAGATTTCCTCTGTAAAGAAAGTAGAGTCAAATATCAAAGAAGATGTGCTGGACCAATTTCACCAAATTGCCCTGGCACAAGATTATATTTCTCAAGGTGGTATCGGCTATGCCAAAACAGTTTTGGAAAAAGCGTTTGGTAAACAGGAAGCGGCCAATATCATCAATCGGCTTACATCATCATTACAAGTAAGACCGTTTGATTTTGCCAGAAAGGCTGATCCGCAGCAGGTGCTAAATTTCATCCAAAGTGAGCATCCGCAAACGATTGCACTTGTATTGAGCTATCTTGATGCTGAGCAGGCTGGTCAGATATTGTCTGCATTACCACAGGAAATGCAGGCTGATATAGCTAAACGAATTGCAACAATGGATTCAACATCACCGGAAATTATTAGTCAAGTAGAACAGGTGCTGGAACGGAATATTTCTTCCTCTTTAACCGAGGATTATACGCAAACCGGTGGTATTCAGGCTGTTGTGGAAGTATTGAATGGGGTTGACCGCAGTACTGAACGAACAATTTTGGATGCTTTGGAGGTTCAGGATCCTGAGTTAGCCGATGAAATCAAAAAACGGATGTTTGTCTTTGAAGATATTGTCATTCTGGATAATCGTGCTATCCAGCGTGTCGTCCGTGAAGTGGAAAATGAAGACTTGCGTTTGGCACTCAAGGTTGCCAGTGAAGAAGTAAAAAATATTGTCTTTAAAAATATGTCCCAGCGAATGGCCGAAACATTTAAGGAAGAAATGGAGTATATGGGTCCGGTAAGATTGCGGGATGTTGAAGAAGCGCAAACACGTATTGTTTCCACCATCCGCAGACTGGAAGATATTGGCGAGATTGTTATCGCGCGCGGTGGAGGTGACGATATCATTGTCTGATACGTTCTTACACAATCAGCCCACATCAACGGGAAAACGAATTAAAGTAGTACCGATCGAGCTGATTAAACAGAATCCTGTGAAAGAGGAAAACATCAATTCTAAAGAAAATTCATATCCAGTAATTCAGGAGCAGCTGCAGGCTGCCCGTCAAGAATTACAGCAGCTGGAGGAGAAAAAGAAACAAATGATTTCCGAAGCACAGGCGGTAATAGCGCATGATCAAGCCGAATGGGAAAGAACAAGAGAATCCTATATCAAGCAGGCGCAAGAGGAAGGATATCAGGATGGATTTGCGGCAGGCAAACAGGAGAGCATGGAACAGCACAAGCAGCTACTGGAAAAGGCAAATCAAATCGTTCGTACCGCAACAACCGATTATCATGCCAAACTGGAACAAAGCGAAGAGACAATCGTTGACCTGGCAATTCATACGGCTGAGAAAATTATCAACGAAAAGCTGACGGAAGACCCGACATCATTTTTGTCCATTGTAAAAGCTGCAATTAAGGAAATCAAAGATCAATCAACGATTACGGTTTACGTCCATCCGGAAAATTATGAATTCGTATTGCAGCATAGGGATGAACTGGTTCATCTTTTACATGCCGATACCGCCTTGACCATTTATGTGAATGAAGAACTAGCTAAATCAGGCTGCGTGATTGAACACCCTTTTGGAAAAATTGATGCAAGCATTGATACACAATTGCAGCAGCTTCAGGAAGTTTTACATGAACTTGCATTGGAGAACGAACAATGAATCGATCCTTGTTTTTAACAGCAATTGAACAAGCTGATACATTTAAACGTTATGGAAAAGTATTGCGTATCGTTGGATTGATGATCGAATCGCAGGGACCGGATGCAAATATTGGCGAAGTTTGCCTTATTCATGCAGCGAAAGTAAGGAACCAGACAGTGATGGCGGAAGTAGTCGGATTTAATAATGAAAAAATTATGCTTATGCCCTATTCCGAGGTAAGCGAAATTGGACCAGGGTGTCTCGTTGAATCAACAGGAAAGGCGCTGACTATTAAAGTTGGGCGTAGGTTGATTGGCAAGGTAGTAGATTCATTGGGGAAAAGCCTGGACAATGCAAAACTTCCAAAGGGATTGACGAATTATTTAACGGAGCAATCTCCGCCCAATCCATTAGCCAGACCACCGATTGACGAGCCGATCCAGGTCGGGGTAAAGGCGATTGATTCGTTATTAACGGTTGGAAAGGGGCAGCGGATTGGTATTTTTGCGGGTAGTGGTGTTGGAAAAAGTACATTACTAGGCATGATTGCCCGAAATAGCAGTGCAGATATCAATGTTATTGCTCTGATTGGCGAACGAGGCAGAGAAGTAAGGGAGTTTATTGAAAAAGATCTTGGTGAGGCAGGCTTGAAAAAGTCAATTGTTGTTGTTGCAACCTCTGATCAACCAGCATTAATGCGAATTAAAGGTGCCTATACCGCAACAGCAATCAGTGAATATTTTCGTGATTTGGGTTTCCAGGTCAATCTGCTGATGGATTCAGTAACAAGGGTAGCAATGGCACAGCGGGAAGTAGGATTAGCAACAGGTGAACCTCCTACAACGAAAGGGTATACCCCATCCGTATTCGCTGCATTGCCGAAACTGCTGGAGAGGACTGGAACAAGCAGTACCGGCACCATTACAGCATTCTATACGGTACTGGTCGATGGAGATGACATGAATGAACCGATTGCCGACACGGTTCGCGGTATTTTGGACGGACACTTTGTATTGGACCGGAGGCTCGCTGAAAAAGGGCAATTTCCGGCAATCAACATTTTAAAATCGATCAGCAGAGTAATGAATCAAATAGTAGACAAGGAGCATCAAGAAGCTGCCCAGAAATTGCGTTCACTAATGGCTAAATACGAAGACAACAGTGAATTGATTCAAATCGGAGCGTACAAGCGGGGAACTGATCAGGAGATTGATAAGGCAATCGCTTATTACCCTAAAATACAGCATTATCTGAAACAGGCAATATTTGACTACGTGACCCTGGATGATTCGATCAGGCAAATGCAGAAATTACTAAATGGAGGTGCTGATTGATGGCAGCAACAAAAAGGTTATCGAAAATCTTACATATTCGCGAACAGGAAAAGCATGATGCGCAAAAGGCATACCATCATTCGCAGGAGCTGTTTGAGGATGTCGCTGTAAAATTATATACACTGCTTAGGACAAAGGAAGCGGCAGAAGAGTCTTATGAGGGATACCTAAAGCAATCAACACCTATCACAACAATAAAGGAACAATTAACGTATATTGAAATGCTAAATAAAAAAATTATTTCCATGCAGCAATCGGTTGAACAAGCAAGAAATGAAATGGAAACGAACCAGCGACATTTGACAAACGCGCACGTTGAAGTGAAGAAATTTGAAAAAATAATTGAAATAAGACGGCGGGAACAGGATGAAATTGTCCGGAAAAACGAAAAGCAGGCAATGGATGAAATAGCCATACAGCAGTATTTAGGCAGGAAAAATGGGTGAAGAGCTATGGGGAATCAGCCGAAAACACAAGGAAAACAAAAAACAAATCCAATCGTATGGTTTCTATTTGCCATTGTCATTCCGGTAATTGTTGCGATTACACTAGCCATTATTATTTTTACATTGGCTGGTGTGAATGTTATCGACTGGGTGAAAAACACTGGTAATAATATACCGGTCATTTCATCGTTCGTTACTACCGATGAAGAAAAAAATCTGCAGCAAACAGAGGAGAAAATGAAAGCTGCATTGGAAAAGAAAGATGAAAAGATTGAGGAATTGACCCAAAATGTAAATGACCTTGAGGCAACCATCGATAAAATGGAACAAGAAAAGTTAAAACTGGAAAACCGAACAACAAGCGATGAATTAGATGGATCTACCACCGAACAGGAAAGTGAAAATGACACAGTAAAAACCATCTCCTCTTCATTTAAGGAAATGGATCCGAAGCAAGCAGCTTTAATTTTCCAAAAGCTTGATAGTGATATGGCGATTTCCATCCTGAAAGAACTCTCAAATAAAGCCCGTGGCAAAATTATTGCGGAAATGGATCCAGAAACGGCAGCCAAATTGACCAAAATGTTTATCAATAGTGATTAGCTGCCATTTCCTTGAAAGGAGGTGAGAAACGTGAATGGAATAGGTATGATTGCTCAACAGTTGAATCTGCCTGTGCGTGACGTTCCAAGGCAGATGGCAGGTCAAACAGGCAAAACGTCAATTTTTCAAGGATTATTGTTGAACCAAACAGCTGAAGCTGACCATTCATTTGCAGCACAAACACAAGAGGGAGAGGAGGATGGTAACGACTTAAACTTCGAAGGGCTGTTAGCTTTGCTTCAAGCCTTTACAGGTGAACTGTTCCCAGGACAATCTGTGAAATGGGATGAATTTACCCCAAGTATGGAAACAGCGTCTGTTGATGAAAAACTTGGATTAATGCTGGATGCTTTAGCAGGAAAAGCTGCTACAGAAAACTTGCAAACCGATTTAGAGCTTTCAACTGCCCAGCCAGACACTGCTGTACTTTCAGAAACAGCTATTCAGCAGCAATTAGCCACTATTCTTAAGCAGGCAAAAACAGTGATTGGTCAGATCCAAACAGATCTGGATCTGCCAAAAGCAGCGAGATCCATATTGAAATTGTTGGAACAATGGACAGGGCTTACGAAAGGGCTACCTAATAACCAGAGTGCATTGGAAATAATCGTACCTGAAACGACTGAAAATGGGAAAAAAGAGCTGAGCGTTTGGCGAGACCTGGTTACTTTTTTTCAAAAGCGGGACCAGTTTGTGTCCAATCAGCAATACAATATAAATGCTAAAGTAACAAGTCATGACGTGGCAAAAGTGCTGCATAAGGCATTAAACGAGCAATCTGTTGAGAAAGGCTCGACCCAGCAAATACAGGCATTATCATCGATGCCGATGTCTAAAGTGGAACAATACGTTATCTATCTGAATCAGAGTCAACATTCCCAATCGGCGCCTCAGCAACTGATCGAGCAGCTGCAAAAGGTGATGAAGACGAGTAAATTTCTTACGATGAACAATGGTACATCACAATTGTCCATTACACTGAAGCCAGATAATCTTGGTGAAATGATGGTGAAGTTAACCCGAATTAATGGCGAAATGACCGTAAAAATCATGGTCACGTCACAAGCAACGAAAGATATGCTAGAGTCTAATATGCATCAGCTGAAGCATATGTTTTCGCCACAGCAGGTTGTTGTCGAGAAACAAGACATAACTTCACAGCAAGCACAAGGCTTTCAAGGTAAACAAGAAGAACGGTCCATGAATGAACAAAGCGAGGAACATTCCCAGCATCATACGAAGGATGGGGATTCAGGTCAGCAAACAGATGAGACCGAATTGGTATTTCATGACCTGTTAATGAATGAGAAAGTGTAGGTGTTCACTGTGACAAAAATTGATCCATCACTTTATTTAAGTAACCAGCAAAACCAGAACGTACCAAGTCCAGAACTTGGCAAAGACGAATTTTTAAAGATTTTAATGACGCAATTACAAAATCAGGATCCAACCAACCCAATGGATGATCGTGAATTCATTTCGCAAATGGCTACTTTTTCATCGCTTGAACAGATGATGAATATGACACAATCAATCGACACCTTAGTACAAAGTCAACTTGTTTCGCCGGTTATTAAATATAGCCATATGATTGGTAAAGAGGTTACGTATCAAGCTTATGATGAAGAATCCGGAGAAAAGACTTCCATTGAGACGGGTACAGTTGTCGCTGTCAGTCAAAAGGATGGATGGGCTATTTTGGAATTGGAAAATGGTGAAAAGGTCTACGCAGACGCCATCTTAAAAGTTAACGATCCAAGTGCAGCTGCTGATGAAGAAGATGGGAATGCCGATCCCGATTCAACTGAAGGAAGTGAATAGCATGGATCATCGTATTCATCAATTACCATCACATACACTGCCACTGCAAAATGTGAAAAAGGTAGCAAATCCAGCCAAACAATCGGATTTTAAAGCCGTGTTGGCAGGTGTTGATAAAGTAAAGGTTAGTAAGCATGCCAAGGAACGGATAGACGAACGCAATATATCCATTAACGAAAAAGACTGGCAGTTGATTACGGAAAAAATGGCAGAGGCTAAACGAAAGGGCGTTACAGATTCATTAGTTGTGATGAATAATGCTGCATTACTTGTCAGTACAAAAAACAATACGGTCGTAACAGCAATGAACCGGGAAGAGGCAGCAAGCAAAATTTTTACCAATATTAATGGGACAATTCTAATCAATGAATAGGCCGGACCCTTCTGGGAGGCCAACCAAGCTGTTGAATGACTGATTCAGCTTTAAATAATAAAACGAAAAGGGGATTGAAAATATGTTACGTTCAATGTATGCGGGTATTTCAGGAATGAAGGGTTTTCAAACAAAATTGGATGTTATCGGCAACAATATTGCAAATGTCAACACACCAGGCTTTAAAAAAGGTCGTGTGACGTTTCAGGATATGATGAGTCAAATGACTTCAGGTGCACAAGGAGCAACTGCTACGCGTGGCGGGATTAATCCGAAACAAGTTGGACTAGGATCACAGTTAGGAACAATCGATAACATTCATACACAAGGATTCCGGCAAACAACCAATTTCCCGTTGGATTTTGCTTTGGAAGGTGACGGCATGTTTGTTGTAGACGCTGGAGATGGGAATAGATTCTATACTCGTGCTGGAAACTTCCGTCTGGATGACAATGGGGATATTGTAAATCCAGATGGTTACTATTTAGTCGGAATGGATGGAGATCCTCTTAACATTCCTAATACGGCGCAGGATTTTAGCGTGCAAACGGACGGAACGGTAAATTATACTGACGAGAATGGCGATCCGCAAACAGCTGGTCAAATTGCGTTGGCGAACTTTTCCAACCCAGCCGGTCTGCAAAAGGCCGGGAATAACCTGTTCCTCAATACAGAGAATGCAGGATTAGCAGCAGACCTGGCTGCACCCGAGTCTGACGGCACCGCTTCGATCGTTAGCGGCGCACTGGAAATGTCCAATGTAGATCTGTCGGAGGAATTCACGGAAATGATTACTGCCCAGCGTGGTTTCCAGGCGAACACGAGGATTATTACAACATCAGATGAAATTTTGCAGGAATTGGTTAATTTAAAACGATAAATGGAGGGGAAGGGGATGCTTTGATGGTGTCACCCATTGAAGCAACCCCCACTATAGGATGATCAAACTTACGCGATTGAACGATGAAACCTTTACATTGAATGCTTGTATGATTGAGCAAATTCAATCACATCCGGACACAACCATCACATTGTTAAATGGCAAGAAACTGGTTGTAAAGGAAACAGAAGCTAGGGTAGCGGAATTAATTACATATTATTACCGGAAAATCGGGTTTCATGGAATAGTAAAAGAGGTGGATAGTGCCGATGAATAAGCTGGCAAAATCGATGATAACGACCCTGGTTATCCTGCTGATCGCGGGCGCTCTTGCCTTGGTTGTTGTTCTAAATGTAAAGGGCGATGACAAAAAAAGCGGTAGTGCCCAAACACTGGATGACATAGTAGCGTATTCCTATCAAACATCTGATATGACAACTGATTTACAAGATGGCAGCTTTGTCCGTATTCAATTTCAAATTGTTACGGACAGCAAAAATGCTAAAGAGGAAGTAGAAAAGCGCGAATTTCAATTAAAAAATATGTTAATTAAAGAATTAGCAAACATGGATGAGGAAGCTTTCAAAAGTGGCCTCTCCGACTTGGAAGATCATGTGAAGCAAAAATTGAACGAAGTCATGACGGAAGGAAAAGTAACCGACGTTTACACGATTAGCAAAATACTGCAATAACGTGTAATAAAATGAGGCTTAGGGTAGGGGCACATTC
Organism: Virgibacillus dakarensis; assembly: GCF_900155625.1. NCBI lineage: Bacteria > Bacillati > Bacillota > Bacilli > Caryophanales > Bacillaceae > Virgibacillus > Virgibacillus dakarensis. The sequence continues at coordinate 1,096,773 of NZ_LT732553.1, forward strand.
CCTGCTGAATTACTCCACGATGGAGGTGAGGATTTTTGGTAGAAGAAGTACTTTCGCAAAATGAAATCGACGCGCTGCTTTCTGCAATATCATCAGGCGAAATGAATGCTGAGGAATTAAAGAAGGAAGAAAAAGAAAAGAAAATCCGCGTTTATGATTTTAAACGTGCACTTCGTTTTTCAAAGGATCAAATTCGCAGTTTGTTACGTATTCATGAAAATTATGCTCGATTATTAACTACTTTTTTCTCTGCACAATTACGTACATATGTCAATATATCGGTTGCGTCGGTTGATCAAATTCCTTATGAAGAATTTATACGCTCCGTACCGAAAATGACGGTGTTAAATATATACAGTGTTGCACCATTGGAAGGCAGAATTTTGATGGAGGTCAACCCGAATATCGCTTATGGGATGCTTGATCGGGTGCTGGGTGGAAAAGGAAGCAGTGTCAACAAAGTAGACAATCTGACAGAAATCGAAACGATGCTGATGTCACAGTTGTTCGAAAAGGCCATTGTTAATCTGCAGGAAGCATGGTCATCACTTGTGGAAATTGATCCGGTTCTGGAAGACTTTGAAGTCAATCCGCAATTTTTGCAAATGGTTGCCCCAAATGAGACAGTTGTTGTCGTTTCCTTGAATACAACCATTGGAGAAACTAGCGGAATGATTAATATCTGTATTCCGCACATTGTATTGGAGCCAATTATTCCGAATCTTTCCGTCCATTATTGGATGCAGACACAGGCGAAGAAACGTGATCCGGAAGCATATGAAAAATTAACCAAAAATGTCCAAGAGGCAAAAGTGGAAGCAAAAACATTGCTTGGTGAAACAACCATTTCAATTCAACAGTTTTTACATTTAAATAAAGATGATGTAATCGGCTTGAATCAGGCAATTGATCAGCCGTTAACACTAAAAATAAATAATGAACCAAAATTTTATGTGCAGCCGGGTAAATTTAAAAATCGGATGTCCGTGCAAATATTAGAAAGAATGATTAAGGGGGGCGACGATGATGAATGATGGAATGCTTTCACAGGATGAAATAGATGCACTACTACAAATTAGTGAAGATGCAGATGAAGGAGATGATACAACACAAGGTACGCGTGCAAAGGCAAATGCTGATGATTATTTCTCCTCGCTGGAAATCGATACGCTAGGAGAGATCGGCAATATCTCATTCGGCAGTTCAGCTACAACACTGTCCACATTATTGCAGCAAAAGGTGGAAATAACGACACCAACTGTTTCTATTATGGAAAAGGCTAATTTGATCGAGGAGTTTACCTTTGAACATGTGAGTATTCAAGTGAATTATGTGGAAGGTTTCAGCGGCAAGAATGTTTTTGTGATCAGGGCAGAGGATGCAGCCGTTATTTCCGATATTATGCTTGGCGGAGAGGGGACAGCTCCAGTTAAGGAATTAACAGACATTCATCTCAGTGCCGTACAGGAAGTAATGAATCAAATGATGGGTGCCGCTGCAACGAGTATGTCTACCGTGTTTGAAAAGCGAATTGACATATCACCGCCGTCGATCAATTTAATAAACTCGGAAAATCTCGCAGATACGGAATCAATGCATGACGAGGAAGTGTTTGTGAAGGTTTCTTTTCAACTAAAAGTAGGAAGTTTGATAGATTCAAATATTATGCAATTGATTCCGATTTCGTTTGCCAAACAATTAGTGGCCCAATTGCTGAACGAATCTGGGGAAAATGCCCAAGAGCAGGCGGCTGCGGCTGTGGAACTACTGGAAAATCCTGTGGAACCGGCCACCGCCCATCAGGAAGTACCATTTGATGTTGAAGAAGAAACACCACAGTATTTAGGAGATCATATTGACCAAAAAAGCGCGACCGTTCAAGAGGCAAATTTCTCCAGCTTTGCTCCTGTTGAGCTGAATAAAAATGAGCAACGTAACCTTGATATGCTGTTGGATATCCCATTAAAGGTTACCGTTGAACTTGGCCGTACGAAGCGAACAATTAAGGATATACTCGATTTGTCATCTGGATCCATCGTTGAACTGGATAAGCTTGCGGGAGAACCAGTCGATATCTTTGTGAATGAAAAACGAATTGCAACAGGTGAGGTTGTCGTTATTGATGAAAACTTTGGTGTTCGAGTAACAGATATTATTAGTCAATCTGCTAGATTAATGAAATTAAAGTAGGGAGAATGGATAAATGGCACACAGTATTTTAATTGTAGATGATGCAGCATTTATGCGAATGATGATCAAAGATATTTTAACGAAGAACGGATTTACTATTGCAGGTGAAGCACAGGATGGGGCTCAGGCAGTGGAAAAATATCAAGAATTGACGCCCGATCTTGTGACAATGGATATTACCATGCCGGAAATGGATGGGATAACAGCATTAAAGGAGATCAGGCAAATAAATCCGAATGCAAAGATAATCATGTGTTCAGCAATGGGCCAACAGGCAATGGTCATTGACGCCATCCAGGCGGGGGCAAAGGATTTCATTGTGAAACCATTTCAGGCCGATCGGGTCATCGAAGCAATTCAAAAGGCGTTAGATTAAGAAAAGCGGAAGCGCCCGGTTAAGGTAGGCCGACTAAAACCGGCCGACAATAACCAACTTCCGGCATGACCGCAACCTGCAGGCCCGCGTATGTGGTGGACATGGCCTTTTCTGATAATGAATTAATATAGTTAAAATTATATTCTTCCTTTACTAGGCAGATAAGAAAGTATAAACTTTCTTATCCTGCATAAGTGCAACTAAGTCATTCGCCCAAAGGCTTGGCGAATGCCAAGTTTTCTAATAAGAAACGAGTGAGTAATGTGGGTAAAAAAATTGGTATCACGGTGGGGTTACTTCTGGTAATCCTATCAACCGTGATGAATATAAATGTCCTGGCAGCATCACCAAATGTCAAGGATTGTATGGAAGGAAACGCTGATTGCGTTGATCTGGACGGGGAGACACCTGATAAGCAGCAGAAGTCTGAAGATGATCAAGCCAATCCAAGCATCGGTAATGATAATGGATCATTGGTATTTGAATTCGTAAAAATGGGGTTTGCCTTATTAATCGTAGTTGCACTTATCTATCTGGTGCTGAAATTTCTAAATAAGCGGAATAGGCTCTTTTCCCGGGTTAAGGCGCTTGAGAATCTTGGCGGTATATCGGTTGGCCCAAATAAATCCATTCAAATTGTCCGTATAGGCAAAAAAATGTATTTGATTGGTGTCGGTGAGAATGTCGAAATGCTTCAGGAGATAACGGATGAGGAAGTAAAAAACGACCTGTTACATCATAACGAGGGACAAAACGAACGTACTATGCCATCACTTTTTTTAACAAAAAATGACGAAGCTCGTACTGGAGAAACGGAGAAACGCAATGAATTCAAAAGACTGTTTACTACTGAACTTGAAAAATTAAAAGAGGGAAGAAAAAAGCTGATTAATCAATCCAGGCAGAAGGAAGATAAACATGAATGATTTTATTGATATGTTTTCAGGTTCAGATCCTTCATCTGTTGCAACATCCGTAAAGCTATTATTATTATTGACCGTTTTGTCGCTGGCACCTAGTATATTAATTTTAATGACAAGTTTTACGAGAATAATCATTGTACTGTCATTTGTAAGGACATCGCTTGCAACACAGCAAATGCCGCCAAACCAGGTCTTAATCGGAATCGCATTATTTTTAACTTTTTTCATCATGGCACCGACGTTTCATGAGGTCTATGATGATGGACTAAAACCGCTTTTTGATGAAGAAATAACACTGGACGAAGCCTATGAACGGGCTAGCGCACCAATGAAGGAATTTATGGCAAAGCACACGAGACAAAAGGACTTGGCGCTATTTATGAACTATGCGGAAATGGAAAAGCCGGAGACTGTTCAAGATATCCCAATTACAACGCTTGTCCCAGCTTTTGCAATAAGTGAATTAAAAACGGCCTTCCAAATGGGATTCATGATCTTTGTTCCTTTTTTGATCATTGATATGGCGGTTGCCAGTGTCTTAATGTCGATGGGGATGATGATGCTGCCACCGGTGATGATTTCACTGCCGTTTAAGATTTTATTATTCGTGCTTGTAGATGGCTGGTATTTGATTACCCACTCCCTGCTTGAAGGGTTTCAATAAAAGAGGTGTGTTCGGTTGAATAGTGAATTTGTTTTAGCGTTAGCAGAAAAGGGAATTTATACGATCTTACTTGTGACAGGACCACTGCTTATCCTGGCGCTCGCAGTCGGACTGCTTGTTAGTATATTCCAGGCAACAACACAAATTCAGGAACAGACTTTAGCTTTTATACCTAAAATAGTTGCTGTCCTGGTTGGGATGGTCTTTTTCGGGCCATGGATGCTGACAAAAATGATTGAGTTTACTGTAGATTTGTACCAAAATTTAAATCAGTTTGTAGGGTAAAACATGTTGGATATGATCAATTTTACTACTGTACCGGCTTTTTTGCTCATTTTTGTACGGATTGCTGCCTTTTTCGTAACGTTGCCATTGTTTTCGTATCGAACAATTCCTGCACCGTTTAAAATAGGTTTCAGCTTTTTTTTGGCATTAATTTTTGTTTATACGGTTGATGCATCCGAAATACCAATAAACGAAACGTATTTTTTGCTGCTGATGAAAGAGGCAATAGTCGGGCTGTTCGTTGGGTTAATCGCCTATATTATTTTAGCGGCAATCCAGATAGCTGGCGGATTTATTGATTTTCAAATGGGCTTTGCAATTGCAAATGTTATCGATCCACAAACCGGTGCACAAAGCCCGTTAACAGGACAATATTTTTATATGATTGCCCTCCTGTTTCTATTATCGGTCAATGGACACTATTTGTTAATCGATGGAATGTATTATAGCTATCAGCTGATTCCAATTGATGCATTTATCCCGTTTCATAACGGGTCAATCGCCGATTTTGTAATTGACACATTTAATCAGATGTTTTTAATAGCATTTCAAATGGCGATTCCGATTGTTGGTTGTTTGTTTCTGGTCGATGTCGCGTTAGGAATCATCGCCAGAACGGTGCCGCAGCTTAATGTATTTGTCGTTGGATTACCATTGAAAATCGGTGTTAGCTTTGTAGTTATTTTGTTTTTCCTTAGCTTATATGTCGTGCTGGTGAAAAATCTGTTTTCAACCATGTTCGACACGATGAGGGGATTAATGCAAATATTCGGAGGTGCTTAATTTGTCATTAAAGCTGGATTTACAATTTTTTGCAGGTGAAAAGACGGAAAAAGCCACTCCGAAAAAACGGCAGGATTCCCGGAAAAAAGGGCAGGTTGCAAAGAGTCAGGATATTAATACAGCATTTCTGCTGCTGTTTTGCTTTCTAATATTATTTCTGTTTGGCGGCTTTATGAAGGATAGCATGACAGCCTTATACAGCCATGCTTTTACAGAATATATTCAATGGAATGTAACCGAGAATACCGTTCATCAGGTCTTTATAGAATCTACGATTGAAACAGCAAAAATGCTTGCACCAATTATATTAATCGCGATTATTGCCGGGTTAGCCGCCAACTTTATGCAAATAGGGTTTTTATTTACAACCGAACCATTGAAATTTGATTTAAAAAAAATTGACCCCATTAAAGGGGCAAAGAAAATCTTTTCCATCCGTGCATTGGTTGAATTGCTGAAGTCATTATTAAAAATTGTTTTCATTGGCGTCATCACGTTTGCGGTCATCTGGATGTACAAAGATGACATGATGATGCTTTCATTTAAAAATGTTGACAGCGCATTGGCCTTTTTTGGCAAGGTTACGATCATTATGGGAATGGCCGCAACGATTGCTTTGTTATTTTTGGCTGTATTTGATTATGCCTATCAACGATATGATTTTGAAAAAAATATCAAAATGTCCAAACAGGATATTAAAGATGAATATAAAAATATCGAAGGGGATCCATTAATCAAATCAAAAATCAAGGAGAAACAGCGGCAAATGGCCACAAGAAGGATGATGAGTGAAGTACCTGCTGCAGATGTCGTTATTACGAATCCAACCCATTTTGCTATTGCTATTAAATATGAGGAAGCAAAGGCAAGTGCACCGTACGTTGTCGCAAAGGGTGTTGATCACCTGGCGTTTCGCATTAAAGAAATTGCACGAAAAAATAAGGTAATGACAGTTGAGAATCGACCGCTGGCCCGTGCGTTATACGATGCTATTGAAATCGGTGACGTAATACCGGAAGAATTTTACCAGGCTGTGGCCGAGATTCTGGCATATGTCTATCGAATGGAAAAAAGGTTTAGTACAGACAGGGGTGAGATCCGTGAAAGCACGTGATTTATCGGTTTTATTAGGTGTTATTTTAATCATTGTAATGTTAGTTGTGCCGCTTCCAGGATGGCTCTTAAGTGTTCTTATTTTATGTAATATATCGCTCGCACTTATTGTTATTTTAGTATCAATGAACACACAGGATACGTTGCAATTTTCCGTTTTTCCTACATTGATCTTACTATTAACCTTATTTCGACTAGGGCTTAATGTCTCAACAACGAGATCCATTTTGTCGGAAGGGGATGCCGGTGGAGTGGTAGATACGTTCGGATCCTTTGTAATCGGTGATAATCCGCTTGTTGGATTTGTCGTGTTTATTATCTTGGTAATCATCAACATTTTGGTTATTACCAAAGGATCTGAGCGTGTATCGGAAGTGGCAGCACGATTTTCACTGGACGCTATGCCTGGGAAGCAAATGAGCATTGATGCTGATTTAAATGCCGGTTTAATATCGGAGCAGCAGGCAAAGGAACGACGTGAAAAGGTGGAAGCCGAAGCAGACTTTCATGGCTCGATGGATGGTGCCAGCAAATTTGTTAAAGGGGATGCGATTGCTGGGATTATCATTGTCTTAATTAATATCATTTTTGGGCTAATAATTGGCATCGTACAGATGGACATGTCATTTCAGGAAGCGATCAATACGTTTATGCGACTGACAGTAGGAGATGGGTTAGTTAGTCAAATTCCGGCATTATTGATTTCAACGGCAACAGGGATTGTCGTAACCAGAGCCAGCAGTGATGGAAATTTAGGTACTGAAGTAACGGGACAGCTGCTCCGGTATCCAAAATTGTTATTTATTGCTGCCGGAACTATTTTTTTGCTTGGACTTACACCGATTAACTTTTTCTTAACAACATTACTTGCTGCACTACTAGCGCTGAGTGGTTATTTGCTATTAAAACAGCAAAGCGTTTCCGAGGTACCGGACACGGAAGAAGAGGAGCAGCAGGAGTCTTCGGCGATGAAGGCACCAGAAAATGTTGTCAGCCTGCTTAGCATGGATCCGATTGAATTTGAATTCGGCTATGCACTGATCCCATTAGTTGATGCCAATCAAGGCGGTGATCTGCTGGACAGGGTTATAATGATACGGCGACAACTGGCAATCGAGCTAGGGATTGTTATTCCTGTTGTAAGAATCCGTGATAATATTCAGCTTAATCCCAATGAATACCGTTTAAAAATAAAAGGGAATGAAGTTGCTTCCGGTGAACTGCTTCTGGATCATTATTTGGCAATGACACCGGATCCTGATGAAGATTTACTAGAGGGGATCGAAACAAAAGAACCGGCTTTTGGCTTACCCGCCAAATGGATAAGCGAGGAAAATAAAGATGAGGCTGAATTGTCCGGCTATACAGTAGTCGACACGCCATCGGTTGTCTCTACGCACATCACAGAGGTACTAAAGCGGCAGGCCCATACATTGATAGGCCGGCAGGAAACAAAACAACTTGTCGATCATTTAAAGGAAAGCTATCCGATCCTGGTCGAAGAAGTTACACCAGAGCCACTTGCTATTGGCGATATCCAAAAAGTTTTAGCCAAATTATTAAAAGAAAATATTTCTATCCGTAATTTGCCAGTTATTTTTGAGACACTTGCCGACTTTTCCCGGATGACAAATGATACGGAGCTGTTAACGGAATATGTAAGACAGGCATTGTCCGCGCAAATTACCAAACAATACGCTAGCAATGATAAAGAGTTAAAAGTTATTACCATTTCCGGCAAAGTAGAAAAACGAGTAGCGGAAAATATTCAACAGACAGAACATGGAAATTATTTATCATTGGATCCGGAATCCCAGCAGGAAATCGTTACAACCCTGCATGATGAGGTAGAAAAACTTGCATTACAGGAGGAGACAGCGATTGTCCTATGTTCACCGGCAATTCGTATGTACGTGAAACAATTGATCGACCGTTTTTTACCACAGGTTATTGTCCTGTCATATAACGAACTTGAACCAGATGTACAGGTTCAAAGTGTTGGGGTGGTGAATGTTGCGTGAAAGTAAAAAAATATATAGCACCAACAATGCCGGAAGCAATGCAGCAAATTCGTAAGGAGCTTGGGACAGATGCAGTCATTCTTCATTCGAAGGAAGTACAAGCTGGCGGTATGCTCGGTTTGTTTAAAAAACGGAAAATAGAAGTCATTGCGGCACTGGATCCACAACCGCAAAAGCCAAAAAGGGAACCTGTTCCCGAACCAGTTGTCAGCCAAAATGCTGAAGCGAAAAACGATCAAACAGATCCTGTAATTAAGGAAATTAAACAGTTAAAGAAAATGATGGAATGGCAACGAGCTGGAACTAAAATGGAATTCCCGTTCGAGTATCAAGCTGTTTACCAGCATTTGCAAGATCAGGAGGTTTCCGAGAGTCTGGCTGCAACATTAGTTAGTGAAATTATTGAAAACCATCGGCGTGATGGGTTTACTCCAGAACAAGCGCAAATTTTTCAAGATACGAAAGAGGAGATTCAAAAGCGGATCGGGGATTTACCATTTCACGGTATTACATATGAGAAAAAAATTATTCAGGTTGTCGGTCCAACCGGTGTTGGGAAAACGACAACACTCGCGAAGCTTGCTGCAGTTTGCACGCTACATGATAACAAAAAGGTTGCCTTTATTACCGCCGACACGTACCGAATAGCCGCAATTGAACAATTGAAAACATATGCGCGGATATTAGATGTGCCAATCGAAGTAGCTTACAATAGGAACGATTACCAAGCGGCCATCGCAAAATTTCAGGAGTATGACTTGATTTTTGTGGATACAGCAGGTCGAAATTTCCGTGATAAACACTATGTCGAAGAATTAAATAAGACTATTAATTTTGATGAACAGGTGGAAACCTATCTTGTTTTATCGCTGACGGCAAAGTCAAACGATATTCTGGCAATATATGAACAATTTCAGCACATACCGATTAATTCGCTAATTTTTACAAAAATTGACGAAACAAGGGAGTACGGCAGCATACTTAATGTTCTATTACGTTATGGAATTGGAATTGCCTATTTGACAAACGGGCAGGATGTTCCAGACGATTTACTAGCCCCGTCAGCAGAGGTTATCAGTAATTTACTAGTGGGTGATTATGATGCCAGATGATCAGGCGGCGAAATTAAGGCAAAAGTTAGCTGTGAAAAATAATCAGACCCATGCAAAAACAATAGCCATTGTCAGTGGAAAGGGTGGTGTCGGCAAATCCAATTTCGCTCTGAACTTTGCATTAGAGCTTTTAGATAAACGCAAAAAAGTTCTTTTGTTTGATTTAGACGTTGGTATGGGAAATATTGATATTTTACTAGGTATGCAAACAAATAAAACGATCGTTGACATGCTGGCCGATCAGTTGGCATTTAGGGATTGTTTGGAAATAGGACCGAACAATTTGGATTATATTGCTGCCGGTTCGGGGTTGTCCGAATTTTTTACAATGGACAAGATGAAAATGAATTATTTCCTTGAACAGTACAATGATCTGATTCCAAAGTATGATTATATAATTTTTGATATGGGTGCAGGCACAACAAGTGACAGTTTGGCGTTTGTCATGGCAGCCGATGAGTGTATTGTCGTTACAACACCAGAACCAACATCCATCACAGACGCATACGGAATGACTAAACATATTGTAAACAAACAGCGAAATATGCCGATATATGTAGTAATGAACCGATCTCGTACAGCAAAATTCGGGACAAAAGTACTAAATCAATTCCAACGGGTTGTTTTCCGATTTTTACAGGTGAATGTTTTCCCAATGGGGGTTTTGCCGGATGATAAAACAGTCCAAACGGCGGTGACCAGGCAAATTCCTTATCTATTATTGAACAGCAAAGCACCCGTTTCAAGAGCACTTAAACAAATCGTGACCAGTTATCTGGCAAACGAAATCAGCCTTAATCAACAGGAATCCCTTTCATTCGTACAAAAAGTAAAACGGTTCATGACAGAGAGGAACAAGCAATGAAGCCGATCCGTGTTTTAGTTATTGATGATTCAGCTTTTATGCGGAGAATGATTTCCGATATCATTGGAAGTGATGACCGTCTGGAACTTGTCGGAACCGCACGAAATGGAAATGATGGAATAAAAAAGATAAAGCACTTATCACCTGATGTTGTGACATTGGACGTGGAAATGCCGATAATGGATGGAATAACGACATTGCAGAAAATAATGGAGGAACGGCCACTTCCGGTGGTGATGGTTTCCAGTGTGACGGCAGCTGGAACCGATAAAACGATTCAAGCTATCTCTAATGGTGCGGTCGATTTCATTACGAAACCATCTGGCGCTATCTCGTTGGATATTACCAGGATCAAACGGGAAATTATTAGAAAGGTTGTTACAGCTGCACATGCTGTATTACCGAAAAGGGAATCAAAAACACAACATCCAATTAGAGCACAGCAGATCGAAAAACCTTTACGGCCACATGCAAAGACAGTTGTAGCAATTGGATCGTCAACTGGAGGGCCGAAAGCACTGCAGCAAATTTTAACCGAATTATCGGCCGATTTTCCGGCACCGATTTTAATTGTGCAGCATATGCCAGCCGGATTTACGAAATCACTTGCAACGCGGTTGAATGCGCTGGCTGGAATTCATGTAAGGGAAGCGGTTCATGGGGAAATAATCCAACCGGAAACAGCATATATTGCTCGCGGCAATTTTCATATGAAAATACGAAAGGCAGGTACTGCCTTAGCTATTGAATTAACACAGGAAAATGAACTATTTGGGCACAGGCCTGCTGTTGATGTGTTATTTGAATCATTGGCACTACAGGATAACGTGAATAAAATCGCTGTTGTATTAACTGGCATGGGGCACGATGGGTCACAAGGAATTATCCAATTAAAACAACGAGACAAAAATACAATTGTCATCGCTGAAGCCGAAGAATCATCGATCGTGTACGGCATGCCAAAATCAGCTGTAAAAACAAATTGTGTGAACTATATCAGGCATTTACATAAAATTGGTGACACGATTGCACAGTTTGCTGAAAGCTTAAGGGGGAAGTAGCATGGATACGACAGAGTATTTGGATGTATTTCTTGATGAAAGCAGAGAACATCTGGAGTCTTTATATAAACAGTTATTGGCACTGGAGAAAAATCCAGCTGAAAAAACAATTATCGATGAGATTTTTCGAGCTGCACATACCCTAAAAGGCATGTCTGCTACGATGGGATACAATGATTTGGCAACATTGACACATAAATTGGAAAATGTGTTTGATGGGATCCGCTACGACAAGATAAAGGTAAAAACGGAAATGATGGATGTTTTATTTGATGCGGTCGATCATTTAACTGCAATGGTAGAAGATATTGCAGCAGGAGGTAATGGAAACCGGGACGTTCATCAGGTTACAGCACATTTGGACGCTATTGAGAACAAAGAGACAACTGATGACAAAAAAACTGGCGAGCCGGCCAACGCATTGGAAACCATTACGTCTTTAAATGAATTTGAGTTGTCTATCCTGAATGAATCGGCAGAACGCGGATTTGGAAATTTTGAAATTACGGTAGAGCTCAGGGCGGATTGCCTGTTAAAAGGCGCCAGGGTATTTATGGTATTTGAAGTATTGGAGAAACTTGGAGAAGTAATTAAATCAGAACCATCCGTTAATGATCTGGAAGATGAGAATTTCGAAAGTTCCTTTACCGTATTGTTCGTTTCCCGCTGCAACCAAAGGGAGATTGCGGAGAAAATCAATAAAGTATCCGAGATTAAACAGGTTACGATTAATCCTTTTTCCATTTCCGGGTATAAACAGGAGCAGGCAAAGCAGCAACAGACTGCTGAAAAACCTGTACAGCAAACGAAGGAAACAAAGACCGAAGAAATAACCTTAAAACAACAAGGGAAAAGCACCTATAACAAAACGATCCGGGTCAATATCGACCGGCTGGATGTTTTAATGAATCTATTTGAGGAGCTGGTGATTGACCGGGGGCGTTTAGAACAGATCTCCATGGACTTAAATCATAGCGATCTGCAAGAAACAGTAGAGCGGATGACAAGAGTTTCCGGCGATTTGCAATCTATTATTCTAACGATAAGGATGGTACCGGTTGATCAGGTATTTAACCGATTTCCCCGCATGATCCGGCAATTGGCACGTGATTTAAACAAAAATGTTGAGATAGAAATCATTGGTGCAGAGACAGAGCTTGACCGGACGGTGATTGATGAAATTGGTGATCCCCTGGTTCATTTGATCCGCAACGCGATGGATCACGGAATTGAAACACCTGAGATACGCAGACAGAAAGGAAAGCCGGAACAAGGAACGATTAAACTGGAAGCTTATCATAGCGGCAACCATGTTTTTATCGAAATTTCCGATGATGGCGCTGGAATCAATAAAGACAAAGTTCTGAAAAAAGCCATTGCGAATGCAGTGATCAGTCAGAATCAGGCCAAATCATTAACCGATAACCAAATCTACGAACTGATCATGGCAAGCGGATTTTCAACTGCAGATACCATTTCCGATATATCGGGGCGTGGTGTCGGATTAGATGTTGTAAAAAATACAATTGAATCATTAGGTGGGAATATTTCCATTGCTGCAGAGGTGGGCAAAGGTTCTACCTTTTCCATCCAGTTACCATTAACCCTGTCGATTATTTCCGTTCTGTTAATCGAATTGCAAACGGAGAAATATGCGATTCCTTTATCATCCGTCATTGAAACTGCGATTATTCATAAAGATGATATCATGCATGCACATCGTAAAAAGGTGATCGATTTCCGTGGGAAGGTTATTCCGTTAGTATTTTTAAAGGACATCTTTGCCGTTCAAGGGAAGGACCCGGAACAGCAAGAGTATGAATCGATTGTCATTGCCAGAAAAGGGGATAAACTGGCAGGACTTGTTGTTGATTCGTTTATCGGCCAGCAGGAAATTGTCTTAAAATCGCTTGGTAACTACTTAACCGATGTCTTTGCAATTTCCGGTGCAACCATTCTTGGTGATGGACAAGTAGCATTGATTATTGATTGTAATGCATTAATTAAATAGTAGTGGATGTTCAAAAATAACATTACAGGAGGATTATCATGGAAAATGAGGCTGTACTGGATAAAAAGGTAATCGTATTTCAATTAAAGAATGAGGAGTATGCTGTTTCTGTAGAACAGGTTGGTTCAATTGAGCGGATTGAGCCAATTACTCGAGTGCCGCAAACGGCTGATTTTGTTAAAGGTGTAATTAATATGCGCGGTGTAGTGACACCAATCATCGACCTAAGAAAACGGTTTGGCATTGAGGAAGCAGAATATAGTGAGGCGACAAGAATCATTATCGTTTATATGGATGATATCGAAGTCGGCTTAATTGTTGATGCTGCAAACGATGTGATCGATATCCCGGAAAGTTCGATTGAACCGGCACCGGAAGTGGTTGGAACGGTTGATGTAGATTATCTTGAAGGGGTTGCGAAGTTGAAAAATCGGCTATTAATCCTTTTGAATCTGCAGAAGGTTCTCTCAAAAAATGAAATAAAACAATTGAAATCGGTGGAAGGATAAAAAACGATGGATTTTACCGATCAGTTTTCACACATACAATTGGATGTGCTTCGTGAAATCGGCAATATTGGTGCAGGAAATGCTGCTACGTCCATGGCAAAATTAATTAATAAGAAAATCGATATGCAAGTTCCCTCTGTCAAAATAGTAGCTTTTGATGAAGTAATGGAGCTAATCGGCGGTCCCGAGGAATTAATTGCTGCTGTCTTTATTCGCATCCAGGGACAAGCACCTGGAACCGTTTATTTCATTTTAACAAAAAAGGAAGCGGAATATTTGGTGCGAGAGATAACGTCAGATAAGGAATTTTCCCTTGTCGGAGATAAAGGACCAAGTGAACTAGCTATCTCGGCACTGCAAGAGGTCGGAAATATTTTGGCAGGCTCCTATCTTTCGGCCTTAGCTGACTTTACGAATATTAATATGCAGCCTTCTGTACCATCCTTAAGTATAGATATGGCAGGAGCGATTTTGGCAGTTGGCTTAGTTGAGTTATCACAGGTATCTGATTACGCAATTATTATCGATACAAAAATAAATGAACAATCAAGCGTAGCTGGTATTCACGGTCATTTCCTGTTATTGCCTGATCCGGCTTCATTTAAGAAACTATTTACCAGTTTAGGGATTACTGATCATGCATGAGACTGGGATCGTCGTCAAAGTTGGCATAGCGGATCTGAATATTGTATTCCCGCCAAACACAATACGTACCTCCGGGCTTGGCTCATGTGTTGGTGTGGTACTTTACGATCCACCGAAGCAGGTTGCGGGTCTTGCGCATATCATGCTCCCTGATTCAACGATGAACAAGCAAAAAACAGTAAATAACTATAAATACGCCGACACGGCAATCGATATTTTAATCGAAAGATTGTGTGCAAGCGGTGCGAGAAAGCATGTTTTAAAGGCAAAGCTGGCTGGTGGTGCGCAAATGTTTCAGTTTTCATCAGCAAGCGAAATAATGCGGATCGGGCCAAGAAATGTTGAAGCTGTTAAAGGGAAGCTGCGTGATCATCAGATTCCAATCGTTGCATCTGATGTTGGTGGAAACTGTGGCAGAACCATTGAATTTAATCCAGAAACAGGGAAATTGAAGATACGTACAATAAATCAGGGAGAAGCATGTATTTGAAGAAGATGTTGAAAAAGTCACCAAATAATGAGCGGCGAACGTAGGAGTCAGCAGGGGGGCTCTGCTAAAATCACCCACGGCAATCACCAACGCAGAAGTTAGCATTTCCCGTGCAAGCCCGATGCTCGGGAGCTACGCCGTCCCGACCTTCTAGACCCGATTTGTCGACTTTTTGAACAAGCACTTAAAGCAATCATGGGAGGGGCGAGCGTAAAAATGACAACGAAAACATCTCCTCTGGAACAACGACTCTGGGAAAGTTGGCTACACGATAAGGATCAAGAGGCAGCAAATGAATTGATTGAGAACTATATGTATTTGGTAATGTTTCATGTGGAAAGAATTTCTAGTCATTTGCCGAATAATGTCAGTAAGGATGACATAAAAAGTTTTGGTCTAATTGGGTTGTTTGATGCGTTAAATAAATTTGATTCCAAACGAGATCTTAAATTTGACACCTATGCATCGTTTCGTATCCGCGGTGCCATAATTGATGGTTTAAGAAGAGAGGATTGGCTTCCCCGTTCCATCCGGGAAAAGACGAAAAAAATAGAAAAAGCTTCCCAGGAACTGGAGCAGCAGCTTCAGCGTTCTCCTAATTCGGAGGAAATCGCTGTAAAGGTGGGGATGAACCGGGAAGAAGTGGAAACTTTAGTGCGCGACACACTTTTTGCTAATGTCTTGTCCATTGAAGACAAACCAAAAGACATGACAAATGATCATAAGGAGGGGATTGGGTATATCATACCAGATGAGGCATCGATTTTACCGGATGAACAGATGATCAAATCAGAACTTCATTTGGAGCTTGCAAAAGGAATAAAACAGCTGAATGATAACGAACAAATGGTGATTAGTTTATTTTACCACCAGGAGTTGACATTGACCGAAATTGGCCAGGTTTTAGGGTTAACAACGTCGAGAATTTCTCAAATCCATCGCAAAGCAATCTTTAAGCTGCGAAATACGTTACAAAAGATTCACGCTTTAGCATAGGCTGACAAGTTTGATTTGAATGTTGAACAATCTTTTACAACGTTAAGTAAAAGGGGATATTAAAATGGGGGATTTGCAGAACTATTTTTATATTAACATATCAAATGATCGGTTACATGCCAGTTTGTATCGAACAGATAAGCCCATTGACGGTGATCTGGAGCTCACCGAAAACGGAATAATTAACATCCTAAAAGAGAAAAAGGTTTGCTACGGAGTGCTTCATGATACAATCCGATTAATCGTTTCCGATCTGTCTGTGGTTGAATTTCCGGTTATTGTTGCAAGAGGGCAACTTGCACAACATGGTGAAAATGGTACGATTACGTATGGGCTTAATTTCGATACTGAATTTGAAAAAACGGCCGATTGGAATTTTCGCGATGTGATGCGCATTCCTTCCGTACAAAAAGGGCAGCGGCTCGCGACGATTACGATGCCGGGAGATGGAAAAAACGGAATCGATATATTCGGTAAGGAGATTAAGGCGCGGCCAGGGAAACCTGTATTAGTAAAGGCAGGAAAAAATGTCGTTTATCATGAACAGGATCACTCTTTTTATGCGACAGCAGAAGGACAGGTTAGCATAAATCCTCGTTCCATTCAGGTGTATGAGGTTTATCAAATAAATGAAACATTGTCAATGAAGGATGGGAATTTGGATTTTGTTGGATCCATTGTCATACATGGAGATGTACCAACAGGCTATACAGTGAAAGCGGGAGGGGATATCAAAATATATGGTATGGTGGAAGCGGCAACATTGATTGCTGGCGGATCCATTTTTATCTCGGAAGGCTTCGCCGGACTCCGAAAAGGTTCTATCAAGGCTGATGGTAACATCCATGTCGGGTATATCAACCAGGGAATTGCCCATGCTGGAGATGATATCTATGTTGAGCGTTCGATTTTACATAGTGAATGTACAGCCAGGTGTCATATTTACTGTCAAAAAGGTAATATTATCGGCGGTATTTTATCGGCCGGAAAATCGGTTGAAGCAAAAGATATTGGCAACCGAATGAGTACGCAAACCGAGATTGTTTTGGGTGTTCATAAACGAATGATGGACAAAGAAAAGGAACTTTCGGCTGAAAAAGCGGAATTACTGGATACACGAAAAAAATTAACGGTCCTCGGTGAAAAAATGCAGAATCAACGTGATCAACAAAACCCTAAAGTTCGAATAACGATGTTAAGACAACGTAATTCAATTAACCAAACAATCGAAAAAATTGCCAGAATCGATGAACAACTAAGCCAGCTTAACGGACAAATCGGCAGTGAAACAGAAGCCAAATTAAGTGTAAGAGGCTATCTTTACAGTAATACAATTGTAACCTTTGGAAAATACAAACGGAAAATAAATAAAACAACCAAAAACGTGCAAATGAGGCTTGAGCAAAATGAGATAAGCCTTTTATCACTTTAACAGGGGAAGTGATCAATCCTGAGCTGGAAATCCATCGAAATGCAGGTGGCCCTCCCAAGGTCACAGGATGCAGGAAAACTGCAGGAGCAAATGCTGAAACAAACGCAGCATTCGCAGGAATCACTTGCAGCGAGTCAATTACTAAAAGATGAGCAGAAGCGGAAACGTGTAAATGAATTTGAAAAAACGGGAAAGCCGACCATTAAACAGGGTTCCGGCCAATCCAAACAGGCAAATCAGGATCAGCAGCATAAGGAGCAGGTAACAGAAGAGGGTCAGGAAATGGATCATCCGTATTTAGACGGCAAAATTGATTTTTCTGGATAGAGGGGATTTTTTTGATAGGATTTCTATTTTTTATTAGTTTTTTATTGCATATCACTGCCCTAATAGCCATCTATCAGCTGGTAAAGCAAAACAAAGCGGCAAAACAAACTAACATGGATGAGATAATCGGACTCTTTGAAACATATCTAGCTGAAATAAAAGAAGAAAATCGACTATTGGAAACAAAACTTGGCGATAATGATACTATGGAATCAAAAGAAGAAAAGAAACAGGCAGAGGCTCCGGTTGCACCGGTGGAAAAGGGAAGTAATAAATTAAATGATTTTTTTGTTCCGGAGGTAGAAGATAGTCTCGAAACCTCATTACAAGCAAGGGTTCTAAAGCTTCATGATCAAGGAGTTTCACATGAAGAAATTGCGAGCAGACTTAATTGCGGAAAAACGGAAGCAGCACTTATTATTAAATTACATGCCGAAACGAATAATAATGCTTGATTGCATTGTAGCCATATGATATATTTATTTTTGGTGTAAATACTATGTTCACTCATGATACGTGAACAAGTTTAATCACACACGTTTGTTGATTTGCAAAAGCGGTGCCATAGCAGAGGTTAGAAGGTGGAGGTCGGAGGTCAGAAAAAACCATTCCACTCTGACTGCAGGCTTCTGGAAAAACGCATCAGCGTTTTCGTATGGTTCTTAGGCAAAGATGATACAAACGGAGGGAAAAAACCAATAGGAGGATATATTATGTCAGTAATTTCGATGAAGCAATTACTCGAAGCTGGTGTACATTTTGGACATCAGACACGCCGCTGGAATCCGAAGATGAAAAAATACATCTTCACGGAGCGTAACGGCATTTACATCATCGACCTGCAAAAAACAGTGAAAAAGGTTGATGAAGCTTACAAATACGTAAAGGATATCGCTGCTGATGGCGGTACTATTCTTTTCGTAGGTACGAAAAAGCAAGCACAGGATTCTGTTCGTGATGAAGCGACACGCTCAGGCATGTACTATGTGAACCAGCGCTGGTTAGGTGGTACATTAACAAACTTCCAAACGATCCGTAAACGCATCAACCGTCTTAAAGACATTGAACGTATGGAAGAGGATGGAACATTTGAAGTACTTCCGAAAAAAGAAGTTGTTGGGTTATTGAAAGAAAAAGATCGTCTTGTGAAATTCTTGGGTGGAATTAAAGAAATGAACAAGCTTCCAGATGCTATGTTCGTTATTGATCCTCGCAAAGAGCGTATTGCAATTGCTGAGGCACATAAATTAAACATTCCGATTATCGGAATTGTTGATACAAATTGTGACCCGGACGAAATCGATTATGTGATACCGGCAAACGATGATGCTATCCGGGCTGTTAAACTTCTTACTTCAAAAATGGCAGATGCGATCCTTGAGGTAAAACAAGGTGAAGAAACCGCTGAAGTGGAAGCAGAACAGACAGAAGAAACTGAAACAGCTGAAGCGGAAAAAGTAGAAGCTGCTGAAGAGTAATCGTTTAAAAGGACAGGTGATAAGAGGATAAGCCTTTTATCACCTTTTTTAAAGAAGTGCACAGACATACTAACATAATCTTTTAAGGAGGATATATAATGGCAATTTCAGCAAAAATGGTAAAAGAACTTCGTGAAAAAACTGGAGCAGGCATGATGGACTGTAAAAAGGCACTTCAGGAAACAGATGGTAATATTGATAAAGCAATTGATTATTTACGTGAAAAAGGGATCGCGAAAGCTGCCAAAAAAGCTGACCGTATCGCGGCAGAAGGTTCTACTTATATCGAGGTGGACAATAATACAGCAGCTCTTTTGGAAGTGAACTGCGAAACAGACTTTGTAACTAAAAATGATCAATTTAAACAATTACTAGCCGAATTGGCAAAGCATATTGTAAAATTAAAACCAGCAACTGTTGAAGAGGCATTACAGCAAAAACTTCATGGTGAAGGGGATACGGTTGAAACATATATCAAATCTGTTATCGCTAAAATCGGGGAGAAAATTTCACTTCGCCGTTTTGCCGTTTTAACCAAAACAGACAATGATGCATTTGGTGCCTATCTTCATATGGGCGGTCGTATTGGTGTTCTATCATTGCTTGAAGGTACTACAGATGAAACATTGGCAAAGGATATCGCAATGCATGCGGCGGCTGTAAACCCGCGTTATGTTTCCCGCGATGAGGTTGCCAAAGAAGATGTCGATCATGAACGTGAAGTATTAAAAACACAAGCTCTAAATGAAGGAAAGCCGGAAAAAATCGTTGAGAAAATGGTAGAAGGCCGTTTAGGAAAATTCTTTGAAGAGGTTTGCTTACTCGAGCAAAATTTTGTCAAAGATCCAGATCAAAAAGTGAAAAAATATGTAGCCGATAAAGGGGCAACAGTAAAAGCTTTTGTTCGCTATGAAGTTGGCGAAGGTATGGAAAAAAGGGAAGATAATTTTGCTGAAGAAGTTATGAGCCAGGTTAAAAAGTAATAAACAAAGGCGCTGGAGCCGGACGTGGCCTGCTCTGCTGTAAGCATAATAGCGCCTCAAATTTTATACTTTCTTTACTTTAAACAAAAGTCGCTCGACCCTAAGCTGGGCGTATACAAAAATTAGGGGACACGGCTGTTGTTCCCTGTTTCTTAAGTGAATTTCCCGGTAAGAGGAGCAACATTTCAGGTGAAAACTATTTATTTCTATGGAGGTTACTATGACAACAGCACGTTACCGTAGAATTGTACTAAAATTAAGTGGAGAGGCATTAAGTGGAAAGCAAGGTTATGGAATTGAACCGACTATTATGCAATCCATCGCTTCACAGGTTAAAGAAGTAGCCGAACTAGGAGTAGAAATAGCCATTGTAGTTGGTGGAGGAAACATTTGGCGCGGCAAAGTTGGCAGTGAGATGGGAATGGATCGTGCTACCGCTGATTACATGGGTATGCTGGCAACGATTATGAATTCCCTTGCACTCCAGGACAGCTTGGAAAATATCGGAATACCAACACGTGTACAAACATCGATTGAAATGCGTCAGGTTGCCGAACCTTACATACGAAGGAAGGCTATTCGCCATTTGGAGAAAAAACGTGTTGTGATTTTTGCTGCGGGCACCGGGAATCCGTATTTCTCAACGGATACGACTGCTGCTTTACGTGCTGCTGAAATTGAGGCTGAAGTAATTTTAATGGCCAAAAACAATGTTGATGGTGTTTATACAGATGATCCAAAGGTAAATAAGGATGCAGAAAAATACGAGAATCTCTCCTTTCTGGAAATGTTGAATGAAGGGTTGGGAGTAATGGATTCTACAGCATCTTCTTTGTGTATGGATAACGATATACCATTGATTGTTTTTTCAATAACTGATGAAGGAAATATTAAAAAGGTTGTTCTTGGAGAAACAATTGGTACAACAATAAGGGGGAAATAAATGATGTCAGAAGCTATTCTAAAACAAATGCGTGAAAAAATGGAACAGGCTGTACAGGCTTTTTCAAAAAGTTTAGCTACCGTACGTGCAGGACGTGCAAATCCATCTTTATTGGATAGCATTTATGTTGATTATTATGGTGCATCTACACCACTTAACCAATTGGCAACAATTTCTGCACCGGAAGCAAGGCTATTGGTCATTTCACCTTTTGACAAATCATCAGTTGGCGATGTGGAAAAGGCTATTCAAAAAGCGGATTTAGGTTTATCCCCATCAAACGATGGCCAGGTGATTCGGATTAACATTCCGGCGTTAACCGAGGAACGACGCAAAGAATTAGTAAAAGTTGTCGGAAAGTATGTGGAAGAAGCTCGTGTGCAAGTGCGGAATATTCGCCGTGATGCAAACGATCAACTGAAAAAAGCGGAAAAAAATGGCGAGTTAACAGAGGATGAACTACGCAACAAGCAAGATGAAGTACAAAAAGAAACGGATAACCACATCGCTAAATTGGACCAGCTTGCCAAAAATAAAGAAGCAGAAATTATGGAAGTTTAAAATTACATGGTAAATAATTCAGACAGGTAATTAGCAGCATCCTATTGAAATCTTTCTTATTTTACATATAAAATAAGAAGCATCCGCCCTCTTGTTAAAGGGGGCTTTTGTTTTTTATATGAAACCAAGTTATTCCTTAATAACAGGGACATTGTCTTTCGCTTTTGAGATAAGGCATAATGAGAAAAATCATGGTATAATTAAATTTCACAAGTGTGGGGTACTCTGGAGCAAATCATGAGAAGTCATATAATTCTTTTTTCCTTCATATTGTTTATAGTCGAAAGGATTGTATAAGACAAATCGCGGGCTCCATTCAAGCCGTTGCTGCGCTATGCTTTTATCAGGCATTAACGGGCTGTAATACCCCTATCACTAAGCGTGAGTAAACCAAAAAAGTGAGTGGGGCGCAGGAAGGGCAGACTAAAACCGTCACGTCCTGTGCGTCGGAAACCTCCACTAAATGAGGTTTCACTTTATAATTACTCGATCGCTACGCAAACTATCTGGAGGACAAACAATGTCATTGAAACTTCCTTTTTTAAAGAATAAACAACTTGATACAGATGATCAATGCAGTCTGGAAGAAGAAAATATACCAAAACATGTTGCTATTATTATGGACGGGAATGGGAGATGGGCAAAAAAAAGGGGCCTTCCACGGATCGCAGGGCATAAAGAAGGCATGGATGTTGTAAAAGAAATTGTTAAAGCTGCGAGAAAATATAAAGTGGAAATTTTAACGTTATATGCTTTTTCTACTGAAAATTGGAAGCGGCCAAAAACAGAAGTGGATTATATAATGAAACTGCCAAAGGAATTTTTACATATTTATTTGCCAGAGCTAATGGAGAACAATGTAAGAATTGACACAATTGGCAATTTCGATGGATTGCCTGATCATACAAAAGAGGCAATTCAATATGCAAAGGAAAAAACAAGGAATAATAATGGATTATTATTAAATTTTGCTTTAAACTATGGTAGTAGATTCGAAATTATGCGAGCTATAAAGGAAATTATGACCGATATTGACGGTCGTAAATTGTCGATTGATGCTTTGGATGAAAAGATATTTTCCGAATACTTGTACACGACTGGTTTGACCGATCCTGATTTATTAATTCGTACGAGTGGAGAGCAACGGCTAAGCAACTTTTTACTTTGGCAGGTCGCTTATTCTGAATTTTGGTTTACGGATGTATTGTGGCCTGACTTCAATGAAGAGATATTTCGAAAGGCGCTCCATGATTATCAGCAGCGCAAACGGCGCTATGGAGGTATATAGGTGTTGAAACGACGATGAAACAGCGAATACTGACAGCAATTTTTGCTTTAATTATATTTGTACCTTTTGTATTGTATGGCAACTTGCCATTCACTCTTTTTGTCTATCTGTTGGCAACGATCGGGCTACTTGAATTGATTCAAATGCGAAAGAGAGAACATTATGGCGCTCCTGCTATCCTGGCGATCATTTACGTATGGACTATTTTGTGGGAATATGAGAATGACAGTATTCCGCTAATTGGGTTGGATAAAACAGAAGTAACGGTTCTGTTTGTTGTGTTATTATTAACATATATCGTATTCATTAAGAATAAGTTTAATTTTGATGATGCAGGCTTTCTCCTGTTATCCGCCATTTATATTGGAATGGGCTTCTTCTCCATGATTGTTGCCAGGGGAGATGGACCAAACTATATTTTTTATGTACTCCTCGTTATTTGGGCAACCGATACGGGTGCATATTTTATTGGCAAGGCATTTGGCAAGAATAAACTGTGGCCGAAAATCAGTCCAAATAAAACGATTGAAGGAGCCCTTGGCGGGGTTATCCTTGCATGTGCTGTTGGTGTCAGCTTTCAATTAGCTGCCCCGTTTCCATATACAATGGGTGCTATGATTGGCATTACGATCCTGGTATCTGTTTTTGGACAAATTGGTGATCTGGTCGAATCCGCATTCAAACGGCATTACGGTGTAAAGGATTCTGGAAAACTCTTGCCGGGTCATGGTGGTATTTTGGATCGACTTGATAGTTTACTGTTTGTATTACCAATTTTATATTTGATAGGTTTCATTTGAACATGTTGTTGAAACAATGTTGAATGATTTGTATTGATTGCCGCAAAAAGGTTAAACTTAATTGTAGTTGTATGCAGCATCATCCAATTTACCATATGCATGATGGTTAATCGATTCATATAAAGGAAGGTGTCTCTCTTTTGACTACCGTTATTGCGTTTATTCTAATGTTTGGATTACTCGTTTTTATCCATGAGTTTGGTCATCTAATCTTTGCTAAACGTGCTGGGATGCTTGCGCGGGAATTTGCAATTGGATTTGGGCCAAAAATATTTGCATTTACGAAAAATGAAACTGTTTATACAATCAGGCTGCTTCCTATTGGCGGATATGTGCGAGTGGCAGGAGACGACCCGGAAATTATTGAACTAAAACCAGGACATCATATTGGACTGGAGTTTAATGATGAGGGCAAAGTAAATAAAATTATCGTCAATAATAAATCCAAACATCCGAACGCACGTGTTATTGAAGTTGAACATGCAGATTTGGATCATCAATTACTTATTGAAGGGTATGAAATTGACGAAGAAGATCATAAATTGCAGTTTAAGGTAGATGAAAAGGCCTTTTTTGTAATGGATGAGCAAGAAACACAGATTGCTCCATATGACCGGCAATTCGCATCTAAAAGTGTTGGGAAACGGGCAATGCAATTATTTGCCGGGCCGATGATGAATTTTATTTTAGCGATTGTGATCTTTTTTATTCTTGGTCTGATCCAAGGTGTACCAACCGAACAAGCCATTATTGACGAAGCACAGTCCGGTACACCTGCAGCGGAAGCGGGATTCCAGCATGGGGATGAGATTGTTCAAATTGATGGAAAATCCATTTCAACATGGGAAGAATTTACGAAAATTGTTCAGGATAATCCTGGACAAGAATTAAATATGACGGTAAAGCGGGCAAATGGGGAAACAGAGGAGATCACTGTTATACCTGCGAAACAGGAATCCCAAGGAATCACATTCGGTCAGCTTGGTGTCACGCAGATGTTTGAGAAATCATTTACCGGAACGTTGAAATATGGATTTGTTCAAACGTATGATATGACGAAACTGATTTTAACGAACCTGGGTATGCTGATTACCGGGCAATTATCGATCGAAGCGTTATCTGGACCCGTCGGAATCTATGACGTAACGGATCAGGCTGTCCAAACCGGTTTCAATTCGTTTCTGATGTGGACTGCCATGCTCAGTGTCAACTTGGGAATTGTCAATTTGGTGCCATTACCAGCTCTTGACGGCGGCAGGCTGCTATTTGTCGGAATCGAGGCTGTCCGCGGCAAGCCAATTGACCCGCAAAAAGAAGGAATTGTTCATTTCATTGGTCTTGCCTTGCTTATGCTATTAATGATTGTTGTCACCTGGAATGATATCCAGCGTTTGTTTTTATAAGTTTGGACGGGGAACCCTCGGCAATATGCAAGGGTTCCCGTATAATTTTGTCTTGTAGGAGAGGTACGTTATGGCAATAACAAATATAGAGAAAATGAAAGTATTGTTGCAACAGCTTGAAATGCCTGCGGAATATATCGACCATTTTCAGGATAGCGAACTAATTCGGCTGGAGGTTTATAAAAAGACAGAAACATGGCACTTTCATATCCAGGTCAAACGTGTATTGCCAAGTAATATCTATCAATATATGGTTGCCAGGCTACAGGATTCTTTTAAGAAAATTGCCAAAGTGGATGTCACGTTGTATGCGGAAGATAAGCGTTGCGATGAACAAACCATTTGCGATCATTGGAAATGGTTTAACCAATCGATCTCCAATTTATCTCCTGCTTATAAAGATTTAGTACATAATCAAACACCCAAGGTAAACAATAATAACATTATGTTAACAGCTCGGAATGACGCAGAGGCTACTGCGTTAAAAAGACGGTTGGAAGAACCATTTCGGGCTTATTGCAAAAAGATTGGCGCGCCAGCCTATTCTTTAGTGATTGAAGTAAAAACAGAAGCAGCCGATTTACAAAAATTCCGCGAACAAAAAGCGATGGAAGACCAGCAAATTATTTTAAAAACCGTTCAAGAAAAAGAAAAACGCGAACAAAATAAAGAAAATGAACAGACGAATAAACCATTTGCAATTGGTTACGGGATCCAGGATGACGCCATAAAGATGGAAGAAATTCAGGAGGAAGAACGGCGGGTTACCGTACAAGGCTATGTGTTTTCGGCTGAAATCCGTAAGCTCAGATCGGGAAGAAGTCTTCTAATTGCTAAGGCGACTGATTATACGGACTCTCTTCAAATTAAAATGTTCTCTAAAGGTGACGATGACGCTAAAGTATTTGAACAGCTAAAAAAGGGGATGTGGATAAAAGCGCGGGGCAGTATCCAAACGGATATGTACACGAATGAATTAGCAATGATGGCGAACGATATGCATGAGATTCAGGTAGAAACGCGAAAAGATACTGCTCCTGAGGGAGAAAAACGGGTTGAACTCCATGCACATACAACAATGAGCCAAATGGATGCTGTCGTTTCTCCTTCCCGCTTAGTGGAGCAAGCAGCAAAATGGGGACATCATGCTGTTGCGATCACTGATCATGCTGGTGTACAGGGGTATCCGGAAGCGCATGCAGCAGGTCAGAAACATGGAATTAAGGTGTTGTACGGTGTTGAAGCGAACCTCGTTGACGATGGTGTCCCAATTGCTTACAACGAACAGGACGTGGAATTGGGAAATGGTACGTACGTTGTTTTTGACGTGGAAACGACGGGTCTATCAGCTGTTTATGATACGATAATTGAACTGGCAGCAGTTAAAATACACCAGGGTGAAATTATTGACCGGTTTGAAAGGTTTGCCAATCCTCATCATCCATTGTCACAAACAACGATTGATCTTACAGGGATTACGGATGATATGGTAAAAGATGCCCCAGAAATAGCGGATGTATTAAAAGACTTTTTCGCATGGACGGCTGATGGGATTTTAGTTGCTCATAATGCCAGCTTTGATATTGGGTTTTTAAATGCCGGCTATCAGCGAATTGACTATGAAAAAGTGAAAAACCCCGTTATTGATACGTTGGAACTTGCCAGATTTCTTTTTCCAGAATTAAAGAATCATCGTTTAAATACGCTTTGTAAACACTTGGACATTGAATTAACGCAACACCACCGGGCAATTTATGATGCGGAGGCAACGGGATATTTACTATGGAAATTAGTCCAGCGGTTAATGCAAAAGGACATCACCAATCATGCACATTTAAATAATCATATGGGGGAAGGGAATGCCTATCAGCGCTCTCGTCCGTTTCATTGTACGTTACTTGCACAAAACCAGGAGGGCTTAAAAAACATCTATAAACTTGTCTCCCATGCACATATTGATTATTTTTACCGTATGCCAAGGATACCCCGATCCAAATTGCAAAAGTTTCGTAATGGTATTTTAGTAGGGACTGCATGTGATAAAGGGGAAGTTTTTGAAACAATGATGCAAAAATCGGCGGAAGAAGCGGAAAAAGTTGCCGAATTCTATGATTATATCGAAGTTCAACCACCAGCAAACTATGTTCATTTGCTTGAGAAAGAGCTTGTCCAAAATGAAGCACAAGTTTTAGACATCATTACGAAATTAGTAGATTTGGGTAAACGGATGAAAAAACGGGTAGTGGCAACGGGAAATACGCATTATATTGACGAACATGACAAGCTGTACCGGCAAATATTAATTGCCTCACAGGCTGGTAATCCATTAAACCGCCAAACATTGCCCGATACGCCATTTCGAACAACCAATGAAATGCTCGATTGCTTCCGTTTTTTAGGGGAGGATACGGCAAAAGAAATTGTCGTAACCAACACGCAAAGCCTGGCGGATGAAATAGAAACGATTTCTCCGGTAAAGGATGGGCTTTATACACCAACAATTGAAGGTGCGGAACAAGAGATGCGTGACCTTTGTTATAATCGTGCCAAATTCGTTTACGGTGAACCCATACCGCAAATTGTTGTGGATCGGCTGGAAAAAGAATTAGAGAGTATCATTGGTAATGGATTTGCCGTAATTTATTTAATTGCCCATAAGCTGGTAAAAAAATCGCTGGATGATGGTTATCTTGTCGGTTCAAGGGGTTCGGTGGGATCGTCCTTGGTTGCCACCATGTCGGAAATTACCGAGGTAAATCCTCTGCCGCCGCATTATGTTTGCCCGCAGTGTCATCACCACGAGTTTATAACCGATGGGTCGGTTGGCAGTGGTTTTGACCTTCCGGATAAAAATTGTCCAAGCTGTGCTACACCCTTGACAAAGGATGGACAAGATATTCCGTTTGAAACATTTCTTGGCTTTAAAGGGGATAAGGTTCCGGATATTGATTTAAACTTCTCCGGTGATTATCAGCCCAGGGCACATAATTATACAAAGGTATTATTTGGTGAGGATAATGTTTACCGTGCTGGAACAATCGGGACCATAGCTGACAAAACTGCTTATGGTTATGTAAAAGGCTATGCCTCCGATAAGCAGCTCGTTTATAAAAATGCCGAAGTTGATCGGCTTGTACAAGGCTGTACCGGGGTGAAACGGACAACCGGACAGCATCCAGGCGGTATTATTGTTGTTCCTGATGATAAAGAGATCTTTGATTTCACGCCAATTCAATTTCCCGCCGATGATCGGAAAAGTGAATGGCGTACGACCCATTTTGATTTCCATTCGATTCATGATAATCTGCTAAAATTGGACATACTCGGGCACGATGATCCAACCGTCATTCGAATGCTTCAGGATTTAAGCGGAATTGATCCGAAAACAATCCCGACAGACGATGATGAGGTTATGAAAATATTCTCCGGACCCGAATCACTTGGGGTAACCGCGGAACAAATAAATTGTAAAACGGGTACATTGGGCGTCCCGGAATTTGGTACTAAATTTGTTAGACAAATGCTGGAGGATACGAAACCGACGACATTTGCTGAGCTTGTCATTATTTCCGGTCTTTCACACGGAACGGATGTATGGTTGGGCAATGCACAGGAATTAATTAATGACGGTATTTGTCAATTGCCGGACGTTATCGGTTGTCGCGATGATATTATGGTATACCTGATGCACAAGGGCTTGGAAGCATCACTGGCATTTAAAATTATGGAATTCGTTCGGAAGGGGAAAGGATTACAGGATGAATGGATCGAGGAAATGAAAAAGCATGACGTTCCTGATTGGTATATTGAATCCTGTAAAAAAATCAAATATATGTTCCCGAAAGCGCATGCCGCTGCATATGTTCTAATGGCAATCCGCATCGCTTATTTCAAGGTTCATCATCCTATTCTCTTTTACGCGGCTTATTTTACAGTAAGGGCAGATGACTTTGAACTCGATACCATGATTAAGGGTTCAAATGCAATAAGACAGCGGATTGAAGGAATAGTAGCGAAAGGAAATGATGCACCACCAAAAGAAAAAAGTTTATTAACCGTATTGGAAATCTCATTGGAAATGTGTGAACGTGGATTTTCATTTCGTAAGGTAGATCTTTATAAATCAAGCGCTACGGATTTTATTGTTGATGGGAATTCACTGATCCCACCGTTTAATGCGGTTGATGGGCTGGGAACGAATGCAGCACTAAATATTGTAAAGGCACGGGAAGAGGGAGAATTTCTCTCAAAAGAGGATCTTCGTGAGCGCAGCAAAATTTCCAAAACAGTTTTAGAATACCTGGATAATCACGGATGTTTAGAAGGGATGGCAGAGAAAAACCAATTGTCTCTTTTTTAGAGTGGCAGAAAGAGTGGCAGAATGGCTGACACAATCATGTTTTTTCTCAGCCGTTCGCTTGTAGTACTGCATCTATCTTTTTCTTGTTCCTGTGATTCACGCCGTTAATGATTTTTGACCTAAAATAAACCTTAATCATTCCTTTTTTGATCATGATATCCCTGCGTCTTGCAAGATTATTTTTGTTGTGATATAGTTTTTATTGGTAAGTATTGATACGAACGGTTAAAAGAGTGGGCCAACCCACTCTTTCTTCATACTTCAATTTTCTTTTGAGTAACTTCTCCCTTGCCACATCTTCCGGCAGGGGTTTTATATTGATAAGCAAAAAGCAGAAGCACACTAGCCGCTGGGTGCTGGAGCTGGATGTGGCTCACGCTTCTTTAGAAGTGTTCAAATGAAATGAAGCATGATTGTTCATAATAAGGGTAAGTGAAAACTGAATAAAGGAGGATATGTTGTTGAGTTCACAAGTAGTAAAAACAACCGAAGAATTAGTCCAGCCCATTTTACAGGAAAATAATCTTGAATTAGTTGATGTTGAGTATGTGAAGGAAGGCAAGAACTGGTTTCTGCGTGTATACATCGATAAAGAAGGTGGCGTCGATATTGCGGAATGCGGATATGTATCGGAACAATTAAGTGAGAAGCTGGATAAAATAGATCCGATCAAAGAAGCTTATTTTCTTGAAGTATCGTCACCAGGTGTGGAGCGTCCGTTAAAAACAGCGGAGGATTTTGCGAAGAACATCAATAATAATGTGTTTGTCAAGCTCTATGAACCAGTAGACGGTGAAAAAGAATACCAGGGGGTTCTGAAAGCATTCGCAGACAACATCGTAACGATTGAATACAAGCTAAAAACGCGTAAAAAACAAGTTGATATTCCATACAATAAAATAGCAAAAGCAAGACTTGCTGTAACGTTATAAAGGGGGAAAAGAAGTGAAGAGTCAGTTGTTTGACGCGATTGATTATTTGGAAAAAGAAAAAGGCATTGATAAGGATGTGTTGCTGGAAGCATTGGAAGCTGCACTGATTTCTGCCTACAAAAAAAATTTTAAGTCAGCAACAAATGTGCGTGTTGATCTTGACGAAGATGCAGGTTCAATGCGTGTGTTTGCCAGAAAAACGGTAGTAGATGAAGTGGAGGATAACCAGCAGGAACTGTCATTAGAACAGGCCAAAGACATCGACCCGAAGTACGAAGTGGATGATGTCATTGAGGTGGAGGTTACACCAAAGGATTTTGGCCGCATCGCAGCACAAGCTGCCAAGCAAGTCGTAACGCAACGAATCAGGGAAGCAGAACGCGGTGTTATTTTTAGCGAATATGCTGATCGGGAAGAAGATGTGATGACAGGGATCATCCAGCGAATGGATCCTCGCTTCATCTATGTAAACCTTGGCAAGATTGAAGCAAAATTACCCGAGTCAGAACAAATGCCGACAGATGATTATCAAGTACATGACCGTTTGAAGGTATATGTAACCAAGGTTGAAAATACAAGTAAAGGGCCGCAAATCTATGTATCAAGATCACATCCCGGTCTCTTGAAACGATTGTTTGAAATGGAAGTACCAGAAATTTATGATGGGACAGTTGAAATAAAATCCGTTTCACGGGAGGCTGGTGACCGGTCGAAGATTTCCGTTTTTGCCGATGACCCGGAGATTGATCCGGTTGGGTCATGTGTTGGGCAAAAAGGACAGCGGGTGCAAGCAATTGTTAATGAACTAAAAGGGGAAAAGATTGATATAGTCGAGTGGTCGGAAGATCCGGTTGTCTACGTTTCAAATGCCCTTAGTCCGTCTAAAGTAGTTGAGGTGCTTGTAAATGAAGAAGAAAAAGCAACAACGGTAATCGTACCAGACTATCAGCTATCATTGGCTATTGGAAAACGTGGACAAAACGCAAGACTTGCCGCCAAACTGACCGGCTGGAAAATTGATATTAAGAGTGAAACAGAAGCAAGAAATGAGGGTCTGATAACTGACAACTTTACAATAGAAGATGATGAAGAAACAACCTTTTCTGACAATGTAGACGATTTGTTTGAATAAGGAGGACTGCCTGATGGCACAAAAAAGAAAAATTCCACAACGAAAATGTATTGTGACAAATGAAATGCGACCGAAAAAAGAGCTTATTCGGATTGTCCGAACAAAAGAAGGTGACGTATTTGTCGATGAAACCGGCAAGAAAAATGGACGCGGGGCTTATCTGTCAAAGGATAGGGAAGTAATCGATAAAGCAGAAAAAACCGGAGCGCTGAATCGCCAGTTCAATGCCGAAATTGAACCCGCGATCTATGAGGAATTGAGGCAAATAGCAGATGGTACGAAGCATGCCAAATAACTACTTGAATATGGTCGGTTTAGCATATCGTGCCAGAAAATGCTCGTTAGGTGAAGAGACAATCGTCAAAGACATTCAGCAACGACGGGCAAAACTTGTGCTTTTAGCAAGTGATACTGGTCCTGCGACACGAAAAAAGATAACGGATAAATGTAAAACTTATGAAATACCCTTCCGAATAGTAGACGATCGGGAAACACTGTCGAACGCTATTGGGAAAACACAAAGAGTAGCTATTGCTATTTTAGATGGAGGATTTGCCGCTAAGATCAAATCGTTACTCGGGTAAATAACTACGGGGGTGAACGTATGCCAAAAATGCGTGTATATGAATATGCCAAAAATAATAATACAACAAGTAAAAATGTAATTGGACACCTGAAAAGTCTGAATATAGAGGTGTCAAACCATATGTCAACTATATCAGGTGATGTGATTTCTAAATTGGATAAGAAATTTAAATCCAATCCATCATCAACAGAAAAGAAAACAAAAACGGGAACGAACAATAACAAGAAACAAGAAAGCAATAGGCAGCATAATCCAAAAGGTGCAAAAAAACCGTCTGCCGGAAAACCGGATAAAAAAGGCGGCAACCAGCATCACGCTTCAGCACAAGCTAAACCGAAGAAAAACAATCAGCAGCAAACGAAACAATGGAAAAATAAAAAAGGGAAAAATAATCATAAACAGGCGCAGCAAACAAAACAGCCGGTTGTAAAAGAAACTCCAAAAGAAATTAAATATAGTGGAACGTTGACGGTAAGTGAATTAGCCGAAAAATTGAATAAAGAGCCATCTGAAATTATTAAGAAGTTAATGTTTCTTGGGGTAATGGCTACAAAAAACCAGGATCTTGATGATGATGCAGTAGAACTGATCTGTGAAGAGTTTCATGTAGCCGTGGAAAAAGAAATTATTTTGGAGGATACGGACTTTGACAAATATATACAGGAAGATGACGAAAAGGATCTAATTGAACGTCCTGCAGTCGTAACGATTATGGGACACGTTGACCATGGAAAAACGACGCTGCTTGATTCCATCCGTCATACAAAGGTAACGGCGGGTGAAGCTGGCGGTATTACCCAGCATATTGGTGCATATCAGGTAGAAAACAACGGGAAGAAAATTACCTTTCTTGATACACCAGGCCATGCCGCCTTCACGAGCATGCGATCAAGAGGTGCACAGGTAACCGATATTGCAATTTTGGTTGTTGCTGCAGATGATGGTGTCATGCCACAAACCGTCGAGGCAATTAACCATGCAAAAGCCGCCGAAGTTCCGATCATTGTAGCTGTCAATAAAATAGATAAAGAGGGAGCGAATCCCGATCGGGTGATGCAGGAATTAACGGAATATGAATTAATTCCAGAGGATTGGGGCGGTGATACGATAT
This sequence comes from Virgibacillus dakarensis, assembly GCF_900155625.1. NCBI lineage: Bacteria > Bacillati > Bacillota > Bacilli > Caryophanales > Bacillaceae > Virgibacillus > Virgibacillus dakarensis. Next base: position 1,130,153 of record NZ_LT732553.1, read on the forward strand.
TTGTTCAACTTTCTGCTGTTAAAAGCGAAGGTATCGATGACTTATTGGAAATGATTCTGCTTGTTTCAGAAGTAGAAGAATTAAAAGCAAATCCGAATACGAGTGCTTTTGGGACTGTCATTGATGCACAACTCGACAAAGGAAGAGGATCTGTTGCAACGCTGCTTGTCCAAAACGGTACACTCCATGTTAGCGATTCCGTTGTGGTCGGAAATACGTTTGGGCGTGTACGGGCAATGGTAAATGATATCGGTAAACGTGTAAAAGAAGCAGGACCGTCAACACCTGTAGAAATAACCGGACTTAATGATGTACCACAGGCAGGGGATCAGTTTTTAGTTTTTGCTGATGAGAAAAAGGCCCGTCAAATCGGGGAAGCTCGCCAGCAAAAACACATCGAGGAAAACCGTACCGAGCAATCAAAGGTAAGTCTTGATGACTTGTTTGAGCAAATTAAACAAGGCGAAATGAAAGAGATTAATATCATTATTAAAGCTGATGTTCAAGGCTCTGCAGAAGCAATGGCCTCTTCTTTGCGCAAGCTTGAAGTGGAGGGCGTTAAAATTAAAATTATTCATACCGGGGTTGGAGCAATCACGGAATCGGACATTAATCTGGCATCTGCTTCCAATGCTATTGTAATCGGGTTTAATGTACGCCCAGATGCAAATGCTAAAAAAGCAGCGGAATCGGAAAAAGTGGATGTACGCTTACACCGTGTAATTTATAAAGTAATTGAGGAAATAGAAGCTGCGATGAAGGGAATACTTGATCCGGAATATGAAGAAAAAATTATTGGTCAAGCGGAAGTCAGGGAAACATTTAAAGTCTCACGAATCGGAACTATTGCCGGCGCTTATGTAACAGAAGGTAAACTAACGAGGGACTCAGGGGTTCGTCTGATTCGCGATGGTATCGTGCAATTTGAAGGGGAAATTGATACGTTAAAACGTTTCAAAGACGATGTGAAAGAAGTTGCTCAAGGTTATGAATGTGGGGTAACAATTGCAAAATTCAACGATATCAAAGAGGGCGACACGATCGAGGCATTTGTCATGGAGGAAATTGAACGGAAATGATTGTCTATGCCGAGATAGAGTGTCTGCTGTATGAAGGCCATTCATTAAAACAAAAGCGCTCTGTTATAAAACGTATAATAGCAAAGCTGCGAAATGATTTTAATGTAGCAGTAACAGAACTGGATTATCATGATCTGTGGCAGCGGACAAAGCTTGGAATTGTTACAATCTCGAATAGCAAAACACATGCTGAACAGGTTATCCAGGAAACACTAAAGGTAATTGACACGTTCCCGGAACTGGAGCGAACTATTACAGATCTCGGTTACTTATAGCTTCCAAATAGAGTGGAGAAGTCAGATAATAAGAAATCGGTTCTAGCGCCGATTTCCCCAATTTGACTGGTAATCTTCCGGAAGTACGTGCGGAGTTTTCTTATAACGAGGTGATCTAAATGAGTGATTTACGTGCAAACCGTGTTGCAGAACAAATGAAAAAGGAACTCGGTGATATTCTCGGCCGAAAAATAAAAGATCCGCGTGTTGGTTTTGTAACGGTTACGGATGTTGAGGTAACAGGAGACCTGCAACAAGCAAAAATATTTATATCTGTGCTTGGTGATGATCAGCAGAAGCATGATACACTTGTTGGTCTGGCCAAGGCGAAAGGATTTATCCGGTCTGAGCTGGGGCAGCGTATTCGCTTGCGTAAAACGCCCGAATTATCTTTTGAATTTGATGAGGCACTCGAACAAGGTAATCGGATTGAAACAATTTTACGCGATTTGAATAAAAAGTAGAAGGAGAAAATCTGATTCTGGCTGTAAAGTTGCCGGGTCAGATTTTCCCTATGTTTTATCAGGAATTTTTAAAAGCTGGGGGCATTTAATATGGATGGTATCATTCCATTATGGAAGCCTAAAGGATTAACATCACACGATTGTGTCATGAAAATAAGAAAACTGTTACATATGAAAAAGGTTGGCCATACTGGAACGCTCGATCCGGAAGCAGAAGGTGTCCTGCCAATTTGCGTCGGGCAGGCAACAAAGATTGTACCGTTTTTAACGGATACGAATAAAACGTATCTTGCTGAAATTACATTAGGTACGGCAACAGAAACAGAAGATGGAACAGGACAAGTCATTGACCGGAAAATGGTAGAAAAACAGCCGGCACTACAAGCAATTGAAACGGTGCTACAATCGTTTACTGGTGAAATCACCCAAATTCCGCCAATGTATTCGGCAGTTAAAGTAAACGGGAAAAAATTGTATGAGTATGCTCGAGCAAATCAACCGGTAGACCGTCCGGAAAGAACCGTAACCATTTTCGAACTGGCATTTATAGAGTTCATCAATGATGCATCATTTAAAATAAATGTTGTTTGCTCTAAAGGTACCTATATACGGACATTGTGTGTTGATATTGGACAACGTTTGGGTTATCCCGCCCATATGTCAGCCTTAACTCGAACCCGGACAGGATCAATTGCACAGTCTGATACAGTCACATTTACTGCGATTGAAAAAGCGGTTAAAATGGATCAGACAAAAAAATTGTTATTGCCTATTACTAGAGGATTAACACATTTAGATTGTATAATGGTAGATGATGATACAAAGCAAAAGGTATTGTGTGGGCAAAAACTGGCAAAGCGGGACCTGAGATTCAAGACCGATCCTTTTCTTATGATGCATCAGGATAAGGTTCTGGCAATTTATCAAACCCATCCGGAAAACGATAAACAAATTAAGCCAGTGCGTGTATTTTCATAATTCTTAAAATAGGTAAAAGTGCAGGTGAAAAGTTTTGCGAACAATTGAACTGACGTATCCTCATACATTAACAATGAACGAACTTCCGGAAACGGCAGCAGCAATCGGTTTTTTTGATGGAATACATCGAGGGCACCAGAAAGTAATCAAAACTGCCGTGTCAGAAGCGCGATCAAGAGGTATGGAAAGTGCTGTTATTACGTTCCATCCGCATCCATCAGTCGTTTTAAAAAAGGATGTGCAGCATGTCCAGTACATTACACCATTAAAGGAAAAGCAGGAAGTATTACAGCAACTGGACGTGGATCGCCTTTATATTATTACCTTTAACAAGGAATTATCATCCTTATTACCGCAGCAATTTATTGACCATTTTATTATTGGCCTGAATATTAAGCATTTGGTAGCGGGATTTGATTATTCATTCGGATTTAAAGGCGAAGGCAATATGAATAATATGGCAGAATATACAAGGGGCGAATTTACCTTTACAACCATTGAAAAAGTGGAATTGGATGATGAAAAAGTTAGTTCGACAAAAATCAGGAAACTGCTTAAAGCGGGTAACGTAGAAGGTGTTAAAACATTGCTGGCGAGACCATTAACGGTTAGCGGAATTGTAATTGAAGGAGATAAACGAGGGAAAAAACTCGGATATCCAACAGCAAATATACAGTTAAATCGGGATGCGCTGCTGCCAAAACCCGGTATTTATGCGGTAAAGGTAATCGTTAAAAATGAAAGCTATGAAGGTATGGCCAGCCTCGGCACCAATCCGACGTTTACAGCAAATCGTAAAGACTTATCATTAGAAGTTAATATTTTTGACTATAAAAATGATTTGTATGGGGAAGTGTTGCAAATGGAATGGTGCAAATTTATTCGTGATGAAATAAAGTTTGATAGTACAGAAGCACTGATTGATCAGATCGCAAACGATGAGAAACTTATTCGTGATTATTTTTCCAGCTAGATTAGGAATATAGTCGTGGCCTAACGAGAAACAACCCTTATTCCAGCAGCTGCAATTTTGTTTTTGCACTTGCATTTTTAACGGAAAAGATGTATTCTTGTAAACGATAAAACCTTCGCTTGGCAAATCGAAGCTCCGACGTTTGCTAGGGGACAGGGGATATGAACAAAAAATAGGAGGTGAACAGGATGGCAATCACAAAAGAACGTAAAAACGAAATTATTTCCGAGTATAAGGTTCATGAAAATGACACTGGATCACCGGAGGTACAAATCGCTGTCCTTACAGAGGAAATCACTACATTAAATGAACATTTGCGCGTTCATAAAAAAGACCACCATTCACGTCGCGGTCTATTGAAAATGGTCGGTAAACGCCGTAATTTACTAAACTATTTGCGTAACAAAGACGTTACACGCTATCGTGAATTAATTAAAAAGCTTGGCTTACGTCGATAATTGCTAAAAAAAGCAGGAGTAATCCTGCTTTTTTTGCAGTTATTGAGTAAAAACACCAACTTTGGTAACTTTATTACTACATAAAATTTACATTTTCACTTATTAACTATAAAATGATAGGTAGAATGTTTTTTGAAAGGAGTATTAAAACTAATGGCAGAAGAAAAACAAGTATTCTCCACGGAAATCGCCGGTAAACCATTTATCGTTGAAATTGGAGAATTAGCTAAACAGGCCAATGGTGCATGTATGATTCGCTATGGTGACACCTCGGTGTTATCGGTTGCGACTGCATCAAGGGAGCCAAAGGATTTACCGTTCTTCCCGCTTACCGTTAATTATGAAGAGCGTTTATATGCGGTTGGAAAAATACCCGGGGGCTTTATCAAACGGGAAGGAAGACCTAGTGAAAAAGCGATCCTTGCTTCGCGTTTAATTGACCGGCCAATTCGTCCACTTTTTCCGGATGGTTTTCGAAATGAAGTTCAGGTAATCAGTACCGTTATGAGTGTTGATCAAGATTGCTCAACAGAAATTGCCGCAATGATCGGATCCTCAATCGCACTAAGTGTTTCCGATATTCCGTTTGAAGAGCCGATTGCAGGTGTTCAAGTTGGACGGATAGATGGTAAATTTGTTATCAACCCGACGATAGAACAAGAGGAAAAAAGTGACATTGATTTGACGGTTGCAGGTACGAAGGAAGCCATTAATATGGTTGAAGCAGGTGCACAGGAAGTACCGGAAGAAGTAATGCTTGAAGCAATCATGTTTGGTCATGAAGAAATTAAACGATTAGTTGCGTTTCAAGAAGAAATTGTTAAATCGGCAGGGCTTGAAAAGAAGGAAGTAACGTTATTTGAAATCGATGAAGCATTGTCTGAGAAAGTTGCTGAACAAGCAAAAGACAAGCTCATAGCTGCAATTCAAGTAAAAGAGAAACATGCTCGTGAGCAGGCCATTGATGAAGTTAAAGCGGAAATTGCCGCATTATATGATGAAGAAGACGATGAAGTCGTCACACAAGTAAAATCGATCCTCGATAAAATGGTAAAGGAAGAAGTTCGCCGTTTAATTACCAAAGAAAAGGTTCGTCCAGATGGCCGTAAAATTGATGAAATCCGTCCCTTATCATCAAGAATTGGTGTGCTGCCAAGAACACACGGTTCCGGATTGTTTACACGTGGACAAACCCAGGCCTTGAGTATTTGTACACTAGGTGCATTAGGCGATGTACAGATCCTGGACGGATTGGATTTGGAAGAGTCAAAACGGTTTATGCATCATTATAACTTCCCGCAATACAGTGTTGGGGCAACAGGACCAATTCGTGGACCGGGCCGTCGTGAAATCGGTCATGGTGCATTAGGAGAAAGGGCGCTAGAGAAAGTAGTTCCTTCTGAAAAAGTTTTCCCGTATACCATTCGTCTCGTATCAGAGGTTTTGGAATCAAATGGGTCTACCTCACAGGCAAGTATTTGTGCAAGTACATTAGCAATGATGGATGCAGGTGTTCCAATTAAAGCACCGGTTGCCGGGATTGCCATGGGTCTCGTGAAGTCTGGGGACGATTACACCATTTTGACTGATATTCAGGGGATGGAAGATGCACTAGGTGATATGGACTTTAAAGTAGCCGGTACTGCGGCTGGCGTAACAGCATTACAGATGGATATCAAGATCGACGGATTGTCAAGGGAGATTTTGGAAGAAGCATTGACACAGGCTAAAAAAGGCCGGATGCAAATTTTAGCGTCGATGCTGGCTACGATCAAGGAACCGAAACAAGAGCTTTCCGAGTATGCGCCCAAAATATTGACAATGAAAATAAATCCGGACAAAATCCGTGATGTCATCGGGCCAAGTGGTAAACAAATAAATCAAATTATTGATGAAACCGGTGTTAAAATTGATATTGAACAAGATGGAAGTGTATTTATTTCTTCTACAGATGCAAAAATGAATGAACAGGCCAAACAAATTATTGAAGATCTTGTTCGTGAGGTTGAAGCAGGTCAAATGTATTTGGGAACGGTAAAACGGATTGAGAAATTCGGCGCATTTGTGGAATTGTTCAAAGGCAAGGATGGTTTGGTGCATATTTCTGAATTAGCCGAGGAACGCACGAACAAAGTGGAAGATGTTGTATCAATCGGTGATAAGATTATGGTAAAAGTAAAGGAAATTGATAATCACGGCAGAATTAACCTTTCCCGAAAGGCTGTTTTAAAGGAAGAAAGGGAAAAACAGGAGAAATCAAGATCATAATGTTGAGAAGCACAAACAAGAAGCTGGCTGACCAGTTTCTTTTTTAATGAGAAAATGTATTGGTTTCAGCTTCTAATCTGTAATCCGGCTTCCGACTTCTGACTTCTGTTATCATACCTTGTCCATAGCCCTCATATAGATGATTGAGGGGGGATTTGGATGTACTGGAAACGAATTGTCCATATAGGTGTATTTGTCATCATAGTGGCCATGTCTTTTAATCATGAATATAATCCATTTGTAATAAATGATGTTACAACATTTTCCAATGAAGTGGAACAAGTAACGAAAAGTGAAGACACTTTATATAAAGAGATAAAAGAAAAAAGCGCTGAATTTTCAATTGCTCCTCAAGATGCAGTGATCGATCGAGTCTGGAAGAAAACACCAGGAAGAAATGGTATTAACGTAAATGTTGCAAAATCATATAAACAAATGAAAGAAAAAGGGGTCTTCGATAAAACATTACTTGTTTATGATCAGATCCCGCCTGAGGTTTCATTAACGGATTTACCCCCCGCTCCGATATACCGGGGCCATCCGGAGAAGCAAATGACCGCTTTTCTGATCAATGTATCGTGGGGGACGGAATACATCCCGACAATTCTTACTATATTAAAAGAAAATAATGTCAAAGCAACGTTTTTCATTGAAGGGAAATGGGCGAAGGAAAACAGCGATTTTGTAAAAATGATTGCTGAACAAGGCCATGTTATTGGTAATCATGCATACAATCATCCGGATATGGCTCATCTGTCGGAGCAGGAAATAACAGAACAAATCAGACAAACAAATGACATTCTTAAAGCAATCACCGGTAAAACACCAAAATGGTTTGCCCCACCCAGTGGAAGTTTTAATGATCAAGTTGTAAAAATTGCAGATCATATGGATATGCAAACCATATTATGGACAGTGGACACAATTGATTGGAAGAATCCGGCTGTTTCTGTTATGGTAAATAGGGTGAATGCGAAAATTCATCCAGGTGCTATGGTGTTAATGCACCCCACCTCATCTACCACTAAAGGATTGGAATCATTGATCTCCATCATAAAAGACAAGGGATATAAAATTGGCACCGTTGATCAACTATTAAGTGAAGAACGATAACAAGCAAGACGGAAATTAGGAGGACATCAAGTTGATAGAGAAGCATACGAGTGAGAATGGCTTGCGTATCGTATTGGAAAATATTCCAGCAGTCCGTTCCGTAACAATTGGGATTTGGGTGCTAACTGGATCTCGTAATGAGAATGAACAGAATAATGGTATTTCCCATTTTTTAGAGCATATGTTTTTTAAAGGTACGAAGACACGGTCAGCTAAAGATATTGCTGAGGCATTTGACGCTATTGGCGGGCAAGTGAATGCTTTCACTTCAAAAGAATATACTTGCTTTTATGCGAAAGTATTAGATACCCATAAAGAATTAGCACTGGACATTTTAGCAGATATGTTTTTTAACTCTGCTTTTGATGAAGAAGAAATGGAACGCGAGAAAAAAGTGGTGCTGGAAGAAATTAAAATGTATGAAGATACACCAGATGATATTGTTCATGATTTATTGGCACGTGCTTCTTACGGGGATCATCCTCTCGGTTATCCTATTTTAGGAACAGAGGAGCATTTAAAATCATTTAAACCGGAAAACTTGCGAAATTATATAAAAGCACGGTATACACCCGAGAATGTTGTTGTTTCGATTGCTGGTAATGTGAACAATACTTTTATAGAGAAGGTAGATCATTATTTTGGGAGCTATCAATCTGAATATAAGCGTGCCAAAGTGCTGAAACCAACCTTTATCGCAAGCAGCATTGAACGAAACAAGGAAACGGAGCAGGCACATTTATGCTTGGGATATGATGGATTAGCTGTTGATGATGAAAACATGTACAGCTTGATCATCATGAATAATGTACTTGGCGGCAGTATGAGCTCAAGGTTGTTTCAGGATGTCCGCGAACAGCAGGGGCTTGCTTATGCTGTGTTTTCCTATCACTCTTCCTTCCAGGATAATGGATTATTGACCATTTACGCGGGAACAGGTAAAACGCAACTGCCATTGCTTCAAGATACAATCAGGAAAACAGTCGACACATTGATTACGGACGGTTTGACGGACAAAGAATTAAAAAACAGCAAGGAACAATTAAAAGGCAACCTCGTTCTTGGTCTGGAAAGTACGAACAGCCGGATGAGCCGCAATGGAAAAAATGAACTATTATTAAATCGGCACCGGTCACTGGATGAAATGATTCAGGAAATTGATGCAGTTAGCCATGAATCCATTCAAGCCGTAATTGAGCATGTATTTAAGCAATCAACCGCCAGGGCATTAATCGCACCGAAGCCGGATTAGAAATTTCCCCTCGTATTCTTACCAGCATAGCTGGACTACTTTGATCATATACTGGTAATACAATACGGGGGTGCTGTCCATGCGTTATAAGGATATAAGCGGTAAAGAGATTGTTAACATTAATCAAGGCGCGAGACTCGGGGTTCTAGGGCAAACGGATTTGGAAATTAATGAGCATACCGGTCAAATCGAATCGTTTATTATTCCCAATTACAAATGGTTTGGGTTAAAAAAGGAAGGTGCCGAAACGAAAATCCGTTGGGACTCCATCAAAAAGATCGGTGAAGACATGATTATGGTCGAGTGGGATTGAAGCAAAGGCGGAAGCGCCCGTTTAGCGGCGTATGTGCTGGACTGAACCGCAGGAGATAAAGGAAACATGCCCCTGCAAAAGGGGTAGACGTGAGTTGGACGCAAAGTCCGCCTTTAGTCGGCCTTCCTTTACACCGACCGATGTTGACTTATCGTACGGAGGCGGGTGTTGCACACTAGCCGCTGGGCGCTGGAGCCGGACGTGGCTTTTCCTGGTAAAGACTTTACACAGCTACAAATTTTATACTTTTACTTTAAAAACAAACTATAATTAATATGCTGTAAGGCTAGTGTCATTTTTATATGATACTGGCCTTTTTTTGTGTTTGGAATCACTAAGATACATTACCCACATAAACTATAAAGAAAAGTGATAAATTAGCGTGTATTACATGGTGAGGGGTGTATACTTACATGGATCAATTCATAGCTGTATTGGGTGGCGATGGACGCTATCTGGAACTAATACGTCAATTGCAGCAAATGCCTAATACAACGATATTTTTAGTTGGTTTTGACAAATTGGAGCAAGGGTTCACTGGTTTAAAGCAAGTCGATTTTCATGATTTGGAGCCCGAAAAACTGGATGCTGTTGTTTTGCCAATTACCGGTACAAACCAAAACGGTGAAATTGAAACGGTATTTTCTGATCAGCAAATAAAGCTAACGAAAGACTGGTTTCAAAAACTTCGTCCATCAACATTAATTTTTACCGGTATAACCAACGATTATCTGACATCATTAACAAATGAGTTAAATTTGCAATTAACTGCTCTATTTGATCGAGACGATGTAGCTATTTACAACTCTATCCCGACAGCAGAGGGTACGATCATGATGGCAATTGAACATACGGATTATACGATTCATTCTTCCAGAGTAATCGTTGTTGGTTTTGGCAGGGTTGGGAATACGGTTGCAAATAAATTTTCGGCATTAGGCGCGAAAGTATCTGTTTGCGCACGCAGCATCAAGGATCTTGCTCGGATAACCGAAATGGGGCTGACAGCTATCCCATTGGATGACCTTCCCAAGCATACAGAAGCATGCGATTTATTAATCAATACGATCCCCGCGTTTGTCATAAAAAAAGATTCCATTCAGCAACTGCCATCACATGCATTAATTTTTGATCTAGCCTCCAAGCCTGGCGGAACGGACTTCGAATATGCTGAAAAGCGTGGTATAAAGGCAATACTTTCCCGTAGTTTGCCGGGAATTGTAGCACCTAAGACATCAGGGAAAATACTTGCTGATGTAATCAAACAGTTTTTGCAAAATGGAAAGGAGCGAGCGTAATGACATTAGAAGGTAAACGTATTGGATTTGGAATTACAGCTTCCCATTGTACGTATGATAAAGTTTTTCCACAACTGGAACGATTGATGAAAGAAAAGGCTGACGTTGTTCCAATTGTAACATATACTGTAAGAACAACGGACACGAAGTTTGGCAAGGCAGCAGATCATATTGAAAAAATTGAATCCATAACAGGTAAAAAGGTGATTACAACCATGCCGGAGGCCGAACCATTGGGACCTGCTAACCCGTTAGATTGTATGGTGATTGCCCCGTTAACCGGAAATTCACTAAGTAAGCTCGCAAATGGGTTGACAGACAGCCCTGTACTAATGGCGGCAAAGGCAACGATGCGCAATCAGTCACCTGTTGTATTGGGAATCTCAACAAATGATGCACTCGGCCTGAACGGGGTTAATTTAATGCGTCTAATGGCAAGTAAATTTATTTATTTTATTCCATACGGCCAGGATGATCCTTTCAAAAAACCGAATTCGCTCGTTGCTAATATGGATTACTTGTCAGCCACCGTGGAAAAAGCACTTGATTATCAGCAAATTCAACCTGTTATAATACCTTATGAGCACGAAAATATGTTAGAATAAATAACAAAAGCGGAAGCGCCCGTTTAGCGGCGTATGTGCTGGACTGAACCGCAGGAGATAAAGGAAACATGCCCCTGCAACAGGGGTATGCCGACGTTGGGCGGCAAGCCTGCTTTTAGTCGGCCTTCCTCGTAAGCGAACCGATGTTGACTTATCATACGGGGGCGGGTGTTGCACACTAGCCGCTGGGCGCTGGAGCTGGACGTGGCTGATCCAGCCGTTGAGTTATACACCGCAAACAAATTTTATAATTCTTTAGAAAATCATAAATTGCTAGAGTTTATGGATATGGAAGGAGAACGCTTTAATGGCCAGGAAAACCATTTATAATGTAGCAGTAGTAGGTGCAACAGGTGCAGTCGGACAAAAAATCATCAAAATACTTGAAGATAAGAAGTTCCCAGTTGATAAGCTAAAACTTTTATCATCGAAACGCTCCGCTGGTAAAAAGGTATTCTTTGATAATAAAGAAATAATCGTAGAAGAAGCAACTCCTGACAGTTTTGCTGAGGTAGATATCGCCTTATTTTCGGCAGGTGGTTCTGTTTCCAAAAAATTGGCACCAGAGGCTGTCAAACATGGTACAGTTGTCGTTGATAACACCAGTGCCTTTCGGATGGATGAAGATGTGCCACTTGTTGTTCCAGAGGTGAATGAGACAGATCTGAAATTACACAATGGAATTATCGCAAATCCTAATTGCTCGACAATCCAAATGGTTGCTGCGCTAAAGCCAATCCAGCAGGCATTTGGGCTTCGTCGTATAATCGTTTCGACTTATCAGGCAGTTTCCGGGTCTGGCTTACAGGCATGTGAGGAACTTGAAAAGCAAACAAAACAATTTATGGAAAATCAGGAAATGACAGCAGAGATATTACCGGTAAAGGGCGAACAAAACCATTATCCAATTGCCTTTAATGCATTGCCACAAATTGATGTATTTCAAGAAAATGGCTATACGTTTGAAGAAATGAAAATGATTAACGAAACTAAAAAAATTATGCATGCACCTGAATTACCAGTTGCAGCTACTTGTGTACGGTTACCTTTCTTTAAATCACATGCTGAAAGTGTATATGTCGAAGTTGACAAGGAAGATATAGAAGTAGCTGATTTATGGAGAGTGTTAGAGAACGCGGATGGAATCGTATTGGAAGACGATCCGGGTACACAAACATATCCAACACCACTAAGTGCATCAGATAAGGAAGATGTGTTTGTCGGCAGGGTTAGAAAAGACTTGGATAAACCGAACGGGTTCCATTTATGGGTTGTTTCTGATAACTTAATGAAGGGTGCTGCTTGGAATACAGTACAAATTGCAGAACGATTAATTAAAAATAACTTACTATAAAGAATAGACTTTACGCAAGAGGTGTAACAATGCAGGTATTAATACAAAAATTTGGTGGTACATCTGTTCAAACAAAAGAAAACAGAAATCATGTTATCCGGCATATTAAAGAAGCATTAAGGCAAGATAAAAAATTAGTTGTTGTCGTATCTGCATTAGGAAGAAAACCGGACCCATATGCGACTGATACGCTTTTGGATCTGGTTGGTTTTCCTGCTAATCATAATTCTGCACGTGAGCTTGATTTATTGATGTCATGCGGAGAAACGATTGCTTCTGTTGTTCTATCAAATGAATTGCAAAAACACCACATATCAGCAACTGCCCTTACTGGTGCACAAGCTGGTTTTATAACAAGCAGTGATTTTAACCAGGCGAAAATAAGGAAGGTTAACCCGACCCGCATTTTGCAGGAATTTGAGCAAAACGATGTTGTTGTTGTTGCCGGTTTTCAAGGGCAAACAGAAACAGGCGAGATAACAACGATCGGCAGAGGTGGAAGTGACACGACAGCTGCGGCATTGGGGGCTGCACTTGACGCGGAGGAAATACAAATTTTTACTGATGTTAATGGAATTATGACAGCAGATCCGCGTGTCGTAAAATCGGCCCGCCCATTGGATGTCGTTACCTATACCGAAATTTGCAATTTGGCCTATCAGGGGGCGAAAGTGGTTCATCCCCGGGCCGTAGAAATTGCTATGCAGGCAAAAATCCCGATGCGTGTCAGGTCAACCTATTTAAGTGATCAAGGGACATTGGTTACCGCATCAAGAATTCAGGAATTAGGAAGCGATATTCCGGATCGGCTGATTACCGGAATTGCCCATATGGATAAAATTACGCAAATCAGGGTACAGACAAAAGAAGAAGCAATGAGGCTTCATTCCGAAGTATTTAAAGCAATGGCCGGGTCTGGCATTTCCGTTGATTTTATTAATATTTCGCCAACAGGTGTGTTATACACAGTTCCAGAGCAATTTACGAAAAAAGCCGTTCGTGTTCTCAAAACGCTTGGTTTCCAGCCGGAAATAACGGAGAAATGTGCAAAGGTTTCTGCAGTCGGTGCTGGAATGACAGGGGTTCCCGGGGTAGCCTCCAAAATCGTGCAAGCCTTAACAAATCAGAATGTACAAATCCTGCAGTCAGCGGACAGCCACACGACAATTTGGGTCCTTATCCATGAGAAGGATCTGGCTACTGCTGTAAATGCTTTGCACGATGCGTTTGAATTGAGTATGGCAAGACAACCGATAATGTGATTTGGCTATCGTGATTTTGTGCAAGAGAAAGGGAGTAATGACATGAATTTTGGGAACGTACTGACCGCGATGGTAACTCCTTTTGATTCGAAGGGAAACGTCGATTATCAACAAACCACTGTTTTAATCGATTATTTGCTTAATAACGGAACAGAAGGGCTGGTTGTAGCTGGTACGACTGGGGAATCACCTACATTGACAACAGAAGAAAAGGTAAACCTGTTCCGGCATGTAGTCAAGGCGGCTGATAAACGGGTACCGGTGATAGCTGGTACAGGCAGTAATAATACCTCCGCTTCTATTGCTTTAACAAAGGAAGCGGAGGCATGTGGTGTGGATGCAGTTATGCTCGTAACACCATATTATAATAAACCAAATCAAGCTGGGCTGTATGAACATTTCAAGGATATTGCGAATGCAACAAAACTGCCTGTCATGCTTTATAATATACCTGGCCGATCTGTTGTTAAAATGAGTGCTGAAACGATTATCCGGTTAAGTGAGATTGAAAATATTGTTTCAGTTAAAGAAGCAAGTGGGGATCTAGACCAAATTGCAGAAGTCGTTGAACAAACCAACGAAGACTTCTCGGTTTATTCAGGTGAGGATGGATTAACATTACCAATGCTGGCAGTCGGTGCAACGGGAGTTATATCTGTTGCCTCACATATAATTGGCAATGAAATAGGAGAGATGATTCAGGCATTTAACAAGGGCGATGTAAAAAAAGCTGCATCTATCCATCGCCGGGTACTGCCAATCATGAATGGATTATTTATGTCACCTTCACCAGTCCCAGTGAAAACAGCACTGCAAATGAAGGGGATTGAAGCTGGCCCCGTCAGACTGCCGCTTGTTCCACTTACACAACTGGAACAAAAAACATTAAAAGAATTGATTGAAAGGTAAATTGGCATTTGCTGATTTACCTTTTTAATATAAAAAGCATTTATCATAAGCTGACCTTCAACTACTTACCTCCAGCCTCTGTAATGCATGGAACACTTCTGTTTCGTTCATACTAATGACAGTGCTGAAGCAGAATAAAAGGAGTGTTGCGAAATGAATAATGATGGAACAAAGAAAACAGATGACACGCAGGAAGGCCAGCAAAATGAATCGTCATTAGTTCAAAAAATCCAGCAGCTTGGGCAATCGACTATTCCTCAAGCCTCAGATTCAAATATTCATGTTCTGTCGATAATCGGACAAGTTGAAGGACATGTTCAATTACCACCGCAAAATAAAACGACAAAGTATGAGCATCTGCTTCCCCAGCTGATTGCTGTCGAACAAAATCCAAAAATCGAAGGACTGATTATCCTGTTAAATACGGTCGGCGGAGATGTTGAAGCTGGGCTTGCATTGTCAGAGATGCTTGCTTCCCTATCAAAACCAACTGTCTCTGTCGTCCTTGGCGGCGGACATTCGATCGGGGTACCAATTTCCGTGGCGACAACACATTCGTTCATAGTCCCAACAGCAACAATGACAATTCACCCGATCCGTTTAACCGGTTTGGTTATCGGTGTTCCACAAACATTTGAATATATGGACAAAATGCAGGATCGGGTTATTAATTTTGTTGTTAATCATTCCAACATTAAAGAGGAAAAATTTAAAGAGCTGATGTTTGCCAAAGGTAACCTGACACGGGACATCGGTACAAATATAGTTGGTGCCCAGGCGGTTGAATATGGCCTGATTGATGCAGTCGGTGGTGTTAAGGAAGCAATGGAAAAACTAAACAGTTTAATCAAGGAAAATAATGACGGTAACAAGCAGGTGATTCAATAATGCTGTATACACCATTATCAGAAGCAGACATCTTTCCATGTTCCGACAAAGAATTTTCCAATCGGCAATGCATTTCCTATCAGGGAAAACAATTATATGTCGAACAACTGGATGATGGATCCTATCAAATATTACAGCTTTTATCCACAGACCCGCAAGATTTTATGGATGCTGCCTATACTCCAGGTACTATTTTACGATAATTGGTAATATCCCTCGCAAATTTATGCTATAATATTGGTGAAAGATGTTTGTTGCGGTAACCCTTGCCAGAACCATGGCAGGGGTTTCTAATTAGCCCGAGAATGTTTAAACTAGTATTATTGGCAAATAGAGGTGAAAAGAGTGGCCAAGAAAAGAAAAAAGCGAAAAAAACAATTAAAAAAACAAGTGAAATTTGAATTATTAGGCCTATTATTTATCTTTCTCGCTATTTTCGGCAGTGGGGCTGGTGCGATAAGTGATGGTGCCATATCGGCTTTCCTGGAAAATATTTTTCGGTTCTTTTTTGGAATCTGGTATTTTATCGCTTCTATCTTTCTATTAATTACCGGTGTAATTTTGCTGGTAAAACGCCGAATCCCAGATTTTACCCAAAAAAAAATGATTGGTTTTTACATCATATTGTCTGGCGGATTACTCCTGACCCATATTCAAACATTTGAACGCTTGTTATTGTATGTAGGAGATACATCGATTATCAAAGCAACATGGGATAATTTCTTTCTCTATGTGAATGGTGGCGGTACTGCAGCGCAAACTGGTGGTGGCATGGTCGGTGCTATACTTTTCGCTTTTTGTTACTTCCTGTTTTCTGCTGTAGGTGCCAAGATTGTTGCGGTTTTTTCAATTATGGTTGGCATTATGTTTATGACCGAGTTTTCCATTGGCGATTTTTTCACAAAGTTAGCAAAAAAACTGGATTCATGGTGGCAAAAGCTAAAAACACGCTGGCAGGAGTCACGGGAAAAAAGGCAAAGGGTGAAGGATGAACAAGTTTTACAAGCGGATGATATCGCTGAAGATAAGGTGACGGATGATGAACCTGTTATCCAGGATTTTACCGATGTGCAATATTCGTTTGAAACAGCACAGACAAATGATGAAAATGGTGATGGTCCCGTTAACAATGATCCGGCTGAGACAGATGATGTGGACCTGGCAGCGATGCCGATGACCGAGGTTGAAAATTATGAATATGTACTGCCATCACCTGACTTATTAGCAGAACCAGCACATAATTCACAGCAGCATGAGAAATCACATATCCAGGCAACTGTAAGAAAATTGGAACGTACATTTCATAGCTTTGGAGTAAAAGCAAGAGTAACCAAAGTTCACGTTGGTCCTGCTGTAACGAAATATGAGGTATACCCGGAAGCGGGTGTAAAGGTAAGCAAAATTGTTGGTCTGCACGATGACCTCGCATTGGCATTAGCAGCAAAAGATATCCGAATCGAGGCACCGATCCCCGGTAAGTCCGCTGTCGGGATTGAGGTACCGAACCAGGAGGTGGCAATGGTATCTCTGAGAGAAGTGTTGGATACCTCCATGAAGCAGACTAGTAAACTATTATTTGCTTTAGGTCGGGACATTTCCGGAGAAGCAGTTGTCGGTGAATTAAATAAAATGCCGCATTTATTAATAGCTGGTGCTACCGGGAGCGGGAAAAGTGTTTGCGTCAATGGCATTATTACAACCATTTTAATGCGTGCTAAGCCGCATGAAGTAAAAATGATGATGATTGACCCGAAAAAAGTTGAATTAAATGTCTATAATGGGATACCACACCTTCTTGCCCCTGTTGTAACAGACCCGAAAAAAGCATCAAGGGCGCTGAAAAAAGTAGTTGCTGAAATGGAACGCCGTTATGACCTTTTTTCTGACACTGGAACGAGAAACATCGAAGGGTATAATGAGTACATTCGAAAATACAATCAATCAGCTGAAGAAGAAGAACAGCAGCCAAATCTTCCATATATTGTCGTATTAGTCGATGAATTAGCTGATTTAATGATGGTTGCCTCCAATGACGTGGAGGATTCGATAACAAGACTTGCCCAAATGGCCCGGGCAGCCGGAATTCACCTGATTATCGCAACACAACGCCCGTCTGTGGATGTCATTACTGGAGTGATCAAGGCGAATATCCCTTCACGAATTGCATTCAGTGTCTCATCACAAACGGATTCGCGGACGATATTGGATTCAGGTGGTGCAGAAAAATTACTCGGACGAGGTGATATGCTTTTTACGCCTGTTGGTGCCTCCAAACCAACAAGAGTTCAAGGGGCATTCCTGTCTGATGAAGAGGTAGAGCGTGTTGTGGATCATTGCATTGAACAGCAAAAAGCATCCTACCAGGAAGAAATGATACCAGAGGATACAGCAGAGGTTGTCAATGAAGTGGATGACGAACTATATGATGAAGCTGTCCAGCTGATCACAGAAATGCAAAGTGCCAGTGTTTCCATGCTGCAACGCAGATTTCGTATTGGTTATACGAGAGCTGCCCGGCTGATTGATGCAATGGAAGATCGAGGGATTGTCGGACCTTATGAAGGAAGTAAACCAAGAACCGTTTTAATTTCCCAGGGCTCTGAAGAAAAATTATCTTAGAAAACTTGGCATTCGCCAAGCCTTTGGGCGAATGCCTTAGTTGCACTTATGCAGGATAAGAAAGTTTATACTTTGTTATCTGCCTAGAACATTTTTCAAACGCTTAAAGATTTGCATGATGTTTCCTTACAGGCAGTATTACCTATTTCAGGTAGATACTGCCTGTTTATTCACGAGTTTTACCGATTTTTGTCTAAATTTAAAAGAAAGGAGAAAAATATGACGCGATTTTTAAGAAATTTGTCCTATAACTGTTTATTTCTTTTCAGAAAAATGGTATATTTATTCTCGGATATAAGAGTCATACGTCAGAGGTCAGATCTCTTGAAAGAATCTACGTATTGTTGTTCATATGAAGGCGCTTTCGTTTTGTGGCCAGTCTAGCAAAAAGGGGGATATCATGTCTATTAAAATGGATTCACGCCATTTATATTTACAAGTAATAGATGAAGTGAAACGTGATATTGAGTGCGGTAAATATAAGGAAAGAGAAAAGCTCCCTTCCGAGTTTCAATTATCAAAACAATTAGGTGTATCGCGAGCTACATTACGTGAGGCTCTCCGAATTCTAGAGGAAGAAAATGTAGTGACACGGCGGCATGGAGTTGGTACGTTTGTTAATCCAAAACCTATTTACTCGTCCGGAATCGAACAGTTGAACAGTGTCACGTACATGATTAAGCAAGCAGGGAAAACTCCCGGTTCGGAATATATTTCCACAGAAACAATTGAACCGACAGAGGACGACCGCTCTCGCTTTTCCTCTAAAGAAATCCGGAAGCTTGCCAAGATAGAACGGGTACGAACCGCGGACAATGAACCAGTAGTATTTTGTATTGACAAAATACCAGAAGGCCTTATTCCCTTGGATCATGTTCATGAAGAGGATTCCTTGTTCAAGCTGATGGAAGACTATGCCGGAAAGCGAATTACATATGCAGTTACTTATATTGAACCGATTAGTTACCATGACCGGATTTATGACATTTTAAACTGTGATCCGGAGCAATCACTATTATTGTTAAAGCAAGTACATTATACTGCTGAAGATGAACCAGTATTATATTCCGTTAATTATTTTCGTTCTGATATATTCAGCTTTTATGTTTTACGGAAACGTTTATAGGGTGTGTTCAAAATAGCAGCGTGAACATGTTTAAGGGGGTGATTGCTAACGGTGTAAGCAATTGGTTGTATGGCAGGTCGTTCATTTTTTGGACAAATTTTAAATAGGGGGTATTAGCATTGAAAAGTCGTAGGTTTATCTTGTTATTTGCTTTAATTTTAACTATTGGAATGGTACTGGCTGCCTGTGGGAGTTCAGACAGCGGGGATAAAAACAATGATAAAAAATCAGGTGAAAAAGTCGATAATGGAGAGGCAGCTGACTTCAGTGCAGCAATGGTAACCGATATTGGCGGTGTTGATGACAAATCATTTAACCAATCAGCCTGGGAAGGTTTGCAAGCATGGGCTGACGAACATGGTCTCGCGAAAGGAAAGGGAATTGATTATGCCCAATCCAATGATCAATCGGATTACATGCCGAACCTTACCCGTTTAGTGAAGCAGGATTATAAATTAATCTTTGGAATCGGTTTTAATCTTAAAGAAGGTATTACCAAGGTTGCCAAACAGTATCCGGATACGCATTTTTCAATTGTCGATGATGTTGTGGAACAACCAAATGTGGCAAGCGTTACCTTTAAAGAGCATGAAGGTTCATTCCTGGTAGGGGTTGCTGCAGCAATGAAGACAAAAACAAATAAGGTTGGATTCGTTGGTGGTGTTGACTCTCCATTAATTAATAAGTTTGAATCCGGCTTTATCGCTGGAGTTAAATCAATAAATCCAGATATCGATATTGATGTTCAATATGCTGAATCTTTTGGAGCTGCTGATAAAGGAAAATTAATTGCTACAAATATGTATAACAATGGTATTGATGTTATTTATCATTCGTCTGGTGGAACAGGAAATGGTGTATTTGCTCAAGCAAAGGACATTAAACAAAATGATCCGGACAAGGAAATTTGGGTGATTGGTGTTGACCGTGACCAGCATGAAGAGGGGCAAATCGGTGATAATAACGTAACATTGACCTCCATGGTTAAACGTGTTGATATTGCAGTACAGGATTTGGCAAACAAATCCATGAGCGGTGATTTCCCTGGCGGAGAGATCCTTGAGTATGGTTTGGAAGATGATGCGATAAGTGTGGCAACAACAAATGAAGAAGCAATGACCGATGAGATTGTTGAGGCGGTTAACGAATGGAAAGAAAAAATCGCAAATGGTGAAATTGATGTGCCAAAAACACGCGAAGAGACAAAAGAATTCGTCGATGCGTTATAAGAGCAGGAAAAGTTTATGGGTGAAAAAGGCTGGGTTTTCCGGCCTTTTCAACCTTAATCCAGCTAAAGTCCGCAAATGAAGTGATTATTTCCAGCCACTTCATTTGGTGATTTTTATTACCAGGAAATATATTATCTCCGCCTGCGAATAGCAGGACGTCATATTGAGCTACGTCCAGCTACTGTTAAAGGGAGACAAACACGTCACCATATATAAGTCAACATCGGTTCAGTAAGTCCATACTAGAGACTCTGCAGGGCATGCCGATGGAGGCTATTGGCGTGCTGGTTTTAGCCGGTCTTCCTTAAAACGGGCGCTTTTCACTTTTGTTAGCAGCCAGTATATTTTTAGAGGGGTGAGGTTTGGTGGGTGATTATGTTGTTGAAATGCTTCATATTCGTAAGGAATTCCCTGGAATTGTTGCCAACGATGATATAACCATACAATTAAAAAAAGGGGAAATTCATGCGTTGTTAGGTGAAAATGGTGCTGGAAAATCTACCTTAATGAATGTGCTGTTTGGTTTGTACCAGCCGGAAAAAGGGGAAATCCGTGTTAATGGTGAGAAGGTTAATATCACCAATCCCAACATTGCAAATGACCTGGGAATCGGAATGGTACATCAGCATTTCATGTTGGTCGATACGTTTACCGTTACCCAGAATATTATTTTGGGCAGTGAACCGACAAAAAAGAGCGGGAAAATTAATCTCAAAAAGGCCGAAAAAGAAGTTCAGGAGCTTTCTGACCGTTACGGTTTAAAGGTAGATCCTGCTGCGAAAATAAGTGATATTTCAGTTGGGATGCAGCAGCGTGCGGAAATATTAAAGACGCTATACCGCGGGGCGGAGGTGCTTATTTTTGATGAACCTACCGCTGTTTTGACCCCACAGGAAATTAATGAGCTTATTGAAATTATGCGTTCCTTAATCAAAGAGGGCAAATCGATTATTCTGATTACCCATAAATTAAAGGAAATTATGGAAGTGTGTGACAGGTGTACCGTTATACGTAAAGGAAAAGGGATTACGACCGTTGATGTGAAGGATTCAAACGTGACGGAGCTTGCATCATTAATGGTTGGAAGAGATGTCAGTTTTAAGACAGATAAATTGGCAGCTGAGCCGAAAGAAGTTGTGCTTAAAATTGACAATCTTTTTGTTAAAGATAGTAGAAAAGTAGACTTGGTCAAAGGCTTGAATCTTGAATTACACGCTGGTGAAATTGTCGGGATTGCAGGAGTTGACGGAAATGGTCAGTCGGAATTAATCGAAGCGATAACCGGTCTGGTAAAATCGGAATCAGGTACAATTAAGCTTAATAACAAGGATATAACCAACATGACACCGAGAAAAGTGACCGAAAGCGGTGTTGGTCATATACCGCAAGACCGACATAAATATGGACTTGTTTTGGACTATCCGATCGGCGAAAATATGGTACTGCAAACCTATTACCAAAAACCTTTTTCAAAAGGCGGGGTACTGAATTTTAAAGCGATTTATCAAAAGGCAACGAAACTAATTAAAGAATATGATGTCCGGACACCGAGTGAACATACAAAAGCCCGAGCATTGTCCGGAGGGAATCAGCAAAAAGCAATTATCAGCCGGGAAGTCGATCGTTCACCTGATTTATTAATTGCTGCTCAGCCTACACGGGGCTTAGATGTTGGGGCAATTGAATTTATTCATAGAAAGCTGATTGAAGAAAGAGATAAAGGAAAAGCGGTATTACTCGTTTCCTTTGAATTGGACGAAATTATGGATGTAAGTGATCGTATTGCCGTAATGTTTGATGGACGGATTGTTGCCAATGTAAAACCAGAAGAAACTAATGAGCAAGAACTAGGCTTACTGATGGCAGGCAGTACGGAAAGTGCAGGTGATAAAAAATGACTTCCAATAAAAAATTTCATCTATTGGTTCCAATTATCTCTGTATTTTTAGGGTTGCTTTTCGGTGCTATCATTATGCTTTTTTCCGGATATAATCCAATTGAAGGATATGCAGCACTTTGGCAAGGCTCATTCGGTGACTTGTATTTCTTCGGTGAGACATTAAGGAAGGTCACACCATATATCCTTACCGGTTTGGCTGTTGGCTTTGCTTACCGGTCAAGTCTGTTCAATATTGGGGCTGAAGGCCAGGTCATTGTAGGCTGGCTTGCGGCAATATGGGTCGGGCTTTCTGTAGATGCCCCTATGTACATTCATTTGCCATTGGCAATTATTGCGGCCGCAGTTGCCGGAGGAATATGGGGATTTATTCCCGGATTGTTAAAGGCGAAACTTGGGGTTCATGAGGTAATTGTAACAATAATGATGAACTATATCGCATTATATTGTACGAATGAAATTATCCGCAGTATTCTAACCGATAATGCAGAAATAACTGAACCAATCCCTGAATCAGCATCACTTGCATCGGCCTGGCTGCAAAATATGACGTATTTTTCCAGACTGCATTACGGTATTTTAATTGCCTTATTTGCTGCATTAGTGATGTGGTTTATTATTGATCGGACAACAATTGGCTATGAGCTGAAGTCAGTTGGATTTAATCAGCACGCATCAAAGTATGCAGGCATGAATGTCAGTAAAAATATTATTTTGTCGATGGCGATCTCAGGAGCTTTTGCTGGACTGGCCGGAGCGATGGAGGGTCTTGGAACATATGGAACTATTTCCGTTATGTCCGGTTTTACCAATTTAGGTTTTGATGGAATTGCCGTTGCCTTATTAGGTGCAAATAGCGCTGTTGGTGTCGTGCTTGCAGCATTTTTGTTCGGTGTTCTAAAGGTAGGGGCTGTTAATATGCCTACCGTTGCGGGTGTACCATCTGAACTTGCTGATATTATTATTGCGTTAATTATTTTCTTTGTTGCATCAAGTTATCTTATTCGCTGGCTATTGCTTCGCTTTAAAAAGGAGGGGAAATAAATGGGGTTCGTTGATATATTGCAATCCATTATTACACCTGCACTCTTCTTTTCTGCACCCCTTATTTTTACAGCGTTAGGTGGTGTATTCAGTGAGCGATCCGGTGTCGTTAATATTGGTCTTGAAGGGCTAATGGTAATGGGAGCTTTTGTAGCGATTGTTTTTAATCTGGCATTCGCTGATGCTTTAGGAGCCTTTACACCATGGGTTTCCATTCTTGTTGCAATGGTTGTTTCCGGTATTTTTTCAATTATCCATGCGGTTGCTTCTGTATCATTTCGAGCCGACCAGGTTGTCAGTGGGGTAGCCATTAACTTTTTAGCACTTGGTTTAGGTGTTTTCCTAACGAAACAATGGTATGGAAAGGGGCAGACGGACATGGTAACGGAGCCATTCTATACAACCGACATCCCGCTGTTGGGTGACATTCCTGTGATCGGTCCAATATTTTTTCAAAATACGTATTTAACGTCTTATTTAGCAATTGTTTTAGCTTTTGTTGCTTGGTATATCCTTTATAAAACACCATTTGGATTACGCTTGCGAGCAGTTGGAGAACATCCAATGGCAGCCGATACAAATGGCATCAACGTGTATAAAATGCGCTACATTGCTGTCATCATATCAGGAGCTATGGGCGGGCTTGGCGGTTCTGTTTTCGCCTTAACGATCGCCTTAAATTTTTCTCATTCAACGATCGTTGGACAAGGATTTATGTCGCTTGCGGCTGTTATATTTGGTAAATGGCATCCGCTCGGAGCAATGGGTGCGGCATTATTTTTTGGCTTTGCCCAAAGTTTAAGTGTCATCAGTGCTGGTGTTCCATTCCTTAAAGATGTACCGCAAATCTATTTGCTGATTGCCCCATATGTATTAACCATCCTGGCATTAGCAGGATTTATCGGACGTGCAGAAGCACCAAAGGCAAATGGTGTTCCGTATATTAAAGGAAGTCGATAATCTGCAAAAGCGGAAGCGCCCGGTTAGCGGCGTATGTGCTGCGCCCTGCCAAGCAGGGTGGTTCGGTGTTGCCGCGCAAAGCGGCGGTTTTAACCGAACATTCCTACCGTAGGAGATAAAGGAAACATGCCCCTGCAAAAGGGGTATGCCGACGTTGGCCGCAAAGGCCGTTTTTAGTCGGCCTACCTTCCTACCCGAACCGATGTTGACTTATCGTACGGAGGTGAAGGAAGTCCATTAGCCGCTGGGCGCTGGAGCTGGACGAGGATCATCCTGTTTAGTTAACGGAGCGCATAGAACCTATTATTCTTTAAAAGTAAAATAAAAGAACTGATCCAGATCAATTAGGGTCAGTTCTTTTATTTTTTGGCAAAAATAGCCTATAATGATAATCAGAATAGAATAACCTGTAATTGAGATAGTAAAAAAGAATACATCAGCATGCTACATATAATGGGAGGAAAACTGATGAATAAACTTACTGAAGAGGTGTTCCGGGAAAACGGGTTTCGCTTACATGTCATACCACATCAAAAGCATAAAACAATTGCTTTTGTTGCAAAATTTAGAGCACCGTTGGACCGTGATACGATTACGATGCGGGCATTGCTTCCTTATGTATTAAAGCAGGGAACAAAAGCTTATCCGAGCAGGAAAGAGCTTGAGACACAGCTGGATAATTTGTATGGTGCTACTCTTTCCATTGATGGTACAAAGAAGGGGAATAATCATATTATCAGTGTACGGCTGGAAGTTGCAAATGATAAGTTTATCGCTGATGAATCCACGGTAATGGACAATGCAGTAGCATTATTAAATGAAGTAATTTTTCATCCGAACGTTGAAAACGGAGCATTTTCTCAAGCGATTACAGACAGGGAAAAAGAAACGTTAAAGCAAAAAATGAATGCACTTGTGGACGATAAAATGAGCTATGCCAATACTAGGCTGATTGATGAAATGTGTAAAGACGAAATATACCGGCTGCATGTTCATGGGTATGAAGAGGATCTTGCCTCCATTACCCCGGAAAATCTTTACCAGTATTATCAGACAGCGATCCAGCATGATCAGCTGGATATATATGTTTCAGGTGATGTGGAAAGCAATAGCATGAAAGAAAAATTTATCTCATCTATTAACCGTGATGCTGATTCCGGATTGGCAACGAACCAGCCGGAAGCTGCAAAGCGGATTGGAAGACCTGATACAGTCATTGAAAAACAGGCCGTACAACAGGCAAAATTGCATCTTGGCTACCGGACAAATATTACGTATAGTGATGAGGATTATTTTGCGCTGCAGGTGTTTAATGGACTATTTGGCGGGTTCCCAAGTTCCAAACTATTTATTAACGTCCGGGAAAAGCATAGTTTAGCTTACTATGCGTCATCCCGGTTTGAAAGTCATAAAGGATTGCTGATGGTGTTTAGCGGGATTGCCCCGAAGGACTATGAACAGGCGAAAGAAATTATCGAACAGCAAATGGAAGCTATGAAAAAAGGTGACTTTACGGATAAGGAAATAAAGGAAACGAAAGGATTGATTGGCAACCAGCTGCTGGAAACATTGGACAATCAGCAAGGCATCATCGAAATGCTCTACCAGCAAGTCATTGGTAATAAGCAAATGTCGCCGGAGGAATTAATTGCCGGGATAAAGCAAGTGACCAAAGAAGAAATTGTCAACGTTGCGAAGAAAATGGAATTGGATACCGTCTACTTATTAACAAAGAATGGGGGGAATGCAGATGAATAAACAAACTTATCAGGACATCAAAGAAACGATCTATTCGGAAAAGCTTGCCAATGGCTTGACGGTATTTTTATTACCGAAACCACAGATGGCAAAGACGTATGCGATATTTTCAACAAATTATGGATCCATTGATCAAACCTTTGTTCCACTTGGAAAAAATGAAGAGGTAACAGTACCTGAAGGAGTTGCCCATTTTTTGGAGCATAAAATGTTTGAAAAGAAAGATCGTGATGTTTTTGCTGATTTCGGGAAGCAGGGTGCCTCGGCCAATGCCTATACATCGTTTACGAAGACAGCCTATTTGTTTTCTGCCACAACAAATATTGAAGAAAACGTGGAAACATTGCTTGATTTTGTTCAGGATCCGTATTTTTCTGAACAATCGGTGGAAAAAGAGAAGGGGATTATTGGCCAGGAAATTAACATGTATGATGATCAGCCGGATTGGCAAGCATTCATGGGCACAATCAAAGGTATGTTCCAGAAACATGCCGTAAAGATAGACATTGCTGGTACGGTTGAATCGATCAGTGCCATTACAAAAGATGATCTGTATACATGTTATAACACGTTTTACCACCCGGAAAATATGACATTATTTATTGCCGGAAATTTTCAACCGGAAAACATGATGCAATTAATTGAAGCAAATCAGGCCAAAAAGGAATTCGCAAAAATGGATGCGATCAAACGGGATTATCCGGACGAACCTGGTCAAGTATCAATGCCCGAAAACAAAATTGTCATGCCGGTATCAATACCGAAATGCACAATCGGTATTAAGGAATCAACCACGGAATTGAATGGCGAGGAATTTCTTAAGAAGGATCTGTTACAAAGCATGGTGCTCGATCATTATTTTTCCAAAGGCGGTACGTTTTATCAGACGCTATATGAAGAAAAGCTGATTGATTCAAGCTTCTATTATGAAACGAATCTGGAGAAGAATTTTGGTTATTCGTTAATTGGCAGTAACACTTCTGAACCGGAACGATTTGCTGGAAAAGTGAAAGAGATGCTGTTAAGTACCAATCATGCGACATTAACAGCGGAGGAATTTGCCCAGATGAAAAAGAAAAAAATCGGGCAATTATTACGTGCTATGAATTCATTGGAATTTATAGCCAACAAATTCATCCATTATGACACGGTTGGAGTCGATTTATTTGAGCTCATCCCAACAATTCAGTCGTTTACACTAGATGAAGTAACTGCTTTTATTAAAGACTGGATCCAAAAAGAACGCTTAACCGTTTGTCAAATTGCTGCAGAGTAGGCGATTTTATGGGGAAAAATGTACTGATTATTGGAGCAAGTGGAGATATTGGCATAGCAATTGCCAAAGAATTGGCCGATGATGGTTACCAGCTTATGCTCCATTATCATCAAAACAAACAAGCAATCGAAAAGCTGCATGACAGGATAAAACAAGAACAGGTTCTGCTGGAAATACAAGCTGATTTAACGAAGCAAAATGAAATTGCTGCATTGCTTGATGAATTGGTTTTTCCTGTTGATGCAATTATTTTTGCCAGCGGGACCGCACGCTATGGACTGTTTCAGGAGGCGAGCGCTGAAGAAATGGATAGCATGCTAACGTTACACGTAAAGGCACCATGGCTGATTATCAAACAATTATTGCCGCCGATGATCAATCGGCGATCCGGTTCGATTATTTTTATTACATCCATTTGGGGAAATGTCGGTGCCAGCCATGAGGTGATGTATTCCTCGGTCAAAGGCGCACAGAATAGCTTTGTGAAAGCTTTGGCCAAGGAAGTTGCGCCTAGTAGTGTTTCGGTAAACGCCGTTAGTCCGGGGTTTATTGATACGAAAATGAATGGTCACTTGACGCCATCTGAAATCGATACCGTCTTAGAGCGAATCCCGATGAACAGGGTTGGAAAACCAGATGAAGTTGCCCATGTTGTCGGGTTTCTCCTTGATGAAAAATCCAACTACATTCAAGGGGAGATCATCGAAATAAACGGTGGCTGGTAACGGCAGGCTAGACCGCCACGTCCGCATGTTTTCGCCTGCACTAGCACCTCCTGTCCGTCGGAAATCCCCACTAAATGAAGTTTCACTTTATGTGTATAAATGAGAAAGAAATTCAAATACTATACATGTAAAAAAGAAGGAGGCTGAAATAATGTCTGTTTTGGATAACTTTGATACGTGGAAGGATTTCCTGGCCAACCGAATGCAGCAAGCTGAACAGCAAGGGATGAGCCAGCAAACGATTTCCAATTTGGCGTATGAGGTCGGTGACTACCTCGCTAAAAGAGTTGATGCAAAAAATGATGAAGAAGCGGTATTGCTTGAATTATGGAATGCTGCCTCTGCTGAAGAAAGACAAGCGATCGCAAGTTCTATGGTAAAGCTTGTGCAAAATGAAGGAAATGCAAAATAATCTTATTAGCCTGAAAGAAGCTGTGATTTGATAATCCAGCTTCTTTTATATTTTTTACCAGGAAGTTACAACATTTGTATGCTGTAGATAACAGAGTGGCTGGATTAGCACGTTCACTTGGCGGCGCCCGGCGGCTAGTGTACTTTACGGAATATTTTTCTAGCAATCTGGATTTATCTTGACAATCTACTTTTCAGAACAGGAAAAATCCTTTATTATAGAATAGAATGTGATCGTAAAAAAGTATCTGCATTTAAAGGAGCGGACTATGGAGAAAACAGAATGGTATTTTGAATACGAAATTCAACACAACCGTCCTGGGTTATTAGGTGATATATCCTCTTTATTGGGAATGTTGTCCATCAACATTATATCCATTAATGGCGTGGAAAATTCAAGACGGGGAATGCTGCTTCTTTCCAAAAGGGATGAACAAATCACACGATTAAAATCAGTTTTACAAACAATGGATACGATAAAAATAACGAAATTGAGGAAACCTAAGTTACGTGATAAATTAGCAGTCAGACATGGAAGATATATTCACAGTGATGTTGATGACCGGAAAACATTCCGGTTTGTCCGAAATGAATTAGGGTTGTTAGTCGATTTTATGGCCGAGTTATATAAAAAAGAAGGGCATAAATTAATTGGGATTCGTGGCATGCCGCGTGTCGGGAAAACGGAGTCAATTGTGGCGGCAAGTGTATGTGCAAACAAACGCTGGTTATTTGTATCAAGTACATTATTAAAGCAGACAATCCGGAGCCAATTAATTCAGGATGAATATAACAGTGATAATTTATATATTATTGATGGCATTGTATCAACACGGCGTGCCAATGAAAAGCATTGGCAGTTAGTACGGGAAATCATGCAGCTTCCGGCAATTAAAGTTGTCGAGCATCCAGATATATTTGTTCAGTCAACTGAATATGAGCTGGATGATTTTGATTATATTATCGAACTGCGCAGTAATGAGGATGAAGAAATTACATATGAACCAGTTGAGCGGCCGCAAGTGCATCAAGACAACGGTTTTTCGATGTTTGATTTTTAAAATGGATGGTGTTATGAATGGAAATAGGTGAAAAACTTAAAGAGGCGAGATTGGAAAAAGATTTATCACTTGATAGTGTACAGGAAACCACGAAAATTCAAAAGCGGTACTTAATGGCAATCGAGGAAGGGAATTTCCACATTTTGCCTGGTAAATTTTATGCAAGAGCATTTATTAAAGAATATGCAGCGGCTGTTGGATTGGATCCGAATGAACTTTTAGAGGAGTATAAAGAAGAAATTCCGCAAACAGAGGAAGAAAGTACAGCCCAATATACACGAATCCAGCGCTCAAGGAAAGAAAATACGTCGACGAAAAATCCGGCAGTTTTTTCATTTTTACCTACCATTATTGTAGTCGTATTAGTGATCGGCATTGTTTTTGCTGCCTGGTATTTTTATAAAGAAGCAATTTCCAAGGATAGTGCTGGTCCGGTAGATAAACCGGATGACAATGAAATTATTTATGAACCGGATGACAATAAACAAGATGAAAAAACTGCAGATGATAATACGGCAGACGATTCGGCTGACGAAGAACATTCTGATAACACGAAGGACGAATCTAATACTCCGAAGCCAAAATTAACGGTTGTGGAAAAGGGCACCGGTGCGAGCCCTGAATCAACATTGGAACTGGAAAATGCCGGAGATGAAATAAAAATAACACTTGAATCGGACGGCAATACCTATTTGGGGATGGAAAATGGTGATGGGAAATCTTACTACGCGCAAGAATTGTCGGCGGATAATTCACCACAGGAATTCGATGTTTCGGATGATGAACGAATTTACCTGAATATCGGTAAAGCACCCGATTTGAAAATAACAATAAATGGTGTTGAACTGGAATATCCGGTAGATCCGCAAGAAAATGTTCATCAAAAGCTATGGATCAATTTATCACCATCCGAATAAAGCAAGTAAACATTTCAGCGGGCATTCGGCTAAATGTTCTAAAAACCCTTCCTCTAAAACGAATGTGGAAGGGTTTTATCACGCATTTACGGCGCTAATACCCCTGCTGAATGAAGTTTTACATTATAAAGCACCGCCAAAAACAGGAGGTAAACATTATGAATATACCTAACCGAATAACGCTATCACGTATTTGTTTAATCCCGATTTTTATTATCCTTCTTAGTGTTCCGTTTGACTGGGGCGAATGGCAAATGGGAGAGGCTGTACTACCGGCTGTTGACTTTGCCGCAGCATTATTATTTATTGTTGCTTCCACGACCGACTGGATTGATGGATATTACGCGAGGAAATATAATCTGGTCACAAATTTGGGTAAATTCCTTGATCCGTTGGCAGATAAGCTGCTTGTTTCCGCAGCATTTATTTTACTAGTCGAAATGGACTTAGCACCTGCTTGGTTAGTAATTGTTATTATTAGCAGGGAGTTTGCGGTTACAGGCTTACGGCTCGTTGCGGCCGGAGAAGGAATTGTGCTGGCAGCTAGCAAGTTGGGGAAGCTTAAGACGGTGACCCAAATTGTTGCAATCGCAGCATTGCTGCTGCATAATTTTCCATTTGCATATGTGAATTTTCCATTTGATAGGATAATGTTATATGTAGCCTTATTTTTTACTGTTCTTTCTGGGTATGATTATTTTGCTAAAAATTGGAATGTAATGAGGGATGCAAAATAATGGGACAAATTAAATCAGAAATTATCGCTGTTGGCACGGAACTGTTACTTGGACAAATCGCCAATACAAACGCACAATGGATTTCACAGCAACTGGCGCTGTCCGGAATTGATGTCTATTATCATTCTGTAGTGGGTGACAATTTAACCCGGGTTTACGAACAATTTTTACAGGCTTCGAAAAGATCTGATGTTATCATCGTTACGGGGGGATTAGGTCCGACAGATGATGACTTGACAAGAGAGGCATTTCAACGCCTTACCAAGTTGGAAATGGTCGAACACAAAGCGTCAATGGAAAAGATAGCATCCTTTTTCCGCAAGCAGCACAATAATATGACACCGAATAATAAAAAGCAGGCACGCACTTTTGCTGGTGCTGAGGTAATTAAGAATAATGTTGGAATGGCACCTGGAATGATCGTCATCCATCAAGGAAAAACGTGGGTGTTTTTGCCGGGTGTCCCAAAAGAAATGAAGCCGATGGTTACGAATCATGTTCTCCCGGCACTCACAAAACGTACCGGTGAGTTTTCCATTATTCGATCAACCATGCTGCAATTTATTGGCATTGGTGAATCACGGCTGGAGCATGAACTAAAACCAATCATCGATCAACAATCAAATCCGACCATTGCACCGTTAGCACAGGATAATGGTGTTGCCATTCGGATCACGGCAAAAGCAGATACTTCCAAAAAAGCAGAGCAGCTAATTCAGCAAACAAAGACACAAATATTGGATGGTGTTGGTCAATATTGCTATGGAGTTGATAATGAAACATTAGAAGAAAAAGTGTTTCAGTTATTAAAAGAAAAGGACTGGACACTGGCAGCCGCTGAAAGCCTGACAGGTGGTATGTTTTCCGATAAACTTGTGGCAATTGCAGGTGCATCTGCTGTCTTTAGTGGTGGTATTGTTTGCTATGATACAAAAGTGAAGGAAAATGTGCTGCATATTTCCCCCGCAACCATTCGGGAAAAAGGGACTGTCAGTGAAGCATGCGCTCTGGAAATGGCAGAAAATGTCAGAAAGCTGCTGGATTCTACTGTTGGAATTAGCTTCACTGGCGTTGCCGGGCCAGATACCATTGAAGGGCAGCAAGCTGGTACCGTTTATATTGCCATTATCACGAAGAACGGGGATGAGCAAGCTGAAAAATTCACCTTTGCTGGTGATAGAGCAGCGGTGCGCAGAAAAGCTGTTATCAAAGGTTATGAAATTCTTTTTAACTATCTAAAATTGTAAAATGGTGTTCTTCATTATAGGAAAAATCGCTTTTTCAAAGAAAAGGTTACAACAAAATAGTGTTTTACAGCAAAAAAGTCGGATAAAAAACAAGAACATTTATTCGACTTTTTTGTTGGCAAAAAACGAAAAACAAGTTATGATGTATATAGTTAATTTAAAGGAGGTACAACCATTGAGTGATAGAAAACAAGCTTTAGATATGGCGTTAAGGCAAATTGAAAAACAATTTGGAAAAGGATCGATTATGAAGCTTGGTGAGGAGCCAATACAGAAGATTGAAACGATCCCAAGCGGTTCTCTTGCATTGGACGTGGCATTAGGAATTGGCGGTTACCCACGCGGACGGGTTGTCGAAATTTATGGCCCTGAGTCATCAGGTAAAACAACGGTAGCGCTTCACGCGATTGCCGAAGCACAGAAAAAAGGCGGACAAGCAGCGTTCATCGATGCCGAACATGCACTCGATCCGACATATGCCCGTGCATTAGGTGTTGATATTGATGAACTGCTTTTGTCCCAACCGGATACTGGTGAACAGGCTTTGGAAATTGCTGAAGCACTAGTAAGAAGTGGTGCGGTCGATATTCTTGTAATAGACTCAGTTGCCGCATTAGTTCCAAAGGCGGAAATTGAAGGTGAAATGGGAGATTCCCATGTGGGTTTACAAGCACGTCTTATGTCGCAGGCGCTGCGAAAACTGTCAGGGGCTATTAATAAATCAAAAACTACTGCAATTTTTATTAACCAAATACGAGAAAAAGTAGGAGTTATGTTTGGGAATCCGGAGACAACTCCTGGTGGCAGAGCCCTAAAGTTTTATTCCTCCGTAAGACTGGAAGTTCGTCGTGCCGAAACCTTAAAGCAAGGTAACGACATGGTAGGAAATAAAGCTAGAATTAAAGTTGTCAAAAACAAAGTTGCACCACCATTTAAACAAGCAGAAGTTGATATTATGTATGGCGAAGGGATTTCCAAAGAAGGTGAAATCCTTGATATTGGTTCCGATTTGGATATTGTCCAAAAAAGTGGTGCCTGGTATTCCTATAATGAAGAACGTCTTGGGCAAGGAAGAGAAAATGCCAAACAATTTTTGAAAGAAAATGAAGATGTAATGGCAGAGATTCATGACGCAATCAGGGCACATTATAATTTGGATGAATCCGACAACGAATCTGTAGAAGCTGGACAAGAAACGCTTGATGTTTGATTCATTAACATAACTGCATGGAGAACTAAATCCTTTGTCAAATAGCTGGCAAGGGGTTTATTTTTTGAAAGGTAAGAAAGTATATAAATTTGGGCTCTATTCTGCTCTCAGCAGAGTAGGCCACGTCCAGCTCCAGCGCCCAGCGACTAGTGGACTTCCTTCACCTTCGTACGATAAGTCAACATCGGTTCGCTTCCAGCTCACCGTGTTTCCTTTATCTCCTACGGCTCAGTCCAGTCCATACGTCGCTAAACGGACGCTTCCGCTTTTGTGCTGGTATTTCATCCTCATCTATTATCAGGAACAAGCCAGTTTTTGAGCTTATATAATTAAGTTTCGTTTAGTTGTGACGTTTCCTTGACATTGGCTATAATGGGAATTAAAATTAATATGTATAATTTTATAATTTTTATTATACATTTTTTGTTATTTATTCATTGAACATGGTACATGCCGACAATAATGAATTGTACAATTTTATAGCAATAGGAGGTGAAATCCGTGGATATTACTTTAATCATCTCCATTTTGCTTACCCTAATCGTCGGTATTGTTGTTGGTTATCTGATTCGTAAATCTATAGCTGAAGCTAAAATTTCCAGTGCAGAAAGTTTAGCGAAGCAAATAGTGGATGAGGCACACCGGAATGCAGATGCCGCTAAGAAAGAGGCACTTCTTGAGGCGAAGGATGAGAACCATAAACTTCGCCAGCAGACAGAGGAAGAATTAAGAGAAAGACGAAATGAAATGCTGAAGCAGGAAAATCGTCTGACACAAAAAGAAGAAAATCTGGACAGAAAGAGTGAAACACTGGACAAGCGAGAACTTTTGCTCGAGAAAAAGGAACAATCGCTTACAGAAAAACAACAACAAATTGAAGAAATGGAAAGCAAAGTGGAAGCGATGATACAAGAGCAGCAAACGGAGCTTGAACGCATTTCAGGATATACAACTGACCAGGCAAGGCAGGTTATTTTAGAGCGCATCGAACAAGAAGTATCACATGAATCAGCATTAATGATAAAAGAAGCTGAAAACCGTGCGAAAGAAGAAGCCGATAAAAAAGCGAAAAGTATTCTTTCCCTTGCGTTACAACGTTGTGCTGCAGACCACGTTGCTGAAACAACCGTATCTGTTGTAAACCTTCCAAATGATGAAATGAAAGGCCGTATTATCGGACGTGAAGGCCGGAATATCCGAACGTTAGAAACGTTAACAGGAATCGATTTAATTATCGATGATACTCCAGAAGCGGTTATTTTATCGGGATTCGATCCAATTCGGAGAGAGACAGCCCGTATGGCATTGGAAAAACTCGTACAGGATGGCAGAATTCACCCGGCAAGGATTGAAGAAATGGTGGATAAAGCAAGACGCGAGGTTGACGAGTATATACGGGAAGTTGGTGAGGAAACAACATTTGAAGTTGGAGTACATGGTTTACATCCAGATTTGGTAAAAATTCTTGGACGTCTAAAATACCGTACAAGCTATGGTCAAAATGTGTTAAAGCATTCTACGGAGGTAGCATATTTAGCTGGACTGCTTGCTGCTGAATTGGGTGAAGATGAAACACTTGCTAGAAGAGCCGGCTTGCTTCATGATATCGGCAAAGCAATTGACCATGAAGTAGAAGGCAGTCACGTTGAAATCGGAAAAGAACTTGCAATCAAGTATAAAGAGCATGAAGTTGTAATCAACTCAATTGCTTCCCATCACGGTGATGAGGAACCGACTTCCATCATTTCGGTTCTCGTAGCTGCAGCAGACGCACTATCTGCTGCAAGACCCGGAGCAAGAAGTGAGACGCTTGAAAATTACATTAAGCGTTTGGAAAAACTGGAAGAGATTTCAGAATCATTCACAGGTGTGGAAAAATCATTCGCTATTCAAGCAGGTCGAGAGATTCGCATTATGGTAAAACCGGATGAAATCGACGATATTGAATCAGTACGAATTGCCCGCGATATTCGCAAGCGAATTGAAGGGGAACTGGATTACCCGGGACATATCAAAGTAACGGTTATCCGCGAAACAAGAGCAGTTGAATATGCAAAATAAAACAAAAAAGTGGAAGTGTCCGTTAAGCAACGTATGGAATGCGCCCTGCCAAGCAGGGTGGTTCGGTGTTGCCGCCGGGAGCGGCGGTTTTAACCGAACATTCCTACGTAGGAGATAAAGGAAACACGGTGAGCTGGAGGCTGCAGGATGCAGGTCAGTTCGGTGTTGCAACAGGACGTTGCGATTTTAACCGAACTTCCTCTTTCATCGATGTTGACTTATCGTACGAAGGCGGGTGTTGTCCACTAGTCGCTGGACACTGGAACTAGAATAAACAAAAGCGGTCGTAAATGACCGCTTTTGTTTTATTTTGGCCTGATTCGCCGATTTCATTGCATTTAAGGTATAATAGTTTTGACAAACGTTGATGCGTTGTGAAACACTGAGAGTACACTATTTAGTTAGGATGATTACGAAGAATGAAAATTTTATTTATTGGTGATATCGTTGGGTCACCAGGAAGAGATATGGTCAGGGAATATTTGCCAAGGCTGAAAGAAAAATACCGGCCGCACATGGTTATTATGAACGGTGAAAATGCCGCTTCAGGAAAAGGAATTACGGAAAAAATTTATAAACAATTTTTAGAATGGGGCGCCCAAGTAATTACGATGGGCAATCATACATGGGATAAAAAAGATATTTTTGAATTCATCGATGATGCCAAATATATGATCCGTCCGGCAAACTTTCCTAAAGGTACACCTGGAAAAGGGCTCGTTTTTTATCAGTTAAATGGTACTGAGGTTGCGGTTATCAACTTGCAAGGCCGTACATTTCTTCCGGCGCTGGATGACCCATTCCGAAAAGTCGATCAATTAATTGCCGATGCGCAAAAACGAACGAAGATCATTTTTCTGGATTTTCATGCGGAAGCAACAAGCGAGAAACAAGCAATGGGCTGGTATGTTGATGGCAGGGTCAGTGCGGTTGTCGGTACACATACCCACACCCAGACAGCTGATGAGCGCATTTTACCTCAGGGTACCGCATATATTACGGATGCTGGAATGACCGGCCCATATGATGCAATTTTAGGTACAGAAAGAGAAGCAGTTTTGAAAAAATTTTTAACCAGCTTGCCGGTGCGTTTTGAAGTCGATAAAAAGGGAAGAACACAGCTGAATGGCATTTTAGTGACAATTGATGATAAAACCGGTTTTGCCTCTAACATGGAACGTATTTTAATTAACGATGACCATCCATTCTTCAGCTGATATTTGAATTATTTGAATTCTTCCTGCATAATAAGGTAATAAGCTATCATCTCCAAGAATATAGTTACATTAGAACTACATTAGTAAATGAAGGAGGTACTAGTAATGGAAATATTAAAAGTGTCAGCTAAATCAAGTCCAAATTCAGTAGCAGGTGCACTCGCAAACGTCTTACGTGAACGTGGCTCAGCGGAAATTCAGGCAATTGGTGCGGGAGCATTAAACCAAGCTGTAAAAGCGGTGGCTATCGCCAGAGGATTTGTTGCCCCTAGTGGAGTTGATTTGATTTGTATTCCAGCCTTTACCGATATTATGATCGATAATGAAGAACGGACAGCGATTAAATTAATTGTCGAACCTAGATAACTCTGAATTTATTTTTTTATAAAAAGTGTTACGTGATCAGCGTAGCACTATTTTTATCGCTTCTTAAAAGCAAGTTGGACCTCGGGCACCATGACTTCAAAAAATAATCAACCCCCTGTGAAGACCTGAATCATTTATCCAACATGTAATGGAAAAAAACCACCTACCGGAATGAAGCTTCACTTTAGAGAAACTTTTCCAGCCTCAAGAAAAATTGCTTGGAAAATTTATAAAACACTTTTTCCGATGGTGCTAAATCTTTACCCTTCTGTTTTATAATCCCGACTGTTCTTCTGACTTCCGGGATATCGATTGGGATTTTAACGGTCATCCTTGGTATTGCTTCGTGAAACGTACTTTCCGGTAAGAGGGTAACCCCAATCCCGGCTGCGACCAGACCTTTGATAGCGTCCAAATCTTCTCCTTCTGATGAGATGTTTGGTACAAATCCAGCCTGTTTGCACGCATCCACTAGTATGTTCTCCAAAACATAACCTTTAGGGAAACTAACGAATTCATCCTTTTTTAAATCACTGAGATACAGACTTTTTCTTTCTGCCAAAGGGTGGGATAGCGGCAGTAGAGCTAATATACTTTCGGTAAATAAAATGTGGCTCTCAATCTCGGGGTCTTTTTTAGGGACAGGCCCGAGAAAAGCGACATCGATATCACCATTTTTTACGGAATCAATTAAGAATTTATAGGATCCTTGCCGTAAATGGAAGGCGATATTCGGGTATTCCTTTTTAAAGGCGGAGATAACACTTGGCAACAGATGGTTGGATAAACTTGTAGGGAAACCGATTTTAATGGTTCCACGCTCCGGATCCAGATATTCATCAATTTGTTTTGTTGCGTTATCAATTGCCTTCATCGCAATCTTCGTATGGGTTAAAAATATTTTACCAATTTGTGTTAATTTCACATTCCTGCCTTCACGTTCAAATAAAGTAACCCCAAGTTCCCCCTCTAAATTAGCAATCTGTCTACTTACCGCTGATTGGGCAACATGTAAGTGGATCGCCGCCTCTGATACGTGTTCGCGCTCAGCCACTTCCATAAAATACCGTAATTGACGCAATTCCATATTTTTTACCTCCGTACATTGATCTCAATAATAGATTGTTTTAATCTAAATTATATATTGTTTAGATTGATTTGAAAACCTATAATAAAAATAAGAAAATTTTCACTTCAAGTGTGAAAATGAACGGGGGTAAACATAATGCGTTTTAATCAAATACCAAAAGCTCAAGGTCTTTACCACCCTGAATTTGAGCATGATGCATGCGGGATCGGCCTATATGCGCATATAAATGGCGTCCCCACACATGATATTGTAAAAAAGGGTCTGCACATGCTTTGTCAATTGGATCACCGAGGAGGACAAGGGAGCGATCCGGCAACAGGGGATGGGGCTGGACTAATGGTGCAAATTCCGGATCTCTTTTTCCGTAAAGTTTGTTCGGAAATGAACTTACCCGATAAAGGACGCTACGGTGTAGGGATGATTTTTTTCTCCAATGAGGATCAGAACCGAGCAGCGATGGAAGCTCGGATTAATAGATTTGTCGAACAAGAAGGCCAGACTGTAATTGGCTGGCGTACGGTACCTGTAAAAATTGACAAAATTGGAATGAAGGCGCAGGAAAGCTGTCCATTCATTCGTCAGGTGTTTATTGGTGCAAATCCAGCGATCAAAGAAAATACGGCGTTTGAACGAAAATTGTATGTCATTCGGAAGCAAGCTGAAAAGATTGCATGGCAAAGGGAAGAACGTTTTTACTTTACCAGTCTTTCAAGTCAGACAATTGTTTACAAAGGGTTATTGACACCAGAACAATTAAATGCATTTTACCCTGATTTGCAGGATGAAGATTTTGTATCTGCCTTTTCATTGGTGCATTCCCGTTTCAGTACAAATACCTTCCCAAGCTGGGAAAGGGCACATCCGAATCGCTATTTAATGCATAACGGCGAAATCAATACGTTAAGAGGAAACGTCAACTGGATGAAAGCGCGGGAAAAACAGTTTATCTCGGACGCTTTCGGTGATGATTTGGAAAAAGTAGTACCAATCCTCGATGAAAGTGGAAGCGACTCGTCCATTTTGGATAATGCTTTGGAGTTTTTTGTTCTTGCGGGCAGGAAACCTGCTCATGCAGCGATGATGCTGATTCCAGAACCGTGGGTCAATAATCCGCATATGTCGAAGGAAAAGAAAGCCTTCTATGAATATCACAGTGCCTTAATGGAGCCGTGGGACGGACCAACGACGATTTCGTTTACAGATGGCAGGCAAATTGGGGCAATTCTGGACAGAAACGGATTAAGACCAGCAAGATATTATGTAACAAAAGATGACTACCTTATCTTTTCATCAGAAGTGGGAGTCATCGATGTGGAAGAGGGCAATGTTTTATATAAAGACCGTCTAAGTCCCGGAAAAATGCTGCTCGTCGACTTGGAAGAGGGACGGATCATTTCCGATGAAGAAATTAAAACAGAAATGTCCCAAGGCGAACCTTATCGCCAATGGCTGGACACAGAGCTTGTTAAAATGGATAGAAGCATCGAAACCAAAGCAGAAAAACCATTTACTGATTTGCTGACAAGACAAAAAGCATTTGGCTATACGTATGAAGATATTCATAAATATTTGCTTCCATTGGTAGCCGATGAAAAGGATCCGATTGGGGCGATGGGAAATGATGTGCCATTAGCGGTATTGTCAGACCATCCGCAATCCTTGTTTTCATACTTCAAGCAATTATTTGCACAAGTAACAAACCCGCCAATTGATGCTTACCGGGAACAGCTTGTTACATCTACAACGAGCCTGTTGGGGGCAGAAGGAAATATCCTTCATCCAGATGAAACAAACTGTCGCAGACTTCAAGTTGACACTCCAGTACTATCTAACGAACAGCTTCGGCAATTAAAGGGGGGCGGCTATCCGGGATTTACAAGCAAAACAATCGACACGCTATTTTATAAGGACCTTAAACAGGGATTGAATCAGTTATGCAAAGAGGCTGACGAGGCAATTGCCCGAGGTATCAATATTCTAATTCTGTCGGACCGTGAGATGGACGAAAAAGCAATTGCCATTCCTTCTCTGCTTGCAGTAAGTGCATTGCATCAGCATTTGATCCGACAAGGAAGCCGAACAAAAGTAAGCATAATTGCTGAATCGGGTGAGGCTAGAGAGGTTCATCATTATGCTGCTTTAATTGGTTATGGGGTAAATGCAATAAATCCATACCTTGCATACGCCACGTTAAGTCAAGCAATTAAAGAAAAACATTTGTCATATAGCTATAAAGATGCAGTAGAACGCTATATTCAGGCCATTACAGAAGGTGTCGTCAAAGTAATGTCCAAAATGGGAATTTCCACCATTCAAAGCTATCGTGGTGCCCAAATATTTGAAGCAATCGGAATTAGTAAAAACGTCATTGACCGCTATTTTACTGGAACAGCCTCACAGCTTGGCGGGATTGATTTAGACACGATTGCAGAAGAAACGATAAAGCGTCACAAAAGTGCCTATGCAGATAATCTTAATCACACATTGGATTCCGGGAGTGATTTTCAATGGCGGAAAACTGGCGAACATCATGCGTTTAATCCGAAAACCATTCACATGCTGCAATGGGCGTGCCGACGGGGCGATTACGATTTGTTTAAGCAATATTCAAAAGCAGCAAATGAAGAACGAATTAATTTTTTGCGGAATTTGTTCACCTTTAAGCAAACGGATTCTATACCAATTGAACAAGTAGAATCGGCAGAAGAAATCGTTAAACGGTTTAAAACTGGAGCTATGTCATTTGGTTCGTTAAGTCAGGAAGCACATGAGGCGTTAGCAATTGCGATGAACCGGATTGGCGGGAAAAGCAATAGTGGAGAAGGCGGAGAGGATCCAAACCGATTTGTAATCGGCGAAACCGGTGACTTAAAAAGAAGTGCCATCAAGCAGATTGCATCTGGACGTTTTGGTGTAAAAAGCGATTATCTAGTTAATGCTGACGAACTGCAAATTAAAATGGCTCAAGGTGCAAAACCTGGTGAGGGTGGACAGCTGCCGGGAAATAAAGTGTATCCATGGATAGCAGATGTACGTGGATCAACCCCGGGCGTTGGACTAATATCCCCACCGCCACACCATGACATCTATTCCATCGAGGATCTGGCGCAACTGATTCATGATTTAAAAAACGCCAATCGTCATGCCCGTGTAAGTGTAAAACTCGTGGCAAAAGCAGGAATCGGGACAATCGCTGCAGGAGTTGCCAAAGGAGCCGCGGATGTTATTACGGTTAGCGGCTATGACGGTGGAACAGGTGCCTCGCCAAAAACAAGTATTAAGCATACAGGTCTGCCATGGGAGCTGGGACTCGCCGAAACACATCAAACGCTGATGCTAAATGGGTTAAGAGATCGGGTTGTATTAGAAACCGATGGCAAGCTGATGACAGGAAAAGATGTGGTGATGGCGGCGTTGCTTGGGGCTGAGGAATTCGGTTTTGCAACAGCACCACTGGTCGTCCTGGGTTGTGTCATGATGCGGGTGTGCCACGTAAATACATGTCCAGTAGGAATCGCCACTCAAGATCCGGAATTACGGAAAAAATTCATGGGTGACCCCGACCATATCGTTAACTTTATGTACTATATTGCACAGGAAGTTAGAGAAATCATGGCGCAATTAGGTTTCAGAACGGTCGATGAAATGGTTGGACGGACAGACGTTTTAGCTGTAAGTGACCGAGCTAAAGCACATTGGAAAGCAAAGTTTCTGGATTTATCAACCTTGCTTTTCCAAGTTGATGGATCGAGAACTTGTCAGAGAGAACAGAATCATCATTTGGAGGAATCGCTTGATTTACGCGAAATTTTACCTGCTGTAAAACCGGCTTTAACGTTTAAGCAACGGGTAGATTTGACTTACCCTATTAAAAATACACATCGTGTGACAGGAACGATAGTTGGCAGCGAGGTTTCGAAGTGTTACGGAGAAGCTGGATTACCAGAAGACACCATAACGTTACGATTTTCCGGTTCAGCGGGACAGAGCTTTGGAGCTTATATCCCAAAAGGTATGTCATTGCTGCTGACTGGTGACGCTAATGACTATGTCGGAAAAGGCTTGTCTGGCGGAAAAGTGGTCGTTTCCTCCCCGACAGCTGCAAAACTATCCGAATCCAATAACGTTATTATTGGGAATGTTGCTTTTTACGGTGCTACGAGTGGAGAAGCATACATTAACGGATTCGCCGGCGAACGGTTTGCCGTCCGAAATAGCGGTGCGAACATTGTCGTAGAAGGAATTGGCGATCACGGTTGTGAATATATGACTGGTGGACGTGTCGTTATTTTAGGTGATGTAGGCAAAAACTTTGCAGCGGGGATGTCTGGTGGCATTGCTTATATTCTTGCTAAAGACTTAGCGCAATTTAAACAGTTATGCAACAAAGAAATGGTGGAGTTTGAATCACTTACAGCAGAGCAGGAAAGAGAAGAAGTAAAACAGATGGTGGAAAATCATTATCGTTATACAAGAAGTAAAAAGGCAGCTTATGTACTATATGCCTGGAATGAGTGCGTGAAAAATCTCGTGAAAGTTATTCCGAAAGATTATAAACGAATGCTCGAAAAAATTGACGCATATAAGAATGATGGTTTATCAGATGAAAAGGCAGCTATGCACGCTTTTCAATCAAAAAAGCACAAGAAAGCGACCGTTTCAGAAACAAAAAAACATGAAGCTGTATCATTTTAGAGGAAAGGAGAGCATAGCATGGGTAAAGTTACTGGTTTCATGGATTACCAGCGTGAAGAGGCTGAAGAGCGTGATCCTTTTACACGACTAACGGATTGGAAAGAATATGCCGCTCCTTTCTCTGATGATGTTTTAATGAGACAGGGAGCACGGTGTATGGATTGCGGGACCCCGTTTTGCCAAATCGGAGAAGAACTGAATGGAGCAACTACCGGGTGTCCGATTTATAACTTAATTCCCGAGTGGAATGACCTTGTCTATCGCGGACAATGGAAAGAAGCTTTGGAACGGCTGTTAAAAACAAATAATTTTCCAGAATTCACTGGAAGAGTTTGCCCTGCTCCCTGTGAAGGATCCTGTACACTTGCTATTTCTGACCCGGCTGTCACCATTAAAAGTATTGAACGGACCATTATTGATAAAGGATTTGAAAATGGCTGGATGACACCAAGGATTCCATACAAACGCACAGGTAAATCAATTGCCATTGTAGGATCGGGTCCGGCAGGGTTGGCAAGTGCAGACCAATTGAATCAAGCTGGCCATACGGTGACAGTTTATGAGCGTGAAGACCGTGCAGGTGGATTATTGACGTATGGTATCCCAAACATGAAGCTGGAAAAAGATGTAGTTGAACGGAGAATTAGACTATTAGAACAGGAAGGGGTCAATTTCGCGACCAATACCGAAGTAGGAACAGAC
Organism: Virgibacillus dakarensis; assembly: GCF_900155625.1. Taxonomy (NCBI): domain Bacteria; kingdom Bacillati; phylum Bacillota; class Bacilli; order Caryophanales; family Bacillaceae; genus Virgibacillus; species Virgibacillus dakarensis. The sequence continues at coordinate 1,173,990 of NZ_LT732553.1, forward strand.
ATTTCAGCTGAGGACTTAAAAGCGAAGCATGATGCGGTTATCCTATGTACCGGGGCGCAAAAACAGCGTGATCTCGTTATTGATGGCCGGGAAGCAACGGGTGTTCACTTGGCAATGGATTATCTAACAGGTTCCACAAAAAAATTACTAAACACTGATATGGGAGCAAATGACTTCATTGATGCAGCAGGAAAAGATGTGATTGTAATCGGTGGTGGAGATACAGGAGCCGATTGTATCGCAACAGCACTTCGGCAAGGCTCTAATAGCGTTGTCCAGTTCGGCAAACATCCAAAACTGCCATTAGCCAGAGCTAACAGTAACATGTGGCCGGAATATCCTAATATATTTACTGTCGATTATGCACACAAAGAGGCAACCGCTAAATTCAATAAGGATCCACGACAGTACTCCATCCAAACACAGCGGTTTGTTATGGATGATAACGGGAATTTAAAAGAATTACACACTGTCCAAATGGAAAAAGTCAAAGATGAAAATGGCGTGTTTACCTTTAACGAAATCCCCGGTACTGAAAAAGTTTGGCCGGCGCAGCTTGTGCTAATTGCCATTGGGTTTGAAGGGCCAGAGCCACAAATACTGCAACAGTTCGATGTGCGTACAAACAATAAAAAGGTTGAAGCAAAATACGGAGACTTCACTACGAATGTTGAAAAGGTCTTTGCGGCTGGTGATGCAAGACGCGGTCAAAGTTTAATCGTTTGGGCGATTAATGAAGGGCGTGAAGTGGCTCGGCGGGTTGACCAGTATTTGATGGGCAGCTCGATATTGCCGTCTTATCTGGAAGCTTAGAAAAAGTAGACATTTGCCTCCCAAGTAGTAGTTCACTTTTAATGGAGAAGAACTAAATTAACAAGTCTAATAGCTGGCCAATTCGTATCGTGATCAGTATGCTATTTTTCGTATTTATAGAAATAATTGACAATAACGTTGTTCGGTAGTTCTTATATCATTGAGTGACCGAATGATGGCTCTTCCGTTGCATTTGGTCGTTCATAACCTCAATGAGTGACCGAATGATGGTTCTTCCGTTGCATTTGGTCGTTCATAACCTCAATGAGTGACCGAATGATGGCTCTTCCGTTGCATTTGGTCGTTCATAACCTCAATGAGTGACCGAATGATGGCTCTTCCGCTGCATTCGGTCGTTCATAATATCATTGAGTGACCGAATGATGGTTCTTCCGCTGCATTTGGTCGTTCATAATATCATTGAGTGACCGAGTGATGGCTCTTCCCCTGTATTTGGTCGTTCATAACCTCGATGCTAGTTGTAATGAGATTGATATTTTTCCCACGGTAAGTGAACTACTTATTCCATAAAGGGAGGTTTTTTCGTTTGCGGATTTTTCGCACGTATTGTTTAATTTGTGTATAGGCATTATACTGTAATAATGTACACCTATGTGTAAATTAGTGTTTGATATAAAGAAAGGAGTTTCGTTAATGAACGAACAACAGCGAAAGGAACAGTCACAAATTAAGCAGATGGGTGCCGCGGACAGAAAATCCGGACAGGACAAACCATTAAGCGAAAAAACGAGTGCTGATTTTGCCAAGTATTTTGAAACGACGTATGAGCCACCAAATCTGAATAAGGCACGGAAACGCGGGCGCGATAAAGTAACGGTTCATTATGATTTTGGTATCCCTGAGGATATGGAAAACATTGGTAAAGGGAAAAAGTTCCTGATCCGTACATATGGCTGTCAAATGAATGAACATGATACAGAGGTCATGGCAGGTATTTTAACGGATATGGGCTATGAGTCAACAGCTGACACGAACGAAGCGGATATCATTCTATTAAATACATGTGCCATTCGGGAAAATGCAGAAAATAAAGTGTTCGGGGAAATCGGCCACCTGAAACCATTAAAAGTGGAAAAACCAGATTTAATCCTTGGTGTTTGTGGCTGTATGTCCCAGGAAGAATCCGTTGTTAACCGGATCATGAAAAAACATCCACAAGTTGACCTGATTTTTGGAACGCACAATATTCATCGTCTGCCACAGTTAGTTAAAGAAGCAATGTTCGGCAAGGAAAAAGTTGTGGAAGTATGGTCCAAGGAAGGGGACATCATCGAAAATCTTCCGAAAGCACGCAAAGGAAAAATTAAAGCATGGGTAAACATCATGTACGGCTGTGATAAGTTTTGTACGTATTGTATCGTACCAATGACCCGTGGGAAAGAACGGAGCCGCAGACCAGAGGATATCATCCAGGAGGTACGCCATTTGGTAGCACAAGGCTATCAGGAAGTGACACTGCTTGGGCAAAATGTCAATGCGTACGGAAAAGATTTTGAAGACATCACATACGGCCTTGGGGACCTGATGGATGATATTCATAAAATTGATATACCCAGGGTACGTTTTACAACATCCCATCCAAGAGATTTCGATGACCGGTTAATTGAAGTGCTTGCAAAAGGCGGTAATTTACTTGATCATATTCACTTGCCGGTTCAGTCCGGAAGTAGTGAAATATTGAAAAAAATGAATCGGAAATATACCCGTGAAGACTATTTGGAACTAGTCCGCAAAATTCGTAAAGCAATGCCGAATGCGACATTGACAACAGATATCATTGTTGGGTTTCCAAATGAGACAGATGAGCAATTTGAAGAAACGATGACACTTGTGGAAGAGGTTGGTTTTGAAGCAGCCTATACATTTATCTATTCTCCTCGTGAAGGTACACCTGCAGCGCGGAAAAAGGATAATGTACCAGAGGAAGTGAAAAAGCAGCGCTTGTATCGTTTAAATGAGCTTGTCAATAAACAATCGGCTTCATCCATGAAACAGTACCAGGAAAAGATCGTTAAAGTACTTGTTGAAGGCGAGAGTAAAAAAGATCCGGATGTTTTAGCCGGGTATACAGAAAGAAATAAACTGGTTAATTTTAAAGGTCCGAAATCGGCGATAGGAAAAATTGTTGATGTAAAAATTACCGAAGCAAAAACATGGTCATTAAATGGAGTAATGGCAGAAAATACGGTAGAGGTGAACTAAAATGGCGGAATATACACGTACTCAAGTACTGGATCAAGCCAAAAGATTGGCAGACATGCTTGCAAATACAGATGAAATTGATCGTTTTAAGCAGGTTGAAGCAAAAATAAATGAAAATAAAAAAGTACAACAGTTAATTAATCGGATTAAGGCTTTGCAAAAGCAAGCCGTTAATTTCCAGGCCTATGAAAAAAAGGAAGCATTAAAGAAGGTTGAAGCGGAAATAGATCGGCTTCAGGGTGAGCTCGATGAAATTCCGGTTGTTCAGGAATTTAAAGAAACACAAATTGTTGTCAACGATGTACTGCAGCTTGTTACTGGTACAATTGCCCGGGAAGTAACAAATAAAGTAATTGAATCAACTGGCGGTGACCTGCTTTCAGGTGAAACAGGATCAAAAGTAAAAAATAGTTCTGCATGTAGCCACTAACAAATTCCAGGCGGGGATCGGGCATCCCCGCCTGGAGTTTGTAGACTTGCTTTTTCAAGAACGGTTCCCCCTCTTTTAAGACAAATAATTTAGCTATGCACTTTAGGTATTTGTCTTGCATAAAATGACTATGAAAAAAGAGGAGGTAAACGTAATTATGAGTTTTCTTGAACAAGAGTATAGAGAAATCATCACAAAAGCAGTTTGCGGTAAAGGACGCAAATTCACGCAGGCAACTCATTCCGTAACGCCATCCCATAGACCGTCAAGTATTCTTGGCTGCTGGGTAATCAATCATTTGTATAACGCCAAGAAAAAGTCCGAAGATACGGTTGAGGTGAATGGCAGCTACGATATAAACATTTGGTATTCCTATAATGACAATACAAAAACAGAAGTAGTAACAGAAAGGGTAACATACTGTGATTATATCCCGTTATCCATCAAGGATGACAACTGCTTAAATGATGACTATGATGTTATTTGTAAAGTCGTGCAGCAGCCAAATTGTCTTGAATGCAAGATTGCTAATCAGGGTCATAAAATTGTTGTTGAGATTGAACGTGAATTTGTTGTACAAATAATCGGGGAAACAAAGATCTGTGTCAAAGTGGATCCAAAGGGTTGTGAAAAAGATGATGATGATGACTGGAGCTTTGATATAACAGACGAAGAACTAAACGATGTTAATCCAGATTTTCTAAATGAAAGCAGCAGCAGCAGTAAAGACTAATATACTTACGAGGGAGCAATTCTCTCGTAAGTTTTTTTATAAGCTTTTGTCAGTCGATTCATTCTCCTGATATATGCTATAATAAGACAATATATATGGCTTTTCTGGAGGACTAATGATGGCAAAATATACACCCATGATGGAACAGTATTTACAAATTAAAGCGGAACACAAGGATGCTTTTTTATTTTTTCGTTTAGGTGATTTTTATGAAATGTTTTTTGACGATGCTATCAAGGCAGCAAGGGAACTGGAAATTACACTGACGAAACGGGATGCGGGTCAGAAGGAACCAATTCCGATGTGTGGGGTACCATATCACTCGGCAGAAAATTACATAAAAAATTTAATTGAAAAGGGTTATAAAGTAGCAATTTGCGAACAAGTAGAGGACCCGAAAACAGCAAAAGGTGTTGTCAAGCGCGAGGTTGTTCAATTGGTAACCCCTGGAACGGTCATGGAAACAAATATGTTAAACGAGCGGGAAAATAACTATATTGCTAGTCTTTCCCATTTTCAGGACGGCTCATTTGTCATTGTCTATAATGATTTATCAACCGGCGAAAATCAAATTGCGCTGCTAAACCATGGATGGGATGCGGTTATACACGAGTTGTACAATCAACCTATCAAAGAAATCGTTGTCTCCTCTAATTTACCGGAGGATTGGCAGTGTGATTTAGCAGGGAAGCTAAATGTGACCGTTTCTTTTCAAGATGAAATTACGTTTAATGGAGAATATCGTAATCTATGTGATGAGTTAAATGATGAGCGGTTAATGAAGGCATTTAGCAGATTGTTAAATTATATCCAGCATACCCAAAAAAGGTCGCTTGATCACCTGCAGCCTGCCAAGGTTATTGCATTACAGGATTATTTGTCTCTGGATATGTATTCGAAACGCAATCTGGAACTGACGGAGACAATTTTAAAAAAAGGAAAGCATGGCAGCTTGTTATGGGTACTTGATCAGACCGTAACCGCAATGGGATCGAGACTATTAAAAAAATGGCTGGAGCGTCCTCTAATCAATCAACAGCTTATTGAAGAACGTTTATCGATTGTTGACGGGTTTTATCAAGGATTTATGGAGCGAAATGGTTTACGCGAAACGTTGAAATCTGTATATGATTTGGAACGGTTAGCCGGAAGAATTGCTTTTGGTAATGTAAATGCCCGTGATTTAATTCAACTGAAACAATCACTGGTGAAAATCCCTGAATTAAAAGCTGTTTTACAGCAATTTCCCGAACCTCGAATAAAAGATTTAAGTGATGCGGTTTACTTTCCAGAACAGATCGTGACCATATTAGAGAATAGTTTAGTAGACGATCCACCGGTTTCCATCAAGGAGGGGGCGATCATAAAAGATGGTTACAATGAGACATTGGATAAATACCGTGATGCATCCCGCAATGGTAAACAGTGGATCGCCGAACTGGAACAGAAAGAGAAACAGGAAACAACGATAAAGTCGTTAAAAATTGGTTACAATCGTGTGTTCGGCTATTATATTGAAGTAACCAAAGCCAATTTACACCTGCTACCTGAAGGGAGATATGAACGTAAGCAGACGTTGACAAATGCTGAGCGTTTTGTAACACCAGAGTTAAAGGAAAAGGAACAGCTTATTTTACAAGCAGAAGAAAAAAGTGTGGAACTGGAATATCATTTGTTCCTTGAAATTCGCGATCAATTGAAGGAACAAATTTCAGTTTTACAGGAATTGGCGGATATTGTAAGTCGAATTGACGTCCTGCAGGCATTTGCAACAGTAAGTGAAGCAAATAATTATCAGCGTCCACGGTTTGTGGATAAGCGATTGTCGATTAAGAATGGCCGGCATCCAGTAATTGAACAAGTAATGAAGGACGGATCGTTTGTACCTAATGATGTAGTACTTGATCAGGAAACAGAGGTGCTATTGATTACAGGTCCAAATATGTCCGGGAAGAGTACGTATATGCGACAATTGGCACTTACGGTGATCATGGGACAGATCGGCTGTTTTGTACCGTGTGATGAAGCGGATTTAATTATTTTTGATCAAATTTTTACCCGAATCGGTGCTGCTGATGATTTGGTTTCCGGCCAAAGTACATTTATGGTAGAAATGCTTGAAGCCAATCATGCCATTACGAATGCAACGGAGCGAAGTTTAATTTTACTCGATGAAATCGGGCGCGGCACAAGCACTTATGATGGGATGGCATTGGCTCAAGCGATTGTCGAATATATCCACAATAACATTCATGCCAAAACATTATTTTCAACCCATTATCATGAATTGACTGCGTTGGAAGCATCATTGGACAAACTTCAAAATATCCATGTGCGTGCGGAAGAGTATGAAGGGAATGTCGTGTTTCTCCATCAAATTAAAGCTGGTGCTGCCGATAAAAGCTACGGGATTCATGTTGCAAAGCTTGCCAATCTTCCCGATCAATTAATTGCCCGAGCCAGTTCCATCTTACGTGAATTTGAAAATTATGACCAGCCCGGACCAATTCAAGACCAGGCTGATACGAAGCAGCTGTCATTATTCAAGGAAGAGGAAAGACCACAGAAAAGCGTCAAGCATCCAAAGAAATCGGAAGTGAAAGTTTTACAAGAACTGGCCAAACTGGATCTTTTTGATATGACTCCACTGGATGCGATGAACGCATTGTATCGCCTGCAAAAGTTGACAAAATAGCTGGGAAAGGACGAGTTTTATGAAAATAGTGCAAATGCCTGATGCACTTGCCAACAAAATAGCTGCCGGGGAAGTGGTGGAACGGCCGGCATCTGTAGTAAAAGAGCTGATCGAAAATAGTATTGACGCAAACAGTTCATGGATTAAAGTTGATATCCTTGAAGCGGGATTACAGCAAATAAAAATTACCGACGATGGGGATGGGATGGCAGAAGAAGATTGCGAGCGGGCTTTTTTGCGCCATGCAACAAGTAAAATTAAACATGAAACGGACCTGTTTCATGTTAAAACACTCGGTTTCCGTGGTGAAGCGTTAGCCAGTATTGCTGCCGTTAGCCGCTTAACGGTGAAAACGTCTCAGGGTGACGCAGCAGGTACAATGCTCAAGCTTGAAGGTGGAAAGCTTATTCATAAAGAGAAAAGTGATGCCCGAAAAGGATCGGAAATTGTTGTTGAGGATTTATTTTATAATACACCAGCACGACTGAAGTACATGAAAACGATCCATACAGAGCTTGGCCATATTACTGATTTGCTGAACCGGTTAGCATTGTCCCATCCTAATATCCGGTTTGAGGCAACGCATAATGGGAAACAGCTTTTTAAAACGACCGGAAGTGGTGATCTGCTGCAGGTTATTGCCCACGTATACGGAATGAGTGTGGCAAAAAAAATGCTGCCGATTGCCCATGATACGCTTGATTTTCAGATTCAGGGGTATATCGCCAAGCCGGAAGTAACCCGCGCATCCCGTTCGTATATTTCAACCATCATCAATGGTCGTTATATTAAGAGTATTGCGTTATCGCAAGCAATTATTAAAGGGTATCATACGTTATTGCCAATTGGCCGGCAGCCGATTGTTGTATTAGCTATAAATATGGATCCAATTTTAGTTGACGTTAACGTTCATCCGGCCAAACTGGAGGTTCGTTTCAGTAAAGACAAGGAATTATTCACGGCTATTGAAGAAACAATCCGACAGAAATTCCGGGAAACTTCACTAATTCCCGAATTGGGACGGCAGGAAAAACGGCAGCCGGATTCTGTGCAGCAGACAATGCAATTTTATGATCCACAAAAACCGGCAGAGAAGGGGAATTGGTATGCTGACCAACATACCAACGAAGTACAAAACACCAATTGGGATCAGGATCAATATGAGAATAAAAGACATCTATCCAATTGGGATACTGATGAGTATGTGAATGAAGCAGAGGGATCCTTTCACTCCAACAGGGCGTACAAAGATACTGCTCCTGAGCTGGCGGCTCCAGAGACTGGTCAACAACAGACCACACAACCACCTGCTGAGTCATTTTCAGAGAAATTTGTGGCAAATGATGAACCAGTTAATGTTAGGAAAGAACGGGTACCGGTAATGTATCCGATCGGTCAACTGCAAGGAACCTATATCTTGGCGCAAAATGAAAATGGCTTGTATATGATTGATCAGCATGCAGCACAGGAACGCATTAAGTATGAATTTTTTAAACAAAAGCTGGGCAAAACAACGAATGAAGTACAAGAGCTATTAATCCCGCTGACATTTGATTTTTCCAAACAGGAAGCGATTATTATTGAAAACTTTCACGAGGAACTGGGGAAGGTTGGTTTGTTTTTTGAGTCGTTCGGCAATCAGACATATATTATTCGTTCACACCCAACCTGGTTTCCGCAAGGATTTGAAGAAGAGGTTATCCGCGAGATGATTGCGCAGATTATGGACGAGGAGAAAATTGATATTGAGGCAATCAGGGAAGATGCGGCAATATTAATGTCATGCAAACGGTCAATTAAAGCAAATCATTATTTGAACAAGGATGACATGTTTCACTTGCTAGAGGATTTGCGTTCAACGCGCGATCCATTTACATGCCCACATGGAAGGCCAATTATCGTTCATTTTTCGACATATGAACTGGAAAAAATGTTCAAAAGAGTGATGTAACATGTATAAATTGGTAATATCATGTTAAACCTAGAAGGAAAAGTGTTATATTAGCCTATCCAAGGCTGGAGACAAAGTGAAACTTTATTCTGTGGGGGTATTACTGCCTATTAATGCGTGATAAAACACCAAGCTAGCTTAGCAGGAGAAAAAAGTGAGGTATTTCGGATGGAAAGTCAGCGGTTAATTAACTTTCTAAATCAGCTTCTATCAAATTACTTTGTAATGTATGTAAAATTGCATCGCTATCACTGGTATGTGCAAGGCAGACACTTTTTTCAGTTACATGCTCAATTTGAGGAAATGTATCAAGCAACAGCAAATGATCTGGATGAGATTGCCGAACGGATTTTAATGATAAATGGAAAACCATTGGCAACAATGAGTAAATATTTGAAGGAAGCGACAATTGAAGAAGCAACGGCAGATGATAAGGAAAATGAGATCATCGCACAGCGCACAGCTGTGTCATGATTACGAACAGATAATAAAAGAGATACGGGAAGACGGACTAGCACTCGCAGCCGAACAGAAGGATGAGCCAACAAATGATCTCTTAATCGGTTTACAGGGAAAATTAGAAAAATATGTTTGGATGTTACAGGCATATGAAGCATACGAATAAATGAATACAGGGGAAAGGGAATGAAACAAAACGTTATTGCAGTTGTTGGCCCGACGGCTGTCGGAAAGACACAACTAAGTATAGAAATTGCCAAGACGTTTCATGGTGAGGTGATCAGCGGTGACTCTATGCAAGTATATCAGGGGCTGGATATCGGAACAGCAAAAGCAACCAAAGCTGAAATGCAGGGAATCCCCCATTATATGATTGATATAAAAAAGCCGGATGAAGCATTTTCTGTTGCTGATTTCCAGGCATATGTGCAAGCGTATATCGATGAAATTTCTGGAAGGGGGCATCTGCCGATTTTGGCAGGGGGAAGCGGCCTTTATATCCAGGCGGCATTATACGATTACCATTTTTCCGAACAAAGACGGGACAGCAAGCTAACTGAACAACTTGAAAAGTCCATTCAACGTAATGGACCAGAACAGCTTTATGATTACTTAACGGAAATTGATCCGGAACAAGCTGCCAAGATCCATCCCAACAATCATCGCCGGCTGATTCGGGCAATTGAAATCTATGAAACAACTGGCAAGACAATGTCAGAAAACAACCAACAGAAGGGAGATTCTCCGTACAATCCCATTTTTATCGGATTGGAAATGGATCGGAAACTATTGTATGAGCGAATTAATCAGCGAGTTGATCGCATGATGGCGGCTGGATTGCTTGATGAGGTACAACATTTGTACCTGCAGGGTCTCGAATCGAAACAATCCATGAGTGGGATCGGTTACAAAGAGTTCATCCCTTATTTAAAAGGAGAGCAGAGTCTGGAAACAGCAATTGATGTCTTGAAACGTAATTCAAGAAGGTTTGCGAAACGGCAGTATACATGGTTTAAGAACAAGATGGATGTAAATTGGTATACGATCACACCCGATTCGATTAATCGAACTTTTCCCATTATTTTGGCCGATCTTGCAGGAATCTTAAAAGAAACATAGAAATAAGAATATGTACAGATAGAAAGAGGAGGAAATGCAATGGCACAATCGGTAAATATTCAGGACAATTATTTAAATCAGCTTAGAAAGGATCACATTTCGGTTACTGTGTTTTTAACAAACGGGTTTCAAATTAGGGGGATAGTAAAAGCTTTTGATAATTTTACCGTTTTATTTGAGACAGACGGCAAGCAACAGCTTATCTTCAAACACGCAATCTCCACATTCGCACCTGTTAAAAACGTAAAACTTGAAAAAGAATAAGGCGTAACGTAACGGGCACTCGTTTAAGGGTGTCCGTTTAGCTTATAGCTGACCTCACCTTGAATCTCTGACCCCCGGCTTCTGATATCTGACTTCCGGGCATGGGCGTTTGTCACACCTTTTAAAAAACGTGCGTATACTATGGTGACGAAGGGGTGATGAAGTGGAAACGCAAATGGTACGAAATAAAAATGGGCAAATCAATATTGTCTTTCATGATAAAAAGGCTGTACAGATTGATCGTAATAAGCAACCAAACCAGATGGATAATGGTCCATTTTCACACATTGATCAGGAATTCTCATCCTTCATAGGACTGGAACGTTTAAAAAAAACAATTAAAGAAATATATGCAACAATTGCCATCAATGAGAAACGAAGGGAAATTGGTCTTGCATGCACAAAACAAGTACTCCATATGTTATTTAAGGGAAACCCCGGAACAGGGAAAACAACGGTCGCCAGAAAGCTTGCGAAACTGTATTTTGAAATGGGGCTATTGTCAAAGGGGCATTTCATTGAAGCCGAGCGGGCTGATTTAGTCGGAGAATATATCGGGCAAACAGCACAAAAAACAAGGTCGATTATTCAAAAGGCAATGGGCGGGATGTTGTTTATTGATGAAGCTTATTCCTTGGCACGCGGCGGTGAAAAAGACTTCGGGAAAGAAGCAATCGATACACTGGTAAAGCATATGGAAGACAACCACAACGATCTTGTATTGATTTTAGCCGGATATCCGCATGAAATGGAGCGTTTTTTACTCCTTAATCCCGGACTAAAATCAAGGTTTCCGTTTATATTGGATTTTCAGGATTACGATGTTGAGCAGCTGATGGATATTGCCAAACAAATGGTGTCAATCAGGGAATACCGCTTATCACAGGAAGCGGAATGGAAATTGCAGGAACACCTTTACCGAAAAACCCGGGAAGGGGAACGGAATTTTGCCAATGCCCGATACGTAAGAAATGTTATTGAACATTCGATACGACGGCATGCAGTACGGGTGCTTTGTGGCAAACAATATGCTACCGATGATTTAATCAGATTAACCGGAAGTGACCTGCAGCTTAACGATGAGATTTAATGGAAGGCAATGCTTCAATCAATAACCATCCAACCTAATCCATACAGGGGATAGAATTGTACCGTGCTTGTTTCTTTGCTATGATATAAGCATGCAAGACAGGGAAAGGCTGGTAGACATGTCGGAACAAATACTAATCGTAGCTGTAAAAAAACCGGAACAGACCACCGAGCGCTTCAAGTCCTCATTGGATGAATTAACCTCCTTAAGTAAAACTGCAGGTGGAACAGTAAAAAAAATCATGACGCAAAATCGTAATCGAATCCATCCTGCATATTACATTGGTGAGGGGAAAATGGAAGAAATTGCAGAGCAAATAGCTGAACTGGAAATCGATTTAGTCATCTCCAATGATGAGCTATCTGCTGGGCAATTACGAAATCTGGGGGAACGATTCGGCGTTCGGATAATTGACCGAAGTCAGTTGATATTGGATATTTTTGCTACTCGTGCCAATACGAAAGAAGGAAAGCTGCAGGTCGAACTGGCACAATTACAATATATGCTGCCAAGGCTTCACGGGCAAGGTTTGGCATTATCCCGGCTAGGAGCTGGTATCGGTACACGCGGGCCTGGGGAGACAAAGCTGGAAACTGACAGGCGTCATATCAGGCAGCGGATTTTTGATATAAAACGGCGTCTGAAAATGGTCGTTGGCCAGCGTGAACAGTACCGGAACCGCCGTAAATCCAATCACGTTTTTCAAATTGCCATTGTTGGGTATACCAATGCAGGGAAATCGACACTGTTCAACCGGATTACCAGGAGCCAAACACTTGAGGAGGATCAACTATTTGCAACCCTTGATCCGCTCACACGGAAAATTCAGTTTCCATCCGGTTTCAGGTCGCTTGTTACCGATACGGTCGGATTTCTTCAGGACTTGCCGACATCACTTATTGCTTCTTTTCGATCAACCCTTGAAGAGGTTACCGAGGCCGATTTTATTTTGCATGTTGTTGATGCATCACATCCGGATCAGGAGCAGCATCAGGATACCGTTCTTACGTTACTTGAGGAGTTGGGTGCCCACTCAATCCCGATGTTAACGGTATATAACAAACAGGATTTGCTGACAGAAGAGTTCATCCCTGCACATCATCCGTCCATCCTGATTAGTGCCTTTGATGAGCGAAACATTCAAGATTTATTAGCGAAGGTGGAAGCGATTTTAAGGGATGAATGGGTATGGTACAGAACGATACTCGATCCTGATCAAGGAAAATTAATAGACCGGTTTGCACATGAGACGATAGTCGATGAACAGGTTTATGATGAAGAACAAATGAAATATTTAATGAAAGGCTTTATCCGGGAAAGTCACCCGCTAACAAGCCAATTAAAGGAGCAATAACGTACGAATGATAGAACAATTTGCAGAACAGGCGGAACTGGATTGTAAAAACATCCACGACAACATCCGAAAAACAGTTGAAGTGAATCAAAAACGGGTACTTGATGCGTTTAAACATAACCGGGTCAGTGACAGTCATTTTCATTCCACTACCGGTTATGGTTATGATGACAATGGAAGGGAAACATTGGAAGCCGTATATGCGCAAGTGTTTGGTGGCGAAGATGCTTTAGTAAGACCGCAGATCGTATCTGGAACACATGCGATTTCTACCGTGTTATTCGCCTTACTGAGACCTGCTGATGAACTTGTGTATATGACAGGTAAACCATATGATACACTTGAATCGGTTATTGGAAAACATGCTGACAATACAGGCTCATTAAAAGATTTTGGAATTACCTATAGGGAAGCAGACCTCCTGCCAGATGGTGCAATTGATTACCAGGGAGTAAATCGAACCATCACGCCAAGGACAAAGGTCGTTGCTATCCAGCGATCAAAGGGGTATGATGATCGTCCATCCTTTACGGTTCAGCAAATAGAAGAAATGGTACACTTTGTTAAAGAAATAAATCCGGAAATAATCGTCTTTGTTGATAACTGTTACGGTGAATTTGTTGAGGAAAGAGAACCATTACATGCTGGTGCAGATATTATTGCTGGTTCCTTAATTAAAAATCCTGGTGGTGGGATCGTTCGTTCAGGTGGTTATATCGTTGGGCGCAAAGATCTCGTCAGCCAATGCGGCCATCGTTTGACTGCACCAGGACTGGGGAAAGAAATGGGTGCCACATTACAGATGCTGGAGGAGATGTACCAAGGATTTTTCTTAGCTCCGCATGTTGTCGGGGAAGCATTAAAAGGGGCTGTTTTTACAGCGCGATTTTTAGAATTGATCGGATACACGACAAAGCCAGATTATCAAGCGGAACGAACGGATTTAATTCAATCGGTAACGTTTGCTAATGCGGAGCAAATGGTTGCATTTTGCCAAACCATTCAAATGAACTCGCCTGTCAATTCATTTGTGACACCAGTGCCAAGTCCGATGCCTGGCTATAAGGATGATGTCATCATGGCAGCTGGAACGTTTATTCAAGGAGCAAGCCTTGAACTAACTGCAGACGGACCGTTACGTGCCCCATATACCGCGTTTGTGCAAGGCGGCTTAACCTATGAGCATGTGAAAATTGCTTTAAAGGAAGCTGCTATAGATCTTATCGATAAGGGTTTCCTGACGTTAAAATAGGGTAAAGAAAAAAAGAGGTGGGAAGCCACCTCTTTTTTGCACTTTAAGAAAATATAAGATTTTATCACGCATTAAGGTAAAAGAAAAACTTCGGCATTCGCTAATAGGATGAGCCAAATACCGAATTTTTTAAAGTTAATGTAAGGAAACCTAACATTAACTTGACAGGATCTATTACATACTTTAAAATGTTATTTAATAACAAATAGGAGGGGAGTAAATGAACGATCAGGATAGACGTTCCATGCCTTTATTCTCGATCGGTATCGTCAAGAAATTAACCGAATTAACGGCAAGGCAAATACGAAATTATGAGGGACACGGGCTTATTCATCCCGAGAGAACAACCGGTAATCAGCGATTGTTTTCCTTTAACGATGTTGATCGTTTACTGGAGATAAAAGACCTGCTTGATAAAGGTATTAATCTCGCTGGTATTAAGCATTTGCTGGTCCTTGAAGAACAAAAATTATTGCTGGAAAAACAGAAACAAGAAGAACAGTATGCCATTCTATCGGATAAAGAATTAAGAAAAATGCTGAAAAACGAGTTATACGAAGCAGGCAGAATGGGTAAGACAAGTTTGCGACAGGGTGAGTTATCAAGATTTTTTCAATAAAGGCAAACTTCATTCAGTGGTGGTTTCTTTTTATACCCTGCTGAATCTTGGTTGAACGAATCGATCCTTTAAGGTCAGTTGATCGCCCATTTGCCTTTTTTTATCAAAGTCTTGAAGGCGGGTTTTACTGCCCGTTGAGGTTGGATAAACATATTTAACATACATTTAGGAGGAAACTGCATGGGTTCAAAATTAACGAAAGAGCAAATCTATAAAAAAATCGAGGAGGAAAACGTTCGCTTTATCCGTTTGCAATTCACCGATATGCTTGGAACGATTAAAAACGTGGAAATCCCGCTAGGTCAGCTGGAAAAAGCATTGGACAATAAAATGATGTTTGACGGTTCCTCAATTGAAGGGTTTGTCCGGATTGAAGAATCTGATATGTATTTATATCCTGATTTAGATACATTTGTTGTCTTTCCATGGACATCAGACAAGGGAAAAGTTGCCCGGTTTATTTGTGATATCTACAATCCGGATGGTACACCATTTGCAGGGTGCCCGCGTTACAATTTGAAACGTAACGTTAAAAAAATGGAAGCATTAGGCTTTAGTGCATTTAATATCGGAACAGAACCAGAGTTTTTCTTATTTAAGCTGGATGAAAAAGGCGAGCCTTCCTTGGAGTTGAATGACAAAGGTGGATATTTTGATTTAGCGCCGACAGACTTGGGAGAAAACTGCCGCCGCGATATCGTACTGGAATTGGAAGAAATGGGATTTGAAATTGAAGCTTCTCACCACGAGGTTGCACCGGGTCAGCACGAAATTGATTTTAAATACTCTGATGCAGTCAAACATGCTGATGACATCCAAACGTTTAAGCTTGTTGTCAAAACAATTGCTAGAAAACATAACTTGCACGCCACTTTTATGCCGAAACCGCTTTTTGGGGTCAATGGTTCAGGTATGCATGTTAATATGTCGCTATTTCAGGATGGAGAAAATAAATTTTTTGATCCAGATGGGGAAATGCAACTGAGTGAGGTAGCTTACCAGTTTACCGCCGGCATCATTAAGCACGCAACTAATTTTACAGCAGTCACAAATCCAACGGTCAATTCGTATAAAAGACTTGTCCCTGGTTATGAGGCACCTTGTTATGTGGCGTGGTCCGGTACGAATAGAAGCCCGCTTATCCGAATTCCGTATTCAAGAGGGTTAAGTACACGTATCGAAGCAAGAAGTGTTGATCCATCTGCCAATCCATATATGGCGATGGCAGTACTGCTAGCGGCCGGATTAGACGGAATTAAAAATGAGTTAACACCGCCAACTGCAGTAGATCGTAATATCTATGTCATGGATAAAGAGGAACGCGAGAAAAACGGTATTAAAGACTTGCCGGCAACCTTAATGGATGCATTAGAAGAGTTGCAAAAAGATGAAGTGATTGTGGAAGCACTTGGTGAGCACCTTTATGAGCATTTTATTGAGGCGAAGGAAATTGAATGGGACATGTTCCGCACGACGGTTCATCCTTGGGAGCGGGAGCAGTATTTGACTAGTTATTAAGGTTGATATAATAGGGTTCCAGGTCGTGGCCGTGTCCTGGCTTTTGGCTTTTAGAGCTTATGTCCTTGACACCCCTGGAATACCCCCAAAAAATATTTAAGTTCAAAATACCGACCTGTTGAATTTTAACTGGGCGGTATTTTTTCTTTACTTAATTTATAGATATGGTGTTTCTAATAGTAAAAGATTTAAATAATCCCCCAGTAAATAAAGGATCAAGTCACTTTGGTTTTTTGCTAATCTTATCAACACCCTTCACTGCAGGGAATTAGCAGATGATGATAGTGGCCATTTTCAAGTGATTTTCCCTTTCAGGTTAAAATTGTGAATGAAAAATAGATGGAGTCATGGTAGAATACTCTTAATCGGTTTCCCAAACCGGTATTGTTTAGACCGGAGGCGAGTTAGGTTGAAGAAATGGTTGGGCAGCGCGTTGTTGTTTATCATGTTTGGCTTTTTGGTGCTAAGCCAGGCCATCCAAATAACCTCACATATTAACGTAGAGCAAGTTGACGAAGCAACGATTTCTTCGGCAAGTTATATATCGGATATAAATGCTGCCCATATTACTGCACCAGCTACACTACCAGTTCAAAACGAATATAAAGCAGATCCAATCCTTCCTGCAGTAAAAACGGTTGTGTACCAAATTACATCTATTGCTAATCAGGTTGACTTTTTCCAAAACGATGTAGAAGCAGCTGGGTTTTTAGATGTAAGAAAATACCAATCGAACTATCTCCCCTTATACGAGTGATTGATTTTGAATGTAGCCTTTAGCTTTCATTAGCAAATTGAAGGCTTTATTTGGCGTGGGTTTAATAATAAGTACTGAAAAATAAAGGGGAATAGTTCGTGATGAAGAATAACAAACCTTATTGGAAGGAATCTCTTGAATGTTATCTGTTTGTATTTATATTCATGCTTTTGTTTATAGGTACATTTATTGTTAGCGGCCAATTAACAGGAACAGATTGGATAGCATTCTTTAAGCAATTTTTCCAGAAATAGATTACCAACCTTTTAAACTGGGTAATTTACTAATAAAAACCTTGATACGCATACCGCGTATCAAGGTTTTTTAATGAATATTCCGGTATAGCCCAATTACCTTGCCTAAAATCGTCACATTTTGATAAATGAGGGCTTCCATTGTTGCGTTTTCCGGCTGTAGGCGAATGTGGTCCTTTTCTTTAAAGAATCGCTTGACAGTAGCTTCATCCTCATCCGTCATGGCAACAACAATATCCCCGTTTTGTGCTGTATTTTGCTGTTTTACGATAACCATGTCTCCGTCTAATATACCAGCTTCAATCATACTCTCTCCTTCGATTACCAGTACATATAAACTGTCATCTGGTCCTGCGCTTGAGCTTGGCAGCGGAATGAACTCTTCGATATTTTCGACCGCAGTAATCGGGATACCAGCTGTAACTTTGCCGATTACTGGTGCATACCGCGCTTCATCTTTCGGAATATTATTCTCCTCTAATGGATCCAAAATTTCAATTGCTCTAGGTTTGGTTGGGTCTCTTCTGATATAGCCCTTGCTTTCGATCCTCGCTAAATGGCCATGGACAGTAGAGCTTGATGCAAGTCCAACTGCACTTGCTATTTCTCTAACAGATGGCGGATAGCCTTTCAACTTAACCTGATCCTTAATGTAATCAAGGATCATTTGTTGCCTTTTGGAAAGCTTGGTCATGTAATAAACTCCTCCCGCATAGTATTTATTACCACTAGTTTATCACTAGAATGAAATATTCGCAAACGTTCGTTCGAAAAAAATGTTGACAGGATCGTGTGTTCGGGTGTATGATGGTTTTAAGTCGAACAATAGTTCTTATACTAAAAAGGAGCTGATGGCTATGTTTGGAAAACTTACGAAAACAGATGTATTCTATCTTGTAACATTTGCTTTAACATTAGGATTTTTATATTTTTCCATGATCACTAGCGCATAATTGTGTACTAATTATGAGCGAAGGGGTAATTATCGTGAAAGCTATTCTTTACTGTCGGGTAAGCACGGATAAAAAGACACAGGAAACATCATTGGCGAGACAAAGGCAGGAGCTTATTACACTTGCAGGAAAATACGATTTTTCTGTTGAGAAAGTAATTGAAGAGCAGGCAAGCGGTTATGAGATTGATCGGGACGGTATATTTCAGCTGCTGGACTGCTTTTCTGCAAAAAACGCTGATTGTTTGCTTATTCAGGATGAAACAAGATTAGGCAGAGGTAACACAAAGATTGCCTTATTCCATCAATTACACAAAATGAGTATTCCAATCTATACTGCTATTCATGACGGAAGGCTGGAACTTTCTGAGTCCGATTCCATGGTTTTGCAAATTGTCGGGATCGTAGAAGAATATCAACGCAGAATACACAATAGCAAAATCAAGCGAGGGATGAAAAAAGCAATTAATGAAGGGTATGATCCGAGTAAGAATCTGGCATACCGAAACAAAGCACCAGGTCGTGAACGAAAGGCATTTCCGATTGAAGAGGTTGTTCGGTTAAGGCAAAAGAAGCTAACCTTTGAGGAGATTGCCCATACATTAAACGGGATGGGGCATTCGGTATCAAAAGCAACGGTTCACCGAAGGTATCAGGAGTATCATAACGCTTGAAACTATTATATAGGAACGGTATGATAAAAACGCGAGGAACATGATAATGGTTCTTGCGTTTTTAAAGTTGGAGGTTTTTACTATGATTGGAAAAGAAAAACTGGAACGGATCAATACATTAGCGAAAAAGGCCAAATCAGAAGGACTAACGGACAAAGAAAAACAGGAACAGCATGAGCTGCGGCAAGAATATTTGAAAAACGTGCGAAAATCGTTTAAAAATCAATTAAAGACGATGACGGTAGTTGACTGGGAAGGAAATGATGTGACACCACAAAAACTGCGTGATATGCAAGAGAGAGAGAGAAAGCATTAGTTTTTACAAGACCAAATACGGTAGCTTGCTAATACTTGTGAGATTAGGAACTTCAATATAAAATAGAGTGGTAATCACAACTTGACGAAACGGAGGAAAACAAAGATGTCAGAAAATGTTGAACAGTTATCTATTAATACAATTCGTACGTTAGCAATTGATGCCATCGAAAATGCTAATTCAGGGCATCCAGGTTTGCCAATGGGTGCTGCGCCGATGGCATATACATTATGGACTGATTTCATGCATCATAACCCGAAAAACTCCAAATGGTTTAATCGTGACCGTTTTGTTCTTTCAGCAGGACATGGTTCCATGCTGTTATACGGTTTACTGCATTTGTCCGGCTATAATCTGACAATTGATGACCTAAAGGAATTCCGTCAATGGAACTCGAAGACACCAGGACATCCTGAGGTACATCATACAGATGGTGTCGAAGCAACAACCGGACCATTAGGACAAGGAATTGCCATGTCTGTTGGGATGGCAATGGCTGAAGCGCATCTCGCCGCTACCTATAATAGGGATAACTACTCGGTTATCGATCATTATACATACGCTCTAATTAGTGATGGTGATCTGATGGAAGGTATTTCCCATGAAGCCGCTTCACTCGCTGGGCATCTCCGGTTAGGAAAATTAATCGCGCTATATGATTCAAACGATATTTCCCTTGACGGGGAGCTGAACCGCTCATTTTCCGATAATACAGAAGAACGCTTTAAAGCATACGGATGGCAGGTCATCAGGGTTGAGGATGGCAATGACGTAAATGCGTTACGTAAAGCGATTAAACAAGCAAAAGAAAATACCGAACAGCCGACATTAATCGAAATCAAAACGATTATCGGCTATGGGTCACCGAACAAATCAAACTCAAGCGCATCACACGGTGCCCCACTAGGTGCGGATGAAGTAAAATTGACCAAGGAATATTATAAATGGGAGCATGAAGATTTTAATGTTCCAGATGAAGTATATGCTGATTTTAACAAAAAAATCGGCAAAAAAGGTGCTGAAGCGGAGCAGGCTTGGAATGAACTGTTCACAGCATACAAGGAAAAATATCCTGAATTAGCAGATGAACTGGAACGTGCTATAAAAGGGGAATTGCCTGCAGACTGGGATAAAGAACTTCCAGTGTATGAACCCGAAAAAGATAAACTGGCAACAAGAGCTTCTTCCGGTGAAGTATTAAATGCAATTGCGAAAGCCGTACCATATTTCTTTGGCGGAAGTGCTGACCTGGCAGGTTCAAACAAAACCACGTTAAAAAATGAAGATGACTTTTCCCGTAACAATTATGCTGGCCGCAACATTTGGTTTGGTGTTCGTGAACACGCCATGGCAGCAGCACTAAATGGAATGGCATTACACGGCGGATTAAAAGTATATGCTGGTACATTCTTTGTATTCAGTGATTATTTACGACCTGCTGTACGATTGTCATCCATTATGAAAACGCCGGTAACATATGTATTTACGCACGATTCGATTGCGGTTGGCGAAGATGGTCCGACACATGAACCGATTGAACAATTAGCAGCAATGCGGGCAATGCCGGGACTTTCCCTGATTCGTCCTGCCGATGGAAACGAGACACAAGCAGCATGGCGCATATCCTTGGAATCAAAGGACAAGCCAACAGCACTCGTGTTAACCAGACAAGGGTTACCAACATTAGAGGGCACAAAAGAAAACGCCTATGAAGGGGTTAGAAAAGGTGCATATGTTATTAGCAAGTCAGCAAAAGACGTTCCAGATGCGTTATTACTTGCAACTGGTTCCGAAGTGCAATTAGCTATTGGAGCTAAAAAGGCCCTACAAGAAAAAGGCATTGATGTAAGTGTTGTCAGCATGCCGTCATGGGATCGGTTTAACGAGCAGGATGAAGCATACAAAAATGAAGTTCTGCCAGCAAATGTTAAAGCCCGAGTAGGAATTGAGATGGCCGCTTCATTTGGGTGGGAGCGTTATGTTGGTGACAATGGTACGATAATTGGTATTGATCGATTTGGCGCTTCTGCAAAAGGTGAAAAAGTTATTGAGGAATACGGGTTTACAGTAGAAAATGTTGTTGCAGAGGTTGAAAAGTTAATAAAATAATAAATGAAAACGGGTGGCTCACTAACTGTGGGGCGCCCGTTTTACTATTCAGTTCTCTTTTATCCCGCCTCACCGTTCATTAGACCCCTGCTTCAAGCCTTGAAAAATATAGAAGGATAGATAGCTGAGTAGCACCATCCGTAACGATCCGATTCGTTCAACTCAGTAGGGAGGATGGGATCCCCCGTTGAATGAAGTTCTACTTTATTCAACGGGCTGTACTTTTGTTTGTAATCGACAAAACTAGTAGGATTTCGCATCAGGAAATGACATAATTTTTAACTGGAATACGTATAATAGAGTTAAAAGGGGAGGGGTTTTCGGTGGGGAATTATTCTATCTATTGGGTAAAGGAAGAATTTGCGTATCGGTATTTCCATAAAAGTGGAATATTATATCGTTTTTTAAAAGAATATCAAAATAATCCGGAGAGAACGGACCTCAAAAATCAGTTTAAGTTTATTACCAATACATTTTCAACTAGTGCTTTGATAACCCACATTAAAAATAACGAGAAAAACAGACGTAATGTAACAATTGATGGCAACTATCTCGAAATGCGAAACGAAGACACGCAAGCTATCTCTTTACATATCCACGAAAAACAGATAAACTTTCGTTGTGAAATGTTGCATGATGCCGAAATGTTGTTGTTTCCAGCACTACGATCATTTCAGCCATTTCTCTTTATTATGAGAAATGACGTCGATAACTATGGTTGGATCTCGCCGGTTTCAAAGGAAAGAGCATATTTGCATGGACAAGTATTGTATTCTTAACATTGATTTACTATACTGTATGAGAGACAACATGAAGGAGGAAAGCTTGCATGGCTACGATTTGGGTCGTATTAATAGCTATTATTGCCTTGATTGCTGGTGTCGCTCTCGGATTTTTTATCGCCAGAAAATATATGATGAATTATCTAAAGAAGAACCCACCAATTAATGAGCAAATGCTTCGGACTTTAATGATGCAAATGGGTCAAAAACCATCACAGAAAAAAATCAATCAAATGATGCGTGCAATGAACAATCAGCAAAAGTAATCAGCAATCATCATATATTGTCAGAATGGATTAGCATCATACATAATACCCCTTAGTACCTGTTGGTAGTAAGGGGTATTTTAAAATTTTGGTCATTCCGATCACAAGCGATCAAATTCAGCCCTTGCTACTCCGTTTCCAAAAGGTTTGGATAATTGTCAAATTCATTTTCTTCGATTAGCTGCATAATTTGTTAAAATAGAGAGAGCAAATGGTTTTCTTAGGAGGATTTTTATGTCTGAAATAAATATTTTTATTGCATTTGGCGCGGGTTTTTTATCCTTTATTTCACCTTGTGTACTTCCGCTTTATCCTGCTTTTTTATCGTATATAACCGGCATGAGTGTGTCCGATTTAAAAGATGACAGCAGGAAATTTAATAAAAAAAGCATGTTACATACGGTTTTCTTTTTGGTTGGATTTTCCTGTATTTATATCATGATGGGTTTTACTTCTTCTATCCTGTCCGAGTTCTTAAGAACCTATCAGGAGGTCATCCGGCAAATTGGCGCCATCTTAATTATCTTTTTTGGACTTGTTATTGTCGGCGTACTGAATTTTAAATTTCTGATGAAGGATAAGAAAATCACTTTTAAGAATCGTCCAGCTGGATACATTGGTTCCTTTATCATTGGCTTGGCCTTTTCCTTGGGATGGACACCTTGTATGGGACCAATTTTAATGATAGTTCTTTCCTTGACAGCACAGAATCCTGACATAGGTATCGTGATGATGGTTAGCTATATATTAGGTTTTTCCCTGCCGTTTCTGATATTATCATTTTTCATTGGGAAACTTAACTGGATTAAGCGGCATAGTGTTATCCTTGTGAAAATTGGCGGATCCATCATGATCTTGATGGGGATCGCACTGTTTTTCGATTGGATGACGCAATTAACGTCGTTTTTATCCGGCTGGTTAAATTTCAAAGGGTTTTAGAATAGATTTTCCGATATGGTTGTATTATGATGTACCTATATATGTTTTTAAAAGGGGCCGTATTACATGTTTAAACCGAATGATCTCATATTGCGTACAACAACATCATTAATTGCATTTATTTTATTAGGATTTGCCGTTTATTTATTGCTTGCAGGTCATAATTCACCTGGCGGGGGCTTTGTTGGTGGCCTGATGACTGCCTCAGCAATTGTTCTGATGAATATGGCGTATGGAATGGAAACGGTAAATAAAATCTTACCGATTAATTACCGGACTCTGATTCCAATCGGATTACTAATTGCCGTAGCAACTGGAATCGGCTCATTTGTTTTTGATGTACCTTTCTTATCACATACATTCGGACACTTTACATTGCCAATTTTTGGTGAAGTAGAACTTGCAACGGCAATGCTTTTTGATCTTGGTGTTTATGTGACTGTATTGGGGGTAACCATGACAATTATTCTAACCATCGCAAATGATCAAGAAGATGGGCTGGAGGGGAACGAGATTGGCGAGGATTCTGATAGTTGATGATGCAGCATTTATGCGGGTTACATTAGCATCCATTTTTAAAAGAGAAAATCATGAAATTGTTGGCGAGGCAAAGGATGGAAATGAAGCAATTGAACTGTATAAGAGAACAAATCCTGATTTAGTGACAATGGACATTACCATGCCTGTAATGAACGGTATAGATGCGATGAAAGAAATTATCAAGTATGATGAACATGCAAAAATCATCGTATGTTCCGCGATGGGTCAGCAAAAGGTTGTTACCCGTGCAATTGAAATCGGGGCAAAGGATTTTATTGTGAAGCCGTTTGATGAGAATCGTGTCCTGGAAACAATAGATCGTGTATTACATAAAATGAAGCGGGCTGGTAGTCATCCAAGAAAGAGTTGATGAAACATGTTTTGGGTTATTGCAAGTACGGTAGTTGCTTTTTTTATGGCTACCACCATGATTTTTGTTCGATTAAAGGCTGCAAAAAAACCGGCTTCGGTAAAGAAAATCATTTTACCGCCGTTATTTATGAGTACCGGTGCATGTATGTTTTTTGTGCCTGAATTTCGTGTTGCCTGGACACAAGTTTTAGAGGCATTTTTTGTGGGAGTATTTTTTTCCATATTTCTTATTAAAACATCAAAATTTGAAATAAAGGACAATGACATTTATTTGATTCCGTCAAAATCATTTGTGTTTATTTTATTCGGTTTACTCCTTGTACGAATTATCATTAAGCTGATTATTGGCAGTACGATTTCATTGGGTGAAACGAGTGGAATGTTCTTTTTACTTGCGTTTGGCATGATTTTATCATGGAGACTAGCCATGTTATACAAATACAAGAAATTGGAAAAGGAATTAAAATATCATAGTGTATAAGGAAACGCCCGTATCAATGCGGGCGTTTTTGCTTTAATTTTTGTTTTACTTTATATTTGTACGTTCCCGGTGAAAGCTGAAATAAAGGTTCATAAGGCGTAATATCGATTTCTTTTTCGCGCAGTTTTTTCCTTAAAAACTTGTGATCACGTTTTGGTGTAGCAATGATATAACCTTCAATAAGCACGTCCTGCGTTATTTTCTTACTCTGTTTCCTGAGTGCGACTTCGCCAATCTTACTGGCAATTGATTGTCTGGCTACATCGCGGAACAATTCAGGGACAGGGGATACTAATTCTTCTAATAACTTTTTTTCGCTGTCGCCCCACATATCTTTCGTTTTCTCCATGTAATATTCTTCCCAGTCCATGGTTGATTTGCCATCTTCCTTAGGCAATCGTTTTAAAAATTTACGGAACATAAAGAAGCCGCCGATTGACATGAGTGTTATGAGCAGGATCCCCCATATGATAATGAAATAATCCATTAAGATCGACATAATTTCACCTATTTTCTCCTGATTTTATCGATAAATCAATTATGTAAAGAGTTCTAAAGATTTATTTTTTTCGCTTTTTATAGTAAGATACAAATACTTGATGCTTTTATTCGTGTGAATCAAGATTACAACTCACTCTTAATTATAATAGGAGTTTACCACACAAACAAGTATCATAATTGTATACGATAATACATATAAGTAGATTTAGAGGGATAAATGTTGGATTTTGCAAAAAAGGGGGCAATGGTATTGAGGCAAAAATTAAATGTGGATAAAAAATCAGGTGATAAAGCGAATACGCAAAATCAAACGCAATGCAAGTCTGCGGGAAATGATAACTTCATTTTTCACGATGCGACAACTCTCCCAGGAGTTATGGTTGATTGGAGTGAAGAAAACCGAAGTGATGTTATTACAATCTGGGATCGTAATGGGAAGGTCTGCTTTGTATCAAAGTCTGTGGAACGTTTGCTGGGGTACAAAACGATGGAGCTTAAAGGAACACAGTGGTACGAAAAAATTTTACCGGAAGATGCCGCATATATGGAAGAACAGCTTAAGGGTACGGAACAAACCGGACAAATTTTCAACATCAATATTCGGGATAAGGATGGTAAATATATATGGTCAGAATGTAAAGTGGAAAGGATAAAGGACGAAACCGGAAACGTTTATTATATTTCGGCATTACGGGATATTTCAGACAAAAAAGAGATGGAAGAGATGATGATCCGTTCGGAAAAAATGTCAATTGCTGGACAATTGGCAGCAGGGGTCGCCCATGAAATCCGTAATCCATTAACATCTCTAAAAGGGTTTATTCAATTGTTGCAAGCAGGTGTTGATCGGAAAAAAGAATATTATAAAATTATGATTGATGAAATTGAAAAAATGGAAACTATTACATCCGAGCTTTTATTTATCTCAAAACCGATGACCGATAATAAACAAAAGGAATCGATAGCAGAAATGATTCGGGATGTTACCGAATTATTAAAGCCGCAAGCGAGGTTAAAGGGAATAACGTTTGAATGGGAACAATCAACCGATGTTCTCGTTCATTGCGACCGTTCGCAGATTAAACAAGTATTAATTAATTTAACTAAAAATGCCATTGAAGCAATGGAAGATGAGGGAACGATCCATATACAAGTTCATACTTCGGATCGACAAGTTGTCATTGATGTGATCGATCAGGGGCCAGGTATATCAGAGGAAATCATACATAAACTGGGAGAGCCGTTTTTCACCACGAAGCAAAATGGAACAGGACTTGGATTGATGATCACAAAGCAAATTCTGGATCGGCACAATGCCAAATTGGATATTTCCCAAAATGCAGATAAGGGAAGTACCTTCTCCATCGTATTTCAAAAGGCGGCAGATTACTAGAGGTATAATTTGACAATTCACTATCATTTAAAAGCTATATATGTGCATGTGCAAAAGTTGCCAAATTAGCAGGCCGGCTTAGAACGCTGGGCAAGGGGCATGTTTCCTTTATCTTCTAAGGTAGGAATGTTCGGTTAAAACCCCCGCTCCCGGCGGCAACACCGAACCACACTAAATGGCAGGGCGCAGCATATACGCGGGCTCCAGGATGCAGGTCATGCCGACGTTGGTTATTGACGTGCCGGTTTTAGTCATCCTTCCTTAAACCGGGCGCTTGCGCCTTTGTTCATATCCTCGATAAGTATTGGTTATCAATTTACATAAATATTTACTATATGCCGTACAGCTGGAAACAGTTGCTTTTTCGCACAAAAATCATTTAATATAAAGTAGATGATACATGTATTTTTGCTGTCTACTATTCTAGTTGGGGTATGGTCAGAATAGTTGACAATTTGAAAGGGGTATGGCTTACATGACAAAACAGGATGCGTTTCAAGCGAAAAAGCAATTTGAACTAAATGGAAAAACGTATAACTACTATCATTTAAAAGCGTTGGAAGACGGTGGATCTAGTAATATATCACGTTTACCATTTTCTATTCGTGTGTTACTAGAATCGCTTATTCGTCAACATGATGGTCGTGTTATTAAAGATGAACATGTAACAGGATTAGCAAAATGGGGAACAAAAGATGGCAAAGGGGTAGATGTGCCATTCAAACCTTCACGCGTTATTTTACAGGATTTCACTGGTGTACCTGCCGTTGTTGACCTTGCTTCATTACGAAAAGCAATGGTTGATATGGGTGGCGAGCCGGATAAAATCAATCCGGAAGTGCCAGTTGATTTAGTAATTGATCACTCCGTACAAGTTGACCAGTACGGAACACCTAATGCACTTAAAGCAAATATGGAGCTTGAATTCGAGCGGAATGCTGAGCGTTACCAATTTTTAAACTGGGCACAAAAGGCATTTGAAAACTATCGAGCTGTTCCACCTGCAACAGGAATCGTTCACCAAGTAAACCTGGAATATATTGCCAGTGTTGTCCATGGTCTGGAAAATGAGGACGGAACCTATGATGCATTCCCGGATACACTGGTTGGTACCGACTCCCATACGACGATGATAAATGGGCTGGGTGTACTTGGCTGGGGTGTTGGTGGTATTGAGGCGGAAGCAGGCATGCTGGGTCAGCCATCTTATTTCCCTGCACCTGAGGTAATTGGTGTTAAATTTATCGGCAGCTTTCCACAAGGAACAACAGCTACAGACCTAGCGTTAAAGGTAACACAGGTATTGCGCGAGAAGAATGTTGTTGGCAAGTTTGTTGAATATTTCGGCCCCGGGTTACAAGATATGCCGCTTGCTGATCGTGCAACAATTTCCAACATGGCTCCAGAATATGGTGCAACATGCGGATTCTTCCCGGTCGATGATGAATCATTAAGCTATTTACGTTTAACCGGCCGTAGTGAGGAGCATATTGCATTAGTTGAGAAGTATTGCAAGGAAAACAATCTGTGGTATTCTCCTGATCAGGCAGATCCGGAATACACGGAGCTGGTAGAAATCAATCTTTCCGAACTGGAACCGAACTTGTCAGGTCCTAAACGCCCGCAGGATTTAATTGCTTTATCCAACATGAAAAAGGAATTTAATAAAGCGGTGACAGCACCCGCAGGTAATCAGGGATTAGGTTTGGATAAAACGGAATTTAATAAAGAAGTAACCATAGAACATCCAAATGGTAAAACTTCGGTTATGAAAACCGGTGCACTGGCAATTGCTGCCATTACATCATGCACCAATACATCAAACCCTTATGTCATGCTCGGTGCCGGGTTAGTAGCTAAAAAGGCTGTTGAAAAAGGATTACGTGTACCTGAATATGTTAAAACATCTCTGGCACCAGGATCAAAAGTTGTCACAAGGTACCTGGACGATTCTGGCCTGCAGCAATATCTGGATCAAATTGGCTTTAATTTGGTTGGTTATGGCTGTACAACATGTATCGGTAACTCCGGTCCTTTACGTGAAGAGATTGAAGCAGCCATTGCAAAAAATGATTTGACAGTTTCGTCCGTATTATCTGGTAACCGCAACTTCGAGGGGCGTATCCATCCACTAGTGAAAGCAAACTATTTGGCTTCACCACCTTTGGTTGTTGCCTATGCGTTAGCGGGAACCGTTGATATTGACCTGACTACAGAATCACTTGGTACGGATAAAGACGGAAATCCAGTTTATATGAAAGATATTTGGCCAACAATGGAAGAGATAAAAGAACAAGTCGAAAGTGTTGTTAAACCTGAGATTTTCCGTAAAGAATACGAAAATGTCTTTAGTTCGAATGAAAAATGGAACGAAATTGAAACAACAGATGAACCTTTATTCGAGTGGGATGAAGAATCTACCTATATTCAAAACCCGCCATTCTTTGAAGGGTTATCAAAAGAGGCGGGTTCTGTTAAACCGCTAACGGATTTACGTGCGATTGGTAAATTTGGTGACTCTGTAACAACCGACCATATTTCACCTGCTGGAGCAATCGCAAAGGATATGCCAGCTGGAAAATATCTGCAGGATAAAGGTGTGTCACCACGTAACTTTAACTCCTATGGTTCAAGACGTGGTAACCACGAAGTTATGATGCGTGGAACATTCGCCAACATTCGGATTCGTAATTTACTTGCACCAGGTACGGAAGGCGGGTATACAACGTACTGGCCAACAGAAGAAGTAATGCCAATTTATGATGCTGCAATGAAGTATCAGGAAAATGGCACTGGACTACTTGTCATGGGTGGCAAGGATTATGGGATGGGCTCATCACGTGACTGGGCAGCTAAGGGAACAATTCTGCTCGGTATTAAAACGGTTATTGCAGAAAGCTTTGAACGGATTCATCGCTCAAACCTTGTTATGATGGGTGTACTTCCATTACAATTTGAAAAAGGTCAAAATGCCGATAAACTAGGTTTAACCGGTAAAGAATCATTTACTGTTGAAGTAGACGAAAATGTACAGCCACATGATCTTGTAAATGTTACAGCCGTCGATGAAAATGGCAAAACAACTACATTCAAAGCAATTGCCCGTTTTGACAGTGAAGTAGAAATTGACTACTATCGCCATGGTGGTATTTTACAAATGGTTTTACGTAATAAACTGGAGAATTAATCTAGTGTAAAATAAGTCCTTACAAGAAGTATTATGTGTAAGGACTTATTTTTATTTTTGACCATTTTCCAACAATGATCATGTTTCCTTTACAAATAGGAATGACATCATGCATACTGTAATAAGTATTATGGAAGCCTCAGTAAGGAGAGACATTTCAATGAAACAAATACTTGGAATTGCAGTGATTGCGCTACTGGCAGGAATATTGATTTTCAATTTTGCGGAAAAAAATAAGGAACAATCAGCAGCAGATACCGATAAGACTGCAGTAAACATAAGCAAAGATCCAGACGTGAAAGGTGCTGCGATCGTTTCACCGGGAAAATCAAGTATTGAACCTGGCCAACCGGCTCCGGATTTTGAACTGGAATCACTTGATGGAGACACAGTCAGACTATCAGATTTTAGGGGAAAGAAAGTCTTTTTGAATTTTTGGGCCAGCTGGTGTGGGCCATGTCGAATTGAGATGCCAGAGATGCAAAAGTTTTATGACGAACACAAAGATGAGGTAGAAATAGTGGCTGTAAATACAGAGCCTAACGTGGGAAAGGCAAGAAATTTTATTGAGGAAAATGGTTATACGTATCCGATATTATTGGACAAAGATATGAAGGTTGCTAATCAATATGCAATTTTTGGACTACCAACAACATACTTTATCGGCACCGACGGGAAGATTCAGCAGGAAAAAAAGGTCGGTCCCATGACCTATGAATTTATGACAGAAACGCTTCACAGCTTAGAATGATTATAATTTTCTAAAGAAATGGTAATACTCTTAATAAAAAAAGGAGTGGATTACGATTTCTTTAAAGAAAAAACTGACATTTGACGAATTGGTTAGCCAAAACCGCGAACAAATATTACAGGATCAAGTATTAATGGAAAAAATTGAGCAAAATTTAGAAATGAAACGGAATCAATTTTTAAAAAGAAAGAATGAAAAGTAGTGCCAGTAAACAGCTTTCAACTTTTGGATGATATCAAAGTGAAAGCTGTTTTTTTGTATAGTAAAAACATTATTGCAGAATATAATGATGATACTTTACAGGAAAGGAGATTCAAAATGGCAAATGATTCTTACAAACCAAAGCCTGATGACCGAAGCGATAATGTAGAAAAACTGCAAAGTATGGTACAGGATACGATTCAAAATATTGAAAAAGCACATGATACGATGGAATTTTCTTCTGATGAAGAAAGAGAAAAGATTAAAGAAAAAAATAAACGTCGTGAGGAAGCTATTGAAGGAATGCGACAGGAAATAAAAGATGAAGCGCATGACCAACAGCAATCCTAAAACCAAAAACCCGGACTAATGTATTCCGGGTTTTTTAATGAAAAGCAAAGTTCCTTCATTTGCTGCTTATTTATGATAAACTATTTAGTGGCAGTAGTAGAAGGAGGATCTTAACATTGAGCAAAGTACGGACACCAATAGAAGTAAGATATCAGGAAACCGATCAAATGGGTGTTGTCTACCATGCCAATTATTTAGTTTGGTTTGAAATAGGCAGAACCAAATTTATCGAAAATCTTGGACTTAACTATGCAGACATGGAAAAACATAACGTTGTTTCACCTGTTATAGATGCGCAAATTTCTTTTAAAAAGCCAATTCGTTACGGGGAAGAAGCTATTGTTGAAACATGGCTGGAAAAATATGATGGCTTACGTTCTGTTTATGCCTATCAAATTTTGAATGGAGCTGGTAATGTAGCTGTAAGCGGTACAACCGAACATGTCATTGTCAAAAAAGACAGCTTCCGGCCATTATCATTACGGCGTGCGTTCCCTGATTGGCATGAAGCATATTCCAGGCAAATAAAAGGAAATTCCTGATGGCCTTCGGGTTAAAACGTCAGGATTTATTACAATGGAAGCGTGAAGTGAGAAGTGGGAATATTGCTTTCCTGACCCATTATTGGCAAGATCCAAGATTTCCTGGCTGTAATACGGTTACAAAAGTTGGGTGTAGCGACGTGAAGAAATTGATTTCGTGGGGCAATAAATATGGTTTAAAGGAAGAATGGATTGATCACTATCAGGATTATCCTCATTTCGACTTATTTGGCGAGCGGCAAAAACTGATTTTACGCAATGAACAGCAGTGGGGACAAATAAGACGATTTAATCTATAAAGAACAAAAGCGGAAGCGCCCGGTTAGCGGCGTATGTGCTGCGCCCTGCCAAGCAGGGTGGTTCGGTGTTGCTGCGCAAAGCAGCGGTTTTAACCGAACATTCCTACCGCAGGAGATAAAGGAAACATGCCCCTTCATAGGGGTATGCCGACGTTGGCCGCAAAGGCCGTTCTTAGTCGGCCTTCCTTCCCACCCGAGCCGATGTTGACTTATCGTACGGAGGTGAGGGAAGCACACTAGCCGCTGGGCGCTGGAGCTGGAAGTGGCTTACTGCCGAGAGCAGAATAGAGGCTTTAAACTTCCTTATCTTATAAAAAAAGGAAAATCGGATAGGAGCCAATCTTCCTTTTTGTTGGTATAGAATCTATTCGTAGCTGAATTCAGGTTCATTTTTAGCCTTGTTAAGTTTTACAAACAAATCTTTCTCTTCAAAATACCAGGCATCTTTTGCCTCAATAAAAAAAGTTAAACCGTCAACCTGATAACTGGTGTACATTTCGTTCGGGGTATCCACACGGACCCCTAACGAGAACCCGGGAATATGACCGCCAAATCCATATCGTACATAATAGCGCAGCCGGGCAGGCGTTTGCAGGTCAAACTCACTTTTATACCATTCAGCCGTATCATTTGTCACGTGTAGTTTCAAACCCGTCAGCTCCCTTTAAACCGTTTCTGTTTTTTCTCTTTCTTTTCCGGTACTAAATCAACCCCACCAGGATGAAATGGGTGGCATTTCCCGATCCGTTTAATGGTTAAATAGCCCCCCTTAATTGCTCCAAACCGTCTAAAGGCCTCCAGCCCGTATTCGGAACATGTAGGATAAAATCGGCACGAAGGCGGTTTAAATGGACTGATTGCTTTCCGGTAAAATTTGATTAATGTGATGAAAATGTATTTCATATTATTATCCTTCTTCACTGCGATTTAACAAGAAGTTCAGATCGATGTCTCAGCATGTTTCTTATCATACGTCACGGATGCAATCGCATCATGCATATGAATGGATTCCTCATTACGGCAGACAACTTTAAATTTTTTAACAAAAGGCATCTCGTAAAGATCAGCAGCAACAAGCCGCACCATATCTTCAACAAATCTTGGGTTTTCATATGCCGCTTCTGTAACCATTTTTTCATCTGGTCGTTTCAAAACAGGATGGAGCCTTGAGCTTGCATTACTTTCCGCAGCATTAAGCAGCTGTTCCTTCCAATCCAGTTTGGTTTCATCAACATTATCATCCAAATTAATTTCCATCGTTACATAGCCACGTTGATTGTGTGCACTGTATTCACTAATCTCTTTGGAACAAGGACATAACGTTGTGACTGGCACCGATAGGGAGGTAGAAACGTTAAATCCTTTTTTCTGGTCATAAGCAACCGTTATTCCACAATCCGCGTGGTTCATGCCAGAAAGGTCTGATTGTGGACCGCGTCGTTCATAAAACCAGGGAAAGGTAACCGTAATTTCAGCGTCACGTTGTTTTAAACGTTCAGCAAGATCTTTCGTAAACCGTTTCAATGTAGCTATATCCGCAGAGAAACCTGCTTCATGGTACAGATTCAGCTGTTCAGTAAAGCGGCTCATATTTGTCCCTTTACTTGTTTTTTCGATTGCTGACGTAAATTGAAATGTACCAATACTTGTTTGTGTTTCGGGATGCAAATTGCTGGTAATTACGATTGGATGCTTCACATTAGTAATGCCAACTTCATCCAGATCAAATAAAAAGTCTTTTTTTGTATTTTGCAAATCGGCCATTTTACTTTTTTCAACCGGTTTCGTTTTCGGACCAGGCTCAACCGAACCAAATAATTTATGTCGTTCTGCTTTGTTTGGTAATTGTTTTTTTGGGAGTGTTTCAAATTTATTCATAGCGTCATCACCTCTCTGCTCCTAACAATTAAAGTATACTGAAGTGAGCAGTAATATTCAATTGATTGGTTTATCACGCATTAACGGGATGAAATACCTCCCACCGAATGAAGTAACTTTATACTTAAAACCCAGGGGAAAAAGGCAAAAGTATGCTGTAATGGATACTTCTGCTACCAACTGGAAATAATGCTTAAAAAATTAAAGCTACACAATCCTGGAAAACCTGCACCCTCACCAGTTTCCACCAATCTGGCCTCTAACCTCTGACTATCACATCCAGGTAATTTTTGGTTCGGTTTTGTTTTTAATACGTTTAATATTTTCCTTGTGGCGATAGAAGACGAAGATAGTTAATGCAGCTACAGCGATAATCAGGAAAATATCCTCCTTGAGCAAAATAGCTGCAATGACCGCAACTATCCCTGTAATCATCGATGATAGGGAAACATATTTAGAGAGATATAACGTAAGCAGGAATGTAACGATCATAATAATGAATAATAGCGGACTAACGCCTAAAATAATACCTCCTGAAGTTGCCACTGCTTTCCCGCCCTTAAATTTTGCAAACAGTGGGTATGTATGACCAATAACGGCAAATAGCCCAATTACGAGCCGGTAAACGTCTGCATCAACAAGTAATGGAAGAAGTGTTGCTAATGTTCCTTTTAAAATATCAGATAGAGTAACAATAATTCCTGCCTTTAAACCTAATACACGAAAGGTGTTGGTTGCACCCAAATTACCACTGCCATGCTCGCGTATGTCTATTTTATATCCTGCTTTTCCCACGATCAATGCGGATGGTATTGAACCTAAAATGTATGCCAGACAGGCGAATACAACATATTCCATATGATTCCTTCTCTCTTAATATAACAATTGTATAGTTTATTCTACCATGAACTTGTCCAGGAAAGAACCTATAATCGCAACTTATTCATTTAGCTTTCGTTTATTCGATGTTTTTGACTTGCAATTTTCGTACATGTTTCTAAAACTAGTAATAAGGGTATGACCATTAAAAGAATTCTATCTAAGGAGGGAAAGAAACAGGTGATTGAATTTAATCGGGTAAACAAGGTATATCCAGACGGGACTGAAGCACTAAAAGACTTCTCGCTCCAGGTAAATAACGGAGAATTGGTCACCCTAATCGGTCCAAGCGGCTGTGGGAAAACAACAACAATGAAAATGATTAATCGGTTAATTGAGCCTACATCTGGGGCAATATACATAAATGATAAAGACATTAATGATTATAATATTCATGAATTACGCTGGAATATTGGATATGTTTTGCAAGAGATTGCCTTATTTCCGCATATGACA
Source organism: Virgibacillus dakarensis (assembly GCF_900155625.1). NCBI lineage: Bacteria > Bacillati > Bacillota > Bacilli > Caryophanales > Bacillaceae > Virgibacillus > Virgibacillus dakarensis. The sequence goes on from NZ_LT732553.1 coordinate 1,209,390, forward strand.
ATTGAGGAAAATATTGCAGTTGTACCGGAAATGAAAAAATGGAAACGCAAAAAAATCCGTGAACGAGGGAGAGAGTTACTGGATATGGTTGGACTTGATCCTGCCACATATCAAAAAAGGATGCCAAGTGAATTATCCGGCGGTCAGCAGCAGCGTATTGGCGTCATACGTGCACTTGCCGCAGATCCGGACATTATTTTAATGGATGAACCATTTAGTGCATTGGATCCTATTAGCCGTGAACAGCTGCAAAGTGATATTCGCAAATTACAAAAAGAAATTAAAAAGACGATTGTTTTCGTAACTCACGATATGGATGAAGCGATGGCAATCGGTGATAAAGTATGTCTAATGCGGCATGGTCAGGTCGTCCAGATGGATACACCACAAGAGCTTATTTTGCATCCAGCGACCCAATTCGTCAAAGATTTTATTGGGGAACGAAAATCACCGTGGCAAACGGCTGTTGACGTCATTGCCGATCAATCAAATGATCGGGTGATTACGAAAAAAGTGTTTGCTGAAAAGACATATCAAACTGCCGGTACGTATATTATCCGGGATGAACATAACATGTATTACGGTGCAGCAACGAACGGAATTTTCCATGAGGTCAAAACATTGGACAATCATTTGCCATTGTATAAAGCGACAGAGATTATCCAATCGAGTGACCAAGTATTATTTCCGGTTGTAAAAGAGCAAAAATTAGTCGGTGTTTTAAGCTACAAAGATATTGTTGCCTTTCTTAAAAGCAAAACAAAAATGGAAAACGGGGTGATCCAATAATGGAAACGTTTATCTCCGTTTTCGAAAAACGACAAGATGTATTAGTGGAAACCATTTGGGAGCATTTACAAATTTCGCTTATTTCGCTCATCATTGCGATTATTATTGCCGTGCCTTTAGGGTTAATCCTTACGAGATATGAACGGGTTGCTGAACCGATAATTGGAGTCTCCGCAATCATGCAAACCATTCCAAGTCTTGCCGTATTAGCATTTCTTATTCCATTCTTTGGGATTGGGACAACACCAGCAATTATCGCATTAACGGCCTACGGTTTATTGCCAATTTTACGTAACACGTATACAGGAATAAAGGAGGTAGCCCCTGCACTTAAGGAAGCGGCAACAGGAATGGGGATGAATTCGTTAAAACGATTGACGAAAGTAGAACTGCCAATTGCTATGCCTGTGATTATGGCAGGGATTCGTACGTCAATGGTTTTAATCGTTGGCACAACAACAATCGCGGCATTAATTGGTGCTGGCGGCTTAGGGGAATTAATTTTATTAGGTCTTGACCGTGGTGCAGATATTAATCTAATACTGCTGGGGGCAATTCCCGCAGCATTGCTCGCCATTATCCTCGACTTTATTTTACGAGGGTTTGAACGGATTTCCCGGAGAGCAGGATTTAAATCATTTGTGGCAATGTTAATGATCGCCGTTCTTGTAGTAGCTTCTCCTTTATTATTTCATTCCGGTAAAAAGGCTGACCTTGTTATTGGGGCTAAGCTGGGATCTGAACCAGCGATCCTAATTAATATGTACAAGCTGTTGATTGAAGAAAATACCGATTTAAACGTTAAATTAAAGCCCGGATTGGGTAAAACAGCATTTGTCTTCAGCGCCTTACAGAAAGGAAGTATTGATATTTATCCGGAATTCACCGGTACGGCGATTGTTACGCATATGAAACAAGAAGCAAAAAGCACTGATCCGGATCGAGTATACAAGCAGGCTAAGCAGGGAATGAAGAAACAATATGATATGGAACTGCTTGCGCCAATGAAATACAACAACACATATACGGTGGCAACCACTAAGGAATTTGCCGAACAACATGATTTGCAATCGATTGGCGATTTGAATAAGATTGAAAACGATGTAACAGCAGGGTTTACATTAGAGTTTAAAGACCGGTACGATGGCTATGTTGGGATGCAGGATGTTTACGGGTTGGATATTGCAAACGTGAAAACAATGGAACCAGGTATCCGCCAAGAAGCGTTGTCCAGTGGTGAAGTCGATGTAATTGATGCCTATGCTACTGACAGTTATATGATAGAATTAGGCTTAGTAACATTGGATGATCCGCAAAATCTGTTTCCGCCATATCAAGGTGCACCACTTGTACGTACGGAAACATTGGAAGAATACCCTGGATTAGAGGGAATTTTAAATCAGCTTGGGGGTAAAATAACGGACGATCAAATGCGGCAAATGAACTATCTGGTAGATTATGAAGATGAGTCACCAGAGAAAGTAGCAAGGGATTTTTTAATTAAGCAAGGACTACTGAAGCATTGAGGAGGTTTTGTTAATGGAAAACCCTGCAAAGGAAACAATTAAAAATATATTGCAAGAAGCAAAAACAATCGCTGTTGTCGGATTATCGGACAAACCGGAACGCACATCATACCAAATTTCAAAGCGAATGCAGGAGCAGGGATATAAAATTATTCCGGTTAATCCGAAAGTCGATAAGGTTCTTGGTGAAAAAGCTTATTCCTCATTAACTGATATTCCAGCGAAAATTGATATCATTAATGTTTTCCGGCGGCCCGAATTTCTGCCTGGGATTGCTAAAGAAGCAGTGCTTACGGAAGCGAGCGTATTTTGGGCACAGCAAGGGATAGAAAACGATGAGGCATATGACTTTTTAACAGAGCACGGCATTACTGTTATAATGGACATGTGTATTAAAGTCGCCCACTCCGTTTTAATCGGCAATAAATAGGCTCGGGGGATGACTCTGACCAGTCATCCTTTTTACCTTACAGGATGTTCAAAAAGTCACCAAGCGATAATGCTTACTTTTTTCAATCCTTGGTGAGTATAGCGATTTTCCTCCATACGTTGTGAATTTGAGGGAGCTTTCCTTGATGCTCTCTTACTACGCCGTCCCGACCTTCAAGACCCAATTTAGCGACTTTTGAACATCCTTTTGCGCGGGTATATTTCACATGATTGCTATACAATCCGAAATTAATTGTAGTATACTATTAGACATGCTCAGGTATGAATAAGACAAAATATACTTTACAACGACAAACATTCGTTCTACTATAGAAATAAGAGGTTAAGGAAGGGGCAGTGTCTACATTGGTTAAACAGCCATTACAATATTCTGATGATTCGATTCAAATATTAGAAGGTCTTGATGCGGTAAGAAAAAGGCCTGGTATGTACATCGGGAGTACAGATACGCGCGGGCTCCATCATTTAGTTTTTGAGATTGTTGATAATGCTGTCGATGAAGCGTTGGCTGGATTCGGAGAGCTTATCAAAGTAACGATACATAAAGATAATAGTATCTCGGTTGAGGACGGCGGCCGGGGGATACCAACAGGAATGCATAGTACTGGCAGACCAACGATTGAAGTCATTTTTACCGTTTTGCATGCTGGTGGGAAATTTGGTCAGGGCGGCTACAAAACGAGTGGCGGATTACATGGTGTTGGTGCCTCTGTTGTCAACGCCCTGTCCGAGTGGATGGAAGTTACCAGTTTTCGCGACGGTTACGCTTATTTTCAACGGTTTGAAAGCGGTGGGAAACCGGTCGGAACCTTGGAAAAAAGAGGCGCGACACGTAAGAAAGGTTCGATCATCCAGTTCAAGCCGGATAACACTATCTTCTCAACAACGGTATTTAATTTTGAAACCTTATCAGAACGGTTGCGTGAGGCAGCATTTCTCTTAAAAGGATTAAAAATTGAATTAATCGACGAACGGGAGAAACAAAAAGAAGTTTACCAATTTCCAGATGGATTGGAATCATTTGTTACCTATTTGAACGAAGAAAAGGATACGCTCCACCCGGTTGTTTCATTTGAAGGCCAGCAACAGGAAATTGAGGTTGATTTTGCTTTTCAGTTTAATGATGGTTACGCGGAAAGTATGCTTTCCTTTGTGAATCATGTGCGTACAAAAGATGGTGGTACACATGAATCTGGAGCAAGAAGTGCGATAACACGAAGCTTTAACGACTATGCCAGAAAAACAGCTTTGTTAAAAGAAAAGGATAAAAATTTGGAAGGTACGGACATTCGGGAAGGATTTACAGCGATTGTATCTGTCCGGATTCCTGAGGAGAAACTGCAGTTTGAAGGCCAAACAAAAGGAAAGCTTGGGACATCGGAAGCAAGGTCAGCTGTAGATGCAGTTGTTTCCGAGAAGCTGGCATACTTTTTGGAGGAAAATCCGGACGTTGCCGGATTGCTGATTAAAAAGGCGATTAAGGCAAAAGAGGCAAGGGTTGCAGCCAGAAAAGCACGGGAGGAAGCAAGGTCAGGCAAGAAGAAACGGCGAAAAGATACACTTTTAAGCGGAAAATTGACACCAGCTCAATCCAAAAATCCGAAGAAGAATGAATTATATTTAGTGGAGGGGGATTCGGCCGGCGGTTCCGCAAAACAGGGCCGTGACCGTAAATTTCAAGCAGTTCTTCCGTTAAGAGGAAAGGTTATTAATACGGAGAAAGCTAATCTTCAGGATGTATTCAAAAATGAGGAGATATCAACAATTATTCACACAATCGGTGCAGGCGTTGGCGGTGACTTTGATTTAGACGATGTTCAATATGATAAAATTATTATTATGACAGATGCTGACACGGATGGCGCACATATTCAAGTACTGTTGTTGACTTTTTTTTACCGATATATGCGATCTTTAGTTGAAGCTGGCAAAGTTTATATTGCATTACCACCTTTGTATAAAATTTCCAAAGGTAAAGGAAAAAGTGAAAAGATCGTCTATGCCTGGGAGGACAGTGAACTAAAGGAAGCATTAAAACAGTTTAAAAATGGGTATACGATCCAACGTTATAAAGGGCTTGGCGAAATGAATGCTGATCAGTTATGGGAAACAACCATGAATCCAGAAACGCGTACACTGATTCGGGTAACCATCGAGGATCTGGCAAGAGCCGAACGAAGGGTGACAACGCTAATGGGTGATAAGGTCGAACCAAGAAGGAAATGGATTGAAAGTCATGTCGAATTTGGCATGAATGATGATGCTAATATTTTAGAGAATGATAAGATTCATACGGAATAGATTATAGTAGTATGTCCGAAAACTTACCAAACAATAGTGGTTAACTTTAGAGTTGGCTAGTTTTTAATTGGCGATTTTTTTTGAATGTATATGTTATGGAATAAGGGGGGATTGGTTTGGCACAACCAGAGAAATATTTGGATCTTCCACTTGAAGAAGTTATTGGTGACCGATTTGGAAGGTATAGTAAATATATTATTCAGGACAGAGCATTACCTGATGCGCGAGATGGCCTAAAACCAGTACAACGAAGAATTTTATATGCCATGCATGAAGAAAAAAACACCCATGATAAAAATTATCGTAAATCCGCCAAAACAGTTGGTACGGTAATTGGAAATTATCATCCACATGGTGACTCACCTGTTTACGAAGCGATGGTCCGGTTAAGCCAGGAGTGGAAGGTACGTAATGTGTTGGTGGAAATGCATGGCAACAATGGCAGTATTGATGGGGATCCTCCAGCGGCAATGCGGTATACGGAGGCAAGACTCTCCAGTATTGCATCAGAGCTGCTGCGTGATATTGACAAAGAAACGGTCGATTTTATGCCGAACTTTGATGATACGATAAATGAACCAGTCGTATTACCTGCCAAGTTTCCCAATCTGCTTGTGAACGGGTCAACAGGGATTTCATCGGGGTATGCAACAGATATCCCGCCACATAACTTGGGAGAGGTTATCGATGCGGTTATTAAAAAAATCGACAAACCTGCTGTGACTATAGATGAATTAATGGATGTCATAAAAGGACCTGATTTTCCAACCGGCGGGATTATTCAGGGTATTGATGGTATCCGGAAAGCATATGAAACCGGTAAAGGAAAGATTATCGTTCGGGGTAAAGCCGAGGTAGAAACGATTCGTGGCAATCGGGAACAAATCATCATTAATGAAATCCCGTACGAAGTCAACAAAGCTACTATGGTCAAAAAAATTGATGAGCTGCGAATCGACCGGAAAGTAGAAGGGATAGCTGAAGTCCGTGATGAAACAGATCGTACCGGATTAAGAATTGTAATTGAGCTGAAGAAAGACGCCAAAAGTGAAGGTGTCTTAAAATACTTGTACAAAAACACCGACTTGCAAGTTACATACCATTTCAATATGGTAGCTATCCAGGATAAAGCACCGAAGTTATTGTCATTACCACAAATGCTTGATGCCTATATCACCCATCAGAAAGAAGTAGTAACAAGGCAAACAACCTTTACACTGAGAAAGGCAAATGAACGTGCGCATATTGTCGAAGGATTAATCAAGGCAATTTCTATTTTGGATGAATTAATTGCAACCATTCGCGCATCCAAAGACAAAGGAGACGCCAAAAAACGTATTATAGCAGCATATGGATTCTCCGAGGCGCAGGCCGAAGCAATCGTAACGTTGCAATTATACCGGCTGACCAATACCGATATTACGGCACTTGAAAAAGAAGCAGATGGACTGCGCAAAAAAATTACGGAATTGGAAGCCATTTTAGCTAGTGAAAAAAAACTGCTGCAGACGATTAAAACCGATTTAAAACAATTGAAAAAAACGTATGCTGATAAGCGGCGGACGATTATTGAGGATGAAATTGAAGAATTAAAGATTAACATCGAAGTAATGGTCGCAAGTGAAGATGTCCTCGTTTCCGTGTCAAAGGATGGTTATATCAAACGAACAAGCCTCAGGTCATATGGAGCATCGAATGGGGAAGATTTTGCGATAAAAGAGGAGGATCATTTAGTAGGTTTAATTGAACTGAATACGACAGATAAACTATTGCTGTTTACGAATAAAGGGAAATATATTTATCTCCCGGTTCACGAACTTCCTGATATCAGATGGAAGGACATTGGCCAACACATATCGAATATTGTTGCCATTAATAATGACGAGCGGATTATTCAATGTATCCCTGTCAGGGAATTTTCAAGTGACCGCTATCTTGTCTTTTTTACAAAAAATGGTATGGTGAAAAAGAGTGAACTGCCGTTATATGAAGCACAGCGCTATTCAAAAGCATTAGTAGCGCTTAACTTAAAAAATGATGATGAGCTTGTTAATGTTTATCAGACAGCTGGACATTCCGATATTTTTATCACGTCCAATAAAGGATATGGATTATGGTATCACGAGTCAGATGTGTCGCCTGTTGGGCAGCGTGCAGCAGGTGTAAAGGCGATTCAACTGAAAAAAGATGAATACGTTGTAAGTGGACAAGTGTTTGATGATTTAGCTGAACCATCAATTGTCCTGGTAACCCATCGCGGAGCTTGCAAGCGCATGAAATTAAATGAATTTGAAAAAACTGGTCGGGCAAAACGCGGGCTGGTTATGCTCCGGGAGCTCAAACATAAAGCACATCGGGTCCGTGGGGCATTCGCCATAAACGAGAATGATACAATTTGCTTTAAAACGAGTACAGGAGAAATATACAGTTTGTACCCGCTAGAATTATCGGCCAGCGACCGGTATAGTAATGGGTCGTTTATCATTGATACCGATACCCAGGGTGAGGTTACGGAAGCATGGAAAGACGCTGACTATCAGCAACCATTTACTGAACAGGAAGAATAAAACAGTTGCCGGGTTCGTCCCGGCTGACTATTACACTCCTCATCTTGTTAAATCGTAAAAATAGACTTTTTCAAAAAATACTTCATATACTCTGAAAAATATGATAAGGTTAAATTACACATTTTCCAAAGAAGGGGGTCCTATGTCTGATTTAAGAAGCAAAATCGTTCAGGCATCACTATTGCTGTTTGAAAAGCATGGTTATCATGGCGTAACTGTCAATGAAATCGTTGAAAAAGCGGGCGCCTCCAAAGGCGGCTTTTATCATCATTTTACATCAAAGGACGAATTATTGTTTGTTATCCATGACACATTTATCACGTACGCGTTAGAAAAAGCAACAATCGCAAATGAAACGTTTGTATCACCCACTGAAAAACTGCGGGCAATTATTAAGGAATTTGTTAAAGTATTTGATTTATACAAACCGCATATTGCTGTTTTTTATCAGGAAACAATCTATTTAAAATCACAATATGAAGTACTGATAAAAAGGAAGCGTGACCAATTTAAGCACATAATATTAGAGACAATCCGCGAAGGCAAGGCATGTGGTGAGTTTCGTGAGGATCTGTCCGTAGACATTACCGGAATGGCGATATTGGGAATGGTCAACTGGACATACAAATGGTACAATCAATCAGGTACAAAGACGATTGATGAAATCGGTGATATTTTTGTGGATTTAATCTTGCATTCCGTTCTATCAGGGGGGGAACTTACCGGGAAAAGTATATACTAACAAATAAATGAAAGCGTTTTTATTAACTGGAAGTGTCCACTTTCATTTTTTTACTACACGAACAGACCAACCAGTCGGTCTTGTTGTTACAAGGGGGATTTAACATGAATTTTGAGCTAACAAAAGAGCAAGCCATGATTAAAAAAATGGTCCGTAATTTTGCGGAAAATGTTATTAAACCACGAGCAATTGAAATTGATAAAACGGCCAAATTTCCGTTAGATATTTTTGAACAGATGGGGGAACTAGGGTTATTAGGTATTCCATTTCCTGAGCAATATGGCGGTTCTGGTGGCGACACGATTTCTTATGCAATTGCTGTTGAAGAAATTGGCCGGGTCTGCGGCAGCACCGGCTTAAGCTATGCAGCAGCAGTTTCATTAGGCGCCAGTCCCATTTATTATTTTGGAACGGAGGAACAAAAAGAAACATTTTTGCAGCCACTCGCAGCAGGAAGTGCTCTAGGATCTTTTGGACTGACTGAGCCAAATGCAGGTTCGGATGCAGCAGGTACTAAGACAACTGCTGTGGCTGATGGTGATGATTACATTATCAATGGTGAAAAATGTTTTATTACGAATGCAAATTACGCGAAAACCATTATTGTTACTGCTGTTACGGGAAAAGATGAACGGGGCAAAAATATAATAAGTGCCATCATTGTTCCAACTGATACGGAAGGTGTTACAACGAAAAGCAACTACGATAAAATGGGTGTCCGCGGATCGGATACGGCGGAAATTGTTTTGGATCATGTTCGCGTACCAAAGAAAAACCTGCTGGGTGATCCGGATAAAGGCTTCAAACAATTTTTACATACCCTTGACGGCGGCCGAATTTCCATCGGAGCACTAGGGTTGGGGATCGCTCAAGGCTCACTGGAAAAGGCGCTGGAATATGCCAAGGAAAGAAAACAATTTGGTAAATCCATTTCCAATTTCCAGGCTATCCAGTTCAAGCTTGCCGATATGGCAATGGAAGTAGAGCTGGCGCGGAATATGGTACACAAGGCTGCCTGGTTAAAAGATCGAGGGAAACCGTTTACAAAAGAGGCTGCTTTTGCTAAATTATATGCTACAGAGACCGCATTCCGCTCGGCGAATCAGGCTATTCAAATCCTTGGCGGTTATGGTTACATGCGGGAATATGAAGTGGAACGTTATTTGCGGGATGCAAAACTATTGGAAATTGGCGAAGGAACTTCCGAGATTCAACGACTTGTGATCGCTAGACAACTAGGATGCTAGAATAAAGGAATGAAAGGAGAACGTTCATGAGTTTATTAAATCTGACGGTTGGCGAGTTATTAGAAGAACAAGTGAATTTGTATCCGGATCAGGAAGCGGTTGTCTATCCAGAGTTGAACCTAAGAAAAACATACAAAGAATTTAATGAAATGGCTGACCAAGCGGCAAAAGGGCTAATGTCTTTAGGGATCAAAAAAGGAGAGAATGTGGCCATTTGGGCTGATAATAAACCGGAATGGCTAACGGCACAGTTTGCAACAGGAAAGATGGGGGCAGTACTTGTTACTGTCAACACGAATTATCAGGCACAAGAACTGGAATATCTATTAAAGCAATCCGAATCTACAACATTAATTTTGGCAGAATCCTATAAAGGGACATCCTACATCGATATTTTGCAACAGGTATGTCCTGAGTTCACAGATGCAGAAAAAGGGAATCTCCAGGCGCAAAAGGCTCCCCACCTGAAAAATATTATTGTGATTAGTGATCAAGATTATCCAAACGCCTATACGTGGAAAGAAGTAATGAACAAGGCCGCAGAAGTTAGTGATGGGACACTTGCGGAACGTAAAAATTTCTTACGCTATGATGATGTGATTAATATGCAATACACTTCCGGGACAACTGGTTTTCCCAAGGGTGTCATGTTAACTCATTACAATATCGTAAACAACGGCAAACAGATTGCTGATTGTATGAAACTGACAAATGAAGATCGGCTCTGCATTCCGGTTCCTTTTTTTCATTGCTTTGGCTGCGTGTTGGGCGTACTTGCAGCCGTTTCCAAGGGAACAACAATGGTTATATTGGAGCAATTCGATGCAGAAAAAGTGATGAAAGCTGTTTCAGATGAAAAATGTACCGGGTTGCATGGGGTTCCAACAATGTTTATTGCCGAATTAAATCACCCGAATTTTTCCAAATATAATTTTTCCTATTTGCGTACAGGAATCATGGCCGGATCAACGTGTCCAATTGAAGTAATGAATGATGTCATGACCAAAATGGGAGCCTCCGAAATTACGATTGCCTATGGCCAAACCGAATCATCACCGGTAATCACCCAGACAAAAACAGATGATCCAATTGAATTGAAAGCACGTACGGTTGGCAGGGCACACCCGAATGTTGAAGTAAAAATAACAGTACCAGGAACAAACGAGGAGCAGGAGCAGGGGCTGCCTGGTGAATTGTGCACGAGAGGGTATCATGTGATGAAGGGTTATTACAATAACGAAGCAGCAACAAATGCTGTAATCGATAGTGAAGGCTGGCTCCATACAGGGGATCTTGCCGTTATGGATGAAAATGGTTATTTAGAAATAACCGGTCGCATGAAAGATATGATTATCCGTGGCGGCGAAAATATTTATCCACGGGAAATAGAAGAATTTCTTTACCAGCATCCGGATATTCTGGATGTGCAAATAATTGGCGTGCCTGATGCGAAATATGGTGAAGAAGTAATGGCCTGGATTGTCTTAAAAGAAGGTATTCTGTTGACCGAAAAGGACGTACGGCAGTTTTGTGAAGGGAATATTTCCAGGCATAAAATCCCGAAATATATTCAATTTGTTGATGATTACCCAATGACGGCAAGTGGAAAAATCCAGAAATATAAATTGAAAGAACTTGCGTCAAAGCAATTTGAACAGAAGGGTGCGAGTTTATGATTAAAAAAATATTGATCGCAAATCGCGGTGAAATTGCAGCCCGGGTGATACGGACGTGCAAGAAATTAAACATCCGTACGGTTGCTGTTTTTTCCGAAGCGGATCAAAAGGCACCATTTGTCGCACTTGCGGATGAAAGCTATTTACTTGGCCCGCCGCGTGTTAATGAAAGCTATTTAAAAGCAGATAAAATAATCCAAATCGCAAAGGAAGCGAATGCGGATGCAATTCATCCCGGCTATGGGTTTTTGAGTGAAAATGCTGTGTTTGCCGAGAAGTGTCAGGAGGCTGGGTTAACGTTTATCGGTCCACGCGGTGCTATCATGAAAAAAATGGGAAGTAAAATTGAAGCAAGGAAAACAATGCAGGCAGCAGGTGTCCCGGTTGTTCCCGGAACAGATGGTGCAGTCGAAAGTGCTGATGAGGCACTCGCAATCGCTAAAGAAATTGGCTATCCAATCATGTTGAAAGCATCTGCAGGCGGTGGCGGAATCGGAATGCAAGTTGTCGAATCTGATGCAGAATTGACGAAGGCGTTTGCCAGCAATTCCAAACGTGCGGAAACCTTTTTTGGTGATGGGGCGATGTTTATGGAGAAAAAGCTGGAAAACGCGCGTCATATCGAGGTTCAGCTCTTAGCCGACGAGTACGGGAATGCCGTTCATTTGTTTGAACGGGAGTGTTCCATTCAGCGCAGAAATCAAAAGGTAGTCGAGGAAGCACCATCTCCATTTATCTCCGAAATGACCCGGATGAAAATGGGGGAAACAGCTGTAACAGCAGCCAAAGCAATCGGTTACACAAATGCTGGCACAATTGAATTTCTTGTTGATGAAGAAGAGAACTTTTACTTTTTAGAAATGAATACGAGAATTCAAGTAGAACATGCAATTACCGAAGAAATTACCGGGCTGGATATTGTGGAGGAGCAGATTAACATCGCAAATGGGGAAGCATTAACTATTGATCAGGCCTCATTAAACATTAATGGGCACGCAATTGAGGTTCGGATTTATGCGGAGGATCCCGTATCCTTTTTCCCTTCTCCAGGACATATTACAACGATGGAAGCACCAGCTGGAGAGAATGTAAGAAATGAGCTTGCGGTAACCGCAAATTATGATGTAACCCCTTACTATGATCCGATGATAGGCAAGCTGATCGTGACCGGAGCAACAAGAGCTGAGGCAATCGAAGTACTGAAGTCCGCGCTGGGAAACTATAAAATTGACGGAATTAAAACGAACATACCGATGCTTGAAACGGTAATTGATCATGAAGCATTTAAAGCTGGCAACACAACTACAGCATTTGTACAAAAACATTATTTACCAATGGTTAAAACCAATTAAGGAGGAAACAACAATGCAGGAAGTGAAAGCATCAATGGCAGGAAGTGTATGGAAAATTACAGTTAATAAAGGGGAAAGTGTGGAAGAGGATCAGGATATTGTCATCTTGGAATCAATGAAAATGGAAATACCGATTGCTAGTGAAGAGGCAGGTACCGTAAAGGAAATAAAAGTTGCGGAAGGCGATTTTGTTAACGAAGGAGACGTTATCGCGATTATTGAATAACTATATTTCTTAACCAATGCTCGTGCTCCTTTGAACAGGTATTGCGGGTATTGGATTTTGGCATGAATATTTTGTCAGGAGGGTTTAGGTTGACCGCACTTGTCCATTATGAAATGACAGATGACCATATCACAATCATAACGTTAAACCGACCAGAGGCAGCTAATGCCATGTCAAAGCAGCTGCTTGCGGAATTAGATGAATGTGTTCACAACATTAATCAGGACAATGAAATTCGCTGTGTTATCATAACAGCAGCAGGAGAAAAGGCTTTTTGTGCAGGTGCCGATTTAAAAGAACGCAAGGGAATGAATGATCGGCAAACAATCGAAGCGGTCCGCTATATTGGGGACACGGTTACAGCTGTTGAGCAAATAAAGATACCGGTTATCGCCGCGATCAATGGTGCTGCTTTTGGCGGAGGATTAGAGCTGGCACTCGCTTGTGACATCCGTATCGCATCCGGGAATGCCAAAATGGGGTTAACCGAAACCTCACTTGCTATCATTCCAGGTGCAGGGGGAACACAACGGTTAACGAGATTAATCGGAGTAGGGCAGGCAAAACGATTGATTTTTACAGCAAAACCAATCTTGGCTAAAGAAGCGTTGGATATAGGGCTGGTCGAGCAAATCAGCCCTGCAGATAAATTAAGAGAAAATACACTCGAACTTGCCAAACAGATTGCCCAAAACGGACCAATTGCATTAAGACAAGCGAAAACAGCTATCAATCTGGGCTTGCAAACTGATCTTGCAACAGGTCTGAACATTGAGCATTTATGTTACAGGGAAACCATTCCAACTAGTGACAGGAGTGAGGGACTGGCAGCATTTAAAGAAAAAAGAAAAGCCGTATATGCCGGAAAATAAGTTAGGGGGCTGTAAACATGACTTATGTAGAAGATTTACAACAACGGGTAGCGAAAATAAAACAAGGCGGAAAAGAAAAATACCATCAAAAAAATGCCGAAAAAGGGAAATTATTTGTTCGCAAGCGATTGGAATTACTTTTTGACGAGGACATTGACATAGAAGATGCATTTTTTGCAAATTGTGTAGATGATTCGCTGCCATCGGATGGCGTTGTCACCGGCATTGGCAGCATAAACGGCCAGACTGTTTGTGTAATGGCCAATGATTCAACGGTTAAAGCAGGTTCATGGGGGAAGCGCACCGTTGAAAAAATTATTCGCATTCAGGAAACAGCGGAGAAGCTTGAAATGCCAATGCTATACCTAGTTGACTCAGCCGGTGCCCGGATAACCGATCAAATCGAGATGTTTCCCGGGCGCAGGGGAGCGGGGCGGATTTTTCATAATCAAATTAAATTATCAGGCAGAGTACCGCAAGTATGTTTGTTGTTTGGTCCATCCGCGGCTGGCGGAGCATACATACCAGCATTTTGCGATATTGTCATCATGGTTGACGGGAATGCTTCCATGTATCTTGGTTCACCACGGATGGCGGAAAAGGTAATTGGTGAAAAGGTTTCACTTGAAGAAATGGGTGGGGCAAAAATGCATTGCTCGATTTCTGGCTGTGGAGACGTCCTGGTGAAAACAGAGAAAGAAGCAATTGCCTATACCCGCAACTATTTAAGCTATTTCCCAGCAAATTTCAAAGAAAAACCAAAAGCTATCACGGCAAAAGATGTGAAAGCATTTGATAAGTCAATTTCTGATCTGATTCCGGAAAATCAAAATGCTCCATTTAATATGTACGATTTTATTGATCGCATTATTGATGAAGACAGTTTTTGTGAAATTAAAAAGAAATTTGCGAAGGAACTAATTACCGGCGTTGCCCGTATTAATGGAAAATCAGTTGGTATTATTGCGAATCAGCCACGAGTTAAAGGTGGCGTTTTGTTTCCTGATTCAGCCGATAAAGCGGCAAAATTTATTCAATTATGTGATGCATTCAATATTTCCTTATTATTCTTGATGGATATCCCGGGCTTTATGATTGGTACGAAGGTGGAACGTGCCGGCATCATCCGCCACGGTGCAAAAATGCTTGCGGCAATGAGCGAAGCAACTGTTCCCAAAATTTCTGTTGTAGTCAGAAAAGCATATGGTGCCGGGTTATATGCAATGGCCGGACCGGCATTTGAACCAGACTGCTGTTTAGCATTGCCGACTGCCCAAATTGCAGTTATGGGACCGGAGGCAGCTGTTAATGCTGTATATGCCAACAAGATTGCCGAACTTCCGGAAGAGGAGCGCCCAACATTTATTCAAGAAAAACAGGATGAATATAAAGATAATATTGATATTTACCGGTTGGCCTCGGAATTAGTTGTTGATGCTGTCGTGGAACCTGATAGATTGCGTTCAGAATTGGTAACACGTTTTGCCATGTATGAATCAAAGGCTGTCTCATTTACGGAAAGAAAACATGGGGTTTACCCGGTATAATTTATGAAAGCAGGTCATCATACGGTTTTAATTCGTATGATGACTTTTTACCTTGTTTAGCTTGATACATTATTAGCCTGTAGCAGTTTTTAATTGGTTTTTAGAGGAATGCTGAAGATTTTTGAAAGTTTCTGAACCAAGCCAGAAATTCGCTGAACCGTCTTGATTATCTCCGCAAAAACATCTTTTTTCTATTTTTCTTTTATTGGTGATATCCTTGTTTTGAGTGAATTAGGAGGAAGGTGGGGGAATTCCATAATGGATAGTCGGTTTTTTCGTGATGCTATGGAGAAGTTTGCAACCGGTATCACAATTGTAACAACAAACTATAATGACGAGATTATCGGGATGACAGTAAACGCATTTATGTCCGTTTCACTGGATCCTAAGCTAATTGCTATCTCCATTGATGAAAAAGCTTCTATGTACGATAAGCTGCAAAACACGAAAAAATTCGGATTAAGTATCTTATCAGAAGATCAAAAGGAATTGGCGATGATTTTTGCCAGACAGATTGAAAAGGATCGACAAAAAATACCTTATATAGAACTAGATAATATACCAGTTATCGATAATTCACTTGCAGCAATGTCCTGTTATGTTAAAGATACGGCTAAGGCAGGGGATCATATGATTTTGATTGCCGAAGTAACCCAAATCAATATGGGGCAAGGGGATCCGGTCTTATTTTTTGGTGGTAAATACCGTTCTATCGCATCAAATAAACATACCAAGTCCAACAAGTAAGAATGGCAATTCATGATTTGGTAAAATATACTTAATGTATAAACCTATAATGGGGTGATAAAATGAAGGTTAGTGAATTTATGATTACTGACGTTATTTCCGTTACAAAGGACAGGTCAATAAGAGAATTGCTGGAACTGCTTGTAAAAAATAAAATCGGCGGTGTCCCGGTTGTGGACGAACAGAATAGACTATGTGGAATGGTAACAGATGGTGATGTCATTCGTTTTTTACAGCCTAAGGGCAGAACTGTTTATGATATGTATGCACTCGTTATTTTCAGTGAGAGGGAAGACCTGCAGCATAAATTGGATTACGCTGTTGATGATAAAATTGGTAACCTGATGCGAAATAAACCAATTTATTCGGTTCATCCTAATGATACTTTGGATGCGGCAACATCGATCTTTTCCAAGCACCGCTTTAAGAAAATACCTGTTATTGATGATGACAATAAAGTTGTAGGTGTTATCAGCCGTGGTGATGTAATCCGTTTTATTTCAACAAAATTGATTTAACTATATGTGTGTGCAAAAGTCGCCCACTTATCATTTGGTGACCTTTGAACTCCATTATAGTCGAAATGATTAGGACTTCTGTATCTCGCAGAAGCCCTTTTATTTTAAAGCTTAGGCAAAAGGGCTGGATAATTTTGTATATTTGTATAGCATGTAGTAAGGAAGGTTTTTGATATTAAGGCGGACTTACATAAAGTGATTGCAATATTGATAAGCAATTTGTTCATCGTTGAAATGCTATTTAATATTGGGAGACTGGCCGTTTTTCTCTTTAATGCAGGTAAGTGTCATTATGGTTTAAAGAAATATCCGCACATTTAGTGATCCGGTAGCATTTGGGTGTGAAACAACGTATAATAGAAGTATATGAACTGTTAAATAAGAAAGGAAATGTGCATCTTGGAATTGACTACTTCACCACCGCAAGCGGGAAAAGAAGAGCTTACAGCGCTGTATGAAGTGATGCTTGCAAATGGAGATCAAGAAAGCGCAACGAAGATACTGGAGTTATATAAGAAGTGGAAAAATGATGAATTTGTCGTTAGCTTTGCCGGCCACTTTTCAGCAGGCAAATCAACGATGATCAATACCCTTTTAGGGGAAGATATCCTCCCTGAAAGCCCGATCCCAACAAGTGCTAATGTTGTGAAAATCACTTCTGGTCTAGGTGTAGCGCGGATCTATTTTCATGATCAGGCGCCAATGGAATATAAAGAACCGTACGACATGGAAACGATTAAAGACTATTGCAAAGATAAAGATACCATTAAAAAAATAGAATTAAGCACTTCCGGAACTATTGTACCAGAGCGGACTGCCATTTTTGATACGCCCGGCATTGATGCAGCAGATGACGCGGATCGTTTGATTACAGAGGCGTCGATGCATCTTGTTGATCTGCTAGTGTATGTCATGGATTATAATCACGTCCAATCCGAGGTGAATCTGCAATTTTTGCATACATTGCATGAAAAACGAATTCCGTTTTATGTGGTGATTAATCAGATAGATAAACATGACAAAGCGGAAATATCCTTTCAAATGTTCGAAAACAGTGTAAAACAAACGTTTCAGCAATGGAACATCATTCCTGAAGCAATCTTTTATACATCATTAATAGCTGAAAATAGTGCACATAATCAGTTTCAGCAGTTAAAAGCGGATTTATTTTCCTTGATGACGGATGGCCGGGATGAATCACCTTCAATCGCCCATTCTGTTCAGCAAATAATGGATGAGCATAAACACTATTTAAATCATGAATTTGCGGCAAAAATGACATCCTTTCCCGGGCAAGGTGGGGAGGAAGATGATATTTACCTGCACAAACAGGCGCTTGAACAACAGATAACGGATGTAGAAGATAGTCATTGGCAGCTGGATGAGGACTTTCATCATGAATTGCAATCGACCTTAAACAATGCTTATCTAATGCCGCACGAATTACGAGAGAAGGCAGCAGCGTTTTTAGAGGCACAGCAGGACGATTTTAAGGTTGGACTATTTAGCACAAAGAAAAAAACAGCTGCGGAAAGGGAAGTCCGTTTACAGACTTTTTTGTATGCATTGCGTGAAATGATGGAAGCAGCTATTCAATGGAAATTACGTGATAAATTTACCGATCTGCTGAAGAGATACGGGGTAACCGATCAAGGACTTTTGGAATTAGCCCAGCAGGTTTCGGTTGACTATACAGCAGAGAATCTTATTGGACTAATTAACCCCGGTGCAAAAGTGAATGGTCAAGCGGTGCTAAATTACACAAACGAGGTCAAACAGGATATAAAACAAAAATATAAACGTAAGGCGCTGCAATTATGGGAAGCGATTGATAAGCAAGCAGCCAAGGAAAATAACCGGAAACTGGCAGACTATCAAAAGAAACTGGCACAGTTGACAAATGCAATTCAGCAGCATGAAGAGATCGCGAAGTTGAAACAGACGTTACGAGATAAACAAAAGCAGCTGGAAGATATACTGCATTATCCAGATCGATATGCTACCATTTCATTGGATCAGGCCGTTTTAGAAAAAAATACCCGTTTCGAACAACGTACCCTTTTAAAGCAGGCGCCAGATGATAACACGCAACCGTTACCAGAAGTCCGGCAGCAGGTTATACCGCACAACGATAAAACACAATCCGTTGATGCTGTTACCGAAAGTATGGGACAAACGATTGAAACGATTACTTTATTACCAGGTTTTCAGTCGATCATTGCTGACTTAACAAGAAAACGGCAGCAGTTGCTTGAACGGTCTTATACAATCGCGCTGTTTGGAGCGTTTAGCGCCGGAAAATCATCGTTTGCCAATGCATTGATTGGTGAAAATGTTTTACCAGTATCACCAAATCCAACAACGGCAGCAATTAACCGGATATGTCCTGTCACGGAAGGCCATCCTCATGGCACTGTTGTCGTACACATGAAGACGGAAGATACATTGTATGCTGATTTATTTGCGATTACGAAGCATTTTTCACCAGCAGCTGCTGATTTTACTGACCTGATTCAGTGGGTAAACACAAATAACATACAACAAAGCAGCGAGCTGAAGCAAATGCATCAATCCTATTTACAGGCCATGCTGACCGGTTATCAGGAAAGTAAGGATGCAATTGGGGATCAGCTTGTCATAACAATGGACGGCTTTCAAGATTATGTCAGTGACGAAACGAAGGCATGTTTTGTGGAAGCAATTGATCTCTATTTTGATTGCGAGCTGACGAGAAAAGGAATTACCCTTGTCGATACACCTGGGGCGGATTCCGTTAATTCACGACATACAAATGTTGCATTTGATTATATCAAATATGCGGATGCAGTATTTTTCGTCACCTACTATAACCATGCATTGTCACGGGCAGATAAAGACTTTCTCATGCAGCTTGGGCGGGTAAAGGATGCATTTCAGCTTGATAAAATGTTCTTTATTGTTAACGCCTGCGATTTGGCAAAAGACGATAAGGAACTGCAATTAGTAACCGATTATGTGGAAAGTCAATTAGTACAATTAGGTATTCGTCTTCCTCGAATTTTTCCGGTCTCGAGTAAACAGGCATTGCTGGCGAAACAAAAACAGGCAGCTGTTGATCATCATATGCAGCAATTCGAGCGGGAATTTTATCAGTTTATCCATAACGATTTGGCTGCTTTATCGATTCAAGCTGCTTTACTGGATATAAAACGGGCATATCAATCGATAACGAATTATATTGTATCAGCAAGTTTAAATGAACAGGAAAAAGAACAATACCGGATACAGCTTTTTTCAAAACGGGAAATGCTGGAACAAGCGGCGAGTGAAATGGATGCTGGTTTGTATGCAGAACAGATCAGGCAAAAGCTGGATAAACAATTGTATTACGTCATGGAACGGTTCGGCATTCGCTTTCATGATATGTTTAAGGAATTCTTCAACCCGGCAACGATAACAGAATCAGGTCAACAGGCCACACAACAATTGACTAAGAGTCTTGCTGAGCTTCTGGATTATGCGGGATATGAATTAGTACAAGAATTACGCGCTGTTTCACTAAGAGTCGAAGCTTTCCTAAAGTCGCTTGCTAATGATGCCTACCAAGGGTTCAAAAGGAAAGCCGAACAAATCGATGAAAAATTGCTGCTCCCTAAATTGGGTGCTGTTGATCTTTCAACCCCCGAGCATGAACAAGCATTTACCGAGCTTGATACAGGGATTTTTCAAAAAATACTGGGTCGCTTTAGAGGAACGAAAGCGTTTTTCGTGAAAAATGAAAAAGAGAAAATGAAGGAAGAGCTGTATCAGACGTTAACACCTTATGCCGAGGACTACATGATTGAAAATAAAGAAAAAATGATGTCCTCCTATCAGAAACAATGGAACGACATGATGAAACAAGTGCAGCAGGATACACTGGAAACGATTGACAAATATATTGATGACGCCTTATCGATGCTGTCGGAAACGATCGATATTGATTTATTAAAGGCGAAACAGCAGGAGCTTCGAGCAATTATGGCTGAACATGGAAATGAGGGTTGAGGATGGTAAAGACAAATAAAATATTACTTGTCGATGGCATGGCACTATTATTTAGAGGTTATTATGCAACAGCATTCCGTGGAAACTTTATGAAGACAAGCAAAGGGGTACCGACAAACGGTATTTATCAATTTTTACGATATTTTCTTGACGCAGTTGAGAAATTTGCCCCAACGCACGTGATTTGCTGCTGGGATATGGGAAGCAAAACATTTCGTACGGATTTATTTGCGGGCTACAAGGCAAATCGGGGCGAGCCGCCGGAAGAATTAATCCCGCAATTTGATCTGATCAAGGAAGTGGTTGCGGCGTTTGATATGCCGAATGTTGGCATAGAGAATTTTGAAGCAGATGATTGTATTGGCACGTTGGCTCAGCACTTTAACCATGAACATGATGTGATTATTTTAACTGGTGATCAGGATATCCTGCAGCTGGTTGATAAGGGAATAAGTGTGGCGATCATGAAAAAAGGACAAGGTAATTATGATTTATTCACAGTGGGAAACTTTTATGAAAAACGCGGGATTGCACCGAAACAGGTCATTGAGTTAAAAGGGTTAATGGGTGATACATCGGATAATTATCC
Organism: Virgibacillus dakarensis; assembly: GCF_900155625.1. Taxonomy (NCBI): domain Bacteria; kingdom Bacillati; phylum Bacillota; class Bacilli; order Caryophanales; family Bacillaceae; genus Virgibacillus; species Virgibacillus dakarensis. Next base: position 1,230,565 of record NZ_LT732553.1, read on the forward strand.
AGGTGTTAAAGGTATCGGTGAAAAAACGGCATTAAAACTGATTCAGGAATATGACTCGATTGATAATATGTTAGCCAATATTGATCAATTGCCAAAAGGTGTGCGCAACAAAATTGAAGCTAATCTTGATATGCTGCATTTATCAAAGGAGCTGGCAAAAATAAAGTGCGACGTTCCAGTAAGCTGCCCATTGGATACAGCACTTTGGCAATACGATAAAGCCAAAATTAACAATAAGTTTCTTGAACTGGAATTTAAGCATTTAACAAAATTAATTGGATAGCAAGCAAAAGCGGGTCATACGTTGTTGACCTGCTTTTTTATGTAGAATAAATAAGTATGAGACAGGCAACCTAAAAAAGGAAAGAACGCAATTTGTTTTAAGGAATCTAAATTTCTGGAGGGAGGAACAATCATAGTGGATTTCAATTGGATTTGGCAGGCTGCATTAATTGTAATTGTCGGTACATTTTTGTTAAGAATAGCTGGAAAAAAAACGATTTCCCAGATGACATTGGCACAAGCGGTGCTCATGGTGTCAATCGGAACATTACTTATCCAGCCAGTAACAAGCAAAAATGTTTGGGTTACCTTTACAGTTGGCGCTGTACTCGTTTTGACACTGCTTGTAATGGAGTATGGACAATTAAAATTCGATAGTCTAGAAAAACTGATTACAGGTAAATCAAAAATATTGATCGAAAATGGAACATTAAACGAGAAAGCGTTGGCAAAGGTAAGAATGACGGTAGATCAACTGGAAATGAAATTGAGACAGAAGAACGTAATGAAGATCAGTGATGTGGAATGGGCAACACTGGAACCAAATGGGCAAGTCGGTTTCACCTTAAAACAAGAAGCCCAGCCGGCAACAAAAAAGGAAATTCGTGAGTTACAGCAATCGGTTGAATCTTTAATGACCAATCAGGTGCGATTGGAGCAGCTAACCCAGCAGTTAACTAAGATGAACCAGCAATTTAATCAAGAAAATATTTTTGCAGAAGTTAAAAACAACGAGCATCAGCAGACTCCCCCGAAGCATTTGCAATAAGTCTTTCCTATCTTACGTACTTTCAGATAACAATCTAACGGGCAGCTGGTATCAAGCCAGTTGCCTACTTTACCTATGGGGGTTCTATTGGAAATAAATTGAGACTGCTTAAGCTGATCTAGTGGCTCCCTTTTATAATAAGGTTAAACTCGCGTACTCATCGCCAATGGTGGCCGTGGTCGGGTTGCTCTGAACCATTGTAGACAAAGTATGGTAATAAGAATAATGTCAATGGCGTCTCCACCATAGTACATTAGCATTCCACCACTTTCCGCCTGGGCCGTAGATACGCCATTAGGTGGTTCGGCATAAATGTGCTTGGACAAGATACTGTGCCCCGCTAAGGCAATCACGAGGACAACAGAACGGTAAATAAAGCTAAATCGGTGAGGGATCGGGTCAATATAGATCATGGATACTGTAAAAAGATAACCAGCTAAGAATACGTGTAAGTGTACCACCAGATGTAAAAAGATGTTTTGTTGCATCAATATGTACAGGTCCGTTGTATAGAGGAGCCAAAGCCCTCCAATATTGAGGATAGATGCAATGATGGGATGATTAAGAATACGTACCGGATAACTTTTTAACAGGCGTGAAAGACGGCGTGCTGCAGGTACTTTAAGTGTTCGCAGGAGAAGTGTCATAGGTGCAGCAAGTGCTAATAGGAGCGGTGCCAGCATTCCCAAGAGTAAATGGCCGATCATGTGCGCCTTGAAATCCACGTGTGCATGATTAGCTAAGGGGCCAACCACGGAAACGGCAGCGCAAAGAAGACCGATAACCCAGAAGACGTAGCGGTGTAACGGCCATTTTCTCAGGCGATTCCGATTGCTGGATGCAATGGCGGTTCCTATGTAAATAACTAACATGACGATAAAAAGTATTGCTATAATAAGATCAAAGAGAAGTCCATTACTGTGATAATCATGATTATTGTTCATTTGGATTATCCCTTTTCACTTGTTTTAGCTCGCGTCTTGTACGAACAATAAGCAAGATGCCGATAATAATCAGTAAAACAGCCAAGGTATTCCATACCATATCATAGATAAGAACATTTTTTACATAACGAATCTGGTGGATCCGCATTAGCTTATGTTGGATTGTCCCGTCGTATAACTGGAACGTACCTGCTCCAACAAGCACGCTTCCCCACCACCTGGCGAGCCATAAAGCGTTTCGCCTGCGAAGATCCGCGAACATAAACAATCCCCCGATAGTTGCAAACCAGCTAAAAGCATGGAACAGGCCATCTGAAATCAGCCCAATATCGGTCGTGGACTTATCGTAAAAATGATGCCATCGCAGTAATTGATGAAAAACAGTCTCATCGATAAAAGCGGCAATACCTAGGCCGAACAGGAAACCTGACAGCAGATTACGACTTGAGTAATTAGATTGATTGCTATCATTTGATTTTTTTGGGGGATTATTCCTTACGTCAACCATATGTTCTCCCTGGTTCCTATCATACTATGTGATCACAGTTTTTATAACAGTTTAACCTAAGCCAAAATGATTATACATCAGCTTCTTTAAGAGATGTTCAAAAAGTTTCTGAATAATAAGTGTCGGGACTCCAGGAATCTTCTGCTCAAACCGCCCACGTTAACTGCCAACAGCAGAAGTCAGCACGTTCTTGCAAGCCCGGTAATCGGGAGCTACGACGCCTCGATCTTTAAGATCCAATTCGGTGACTTTTGATCATGGACTTGTAGGTGGGCGGTAATAATGAAAATCATTTGCTTATGGCTTTAAAATCACCTTTATACATTCATCTTCCCGGTTATTAAAAATCTTGTAACCGTGTGACGCATCGTTTAAATCAAGTTTATGTGTAATGATCCTGGTAGGGTCGATTTTTCCGTCAACAATCATTCCATACAAACTTTTCATATAACTTCTGGCAGGTGCTTGGCCCATTTTTAGCGTAACATTTCTGGAGAAAAAAGGGCCCAATGGGAACATATTGTAAAGACCACCATATACTCCCGTTATTTGAAATGTCCCATATTTTTTAACTGCTTTAGTCGCAATTTGAATCGCACCCAACGTGCCCCCTTGTAATTTGAGTTTCTGTTCCACAAATTCCAGTGGCGACTTTTTGCCGTCCATTCCGACACAATCGATTACGACATCAGCACCACCTTTCGTTATTTCTTTCAGCGTTTCTCCCATGTCCTTATCTTTCGTAAAGTTAAAGATCTCTGTGTTATTCATTTTTTTGGAAAACGCAAGCCGGTAATCAAAATAGTCAACAGCAATTACGCGTTCTGCTCCTTTAAGCCAGGCAAATTGCTGTGCCATTAAGCCGATCGGTCCGCATCCCAGGACGATTACAGTGTCACCTTGTTTCACCCCCGCATGCTTGACACTCCAATAGGCAGTTGGCAGTACGTCAGATAAAAACAATAGTTGTTCATCATCCAATTCTGAGTCTGGTGGCACAAGAAATGGTGTATAATTTGCAAATGGTACACGCAGGTATTCCGCCTGGCCGCCGGGATAATCGCCAAATTTCTCGGAATAGCCAAAATAGCCCCCGGAGTCGTAATGAGGGTTGGCGTTATCACATTGACTTTCCTGATGGTGATTACAATAGTGGCACTTGCCACATGCAACCGTAAACGGGATGATAACACGATCACCTTTTTTCACTTTTGTCACTTCGGATCCTACTTCTTCGACTATACCCATTGGTTCATGGCCAATAATGTAGCCAATAGGCAGTGGAAAATTGCCTTTGTAAAGATGTAAATCGGATCCGCAAATAGCAGTAGATGTTATTTTAACAATGACATCCTGGGGATCTTGAATTGTTGGATCATCAACTTTTTTCACTGTGATTGATTCTTTACCTTGGTATGTGACTGCTTTCATCGCTGTATGCCTCCAAGCTATTTCATTTATACTTGTACTTATAATCAGCTTAAGAAGTAAACTTATACCTTCGTTTAAGAAATTAACGATCAAGATTATGAGGATAAGATAAACTAATTCTGGCTTCTATAATGATGGCAAATAGCAAAGCAGCCAATGCTATATGTAATACTGCGAATGAAACGGAAATGAATAAAAGTATGGTGATGACCCCTACAATAATTTGCAGGATTATGATAAATAAAGCAAGAACCATTCTTGATTTTAAAATCTTTATATTTTTAGTTACTACTATGTAAGTTATAACTAAAATGTAACAGACCGAAATGAATGCTGATAAGCGATGGATGGTTTGCAAAAGTTCGGGAAGTGATCCGGGTAATATGGAATCTCCGCATGAAAGCCATCCACAAGCCAAGCCGTAATGCTGATGTTTTACATATGCTCCAATCCCCATCGTAAAAAATAATAAAAGTATGAGGATGTTCAAATGCTTTTTATATCCTTGTAGTGTTTCTATTTCAGAAAACCCATTACCTTCTTCATTTCTCCAATACCAGATCAAAAGACTTAAGAAAACCATTGCAATCAATAAATGGGTAGAAATAATTAAAGATGGCAGATGATAAAAGACAATGATTGCACCCATGATCAACTGTAAGGAAAGTAATAACAGCATCCAGTTGGCAATTTTCTTTTCAAGTTCATGTTTAGCCGTTTTTTTAATCGTGCCATACAACACAACTGCAAGAATAAATAATAATGCCCCAATAACCCGATGTCCAAATTCGATCAGTGTATCGCCTTGCAATATGGGAATAACTTTTCCGTTACATAGCGGCCAATCAGGACCACATCCCATTCCCGATTCAGATGAAGCGACATAACCTCCGAAAACAATTAAAATATATGTGAGAATTGCCACAGTAAAAGCCAATGTTCTCTTTACCAAATACAACACCCTTCCCATTTTTAAGTTAATACCATCAGTGTAGCAAATAGTAAAATAAATCAATGTGTTCTGTATCACTTAAACGGAAAGATGTTGAAAAGGTAGAAGTACATAATATGTGTTCGGTTGGAAAAGTTTATATTTATTATAAACTAGGTCTGGCGGCAGTAAAATATTAACATCACTAATTACCTATCTGCTTTTAGTTCATTCCATCTTTTTTTCACTTTATTCCATGTTTTCTTGGATTTTTCTTTGTCCATTATAATGAGTGATTTTTCCAGTTCATCTACATGGCTGTTTAGTTTGTTCACCTTTTTCTGATCGTAGCGGTAACTGATTACATACAGATAATCATCAATATTTTTAGTCTCATCCAATGCTTTATCCCACGATTTTTCATTCGTGTGTGTTATCCCCCTTTGAATGCTTTCAAGCTGTGAAAGTACCTTGGCAAATTTACACAGTTTTGCTTTAGAGACACAAGACCAAAATGCGAAACAAATGTATCAAAATATTGCCCAGCAGCAACAGGTTATCCTTGATAATTTAAAAACACGATTACAGTACATGCAAACAGAGGAACCACAATATAAACAAAGTTAAATTCAAGCTTTCTATTAACAACTACGCATGGCTGTCCCATGGGAAATTAAAAGGTCGGTATCCTACATTGAAGGAAATCGACCTTTATTTAATGGTTGTTTAAAGTTTTTTAAGAGAAAACATTAGGGATTTATGGAACAAATTATCTTTTTGAACTATACTTAGACAAAATAGTATTACAAAAGTAAAGGGTTGAAAGTGCTGAAATGTCGAAAACACAACGCTTAATTGAATTAATGATGACCGTGAATACCAAACGGCGATTCACGGCAAAAGAGTTGGCGGCGGAATTTGGTGTTTCTTATCGTACCATGCTCCGTGACCTGGACGAATTGAGTACGTTCGGTGTTCCGCTTTACTCCGAAGTCGGTGCTGACGGTGGTTATTATGTGTTAAACGATCGGATGCTTCCGCCGGTATTTTTAAAGGAATCGGAAGCAGTTACTCTGTTTTTTGCTTATCAGTCCTTGCAATTTTTTGGATCTCTTCCTTTTGCAACGGAAACCGGTTTTGTTTTAAAAAAGTTTTATCAATATTTACCTGAAGACGCAAAATCCCGCATCGACGCTATGAAAGACCGGATCGTCTTCTGGAATCCTAACCGTGCTCAGCCAGCAGAACATCTGGAATTGATTTTAGAATCCGCAATTGATCAATCAGCGCTGTTGATCGATTATGACGGTCGAGATGGTATCACGGAAAGAACCATTCAACCGATTGGTCTGTATAGCTACAACGGGTTTTGGTACTGTCCCGCGTTTTGCTTTCGGCACCATGCCGTTCGCTTATTTCGTGCTGACCGAATAAAAAACGCCGTGCGAACGAAGGCGGAAACGTTACAGAACTTGCCTTATAAATCCGTTATTGACTGGCTTCGATTATCCGAAAAGGGGTGCCCCGATCCAGTTCCTTTTGTTATAGAGCTCACACGAGAAGGTGTCCGGCGTGCACTATCGGATATTGATTTGGAACATATTGTAAAAATACGCAAGAACGGGACAGGATGGATTGATACGGAAATTCCGAAGTCGGAGCTTACTTATTTTGTCGATCTTATTTGGAATTTCGGTATCGAAGCGTCCATAAAGGAACCTCCCGAGGCCGTTTCGTACATAAAACAAAAATTGGAAACCCTAACGAAACACTACAGCTGATCTTTTTATTAAAAATTTTCCCCGAATGATGACACGATTTGTCACTATTCGATGTTATATTCAATAGGAAATCAAATAAGGGAAGGAATGATCGTAGTGAACGCTGTAAGCATATTAAGAAATGAACTGTTAGAAGAGCTTGAAGTCGGCATCCGCTCCATGGCCGGTTTGCTGCAAAAGGTAAAAGCAGATGATTGGGATTATCGCCCCGCGGAAAACATGCGCAATCTTAAGGAGCTTGCAAACCACATTGTTTCCATACCAGAGGTGGATCTTAATCTTTGGCAAGAAAAAGATCAACAAACGATTCAAGACCTGGAAACGAGGTATGAAAAATTGGGATCATCGGAAACGATGATTGCTGCGATGAAGGAGGGCTTTTCCACCTTTAAAACATTCATGCTATCACTGTCTGATCAAGACCTTTTAACAAAGAAAACAAAACCATTTTATCTCGATGAAGGAGCCACTCAAGCGCATTGGCTTGTTGAAGAGGTTTCCCATTTTTTCCATCATCGAGGACAATTTTTTAATTATTTAAAGCAACTTGGCTACGACGTTAATATGTTCGATCTTTACGTGTAAGAGGATGGTCGAACAAAAGGAATGTAGTGTTAAATGTCTTGAATGCATCAACTTGATTTTTAGTGCAACAAAGGGAAAGTCAAATTGGGCACGCAGTTTATATGAGCGGGCAGCCACAAAAGTGGGTGCCCTGCTTCTTTTCAGAAGGTTATTGCTGTACCGGCTGATACATGGAAGCAACTGTTTCAATGGCATTTTGTGGAGCAGGCATAAGTGGATAATAACCTTTTTTCGTCATATATTGCCACATTTCATATGCATGGTGACTACTATTTAAGAAGGCATTTTCCAAAAACGCTCGTAAATCCGGATTTGCACACTCAACAGCCGATGCGGCATAATTTTTCGCACTTCCCTTTTGATTAATTAAATAGGCGGTCGCGATTTCCCGGTCGTTGTGCTGCTGGACGACCGTTCTCGGGGTAGCAGAGGCAAATTCGTTCACGGGTGCCTGTGTAAAGGAATCTAACATCGGTTTTAGATCTGCTGGTTTGAATTTTGTAATATCCGGCGTCGTTTGACTTTGGACAAATTCAACCTTTAAATTATAATCCTGCACATGAAGAGGGAAATGCCTTTGTAATAGCTCCTTCAACTCCGGATCCTGTGCCTGATTAATAAAGCCGGCCATACAATTGACAGTATTGTAACAGCCCGTAATAAGTTCACTTAAATCATTTAATTCATGGGACGCTAATTGCATGATTAATGTCCTCCTTTTTACTAATTCGTAAAGAAAACCTGCATCACGAACGGGTGATTCGTTATACAGGTTTCCATAGGAGAAAAACTAACTACCTATTTACGGTTATTTCGTCGGTCGTTATTGCGTTGTCTGTTATTATCGTCAAAGTCTCTCTCATCAAGGAACTCATTTTCATTCGCAAATTCAACATTATTTATATCCTGATTGCGATTGTTATCATTGTTACGGTTCTTTTGACGATCGCGATTGTTATTGTCACGGTTGTTCATTGGAGACCCTCCTGATTTTTTATGTGGTGAGATGTTTTATCTCACATAGGTAATTTGTCCCCTTTTGTAAAATTAACTCTTGATCTTTTTGGTAAAAATCTATTAAAATTTTCCTTTTATCACGTCAGGTTATTTTTAAAAATATGGTATATGTTAACATTAATAATAACAAATGCCCGATCGAACGCACAAAAATCCCGATCGAATGTGCAAAAGCCCCGATCGAGTGCACAAAATACCGATCGAATGTGCAAAAGACCCGATCGAACTCGCAAAAATCCCGATCGATTGCATTTGAACAGAAAGGTTGAAATATAATGGCATTTACAGAGCAGGAGCTACAGTACTGGAAAAATCATTATCCTTTATTACATGATATTACCGCTTTACATCCAGTTTTTTGGTTAAACCCACAAATAAAACAGGTTCAGAATTTACCATCGTTAGCTGTGAATAAAACTGACATAGAAGAAGCGGAGCAGTTGTGGAGGCGCTTTATCCCCTTTTTGCAACAGGCGTTTCCGGAAACAAATGGTATAATCGAATCACCATTACGTGAAATCTCTTCCATGAAGGAAAAGCTTACCAATGATTTCGCTTTGCCTTTTGCAGGTGAACTATATCTGAAGTGCGATAATCAGCTGCCAATTGCTGGCTCGATTAAAGCTAGAGGTGGTATTTACGAGGTATTACAGCATGCGGAAAAATCGGCATTGGATGCAGGTCTTGTTACGAAAGAAACGAATTATGCGGTGTTTGCCAGTGAAAAATTAAAATCGTTCTTTCAAAAATATTCCATTGGTGTTGGCTCAACCGGAAATTTGGGATTGAGTATCGGGATAATCAGTGCAAAATTGGGGTTTCATGTATCTGTTTATATGTCCCGGGAGGCAAAGCAATGGAAAAAAGACTTGCTTCGGGAAAAAGGTGCAACGGTACTGGAATTTCCCGGTGATTTTAGTGAGGCAATTAGTAAAGGCCGACAAAAAACACAAGAAAATCCACTTGGATATTTTGTTGATGATGAGGATTCCAAACATCTGTTTTTAGGATATAGTGTAGCCGCACTGCATTTACAAAAACAGCTGGATGAAAAACAAATCAAAGTAGATCATGAACATCCGTTATTTGTTTATTTACCATGTGGTGTAGGTGGGTCACCAGGTGGTATTACCTTCGGGTTGAAACAAGTATTTGGTGATCATGTTCACTGTTTTTTTGTTGAACCAACCCATTCTCCATCTGTATTAATTGGGCTCTTAACAGGTGAGAAAGAAAAAGTATCAGTTCAGGACTTTGGAATTGACAACCGAACAGCTGCTGACGGATTAGCGGTTGGCAGGCCTTCCCGCTTTGCTACCTCGATAAGCGAACATTTAATAAGTGGTATTTATACGATAGAGGATGACGAATTGTATAAATTACTATTTACGCTTGCTGCCAGTGAGGACATTTACGTAGAACCGTCAGCCGCCGCAGGGCTGCCGGGTCCTGGTAAAATAGCACAAACAACATACATGGAAAAACATAACCTGAACGCTGAACAAGCAACCCACATTGCGTGGGCAACAGGCGGTGCGCTTGTACCGGAAACAGACCGGAAGCAGTTTTATGAGAAAGGGAGAGATCTTATGGAGAGTAGCCGATAGTTGGTTAATGAGTAATTTCCGTTCCGCAATTAGTATTTTTCCTTTTCAAAAAGCCTCAGGGTATCCCTGGGGCAAATGGTTATGCAGCCTTATTTCCGTCATCTTTGTCGTCATTGCCAATAACAGGATATGTCTGTTTCATTTCCCAATAGTGAATTTGCGGGAGTCCCCAAAAGATCCAATAATCATGGACGAGTGTCACTCCGGTAAAAAAAATCATATGCCAGTCAAGATACTTCATTAGCCAATCTCCTTTCCTTTATAACGCGTACTCAAAAAAATCGAGGTCGAGTAGAACACCACGTCCTGCTCGCCCCAACCCAACGAAGGGAATCGCCGCTTATCGTGATGTTGAACAGCATCTTATATTAGTTATATTAGAAAATTAACTTGTCTCAGAACTGTTTCCCCCATGTATTAAAAGATTTGGATGATTCACAGATGCTAAAAGTTCTGTTCACGTTAGCTAAAATAAACAGCTAATTTCTTTCTCATCCGCTCTTTATTTAGTGCAAATTGTCGGTGACGGTGGCCATTTGCACCTGATGGATGGGGAAATCCGGTAAGCAAGTATGTATCATCGAAAAGGCTTTTTGCAGCAAGATGGGACAAAACCTTTGCAACTGTTACACCCAATGGAATGATTACTGGCTTTTTAAGGCGGGCTGCATCGTTCACAAAACATTCCATCACATAGCGGCTGAGTATGTTATTCGCAAGCAAGTCAGGGGTGGAACCAGTATAATTTTTGTTCTTATAAAAGACAGGGTAAGGGATCAGCCCAGTTGTATGAAGCAAATGATTTGCATCACCAAACAATTCTGCCGCAGATGCTAATCCCAAATAATCAGGCAAACTTAATTCGTCAAGCATTTGAATCAAATTTTTCCGCATCGTGCCTTGATAACTTGAGGCAAGTTTCGCTTGATGAAGTATCGTTTCATTATTCAATCCCTCGACTTTCAGCTGTATCGCTTTCGTGTAAGCCTTTTGCATTTGATGAAAACCCGGTGTAATACCAACAATCAGGATGGCAGCATCATCATTTATATATTCAACCGGTGCGTAATATATTGACAGCTTCGCATCAGGAGATTGCTCCAGTAAAAATTTTTTCGCAACGATTTCTTCTTTTTGTAAAGGTAAGGTCAATGAAAAAACGGCATTCTTGTATAGTGAAAATTTTGCATAACTTGTTATTCCCATGATGTTCTCCTATTTTGACAAATTTTCTCCCATTAGACTTAACTATACCATAATTTCCGGACTGTTTATGATCCCAGCTGCTTACAGGTTGTTCACCTTTTAACAGATTACCGCTTAATAAAAATGGTTATGATCATAGTAGCTAGAAATGTTAGGAGTTGTAAACAAATGAACATTGGTTATTTAACCCTTGAATTAGTTGTAGGATTTGCTCTATTGTTTATTCTTATTAAGATCCTTGGTAAAAAAATTATTAATCAAATTACACCGTTTATGTTTATAGGTTCGATTGTCTTGGGTGAACTGTTGGGAAATGCGTTATACGATCAAAAAATAGGTGTTGGTTACATCATTTTTTCCATGACATTGTGGGCATTGTTGTTGTTCGTGGTAGAAGCATTAGGACAGAAATATTTAAAGATGAGAAAGCTATTTGAAGGGAAACCATCTGTATTAATTCGGAATGGGGTTATCAATCGGGATCAGTTAAAGAAAAACAAGATGAATCTTAATCAGCTTCAAAGTCTTCTGCGCCAGTCCGAGACTTTTTCAATACGTGAAGTGGCATACTGTTATCTGGAAGCTAACGGTTCGATCAGCATATTAAAAAAATCACCAAAACAAAAAGCTCAGCAACAGGATTTGAATCTTCCGGAAAAGCCTGTACATATTCCCATCACACTTATACGTGACGGGGAATTGTTACGAGATGAATTAAAAGAGTTTGGCCGGAACGAGGAATGGTTGAAATTGCAGCTTCAAGCACAAGGAATAAATCATTATCAAGATGTTTTTATTGCCGAATGGCTGGAAGGGGAGGGGTTGTTTGTGCAGTCGATTGAGCAGGTGTCAAATCAATCTACGTAATGTTTAGATTTGTCATACAACAAAAGGTTTGAACACTAACGGTTTAAACAAGCGAGGACACTTGTTAAATGTTCCCGCTTCGCATTACCATATTTAACACGTAAAAAGCGATTGCAGCCTCATGTACCGATAGAGGGTTCGGGCATGGCGTCCTTCTGGTGTATGAGGGTTTATCAGTGGACGCAGGCGATAAAGAAATTCTTGATCACATCCGCATGACGGGCCATATTTCCGGTAGCACAAATCATGCGCTTTACAAGCTGCGTCAACAGCGTTTACCGGTGCTCCCGGACCACTGCAGCCCGGTCCGCACCAATTGTAACCTGGAAACAAGCAAAACCGCGGACGAAATCCCCTATTTCTCCTTTCCACTAGCATGATTACCATCTCCTCCTCTTGTATACAAATCAATTGGAATACTCTTTATTATCATATGTCTGGGTAAAATCCATGGTTTGTTTATATACCCCAAATACGAAAACTTCCCAATCATTTTTCCCGGACTGGCTGAATAAGTATAGGAGGAAGAGTTGTCCACACCACAATCGAAACCTGTTCCTGATAAGGAGGAACCCCATGAAACAATTCATGATAAAAAATGCACTGGTATTAACAGGCGGAGCCATGCAAGGACTGGGGATGGGTCTGTTTTTATTTCCTAATTCGATACCATCAGGTGGGGCTGGCGGAATTGCCATCCTGCTGAACTACTGGTTTGGCATTAGTGACGGATTGGCACTTTGGATTGTCAATTTTTCCATGCTTCTCCTCGGTGTAAATTATTTTGGCAAACGATTCGTATTGTGGACAATTGTCGGTATCACGATGACATCTGTTTCGATCGAGTTTTTCGAGCAAAGTGTTTCCGTCCCAGATCAAAACCTGATGGTCGACCTGATACTTGGTTCTGTTTTCCTGGGAACCGGAATCGGGATGCTGATGCGCCAGGAGGTCTCCAATGGTGGAGTGGGAGTAGTTGCCCTGATTATTGCCTCTGGACGGGAGATCCTGCCTGGAAAGCCGCTATTTTATATCAATTGTCTTGTTTTTCTTATTACCGCAATGATTATTGACTGGAAAATAATTTTACTCGCTTTTGCCAGTCAATGGATTTCGACAAAATTAGTGGATTATGTGTGTAATTTGACGTTTCATCAAGCTTATACACTTGGCTGGAGAAAGAAACCATAACATTACATATAGTCGTAACGAAAGACAGTATTTTTGTTTTCCTTTCCATCTTTACCCTTTACATGAAGCAATGTGAGCACAAGCAAACCAACAAGCAGTGTGAACACTGCGATCGATAGGAACATGCCGGTTCTTGACCAGTCCATTAAACGGGAAAAGATCGGGGGACCTAGCGCGACACCGAGAAAGCGGACAGACCCATACAATGATGTGACAAATCCCCGGCGTTCTTTCCCAACAGCACCGGTAATAATACTGTTCACACATGGCAGAATAAGTCCTGCCCCAACACTGCTGATTGCAAGTACGAGCAGAAATGGGGTTAGTTTTTCCAGAAATACTAGTGATCCATAGGAAATCGTCATCAGGCAAAAGCCGATAACGGACAATTTCTTCATTCGTTCTAGGTTCTTGCCGATTCTATTTCCGGTAATATAAGATGTAGTTACCATAACAAGTAATGGAATTGCCAGGATAAGACCTTTCATAAAGCCGTCAATTTTATATACCTTTTCCAGAACATCCGATAAATAGAACAGGATCCCAAACAAGGTAAATAAACATGTTCCACCTGCAAGATATGTAGTGAAAATCCATCTTCCTTCATGCTTAAACACACTTAATAAACCCCGGACATATTTAGGGAAGGGTGGGGGTGCCTGCCGATTGCTCTTTTCTTTAATAAAAATCCATACAAGTAAAGCGGAAATCAAGCTTATTACCGGAAACACAAAAAAGACGGAAAACCATGTAATCAGGGCAAAGAGCGACCCAAGAACAGGGGATAAAACTTTTCCAAGTCCATTGGATGCTTCGAAAATTCCGAGTACACGGCTTTGTTCGCTCCCTTTAAATAAATCCCCTGTCAAGGCCATTGCGATTGGTGCTGTACCTGCTGCACCAATTCCTTGTATCGTCCTGCCAATCAGAATCCACATATAAGAATTTGCAAAAAAAGCAGCGCCAACTCCAGCAAGTAATCCGCCCAGTCCAAACAGAACGAGGGAAGGAACAATAATAATTTTTCGTGAAAACCGATCGGAAAGATACCCGATAATCGGAATAAGAATAGCTGCTGCGATCGAAAAAACGGTAATAGTCAAACTAACTTGCATTTGCGAAAGCTTTAAGGAAGCTTTCATTTCCGGGAGCATTGGTATTAACATCGAATTGCCCAACGTCATAATAAGTGGGATAGACCCGATGGCTATGATGGTCATGCCCTTATTTTTGGATTGCACTTTTTCGCCAACTCCTTGACATATAGATTTATCCCATCTAAGGCAGGCAGTAAACCCCCACATCAAGATTCAAAAAACATAAATGAGGGATGAACTGCCCGTAATCTGTTCGTTCAACGAACATTTAGCAGGGGAAAATAAAGCTACCCTTTATTTTAAATTGATTGGTGGAGAAACGATCCAGCCTTTTTCCTTGGTAATCCCCATAAGTTTCACTTCATATTCCTCTTTTTGGGTATGGAATTCGCCGAACATGGTCCTGATGTCTTCCCGAAAAGAAATCCCCATGATGTAGCTGCATAATATTTTTCCTGTTGTCAATTCTTTTTGCACAAGGCCAGCAATTTCCGGATCATTAAATCGAGCTCCTGCCGGGATATCCTGTACTTCTACATTGGGACGGTCTGGAGGGGCAGGCGGCAAGCGAATCCCAGTTTCCTTTATGATTGCTTCAACCTGCTGCTCCTCCTGGGTAAAGCCGCTTTCTACAAGATCCTCTAGAAACACCTTTAAATCATGATCACCTGTATGATTAATTAAAACCTGCATTGTCACCAGAACAGCCTTTGATCCGTATAGATATGACCATAGATGAAAAACTTCTCCAGAATGAAGCGGCTCCTCCTGTGGATTACCGTTTAATTTGCTCATTACATTACCCCCTCTATTTTTGTAAATTTAGTTTTCCTAAAAAGGAAAAAATTATCCCGTATCGAATTTATCCGGGACAGGAACCAGCGAATGATTTATACATAGGCTAAAAACAGATATAAATTAAAAAAGGATGAGGTTAAGGGATATGAGAAAGAAGATTTCATTGCTGCTAATTGGCTTATTATGTATGACTGCTGTTACAGGCTGTAGCATGAGTGATGATGCTTCTGCTAATACAGAACAAGATCATGTTATTCGCATTGGTTACCAAAAGAATGGCCCCCTTATCATTCTGAAATCACTTGGAACACTTGAAGAGCGGCTGGATTCGCTTGGATACACGGTGGAATGGAAAGAATTTCAGGCTGGTCCAGCTTTGGTTGAAGCATTAAATGCAGGAAGTATCGATTTTGGCAGAACTGGGAATTCTCCAGTAATTTTTGCTCAGGCGGCAGGTACACCGTTTGTAATTGTTGCTGCTGGAAAATCGAAATTTGCAGGAAGCGGCATCCTGGTTCCAAAGGATTCAGATATTAAAACCGTTGCCGACTTAAAAAATAAAACGGTAAGCTTTGCGAAAGGATCCAGCTCCCATTATTTAATTGCGAAGGCTTTGGAAAATTCAAGTTTACAGTACACAGATATAACGCCAGCCTTTTTAACTCCGGGAGATGCACGAATTGCGTTTGAGCAAGGAGATGTAGATGCCATGGTAGTTTGGGATCCATATACTGCCTCAACGGAACTTTTTTCCAATGCATCCCTGCTTGTTAATGGGGAAGGGATTACAACCGACCGGGATTTTTTTATTACGAATGACCAATTTGCTGAAAATCATGCGGATCTGATCGATGTTGTTATGGAAGAAATAAAAAACTCGTCTGATTGGTCGAACAACAATCATGAGGAATTAGTTGCGATGCTAGCTCCGATTTTAAATATTGAAGAAGAGGCGATCAAAAAAGCGGTCGAGCGACGCATCTATGGTGTTGATCCGATTAGTGAAGAAATCATCCAGGAGCAACAGGAAATTGCCGATACGTTTTATCGTTTGAACATTATTCCGAAAAAAATAAACGTAGCGGATGTCATGCAAGAACAATCGAAGTAAAGAAGGAGGATCATGCTTGTGAGACCCAAAGGAAAGGAAGCGGCTGTGAAAATCATCCCATGGTGTATTCCGCTGGTGTTACTATCGGGATGGCAACTTCTTTCATGGGCAGGAGCCCTTCCAGAAAGGATTTTACCAGCTCCGACAAAGGTATTTCAAGCTGCTATTGGGCTGGTATCAACAGGGGAATTATTCAGCCACGTCTCGATCAGTCTTACGAGAGCACTGGCCGGATTTCTCATTGGCGGGATTATCGGCTTTTTATTTGGTTTATTTAACGGTGTATTTCGATTTGCTGACCTCGTTTTTGATACCTCTATCCAAATGCTCAGAAACATACCGCATTTGGCATTAATCCCACTTGTCATCCTATGGTTTGGAATAGATGAAACATCGAAAATATTTTTAGTGGCTTTAGGGGTATTATTTCCAGTGTATATCAATACCTATCATGGTATTAAATCAGTTGACAAAAGTTTAATCGAAATGGGGAGGGCATATGGACTGAAAGGGGGAGCACTATTTTTCAACGTTATTCTCCCCGGGGCAATGTCCTCCATCCTCGTAGGGATTCGTTTTTCGCTGGGGGTCATGTGGTTAACATTGATTGTAGCGGAAACGATTTCAGCGCATTCCGGAATCGGGTATATGGCTATGAATGCCAGAGAATTTATGCAGATGGATGTCATTGTGCTTAGTATTGTACTATATGCCTTGTTCGGGAAATTATCGGATGTTATCGCCAGATATTTGGAACGGAGGTTACTTCAGTGGAATATGTAATGGCTGGTAAAGGAGATGGAGACAAGTGAAAGTAATTCCGGAACAAAAAGAACATGTACTGCTTAAAGATGTTCAGAAGGGTTACGGCGATCGAACTGTTTTAAATGGATTGGAACTTTCTATTCATAAAGGAGAATTTGTTGCCATTGTCGGGAAAAGCGGATGCGGCAAAAGTACATTGCTCCGATTAATTGCAGGTCTGGAAAGACTGAATGAAGGGGTAATCCGAATTAATGATAAGCCGCTGACACAATTAAATGAACATGCGCGAATCATGTTTCAGGATGGCCGCTTGCTGCCTTGGAAGCGGGTTATTGATAATGTTTGTATCGGCCTGGCAAAGGATGCAAAAGCAAAGGCAAAAATAGCTTTAAGGCAAGTCGGGCTTGAAGATCGGATGAAGGAATATCCGGCGAAACTATCTGGCGGACAAAAACAGCGGGTAGCACTGGCAAGGGCATTGGTTCATGATCCATCACTCCTGCTGCTTGATGAACCACTAGGTGCACTTGATGCACTTACCCGGATCGAAATGCAGGACCTGATTGCATCATTATGGCAAAAAAATAAGTTTACTTCCATTCTCGTAACACATGATGTGGAAGAAGCAGTCGCAATGGCAGATCGGGTTATCTTAATTGAAAACGGAAAGGTCAGTCTCAATCAGGTAATTAATTTACCAAGGCCGCGGCAGCGCACCCACCCAGCATTTTCCATGTATTTGGAAGAAATTCTGGGGCGAATAATGGATCGCCAGCAGAAGAAAAATTTCGTTATGTAGGTAAAGATTGATTTTTTTCACTCGATTAGAAACGATTAGTTGCTTTTTACACCGTAGAGAATGAAACCAACACCGATAATAATCCAAAAAAACTTTCCAAATGATAGCTTGTCGGCAATGCCAAATATGCCAATCGCAGTCGTAATTACCAAAATTAAAGGCCCGATCAAGGCAAGTGAAGTATTAATAATTAGCGCTTTTTCGACTTCATTAAAGCGGATCATCAGATAGGCGGCAAATATTTCGATACATCCTGATAATATCCGTAAAAGCGCCATGCCAATAATTGCTTTTTCCAATATGGTAAACATCTTTTTCCTCCTGTATTGTACTTCATTCATTATATGCACTACTTGTACACATAAGGACGGGAATTGGGAAAAAGATTTATATATTTTTTGACACGAAGCAAAACCGCTCGTATAAGGTTTAGCGAAAAAACAGCCGAATAACAGCCTGCAAAGGTGGAATTATGTAATTGCTGTTATCCAAGTATTTACAACTCAGTTAAAGCGGGAGGAATTAATATGAGAGAAACAAATAAAGTGTTTCATTTGGCGATACCATGTAAGGAGTTAGATGAGACAGTAGAATTTTATGAAAAGTTGGGGTGCAAGCTTGCAAGGAGGTATGCTGATCGCGTAACCTTTGATTTTTTCGGTGACCAGGTGGTATGTCATCTAAGTCCGAATCATGTAGACGAAAATCCGAAAATGTACCCGCGCCACTTTGGTATTACGTTTTTAGCCAAGGAAGAGTACGACAAGGCGTTGCAAATGGCAATTAAGGAAGACCTGCCCTTTTTTAAGGAGCCAATGGTACGGTTTGCAGGCAGACAGGAGGAACATCTGACCTTCTTTTTGCTTGATCCGGCAAATAATTTGTTGGAATTTAAGTATTATCATGATGCTAGCATGGCTTATTAAAGATGTTTAACAAGCTGCCAAATGAGAAGCGGTGAACTCTGGAGATGGCTTGCCGTGACTTTTTGAAAACACAGACCTTTTTAGCATAGAGGGTATAGTTGTTAGCCTTTCCGTTTGAAACGAGAAATTCTGGGTAAATTATACGTGCAATTAGTTTAACAAGAAAGGAATTTATCACATGATAAGGAATCGAAAAAGTAATCGGAACCAGGAAATGAAGTATGATAAAAGAGCTGAGGGACAACAGAATAGAGACGCAAACAATCACGAGGAAGATAGGATTGATTCGGAAAAATTGCGCTATAAAAATGCAGATGAGATATATGAATAGAGGTATAAAGGTACAATAAGGCAAACAAAAAGGATCATAATAAAAAATAGTGTCCATAAGAAATGGGAACAGGTGAATAGTAGAAATCCTGTTCCCTTTTTAGGATTAATTAATTATCAGTTTCAAAGTTGTAATCCGTTTGCCATTTGTTTCAAGTACATTGTCACCGAGAAGAATGGCGCCTAGCGCGACAAACCCGCCAACGAGGTTTCCCTGGTCAATCGTATTAGCCCTGCAGAAAACGTCTCCAAAAAGCCGGTTATGATGCCTAATAGACCCATAAACTTCAACCATTTACCTTTCAATCACTTCTTGTCGATAATTTAGATTACTTTATTTACGGAAAATGCCAGTAAAAGGGAAAGTAAGGGAAAGAGTAACCAATACATAATAATTACGGTCAATGTCTCAACAACAGTACATTAAAAGCAATACCGGCCCTAACCGTAACCAAAGGAATACCACTTAGATTGGCGATAAAAAGAGATATGGAGGCCGAAGTAAGGATGATGAGGTGCGACATGAATGGAGATAACATTCCCAGGGACAATCCCCGACCCCCAGTGTTTTTACAACCCTCTCCACCTCCCAGGATTGCACCGAAAAAGACGTCTACCTCACAAACTAGTAACGCAATTTTTGTTTGTTTATTGCACCAGTTCCATAGGCAATTCCCATGTATGCTACGGCACCGCTTGCACCAATATTGATAGCAAAAAAGGAAGCAACGATAAATAAAAGTATTGTTATCACTCAAAACAGCCCCTACTTATTGGTGCAGCCCACACTCGCTTTTTTGGAAGTTTGCCCATCTGCCCGATCGTGCGTCTCTTCCATCCTTAACTGGAAGTGTACACATTTCACAGCCGATACTTGGATAATTGTTGTCATGCAATTTATTGTAAGGGAGGTTATTTAATTTGATATATTCCCAAACATCATCCCATTTCCAATGAATTAACGGGCAAATTTTTATGCTTTTGAATCGATCATCCTTGTTAATATACGCTATATTCCTTCTGCCAATTGACTGCTCCCGTCTTAACCCGGAAATCCAGGCATCTACACGGGATAGCTCCCGCGCCAGTGGTTGAATTTTTCTGATATGACAGCATAGATTTGGATGACGCTCCCACAGTTTGTTACCATATTCAGCTGCCTGCTCCTCCACAGTCAACGACGGTTTAACCATTTTTATGTTAAGGTTGGGATATTTTTGTTTCACTTCTTCGATGAGGGAATAGGTTTCGGGAAAATGTAAACCTGTATCCAAAAAGACTATCGTTGCGCAGGGGTTAACCTTGGCAATCAGATCAATTAAAACAATTCCTTCTGCTCCAAAGCTGCAAGAATACAAGATTTTATCCTCATATACTTGAAAGGCCCACTTAATCACGTCCATGAAATCTTTTAAACGTGCGTTGAGCTTCGCTTGAACCTGGTCGTTCCAGTTATCATACGTTAATTTTTCCTCCATTTTTTACCACCTAACATTTAACTAACAATGAGATTCTTTCGTAATAATCCATTGCGTGGGTATCTGCCTGAAATAAATGTATTCAAATGGATCAAGGTTTGTTAAAGATAAAACGCCTATTTTGTTTAAAGTTACGTGTTCAAAAAGTCACTGAATGGTCGAGACGGCGTTGCTCCCGGAACTGGGCTTGAACAGGACGTACTGAATTTTGCTGTTGGTAATTGTCGTGGGACAGTTTTTAGCAGAAGATCCTCCGCTGCTAACGAAGAGATTCGCCGGTTAGTCATTTGGTGATTTTTTGAACATCCTCTTAAAGACTGGATTTAGAAATAATTGTAACGACTATATAATAGGCGAATATACTTAGTGTATGTGGTTCGGATAATTACACGAAATTTGTATCCAATTTTTTAGAGGTTAGTGGGGAAAACGAATGCAGATTATCATTTACCAAGGTAATGCGGCACCCCCTAAAGCTGCTGATATTACGATTGTTATTGATGTTATTCGTGCATTTACGGTAGCACATTATGCTTTTTTACAAGGGGTGCATTGTATTTTTCTTGCAGATTCAATAGAACAGGCGTTACAAATAAAAAAGGAAAATCCTGACTTCCTGCTGGCGGGGGAGGTAGATGGTTTAGCTATCGAAGGATTCGATTTGGATAACTCGCCATCTCATATTAAACAACTAAATCTTACAGGAAAAACACTTGTACAAAAGACAACGAATGGGGTACGGGCTGCTTTAAATTGTTTGGCATCCAAGCATGTCTTTGTTACCGGATTTTCAAATGCCAAACAAACGGCAGCTTTTATTAGAGAAAAAATGGCAGCCGTAAACGGGAAAATGATTCATATTATTGCCTCCCATCCGAGCGGGGACGATGATCTTGCTTGTGCAGAGTATATCAAAAGTATGCTGGAAGGTAGTTCAAATTTAATTTCAGCCCAGGAGGTAAAAGAAAGAATCAAACATTCCCATGTAGCAGAAAAATTTTTTGACGAAGAAAATCCGGTATTTTTACGTGAAGATATTAATAATTGTTTAAAAGAGATCAATACGGACTTCGTTATGAAGATGAATACGACTAGCGAAATTCCAAAGATTGAGAGGGTTAATGTATGACGGAATCGGGATTAATACTACCAACAAGGGAAGCAAAACCAAGAGAAAAAGGGTTAACGGTTATCATTGATAATGGAGTTCCCTTGAATTTGTTCAGGGATACCATTCGTAGCTCGGGTGAGTATATTGATTTTGTAAAGTTTGGTTGGGGTACATCCGTTGTGACCCATTTTTTGGAACGGAAAATAGCTTGTTTGCAGGATCATGGAATAGAATTCTTTTTTGGTGGTACGTTATTCGAAAAGTTTCTGAGTCAGGATAAGGTTGAATCGTTTTACAACTATTGCAAAACGTTTAACTGCAGTCATGTAGAAATTTCCAATGGTACAGTCGCTATATCCAACCGTGACAAAACCAGGTTCATCAAGGATTTTGCAGATGAATTTACGGTCTTTAGCGAAGTTGGTCATAAAGATTCTTTCATGGCTAATAATCAGGATTCCACTGAATGGATTGAAAGTATTTATGAGGATATAGAGGCTGGTGCATCAAAAGTCATCACTGAAGCGAGAGAAAGCGGAACAAGTGGAATATGTCGGGAGAATGGCGATATTCGAATTGATATTTTTGAACAAATTGCTGACTCGGGTATTCCATTAGAAAGACTAATCTTTGAAGCACCAAATAAAAAGATGCAAACTTTTTTTATTAAACATGTAGGGGCGAATGTCAACCTGGCCAATATTGCTTTATTAGACGTAATCTCACTGGAGACCTTACGTCTGGGATTACGTTCTGATACGTTTAACCAGTTTAGAAATCTGTTCTTTGTTAACAAGGAGGAATAGGGGAATAGGTAACACTGCAATAGATCGCTCAAATAGTTTAACAACTGAACCAACAACAGTTGAATCAATAATTCAGTAAAATTTGGCCGCTAAAAAATTGTTTCCTTGCAGAAGGATCTAAAATGACCCCGGTAATTTGTGCCGGGATCATTTTCCATGTCGATTACAAAAAATTTGATACCTTGAAACATAGACTAAATATGAACTCATAATCTCATCAAATCAATCTTTAGCTGTACCATGATGTAATGGAGGAGGAATCAACCAGCCTTTTTCTTTATTCAGCTTAAGAACTTTTGCTCCGAGCGATGCCTTTTGCGTATGAATTTGTTCAAACATCATTGCAATATCTTCTCGGATGGATTGACCAATCATCTTACTGCATGCAACTAATCCCGCAGCTATCTCCGCGGACAAAGCAGCCGCTATTTCCTGATCCATAAAACGAGCACCAACCGGAATATCTTCCAAGGAAGCTTTAGGTCGTTCCGGAGGGGTTGGTGGCATATCAACCCCATTATTTTTTAAGAGCGTTTCAATCTGATTAACTTCGTTTTGTCCTTCTTGAATAGTTTCTTCAAGTAATTTTCGCAGGTCTTCATCACCTGCATGATTTAAATGAGTCTGGTTGCCAGCGATTGATCCTTTAGCGGCAGTTAAAAAAGCCCAAGCTCCGTAAACCTCTCCATAGTGCATTGGCTCGTCGTTAGAATTTCCACTTAAAATTCCCATAGCAATCCTCCTGATTAATTTCATGTAATAAATCCCCTTGCATTTTTAAGGTTCCCTACTTTTTCCTGCGTATTCACGGGGATAAGAAATATTAAACAAATGGATCAAGCGTTGATAACAGTGCGTTTTCAAAGTTACAAAAATTTGGTCTTGAAGGGCGAGTCGGCATAGTGAGAGCACCAAGGAAAGCTTTCTTCAGTTCATATTGCACGTGGAAAAGTGCTGAATTCGCCAAGCAGGGAGAAACAAGTAAGTGACCCGAGTTTCGCATTATCATTTAATGAATTTTTGAACATCCTCTTAATCGAAAAAAATCTACGCTTGATAAAGAAGGAGTCAGACAAACAGATGACAATTGCTACATCAATAAGAAGTCGTGCTGCTGCAAGCTGTCAACAATCCGTTTCCCTGAGATTTTCTTATCATCATATTCAACCTTAACTTCGCCATCAGCTGTATCCACTAAAACTCTATCTATGCCATCCAATTGATTAAGGTAATGTTCGATTTCCTGGATAGCACTGCCGGATGTAGCTTCTTTTACAATAATAGTTACTTCAGCCACCAATATAACTCCTTTTTATTTGGAACTCTGGTTGTAATAATCAAACGCATCCATTGCAAGTGTTGCACCTTGGGAGAAAGCTGCACCTCCGCCTAGAGCTGCACTAATGGCGATTGACTCCATTACTTCCTGTTCAGTTGCTCCGTGTTCAACGGCGCCTTTTGTATGGTAGATAATACAATATTCGTCCTGTGCATAAATACTTATACTGAGCGCAGTCAGTTGCTTATGTTTTTTGCTGATTTCCCCTTCTTGAAAACAAGCTTCCGTAAAATCAAAGTATCCTTGGGTCATTTCCGGCAATTTTTTACTAAGACGACTACTGCCTTGTTTAAAATCCGAAATTGATTGATCAAAATAATTAACGATTTCCTCATCATTCATTTCCATTTGTTTTCACTCCAGTTCTTAAAATTCAAGATTATTTTGCCCAGTTTTTATGAATCAATCCTTCATTAAAGTAACCTAATGCGAGGGTGTCTTATTCAAAAAATGTAATTAATTTATTTTTTCCGTTTCATTGCTGCCCAGGCTGCTACTCCTATTCCAATTGCTGCTGTTGTTGAAAAGATGGGATGTTTAGCTGCTTTTACATACATACTGCCGGACCGGATCCAACCGATATTTGTTCCTCTCTCATGCAACCCATAACCTGCATGGTATAAAGCACTGTCTTCAGGTGGTTTGGAAGGTCTGTTAGCATGTTGGGTTCGATACATGATAAATTCCATTAGTTTATCCGTCAAGCGTGGACAAAGCGTTCCCACAAGGTATAAAGCTTTTGCTTGGGAACCGATAAACATGTCTCTTTTCGGGTTTTCAGCCGAGTAGAGTATGGCTTCAGCTACAGCTTCAGGTGGATAAATCATTCCCCTGTGTGCTGGTTGCTTATTCAAATAACTTCTTGCATGTTCATTATAAGGCGTGTCTATTCTGCCGGGATGGATAAGCGTAACGGAAACCGGCACTTTTTCTTTTTCCAATTCCATTCTTATGCTTTCCGTCCATCCGTGTACAGAAAATTTGGCAGCTGCATAAGTCGATTGAATCACCGTCCCTCTGTCTCCAAACAGACTTCCAACATTAATCAGAGCACTTGGGACACCTCTTTCTTTAAAATGTTTCACAGCGGCTTTGCTTCCGTAGACAACACCCCAAAAGTTTGTGGCAAACATACGCTTTATGTCGTCTATGCTTACTTCCATAGCGTGTCCAAAGATGGATATCCCGGCATTATTAACCCATGTATCAAAATGCCCAAACTCTTTTATAGCCGTCTCTGCAATTTTGTTTACATCTTCTTCGCGTCCCACATCTGCCTGTACCAGGGTTGCAGAATGGCCCTTTTCTCGCAATTCATTAACCAGTTCCATTAATGCCTTTTCATTTCTTGCAGCAACAACAACTTTTGCCCCCTTTGCAGCAGCCATTCTTGCTGTTACCAAACCGATTCCACTTGATGCCCCTGTAATCACAATGACCTGGTCTTTTAATTTCTTTAAGGTTAAATTGTTCAATTTACTGAAAACGTGATCCCTCGACTGGTTCACCTTCCTTGTGTCAGCTTCTTTTAAGGCAATGACCGTATCTGAGTTTTGACCGTCTTGGTCAATCTGTTGGTGTTTCATGGTAAAGACCTCCTTGCAAAATAGTTTTTCTGCTTTATAAGGTTTCGAGCAGGTTTACGAATCCTTCTTTAGTCTTGCTTTAGACCATAATAAGAGGCTACATATAACACAGCATACCATTTAAAATTTCCCATATTTCCATTTGAATGTCGGTAAATTAAATAAATATGGGAAGAGTAGGAGTAATTAATGCGCGCCAAAAGACTAAATAGAGGTAAGTTTTTTTCTTTAAAAACCGATTACCTTACAAAAAGCAGGTTAATTTAAAACTTCACTAAATATTCGAATCATTACTAAGAACATCCTCAACTTTTTCAGTTACTTGATTTGACATCTCATTAACGATCATGACCTTATCTGTATCAAACGTTTTACCTTTTGGTACTGCGAATTGAAGTCTTTCTGCATATGGTGTTGAATTGTTCATCATAAATGCTGTTATAATTTCGCAATAGACTTTCCGTGCTTTTTCAGCATTTAACTTACCTGTAACAATATCATTCATTAAATTAAGTGCGAGAATATTGGCAGCCTCCATATCACATCGGGAAGACACTTCTCCTCTAGTCCGTTCAACTATTATGCTTCCATCAAATTTTGCGAGCTCATTAAACATGTCCAGTGGAACAGAGTAGTTGATAAAATTCTCTATAACATCAGTGTGAGGTTGAGGGAAATCATGTGGTATTTCATCTCGATATACAATCGTCCGTTTCCATGGTCCATTGTTATACCAGATGAGTCGACTGAAAATAGCCTCGTTTGGAGGGCCATATTGTTCGATTGTAAGGATTGCTGCCTTTTTGGGCATAGCGTTCCAATCATGCAAAATGCTATTTACATAGTCCATATCCATAACAGTATTGTTCGTTTTTTCTGCACCGCCAACAGTCTGTACCTTTAGATCACTAGCCATTGCCATAGCTGCAGTTTTTAATTTTTCTATTTGTTCCATAGTTGAACATCCTCTTTTACATATTTACTGTTTATTATCCAAAAAAACACTTAAATTATTCGTAATTTTACCTTTCCGCCTAATGAAAGAATTGAGCAAAGGAAAATTCACTTTTTGAAATAGTTGATAATATAATAGTAAAGATTGATAAAAATATTCATTAACTTGTCAATAGGGCGTATAGGTAGTTAGCTCGTAAAAGAAAAGCCTGTATCAGTTCAAAAGATACAGGTAATTATTGTTTGCGTATTAATTTATAGAAGAATTAGCTATCATGTTTTTCCTTATTGGTAATTGTTTGTCCGTCTGTTTCCTCAGCGAATTCGGTTTGTAATTGGCTCATTTTAGGTGAATCAGTCCGTCCATCATCTGAAAGTTGGTTTTCGATGATGTAGGTATGAATGAAAGGCTCACAAAAGGTAATAAAGAAAGCTGCCATTAAAGAAAGCATAACAATCGGAATACTACTTTCAATTAATAAAGTACCCAACACCCAGAGTGAAAGAAATGCTAATGGAAAATCCGCAATGGAAGCAGCTATATTACCAAATCTCCGCAGCATAAATAAATCGCCAATAAGATAAGAAATTCCTGTAACAAATAAACTAATCCAAAACAAATTTATTAACGTAGCATTAAAAAAAATCCCGAATATCGAGAAAACGCTTATAGAAATAGTAATGAATTTTATCCCTAATACTTTTAGATGATCCATTGTACCAAACCCTTCCTTTTTATTCTCGCTGCACGCTATATCTAAATTGTTAGTTCTGTAATAAGCATATCTTGTCCACTTTTTTATAATTAATCCGACTTTTATGTCCTATTATTACTATGCGTTTTTCATAGTCGGTGTAAAATTTAACAGGAAAAAGGAAGCCATTCGTGATGACTCAAAGAAGGAATTAATATAAGCGTGTGTCTCTTGTTCAAATCCATTTTTTAGAGAATAGGGAGAACCCTGGCAAGGCTCTCCCACTTTTTGTGTAATAAAACACGCTGAAAGGGGCTATTACTTAAATTTCAGATCTTAATAACCGCCTCCTACATAGCTTGCTCCGACAATAATCAACAAGATAAAGAGAACGACAATTAACGCGAATCCATTGTTGCCGCCATAACTCATTTAAAATTACCTCCTTTTCAAATCGGATCACTACTATCATATGGTTGTTAATTAAATTCGTATTGGCATATATAGTGTGCATACGCAAAATGTGCAGAAATACTATCGGCTTATAAGAAATTATTAACGATAATTGGAATGAAAAGATTGGATTGATGAAAAATAACGGGTGATCGTCGGAGGGAAAGTTAAATAAAAATGGAGGTTTTCAAATGCCAAAAAATCAAAAGAACAAGGTCGACCTGGAAGACAGCCGTAAAATTGCTGAAAAAAATTATCACCCTTCGTTTTATCAGGGAAAAAACCAGTTTGAGCAAGGATTGGCAGAAACCCATGAACAAGTTTCAGATGATTATGCTGAAGGAACGATTGACCAAAAGTCAGATTGAAAAAATCGGGTAGGGAGACATTCAGGTCTTCTTGCCCGATTTTTTCTTCTGATTGGATCTTTCTTTTTAATAGGTTCACCCTTAGAACTGTATAGGATCTGCAAAAGGCCTCCATACTATTCTAAGACTGTTTATGGAATGTAAGGATGACCAGTGAGTTAATTAAGACTTGCAGATGGCAGGTGTAAGAATTATTGAGGAGCAATCATTAACATTTTTTTGGGGGTTACAAAATGCCTGAACTGCCGGAAATGGAAACTTATAAAACGTTACTTACCCAAAAGATCGGCGGAAACACGATAGCGGGAGTAATCATTAATCGGGAAAAATCAATTAATGTAGAGCCAGAAACCTTTAAACATATGGTGCAAAATCAGAAGATCGAAGCTATAGAGAGAAGGGCCAAACATTTACTCTTTCACCTTGAAAATGGCTCTTGTTTACTATTACACCTCATGCTAGGTGGCTGGATGTTTTATGGAACAACAGAAGAAAAGCCGGATCGTACCGTGCAAGTGCAGTTATCCTTTGGTGACTACCATCTCTATTTTATTGGATTAAGGTTAGGATATCTTCATCTTTTTACAAAAGAAGAGGCAAAGCAAGAATTAATGGATTTAGGACCGGAGCCACTGGATGTAAATTTTTCACCTAATTCTTTTTTGAAGCTTGTCAAAAACCGAAGAGGCAGGGTTAAAACGACACTTGTTGACCAGGAATTCCTGTCGGGGATTGGCAATCGTTATTCCGATGAAATTGCCTGGCATGCCCAGCTGTTGCCGAAACGGAAATTGGACGACTTGACTGACAATGAGAAGGTTCAATTGTATCAATCCATCCGTTTTATCCTGCAGCGAGCAATCCAATACGGAGGTTATATGGATCAGCCATTGTTTGTAGGGGACACCAAAACAGGTGGTTATAATCGGAATACCTATGTTTATGGCCGTGATGGAGAGACATGTAACCGTTGTGGTGGAACCATTATCAGGGATGAAATTTCTTCTCGGAAAACGTTCTATTGTCAAGGATGTCAGCGTTAGGTGGGGGTTTCATGAAATTTGGCAGTCATGTTTCCATAAGGGATGGTTATTTTGGGGCAGCAAAACTTGCCTTATCAATGAATGCTTCAGCTTTTCAATATTTTCCAAAGAACCCAAGAAGTTTGTCTGTGAAAGAATTTAACAGGGATGACGCGATGTTATGTAAAAATTTTTGCTTAGTGCATGGCCTTGAATCTATCGCGCACATGCCATATCCCACGAGTTTGACACCTAAAAGCGCTAAGAAAAGGGATGATGTTATTCAATCGTTGCGAAATGATTTGGAGATTGCGAATGCCTGTGGTTCGATTGGTGTAGTAGTACACTTCGGGAATCAGATCAGCCATGACGATCCGCTGGTAAGTTATCGGTTAATGATTGATATGTTAGATGAAGTTCTCAGTGAGTGGGAAGGCAGTTGCAAAATACTGCTGGAAAATAATTCTGGAAAACCTGGATCAATTGGAACGACATTAGAAGAGCTTGTCCAGGTCCGCAACTTATCTAACCGACCGGAAAAAATAGGATTTTGCCTGGATACATGTCACGCCTTTGCAAGTGGACTATGGAATGGTGAAAATTGGGATGAAGTGCTGGAGAAAGGAATGGAACTCGGGTACTTTGATCGGTTAAAGGCAATCCATTTTAATAACTCTAAATATGATACCGGTTCAGGGAAAGACCGTCATGCCAACATTTTCGGCCATGGTTATATATCCGAATCACAATTTGATGAACTAGTTAAAACACCACAATTAAAGGATATTCCGTTTATTTTGGAAACGCCAAAAGAGGAGATTACACATAAGGAAGAAATAAGGCAATTGCAGGAAAGGTGGGGAGGGAAAGGAGAAGAAAAATAATTTTTAAGAACTGCTACCACTGACGGAATACCAAATCACTTATCATAATAATCCCCGAAAGGTAACACCGTTTTCTGGTCAAGGCTAATTAAGATTTTAATAGTTACTTTTTCGCCATTTTGAAGCTCAAATAATTACTTATAAATGCTTAAGTAATTATGCGTGATAAAATAATATATGCATTAAAATGCTTAATAATAATTGCAAAAACATAATTTATCTGTATAATTACTTACAAATGCTTAATTTAAAGTAGGTGTATTTTTTGTATCAAGAAGAGCGGTTAGTTTCAATTTTGGAATTTCTTAAGAAGAACAATCGGATTTCCGTTGAACAAATATGTTCGCTTTTTCATGTTTCAAGGGATACAGCAAGAAGGGATATTGTCAGACTCGAAGAAGAGAAAGCGATTATACGCACGCGAGGTGGCGCTATCCTGCCATCAGTCAGTCATGAAGTAAAAAACTATTCCAGTCGTCTTCAAATGGTATCGGAAGAGAAAAAAATTATTGGAAAAAAAGCAAGCTCTTTGATTTATCGTAATGATCGGGTTATTTTGGATGCCTCGACAACCGTTCAAGCTTGTGCTGAACAGATAGCAAATATTTCTTGTACGGTTATTACAAATTCTATTAACCAGGCAGAAGTATTATCCTCCAAACCAGAAGTAAATATCCAGCTTTTAGGTGGAACACTGCAAAAAGAGCACCGTTTTTTATACGGGGCCTCTGTCGTTGAAAAACTCTCAGAATACCATGTTGATAAAGTATTTATCGGTGTCGTCGGTATATCGGATAGGGGGCTGACGATTGCCCATGAAGAGGATGGCGTAGTAAAACGCAAAATGATCGAGCAGGCTAAACAGGTTATTGTGTTGGCTGACCATACAAAATTAGGGATTACAGACTTCTATGGATTTGCTGATCTTCAGCAGGTCGATATATTAATTACAGATAAAACACCAACTAAACCCTTTCAGTATCTATTAGACAAATATAATGTTGAACTACTGACAGCTGATCAAGACCGGGAAGGAGTTTCATAACATGATAAGATTAATAGCTATTGATTTGGATGGCACTTTGTTGAATAAAGAAAACCGAATTAGTCAAAACAATTTACAGGCAATCAAAGACGCACAATCGAGTGGGGTAGAAGTGGTCGTTGCTACTGGACGTGCCCATTTTGATGTGAAAGAAATCTTTAAGGGGACAGGAATCAATACGTGGATCATTGGCGCTAATGGAGCCACCATCCATAAACCAGATGGGAATCTCTTTCATTCTGTACCAATCCATAAGGAAGTTGTAATGGAAATCCTAAGGTGGCTGGAACAAGAGGATTTCTATTATGAGGTTTTCAGCAAATATTCCATTTTCACTCCCCATAATGGACGGGAACTGCTAGCTATAGAAATGGACAGGGTAAAAAGTGCTAACCCGGACACTAATATGCAGGAACTGCATGAAGCGGCGCGGAAACAATTCAGCCAAACAGGATTTTCATATATTCAATCATTTACAGACCTGTTACAAATGGATACGGAATTTTATAATATCCTTGCATTTTCATTTGATGCAGAAAAGCTGAAAAAAGGATGGACCAAATTTGCCCCGCGGAAAGAGTTGTCGATTGTCAAATCTGCTAAACATAATTTTGAATTGGAAAACGTCAATGCTTCAAAAGGGTTTGCGTTAAAACGTCTTGCAAATAAGTTAAATATCCCACTAGCAGATACGGCCGCAGTCGGCGACAGTTTTAACGATTTATCCATGTTAAAGATAGCAGGGAGTAGCGCAGCCATGGGAAACGCCCATCCGGAAATTAAAAACGCCTGTCATGAAATTACGCTTTCAAACGATGAAGATGGCGTTGCCCATTTCATTCATTCGTTAAGCTTGGTGAGCAAAAAATTATCCAGTAGTAAGGCGAAATTTTGATCATGAAAAATAATATTCACCCAATGCGTTATAATAGAAGTAACATATTAATAAGCTAAAACAAAACGGAAGGGCTTATTGTGACAATACTCCCAATTACAAGATAAGCGGGAACAAATATCTGAAATTGCTGGTAATCACGGAATTTACGATGTGAAAGTTTTTGGCTCTGTTGCAAGGCTTGAGGACGACACAAATAGCGATGTCGATTTCATTGTTTCATTTGAGAAAGGGAGAAGTTTATTCGATTTGATCGGATTTAAGGATGTAGTTGAAGAATTGCTGAATAAATCAGTTGATGTTGTTACGGAACAATCAGTGCATGAATCAATATTTCTTAGCTTAGCTGGAATTGAAGACCCATTGTCAGACAAGGGGAGCTTTCGGCATGTCCCTTGTCCGATAATGTAGCTGATACTTATCAAGCTGTCTTTACAGCCATGGATTAATAGAGCCGAAAATCACTAATCTTCACAAAATCGCTTGTACCACGAGCCCGAGCACTAAACCAAGCAAGATAGAAGATAAGGTGCCTAACAAGAAATATTCTGCCCAGTTTCGATCATCTAGCTGTTTGAATCGAGCAATCGACTTGGCCGCGATAATTAACGCAATCGCCTGGTAAGCGCTAATTGCCGTTAATAGAATAACCAGCAATCTTTCAATATAGCCAATCCATTTTCCATGTGAACGCAGCGGAGTGGAGTAAGTATAATAATGATATTCCTCTGTGAAACTATTTTCTTTCTGAGGCTGCTTTGTTTCTGGTACATGGTTCATTTGATTGCGTAATGTCAGCGCCCCTTCAAAGTTTGCAAGTTCTGACGGAAAGGAACCAATGATATGCTTTACGATATGACCGCTAACACTTGTCGCCAATATATAAATGATTATCATCAATAACATTGTATCGAACAGGGTTAAACGACCTTCTCCATACAAGTCTAATAGTTTTTCTGCCATTGCTGGAGCCTGCATATGGAAAAACAGGATACAGGTTATGAGTATCATCAGCACATGTAATGCTTGGTCTAACAAGAAATATCCCAGCCTGGCCAGATTCCTGCTTTTCATGGCGTTTACTAGTTTTATTTTCAACCAATCGATCAGCAGATGCGTGACGATTATAAAGACGAAAGGCAGTATAAAATAACGGATCACATGTTGAAAACTGTATTGATAGCCCCAGATAATTGCCAGTGTGATCCCTGTTGTCAACAGATGATGAAGCATGTGTTTTTTTAAGTATTTGATTTTTTGTTTCACCATTTGGTCTGATTGCAGCCAAAAGTCGGCGATGAAATGAGCAAGAAGCAGCAATAGAATAGTCATGATGAACTCCTTTCTACAGGAAAATAATCGCCTAGATGATGGTTGATATGTCGTCTAATATTGCTTTGCAGCTTATCCGCTAGAAATGCCTCATCCGGTGCTCCTAATGAACCCAGCACCTTCACCATATCATCAAAGGCTTGTAAGATAACTTGTGTTTTACCCTGTTTGATATGATGAGAAATAGTAGCTGTCGTTCGTCCAAGATATTGGCTTACTTTATTTTGCTGGCCGAGTATGAGATAGAGAGAACAGACGAGAGATTGAATGTCGGTTTGTTCGTTCATATGCTCCTGCTTTAGCGTTAAATCGGTATTGATCAATGCTTCAAACTGCTCGCTATAAGCGGTGTAGCCTTGTTCTCTTTGTGAACGTGGTAATGCAAAACGAAAAAGGCTTCTGTTCGATTGATTTTTCAGGTAATCATTGGCCTGTCTCGCTTGTTTCATTAATGGATGAATCCAGGTTTCTAAGTTTAAGGTATTTACATCCGCTTGAATATCACCAAATGATAGACCGAAATAAGGTAGGTGGTCGGTGAACTTCCAAATACGGCTGATATAGAAAGCAAGTACATATGCGGTGGCATAACCCTTGCATACAACGACCAGTTCATCGCCCGCGCGGTGACTAATCCTTGTCGCCACTCTATTTTGTGTCCATTTCGTCATGCTATTTTTTAATTGTGCTAGATATTCACTGACTTCATTCCCAATATGTTCTTCCGACGAATTACTAACATCCATGATGAAAACGGAGACTTGATTGGACATATTGAAACAACCCCTTCCACAACCAAAGTATAGGTGAATTCGATTATATGATCTAATATAACAAAAGTTAGATGAAATAGTCAAACTTTATAGAAGTTAGATGATTTAGACTGATATATGCATCGTCCAAAAAGAGGAAAACATTTGATTCGTAAAGGCAGACTGATAGAATAAAAGAAGAGAACGTCTTCAGTCACATTATTGGTTCGTCGCTATTTAGTGTTGATTTCCACTTGTTCCGTCCACTCTAGAGCAGGGGCAATTAGTTGAGTTACAAGTGGAGAATGTTGAGCGAGCAATTGAACCCCATTCCCTTGTCCGGTTTGGCCTTGTTCATGTCGTGACCAATAGTAGATATAAGGTGAAATGAACATAATTAATGGCGAAAGTTCAATCCTAGAAATTTGTTGTATCCACACTAGATAGCGAAGAGCCATTTTTTGTTACTTATTAATTTAATCTAAAAAAGAAAATATATCTTCAATAGAAAAGGCTATATCTGGAAAGCGTGTTGAACTGAAAGATTGGTTTTCGCTGGAATAAATATCTTCAAGAGTGTATGCATCTTTATGAAGTACATATTTTTCGATAGCCTGATTTTGATGGTCAACAATTAAATACTCCCCCACACCGGCTATTTCATAATAGTTACGTTTAAGCAATCGATCGTTTCTGGATGTACTAGGGGAGAGTACTTCCACAATCATTTCAGGTGCCCCATAGCAACGTTTATTACGAAGTTTACTTTTATCACAAACAATGGATATATCGGGTAGCACTGTGACATCATTTTTTCCTTTTTGCTCGTCTTTAAATGGAAAGATTACTTGAAGATTACTCCCATACACTTGACATGTGTTTCCTTTAAGAGCGCTACCGATTTCTTGAATCAGGTTGGCAACTACACCCTCATGTTCAAATGATGCCGGAGCCATAAAAATAGGAACACCCTCGTATAGTTCTGCACGTTCTTCCTTAACATATAGTAAAAATTCATTCAGTGAGTACGTTTTGTTTTTATCCAACTGGGTCATTTTACAATCCTCCTTTATAAAAATTAGTGTATTTTACTTAAATATAGCAAGCATTCCTTGTTGAAGCAATGGAAGTATAATATTATTCTGAAAATGGCTCATTCACTTGATTTTCCTCCTACATTAATTGCATTATTTTTACCAGATCAGATCGACCAATTCTTTTCCTATATAAGCAGCCACAAGCCAAATAATGATTGCAGATAGTTTATTTAGCCGGATCATCCATTTACCAGCTGTTTCCACCCGGCCAATCATTCGCCCAACGATTGCTAAACCGAAAAACCACAGCCAGGATACCATGATACAGCTTAATGTAAATGCTAGTTTTTCAAAACCTGTGTAATTTATTGCATTGGTACCAATCACTCCAACCGTATCCAGGATTGCATGCGGATTTAACAAGGAAACGGAAAGAGCAAAGGTGATTTGTTTCTTTGCTGACAGCTGACTTGTCTCCTCACTCGTGGATAATGTACTGTTCCATATCGACCATCCCATATAGCTTAGGAAGATAAATCCGATACCAAAAATAACGATTTGCAGCCACGCAAGGCTTAATACGATTAATGATACTCCTAAAACAGCCAGCGTTATCAGGAATGTGTCACAAATGGACGCTGTGATAATAACCGGCAGCGCCTTTGTGAATGTTGGCTGCAGGGCTCCCTGATTAAAGACAAAAATATTTTGGGCACCTAAGGCAAGAATAAGCCCTAATGCTAGTATAAACCCATGGATAATTGCTTCACTCATTTGTATTCTTCCTCCCCATAAAATCTGCTATTATTTTAGAGGAACATAAACGATTTGTCTCCAACCATTTGGATGGATATTGAGCCAACCAAATTATATAATGCCTTTAGGGGGAGAGAATGAAATGAACCATTTCGGATGGCAGCCAGATCGGCAGGCAGCAACACCTATACATAAACAGATTGAGGAATATTTAAAGGAAAAAATCATCCATGGGGAATGGACGATTGGAACCAAAATTCCCTCACAAAGGACATTGGCTGAAGTTTTTCATGTCAACCGAAGCACGATTGTAACGGCATTAGATGAATTAACAGCAGCAGGTTTAATTGCGGGGCGAAGGGGAGGCGGGACAAAAGTTGTTAATAATACATGGAGTCTCATGGCCTCCAGTCCACCACCCAATTGGAATGCTTATGTAGAAGCAGGGATTCACCGGCCAAATTTGCCAACTATTAAGGAGATTAACGATGCTGAGTTCCGTACCAATATGATTCGGCTAGGGACAGGGGAACTTTCACCTGAGCTTTTACCAAATAAACAAATGCAAACTATTTTTCAACAACTTGCAGTCAGGAAAATGTCACTAGGATATGAAGAAGCAAAAGGTGATCTCTATTTACGTCAGCAACTAACAAAACATTTAAAGAAATTGGGGATCCATACATCTCCTTCATCGATTTTAATTGTCTCAGGATCACTACAAGCTTTACAGTTAATTTCCCTTGGCCTGTTACATCCGGGGTCATCTGTATTGCTTGAAAGACCATCCTATTTGTATTCTGTTCATGTCTTTCAGTCTGCTGGCATTCGATTATTTGGAATTCCGATGGATGAACAGGGTATTCAAACATCGATAATGCAGAAATACAAAAAACAGTACAATGGAGCTTTGTTGTATACGATACCATCATTTCATAATCCCACAGGTACGCTTATGACGGAAGAAAGAAGAAAGGATCTCATGGCATTATGCG
The DNA here is from genome assembly GCF_900155625.1 of Virgibacillus dakarensis. Classification (NCBI taxonomy): domain Bacteria; kingdom Bacillati; phylum Bacillota; class Bacilli; order Caryophanales; family Bacillaceae; genus Virgibacillus; species Virgibacillus dakarensis. The sequence goes on from NZ_LT732553.1 coordinate 1,267,018, forward strand.
AAAAATTAAGCCTACCCCTAATTGAAGATGATGTTTACCGGGATTTATGGATCGATTCTGCTGCTCCGAGACCGTTAAAGGCGCGTGACAAAAATGGAATGGTTCTTTACCTTGGAAGTATGTCCAAATCGGTTAGCCCGGGACTTAGAATTGGCTGGGTTATTGGTCCTGAGCCTGTTGTCGAACGACTCTCCGATATAAAAATGCAGACTGATTATGGTTCTAGCGCATTATCGCAATGGGCCGCGGCTGAATGGCTCTCAAGTGGATTATATGAAGAGCACTTAGTTGAAATCAGGAACCAACTTAAAATTCGCCGGGACACTGTTATTGAACTGCTTGATAAACATTTTGCAGATATTGCTTCGTGGGAAATTCCAACAGGGGGATTTTATATATGGGTACGCATACTTCCACCACTATCGATCCGGGACCTCTTTGAACAAGCTTTAAAAGAGGGGATATTACTTAATCCAGGACACCTGTACGATCGTGATGCAACCCAATATATACGGATATCCTATTCTTATGCGTCGTTAGCCGAGCTTGAAAAGGGTATTGTAAGGTTAGCAAAAATAGCAAAGCGCTTAATTACAGCAAAGTAAACCGTTCAATAATTAAAATATTTTTGAAGTGAATCGTATTTTATCCCGATAAATAAGGAGGAGGGGAGCTAGTGAGTGTGGTAAGTAATCAAGGAGAATCAGTAAGAGTAGTATTTGTTTTTCAAAAGGTAGTTATATATTCGAAATGAGGTACTAAAATGTGGAAAGATCATGAGGTTCAAGTTGATTCTATATTGATCGCTAATCAGTCCGATACTTTTGTAACCAATAAGGTTTTAGAAGCGAACCTGGAATATGGCGGAATTCCCGGGGATCTACATTTTGGTTTAACCAAATTAGCTGGAGCAAGGGAAACGATGTATAAACGTGGCACGGAAATTTTCAATCGAAGACAGATTTCCATTGTTTCAGCAGAAGAATGTGATCTAGTTGCAGAAAAACTTGGTGTAGAGCGGATATTGCCAGAATGGTTAGGTGCAAATATTGTACTACGCGGGTTCCAAGATCTAACGAGGTTAACGCCAGGTAGTCGAATTGTTTTTCCGAGCGGAGCAGGGATTTTGTGTGAAGGGGAAAATCTGCCGTGCACGCAACCCGGAATGGTCATTCAGGAACAATATCCGGACAAGCCTAAAATGGCAGCACGCTTTGTGAAATTAGCATTGGGATGTAGGGGGATTGTCGGGATTGTTGAACGCCCCGGGAAAATTTTCACAGGTAATAAGGCTAAAGTTGTTGTTTATAATCCGCCGGGGCAACCTTGTGGTGTATAGATATATTCAATCGTTTTCCTGGAAAGAAAATATATCTTCAGGAGAAAAAGTAATGTCCGGAAAACATGTGGAACAGAAAGGTTGATTTTCACTGGTATAGATTTCTTCTAACTTGAGTGTATTTTCATGGAGAACGTATTTTTCAATGTATTGATTTTGACCATCAATGATTAAGTACTCTTTTACACCGGCTTTTTCATAGTAATTTCGTTTTAGCAAGCGGTCGTTACGTCCTGTACTTGGAGATAGTACTTCTACAACTAAATCTGGCGCCCCATAACAACGCTTATTACGCAGTTTGCTCGTGTCACAAATAACGGAAATGTCGGGTAATACAACTACATCGTCCTTTCCTTTTTTTTTCGTTTTTAAACGGAAAAACAACTTGCAGATTGCTGCCAAATACATAACATGTTTTACCATGTAGTGCGTTCCCGAATTGTCTACTCAAATTCGCAATGATGTTCTCATGTTGGAAAGAAGCGGGTGCCATAAAAACAGGAGTGCCTTCATATAACTCTGCGCGCTCTTCCTTCACATATAGTAAAAATTCTTCTAGTGTATAGGTTTTGTTTTTATCCAAGTAGGTCATTTTCCATAACCTCCTTATTGTGTTGGTAATTATCTAAATTTTAACAAGAAAAACTTGGTAGAGCAAGCAGATTAAAGCGAATACAAATCAATATATTTCGAAATCTATTTCTGCTATTCTTATAGAGGAAAATCATTTTTATAAGGGAGTCTTATTGGTGAAAAATTTTATCCTTGCCATGACCGGTGTAATGGTGATTGGCTTAGTTATAGCTTCATTCTTTTACCAAAACCATAGTAAAACGTTATCTATGCCGTGGTATACAGCAATAGAGGAGCAAGCTGCACAGCAAGAACAAACGGAGGAGCCGGTACAACAATTGTATGCCGAACATACCATTGATTACTCATTACAAAACGATCAGCTAAACATTACGTTCGACAAAGGCAAGAACTGGATTAACGTACCCATTGACAAAGATAAATTATTTGCAGGGGATTACAATGGAAGCGAGCAGGAACTGATTGATGATAGCTATATACTGACGAAAAATCGAGTTGCCTTTTTGTATTCGGAAGGTGCCAACTGGGAGAGCCAAAAAATAGTCTTAACTTATTCACTTGACCAAGGTAACACATGGGAAGATTCCGTTGTGACAGATCCTTATCCATCGATTCGTTTTCGAAAAGTCGCATTTTTAAATGATGACTTCGGCTATGTTATTGTTTCCGGCGATCGTACGATGTCACAGGAGGGATTGAGTGTATTTTTAACCCATGATGGTGGGAAAAGCTGGGAGAAAACCAATGGGCCGGACACTACAAGATTAATTGCAGATGGTGGTTTTGTCGACAAGGATACAGGTTTTTTATCTTTTGGAACGATTAATCCGGAAGATCCAGATGTTTATGTTACACAAGATGCCGGAAATTCGTGGGAGAAAGCAACCTTTAACGTGCCAGAAAAATATGATCTCATTTTTGTTAGTGCGGAAGTCCCTATGAAAGAAGGGGACCATTTAGCAGTTTTGGTTAACCAAGGACCTAACGGGGACTATCTAGGTGGAAAAGTAAAAGGCAAATTTATTTCAAAGGATAATGGCCAGACATGGGATTTTTCTAAGGAGGTGGAGTCGAATGAAACAGACGAATAAATTAACGCAGATTATCGGCTGGCTCCTTTTCGTGTTCGCCATTGGATTTTTCTGTTTGCAAATGGGTTATTTCTTCATCCATGCCAAATTTCAAGCTGAGTATATCGATAACCGGATCTTTTATATCATTAATATTTTGTGTGTCATCTGTGTAGCTCTGGCTATTTTGCTGCTGCTTAAAACGACGAAAAGGTGGAAACAGATTGGTGCTGGTGTGGTTGTCATTTTTATTATTGTTAATGGAGTATTGCTAGTGAAAAGTAACCAGCAAATCAAAAATATAACTAGTATTTCACCGGATTTTAAACATGTATTATCGATTAAAGAGGATACGGAGAGTGGGGAGGCGGTTTACTATCGATCCTATTTCGATATTCTGGCTCGTCCTAAAGAAAAATTGCCTTATAAAACGGATGGGGACTATAAAGTGAAATGGTTAGCGAACGATGTTGCAGCAGTTACATACAAAGCAGCCGACAATTCGATTCACCAATTCATTGGCACCTATGGTTACCGCGGCAATGGTATATCTTATTATTATGTCGGAGCGGAAATGCATGGCCGGTATCAAGGGGATAATGCAGAGGTGATCAACAATACAGAGGGTATCACAGTTACGGAAAATGGAAAAACAGAATTGTTTGATTGGGATCATATCCAGCAGTTTGGCACACTTGCTATTGTGCTGATGAAAGATGACCATGCAGCTTGGACAATCGCATTAGATGAAAACTTTGAGATGTATTCCGATGCTTCCATCCCACCTTCAGGTAACATTGTACTTTATAAAGCTACGATGGAAAAGAATGAGCCAGTAACGCTTCGACGCATAGCGGACAACAAAAGCAATGAATAGAACTATGGGGATGGCAGTTAGTTTTAACTAGTTATATATAAATGGGGGAACTCGATGGAAAGTTTGTTTCAACAGGAGATCCAAAAAATTCGCGAGCACGAGTGGAGTCTAAGTTATGATCAAGATTCTCACACTGCAAACATGATTAATGAATTCGGTGAGTTAATGGACTTGAAAACATTTAATTTTTGTTTAGAAGTCCAAAAAAATACTTTTTATGTTAGGTATAAAACGCAATATGGCAAGAAAGACAAAGAACCCTTGGATGAAGTTACAAAAAAGCGATTTGGAATCAAGGATTATCAATTAATTCAAAATGAAGCAAACGGAAAATCCAGAGATGTATTTGAAGTATTTAGTGATGATCATGATATCTTTACACTAGACAGTTACCATGTTAATGACAAAAGGAAGTTCTATAAAGATGGGCCAATTTACCTGAACAGATTTGAAGCGAAAAGGTTTTGAAATCTTTCGGGTATTTCTGGAAAGATACTAAAAAAGCAATGATGGTAAATGTTTTTATAAGATTCAGTCGTATTTACCATCACACACATAGTAGCATTTTTTATTTAATAGCATATATTTTTTGAAAATGGATAAATTAACTGTTAAAATAGTGATATTACATGAGGTTATGGTGAAGGAGGGAGCTTTATCAATGTTTTTATCTGCTGTGCTTCAACTTGTTTTTGCTTAACAACGGGATACGTATGCCCTTTTTTAATGAGCCAAACACAAGTTGTAAACAGCGGATAAAACACCTGAAAGCTTTCTTTATCTAACGATGAAAGCCGTCTCCACTTGACGGTATTGTTTGATACTGACAGGGCACTATCTCGCTCTGTCATTTTTTTATGCAAAAGTGATCTTCGCTTTCTTTTCTCTTGTGTTTGGAAATACCAAATAAGGAGAGAGAAATGATGAGTATTTTGGAAGTTAATGGATTGATTCATAGCTACGGTGAAAAAAGTGTTTTACATGATATATCTTTCCGCATGCTGAAAGGTGAGCATATTGGCCTTGTCGGTGCAAACGGTGCTGGAAAATCAACATTGTTCAAGATCATCACAGGCCAATTGCTGCCTGATGCCGGAAATATTGTTTGGCATCCAGCAGCGCGGTCCGGAAATTTAGAACAACATATTGAATTAACCGCTGGGCAAAGCCTGCGAGCATATTTGCAGGGGGCGTTTCAGGAATTGTATGATGCCGAAAAAGAAATGCTTTCGCTTACAGAACAAATGGCAAACAACACGGAGAAACAGCTTGAGAGACTATTGAACAGATATAGCACATTGCAGATGAAATTGGAGCAGCATGATTTTTATGGGGTTGATGCACAAATTGAAGCAGTTGCTGATGGCTTGGGACTGACCCAGTTGGGATTGGATACAGATGTAGAAGAATTAAGTGGCGGTCAGCGGACCAAATTACTGCTGGCAAAACTGCTTTTGCAACAGCCAGACGTGCTCTTGCTTGATGAGCCGACAAACTATTTGGATACAGCGCACATTACATGGTTGCGGGATTATTTACAAAACTATCCACACGCATTTATGCTTATTACTCATGATACTACATTTATGAATGCCGTGGTGAATGTTATTTACCATCTGGAACATAAACAGCTCAACCGCTATCCAGGGACCTATCTCGATTTCACAAAGGCCTATGAACTGCGAAAGAAACAAATTCATCAGCAATACGAACGGCAGCAAGAAGAAATTCAAAAACTGGAGACCTATGTACAGAAAAATAAAGCAAGGGCATCCACAGCGAAACAAGCGAAAAGCCGGGAGAAAAAGCTGCAAAAAATAGTGCGCATTGAAAAACCAATTAACAACCCAATACCTGCCTTTTCATTCACGGTGTCTGAGCAGCCGACAAGGGTCATTCTAGAAGCAAAGGATCTAGACATTGGCTATGGAAAGCCATTATTTTCCGGTATTAATTTAAAGCTTGAGCGTGGAGAAAAAGTTGCAATCACCGGCCAAAATGGAATTGGAAAAACAACGACATTGAAAACCTTATTAGGTGAATTACCAGCGCTCGGGGGTTCTGTTTCAATCGGTGATCGCGTGATACCAGCCTATTTTTCCCAGGAAGCACAGGAAACAGGAAACCAAACCGCATTGGAAGAAGTATGGTCCGCTTTTCCGGACTTGACACAAAAAGAGGTCCGAACCAAATTGGCTAAATGCGGGTTAACGACGGAACACATTTTTCAGCCTCTAACTACTCTAAGCGGGGGCGAGCAGACAAAGGTGCGGTTATGCAAACTACAGTTGGCAGATAGCAATTTACTTTTATTGGATGAGCCGACAAACCATTTGGATAAGATTACGAAAGAAGCACTACAGCAGGCATTGCGTGATTATAAGGGTACACTCATCCTTGTGTCACACGAACCAGCATTTTATGAGGACTGGGTTAGTCAAGTGTGGGATATGGAAACTTTGCGGGAGTAATTTTAACAGGGCATTAGTCCGCCAACCAACAAATAATATTACTCAAATCTAATAAATAGACTTTTAATCAGACAGGTACTATTCTTGAAAAAAATAGTACCTGAAAACACTAATAGGTACTAAAGAGTCAAAAATGAATTATTATTTGATTTAATGATGAGTAATTTTTGGTTTAGATTTTTTTGTATTTGTACAAAAAAAACCGAAAAAATGGTAAAAAACAGGTAGGAAGCCCGAAAACACGGACATTTTTGATTCGAAAATCCTTCAAAATGGAGGTCACTACATAATTTAATTTTTATACTTGACAGTCGTAGTAATACGACATACAATTATGTTGAAAGGAGGTGGGGAAAAGAAGTCCTCGCCTAAAAAAATAATTCAATACACGACAGTCGTAGTATTCCGATGAACAAAAAGAGATGGTGAAAATATGAGTGGAAAATTATCAAGTGATATTTTGCGCGGACATACGGATACAATCGTTTTAGCGAGTTTGCTGGATCGCGACCGCTATGGATTTGAAATTTATAACCGTGTGTTGCAAAAAACGGAAAAATTGTATGAATTAAAGGAAACAACGCTTTATTCCAGTTATAAACGTCTTGAAAAGGATGGTTTTATTGAATCTTATTGGGGTGATGAAACGCAAGGTGGTCGTAGAAAGTACTATCGCATCACTGAACAAGGTCGTGCGTTGTATCACCAAAAACTTGAAGATTATGAATTTACAAAGAAGATTTTGGAACGATTATTTACGGAGGTATAATGCATGGAACTAAAAGAATTTATTGACAACGCATTTGAAAAATATGAAGAATCACCTGAACTTATTGATTTTAAGGAGGAATTATTAACGAATCTTCAAGACCGTTTGAACAGCTTAGAAGCAACTGGTTTGAAACGTGCTGAAGCTTTAAAAAAAATTGAAATAGAGTTTGCCGACATCAATAAAATCGCTGACCAAATGAGTTTAGCGAAAAAGAAAGAAGTGTTTGAAATTCAGTATATGTCATTACGACATTTTGTTACAAAACCACGTGCCGCTATTTATACTATTTTAGGCGTTCTTGCCGCATTTGGATTGATTAGTGCAGGTTTAAGTTATCTTGCATCTGGTAAAGTTGAAGCCTTAACAGGTGTATTGATGGTGTTCTTAGCCATTCCATTAGCAGGATTTGTTTATATGGGCTTAACGCAAGAAACGGTAACGCGTAACCCAATGCGTCCATTACGTGCATCAATCTACGCCATTGCGGTATTCGTTTTCTTATTCGGCGCCTTACTTGTGCCATTGTTGGTATTCGGTGAAGCCAAGTCATTAGAAGGTGCGCTTGCGATTTTAATCCCTTTTGCCTTACCGAGCATTGGTGTGATTGCGTTCTTAATAATTACGGAATCTGACTATCGTAAATCCTGGGTATTAAAAGAAGCTGAAAAACATAATGAATGGGCAAAAAACTTTGAAGCTTCAGGTAATGCACAAACATTTGGTTTGATGACAGCAGCGGTTTGGATTTTAGCAATTGGTGCATTTGTTTTCCTGCTATTTTTAAAACTATGGATCTTCAGTTGGATCCCATTAGTTGTGGCACTAGCCGTGATGATGTTATTACTCGCACATTACATGAAAAAAAGTTTATAAAGAAAGGTGGGTCTGACTATTATGGTCAAGGCAATTAGTGTGGAAAATTTAAGTATGACCTATGGGAATAAAAAAGAAAAAATTATTGCCGTTGATAATATTAGCTTTACAGTCTATCAAGGTGAAATCTTTAGTTTTCTTGGACCAAGTGGAGCAGGCAAGACCACAACGCAACGAATACTAACAACATTGTTACCAATTAGTGGCGGAACGGCTGATGTAGCTGGATGTAATGTTTTAACCGATGCCAAAAAGGTTCGTACGAAAATAGGCTATGTTAGTCAACTTGGTGGTGCTGATCCAAACGCAACAGTACATGAAAATCTAGAATTATCAGGGAAATTATATGGACTCTCAAAAGATGTTACAGCGCAAAGAATTGACAAATTGAGTAAGTTGCTTGATTTTCATGAATTGCTTTCGCGCTTTGTTCGCACATTGTCCGGGGGGCAAAAACGTCGTGTTGAGATTGCTCAAGGAATTTTACATGAACCAAAAGTATTATTTCTAGATGAACCAACGACAGGACTTGATCCACAAAACCGTGCTAATTTATGGCAACATATTAAAAAATTACGAGACAATGGAATGACAATTTTCCTTACCACTCACTATTTAGAGGAAGCTGACGCCTTAAGTGACCGTTTAATTATTCTAGATCACGGCAAGATCATTGCTGAGGGAACACCAACAGAATTAAAGAAAAAGATTTCAGGGGAAGCTATTTCGATAGAACTGAAAAATTCACGAGACGCTGAAAAAATGAAACAGCTCTTTAATCAATTAGCAATTGGTAATGTGATAGAAACGGGTATGAATTTTACCATTTACACTTCCAAAGGCGAAGAATTAGTTGCTCACATTTTTGAATACACGAAAGAACATCATATCGAATTGGCAAATATATCATTATCAATGCCATCTTTAAATGATGTCTTCTTAGCCTTAACTGGACAGGAATTACGTGATGGCGGAAAGGAAGGAGAACAATGATGCAAGTAGTACGGGAAACGAATATTTTCTTTGTTCGTAAATTAAAAGAGTCAGCTCGTCAAATTGCTTGGGTAATCTCTGGGTTGATGACTCCGTTGTTGTATATACTGTTGTTTAGTCCATTATTAAAAAATATAACGCATCCTGCCATGAATACAGCCCAGGTCTTGGAAATGTTTGTGCCGGGAATTCTAGTTCTCTTAGCATTTAGCTCAGGGACGGGTACAGGATGGACAATGGTTTTTGACCTAAAGAGCGGGATTATTGAACGTTTACGTGTAACCCCTGCAAGTCGATTCGCCATGTTAATGGGTGGGGTATTAAAAGATGTCGTAGCGTTTCTTATTCCAGCAACTATCGTTTTAGTAATCTCAAGTTTATTTGGGTATGAAGTTCACTTAGTAGGTATTTTACTACAATTACTATTACTTTCAATTATTACGATGATGTTTTCAGCATGGTCTGGAAGTCTAGGTTTGATTTTCCAAGACGTGGGTGGAGTTGCTGCTGTAATAACAAGTTTACAATTGCCGTTAACTTTACTCGCAGGAATTTTATTACCAATATCATTTGGTCCAAAATGGTTACAAGTACTCGCTCATATCAATCCACTTTATTATGGAGTGGAAGCATCTAAAAAATTAGCGGAAGGATCAATCGTGAACCAATCTGTTTTCGTAGGGTTTATTGTCATTGTGGTTATTACAATCATCACATTGATTTGGTCAACTCGCGTTTACAACAAAGCCATTGCATAATAACTTAGAGGGGTAGGAGTTATAAATTATTAGGAACTTACTGTCAGGCGGCACGAATATGCCATAAGAACAAAGGCGCAAGCGCTGGGCGCTGGAGCCGGACGTGGCTTATCCGGTTATTAAGTTATCCACAGCCGCAAAATTTTATAATTTCCTAGACGATAAAAAAACACTAAAATGTTTATAAATCTACATTATCATTTAAATTAATATTGGGAAGTTTGTATCTAATTAAAACGACACAAACTTCCCTTTTAAAACTGTTTGTGACACGAAAACTTCGCCAAGTCATTTGATTAGTGGACAGGGTTGTTTTAATACAATAGAGTTAATGCTGGTTTTAATCAGATAATATTAACGAGGGAGAAAATGTTAGCTTCATAATAATTGACTTCTTGGAATTTAGTTGGTATAATTTTCGTAATATTATGGAAGGGAGTGAGGTTACGCAATGTCAAATTTCATGAAGATAACCTTGGAAGTTAAATTTATTGCCTCTCACTCATACGGATTAATTTAGTTAGATAATGATTGATTTGGATCTATGATTAGAGCTTGGCAATTAGCACAGGCAATTTTTATGAATTTATCAATTTGAGCCACAGGGTTATTTATATAATTCTGTGGCTTTTTGTTGAATTTATATAATAAAAGGTCTTAGCTAATTTAAGTTTGGTTTCCAGTTGGTGTTTTCAAAATTATCTTGAGGACAAAGGATTCAAGCATTATAAAAGCTTGTACTGGATGAATTACAAAGTATCTGAATCTGTTCCTCGAATAGGTATAAAAATACCCGGTGTAACCATAAAACATTGGTACATTGACACAAAGGAAGAAAAAAGTAAATATTTAAAGGCGGAAAGTGAAATCTGGCCAGATGACCCTACTGGAGTGGAGAAATTGCGCGAGTATAAAAATAATCCATTTTGGAAAGCAATTACAGCTTTTTACAACGATGAGATGATTATTGGCAGCATACTAGTTTGGAAAGTAAAAAATGAGAACATAGGCACGATTGAAGATGTGTTCGTTAAGCCCTATTGGAGAAGACATGGACTTGCAAAACATTTAATAACGGAAGGGATAAGACATTTAAGAAACTGCAATTTAGAATATGCACAACTTCTGGTTGAAACGAAAAATCAATCAGCTTTAAAACTTTATAAATTCCTAGGGTTTGAGGTTAAGAAAGAAGAGAGAAGATATTGGGTTGATCTATAATGATGGATGTTATGCCAACCCGTTGTATAGGAGGATTCTTAACAGTATGAATGAGGACCTAATAAAAAATTTTGAAAGAAAAATTAAGAAAGATAAGATTGATAGTTGCCTTGTCCATCACCGCAAGTCTGTGGTATTTGAATATTTTAGAAATCGAAAAATGAAAGAAAGACAACATAAAATATATTCCGTTACGAAAAGTATCTTATCTATCCTTATTGGTATTGCCATAAATAAGGGATACATCGAACATGTCAACACACCTATCATTCATTATTTTCCAGAATTTAAAAAAGATACAGCGGATCAAAAAATTACTATAAAACACTTATTAACAATGACTTCAGGTTTGCACTGGCCAGGTAACAATGCCATGATACCAAGTAAAAATTGGGTTGAATTTATACTTGATCAACCAGTTGATTACCCGCCGGGGCAAAGAATGATCTATAGTTGTGGTTCTTCTCATTTGTTGAGTGCGATTTTACAAAAAGCGACGGGATTAAATACTGAAGCCTTTGCGAAAAAACATTTATTTATACCCCTTGGAATCACAAATTATAGGTGGAACTTTGATGCACAGGGCGTAGCTATTGCCGGGTTCGGTTTGAACATGATGACTGTTGATTTGCTAAAGATCGGTGTATTATACATGGACAAAGGGAGATGGAATTCCAATCAGATCGTTCCAAGTCACTGGATTGAAGAGTCTACATCGGCTAAGTTCAAGGTAAATGATAGTAGTGCGTATGGTTATCACTGGTAGATTAATAAACAGCAAGGTAATGAGCCCAGGTTCTTTCTTGCATCTGGGTTTAAGGGACAGTATATCCTTGTTGTTCCAGATTATCAACTTGTAGTGATATATACCAGCAATATAGTTGACGATGCTTCCAGACTAATACATTACTTTAAGGATTACCTACTGCCTTCTGCCATTAATAAATAGCAGGAGGTCGGTTTTAACCTCACCGGTTCCCAATGCAAAATTGTATCAATAATTGATTCAACATCTTTAAAATTGTTTGCGACACAAAACCCCTACCATACAATTATGAGCTATCAAATTTGATTAAAACACCTATGAAGATCGTAATAATGGGATTTTTTGACGAAATATTTTATTCTTGACAAGTGATACTATTCTGCGTTACTATATACCAGTAATAAGTAATACTTAATATCTGTATTACAAAATACCTGTGTTACAGAGTACTGAAAAAAATATAGTGAAATACAAATGGGGGAGAAATTTGGAAAATATCACAGAAATGCTGAAAGGAGTGCTTGAGGGTTGTGTGCTTGAGATCATCAGCCGTGGCGAAACTTACGGCTATGAAATCACGCAACAGCTGCGAGAACTTGGTTTCACTGATGTAGTTGAAGGCACAGTTTATACGATTACTATAAGGCTTGAGAAAAACAATCTGGTGGACATCGAGAAAAAGCGATCCACTGTGGGACCGCCGAGAAAATTTTACAAACTCAACGCAGCAGGTCAAAAGCAACTTGAAATTTTTTGGAGAAAATGGGATTTTATCTCAAGCAAAATGAACGAACTCAAAACTAAAGAAATCAAAAGGAGAAGGTAAAATGAGTTTTATTGAAAAAATTATCGGAAGTCTGGATGACAAGCGGGAATGGAAGGCGATGGAGGCGCGTGCGAAGGCACTTCCAAGTGAGTACCATAACGCTTACAAAGCTATCCAAAAATATATGTGGACCGCTGGTGGCCTCACCGACTGGAAGGACATGAGCCGTATTTTTGGCGGCATTCTCGACCTTTTTGAGGAAGGTGCAGCGGCAGGCAGGAAAATTACTGACCTTACGGGTGAGGACGTGGGCTCTTTTTGCGAAGAACTAGTGAAGGATGCGAAGACTTGGAAGGACAAATATCGCGCGAAGTTGAACGATACGATTAAATAATAGAACTTTGCTGAACAGCTTAGCATCTTAAAGGAGACTACAATGAACTTTTTAGAAAAAATAACCGGCAGCGATATGACTAAAGAAATGAAAGGTTTTGAAGCACGAGTAAAAGTCTTGCCAGCTGAATATCAAACAGCTTGGAAAGAAATTATAAGTAATCTGTGGGTTCGTGGGGATTTCACCGGTCGTAATCTGATGCCTATTCTTGACAGTGCTCTTGAACTGCTTGAAGTTACATCAGCAGACGGTCAGAGCGTCGAAGAAGTACTAGGAGATGATATCATAGGCTTCTGCACAGCGCTTGTTGGTGACGAAGGCGCAAAAATTTATAGAGATAAATGGCGAGACCAACTCAACAAGAACGTAGTAAGAAAATTAGGAGGACTGAAATGAGTATCAAAAAAATCATCCAAGACAAAAAAGAATGGAGAGCACATGTTTCGCGTGTCAAAGCACTTCCACAAGATTACCAAATTGTCTATAAAGAGATTCAAAAATATCTCTTCAAAGTCGGTCCTGTTGAGCTAAACGAAGGTATCGGACTGCTCTCGGAAATTCTCAGCTTCTTTGAAGAAGGCGCAGTTGCTGGAAAAGGTGTGCTTGAAGTCACAGGGACAGACGTTGCTGCTTTCTGCGATGCACTGATTGAAGGTTCAAAAACTTACGCTGATCTCTATCAAGAATCGGTCAAGAAGTAGAGTAGAAAACAGGAGTTAGATATTGCCTTCTTGTCCTCGGGTTTCAGGGTTTTCCACCTTACTAAGCCAGACTTGAGGGCAATTCCTCTTCCTGTTCCCCCTCATCAAACCGTACATGAGGTTTTCCCTCATACGGCTTTCCGACGTTCTTCTTTCTTTGGCATTACGTACTTGTCTAACTCGCCAATTTCACTAATTTATATTTGGTCATTTCTATTACCTCGCCCATTTTACTGTGTTTGTGGCGTTTATTTCGTTTCCTGTTCCAAAATATTGTAAGTCGTTCAAGTACATACCAGTCGATACGATTAAGCCATTTCTTAGCTATCGGGGAAGTAAGATAGTAGTTCTTAAACCCTTGCAGCTTTCGATTCAGCCCTATTATGAGATCTTCTATGTCTAGGGACAATTTATTGTTCTTTCCCACATATTCCTTGATCTTCTCTCGCATTTTCTTCATTGCCTTTTTACTCGGTATGTGCGACATCACATGTATTTTGTAACCGCCTTTAATAAGAATAGGGAATTTTCTGTGATGAAGTCCCAAGAAGTCAAATCCATTTGTATTATCCCATATATTGACAAGCCTTGATTTCTCAGGACTAAGTGTAAGGTTCAGTTTCTTCATGATACCTCTTAATACCTGAATACTTTCCAACGCTTGTTGCTTCGTAGAGCACATAATAACAAAGTCGTCTGCATAGCGAACAATTTGCCCCAGGTGTGCAAACTTCTTATTCCAGAGTGAGTCCAATACATTTAGATAGATGTTCGATAATAGTGGCGAGATCACACCACCCTGCGGAACCCCGGTTACAGAATCACGAAAATGGCCATCTTCCATGATTCCTGCTCGCAACCATTTGCGAATGAGTTTTAGTACTCTTCTATCGCTAATTCTCATTTTCACTAGCCTCATCAGTTTATCTTGGTTGATGTTATCAAAATACCCTTTAATATCGGCATCTACCACCCAAGCAGACTTCTTACTGGCTTTCTTGATTTTCGCTATGGCTTGATGGGCATTGCGTTTTGGTCTGAATCCATACGAGCAATCTTGAAAATCTGTTTCGAATATGGGTTCTAGTACCAGTTTTGTTGCCATCTGTGCCACTCTGTCCTTAATGGTTGGGATTCCCAGTGGTCTTGTTTTCCCATTTCCTTTTGAAATATAGGTTCTTCTGACTGGATTTGGACGGAATTGATTTTCCTTTAGTTCAAGGTATAACTCATTTAAGAATTCCCTTTCCCCATAGTCATATACAATCTCATCGATTGTTTGCCTGTCGATTCCACCACTTCCATTCTTGGATTTGACTCTTTTCCATGCTTCCGCCAGTATATCAGGACGATAGATCTTATCATATAGTGCGTGAAATCGTCTCGTAGGACTTTCCTTGGCACAAAGATATAAAGTTGATCGGAGTCGTTGAGCTTTTCCATTGGTGTAGTTAGCCAGTTTTCCGGCATTCACTTACTCGTACCTCCTTTCAAACTTGTGAACGAAGTAGGGTATTGGCTTATGCCGTCCTTCCCTAGACAATGTTGTGTTGTCATCGTCATCATCGGTACTATGACCCCCTCCGACTCCCTCTCAGCCCTTCCACCACTTCACCATCGGCTTATAGGTTTCTGTTTTACTCCGTAGAGTGACCGAGGAGGGTATCCCCAGTTCCGTTAATTACTTTCCTAACATGTCGCTCCCCTTACCCCGAGAGATTCTTCAGTGCTGCTCTTCCAAGTTCTTGACACCTTCCATGGTCTTCTCCTTCCTTTGCCAGGATCGACTTCTCCTTGTCCACGTGTGGGTCTGCTGACGAGGCGGCAGGATTCACTTTTATGTTACGACCTGTTAGGTTGCTCGCACTACTGAGTGTGCTTTGTCACAAGGCTTCAACCTTAGGATTTCTCCACCAGTCACTTGTCAGCTACCAAGCGTCTTGGTACTTACTTGGGTTGGACTTTCACCAACTCGCAATTAACAGCGTGCTGGGCACGCCAAAGGCGCAAGCGCCCGTTTAGCGACGTATGGACTGGACTGAGCCGTAGGAGATAAAGGAAACACGGTGAGCTGAAAGCGAACCGATGTTGACTTATCGTACGGAGGTGAGGGAAGTCCACTAGTCGCTGGGCACTGGAGCCGGACGTGGCTTACCCTGCCGAGATCAGAATAGAGCCTAAATTTATATACTTTTGTATGAAAACACTTATCGAGAAAAGCCAATACAAAGCTAGACCCTTCATCATTCAATTTTTTGAAGGGGTTAAATTATCTACGGGCTTTATTTGTGATCTAAAGATAAAATACTATGTCCTTTCTTTGAACAAATTTAGCAATTTTGGTTAGGGTCTCCTTTATATTATAGTTAATGGAGGATGACCACATTACCAATATAACAATACAAATGACAGTAGTATTATTGAAAAACTTTTGTATACGTGTTCTAGTCACAATAGATGGTACTTCTATACTGTCACAACCCGTTTCTTATACAGGGTATCCCCTTTCAGGATCCACCAGAGTATTTTCGGCCTTGTTGTATTGTTATTAAACTGTATTGGCAATAAATGAATGTGATATACCTCCTATCCAGGCTAGAAATTCTTTTTCATCATAGACGGTGGCTGCGCGAATGCGGAGCCATGTTGGTTTCTTATCCATTCAAAAAGTCGATAAGGCTATGAAAAAATAGAAGGAACGTAGTACTATAATACCGACTGAATAGATGGTTACAAATGTGAATTGCCACCTTCACTATTCAGTTCTATTTTTAACCTGGTAATAAGTTATACAGATTATCAGTCAGACTAAGTAGGGGAATACAGGTAATCTAGCTTCGCAAGGCACTCGACCGGATAATTACTCCGGATCTCGCAAGCGGCCTTGCTGAGCTTTTTATAAGGGGGAAAAAAGTATGAGCAATGCAGCGATTTCTGTAAAAGGTTTAAAAAAATCTTTTAAAGACAAGGAAGTCTTAAAGGGGGGGATTTTGAGGTGCGACGTGGCGAAATTTTCGCACTGCTGGGCTCAAATGGAGCGGGCAAGACGACGACGGTCAACATCCTCTCGACGCTGATGAAGCCCGATGGTGGCGAAGCAGAAATTTGCGGCTTTGATGTCCAGCGTCAACCGGATCGTGTTCGCCAGAGTATCAGCCTAACAGGGCAGTTCGCAGCTTTAGACGGCATGCTCACAGGAAGGGAGAACCTGATGATGATCGCCAAGTTGCGGGGAGTTTCCAATCCCGCTCAAGTCGCCGACAATCTGCTTGTAAGATTCAGCCTGCGTGACGCGGCCGATCGCCGGGCGGACCAGTATTCCGGCGGGATGAAGCGCCGGCTTGACATAGCCATGAGCCTGATCGGGAAGCCAGCAGTTATTTTTCTCGACGAACCCACCACAGGGCTTGACCCTGAAGCACGGATTGAAGTCTGGGATACCGTCAAGGAGCTTTCCGAGGGTGGCACGACCATCTTGCTTACGACCCAGTACCTGGAGGAAGCCGAACAACTTGCAGACCGTATTGCCATCCTGCATGGCGGAAAAATCATTACGACCGGCACCCTTACCGAGCTCAAGGAGATGTTCCCGCCAGCGAAAGTGGAGTACATCGAGAAGCAGCCGACATTGGAGGATATTTTCCTCGCGATCATCGGCAACAAGGAGGAGATGTAAATGAAAAGCAAAGCAGGGGTATTACTAGGGCGTTTAATGCGTAATATCATGCGCAGCCCGGATACGATTATCACGGTGGCGATTACGCCGATTATGATGATGCTGCTGTTTGTCTATGTATTTGGCGGCGCCATTGAAACAGGCACGGACAATTACGTCAATTATTTATTACCGGGAATTCTGCTGATCACTATCGCATCCGGCGTGGCATACACTTCCTTGCGGCTATTTACGGATGTAAAGAGCGGGCTGATGGCGCGTTTCATTACCATGCCCATCAAGCGTTCGTCGGTATTGTGGGCTCACGTGTTGACCTCGCTTGTTTCCAATGCGCTTACTGTCGTGGTGGTTATCCTGGTCGCGCTCTTGATGGGCTTCCGTTCCAGCGCTGATATCCTGGATTGGCTCGCGGTAGCTGGAATACTCGGGCTGTTTACGCTGGCGCTGACATGGCTGGCGGTCATTCCTGGATTGAGAGCGGGGTCTATGGAAGGGGCGACAGCCTACTCGTACCCGCTGATTTTCCTGCCGTTTATCAGTTCGGCCTTTGTCCCCACCGAAACCATGCCTAAAATTGTCCGTGCGTTCGCTGAGAACCAGCCCGTGACTTCAATCGTGAATGCGATTCGTGCTCTCTTGTATGAAGGGTCTGTTGGCAATGGTATCTGGACCGCGCTTGCCTGGTGTGTGGGGATCATGGTCATCGCTTATTTGATCGCCAGTAAAGCATTTAAACGCCAGTTAGGGTAAGTACACCATTATGGGATTAGCCATATCAATAGTCAGCTGCTGCGATGAATGTATTTGCTATCACATGGAAGGCTGCTTAAATGCCAGGCAACCATCGGTGAAACTATGAAAACCCTCAAAATTGGTGTGATTGGTGGCAGCTCGATCACTTATCCCAACGCGTGGTTTGCCATACATGCTTTAGAAGAGTTTACAGCGGGAAGTTTTCTTTCCCAAGAGGAGAAATTAAAAGATAAAGCCCATAGATATAATTGACGGTAAAAGAATTCCGAAGCAAACCCGCTTGATAATCAATGTCATTAACTTAAGGAACTATGGATTGCATTTCAGTTGGAATGTGGTCCATAGTTTTTTTGGATTGAAGGAAAAAATTATTAAGGCAGCACGAACTAGTCGTCTTTGAATATAACCCTGATACTAAAACATTTGAAGTTGTTAGTTCATTGACTTATGGAGATATCCTTAACCAACCTTTAAAGTTCTTTTAGAGGATGTTCACGCACTTTTAAACTTTTCTTTTTATTTTATTATAAAATATTGGATTTTTTAATCGAACTTTATTTCAAGGCTCTACTTGAACCCCATTTTTTAGATTCCTGTTGACTGACCCGGTCACTTATATTATACTGTATATGACCATAATGGTCACTTTAATTTTAACGGAAAGGAGATAATCACCATTTATTCCATGTTCAATAACTTAAAATCAGAGAAACAAGAGCGGATTATTAACGCAGCAATAAAGGAATTTGTCCAAAGTGGTTTTGAAAAAGCATCAACAAACGAAATTGTAAAAGAGGCTAATATCTCTAAAGGCTCATTATTTAACTATTTTAATAGCAAAAAGGATCTTTATGTATATTTAATCGAATACAGTATTCAAGTTATTGCGAAGCTTTATGAACAAATTGATTTAAGTGAAACCGATCTTTTTAAAAGAATCGAGAATATTGGATTACAGAAATTGCATATCCATAAAAAGTTCCCTCACGTATTTGATTTCTTGGCTTCTTCCACCCAAGAAGAATCGGCTGAGGTAAAAAAAATTATTAAGCACAAAGTTGATCCAATCTATGATCAAGGTAAAAAGATAATATATAAACATATTGATTACTCCAAGTTCCGTGAAGAGATTGATATCGAAAAGGCAATTGAAATCCTGAATTGGACAATGTTTGGATTTGGGGAGAAAGCTCTCCATCAAATAGATACCTTTGAAGATATTGGTGAATTTGGAAATCAATATCTTAAAGAATGGGAGGGTTATACTAAAATACTTAAGTACAGCTTTTACAAATAAAAATGAAATATGGGTGTATTGAAAGTTAGAAATTTAACGAAGAAGTGGGAAGTTTACAACGTTAGATGAGGGTATCAATATTTACAATAGTTTTTTATCTGGAATTATAAACTTCTCCTTAAACTGAAAGCACGTTATAAAATGATGTCAAAATTATTTATAAAAAGGAGTGTCAGTGTTATGACAGAAATTGTAAAAGTGCAAGGTTTACAAAAGAAATTCGGTAAATTTCAAGCATTAAGTGATGTGACATTCACGGTAGATGCTGGAGAAGTTGTCGGTTTTATTGGCCCTAATGGCGCTGGTAAATCCACAACTATTCGTACTTTATTGGGAATTATTAAACGAGATGCCGGCAATGTGGAAATATTCGATAAGGATGTTTGGAAAGACAGCCTTGAAATTCATAAACGAATTTCTTATGTCCCTGGAGATGTCTCGTTGTGGGGAAGTCTAACAGGTGGCGAAATTATTGATCTATTTCTTAAATTGCATGGTGGTGGAGACAAGCAAAAACGCGATTATTTAATTAAACGCTTTGAATTGGATCCTAAGAAAAAAGCCAAAGGATATTCGAAAGGAAATCGACAAAAAGTTGGTTTGATTGCAGCATTATCTGTTGATTCGGATTTATATATTTTTGATGAACCAACTTCTGGTCTCGACCCTTTGATGGAAGCAATTTTCCAGGAAGAAGTGGAAAAAATCAAAGAATCAGGTAAAGCCATCCTGCTATCCTCTCATATTTTGAGTGAAGTAGAACGCTTGGCGGATAAGGTTGTCATCATTCGCCAAGGTGAAATTGTGGAAACTGGTACCCTTGATGAGCTGCGTCATTTGGCTCGTTCTACTGTTACTTTGGCAACAGAAGGTGATGTGGCTAAAATGGCCACTGTAAATGGAGTATTTGATTTCAACCAAAAAGATAATCAAGCAACATTCTCTGCGGATAATCAGTATCTCAACGATATCTTAATGGAAGCAAGCAAATTAGGTGTCAAGAAATTTGAATCTGTACCGCCAACCCTTGAAGATTTGTTCATTCGTCATTATGAAGGATAAGCGCCCGAAAGGAGGATGAAATTAGATGAAGGAAAAATTTGCGCGTTGGGATACACTGTTTCTACAATATCTAAAACGTGATTGGAAAAAAATTATTGTTTGGGTTTTAGGACTTGGCTTGTTTTCAGCTGCGTTTGTTCCAGCATTTGAAGAAATAGCAAAAGGACGAGGGTTGCTGGGAATGTATGAAACCTTGCAAAACCCTGCTATGATATCCATGGTGGGCTCTACACCAGTTGAAACAGCAAGTGATTATACTTTAGGGGCAATGTATGCGCATGAAATGTTACTATTCTGTGGTTTATTTGCGATGATAATAGCTGTTTTACACGTGGTAAGTCATACCCGTAAAGAAGAGGATCTTGGTCTTACTGAGCTTGTGCGCTCATTTCAAGTAGGCCGTCAAGCAAACGCTCTTGCCACAATTATAGAGACAATTTTTATTAATGTCATATTAGCACTTTTTATTGGTGGAGTAATGACGAGTTTCGGTGCCGATACTATTTCTGCTGAAGGTTCCTTTTTATTTGGGGCATCAGTCGGAATGGCTGGGGTTATCGGTGCTGGGATTGCTCTGGTTATGGCGCAAGTTATGTCAACCTCATCTGGTGCAACAGGTTCAGCACTTGGGATTATAGGATTACTTTATATTATTCGTGCGGGAACAGATGTCTCCAATGTTGACTTATCCATGATCAATCCACTGGGTTGGGCGTATTTAACCTATCCCTTTACGGAAAATAACTGGGCTCTACTAATTTTTGCCTTGATTTTCAGTATAATCGTGGTGATTATTGCTTTTACCCTTGAAGGGGCTCGCGATATGGGTGCTGGCTATCTTCCTGAAAGAGAAGGTCGAGGGAGAGCAAAGAAATCCTTGTTGTCTGTCCGCGGTTTATTTATCAAGATTAACAAAGGCGTGATGATTGGTTGGTTGATTGCTTTTGTTATTATGGGGGCTGCCTATGGTTCGATTTATGGAGACATGCAGACCTTCCTGGAAAGTAACGAAATGATGAAACAAATGTTTTCTCATTCAGGCGTTTCCATTGAAGAATCATTCACTGGCACGATTATGATGGTCATGATTGGTTTGGTTTCGATTTTACCAATTGCCCTTGTCAATAAACTGTTCTCTGAAGAAAGCCGCTTACACTTAAGTCAGCTTTATGCTACTAAAGTGACCCGCAGCGAATTTTATTGGACCAGTATTGGGTTAGCGATTTTTGCAGGTTTAGTTGGAATCTTATTAGCAGCAGGTAGTCTTGGTGGTACAGCTATCACAGCTATGGGGGATAGAACAGCGATGGATATATTGGATTTTCTTGCTGCTGGCTACAACTTCTTACCATCCGTATTATTCTTTACTGGTCTTGCTTCTTTAGCCTTGGGTTGGGCACCGAAACTAGGTAAAGTTGTTTATGTTTATCTTGGCTACTCCTTTGTACTAAACTACTTTGGCGGTATATTGGAATTACCAGAATGGTTTTCCAAAACAGCAATTCAAAGTTGGATTCCGCAAATGCCGATGGAGGATTTTGATGCTCCAATTTTCTTTACAATAACGGTGATTAGCATCGTTTTGATGGTAATAGGTTTCCTTGGTTATAGTAGGCGGGATATGATTGAAGGTGCTTAATATTGACCAATAAGTAAGTGAAATTAGTTAAAGACCTAATGGCGGGTTGCCTATAAAGTATATTTTAAGAATACTGGTTTAATCTTTCAATATTGGGCGCCATTTTCGGAAAAAGACTTGGCGCCTATGATTTAACATTTTTCTTGAGTTTACATAATATATATTATAGGTAGTTGTAAAAGAAAACAATTTCCTTATCTCAATACCAAAGTATACTCATGATAATGAGACAAAATAAAAATTTCACGCTACCTTTCAATAACGTGAAATTTTGGCGTGCTTTGTGCAAACTTCTTCCTATTACTGCTTTGGTAATCCTGGGGGATAATAATATGGAGGAACTTTTATCCAGCCTCTTTTCCGCATTAGAACTTTTAAACTTGAACCAAATTTCATTTTCTCTAACATACATTGCGTAAATAAAACACTTACATCGCTTCTAATACATTGATTTATCGCTGAAGCGCATATAGTAATAGCAGAAACCGTCTTAATACTTAACCCATTCATAAGCTCATCATCCGTAAGTTTAACTCCTAGTGGAACTCCATTTGGTTCAGAATCTGGACGTTGTTCACTCGCTGGAGGTAAATGAACACCTTCCTTTTTCATAAAGTTCTTAAATCTCTCCGCTTGAGCTCTGCACTGATCTAAACTTTCTTTTAACGTTTTGATAACTTGGTCATCTGTTGTTGTATTTAGTCCGATCTGAATATAAACGATTGCTTCATCCATTACCGTTAAATAAAGCCAACAACTCATAACCTCTCCAACATGTAACGGGTTTTTTGGCTCATTATCCAAATTCACTTGGAAAAAGTCTTTTACAGTTTCAAAAATAGTGGTCATGTATATCTTTCCCTCCTGCAAATCATCCTTTTTATAGTGTTTGCGGAACAAAAGATTATATTCTTCCTATCCTCTCTTTAGTCGAACTACAAGTTAAATCTTAAAACTCTGACCTTAGGGATATGGGGTAAGCTATTTGCCAATGTACTTCGCACCTGGACGGAAAATTGTGTTGTTGCTTGCTTGTTCCATTGCATGTGTACACCAGCCAACAATTCGGCTTGCGCTGAATATAGCTGTGAATAATGCTGGATCAATGTCCAATGATTTCATAATGGCTGCTGCATAATATTCTACATTTGTATATAGTCGCTGATCCGGTTTATATTCTTTCAGGATGTTAATTGTTTCCTTTTCCGTTTCCAGCGCTAAATCAACCCAATCTGGCAATTCATCCAACTCCAAGATTTTTGCTTTTAAACCTTCTGCACGTGGATCGGTAGTTTTGTATACACGATGGCCAAAACCCATAATCCGTTCTTTATTATCAAGCTTTTTGTGAATGATTTCACTTATTCGATCCTTTGTCTTAATTTCCTCCAATAAATTGATCACCCCTGATGGTGCTCCACCATGCAATGGTCCTTTCATTGTACCGATTGCGGATGTTACTGCGGAAATGATATCACTTTGCGTTGAAATGGTAACTCTTGCCGCGAATGTTGAGGCATTCAATCCATGCTCCATTGTCATGATCAGGTAGGATTCAAGTAATTTTGCCTGATTCTTGTTCACGGAACCTGTCAGCATATACAAGAAATTTTCCACGTGGTCAAGATCCATGCTCGGTTCGATTTCCGACATTCCCGCTGACTTCCTATAGCGGTATGCAATAATTGTTGGTATGATTGCAATTAAATGAATTGCGTTGTCCAAATTAGCGGTTTCATTACGTGTTAGTGAAGAAATTGTAGTCCGTAATACATCCATCATTGCCTGTTCTTTTGGCAACAGATCAATAATTTGTTTTACATAAGCGGGCAGTTTCCGATTTGTTTTTAAATTATCCTGGAATGTGGCAAGTGTATATCGATCCGGAAATGTTCCCTTTAATAAATAGAAAGCGGTTTCTTCAAAAGAATACTGTTTAACTATTTTTTCTATTGGTATTCCGCGATAAACCAAGCTTCCTTTCTCACCATCAATTTGACTTAATACAGTTTCGATCGCAGTTACTCCTTTTAATCCTGGCTGAAACATTGGTTACTCCCCTTCCCTTTTCTTACTTTGAGTATAAACCGTCTGTATAATTATTAAAATTTAATCTTTTTTTGTATAATAATAAATATATTTTATTAATGGGGTGTAATGATGGTACACGGATACTGGAAACGTTCATTTTAGCTGCTCAATATGAAAATTTCCGAGTGGTTGCTGAAAAACTTTTTATCACGCAACCAGCAGTAACATTTCAGATTAGGCAGTTGGAGAAAGAACTTGGGGATAAATTATTTGTCAAAAATGGAAGGCATGTTGCGTTAACAGAGCTTGGGAGATTGTTTTATCCAGAAGCAAAAGAAATAATCGGGCAATTTGATAGAAGCATGAAAACTGTAAACAGATTTCAGCAAGGATTTCATAAATCAATAAGGATTGCTATTTCTGCTTTGCTTGCCGATACCATTTTGCCAAGTATACTTAGAAAATATACGGAACAATATCCTGAGGTGGAATTATCGATTCAGGTACTGGAATCGGAGCAAATTTCTCACTTGGTTAAGCATGGCAATGTTGATATCGGGCTATCCTGTTTACCCGGTATTTCCAATGTGAATTCCGTTAAATTTCATGAAGAGCCCGTTAGTCTCGTATGCAGTCATGACGGCTATGATGCCGAATCAGGGCCGATAATTGATGCGCAGAAACTATTAGAAGACAATATTATTTTTACGGATAACCATCCAGCTTATTGGGATTCCATAAAAGATCAATTGAAAACCTCGGTAACATACTATAAATTAATGAAGGTGAATCAGTCCCATATAACAAAACGGTTTGTATTGGAAGGAATTGGTGTCAGTTTTTTACCAAAATCCATCATTAATCGTGAAATTATCGAGGGACGATTGCTGGAAGTCCCAGTTCCTTTTATGGAATTACCTGCAGCAAGTATGTATATGATTTATAAATATGACCATCAGCTTGAAAACGATTTTGTAACGTTTATTTCGAGTTATCATTTTGGTTAATTATAACGGAAAAAAAGCAACCAGCAAGGTTGCTTTTTGTTTTAAAGCTCTACTTTATTTAACGGTTCTTTTGCAGGTCCTTCGACAACCTCGCCAGTATACGTATATCTTGACCCGTGGCATGGGCAGTCCCATGTTCGGTCGCCGGAATTCCAATGTACCTCACAGCCCATATGCTTGCATGTTGTATCGACAGCGTACAGTTTATTGTCCTTATCCTTATATACACCAGTGCGCAGGCCATTGACGCGGGTGATTGTTGCGTCATCTGGTGACAGATCCTTGATATTGTCATTGGTAAATTCCAACTTACCTTTGATTAAATGTTTGGCGACATCAGCATTGGCAGTGGTAAATTCACGAATGGCAGGGTCAGCCTGAAAGCGTGATGGTGTGTACAGATCTGCATAGGCGCTATCCTTTTGCATAATTTGATCACTAATCACTTTCGCGGCGATCGTTCCATTGGTCATGCCCCATTTACGAAATCCTGTAGCAACAAAAACAGATTGCTGTGCACCTGTTACTGGGCCGATGTACGGGACCTTGTCCAATGTTGTTAGATCTTGTGCTGACCAGCGATAGACAAATTCGGATATCCCAAAATGTGTCTCGGCATAATCCTGTAAAGCTTTATAATGATCCATTGTTGACTTTCCCTGGCCGGTTTTATGATTTTCGCCAACAATGAGCCATAAATCTTCGCCATTGACCGTTGCGCCCCGGACGGATCGTGTTGGCGACTCTGCGTTAATGTACATACCTCCAGGGAATTGTTTTGGTGTTTTAACAGCGATAATATAAGATCTTTCCGGGTACATCCGAGTTGGATAAAAGCCTTGACCATCATAAAACGGATAGTGTGACGCTTCTATCACATAACGGCATTTAATTCGGTGTTCATCCCTTGTGATAATCGCTGGATGTTTGGTATATTCCACATCAACAGCAGTTGTATTTTCATAAATTTCTGCACCGTTTTTAACCGCTTGCTCGACCAATACCTTTAAGTACTTCAAAGGATGAAATTGTGCCTGGTCCTTCATGATTAACGCCGATTTAATTGGCAGAGTTAACGGAATGGTATTCGTCAGTTCTCCAGGAATGTCAAGCTGATCATATGCCTTTTTTTCGGTCTCTAACTGTTGAAGATATGATTTGGCATTGGTAAAAACGTAGGCATCTTCTTTTTTAAAATCGCAGGAGATATCATGTTCGGTTATTGTTTCTTCGATCAATTGCTTCGCTTCCATACATGCTTTATAATACAAAGAAGCTTTGTTTTTACCGAAGTGTTCAATAAGTTCATTGTAGATAAGCCCGTGCTGTGCAGTGATTTTTGCTGTTGTATGACCGGTTGTTCCATTTAATATTACCCCTGCATCAATCAATACTACTTTAAGATTTTGCTTTGATAATAGATATGCTGCAGTTATTCCTACGATCCCCCCGCCAACGATCCCTACATCAGCATCAATCGATTCATCCAACTTAGGAAATGTTGGCAAGCTTACCGAATCCCGCCAATATGGTTCGGGGTATTGCGGCATCTTGATCTGTTCAGCCATCTCGTTTCGCTCCTTTAAAATACATTGTTGGATTTAGTTTTACCTTTTTGTCGCGAAATATCCAAAAAGCAACAGACAGTTCCATGAATTTTGAACCGTCTGTTGCGTATATACGTTATTAAGTTAGCAGCATATCCTCTTCACTATTACTATGGATTTTATTGATGATTAATAAGGATTGAAATTGATCAATAACTTCTTTTGTAACTTTTCTTTCGGCTAATTGCTTTTTTATGGTAGCTGTAATCATTCGTATTAAGTCATGATCCCGTGTCAGCATGTGAATTTCTTTTGCCATTTTCGGGTTTCCTTCGAGTATCTCCTGATAAAACCCATCCTCTTCTGCATCTGCGTGAGCGATAACCCTTGTTTCCCAGTGTTCTACAAGCGTCTTGGCCGCTTTTAAGCAATCATTGACTTTTTCGTCCCTCGCTAATCGTTCTACAAGCAATGTCAGATCCCTTGCTTCAACAAGAGCTCCTTCATGGATGGAATGATGCGATTCAAGTTTTCGCAGTGAAGGTCCAGTAGCCATGAAATATACCCCCTAATTCGATTTTACAACAATATTGTATCATGAATTTGTAGGAGAACTTGACTTCTGCAAGCGATTAAAAAAGGAGATTTTGTGAACAACGCTAAATAGAGAACCAGGAAACCCCCTTCTCATTCTATTTAATGATTAATCAGCTTGACGCCCGCTCTGATATCTTGCACGTGACCGGTATTGCTGTGGTGCCCGGCCGGGATAGGTTGCCGGCAGACTGTAAAAATGCACTAACCTTGTGAACGGTATGGATGCGAATAGCCCAAAAGCCAATAAGGTATGAACTTTAAACAAAACTGGTATTCCAGTCATAAGCAGGTAATCAGGACTAAGTGTAAATAAACTACGAAACCAGGGACCAATTGCTGATCGGTAATCAAATTCCTCAGGTGTTACATTCAGAAATAAAGTTATATACAATCCTATACCTGAAATAATCAGTAAAGCTATTACAGAATAAAAGTCAGCAAAAGTTGCATGAACCCGGACTGGATCAAAAACCACTTTTCTGATAAGCAAAATGATCAAACCAGCAACTAGCATAATCCCCGCGATTGAACCACCATAAACGGCACCAAGGTGGTACAGATGATTGGATACACCAATCATATTATAAAACCTCAGCGGGATAATAATTCCCATTATATGACCGATAAAGGCGAGGAGAATCCCGTAGTGAAAAAGAGGGGATCCCCACTTTAGCCATTTCTTTTCAAAGAATTCAGTCGATGGTGCAGCCCAGGTTAATTGTCGAAAAGCAAAACGGTACAAACTTCCAAATATCATGATGGTCAAACAGATATACGGATATACAACCCACCAAAAAATATCACTCATACTACCTTCTCCTTCGTCAATTGTACATTATTGGATATGGCAATTCCTCAAGGTCGGCCTCTTCCCGCTCAAATTCCAATTTTTCTATTTCCGCTTTCGTTGGTTCCGGGAAAATATATGCCATTAGAATTGCTAGTACATTGTAATAGGGATTGCTGGCAGGCAAGTGACCCATGATTCTATGAATGGCCACGGCAAGCCTTCTTACTAGCCGTTTATTTTCTTGGTTGTCTGGTGCTGCCGCCAGGAATTCAAACAACATAGGCATGTAATCGGCCAATTCATCATCCACCCGTTCAAAGCCTGCTTTATTGATGACCTTTTGCAATTTTATTAACGCTGCCCCCCGCTTATTACTGTCACCCAACTCATGTGCAGTTAAATAAAGTCCCTGATTGGCTTTCAAATCGAAGGTAGTGACATATAACTTTTGCAGCTCTGGCAATGAATAATGAAATATCGGTTTTAAAGCCATATCCAGTTCTTCTCTCAATCCAGCTAACGATATGTTTTCCTCCATGCACTCTTTAATATCTTCTGCCAGAGTGGAAAAATTATCATCGGGATACGTTAACAGCCGGGATGCAATCATTATAAGCGCACGTTCTTGTTGTTCCATTGATCAATCCCCTTTTCCAAATGGGTAGGTAACCATTCCCTCAGGTGGTGCAAGATCTTCAATACTGCATGCCCCTTGTTTATAGTAAAGATCGTCGTCCATTTCCCGTCGGCCGGTTGGAATAACAAACCGTTCATTATATTTAGAAACACCTAGAAGACGTGCCATATCCTCAATTTCTTCAGGTGTTATATTTGCTTCTTTTACCAATTTCGTTTGTCTGAATTCATCGATGCCGCCTACCGTTTTTCCACGCATATGAACCCGCATTGCTGTCAACTTGAGAAGAACTTTTCGAATAACATCTGTGTCACCCGCTGACAAAATGGACGCTAAGTACTCCATGGGAATGCGCATTTGATCGACAGCCGGAATATAGCCATCTGTATTTAATTCATCCTCATTTGTAATGTGATTCATGATCGGGCTTAATGGTGGTACATACCACACCATTGGCAGTGTCCGGTATTCTGGATGGAGTGGCAGGGCGATTTTCCACTTCATAGCCATTTTATAAACCGGAGAATTTTGTGCACCTTCAATCCACTCATCATTTATGCCAGCTTTTCTTGCTTCCTCGATTACTTCCGGATCAAATGGATCAAGGAAGACAGAAAGCTGTGCTTCATACAGGTCCTTTGGATCCTCTACCGATGCAGCTGCTTTTACTTTATCAGCATCATATAAAACGACACCGATATAGCGGATTTTGCCTACACATGTTTCAGAACAGATTGTTGGTAAACCAGCTTCTGTCCGCGGATAACAAAAATTGCATTTTTCCGCTTTATGCGTATTCCAGTTGTAATAAACTTTATGATATGGACATCCGCTCATACAGAAACGCCAGCCGCGGCATTCTTCCTGATCTACAAGGACAATGCCATCTTCATCGCGTTTGTATAGTGCACCTGATGGACATGAAGCTACACATGGCGGGTTCAGACAGTGTTCACAGATTCTTGGCAGATACATCATAAACGTTTTCTCATATTCCATCGAGATATGTTCCTGCAGTTTTTCAACAGATGGATCTTGCGAGACAACATCTGATCCTCCCGCTAAATCATCATCCCAATTAGGTCCCCATTCTGGTTTATCGATATACTTTCCCGTAATCATAGATTGAGGTCTTCCAACTGGCAGATTCTCTCTTTTCGGACTTTCAATCAGGTTTTGATAATCATATGTCCACGGTTCATAATAATCTTCCATGTTAGCCAGATCCGGGTTGTAAAAAATGTTTAGCAGTTTTGAAATCGGTCCACCTGCCTTGAGCTGCAGTTTTCCATTTTTTAATACCCAGCCGCCTTTATAATGATCGGAATCTTCCCAGCGTTTCGGATAACCTTGACCTGGACGGGTTTCGACGTTATTAAACCACATATATTCCGTACCCGGGCGGTTTGTCCAGGTGTTTTTACACGTTACAGAGCAGGTATGACAACCGATACATTTATCCAAGTGCATCACCATCGCAACTTGCGACTTAATTCTCAAGCCAATCAACCTCCTTCAGTTTTCTGATTACAGCAATCGTATCCCGTTGATGTCCGGTCGGACCATAGTAATTAAAGCCATAACTTAGCTGGGAATAGCCGCCAATCATATGGGTTGGTTTCAAAGTGACACGAGTTACACTATTGTGGGTTCCACCACGTTTTTTGTTTATCGATGTCGCCGGTACACCTAACGTACGATCCTGTGCATGATACATATAAATCATGCCCCTTGGGATTCGATATGTCAGTACAGCTCTTGCTGCAATAGCTCCATTACGGTTATATACCTCGACAAAATCGTTATCTTTAATGCCGATTGATTTTGCGTCCTCTTCATTCATCCAGAGTACCTGCCAGCCTCTGAATAAGGTCGACATGTTGGTGGTATCGGTAAACATCGTGTGAATACCCCATTTTTGGTGAGGGGTTAGATACCTTACCGTTAAGGATTGTCCATCCTCTTCTACGCCTTTTTCATTTTTAAGAAACGGGCCATAGTGTAATGGCGGCAAATATAAAGGCAGTCCTTCGCCGAAATCAAGCATCATTTCATGGTCAAGGTAAAAGCTTTGTCGTCCAGTAAGTGTACGCCAAGGAATATTGTATTCGGTATTTACGGTAAACGGCGAATAGCGTCGATTATCCTTCTCCATGCCGCTCCAAACCGGTGTTGAAATCGCAGTTCGCGGCTGAGCTGTTAAGGCATCCAGTGTATAGTCTTCTTCTTCACGTGCTTTGGAAATTTCCTCAAGTTTTTGTCCAGTCTTGGCCTCTAATGATTTCCAACCAGCAACGGCACGTTTTCCATTGCTTGCACCGGACATTAACAGGATGGCATTAATTGCCTGTTTATCTGTATATAAGTCCGGGTGGCCTTTCCCAATGCCATCCCGTTTGGACTTCCCAAGCCTTGATCCTAGTTCTTGATAAACATCTTCACCAGGAATCTTTACCCCTTTTCCGCCGTATCCCTTTTTAATTTCTTCTCCAATTGTCGACCATTTTTGATAAATATTAGGATAATCCCGCTTAACAATTTTCATGCTCGGTATTGTTTTCCCCGGGATTGCTTCTACTTCACCTTTCCGCCAGTCTTTGATTTTGCCAAAGACTTGTGCTACCTCTCCTTCTGAATCATGTGCCAATGGTGATATAACTAAATCCTCTGTAGCTGGCAGATGTTTTTCAGCAAGCTCTGAGAACACCTTACTGATTTCACGGAATGTATTCCAATCACTCTTTGCCTCCCACGGCGGATTAATTGCTGCATTAAACGGATGAATAAATGGGTGCATATCTGTACTGCTTATATCAAATTTTTCATACCAGGTTGCAGTTGGCAGGACAATGTCGGAAAATAATCCAGAACTGGTCATCCGGAAATCAACGCTTACTAATAGGTCTGCTTTTCCGGTTGGCACTTCATCACCATATGTCTTTACATCAGAAGGCTGCCAGGAATTTTCCGGTTCAGCTAAAACCTGATTATCGCCACCCACGAGATGCTTGACAAAAAATTCGTGTCCCTTTCCACTATCGCCTAGCAAATTAGAGCGCCAATTAAAGAAGACCCTTGGGAAATTATGGGGATGATCAGGGTTTTCGATTGCCCATTCGAGCTTATCACCCTTAAGTTGTTTCACAACATCGTCAATAATTTCCTGCTCTGTTTCGGCCCCTCTTTCCCGGCTATCTTTTACGATGTCAATTGAATTCTGTGTGAATTGCGGATATGAAGGCAACCAGCCAAGTCGTGCAGCAAGTGCGTTCATATCAGCGGGATGCATCACATTATATTTACTTTTCCATGGTGCTCCCTCCTGGTTCAGCTTTGTTTCATAGCGATATTGATCCGTATGAAAATAAAAATAGGATGTAGCATTTTGCAGCCGCTGCGGTTTTTGCCAGTCATTTGCAAATGCAACCTGCTGCCATCCTTCCTGCGGGCGCACTTTTTCCTGACCAACATAATGAGCCCAGCCCCCGCCATTCACCCCCTGTGAACCAGTTAACAGTACGAGATTAAGGATAGCCCGGTAAATTTGATCACTGTGGTACCAGTGATTTGTACCACCGCCCATCGCAATCATTGATTTTCCTTTTGTTCGTTCAGCATTATCAGCAAACTCTTTCGCAACCTTAATAACATGATTTTTGTGGACACCGGTAATACTCTCTTGCCACGCAGGTGTATATGGCTTCAGATCGTCATAATCGGACGGATAGTCACCAGGCAAATTACGATTTACCCCGGTATGCGCCATCATTAAATCATAGACAGTTGTTACCTTTATTGTATTTCCGTTTTTATCTTGAAAATGTTTAACCGGAACACCTCGTTCAACAACATTCCCGGTTTCTTCCGCAAAATATGGAAAGTTCACCAATACGGTTTCATCCGATTGATCAATAAAACTTAAAGCAGGGTCAATCCATGTTCCATCTTCCCGTTTTAACTTCAGATTCCACTTGCTGCCTTTGTCCCAGCGGAATCCTTGACTACCATTCGGGACTTCCCATTGTTTCGTTGTTGTATCCCAGACAACGGTCTTCCATTCAGCAAGATCATGGCTATCATTGAGATCAGACGCTCTTAGGAATCGTCCACTACGATATTCGCCATCTTTTTCATCGATGGTTACTAAAAATGGCAGGTCCGTGTATTTCTTTACGTAGGAAGTAAAATATGGTGTGTCCTTATTCACGTAAAATTCTTTTAAAATGACATGGGTCATTGCCATTGCCAGCGCACCGTCCGTACCCGCTTTTGCCGGTAGCCAAATATCGGCGAATTTTTCGTATTCTGCGTAATCTGGACTTACACCAACAACCTTTGTCCCATTGTATCTGGCCTCAACCATAAAGTGGGCATCAGGGGTACGGGTTTGTGGCAAGTTTGTTCCCCAAATGATAAAGTACTTGGAGTTGTACCAATCCGCGCTTTCCGGAACATCGGTTTGCTCCCCCCAAACCTGAGGGGATGCTGGCGGCAAGTCTGCATACCAATCATAAAAGCTCAAAATGGTACCACCGATTAAGGACAGAAAACGGGTGCCAGCAGCATAGCTTACCATTGACATCGCCGGGATCGGGCTGAATCCGGCAATCCGATCCGGACCATAATTTTTAATCGTATGTATCGAGGAGCTAGCTATAATCTCGCACATTTCCCGCCATGTAGCCCGGACAAAACCACCCTTACCACGTGCATTGACGTATTGTGCCCGTTTGTCCGGGTCGCTTACGATAATTTCCCAAGCCTCTACGGGATCACGCCCGTTCTCTCGTTCCTGTTTCCAAAGCTCATACAAATCGCTGCGGATATACGGGTATTTCACTCTAATTGGACTGTATGTATACCAGGAAAAACTGGCGCCTCTAGGACATCCGCGTGGTTCGTACTCTGGAAAATCATCACCAGTGCTCGGGTAGTCTGTTTGCTGGGTTTCTGATGTAATAATTCCGTCCTTTACATAAATCTTCCAGCTGCACGAGCCCGTACAGTTGACACCGTGTGTAGACCGAACAACTTTATCATGCTGCCAGCGTCTGCGATACATATCTTCCCAGGCACGCGGGCGCGGGCTTTCTTCCGTCCATTCCTTATTAATTCGCTCTCCTTGTTTTATATGCATTAACGAGTCAAGCAGCTTATTTTTTGTTTTTTTCAACCAAACCACCCTCTTTATTTAGTGAATTCATCGGATTAAAGCGTTCACCTAAAATTTTAAATGAGCCTGTGCCTTCCTTCATTTCCTCAAGAAAAATTTTCAGCTCAGGGGCATTAGCTGCAACTAATATCAATCGCTCCAGTGTGTTCATATCATTGATTTTATAGATTCCATCTATAACCCCTGCCGGAAGATTACCAAACCGCATTCGGAGTACGGCAATTAAATCTTCGCGATCCTGAACAAAATTTGCATCCTCTTCAAACGAAAACATCCTCGTTCTTCCTTTCTGTATGGGCTTGCGCAAAGGAAACATCCTTTTGCTCTGCAGCTCTTTTTGTGTTTATGAACAATTCGTTTACATTTTCATCATTTTAAAATAATCAGCAATCATCGCTTCTTTAATTTTCTCAGCGCTATCTTTAATAAAATCGGTAATACCTGTATTTAATTGATTTATATCGTCCACGGTAAAGTGTTGCGACAATGCATGTGAAAATCCTTCACCAAAACGTAAAATAATATGATATCCTGCATCACCTTCTCGCAGTGTTGCTTGAATATCGTATGGTTGAATGTGCATATCTTCCAATTTGGAAACGATATGGTGATATAGTCCAGGGAATACGATGCGCAACGACCGTTCTTTCACCTGACTTTTATTCCCGGTTTCCATCGAGCTCACCTCCAAAAATGTGATGTTTAACCGGTGGCTAATTAGTGATTGGGTAAAATTTTCTCCTCCGCCTGATTATGAAGCTGATCAACTAATATTAATGCCTGGAATCGCTGAACGATAGTATCATTAATAATTCCTTCATCTAGCATAACCTTGATTTCTTTTACGAGGAGCCGTAACAGATCATGGTCACGTGTCAGCCCTATAATAGATTCCTTTAATGATGGTGTGGTCTCGACAAGTTCTTTATACAACCCTTCCTCTTCGGAATCCGCATGGCGCAATGTTCTGGTTTCCCAGTGTTCAAGTGTGACTAATGCGACTTCAAGTGCTTTATCAAATTGCTCATCCCTGATCAAATGATCAAGTATTCCGGTTAACTCTGCTGCTTCGTGTAATGCAGCTTCATGAATAGCCGCATGACTATCCACATGTTTTAATGCGGGACCTGACATAATCCTTCTCTCCTCACTAATAATAGTAAAAAAACGACCATTACCGATAAAGAATAACAATAAGAATAATCTAATAAACCATAGTATTGATAACTTTAAGAATAACATGGATAATATTGCATAACAATAGATAGTCAAATTAGTGTGACAACTATCACGTTATTACTTTTTCGACATAACATGTGTTAGATTTTATTATGAGTGTGCCCAAAATGAAAACTTTTTATCTCCTGAATAGCAAATATACCTTGAAAATGTTCTGGATTGTTATGTTTTAATTTTTGACTGCCTTCCGAAAGAAGTCTCCCTCTTCAAGCCTGTTACTGGCAATCCCTAAAGGCTAAGGGGTGATGAATTTCGGTTTGCTTTCGTAAAATGCTTGTAAACCCCAAACGCATGATCCATAATAGAGTTGGGAGGTGCATTCATGTTACTGAATCAAA
The DNA here is from genome assembly GCF_900155625.1 of Virgibacillus dakarensis. Taxonomy (NCBI): domain Bacteria; kingdom Bacillati; phylum Bacillota; class Bacilli; order Caryophanales; family Bacillaceae; genus Virgibacillus; species Virgibacillus dakarensis. The sequence continues at coordinate 1,302,399 of NZ_LT732553.1, forward strand.
AATATGAAATTTTCCCTTTACCTGAACAAATAGAAATACTGGAGACCTGGCTTTCCTATTGTCGGCTAACATACAACTCTGCACTTCTCGACAAACAACGTAAATACAGACAATCGAAGGAATCGTATAGTCGTTTTGACATGCAAAAGCAACTGAAACAAGACAAGCAAGAATGGGAATTCCTAAAAGAAATACCATCACAAGCCTTACAAGAAGTGTTCCGCCGCCTAGACCATGCATTTACCAAATTCTTTCGAAAAGAAACGAACTACCCTAAACTAAAAAAACACAAGGATTACAACAGCATGACCTTCCCACAATTTGGCTTCAAACCGAATACACATCATCGCTATGCAGCATCTTTTACAGAAAACGGCAAGTTACAACTATCCAAGCTCGGGCAAATTCCTATTCACTTACATCGACCAATGGAAGGCACAATCAAACAACTCATCATCAAGCGACAAGGCAGTCGCTGGTATGCTATTTTCAGTGTCGAAGGACAAGCATACCCGGCTCCAATCAATCGTGATCTTGCAGTTGGTATTGATGTAGGTCTGCATAAATACGCAGTTCTGTCCGATGGAAAAAGCTATGAAAACCCTACATTTATTCGTAAAACAGAAAAGAAACTTAAAAGAGCGCAGGCAAAACTTTCTAAAATGAAACGCGGATCGGCAAATTATGCGAAACAAGTGAGCAAAGTCCATTTGTTTTATGAAAAGGTAGCGAATCAGCGAAGAGATTTTTTACATAAATTAAGCTACCATTTGGCGAAAGACTATTCGATCATTGCCGTAGAGGATCTCGAAATCCGTCATATGGTAAAAAATAAACGTTTGTCAAAATCCATTTCCGATGCAGGGTGGGGCATGTTTCGAAACATGCTCTCCTATAAATGTGAACGAAATGGAAGTATCTTGCTAAAAGTCGATCCAGCATTCACGTCACAGGATTGTTCTACATGCGGAACACGAGTAAAGAAATCTCTTTCTATTCGTACGCATATTTGTAAAGGATGTGGAACAATCCTGGATCGTGACCACAATGCAAGTCTTAATATATTGCGTAAAGGAATGGAACAGCTGGATCAGATGGTAGTCATCGACTAAATGAGAACACGAAAAACTGTAGGGCAAGGTTGTGTCCGAACAGTCTAAACAAAGCCTGTGGAGACAATGTAAGACGTCTTAGGAATCCCCTAAGATGCAATGGTCTGTGAAACAGGAAGCCCTACCTTCAAGCATTCCGAAAGGATGATAAGGTGGGGTCATTCACTGTAAGGTAAAATAACATATAGGAATAGATTATTTAAGGGGATGTCTTGGTTGCAAGCACATATTATTGTTAGTGGACGTGTACAAGGTGTAGGATTCCGTTACGCGGCACGCCAAGCGGCATTGGAGCATAATTTGGTTGGTTGGGTACAAAATAAAGCGGACGGTACTGTTGAATTGGAAATTGCCGGAAAGGAAACAGATGTCAATCGTTTTCTGGCAAAACTTAAATCCGGCTTTAACCGCTTTATTCGTGTAGATGACCTGCAGGTAGAAACGTCTCAGTCTGCCACAAATGATTTTGATGGGTTTACGATTAGATAACATTTTATTAAAAAAAGCCGCTACATAAAAGTAGTGGCTTTTATTCCTTATCGGTCTTCATAAAATTGCCGGTTTAACGCGATATATTCATTTTCTTCCTCTGGTACCTCATCCTCCATGTATATTGCTTCAACCGGACATACCGCTTCACATGCTCCACAGTCAATACAGATATCAGGGTCAATATAAAACATATCTTTACCTTCTTCTATACAATCAACGGGGCATACTTCTACACACTCCCCTGATTTTTCATTTTTACAAGGTGATGTAATGACAAAAGCCAAGCAAGTCCCCTCCCTTCACTCGTTCCGAATATATGTACAAATCATCTTAATTAAAATTTGTATATTAATATACTACCTAACAACCTTGCTTCTTTCAAGGTATACGTAAAAAAATTCATGTTTTGCTTCAGGCAATCATATTGTGTAGTAACCGTTTTTTGAGGAGTGGAAGCAAAATGGAAGTAACCGTTCGGAATAAAGATTCACTTTGGTATTTTAGCCAGTTATTTGATATACCGTTCGTACTCATTGAAAAATCAAATCCGAAACTAGATGCAAAGCAACTAAATGCTGGACAAACCATTCAGATTCCAGGTTACATTTTAAGCGAATACATCATAAATAAAGAGGATACATTATGGAAGATTGCTATCCGCCACAATATTCCAATGGATGCCCTGACTCTCGTAAATCCATTCGTTAACCACTATAGTATACAAGCAGGGCAGCAAATTTTCATACCGGAACGGGTAAATGATCTTATTGTAACGGATGTTGATCATTATACGTATGAAGAAATGATAAAAGCGATTAATCAGCTCATCAAAGTTTATCCCTTTATCACCGCTCAATCAATTGGCCAATCAGTAATGGGAAAAGATTTAATTGAGCTGCAAATTGGCATGGGAGACAAGCACGTCCATGTGAATGGATCATTCCATGCAAATGAATGGATAACATCAGCCGTTATCATGAATTTTTTGAATCAGTACGCGTTATCGCTTACAAATAATCAGTCTATCAATGGAATCTATCTGCTTTCACTGTACATTGATTCAAGTTTATCCATTGTGCCGATGGTTAATCCGGATGGAGTAAATCTTGTGTTAAATGGGTTGGATGCAGCAGGTTCTTTTCATGATGAAGTACAAATACTAAATCATCCAGAGGAAGACTTTTCAAACTGGAAAGCAAATATTAGGGGAGTCGATTTAAATAAACAATATCCGGCATTATGGGAAAAAGAAGCGAACCGAAAAACGAAATCACCTGGACCGAGAGACTATCCAGGACAGCAGCCGTTGTCAGAACCGGAAGCTATTGCAATGGCTGATTTAGCTAAAACAGAAAATTTCTCACGGGTACTTGCTTTTCATACACAGGGAAAGGAAATATATTGGGGGTTTAAAAATTTTGAACCGTCTATTTCGGCGATTATGGTGGAAGAATTTGCTCGTGTAAGCGGATATGCTGCAATTCAAAACCTGGATAATTATGCAGGCTTTAAAGACTGGTTTATCCAGGAATTTGGAAGGCCTGGTTTTACAATTGAATTAGGGAGCGGGGTTAACCCGCTGCCGATTAAACAATTTCCTGCTATCTATCAGGAGAGCCTGGCGATTCTGCTTGCAAGTCTCTACTTATAGATCCCACAAACATTCAATCTTTTTCAAACCATTATCAAGGGTTATAACAAACACATCCGGATTCCTTAGCCTTTTCCAATGGTCGAATCCAAACGTGTTATCGTAATACTTTAAGAGTAATGTAATCAAGTTTCCATGACTGACAATAATAATATTCGATAACGCATTATTAGAATAGAGGCTTTCCAAAACAGAATTAGCACGGCGTATACAATCGTTTCCTGATTCTCCGCCAGGTAAAGCAAAGTCAAGATCGATAAATGATTGTTCCAACACATCCAGCCAATCATCAATTGGTTCTTCACTTAATATTCGTTCCCTTAAGTTTTCGTTCACTTCAATCCGGGAATTGATCTGTTCTGCATATGGTTTGATGCTCTCAATTGCACGTAAATAAGGACTTGAAATAATTTTATCAAATTCAATGTTTTGTCTTGCAAAAAAGGTTGAAAGCTGGCGAGCTTGTCTTATCCCTTCCTTGGTTAATGGCGAATCCTTATGTTGCCCAACAGCTGAACAATGACGAACCAAAAATATTTTTTTCAATACAATTCAGTCCCTTGTATGGCATATGATGTTGCAGCTTAGCTTTGTGAAAAACAAAATATGGAATAATTAAAAATATAAATCAATTATAGCATTCATGCTAAAGATAGAAAAGGTTTTTATCTCAATCCTTGACAAAAAGTTACATGATTATTCAAAAATATTTTAACCATCTTTTTAAAAAAATAACAGGGTTATTCCCTGTTATTTGATCTCCGTAAAATACGTTTTTAAATATCCGCCAATACGCTCACTGTTATCAATAATAAAATAAAATTCATCGGTTTCATTTTTTACATCGTACACTTTTCCAGGTGTTAATTTGTTATGGACGATAAATTTTTTTGCATCTGCATGGACACATTTAATTTGTTTGATTGTGTCGCTGTTTTCCCAATTTAAATGGATCATTTCTTTCCACTCCGTTACTTTTAGTTTACATAATTAAATTACCGTTAACTTCACTCAAATAAATATAAATAGCTTTGGTAGCCTTCCTCTGCCATTTTTTCTTTTGGAATAAAGCGCATGGCAGCAGAATTCATACAGTAACGCAGTCCTCCATGCTCTTTTGGACCATCATTGAAAACATGTCCTAAATGTGAATCTGCCTCCCTGCTTCTTACTTCCGTACGGATCATACCATGTGAAGTATCGGTGTTTTCTTTCACCTGATAATTGTCAACGGGTTTGGTAAAGCTTGGCCAGCCACAGCCCGCATCAAATTTGTCCTTGGATGAAAACAATACCTTGCCAGAAACGATATCGACGTATATTCCCTCTTTTTCATTATCCCAGTATTCATTCTGAAATGGTGTTTCCGTTCCATTTTCCTGGGTAACATTGTATTGAATTGGTGTTAATTGTTCTTTTAGTTTACTTTTATCATACGATTTTTTCCAGTTTTCTTCGATAAAATCAGCTCTTCCTGACCCCTTTTTGTACAATTTATAGTGAAAGGAATTGGTTTTATAATAATTCTGATGCTCGTCCTCGGCTGGATAAAAAGATTTAGCGGGAAGAATCTTTGTGACAATTGGCTTGTTAAATTTCCCGCTATCTGCTAACTTTTGCTTAGCGTCCTCAGCGATTTCTTTTTGCTTTTCATTATGATAAAAAATCGCTGTTTGATAGGAATCTCCCCGATCATTGAATTGTCCACCGGGATCGGTTGGATCGATTTGCTGCCAAAAAGTTTCAACCAGTTGCTGATAAGGCATAATTGCCGGGTCAAATGTAATTTGCACTGCTTCTACATGACCAGTTGTGTGGGAGCATACTTCCTCATATGTTGGATTTTCTGTTTCCCCGCCTGTATAACCAGACACTACTTTTATAATACCTGGTCGCTCATCAAACGGTTCTACCATGCACCAAAAGCATCCACCAGCAAATGTAGCAATTTCTTCATTAGCTGCCATTTTGTAACCTCCATTTTGCAATGTTTGCTTCCATTTTTTCGTCTTTTTGGGAAAAAAGCAAGTTATGTGACTTGAACAGATCAGATGAACAACATTGGTTTGGACTCGCCATCTTTCATATTCGTTTTAGGTTGTGTCGATGGTTGTTGTTTTTCATTTTTATCATTGCCGGAATCTTCTTTTTTACTACTGGTATCTTGTTCTTTTGGCGGATCCTCGGTACTTTCTTCTGGTTCATCCTCTGTATCTTTAAGTGCCTTCATCATGCGAAACATCGCTGGGATATTTTTTACCATCGGACCATACTGCTGGACAACTGGAGCTGTTGACTGGACCATTTTTAATACCTGCTGTACATTATTTAAGGTGTTGGTAAGACCACCTCCAGCTTGTGTTGGCAGGGCAGCCCCTCCTTGCTGCAGGTTTTGTGGTTGGAGAAACCGGCCAAGCATGTTTTGCATAAAATTGCCACTCGGAGCACCGTTTATACCCCGACTTGGAAACATTGGATTACCAGGCATTCGCTGCATCGGACCTGGTCGCATTGGCATTTGGCCAGACGGGAAGTTGGTTGGACGCTGAAATGGGAATACCATGTTTATCCCTCTTTTCGTTATCATTGTCTAGATTATTGTACGTAGCTATATGTAAAGGGTGTAGGCAAAAAGGAAAAGGTCTTTATAAACAAAAGCGGAAGCGCCCGGTTAGCGGCGTATGGACTGGACTGAGCCGTAGGAGATAAAGGAAACACGGTGAGCTGGAAGCGAACCGATGTTGACTTATCGTACGGAGGTGAAGGAAGTCCACTAGCCGCTGGGCGCTGGAGCTGGACGTGGCACACTTTGCTGCGAACTAAATAGAGTTCAAATTTTTATACTTTCTTTAGGATCAATAAAGACCTTTCAGAAGTAGTCTAACCAATGACCTCAGATGCAATAATCGATCCAATGGCACCTGGTAAAATAATCCCCAACAAAATAACAGATAACATGGTATCCCCTCTTTCGTAGCTTATACCTTTATTATAAGCCAACCCTTTCCTTTACGGGGCTCCCAAATTTGACGAAATTCTGAAATATGATCGGAAATAAGAAAGCTAGTATTTCCCGGGAAACCGCAAAATGTAACAGGTTTTCGGGCTTTTCTATCGTTTTTTGCCGAATAATAACGAACAATGATGCTAGAGTTTCACAATGGATTTGCTAATTTCATGTTGCCCAAATGAAAAGGCTAGTTTTGAACCTTGATGTGATGGTGTAATTAGCAATTTAGCGTGAATCTCGCTTTTTAACTGTGGAACATGGGAAATGATTCCGAGTAATCGGTTGCTCTCCTGTAAATCTTTTAGACAATCGATCGCCTGTTGCAAGGAAATTTCATCCAGCGTTCCAAATCCTTCATCGATAAATAACGTATCTAATTGCACACCACCTGCATGTGCCTGTACTACATCCGCTAATCCTAATGCCAGACATAGTGCCGCTTTAAATCCTTCCCCTCCTGACAGTGTTTTGACAGACCGCTTTTGGCCAGTATGGTGGTCGAGCACTTCCAAATCCAGCCCGCTTTGCGCACCTCGTTTTGCCACTTGACCGCTGCGCATTAGCTGGTAACGGTGATCCGTCATGCGGTCAAGCCGAACATTTGCCTGCAGTAATATTTCATCCAAAAAGGAAGCAAGGACATATCGTTCGAACGAAAGCTTTAAATGATTGTTCCCATTTGCCAGTTCGGCTAATTCTCCAACTGAATAATATTCGTTTGCCAACTGTTTTTGCTGATCAAATTGGTTGGCTACATTCTGTTCCGTTTGTATGTCGTTTTGTTGTTTTAATTCAAGCGCGTACATCTTGTCACTTATTTGCTGGAATTCTGCCTGTTTACGATCAACTTGCGCTTCTAACGTCTCAATGTCTTGTCTAGGCTGTTCGTTTATTTGCCTTGCCAACTCATCAAGGCGATAGCGTATCTGTTCTCTCCTGGTCTCATGAGCAGTGAGTTGATTTTCCATTTTCTGTTGTTCGTCCGGAGTAAGCTTTGCCTCCTGATACGATTCTATAGTGGAGAATCCATTCCTATATACCGCATTGGTAAATACGTTATATTGCTCGTCAAAATTTTGCTTCGTGTTGTTTGTAAATAATTGCTGTTGGTCCAAAATGGTTATTTCTTTTTGCAAACGATCATGGGACTGCTGATACTGCTCGCGAATCTTTTCCCAACGTAATAACTCCTGCTCTAAAACAGCCTTCATTTGCTCTATTTGGTTTCTAAAATTTGCAGCATCATTGATCGTTTCCGGTAACTGCTTGGCCAATTCTTCCAGTTTGGCCTCTACCTTTACCGCTTTATTTGCAGTGCTTTGGTAGGTCTCTGACAATTGATCAAACGTTTGTTTAAATTTTTGTTGGTCATTTTTATACTGTATCCGCTGCTTTTTTAATGCTTCCAGTATAGTTAGCTGTCTGGCTAGATTGTCTTTATCATTTTGCAAATTTGACAGAATTTTTCTCCAGTTGTTAATTGCATGCTGAATAGTATTTTGTTCAAGCTCTGTCAAATCGTTACCTAATGAATCAAAAAGCTTTTGCACTTGAGCGCGTTGACTTTGTCCCTCTGATTTACATACTAAAACCTTCTCTTGAAAAGCCACGTATTCCTGTTCATTTTGCTGAAGTTCTGATTTGAGCTGTTCCAGTTCATTTTCACTTACTGCTGTTTCATGTGCACGAGCTTTTTCAGGATGTTCCAATGATCCGCAGACAGGGCACGCCTTCCCATCCTCTAGATGATGTGCCATTAACGTAGCATATTGCTTTTTCTGCTCTTCTTCCTTACAATTGCACCGATCCCGCAATTGTTCGAGACGAGACTTTCGCTTATCGAGTTCTCGCTGCATCACTTGATAGTTTTTCCGTAATTCTACCAGTCTATTATTTTCAGTAAACAAGCTTTCCAGTTGATTGACTTTTTCTTTTCCCTTCTCAAGCTCTTCCCGCTTCAGATAAAATGTTTTCGTCATTTCCTGTTCATCATTTAACTTTATTTCTATTTTTTCAATCTCGTTTTCCAGCTGCTTTATCTTCGTTTCGACTCTATCACGTTGTGCTTTGTACTTGTCCTTGGCCGCATTTATTTGCTGTGCTTCCCTTTGCAATGTCAAGAAACTCGTTACCTGTTCTAATTGAACTTTGGCCTGTTTGACTGATTCTTTCAGTTTCTCTCGTTCTGGTTCCCGATCAGCTGCTTCTTTGTAGGCTACCTCAGTTTCCGTAAATTCTTTTTCCAGCTGATTTATTTTTGCCTGCTGTTTTGCTAATTTTTCTTTTTGCTCCTGCCATTCCTTTTTACGGGCATTGCTTTGATTTTCAAACGGAATAATTTCCTGTGCTGCTTTTGCCAAATTCAGTCGCTCTTTTTGCTTTATGATACCTGGTAAACGTTCCTGTAATGCTGCTTGTTCTTTCTTCAGTTTTTCCTGTTCCACATATTTTTCTTCCAGTGACTTTCCTTCGTGCAGTTTTTGCTGGGCCTGTTTCAACGCTTCTTGCTGTAGTGCTTTTTTTCGTGCCAGCTCGTCAAGCTGTTTCTTCGTATAGGCGATTTCCGCCTGGATTTTCTCCGTAACTACTTCCATGGAGTCTGCTTCCTCAATTTGTTCATACTGCCAGCTGATTTTCGTTATTTCCTGTTCCATCATCCGGTCTAACTCACTAATTTTTTCCTTTAGGGATTTTGCTTCTGCTTTTAACGCATCGGTCATTCTCTCATAAAAATAAGTTCGGAAAATCTTTTGCAGAATCACTTCACGTTCTTTGCTATTTTCCGAGATTAATTTACGAAATTCACCTTGTGGGATTAACACCATTTTTCGGAATTGCTCATAATCAAAGCCTAGTCTTTCCTCCAGTGTTTCATTGACTTCTTTTATTCGGGATGTAATTAATACACTGTTTCCGTCAACAATTTCATAAAGTACCGCTTTAGCTGGTTCTTCCGTGTATCCGTCTCCCCGATCTTTTTTACGAGGCTGCTTTGGACTTCGAATAACTTCATAGACTTTTTGCTTCAGGGAAAAACGGAATTGTACTTCGGTTGGTTCAGCCATTTTGGCAAAATGACTGCGCAGTGAATCCTGGTCACGGTCAGAACCACTTGCCCGGCCGTATAATGCGTAGCAAATCGCATCAAAAATCGTTGTCTTTCCAGCACCTGTTGGGCCTGTTATTAAAAAAATAGACTCGTTTCCCAGTTCGCGAAAGTCTACTGCCTGGTTTTCCAAATAAGGGCCGAATGCAGTAAGACATAGTTTAATCGCACGCATCTTACTCCCCTCTCTCGTCTTTTAGTAATTGGGTAACAATTTTTTCGACATATTGTTTCCGTTCCGCTGTTATCGGTGCTCCTTTTATCTCTTCAAAAAAGGATGAAAATAATTCGCTATGTGACTTTGATTGCTGCTGTCTGATTTGCTGTAAATCCCCTAAACTGGCAGATCTGGCCAGTCCCTTACGTTCAAGTCGAAGGATATTCGGGTAAATGCTCCGCAGCTTATTCATTGGATCGATAATTTCTCCTTCATCAAGTAACCGGATATGTAAAAAGTCATCCGTATTCTCCACCGGGTAATCCATTAACTCCTGGAAATATCCCTCAACTACTTTCATATCATGTTTTGGGATTAAGGGGATCAATCGCAAATCACAATGTCCCGTTTCATTCATTTCTACAATGGTAACTGATTTATTGTGATTTGCTTCAGAAAAGGAATATTTTAAGATCGACCCGCTATAACGAATCGTATCCCTTGTTATGCGCTGTGCCTGATGCAAATGGCCAAACGCAACGTAAGAAAAATCGCTGAACAGTGATGCATCAATATAGGGGCTTCCACCAACCATAGACAACCTTTCTTCTGATTCTGACTCCATTCCACCAGCCAAAAAAGCATGTCCAATAAACAGATGACGCTCTTTCATGTCGTTGTTTTGTTTAATATGATCGATGATTGCTTCCATTGCCGTATGATGGGATGTAATTTCTTCGTTATCAAAAAATGACCGAACCTCTGCAGGCTCCACGTATGGAATTAAATGAAAATGTACTGGACCAAATTCATCATGAATCGTAATTGGCATGAGCGGTGCTGATAATTTCGTTTCAATATACAATTGCTGTGACCGGAACAACTGATTGCCAAATTCAAGCCTGTCAGGGCTATCGTGATTTCCAGCAATCGCCAGCACCGGGATGTTGCAATCAATAATCAAAGTGGTTAACATTTTATTTAGCAGTTCAACAGCTTCCTTTGGCGGTACAGCCCGATCGTATAAATCACCCGCAATAATCAGACAATCTGGTTGTTCTTCTTTCACAATTTCCATTAATTGATTTAGTACATAATCTTGTTCTTCTGTCATATGCACACTGTTAACAATCTTACCTAAATGCCAGTCTGCTGTATGTAAGAGCTTCACTTCATCATCCCCTTATGAGTACGTGTTAAAAAGTCGCCAAATTGGCTGGTGACTTTGAACTCCTCTATTAGTTCCATTTTAACAAAAAAACTCCGGATCTGCTCCAGAGTTTTTCATTCTTCATCACGTTTATATAGATCCCATACTTCATCAAACACCATCAGCGCATTTGGGAATGGACTATTCCATTCCAGGTAGCTTGAAATTTCTCCATAATCTATTGCATGTTTTGGAAAATCATGATCATAAAACATCCAATCAGCGAGTCTGCTCCTGTTGTCAGGTTGTTTTTTCCCCCGGTATGTCATCATATAATGGTAAAATGAGCGCAACATATATCACCCCTATTCAAAGCTGTCCTGTTCCATGAATTCCTGATGCTTTTTCAGCTTTTTCCTGTATACGATCCGGGAGAGAGAAATACTTATTTCATATAGAATGATTAGTGGGATTGCCACAACAATTTGCAGCACAAAGTCTGGTGGCGTGACAATTGCCCCGATAATAATTAATACAAAATAGGCGTATTTTCGTGTTTTTCGCATAAAATCGGGTGTGAGAATTCCAAGACTGGTTAAGAACATAGCAATAATCGGAATTTCAAAAAGGATCGCAAATGGTATTGTTACACGCAGCAAAAATTTAAAATATTTGTCAACGGTAAAAAGCTCATTGAACATCCCGTCATTTAATGATAGCAAAAACGGTAAAATAAGCTTAATAAAAATAATGTAGCCAAATGCCAGTCCACCAATAAATAATAGAAAGACCGCCGGAATATAGGCAGCAGACGCTTTTCGCTCAGCAGGGGTTAACCCCGGTTTGACAAAGAGCCAAATTTGCAAAAATAAAATAGGAATGGTTCCAATAACTGCAACTAACCCGGCCATGGTAAAATAAACCCAGATAATTTCCCCGGGGCTGATGACATTTAACGTGAATTTCAAATCATTCACAAAAAAACCGTAGATATCTTTCACATAAACAAAGCCAAGGATAAAAAACAGTACAAAAAATACTGCAGTTACGATTAGTCTATTTCTTAACTCGGATAAATGTCCGGTAATATTCATTTCCTTTTCATTTTCAGTTTGTTGTTGATCTTCAGACATTGCCTTACACTCCTCCCGGTTAGTAGCACAAAAGTGCAAGCGCCTAGCACATAAATTTCAATATTTACCTAGACTAGCACAAAAGAAGATGTAAGGTTATTGCCCTTACACCTTCTCGGAATCCATCACTGGTATTATTTGTTGCTATCCTTTTTATCATCATCAGAGACAATATCTTTTGTAGCATTTTTAAATTCTTTTAGTGAATTCCCAAATGCCTTGCCAATTTCGGGAAGCTTGGAAGGACCAAATATGACTAATGCAACGATCAGAATTAAAATTAACCCTGGAATACCGATATTGCTAAACATAATGTATCACTCCGAATGATTATATTTGCTTTCTTTGCCATCAATAATTTCTTTTGCTTCCTTTACTTCATCCGTAACATCACTTGTCAGGTCACGTGCCGAATTTTTGAATTCCTTTAATGTATGACCAGCTGCTTTACCGATTTCCGGCAGTTTTTTAGGACCAAAAATGACTAATGCAATGATTAAAATTAAAATCAATCCTGGAAATCCTATATTTGCAAACATATGTACACCTCTTTGTCATTAATTATAAAGCCAACGCAATTGACTTGGAATTATTTTTTAAAAGATAAGAAAGTATATAAATTTAGGCTCTGTTCTGCTATCAGCAGGATAAGCCACGTCCGGCTCCAGCGTCCAGCGACTAGTGGACTTCCCTCACCTCCGTACGATAAGTCAACATCGGTTCGCTTCCAGCTCACCGTGTTTCCTTTATCTCCTGCGGTTCAGTCCAGCATATACGCCGCTAATCGGGCGCTTGCGCCTTTGTTCTAAAAATACATCTCTTATAGCCTACATATTTTAACACAAATTCCTTTGCCAAGACAACTTAGCTTGTTCGTATTGTGCCGGATTATTCATATTAAAGAAATGTTTTGTTCGTACATAAGCCGGAATTGTGCCAAATTCATGAATATAGTTGACACGAATATCGTCAACTATACTTAGTACTTTTCGATTATCGTTATCCAAATGCCGCTGGATTACCGGCAATACGGATCTCCTGTATATTCCCGCAAGCGGCTGGAGCTGATTTTCATATATCGGAATAACGGCATCGTAATCGTTTAAATGCTCTTGCAGATACGAGTAAACCCGCCGATTGATAAACGGCATGTCACAGGCAGTAACGAAATAAACGTCTGCCTGATGATGGTACAATGCTGTCTCAAGCCCCGCTAAAGGGCCTTTGTCAAAATACCTGTCTGCCACAAGTGGTAAATCAAGAAATGTATACACAGAAGGCTCGTTTGTGACAACAATAACCTTATCACTAATCAATGTCAATTCGTTTGCAATATGCTCAATTACCGGTTTATCATTTAATGGTAGTAATGACTTGTTTTCTCCCATTCTTGATGACTTACCGCCCGAAAGAATGACACCACAGCTGTTCATCATACCGCCTTACCTTCGATCATATTGTAAAAAGTAATAATCATAAGGATTTTTTTCATCCTTCTCCCCTTTTATTTTTGATGTAAGCGACCATTCGTCCATTGTGAAAATAGGAAAATGTGTGTCGCCAGCAAATGAAGCATCAATAAATGTAATATACATACGATCAGCGTGGTTTATGAGCTGTTCAAAAATTGCACCGCCACCAATCACAAAAAACTCTTCATCTGGGTTTGCTTCGTTCCACCTTTCGACTGCTTCCAGATCATGAATGACATGAACGCTATCGGGGAATTGCTGTTCATCCTTTTTTGTAATAACGACATTTTTCCTGTTCGGCAGTGCCTTGCCAATGGAATCGTACGTTTTTCTTCCCATAATAATGGTATGACCGGTTGTTAATTCTTTAAAAAACCGCAAGTCGTTCGGTAAATGCCAAGGTAAATCTCCTTCTGAACCAATAACTTGATTTTGGCTCATGGCAAAGAGAAGTGAAATCAACGTAAATTCCTCCTTATTTATACAGCTATTGGCGCTTTAATAGCTGGATGTGGATGGTAGTCCACAATTTCAAAATCCGTTATTTCAAAGTCAAATATTGTTTCTTTTTCCGGATTCAGGTTTAGTTTAGGAAATGCCCTTGGTTCCCGCTCCAGCTGAATGTTTACTTGTTCGATGTGATTGGCATATATATGTGCATCCCCTAAAGTATGAATAAACTCACCGACATTCAGGTTACATTCATGTGCAATTAAACGTGTTAACAGCGCGTAGCTTGCGATATTAAACGGAACACCTAAAAAGATATCTGCACTGCGCTGATACAATTGACAGGAAAGCTTCCCATCGGCAACATAAAACTGGAATAACGTATGACATGGTGGCAGCGCCATGTTGGATGGTACGTCCTCCGGGTTCCAGGCAGTAACAATGTGGCGGCGGGAATCCGGGTTTGTACGTATCGAATCAATGACGTTTTTTAATTGATCGATCGTTTCGTTCTTTGACGTTTTCCATGCACGCCATTGTTTACCGTAAACCGAACCAAGATCACCATATGTTGCAGCAAATGTGTCATCATGAAGGATTTTCTCTTTAAATATAGTCATCTGTTCCTGATACCGCGCATTAAAATCCGGATCCCACTGCGAGCGATTACCGAAATCCGTCATGTCTGGTCCCTCATAATCCGGGCTCTCTACCCATTTTTTAAATGCCCATTCATTCCAGATGTTATTTTTATGTTTAACTAAATAGCGAATATTAGTGTCTCCTTTAATAAACCAAAGCAGTTCACTTGCTACTAAACGAAACGGAACCTTTTTTGTCGTTAAAAGTGGAAAGCTTTTGCTTAAATCAAACCGCATTTGATGGCCGAACACCGAATATGTTCCAGTGTTTGTACGATCCTCTTTCTTAGCTCCATTTTTGAGAACAGTTTTACATAAGTCCAGGTATGCTTGTTCATCCTTCAGCATTATTTCAACCCCCGTGTTTTGTGGTAATTTGGTTCATAAAGTGAAACTTCATTCAGTGAGGGTTTCCTCCCCACGACAAATCAGGAATTTACGGGCTTGTTTACCTCTCCTTCAAGTTTACTGACACTTAGAGATGGTGTATTACAGTCCGTTAATCTCGTGAGATAAGAAACCAACATGGCTCCGCATTCGCGCAGCCACCATCTATGATGAAAAAGAATTTCTAGCCTGGATAGGAGGTATATCACATTCATTTATTGCCAATACAGTTTAATAACAATACAACAAGGCCGAAAATACTCTGGTGGATCCTGAAAGGGGATACCCTGTATAAGAAACGGGTTGTGACAGTATAGAAGTACCATCTATTGTGACTAGAACACGTATACAAAAGTTTTTCAATAATACTACTGTCATTTGTATTGTTATATTGGTAATGTGGTCATCCTCCATTAACTATAATATAAAGGAGACCCTAACCAAAATTGCTAAATTTGTTCAAAGAAAGGACATAGTATTTTATCTTTAGATCACAAATAAAGTCCGTAGATAATTTAACCCCTTCAAAAAATTGAATGATGAAGGGTCTAGCTTTGTATTGGCTTTTCTCGATAAGTGTTTTCATACAAAAGTATATAAATTTAGGCTCTATTCTGCTCTCAGCAGAGTAAGCCACGTCCGGCTCCAGCGCCCAGCGGCTAGTGTGCAACACCCGCCTCCGTACGATAAGTCAACATCGGTTCGGGTAGGAAGGAAGGCCGACTAAGAACGGCCTTTGCGGCCAACTCACGTCTACCCCTTTTGAAGGGGCATGTTTCCTTTATCTCCTGCGTAGGAATGTTCGGTTAAAACCGCTGCTTTGCGCAGCAACACCGAACCACCCTGCTTGGCAGGGCGCAGTCCATACGCCGCTAAACGGCGCTTGCGCCTTTGTTCTGGATAAAACCGAATCATTCTTTCATTCATTGTAACATAAACGTAATCTCCTGTAGATCATAAACCATTAATTTCGGCATAAAACTGTGTAGAGGATGTTCAAAATTCCGGTAAAAATGACGTTTCGAGATTTCTATTAGCATTTGAGGTTTTTTGCTCAAATCGTCCACGTCAATAGACAGCAGGTACGTCCTGTGCAAGCCCGATCCTTGCCGAATACCACTTCTTTTTTGCGTGCGATGCATACTTTGGAGTGCTTTCCCCTGGTGCTCTCATAAAGCCACCTCCAAGTTGGACGCACAAGACGTACTGGCAGCGGTGTTGCAACAGGATGCCTCCAGACGTTAACCGACCTCGTTCCTGTTTATCCTCCTTTTGAACACCATTAGAAGAACAAAAAAGGGAAAGGAGCTCGTTGCATGATAAATATACTGCCAGAGCAAGTTGTCAAACAATCCGTGCTATACAGCTTTGTATTAAGTCAGCCGCTCGCTGTTTATGTTGATGCATATCCTGTCCTGCAAAACAAACTTCTATTGGAAGCAGAAACTCTTTCCTACGGCGAACATGGAGAAACAGTTCGTGTATTACAGCAAAAACTGAATAAATTATCCTATTATGACGATCAAACGGATGGTGATTTTGGTATCCTGACAGAACATGCATTAAAAAAATTTCAACAGGATAATAATGTTGTCGTAACAGGCCAGGCAGACATTCAAACGATATATAGATTAATTGAAGCGGAAAAGGCAATGTATCTAGAGCAAATAAAGGACTTATCTGATTCTATTTATCCTGGATTGCATAGCAAAGATGTTAAAGTAGTTCAACAAGCATTGCATTATTTTGGATATTATGAAGGGGAAATTGACGGCATTTACGGACCGATGACAAACAGGGCACTTGAAACCGCTGAAGACGAACTTGGAATTGAGCTTACGAATGAAGTTACACAACAAAAGCTCTCAGCATTATACAAAAAGGCTGATGCAGAAGGAAGCAGCCGCCAGGAAAAAGTAGTCGAACAAGAGTCACAGCCAGAGGAACAAAACCAGGTAGCAGATAACCAGAAAAGTAAAGTTATGAATTTGGAAGTGACAGGAAACAATAACGCTGAAATCGCACAAGCCGCTACCCAATACGTTGGCACCCCCTATGTATGGGGAGGAGAATCGCCAGGTGGATTTGATTGCAGCGGATTCATTCAATATGTATATCAAACCCATGATATTACTACACCAAGAACGGTTAGTGATATCTGGAATTTTGCCTCACCTGTTGACAGCCCCTCAGTTGGTGATCTGGTCTTTTTTGAAACCTATAAACCAGGTCCGTCACACATGGGAATCTATTTGGGTGACGGAAAATTTATCCACGCCGGGGAATCACGTGGGGTCGAAATAAGCGAAATGAACAATTCCTATTGGGAAGCAAAATATTTGGGAGCAAAACGGATTTAAACACGTAATGTAACATGGTCTTTTGAACAAATCCACTCATTTTGTAATAATCTCGTCAATATGGTGAATACTAGGCGTAATCATATTTAAAGGTGGGATAAAAATGAGTGGATTTATCGTAAAATTAATTGTCTGTCCGGTAGGCATTATACTTGCTTCATGGATTTTTCCCAATGTTGATTTTGCTTATTGGTATCAGCCAATTATCATTGGTGTCGTTTTGGCAGTTATCGGCTATTTTATGGAAGTATGGATGTTACGTGAGAACACAAATTGGTTAAGCACGGCAATTGATTTTATTGTCGCGTCACTAGTAGTTTATTTCGGAGCGATGCTTTTTGTCGATACAAACGTTACCTTCTGGGGAGCGGTCCTAACTGGTCTTCTCATCGGAATAACGGAAATATTTCAGCATTATTGGCTGTTGCAAACCGGAAGAGCACAGAAAGAACCTGTTGGTGATTAAGATTAATACAAGATAAAAACAAGTCGGGCAGGGTGGTTCCTTGCCCGACTTGTTTTAAAAAGGCCGCCAAAAAGATTGATTTTCGATTAAGTGATTTTGAGTACCTAAACCGGCTATTTTTCACCACTCCTTGAAAAATCGGGCCAAATATTCCTCCATGAAGAGGTGTCGTTCAGCTGCGATCCGCTTTGCTGTTTTTGTATGCATCCCAGCTTTTAATTTCAACAATTTATCATAAAAATGCTGGATCGATGTCTTATCCCTATTCGTATCATGATAAATCAACTGCCCTCTGACCCCTCCATAGGCAAAGGTTCTGGCTATGCCAATCGCACCAATAGCATCAAGCCTGTCTGCATCCTGAACTATTTTTCCTTCGATTGTTTCCGGTATCTGCCCTTTGCTGAAAGAAACATCCTTCATTGCCGTTTTTATTTGTTTTAACCATTCATCTGTAATGTCAATTGATTGTAAAAATAAATCTGTCTCTTTTAATGCTTTTTCAGGATCGGCAAAAAGTTTATGATCGCCGACGTCATGGAGCCATGCTGCTGCCTCACAAATGAACGTATCCGCATTTTCTTCCTTTGCAATCAAGCGCGCCATTCGTGCAACACGTTTCATATGAAAAAAATCATGGCCAGTTGCATCGTCCTGGAAAAGCGGGAGACAATAATTTTGTATTTTTAGTAACTGTTCCCCTTTTTCCATTAAAATAATCCTGCAATCTTGCCATCAGCTGTAACATCCATATTTAATGCGGCTGGATGCTTGGGCAATCCAGGCATTGTCATCATCTCCCCCGTCAGAACAACGATAAATCCTGCACCAATGGAAGCACGCAATTCTCTGATTGTTATGGTGAATCCTGAAGGCCTTCCTAGTAATGCCGGGTTATCGGATAATGAATATTGTGTTTTGGCCATGCAGACAGGCAGATTACCCCAGCCTTGCTGCTGATAAAATTGCAGTTGTTTTTTTGCTTTCGCAGCAAATTCGATATCGACTGCACCGTAAACCTTTTGAGCTATTTTCCGTATTTTGGTTTCCAACGGCTCGTCTAATTCATACACTCGATTAAAATGACGTTCTTTTGTGTTCGCTTTTTGAACAACCTTTTCTGCTAATTCAATACCACCTTCTCCCCCGTGTGCCCATACATCGGTTAGGGCGACATCAATTCCTTTTTCCCTGCACCATGAATGAATAAAATTTGTTTCCTTTTCGGTATCTGTCGGAAACTTATTAATTGCCACAACATATGGCAAGCCAAAGTGTTCAATTGTTTCGATATGCTTTTCAAGATTAGCCATGCCTTGTTTCAAAGCTTCCACATTTTCCGTCGTCAACTGGTCTTTCTCAACACCGCCATGCATTTTTAATGCTCGGACGGTTGCAACAATGACAACTGCACTTGGTTCAAAGTTACCGGCCCGTGTTTTAATGTCCAAAAATTTCTCGGCACCCAAATCAGCGCCAAATCCCGCTTCGGTTATAACATAGTCGCCTAATTTCGCAGCTGTTTTTGTTGCTAAAATGCTATTACAGCCGTGAGCAATATTGGCAAATGGGCCACCGTGAATGATTGCCGGCGTGTTTTCCACCGTTTGCACCAAATTTGGTTTGATTGCCTCCTTCAGCAGTAACGCAAGCGCACCTTCTATTTTCAAATCCTTAACGGTTACTGGTTTTTCCTTAAACGTATAGCCGATAACAATCCGAGCCAACCGTTCTTTTAAGTCGTCCAGTCCAGTTGCAAGGCAGAGAATTGCCATTATTTCCGAGGCAACGGTAATGGTAAACCCATCTTCTCTTGGAACCCCTTGTTTAGGACCGCCCAATCCGACAACAATTTGCCTTAACACACGATCATTCATATCCAGCACTCGTTTCCATTCAATTCTTCGGGGGTCAATCTGCAACTTGTTTCCCCGTTGAATATGATTGTCAATCATAGCCGATAATGCATTATTCGCACTTGTTATGGCGTGCAAATCACCGGTAAAATGCAAATTGATATCTTCCATCGGGAGTACCTGTGCATAACCGCCGCCAGCTGCTCCCCCTTTCATCCCCATTACGGGTCCCAGGGAAGGCTCACGTAACGCAATAATCGCTTTCTCCCCAATTTTATGCAGTGCTTGTCCCAGCCCAACTGTAACCGTTGATTTTCCTTCGCCAGCCGGGGTTGGATTAATCGATGTAACTAAAATAACCTTTCCGTCTGGTACACGATCCAATTTCTTCAGCAGCCTATCGGACAATTTCGCTTTCGTATGTCCGTATGGCTCCCAATCATCTTCCGTTAAATCAAGACTTTCCGCTATTTCTCTGATTGGTTTCAGTTTCGCTTCCTGTGCAATTTCAATATCTGTTTTCATCCTGATTACTCCCTTCCCCATCCTTTATTTATGAAGACGCCTTCATTATAACGTGAATGGCGGTAAAAATATAGCTATAAGTGGGGGTTCAAAAATCATTGAATTGCGTCTTGAAAGTCAAGGCGGCGCGATTGAAAGCACCAAGGAAAACTTCTCAGAATTCACATTGCAAGCGGGAAAGGTGCAATATTAGCCAAAAAACGGAGAAGCAAGCAAGTGCCTGAGTTGGCCGCCTATCATTTTCTGAGCTTCCTGAACATCCCCTAAAAGATCTGAAAAAATAGTGAATTTTTAAGGCTAATTCTTGACGAGGCAATTAAAATAAGCTATTATTTACACAAGCAAAGAAGATGTATGGAATCATGAACGGCAGGCAGCTTCTATAGAAGTGGATGTAACTTATGATCCTACGCTTCTATATGGGTTGCCTTTTTTCTATCATCCTGCTTTGTATTATCACCACGTTTTAGAGGATGTGTATGCATGCTTTTGCGTGAAAGTTTTAGGGAGGATTTAATACAATGGAAAACGGAGTAGTAAAATGGTTCAACGCGGAAAAGGGTTATGGATTCATTCAAATCGAGGATGGAAACGATGTATTTGTACATTATTCCGCAATTCAAGAAGAAGGTTTCAAAACACTTGAAGAAGGACAAGAAGTGTCGTTTGAAATTGTTGAAGGTGAACGTGGCCCGCAAGCAGCTAATGTAGTAAAAAAATAATTTAACGAATATACTAAAGCGGTAATCACACTGGATTACCGCCTTTTGCGTTTTATTAAGGTTGTATTCTCACGTCGCTTTTGTCAATGCCCTCTCTTCGTTTGGTATCCGTAATTTTAACAGCCCAAGGTGCAGGAGCGGGAACAGGATTGCGGTAAAATAAGCACCGACTAAAAGCGGAATGACAAACAGTTCCACTAACACAATCAAGTAATTTGAATGCTTCATATATTTATAAGGCCCCTTCTTAATAAGTGATACACCAGGCAGTACAATTATTTTTGTATTCCAAAACCTGCCTAACGTATGGATGCACCAAAACCTGCCTAGCTGGGCAGCGATAAAGATCGTGAACAAAAAGTAATTTAATTGCCGCTCTGCAGTATCATTTGCTGAGGCCTCAAAAATAACAGCAAGAAAAAACAACACGTGGAGCATAATGAACCATTTGTAATGTTTTTTTCCTTTCTCAATTCCCCCTCGCGCCTTCATCCATTTCTCATTACTTTTTGCGATAAACAGCTCTGCCAACCGCTGACAGATTATTACACCAATTAATAAGCCCATCCATGTCGTCATTTGTTCCACTCCAATAATAATAGTTCTGAACTAAACCCCGGTCCCAATGCAGATACTATACTCTGCTCTTTTTCCTTGACCGTTTCTTTCATCCATTCAAGTAACACATAAATCACCGTGGCCGAGGACATATTTCCGTGGTTTCGTAACACTTGATACGAATGCTCCAGTTTTTCCGCAGTAATATGTAATGTCCCCTCCATCGCCTGTAACACTTTCTTTCCACCTGGATGAACGATAAACGAGTGAATCGATTTTTCTGTTAAATTAACGTTTTGCAAAAATGTATTGATATGGTCTTTCCAAAGTGTCCGGACAAGATTGGGGATACTTTTGGAAAAGACAACTTCCAGCCCATTGTTGGTAATATCCCAGCCCATCACAGGGAGACTGTTTTTCTTTGTAAACGAACTTGTACGTTTTATTTTAGGTAAGACTTTTGTTCGGTAAAAACGATAGGAAGAATGATTGCCACACATCAATACAGCACCGATTCCATCACCAAATAATGCACTGCCAACCAGATTGCTCTTTTTATGATCATCTTTTTGAAATGTTAAACTGCATAATTCTGCGCATACAACCAGTACTGTTTTGTCAGGGTGTCCCTCGAGAAAATCATATGCCCGGGATAACCCGATTGCTCCCCCCGCACAACCAAGACCCCACAATGGCATTCGCCTCACATCTTCCCGAAACGGGCGTTTATTGAACAAGTGCGCATCAAGTGATGGTGTAGCAATACCGGTGCTTGAAACAAAGATTATCATGTCGATTGCTTCATATGAAACAGCTTTGTTCAAAAATTGCTGATTTAGAAGACAATGATCAATGGCCTCAAGTGCATATTGACAGGCATACATTTGATATAAATTATTTTTTTCCTGAAATGTATGGCTTTCTTTAAACCAATCTTTCGCTACCGCAAATTGCCGTTTCGTTATTGCAGCATGATCAAAAACCGGCAGTAGTCTTACTAACTGTTTTTCTGTGTATGGGAATAACTCACCTACCAGTCCCTTTATCTCCTGTTGGGTGATTTCGTAGTTGGGAATACCGACACCTGCTGAACAAATGTATGTCATATAATCACCTTTTTAAAGATAGTCTGTGTTATTTGATGATATTTATGACAAATCCGCTCCATGACCATAAGGAATTGAATTTTTTTCTAGCAAAGGATGTCAAAATTGTGACTTTTGGTTTATTTGTGAGGTTTGTCACAGTTTACCTATTCAGATTAAGTAGAATGAAAACAAAAGACAGCTATTATTGCTGAAAAGGAGGGAATGAGATGGCCGGTTTGCCAAAGAAAACAGATGAATCGAGTACACAAAAGAAAAATCCAGAGTTAAAAGGTACCTTTATATCTGTCATGTTGCTAGGTGTGTTTATTATTGTTAGTTGGGCAGGTGTGTATGCATTATTTATGTCCAGATAAGTTTTGAACACACATTTGAAAGGAGTATCAATTATGCATTTACACAAATATGAAAAGATCTGGTTATTATTTGGAATTGGTTCATTAATTGTCTTTTTAGTCGTAATTGGAGTCGGTGCTTTTTATAAAGGAACACATCCGCAAAGCCATATGATGACGATTGATCCCGAAAACATCGAAGCAAATGAAGCCTTCCAGCCGGATAACCTCGGACTGACAAAGGTTGATGATAAGCAATACATTGTGAATGTTGCTGCTTCCGCGTTTAATTATGATTTGGGAAAAAATGATGATGGGTCACTGGTTAAGAAGTTAAGTATCCCCAAAGGTTCTACTGTTTTATTTCAAGTAACCTCAAAAGATGTTGTTCACGGTTTCTCATTAGCTGGAACAAATGTCAATATGATGGTCGAACCTGGTTATATAAGCAGCTATGAAACGATCTTGGAGGAGCCCGGAGAATACACCTTATTATGCAATGAGTATTGTGGGACAGGGCACCATCTTATGGGAGCGATTGTGGAGGTGACAGAATAATGTTAAGTGAAACATTACAATTAACGAAAGCGAATAAAAAACTTTCGCTGGCTTTTATTGCTGTAGCATTTATTTCTTTATTAATCGGTGGTTTGATGGGACTTCTGCAAACGCTGGTCAGATCCGGCACCTTGACCCTTCCGTGGGGAATCGATTATTATCAGATATTAACCGTTCACGGGGTTATTCTCGGTTTAGTCCTGACAACGTACTTTATTATTGGGTTTCAATATGCATTAATGGGTAAAACAGTTGGAATGACCGTAAAGGAACGGAAAATTGCCTGGCTCGGCTTTTGGGTGATGCTTGTCGGGACAATTATGACTGCAACAACTATTTTATTAGGAAAAGCGAATGTACTTTATACCTTTTATGCCCCACTTAAGGCACATCCCGTTTTTTACATTGGTTTGGCGCTGGTCATTATCGGCAGCTGGGTCGCCTGCTTTGTTAATTTTCATCAGTTGTATCGATGGAAAAAAGTGCATAAAGGGGTAAAATCACCACTATTAGCATTTATGGTTGTAGCAAACATGATATTATGGTTAATCGCAACGCTTGGTGTTGCTGCTACCGTACTTGTCCAATTCATTCCATGGTCATTAGGCTATGCAGAGACAATTAACGTACTAGTCAGCCGGACTTTATTCTGGTATTTTGGCCATCCATTAGTCTATTTTTGGCTGCTGCCGGCATACATGGCATGGTATGCGATTATCCCAAAAATTATCGGTGGTAAAATATTCAGTGATTCACTTGCCCGTTTAGCGTTTGTTTTATTTATCATGTTCTCGATTCCGGTTGGATTTCACCATCAGCTAACAGAACCGGGAATTGATCCAACATGGAAATTCATTCAAGTTGTATTAACATTTATGGTCATCATCCCATCATTATTAACGGCGTTTTCGTTGTTTGCCACATTTGAAATAACCGGAAGAAAAAAAGGGTTTGGCGGCTTGTTTGGCTGGTTTAAACATTTGCCATGGAAGGATGTACGCTTTTTCGCACCGATGATCGGTATGCTGGCCTTTATCCCGGCAGGAACAGGCGGGATCATTAATGCGTCCCACCAGCTAAACGCTGTTGTCCACAACACTATCTGGGTTACCGGGCATTTTCACTTAACGGTAGCTACAACGGTTATCTTGACGTTTTTCGGTATCTCCTACTGGCTTATCCCGGTTTTGACCGGTCGTAAGCTGACGGCGAAGATAAACAGACTGGGGATTATCCAAACGATCATTTGGACTGTTGGAATGTTCTTTATGTCCGGATCCATGCACATTGCTGGACTGCTTGGCGCACCAAGGCGCTCTGCTTATTCCACATATAGTGGTACAGAGCAGGCATCGGACTGGATTGGTTATCAGATTGGTCAGGCAATTGGTGGTACTATTTTATTTATAGGTATCTTATTAATGGTATACATCTTTCTTAATCTCACCTTTTTCGCGCCAAAAGGTACAGAGGAATTTCCGATTGCTGAAGAGGAAAAAGATGCAGAGCCAACACCTAAATTCCTGGAGAACTGGAGGCTTTGGATTGGCTTAACAGTAGTACTCATTCTTTTCGCTTATACCATTCCATTTATGGATATTATCCAGCATTCGCCACCAGGGTCACCACCATTTGATTGGCCAATTGGAAATTCTTAAAATAGGAACTGCTTTAAACCGAGACGCATTGGTTAGAACCAATGCGTCCTTTCATGTTTTATATCTTGTTAACTCTCTCAATTTATTGTGAAATAAATCACAAATATAGCGAAAGATAACATATTTTATTCCCTTCAATCATCCCCACTATTATTACTATATCAAGGTTATTAACCATACTAATCACATTAATTATCAGTCAAATATTGTTCACATACGCACAATACATCTGTGATCTGGATCACGCTTGTCAACTGTCTTTATCAACTAAACTGAAAGTGAGGATAAGATAAACCATTCAGTCATTCGGTAGAACAACTTAAGTCTTTTATGACTGGATGGAAAAGCTCTACTTATCCATCAAAACATTTATGGGGTGAGTAATCATGTTTAAAAAGCTTGGGTTTCGTGCAATTGTCGGACTAAGTTCATTAGTACTACTGCTAGCTGCTTGTGCAAATGAAACAAATGAAACCAAACCAGAAGTGTCTCCTGATCTTGAAAAAGCTGCTGAAACCGTGAACGCAAAAACACCAAATGTTATCAAGCAACACGCGGATCTTAATGAAAAACCAATCCCTTTGGAAATGGAACGAGATGGATCAGATGTATACGTGAAGATGACAGCCCAAATTTCCGACATTGAAATTGACGAAGGAAACGTTTATAAAGCATGGACATTTAACGGTCAGGCGCCGGGTCCGCTAGTTGTAGTAAATGAGGGTGATACGATCCATTTTACATTGGAAAATCATGATCCGGCAATCCCACATAGCATGGATTTCCATGCGGTACACACAGCTCCAAGTAAAAATTTTACCGATGTTGCACCAAATGAAGAAGGAACATTCTCTTACCAGGCATCCAATCCTGGAGTATTTATGTATCACTGCGGGACAGACCCTGTTCTCTCTCACATCGCAAATGGAATGCACGGGGTGATTATTGTCAAGCCAGCTGATGGATACCCGACAGATCAGGAAGTGGATAAAGAATATGTTGTTATTCAAAACGAATGGTATAAATACAATGATCTGGATGATATGACAAATGGTGTACCATCTCACGTCGTATTTTCCACAAAGGCACTGCATCAAGGCCAGCCAAATACAAATGGTACAGTTGGAGCAGTTATCCATTCACCGCTTGAGGCCAAGGAAGGTGACAAAGTACGGATCTACGTAAATAATGTTGGACCAAATGAAGTAAGCAGTTTCCATGTGATCGGAACTATGTTTGATGATGTATACATCGATGGTAACCCGGCAAACCACTATAAAGGAATGCAAACGATCATGCTGCCAGCTAGTGGAGGAGCAGTCGTCGAGTTCACTTTAAAAGAAGCTGGCGACTATAAATTTGTTACACATCAATTCAATCATGCTACAAAAGGTGCTGCCGGATTAATCAAAGTAACAAAATAACCAATATACACCCTAAATAAAGCGAAACTTCCTTCAGTAGGAGGGATCCCCTTCCTGCCCTACCTTTACGTTTTTTGTTTTACTCACACTTAGAGGTAGTGGTATTCCTGTAAAAAACAGGAGAGCAACGCTCCCTGTTTTTTACAGGTTATAGATATCGGTATATTTATTGGTCAGGTAAGCAACCAAATAATCCGGATTTAACGATTCATTTGTTACTTCATTAATAATTTCTAATGGTTTTTTCATTTTTCCGTATTGATGGATGTTTTTTGTAAGCCATTGTCTAATTTGGGCAAAATCGCCATTTGCTATTACACCATCAAGGTTCAGATCTTTTGCCATTGCCTGCTGGAACTGGGCGGCATACATGTAACCGAGTGCATAGGATGGAAAATAGCCGAAATCGCCGCCGGCCCAGTGAATATCCTGTAATACACCTTCCCGATCAGTTGGCGGTTTTATCCCAAGATAATCCACCATCTTTTCGTTCCACAGATGCGGCAAATCGGCAACCATAATATCACCATTAATCAATGCCTTTTCCAATTCATAACGGATCATGATGTGGAGTGGATAGGTTAATTCATCTGCTTCGATACGGATGAATGATGCTTTCACCTCATTGACTGCACGGTAGAAAACATCAAGTATTACGGTATCGAAATGGCTTGGTGCATACGATTTAAACAGATGATAATGGGTTTGCCAAAAAGCTTTGCTGCGTCCGACAAAATTTTCCCAAAATAACGATTGTGATTCATGGATGCCCATTGAAGTTCCGGCTGCAAGCGGTGTTCCAGCAAGCTTCCCGCTGATATTCTGCTCGTAAAGGGCATGTCCCCCTTCATGGATGGTGCCAAACACAGCCATTCGGAAATCTTCCTCATCGTACCTCGTTGTAACCCGGACATCGTTCTGATTTATGCCAATTGCAAATGGATGAATCGTTTCATCAAGTCGGCCAGAAGCAAAATCATACCCCATTTGCTTTAAAACGTCTAATGTAAATGCCCGTTGATCCTGCTTCGGAAAGTGTCCGGTTAATACAGAAGGATCCGGTTTTGTACTGCTTTGATTGATTTGTTCAAGTAAGGACGTTAATGATTTTCTGAGCTTAGGAAATACATCATCCAAAGTCTTTGTCGTAACCCCTGGCTCATATTCATGTAAAAGGGCATCATAGATGTTATCTTCATATCCCCAATAGTTCGCAAATTTTTTATTGTAATCAACTAATTTTTCCAAATATGGCTGAAACATTAAGAAGTCAGCTTTCTCTCTTGCATCCTGCCAAACAGCCTCTGATTTTGCTTGCAGCATGACATACGCTTTGAATTCGTCGTGCGGAATTTTTTTATTGCGTTCGTACGTTTCTTCACAATCCTCTACTGTTTTCGCGATTACCTCGTCCCCCGTTTTGTCTTTTAACATATCAATAAAATATTTCACTTTCTCTGAGGTTTCCAATTGATGCAGTTTTTCGGACAGGAAGCCAACAACCTCTGCCCGCTGTTCTATACCTTTTTTCGGGATTTTTGTCCGCATATCCCATTGCGTCAGTGCGATTGCTTCCCGATAAGCATTCTGTTCCTTCAATAATTCCCGAAAATCCTTTTCCAATAGCGTTGTATTGTTTTCCATCAAATCTCTCCCCTCTGTCTCTTTCCAAAGTACTGGTAATAATCAGTACGAATGAATCCATTAAAAAGTTTTCGCTTTTTCGTTGCTTTTTGTCCATAATGCTTTTCAAAATCTTGAAATGCAGTAAGAATGTACACACTCCAGCTTGGATGGTCTTTCATGATATTCCCCAGGTCTTTGTACATCGCTGCAATGGTCTTATGGTCCCCTATTCGCTCACCATATGGCGGATTACCAATGATATAACCATTTTGTTTGCGGATAAATAAATCCTTCACTTGCATTTGTTTCCACTGGATTAAATCGCCAAGTCCTGCCTCTGTTGCATTATCCATTGCGATTTTTACCATCTTATGGTCGATATCTGTGCCAATGATATCAAGCTGCTGATCATAATTTGCCAAATCCTCTGCCTCTTCAAACGCCTGCTCCCAAACGGAACCTTTTATGAATCCCCAATTTTCCGAGGCAAACTCCCGGTTAAATCCAGGTGCAATATTTTGCCCAATCAGTGCTGCCTCAATCGGGATCGTACCGGAACCGCAAAATGGGTCAATCAATGTATCATCTGGTTTCCAATTCGTTAGCAGGACAAGTGCTGCAGCCATTGTTTCTTTTAATGGTGCTTCCCCTTGACCAACCCGATATCCGCGTTTATGGAGCCCTGTCCCGGACGTATCAATGGTCAGTTGGGCAGTATCCTTATGTAGTGCAACCTCCACCTTGTAAAGTGCACCTGTTTCCGGCATTTTTGTCGCTAGTCCATATTTCAGTTTCAATCGTTCAGCAATTGCCTTTTTTACAATAGCTTGACAGTCTGGGACACTATGTAATATTGATTTTACCGATTTGCCAGATACGGGAAATTGCCCATCTTCACTTATAAAATCTTCCCAAGGCAGTGCTTTCGTCTGTTCAAATAGCTCATCAAATGTTTTCACGGTAAATTCGCCAACAAGCAAGCGAACCCGATCGGCTGAACGAAGCCATAAATTACAACGTGAGATTGCTGAAACTGGTGCTCGAAAGCGTACTTTACCGTTTTCAACCTCTGCATCATAACCAAGTCCTTTTACTTCATTTGCAACGACAGATTCCAATCCCATTGCCGCTGTCGCGATTATTTTTACATGGTGTACCATACCTTCACTCGTTTCCTTTATGTAGATTACTTTTAGTTTACCATTCTGTTACGAAAAGTAAAAAGAAAACCAGACAACAAATCTTAAAACACAAAAAACCTTTCTACTCGGCAAGTAATATGCCAATAGAAAGGTTTGGTTTCGTTTTCGACCATTGAATACTCGATAAGCCATGTTCTGTTCCATTGTACTCCATCGGTGGTCAGCCTTGTACTTTGGTCGTAATCATCTATCTACAAGCGAATAGCTTGTCCCTTTTTCGGTTCATTTCCCTACTAAAGGATGCCCCTACCATTATTTGGGTTGCTCACTCGCGGGGTTTACCTCGTTCCACTCCAGGCGTTTCCACCTGGACTACGTCACTGTGGCACCTTCAAGGAGCGTATTCCATATCATTTTAGACTATAGGAATTTCTCCTGCCGTTAACCAATGAAGGCTACCTTGACTTATGATTTCGTCAAGCACGAACACTACAAACGTCTCAGTTTGTGTGAGCATGGACTTTCCTCTGCATGTGACATGCAGCGATTACACAAGTATTCAATTCTCATCTGTAAACAGTATACCACATTTTTCGTGCTGTTTCACTGTTAAAAAAAGTACTTATTGAGAGTCGGCGACATTTTTGCCAAATACTGCTTTTTCCAGGTTGGATAAACGTTTTAAAATGTCATAATTAACCTGATGATTCGGTGCTTGTGTCCGTGTTCTGGTTTGATCAGAATGTTTTCTTAATCGCTCATTTTCTTGTTCAAGCCGTTCGATTTCCTGTTGAAATGCTTCATAGTCTTGTATGATTGTATCTAGGAATTCATCTACTTCTTCCTGGTTATAACCGCGCATAGCTGTTTTGAAATTCTTCTCGAGAATTTCTTTTCCACTGAGTTGAATGCGATTCACGTTCATTGTTATCATCACCTCATATTCTGCACAAAGTTCATCTATATTTTTTCAAATAAACAAGCTAATGTCAATTTTAATTGTATTAATCTTTTTTGTATATATGCCATTTTAAATAAGAAAAGCGGAAGCGCCCGTTTAGCAACGTACAAACTGGAGCACTCCGCAATGAGATAAAGGAAACATGCCCCTGCAACAGGGGTATGCCGACGTTGGCCGCAAAGGCCGTTCTTAGTCGGCCTTCCTTCCTACCCGAACCGATGTTGACTTATCGTAGTGTAGGAGCGTGAAGTTTGCTTGGCTTTAGCGCTGGAGCTAGACATGGCCAACTCTGACGTAAGCAGAATAGAGCCTAAATTTTTATACTCTCTTTACTTTTAAAAAAGAAGCTGGATAACAACAGCTCCTTTTAATTTGACCTTGCCATATCATCTGACTGGAACGAAAAAGGTAATAGTTCTTCAACAGTGACTGTTTTTGTATTGTTGTCCAGGTTTGCCAAATGGACATGCATTGATTTGTCGAAAAACTCACTCATTACCTGACGACATGATCCGCATGGTGGGACTGGCCTTTCCGTATTCGCTGCAACAGCCATTTCTTTAAAGTCTGTTTCTCCATCTGAAATTGCTTTAAAGATAGCAACCCGTTCTGCACAGCAGGTAACCGGGAATGCTGCATTTTCAATATTGCATCCAGTATACACTTTCCCTGTACCGGTTAGCAAAGCTGCACCAACCGGAAAGTTTGAATAAGGAACATACGCTTTTTCTGTCATTTTTTTTGCCTCATTGATTAAACCCTCTTTGTTCATTCCGCTTTCCCCTTTCACTCCAAGTGGAAAGTAATTATACGAAACAATGCAGTGAATGTAAAGCGCTTTTAATCCGTTATTTCCCTTTGTAATTGATCGAGGACGTAATGGATGGAATGATTCAATTCCATATAGCGCTTCCGTTTTACATCGATATAAAAACTGTGCATTAAAAGCAGTTCCAAGTTTTCCCGTGTTGACTGTACTTGCTGTGGGTGGACATTTGCTTTCCTTTGTTTGATCGCTGTTAGTGCGTTCTCTTCCCAATCTTCCACAAGTTTATATATTGGTGAAGTAGTTTCTTTTACATATGAAAAGAATTCCTTATCTCTTTTATCTTTTGGAGGATCATTATGTTCATACTGTTCCTTCAATTGATCTAAATATTTTTTTAATGTTTCGGTTTGTTCCTTTAGTTCCATTATCGAAAAACCGCCCTTTTGATAAAGTCTCTTTTACTTTATCATGAATAGAGGGCGGTTTGCACGACTTTCACCTGCTTATTGGTCGGCCAATAGATCCGAAAAGAGTTCATTTTACATGGTTTATATTTGCTTGTATTTTGTTAATCTTTTTTTGCTGAGAATAGAATGCATCAACGATTTCATTATCCACTTTCATCGTTAATTTTTGATCAACCCATCTTAACTGATCTGATATTTGCTGCAATGAATTTGCGAATGTTTGCCTATCCATTCCATTATTCGAATATGATAGCCTTCGAGCCGCGATTGTCACCTTCCTCACCCCTTCGCTCGTTATTATGTTTACATATTTAATTCGGTAAAAATGAAATAGTCCCTTCCCATTCGACAAAACTAGAAAAAAACAGTTAAAACTAGTGCCAAGACTTATTTTTTCTCTAAAATTAGACAAGCTAATAACAAAGGCGTAAGCGAACCGATGTTGACTTATCGTACGAAGGCGGGNGAATTTCTCCTGCCGTTAACCAATGAAGGCTACCTTGACTTATGATTTCGTCAAGCACGAACACTACAAACGTCTCAGTTTGTGTGAGCATGGACTTTCCTCTGCATGTGACATGCAGCGATTACACAAGTATTCAATTCTCATCTGTAAACAGTATACCACATTTTTCGTGCTGTTTCACTGTTAAAAAAAGTACTTATTGAGAGTCGGCGACATTTTTGCCAAATACTGCTTTTTCCAGGTTGGATAAACGTTTTAAAATGTCATAATTAACCTGATGATTCGGTGCTTGTGTCCGTGTTCTCGTTTGATCAGAATGTTTTCTTAATCGCTCATTTTCTTGTTCAAGCCGTTCGATTTCCTGTTGAAATGCTTCATAGTCTTGTATGATTGTATCTAGGAATTCATCTACTTCTTCCTGGTTATAACCGCGCATAGCTGTTTTGAAATTCTTCTCGAGAATTTCTTTTCCACTGAGTTGAATGCGATTCACGTTCATTGTTATCATCACCTCATATTCTGCACAAAGTTCATCTATATTTTTTCAAATAAACAAGCTAATGTCAATTTTAATTGTATTAATCTTTTTTGTATATATGCCATTTTAAATAAGAAAAGCGGAAGCGCCCGTTTAGCAACGTACAAACTGGAGCACTCCGCAATGAGATAAAGGAAACATGCCCCTGCAACAGGGGTATGCCGACGTTGGCCGCAAAGGCCGTTCTTAGTCGGCCTTCCTTCCTACCCGAACCGATGTTGACTTATCGTAGTGTAGGAGCGTGAAGTTTGCTTGGCTTTAGCGCTGGAGCTAGACATGGCCAACTCTGACGTAAGCAGAATAGAGCCTAAATTTTTATACTCTCTTTACTTTTAAAAAAGAAGCTGGATAACAACAGCTCCTTTTAATTTGACCTTGCCATATCATCTGACTGGAACGAAAAAGGTAATAGTTCTTCAACAGTGACTGTTTTTGTATTGTTGTCCAGGTTTGCCAAATGGACATGCATTGATTTGTCGAAAAACTCACTCATTACCTGACGACATGATCCGCATGGTGGGACTGGCCTTTCCGTATTCGCTGCAACAGCCATTTCTTTAAAGTCTGTTTCTCCATCTGAAATTGCTTTAAAGATAGCAACCCGTTCTGCACAGCAGGTAACCGGGAATGCTGCATTTTCAATATTGCATCCAGTATACACTTTCCCTGTACCGGTTAGCAAAGCTGCACCAACCGGAAAGTTTGAATAAGGAACATACGCTTTTTCTGTCATTTTTTTTGCCTCATTGATTAAACCCTCTTTGTTCATTCCGCTTTCCCCTTTCACTCCAAGTGGAAAGTAATTATACGAAACAATGCAGTGAATGTAAAGCGCTTTTAATCCGTTATTTCCCTTTGTAATTGATCGAGGACGTAATGGATGGAATGATTCAATTCCATATAGCGCTTCCGTTTTACATCGATATAAAAACTGTGCATTAAAAGCAGTTCCAAGTTTTCCCGTGTTGACTGTACTTGCTGTGGGTGGACATTTGCTTTCCTTTGTTTGATCGCTGTTAGTGCGTTCTCTTCCCAATCTTCCACAAGTTTATATATTGGTGAAGTAGTTTCTTTTACATATGAAAAGAATTCCTTATCTCTTTTATCTTTTGGAGGATCATTATGTTCATACTGTTCCTTCAATTGATCTAAATATTTTTTTAATGTTTCGGTTTGTTCCTTTAGTTCCATTATCGAAAAACCGCCCTTTTGATAAAGTCTCTTTTACTTTATCATGAATAGAGGGCGGTTTGCACGACTTTCACCTGCTTATTGGTCGGCCAATAGATCCGAAAAGAGTTCATTTTACATGGTTTATATTTGCTTGTATTTTGTTAATCTTTTTTTGCTGAGAATAGAATGCATCAACGATTTCATTATCCACTTTCATCGTTAATTTTTGATCAACCCATCTTAACTGATCTGATATTTGCTGCAATGAATTTGCGAATGTTTGCCTATCCATTCCATTATTCGAATATGATAGCCTTCGAGCCGCGATTGTCACCTTCCTCACCCCTTCGCTCGTTATTATGTTTACATATTTAATTCGGTAAAAATGAAATAGTCCCTTCCCATTCGACAAAACTAGAAAAAAACAGTTAAAACTAGTGCCAAGACTTATTTTTTCTCTAAAATTAGACAAGCTAATAACAAAGGCGTAAGCGAACCGATGTTGACTTATCGTACGAAGGCGGGTGTGTCCACTAGCCGCTGGGCGCTGAAGCCGGACGCGGCCTATTCTGATTCAAGCTGAATAGAGCTGGAATTTTACGCTTTTTATCCTAAGAAAAAGGAGGTATGCAGAATGAAGAAACAGGAAAATAAACGCAAGACCGATGAAAAGCAACAAAAAGATCAACGCGGGTATGGAAACAAAAAATTAGACGGCCCTAATCGGCCATCGACTTAACTACAAAATCGGCTTCAAGGCCGATTTTTTTAATTTGATTTCCCCATGATGGCATTTTTAATACGGCAGTAGGCAAATAACATTTTTCTCTTATGATAGAAGGACGAACCGACGTCGTTAAGCTCCAGATCACCTGGCAATTCTTCCAGCCATTTATTCTTCATGCCCCCCAATACATACCAATCATTACGAATAGTATCTTGATGGGAGATTATTGGATAAGCAACACGCAGCAATGGGCTTTTAGGTACACGTATATTCAGAAAACGCTCATAATCGCGACGGGAACCAGTATGTTCAATGTTGCGGGCAAAATCCAGCAGCTTCCCATAGACGTCCGGATGGAAAATCATCGTGGCAAGTCGTTTTCCTAAATTGACCCGCTTCGTCAGGTTCGTAAAATCGTGCACAAACGAACCATATAATACAGTCGATCTTGTCGGTAACAGGACGGCATTCATGAATAAAAAATCCTGCAAGAGGTATGGAAGTCTTAAAAATACTCGATACTTGAAATAAGTCTGTTTAATGACGGGAAGCTGAATGACGTTTTGCTCATTAATGATCAAAGCAATCATTAACCTATCATCATCGTGATTTTGCCAAAAATGGTACCATTCATTGGCCATAAACCTGGAAACATGTAATTCCGGCAACAAATGAAACAATGGGGTTTTCTGTTGTTTGGAAAGTTGATAAAGCAATAATTGCGGATAGGCGTCAGAAAAAATCAACCAGTTTGCCCGTTCATAGGTCATGAACAAGCGCTCCCGTTTCTCCTTGCCAAGAAGTGTTTGGAAAGCTGGCAGGCGGAGATCCGTCATATTCCACCCAGCGTTTCGGGAAACGATACTGGCAATAAATGACCACTTTATTTCTGGAAACCGGAGATAAAAGTTTTGGTATGCTTTTGTTCGGGTAATGTTATCAAGATTATGTTCTTTTGTCGTCTTTATTATATAATAAAGGTAATCGTGTTTCGTCTGCATGATGCTCCCACTCCTAAACAGGTTCCATTATTCTATTGCTTAGGTTCCGTTTTTGCGGATTGGATTATGCATTAACAGTTATCAAGCGCCAGTTTTTCTGTTATGATACTGTAATATGCAAGGGGGAATGGGTATGAATTATCCGAATGGAAAAAAACATCATAGCCTGCAAAGGAAAGGTGAAACCGAAACAAAAGACAGCTTTAGTAATCGGGGGATGACACTGGAAGAAGATATTAATATAACAAATGTATATTATTTAGAGAGTGACATAGCCGTTATTCATAAAAAACCAACTCCTGTACAAATCGTTAACGTTCATTATCCAAGGCGGAGTGCAGCGGTTATTACGGAAGGGTATTTTAAGCAAGCATCAACAACAGATTATAATGGTCTGTATCGGGGAAAATATGTCGATTTTGAGGCAAAGGAAACAAAGCATACATCACGATTTCCACTTGCAAATATTCACGATCACCAGATCAGACATATGCAATCGATTGTAAACCATGGTGGCATTTGTTTTATACTGATCCGGTTTGCTGTTTTGGATGAAACTTATTATGTGCCTGCTGAGAAGCTTTTTCCGTATTGGCATGATAAATTAACCGGTGGACGTAAATCAGTCCCCTATCAAACCATCAAACAAAACGGATACTCTATCCCCTTTCACTTTCAAAAAAGAGTGGATTACTTGCGGGTGATTGATAAGCTTTATTTTTAGAGACGGAGGAATGAGCTATGGCAGAAAATAGCCAATCTCGTGTAGCAAGAAGAAAACAAAAGAAAGCAAAGAAAAAACCATTATGGAAACGAATATTACTTTATACCGGGATCATTATTTTAGCGATGGTAATTGGAGTAGGGGCAATGTTCACCTATTTTATTGCCACGGCACCAAAATTGGATGCAGCCAAATTACAGGATCCATTTTCTTCAAAGATTTATGACATGGACGGCGAGTTATTTGCCGATCTGGGTGCGGAGCAGCGGACAAAAGTGAATTATGATGATTTGCCGAAAGTTCTGATTGATGCTGTTACTGCAACGGAGGATTCCCGCTTCTTTCAGCATCATGGGGTTGATCCCGTCCGTGTTGGCGGCGCTATCGTCGCAAATATAAAACACGGATTTGGTTCTGAAGGAGCAAGCACCATTACCCAGCAGGTTGTCGAACAAGCCTTTTTGTCACATGAGAAAAAAATCAGTCTGAAAGTACAGGAAATGTGGCTTGCCCTGCAATTGGAGCGGGATTATTCCAAGGAAGAAATACTGGAAATGTATTTGAATAAAGTGTATTACGGCAGTGGCGCATATGGTGTAGCAAAAGCAGCACAGTTTTATTTTGGAAAAACTGATTTAAAAGAATTAACGCTGCCGGAAGCCGCGATTTTAGCAGGATTACCACAGCGTCCGTCTGCTTATAACCCGTATCAAAGCCCGGATTTAACGAAGGGACGGATGGATACAGTTCTAAAACTGATGGTCAAGCATGGAAAAATAACGCAAAAACAGGCGGATGAAGCGCGAAAAGTTGACATTCCGTCATTATTAACTGATTCCCATCCAGACTCTACTCCATACGAAGCCTTTTTGCAAAAAGTGCGAAAAGAAGTGGAAAAGAAAATTGATGGTGCAGATATATACACGGATGGATTAAAAATATACACAACAATCGATAAGGACATACAAGAACATGTAGAATTTTTATTATCCGATGAAGAAGATAATCCAATCCAATACCCGGAGAAGGTAGAAGATCCGAAAACGAAGAAAATGGTCGATATGCAGGCCGGCATGGTTGTATTGGACTCGAAAAACGGGGCAATACGAGCAATTGGCGGTGCGCGCGGCGGACTTGAAAATGATGGATTCAATTATGCGATTGGTACAAACAGACAAGCAGGTTCAACCATGAAACCAATCCTAGCTTATGGCCCAGCTATCGAATATGAAAAATGGTCTACTTACCATCAAATGAATGATGACAAACCGTATCAAATTCCGGGATCAGATAAAAAAGTTGGAAACTGGAATGGCCAATATCAGGGCTGGATGTCAATACGAAAAGCATTAGAAGAGTCGTTAAACGTTCCAGCAATGAAAACTGTTGAGGAAGTCGGACAGGGCAATGCACAGAAATTTGCCGAGGGATTAGGCATTAAATTTGATAAAGATATGATCGGTACCGATACAATAGGCGGTGGCGAATTAGGCGTTTCTCCACTTGAGCTAGCAGGAGCCTATCGTGCCTTTGCTAATGAAGGTATCTCAAGTGAACCGTATTCCGTGACAAAGGTAGAATACCCTGATGGACGGACAGTAGATTTAAAACCAAAACAAAAACCAGTAATGTCGGATTATACAGCCTATATGATGTCAGATATGCTGAAAACAGCAATTACAAGTGGTACCGGTAAATTGGCTGATGTCCCAGGGCTACCGGTTGTCGGTAAAACTGGAACAACAAACCGACCAGGAGTAGAAGGAAGCCCGGATTCATGGTTTAGTGGTTATACCACCAATTACACCATATCCGTATGGACGGGTTACAACAATAATGATATTGGTTTATCCGGTGACAACACCAAGATACCGCATGCGTTGTTTAAAAACACGATGTCACATATCTCTGACGGTATCGAAACGGCAGATTTCAAGAAACCAGATTCAGTTGTTGAAGTTGGGGTTGAAAAAGGATCAAATCCGGCCAAATTGCCTAGTGCATACACTCCGGATTCGAATATTGTAACCGAGTTATTCGTAAAAGGAACCGAGCCCACAAAAACTTCGGAGAAATACGATAAGCTTGATCCAGTTAGTGGTTTGACGGCAGAATATGATAAAGATAAAAACAAAATTAATGTAAAATGGGACTATGACAAGGATCAAGATGTTTCCTTCCAGGTAAGTGCCAGTGTTGACGGCGGCCAGATGCAGGAGCTCTCGACTACAGGTGATACATCAATGGAAATCTCAAGTGTTGAACCAGGTAGTGAGTATACGATTCAAGTTGTTGCAATCAGTAATGAAAACGAAGAAACGAGTGAAGCCAAATCAACAACAGTGACGGTTCCTGGAGAAGGTGAAGATGATGAAGATAACGAGGAAAATCAAGGGGAAATGGAGCCTGTCAGTGGATTGAAAGCGACCTATAAGAATAACACGATTGATGTATCGTGGAAGTATAATGGGCCTGCAGCTGTATTTGAAGTAACCGTAAGTGGCGACGGGTCACAGCAGCAAACAGTGAATTCGAATGGCATTAAAATTGACAATGCCCAGCCGGGTAGGACGTATACTATTTCGGTTACACCAGTCGGAAAAAATGGCGATACACAAGGTGCCCGAGGTGAACCGCAAAGTACAACCATTACCATTCCTGGTGAAGAAGCACCACCAGGAGATGATGGCGACGGAAACGAAGACGGTAATAATGGTGAGCAAGGTGGTGGTCAAGACGGTAGTGAAAACGAGCAAGGTGAGGAAGAAGGTGGTGAACCAGAAGGATGAGCAGATTTTTTATCAAGGAAAGAGGCAGCCTCGTTAGAGAGCTGCCTCTTTCCTATTTGGTGGTTATTCAAAAAGTTTTCACGGCTCGAAACTGCCCCGACTCGACTGCCTGCCTGTTTCTATGCCAACTAGTTGAAAACACTATTTTATACACCTGTAACATCACATTATAACCGTTTTCTCATCCGCTTCTGTCCTTCTCTGCATATATTCAATAACGGACATTCCGGACAATTTGGATTCTTCGCCTTACAATGATACCGGCCAAAAAATATCAAGAGGTGATGGGTTTCACTCCACTCTTCCTTTGGAACCTTTTTCATCAACGTTTCTTCTACTTCCAGCACCGAATCCTTCCAACGACATATGGCCAGACGCTTTGAGACCCTTTCTACATGTGTGTCTACAGCAATAGCTGGTTCGTGAAATGCCACCGAAGCAACAACATTTGCCGTTTTTCGGCCAACTCCAGCCAGTTTCATCAGTTCTTCCTTCGATTTTGGTACTTCTCCACCATAGTCATCAATCAACATTTGACATAATTTGCGGATATTTTTTGCCTTATTTCGGTATAGGCCAATGGAGCGGATGTCCTGCTGTAATTCCTCCAACGAAACAGCTAAATAATCTTCAGGCGTTTTATATTTTTTAAACAGGTCTTCTGTGACTTTATTAACCAATACGTCGGTGCACTGTGCAGATAATAATACGGCAATTACTAACTCAAACGGATTAGCATGGTTTAACTCGCATTTTGCCTCAGGAAACATTGCACGCATTACATCCAAACAATGCTGAACCTGTTTTTTAGTCAGCATCTTTACTCGTCCCCCTCTAACCAATTATAGTAAAATGATGTGTCTCGTTTTTGTGTTGGAACTGGTTGTTTCGATGTCTGTTTTTGATGGAATGATTTGGTTGCTTCCCTTGCCTGTTCTACCGTATGAATCCCTTTCTTTTTCCAGTCTCGTAAAATTCGATCAATGTATTTAAAGTTAAGTTTCCCCATTAGAACGGATTCCCGTAGTGCAGCTTTAATCAAGGACGGATATAATTTATCCTCATCCAGCCAGACATTTATCGTTTCTATTTCGAATGGCGAAAGCGGCCTGCCAAATTCCTGTTCAAACAAAATAAAAATCGTCCCCTCTTCCTGCCCATTTTCCGGTTTATTTGTTGAAAATATTTTCTCCCAAAGCGGATCTAATGAATAGACTTCACTCCAAATACCTTGTTCATTTTTTGTTTGTTCGATTGCCAAAAACCCTTTTTGCATAAGTTTACGCAACACATTTGAGCATTCCTGTTCATTGATGGTCAAGAAAGAAGCAAGCTCAGCTGGTGTGGGAAATTCATTCTCATCGAAAATAAATCGATAAATTTGTAATAGCAGCATGACCTCTGTTTCGTTAAGGCCAAGTGCTTTATAATTCGTTAATAGCCTTGTCGGAATCTGCAGCTGATTTAATAAAATTTGTTGAATTTGAATTGATTTGCTCATGATAATGCACCTCATCAATAAGTATAGCATGAAAAATATAAAATCCCTCGCTTTAGACAAGGGATTTTAAAAGAAAAGCGGAGATGCCCGATTAAGGAAGACTAACTAATACCGGGACGACAATTGCCAATGTTGGCATGATCTGCATCATGCTGCTCCGAGTATATGCTGGACATAGCCTTTCCAGATAAATAATTAATATGGTTGGCATTAAATATCTACTTTACAAGAGTTTACATAATAAAATTATTGGTACCTAATTAAGGGTATAACCTGTTAAGCAAACGTGGAAATGGAATCGTTTCGCGTACATGCTCTACTCCGGATAACCACGCAACTGTCCGCTCCAGTCCAAGGCCAAATCCGGAATGTGGGACACTTCCATATTTACGAAGCTCTAAATACCACTGGTACGCTTCTCCTGTAAGATTGTGTTCCTTGTATCGCTGTTCCATAAGCGCTAAATCATCAATTCGTTGTGAACCACCGATGATCTCACCATATCCTTCTGGAGCAATCAAGTCCGCACATAAGACGACATCCTCCCGATTCGGATCCGGCTTCATGTAAAATGCTTTAATGTCTTTCGGATAGTTTGTGATGAACACAGGTTTAGTAAAACTTTCGGCAATTGCTGTTTCATGTGGTGCACCGAAGTCCTCCCCCCATTCAATATCGGTAAATCCCTTCTTCTTTAAAAGTTCGATAGCATCATCGTAGGAAATCCTTGGGAATGGTGCCTTAATTGCTTTCAATTTTGTTGTATCACGTTCCAACACGGCTAGTTCGAGCTGGCAATTGGCAAGAACCGCTTGGACAACAAAGCTTACATATTGTTCCTGAATTTCCAGACTTTCATCATGATCAACAAATGCCATTTCCGGTTCAATCATCCAAAATTCAATCAAATGCCGTCTTGTTTTCGATTTCTCCGCACGAAACGTTGGTCCGAATGAAAATACTTTGCCAAAAGCCATTGCAGCTGCTTCTAGATATAACTGGCCACTTTGCGATAAATATGCTTCCTCATCGAAGTATTTTGTATGGAACAATTCGGTTGTTCCTTCGGCAGATGAACCGGTTAAAATCGGCGGATCAATTTTTACATAGCCATTTTGGTTAAAAAATTGATAAGTTGCCCGAATTATTTCATTGCGGATTTTCATAACTGCATGCTGTCGTTTGGAACGAAGCCACAGGTGCCGGTGATCCATTAAAAATTCGGTTCCGTGTTCTTTCGGTGTGATCGGATAGTCAACCGCTTCATGAATGACCTCGATTTGCTTCACCTGCATTTCATACCCAAATGGTGATC
The DNA here is from genome assembly GCF_900155625.1 of Virgibacillus dakarensis. Classification (NCBI taxonomy): domain Bacteria; kingdom Bacillati; phylum Bacillota; class Bacilli; order Caryophanales; family Bacillaceae; genus Virgibacillus; species Virgibacillus dakarensis. The sequence continues at coordinate 1,343,927 of NZ_LT732553.1, forward strand.
GCTTATCTTCCACAATCGTCCCGGTTATGTACATCGATGTTTCCTGTGTCATGTTTTTGGCAAGCCCGAAATCATCTTCACTAACATCGTTCTTCACAACGACCCCTTGCATGAACCCTGTTCCATCACGAAGCTGTAAAAAGGCAATTTTCCCGCTGGAACGTTTATTTGCAAGCCATGCGCCAATTGTTACCGTTTGTCCTTCATACTTTGGTACTTGTGCTATCGTTGTTTTCAAAAAAATTCCCTCCATGACCTTTGATTGGTAGTTGCCCAAAAGCTCCACTAACCGGATGCCGCGCTTTTGTGCTTGTAAACAAAATAAAGCCTGTAATCATATATTTTTTCTACTGCGGACAAAACGGTCGATCCGCTTTGCAGCTTCTGTTAATAATCCAATTGATGTTGCATAAGATAAGCGTACATTTTCAGCTGCTCCAAAGCCAGATCCGGGAACAAGGGCAACCTTTTCTTCTTCCAGTATTGCCGTTACCCACTCATCGACATTCGTAAATCCATTCATTTTAACAGCCTGTTGTACATTGGGGAACAAATAAAAAGCTCCTTTTGGCTTTATACAGGTGATTCCAGGTATAGCAATTAACAAATTGTATAATGTATCAAGTCGCTTTTTAAAAGCTTGTTTCATTTCATTCGTTGCATCATTATTTGCTTTATAGGCAGCCAGTGCTGCGAATTGTGCAATTGACGTCGGGTTTGATGTAGAATGGGATGCCAGGTTTGTCATCGCTTTAATAATTTTTTCATTTCCCGCAGCATAGCCAATTCGCCAGCCTGTCATCGCATGTGATTTTGACACACCATTAATGACAATGGTTTGCGCTTTTAATGTATCCGAAAGTTGTGCGATCGAAATATGTTCGTCGTTCGTATAAATCAGTTTTTCATAAATTTCATCTGAAACGATGGTGATATTGTGTTTTAAACAAACTTCACCGAGCGCAGCCAGTTCTGCTTCATTGTACATCATACCTGTTGGATTGCTTGGCGAATTAATGATTACTGCCTTTGTTTTTACCGTTATTGCCGATTCCAATTGCTCCGCGGTCAATTTAAACTGATTGTCCTCCATTGTTTTCGCAACAACAGGGTTTCCGCCAGCCAATTTAATTTGTTCCGGGTAACTTACCCAATATGGCGCAGGAACAATCACTTCATCCCCTGGGTTTAAAAGCACTTGAAATAACGTATACAACGCATGTTTGGCTCCGGTTGTCACGATAATTTCTTCGCTTTTATAAGATAGCTGATTATCATTTTTAAATTTCCCTGCAATCGCTTCTTTAAGCGCCGGTATTCCTCCAGATGGGGTATATTTGGTCAAACCATCACGCATCGCCTTTTCGGCAGCATCGATAATATAGGAAGGAGTATTAAAATCTGGTTCCCCCGCCCCCAAACCAATTACATCATAGCCTTGTTCCTTCAATTCTTTTGCTTTTGCTGTAATCGCAAGTGTTGATGATGGTGTTAATGTTTTTACTCTGTTCGCTAAATCCAAAGCCACTCACCTTCCTAATTAAACATACTTTTTAAACGGAACTGTTGATATCGTTTCCCATCATAAATGGATAAATAATCAATAATTTGGTAACCTGAACTATTTCTGTAAGTAACTTCCCATAACGGGTTTTGATCGACCATTGCCGTTGTAACTTTAATTAATTCGCATTTATGACATTGGTTTTTCCATTCATCAATAATTGACTGTTTACTTATTATTTTCTTTGCGTCCACAATCGTTATTTTTTCTGTATCATTTTTAACCGGCATGAAAGCTATTTTTTTCTTTTGCTCCTTTGTATTGCCAATTAAAATAAAATAAGCTTCTTCACCTTGAAATCTCGATATTTCTTTAACTTCGGTCAGTTCGGTATTTTTCAGTACTGTTTCTTTTGCTTCATTGAAACCGTTCGTTTTACTTTCCTGAATAGCATGATATAAAAACGCCATATAGATAAAACAAGCAAGGAGGACAAGACATAAACCTGCCAAAACCCACTTTAGCCAACTAGGCACAATAGATGGTGAATACTGCCTGATTCTCATCTGATTCATCCCATGCCATTCCGTACATTGGATATTCCTTTTTTAGTGTTCGATTTAACAAATCGACAATTTTGTACAAGTCTTTGAAATACTCGACTTTTACAATTGATAACGTCTCGATATTATTCACTATTTTCCCCTCCAAAAAAGCTTCTTGTTTTATCATTTTTTGCTACACATAGTACACTGCGCTTCGTTAAAACTAATGGTACAGTTGAAGATAAATATTAAGGATTACCTTATATAGTATAACAAGCCTTTCGTTTGTTTTGTATTTATTTCAACAAAAAATTTCCCGGCCCATACCAAATTTTTGCTGATGTATCATTCGGTGCATCAGCATCTTTTTAAAACCACTGTTCAGCCTTTTCGATTAATTTTTGTGTCGAGTCGAATGTTATTGGTACATCCGGAATTGATTCAGTAAAATATTTGCCGTAGCGTGCCTTTATTATACGGGCGTCGCAAACAAACACAACTCCTCTGTCACTTGCTGAGCGAATCAGACGACCAAACCCTTGTTTAAACCGAATAACCGCATTTGGTAAGGAAAGCTCCATAAACGCATTTTTACCTTCATGTTTTAAAAAATTTGCTTTCGCCTCATATATCGGATGATCTGGTGGTTCAAATGGCAAACGAACAATAACCAGACAGGATAAATCTTCTCCTGGAATATCGACACCCTCCCAAAATGAACTTGTTCCTAAAAGAATTGATTGTTCATAATGAATAAAGTTTTTCTTTAATCTAGACCGGCTTCCGCTTGATATTCCCTGGGCGATTAGCATATACCTTGATAAATCCATGGTTTCCTTCAGCACCCCATACGATTTATGCAACATGTCATAGGAAGTAAAAAGGACAAGCATCCTTCCCTTGGTAATTTCCGCCAATGATAAAATTGCCTCACATGTGGCGTAAATAAAATCAGTTATATTCCCATATTTAACGTCCGGAAAATCATTTGGAACCATTAGCTGAACCTGGTTTTGATAGGTAAAAGGTGAATTTATTTTTTTCGTTATCAACCGGTCAGCAGATAGTCCTAATCTGTTTTGAATAAATGAAAAGGAGCGTTTCATTGTTAAAGTGGCACTTGTTAAGATAACACTTTGCTTTTCTTCAAAAAAGTCACTTGCTAATAGGTTTGCCATATTGATTGGTTCACTGTATAAATAAACAGCATTTTTTGCCCCACTTGCTTCGATTTCAATCCATTTTACATGATTTTCCTCATCCTCCAATAAGAATAATTGCTCAAGATGGTCAATGAATCGCTGCAGTTTTTCAATCGTAACCTCGATTTCATCTTTGTCATTTTTTTCAAGCTGTTCCTGTTTTACTAAATATTGTTCCAACTGAGCCAACATATGGATTAAATCGCGAAAATAAAATATCAGTCTTGTTGCCATTTCTTTAATCGTATTCCACTTTTTTGGATGTTCCTGTCCGCTTTTAATCCGATACTGCGTTCTACCGATATCACTAAATGATTTTTCATTTTTTTGTTGGTCTGTAACATACTGAAAAAGATAACGGAACAAATCATCGACTTCATACTTTACCCGCTCAAAAATGTCATTCCAGTTATCTATGAGTGTTTCATTTGGATTAAATGAGTAAGATGAAATCAATTTACCCAACCAGTTCGTTTCGTCGATTGTACCAATATGGTTCAAACTGTAATGAATGCTTGCATAATCCAGCCTTAACCCATAATGTTTTGAGGCGGTCTCTTCCAGGTGATGTGCCTCATCGATAATCGCCTTTTCATACGATGGAAGAAACTGATAGTCGTTGAATATATCCGTGCACAGTAATGCATGATTCGTAATCACAATGTCTGCCTTTTGGGCTTGTCGTTTGGCATGCTGATAAAACGATTTCTGGAACCATGGTGAAGCTGGATCGGGATACCCTTCTGTATCAACAGAGACTCGTTTAAAAAATAAGTAGCCACTTGATGGCAGCTGAATTTCATCAATATCTCCGGTTTCTGTTTCGGTTAGCCAAACGAGGATCATGGCCTTTGTCAGTGTAAAATCATAGTTTTCGGTTTGTCCGGATGAAAGCTCGTGTTCAAACTTTTCCAGACTTATGTAATGTTGTTTCCCTTTTAATAATGCAGCTTTGAAGGGAAATGGGATCAGATGATGAACGAATGGGATTTCTTCATCAAGTAACTGTGATTGCAATGGAGTTGTGTAGGTGCTAATCACGATCCGCTGCTTTTCTTTAACAGCTTGATAAATTGCGGGAATCAAGTACGCTAATGACTTTCCGGTTCCCGTTTCGGCTTCAATTAATGCATGCTGTCCCGATTGGAATGCGTCATATATATGTTCTGACATTTCCCTCTGTCCAGTTCTTTTTTCATAATGACTCATTTGCTGCTGCATGGAACCGTTTGTTTCATAAATATGGTCCAAATAATCCCCATAGGAAAAATCAACTTTGGGTTTATTTCGTTTATATTCCCGTATTTCTTTAAATGCTAACCCGCGATACGAGGCAATATCATCGTTATTTTCTATTGTGAATGCCAGTTCCTTCAGTCGGTCATCTAATAACTGATATAAATCTGACTTAAGCATTTTTTCCAGTTTTAATAGCTGTTCGATCGTTTCATATGGTAATGATTCAAGCTTTTGTTTTAATTTCAAAAATAATTTTGCCGTTACGTATGCATCTGATAATGCACGGTGCGGGTCGTCATGATGGATGTTTACGTAATCAGCAATTTGCGCCAGCTTAAAACTTGGTGCCTGCGGATAAAGAATTCGCGAAAGTTCGACTGTATCAAGTACTGGATTTGTTAGTTTCCTCTTGTTTTGCTTCGCGAGTTCTTGATTTAAAAATCCCAAATCAAACGGAACATTGTGAGCAATCAAATAACTATCATGAAACAGCGCAGTAATTTCGTCCGCTTTTTCCCTGAAGGTTGGGGCATCAGCAACATCCTGATCAGCTATACCTGTTAGATTCGTAATAAAAGGCGAAATTTCCTTCTCAGGATTTAATAACGTCGAAAATTCATTGCTTATTTCATTACGTTCAATTGTTACAATCCCGACTTCAATGATTTTATCGTTATTTGCCGGTGAATGTCCTGTCGTTTCCAGGTCGATAACGACAAATTTATCCATACTGCCACACCTTCTATCCCTGTACTGCCTATAAAATGTTTGTTAAAGTGCGTGTTCAAAAAGTCGCCGAATGAGAAGCAAGAAGGTCGAGGCGGCGTAACTTTGAGCACCGGAATGTACACAAAAAGGTACATGAGGAGCGGAAAAGCAAGCGGGCGACACGATTCGCAGCTTATCATTTGGTGACTTTTTGAACATCCTCTTAAAAAATTAAATTTGACAAATGAGTACTAAGCAACTATAGAGTTACTACTTAACATATTAGCTGATAACTTTAGACATCCTCTAAAGTAAAACTCTTATCAACGTATTCTGATAAGAGTCAGCAAGGATCACGGTTTCCTAATTTTCGGATAACGGGGGTTCTTGGTCAATCAGTCTGATAATTTCATTATTTTCATTCATAATTGCAACTTTCGGTTTAAATGAAGGTAACTCTTCATCCGACAAAATTGCATACGAAACAATTATTACTGTATCACCCGGTTGAACGAGACGGGCAGCCGCGCCGTTTAAACAAATAACCCCAGTACCGTGCTCACCTGGTATAACATAGGTTTCCATTCGAGCACCGTTGTTATTATTTACAATTTGGACCTTTTCGTGTGGTAAAATACCAACGTTATCTAGAATCTGCTGATCAATTGTAATGCTTCCAACATAATTAAGATTTGCTTCAGTAACCCGAGCACGATGAATTTTTGCTTTCATCATAGTACGAAACATAATTCTTCCCCCTACCTAATTTGACTACCTCCCCCTACCTAATTTGACTACCTATACAGCCTCTTTCATCAAATACTAGGTTATCGATTAAACGAGCCTTCTCAAATTGAACAGCTATAGCTAAAATAACTTGCCGATCAATTACAGAAACAGGCTCTAATGCCGGATAACTCCATAATTCGACATAGTCCATTTTCCCATTCAATTGGGAAGCAATTTGCTCTTTAACCTCTTTTACAATGATAGCAGGATTTTTTTCACCGTCAACAACTAATTGTCTGCCATGTTGCAATGCCTTATACAGGGATACTGCTTCCTTGCGTTCTTTCTCATCAAGGTTAACATTCCGGCTGCTTTTCGCCAGTCCATCACTTTCCCTGACCGTTGGTACAGCAATTAATTGAACCGGAAAATTCAAATTATCGACAAGTGCTGAGACAACCGAAAATTGCTGGGCGTCCTTCATGCCGAAATATGCTTTTGTCGGCTGAATTAGATGAAATAATTTCGCTAATACAGTAAGAACACCTTCGAAATGCCCCGGGCGTGTTCGTCCGCACAATACATTCGCCCGTTCTTCAATCGTCAGGGAAATAAGCATTTTTGCCGGATACATTTCCGCTGCACTGGGAATAAAAACGAGATCCACACCAGCATCAGCGGCAAGCGCTAAATCATTGGCTTCATTCCTTGGATACCGCTCATAATCCTCGTTTGGGCCAAATTGTAATGGATTAACAAATATACTCGTAATAACGAGATCGTTTTCCCGTCTTGCTTGTTCCATTAACGCAACGTGCCCCTCATGAAAAAACCCCATAGTCGGCACGAAGCCAATTGTTTTACTTTCGCGGATAAATGCAAATGATTTTTTCTGCATTTCCGCTGCCGAACGAATGACTTCCATTTCTATTCCACCTGCTTTATCCCTTAGGTAAAAATTCTTTATTTTTTATTTTGAAGCTATACTGTTCAGTAGGAAACTGCTGTTGTTTCACATCCTCACGATATGCTCGAATAGCCTGTTTTATAGTTTTATTACTATCGGCGTACGATTTGACGAATTTAGGCAACCGGTCAACACCATATTGAATTATATCATGATAAACCAATACCTGACCATCACAATGTGGACCTGCACCAATTCCAATCGTTGGGATGCCAAGCTTTCCGGTAACGATTTCCGCAAGCTCCATTGGAACACATTCAAGCACAACCGCAATCGCCCCATGCTCCTCTAAATTTCTGGCGTCCTCTAATAATTTAACCCCTGTTTCTTGATCTTTACCTTGAACTTTAAATCCCCCTAAAACATTTACCGATTGTGGTGTCAATCCAATGTGGGCAACAACCGGAATCCCTGCATCCGTAAGCCGTTTTGTCAGCAGTAAAATTTCCGGGGAGGCACCTTCAATTTTAATTGCCTGGGCATTTGTTTCCTGGAAAATATTCTGTGCATTTCGTAATGAATCCTCTAGTGAAATATGATAGGACATGAATGGCATATCAACAACAACAAATGTTTTATCAGCACCGCGTTTTACGGCTTTGGCGTGATGAATCATGTCCGCTACTGTTACTTGGACCGTTGAATCATAGCCAAGCATCACCATTCCGAGCGAATCCCCGACTAGTATCATGTCAATACCTGCTTCTTGTGCTAGTTTTGCTCCAGGATAATCGTAGGCTGTTATCATTGACATTTTTTCGTTCGCTTGTTTCATCTTTTGTAAATCAATTCGTGTCAGCATTGTTCTCTCCCCCTTGTTTAAACCAATCAATTTCAGCCGAATAGATTTTTTTCATTTCTCCGTCACTTGCTTTTGTCAGTAATGCACCATCCTCGGCAATTCCCATAAATCTTGCCCGCCAGGTTTCCCTCATCGTTTTAATCCGGATTGTTTCACCAATTTTAAACCCGTAGCTTTCCCATTTATGTTTAACTTCAAGAAAGCCATTTTTTAGATAATGATCATATGCCTGTTCAAATGTCAAAAGAATTCGTTGAATAAGCTTCTGTGTATCCCATGTTCTGCCTGTTTCAATAGCTAGCGATGTTGCTTTATGGCGTATATCTGCCGGTAGTTCTTGTTCAGACTGATTAACATTGATACCAATACCAATTACGACATATTGAATTGTGTCCTGTTCCGCTTGCATCTCAGTAAGAATCCCAGCTATTTTTTTGCCGTTTAATAAAATATCGTTTGGCCATTTAATTTTTGGCGCAGTATGAGTCTCTTCTGTCAAAACGTCAGCCAATACCGTAGCTGTTAAAAGCGTGAACTGTGGCGCAAGATACGGTAAGGTTGCCGGTCTTAGTATCAGACTCATCCAAATCCCCTTATTTTTGGGTGAGTTCCACGTATGATCCATTCTGCCTTTTCCAGCTGTCTGCTCATCGGCAACAACGATTGTCCCGTGATCTGCATTGTCTCTGGCCAATTGATGGGCGATATGCTGTGTTGATGTAGTTACTTGTTTATGTACAATGGTTTTGCCTAGCCATTCGGTGTTTAAGCCCCATTGAATGGTGTTTTCACTAAGCTTGTTCGGGAATTTCAATATCCTGTACCCTTTCTTGGACTTCCCCTCAATTTGATAACCGTCTTTTTCTAATTCCTTCATATGCTTCCAAATTGCCGCTCTTGATATCGACAGTTTTTCTGACAATAATTGCCCCGAAATATAACATTCCCCGCTGTCTGCCAATAATTTAATTAATTTGTTTCGGGTGGATTCCATTTTATCCACTCCTTTAATTCAGTTTTATTATTTTTTAACTTTCCATTCACCACTGCTTTTTCCAGCCTGGACAAATAATTTTTTATCCATGGACCTTTTTTCAATTCCGGAAAAAGCTGAATTAAATCATTTCCATCAATGTCCAATTCCCTTATGGAGTGAATTGCCAAATCCTCCGTCATTTGCTGAAGATCGTCAAGCGTTACCAAAAACCTAGCAAACAGATTTTCCCCTAAGCGAATAAATCCTGGAAAAATTGACGTATTAAGACGATAGACTAACCACCGATCCAACCCAAATTGTTGATAATGAAAGAGGGCATTTGCTAACTGCTCTGCTTCCTGCTTTATTTTGTTGGAGCACTTCCAGCTTTTCGCCCACCTGTCAACCTTTACGTCTGGTTCGGTAAAATGAAACAGTGCGATAACCTCACCAAACGATTGCAATGGTTTAATGGGATTTGGCAAGTTTTTTATCATATATGGATATTCTATCATAACCGGGAGTTGTTTATATATTTCCGTGCTTTTCAGATAATCCAATCCCTTGTTGACGAACGCGCCGCTGAACAGTTTCGTAACCTCTGTTGTTATCCGCTCCACTGCCAATCCATTGATTTGTGGCCTTTGCCTGATCATGTTGGACAATGTTTCTTGTTCAATCGTGAAGCCCAATTGACTGGCAAACCGTAACGCTCGAATAATCCGCAGTGGATCCTCGCTAAAACGTTCATTGCCATTTCCAACCGTACGAATGAGTCTTCGTTCCAAATCCTTTTTACCGGCAAATCGATCAATGACGTGTCCATGCAGATCCATTGCAAGCGCATTAATCGTAAAATCACGGCGCTTTAAGTCCTGATCAATCGTTTGAATAAATTCGACATCATCTGGATGCCGGCTATCACTGTATTCCCCGTCCAAACGGAATGTCGTTACCTCATAAGATTCATGTTGATGGCGGACAATAACGGTTCCGTGTTTGATCCCAACAGGAATGACTTTTTCAAAAAGCTCCTGCACTTCATGCGGCTGTGCAGACGTAGCAATATCAACATCACCAATCGGACGGTCAAGCAGCATATCACGTACACAGCCGCCAACAAAAAACGCCTGGTAACCATGATCCACCAATTTCTTCAATATTGGTTTTGCTAGCTCAAACGGATTCTTTTCCATAACATCACCATTTTTCATCGTCTAGGAAATTATAAAATTTTGCGGCTGTGGATAACTTAATAACCGGATAAGCCACGTCCGGCTCCAGCGCCCAGCGGCTAGTGTGCAACACCCGCCTCCGTACGATAAGTCAACATCGGTTCGGGTAAGAAGGAAGGCCGACTAAAAACGGACTTTGCGTCCAACTCACGTCTACCCCTTTTTTAGTGGCATGTTTCCTTTATCTCCTACGGTAGGAATGTTCGGTTAAAACCGCCGCTTTGCGCGGCAACACCGAACCACCCTGCTTGGCAGGGCGCAGCACATACGCCGCTAAACGGGCGCTTGCGCCTTTGTTCTTTATAAAACACGATTATATAACGCCGTATATGCTGCAACAATTTTGTCGGAATGAAACTCGGTTCTCGCACGTTTTAGTGCATTAAGGGAAAATTTCTCAAGCATTTCCTCATCCTGCAATAACCGGATCGCATATGATGCTGCTTGTTCCACATCGCCCAGTTCAACAATATAACCTGTTTCATTATGTTTGATTACTTCAGGAACACCACCGACGTTTGTCCCAATTCCAGGTACTTCACACGACATCGCCTCAAGCAGCACGAGTCCAAAGCTTTCCTTTTCGGATAATAACAATTTTAAGTCAGATATGGACAATAATTCGCTAACATTCTTTTGTTTTCCCAAAAATAAAACGTGATCATCCAAATGTAACTTGACCACTAATTGACGTGCCTCTGAATATTCAGGACCATCCCCAACCAAGAGTAATTTTGCCTTTACATGTTTCGTTACGATAGCAAACGTTTGAATGACATCCTGGACCCGTTTCACTTTGCGAAAATTGGAGATATGAATGATTACTTTTTCATCCGGCTTTATCCCATATTGCCGTTTAACTGTTGTGCGTTCGCGTTTATGGTATTCTTTTTCATTGACAAAATTATAAATGACTGAAATGTCTTTGTTGATACCAAGCATATCAGCAGTTTGCTTAACCAGACTATGGGAAACGGCGGTAACAGCGTCCGATTGTTCGATTCCATGCTTAATCATTTTTTTGAATGTTCGATCAATCCCTAAAACGGTGATATCTGTCCCATGCAATGTTGTGACAATCTTCACATCACGATTGGCAATTTGCTTCGCCAGTATCGCGCAAATGGCATGCGGCATGGCGTAATGGACATGTAATATATCCAGCTCCTCCTGATCAATAACCTCTGCCATTTTACTTGCCAGGGCAAGATCATACGGTGGATATTGAAATACAGGGTAATGATTAAGTTCAACTTCATGATAAAATAGCTTCGGGTGGATGTGATCAAGCCGAAAAGGCAGACTTGATGTAATAAAATGAATCTCATTCCCTTGCTCTGCAAGAAGGATACCCAATTCCGTTGCAATGACACCGGAGCCACCGACTGTTGGATAACACGTAATTCCTATTTTCTTCATGATTCCCGATCCTTTTTCTCAGTATAATTTTGAATATAAATGAGGCCTATTCTACTCACCGCAGAGCAGACCACGTCCGGCTCCAGCGCTAAAGCTGTAGTGGACTTCCCTCACCTCCGTACGATAAGTCAACATCGGTTCGGGTAGGAAGGGAGGCCGACTAAAAGCGGGCTTTGCGCCCAACTCACGTCTACCCCTTTTTTAGTGGCATGTTTCCTTTATCTCCTACGGCAGGAATGTTCGGTTAAGACCGCTGCTCCCGGCAGCAACACCGAACCACCCTGCTTGGCAGGGCGCGAGTCCTCTAGTCGCTAACCGGGCGCTTACGCCTTTGTTCTTGTCTAGGAAATTATAAAATTTGGTGGCTGTGGATAACTTAATAACCGGATAAGCCACGTCCGGCTCCAGCGCCCAGCGGCTAGTATGCTTCCTTCACCTTCGTACGATAAGTCAACATCGACTCCCTTTGGTCGTCGTGTTTCCTTTATCTCCTACGGCTCAGTCCAGCATATACGCCGCTAACCGGGCGCTTACGCCTTTGTTCTTTTAACGATTTCCCGCCACTGAAAATCGCCGCGTTCCAGTGCCCGAACAGTGATTTCAGCTGCTGCCAGATTGGTTGCTAATGGGATTAAATGAACATCACATAAACGCATCAAAGCACTGACATCTGGTTCATGCGGCTGTGCAGTTAACGGATCCCGGAAAAAAATCACCATATCCATTTCGTTGTTGGCAATCATCGCACCAATCTGTTGATCACCACCGAGCGGGCCCGATTGAAACCGGTGAATTCGCAAATCGGTTGCTTCATTGATTAATTTGCCAGTCGTACCAGTTGCATATAAGTTGTGCTTTTGTAAAACATGTTTGTATGCAATGCTAAAACTAATAATATCTTGTTTCTTTTTGTCATGGGCAATTAATGCGATATTCATCCCTTTCACCTACTCTAATATGTTTTCCAGTCCATATACTAATTCATCCAGGTTCATGACTTGATTAACCGCAAATTTGATACCGGCCATAAATGAACCGCGGTTATAGGAATCATGTTTAATTGTCAAGGTTTGTCCAGAACCGCCAAACATAACTTCCTGGTGTGCGACAAGTCCTGGTAACCGGACACTGTGGATACGCATTCCATCCATTTCCGCACCTCTTGCACCAGAAATTGTTTCCGTTTCCTCAGGATGTCCTTGCTGTTTAGCTCTGCGGGTTTCCGCAATCAGCTGTGCTGTTTTAATTGCCGAACCGGATGGCGCATCCAGTTTCTGATCATGATGCTTTTCGATAATTTCTACATCAGGGAAATGTTTTGCCGCCATTTTGGCAAATTGCATCATTAATACTGCACCAACAGCAAAATTTGGCGCGATGAGACATCCTGTTTTCACTTCCTGAGCGATTTGGGTTAATACTTCAATTTGCTCATTCGAAAGGCCCGATGTACCGACGACCGGCCGGATGTTATGATTCAATGCTTGCTTCGTATGTTCAAATGCAGCACCAGGAACAGTCAAATCAATGAATACATCTGCTTGTACCTGACCGAAGCATGCTACTGCATCTTCAAAAATTGGTACATCCAAATTGGGTAATCCTTCGACATCCTTCATCTGACTGCCGCCATTTATCCGATCAACACACGCAACCAGATTAAACGAAGCTTCATTTTCCACCATGTGGATTGCTTCTGATCCCATTTTGCCTCTTGGTCCTGCTATGATTATTTTTATGGTCATGTATTCAACCTCCTGTAAATTTTCTAGAACGTCACTGCCTGTCCTTTCTCGTCCACCGATCCTTATCCCGTGTTTCGATTTTGCTGATCGACCTTTCGAAAGCTTCTGAAAGGTCGATGTCAAGTGAGTTTGCAAAACAAGATAAGACAAACAAAATATCGCCAAGCTCTTCTTCTACTGTATTTTCCTGTTCACTAAGCTTCTTCGGCTTCTCCCCATAATAATGATTTACTTCCCGTGCCATCTCTCCCACTTCCTCGGTCAGACGAGCCATTAAACTTAATGGAGAAAAATAGCCTTCTTTAAATTGTGATATGTAAGAGTCGACACGTTTTTGTATTTCTTTCGTGCTATATATTGGTCCTTCATTAGCCATCGTTATTCTCCTCTTATTTATTAATCTTCTTTCATGTTAGCGGAAAACGTACTGGTTTGACAAATTATTTATTTCCCCTTTAGGAATTTTAAGGCTTTAAACACCATTTCGATGGTGTTATTGACTATAAGTTCGCGTTCACAAGGCACCGCTTATCATTTGGTGACTTGTTGAACATCCTCTATAATAGAAAAAGTGTATTGATTGGTTTTTTAAGATAGGAGGTTTTCATGATGGTCTTCGGTTTAAAAATAAAAAATATCTTTTTTATTCTAATTGGTTCCGCTATTTTCTCGTTTGGAATTGTCCACTTTAATATGCAGAATAACCTTAGTGAAGGCGGATTTACTGGGATAACATTACTTTTCTATTTTTTATGGAACTGGGATCCGGCCATAACGAATTTAGTTCTTAACGTACCAGTGTTTTTCGTCGGATGGAAATTTCTTGGGAGGACTACCTTTTTATACACGATTATCGGAACGGTTGCAGTATCATTATTCCTAAGTATTTTTCAAATTCACCCGTTCTCCATTAAATTACAATCCGATATGACATTAGCTGCATTGTTTGCCGGGGTTTTCATCGGGATTGGTCTGGGAATTATTTTCCGGTATGGTGGGACGACTGGCGGAGTTGATATTATTGCCAGGATTGTTCACCGGTATGCTGGATGGAGTATGGGGAAGACAATGTTCATGTTTGACTTCACGGTGATTACAACGTCCGTCCTTGTCTATTTGGATCTTGTCGAAGGGATGTATACACTTGTTGCCGTATATATTGGTGCAAGGGTAATTGACTTTATCCAGGAAGGTGCTTATGCAGCACGGGGAGCAACAATCATATCTGGCCACAGCGAAGAAATTGCGAAAAAAATTATTACCGATATGGATCGAGGCGTTACCGCTTTGGCAGGTAGAGGCAGTTTCACCGGGGAATCACGGGACGTGCTCTATTGCGTTGTTGGACGAAATGAGATTGTCCGGTTAAAAGGGATCATTGAGAGCGTTGATCCGCATGCATTTGTAGCAGTCAGTTCGGTGCATGATGTTGTTGGCGAGGGATTCACACTGGACGAGAATAAAAATCCGATTAATAATTAAATTTACTAAGATATGTTTGTTGAACATAAAAATGGATGACAGATACCTGTCATCCATTTTTAATCTTGACTTGCTGTATACATCAGAATAAACCGGATTAATTCCGCAACTGCAGTTAATGCAGCAGCCACATAGGTTAATGCAGCAGCACTTAAAACTTTTTTCGTTTCACGCTCTTCAGTATTTCGGATTATCCCTGTTGATACTAACTGCTCCATCGCCCTGCTTGATGCATTATATTCGACCGGCAATGTAATGACTTGAAACAGCACAGCAGCTGAGAAAAAGATAATTCCGAATAGAAATAAGTTTGACATGCTAAAAATAATCCCGGCAATAATTAAAAAGAACGATGCATTTGAACCGAAACTAGCTATAGGTGCCAGTGCACTTCTAAATCGTAAAAATGCATATTCTTCTGCGTCCTGGATGGCATGCCCCACTTCATGTGCAGCAATTGCTGACGAAGCCATTGATTGGCCATGAAAATTGCCACTGGAAAGTCTTACTACCTTTTTCCTTGGGTCATAGTGGTCGGAAAGAAATCCTCTTGTTTCCTGTACTTGTACATCGTAAATACCGTTATCATGCAAAATCTTTTGGGCCACCTGAGCACCCGTCATCTGTGAGGATGTTGGTTTTTTTGCATATTTTTTATATGTGCCTTTTACTCTTGATTGCGCCCACAACGGGATGATCATTAACAACGCAATATAAATAATATATCCACCAAATCCAGCGAACATTTGCATTCCTCCATCTAATTATAAAAAATCTATCTTAAGGTCAATTTTAGTCAAAAACAGCCCAAAAGTCAACTGTCAGGTCCTTTTTTTGTCCGCTTTTTTTCTTCCCCCTTATACTTGCGAAAACTGACATAGGATAAGGTTATCGCAATTAAACCGCCGACAATGGCAATGATCCAATAAAATAATGTCATATCATTGGTTGTCTTTACATCCGTTATATTCGTGCTGATGGTTGCTTGCATTGCAGCAGTGATGTTCGGTAAAAAAGCCAAAACCCCTATGATCAAGCCAATAAAAAGCGCTGTATAAACAACTCTCAGATGCTTCATAGAGATCCCCCCGCATACATCTTCTAACAATAATGTATGTGGCTGATTACGGATTTATAACGGACAAATTCATTATCTTGTTGTACTATTCTTCCCTTTAACCGTAAGTAAATACGCAATCATAATCGATAAAACACTAAGCCAAAATGTAAAGTAACCGATTTCTTTCATGTAAATTGTTAATGAACCATACATTGGCATCATTCCAAAAACGTAATCAATGATATCATTATGCAGGGTCCAAACAGCGGCAACTGCAATATGCCGTAATCTGATTTTATAAAATGGGGCATAAAGCAAACCCTGTATTGCCATAGCACCATGTGAGGCGATCAGCATATACCCCTGCCAGCTTAAACTTCCATCGATATATAATGTTAACAGGTTCATCACGACAGCCCATATTCCGTATTTAAATAGTGTGATGATTGCCAGTGCTTCGATATAAGGTGCGTTTTTCCTGATTAAGAAGAAAAAAAGGACGATTGTAAAAAATAAACTTGCTGTTGGACTATCCGGAACGAAAATCAGAAATATTGGTGGCGTTATGGCTAGCTGCTGCTTATACCAGATATATCCGTAAATTGTACCAAGAAAATTGATAATAAATAAAAAAAGAATAAACTTTCTGTCCTGTAATATGTATTTTACCATTATTTGCGATCCTTTCTATCCATACAAGAATGGAAAAAGACACCTTCACCATTCGATATGGCAAAGGTGTCTAGGACAATGTCTTGATTATTTACTTTGCTTGCTCGTTAACTGAAACGATAAAATCTGCTAATTGTTGCAATTCTTCATCGGATCCCTTGAATATACCTGGAGGCATATCGCCAGTACCTTCTTGCGCAATTTTCTTGATTTCATCAGCAGAATGATCAATCCCCACTAAGGAAGGTGCAGAAGCGCCACCTTGCAAATCATCCCCATGGCAAGACGTACAGTTGTCTTGGAACACTGCATAGCCTGGGTCATCTTTATCAATATCTACTTGAACGGTTGGTTCCGGTTTATTTGCTTCGGCACGGGCTTCCCAGTCAACATGTGAAGATGATTCATATGTCAACCAAACGACAGATGCTACGCCAAGCAGCATCATACCGACAGCAATCGGACGCTGATGTGGTCTTCTCCCAGGTCCACGATCCAAAAATGGTGCCAATAGTAAGCCGCCGAACGCAAGACCCGGAATTACAATAATACCAAATAGAACATATGGTCCGCTCGCGAAATCATATTTTAACAATTCATACAAGAATAAGAAATACCAATCTGGTAATGGTATATAACCCGCATTTGTCGGATCTGCCATTCCTTCCAGTGGTGAAGGATGTGCAACTGTTAAACAGAGAAATCCAACCAGGAATACAGCACCAACCAGCCATTCTTTTAATAAAAAGTTGGGCCAAAAAGCTTCTGTTCTTCCAGGATATTCTGAATAATCTTTCGGAATATTTGGTTTCGTGTCAGCCGAAATTCGCGAATCGCCAACAAATTTCATTCCTTTACCCTTATGCACAGCTTTCCCCTCCTTTTATTTTATAGTGGTCCGGAAATTCCTTGTTTACGTATTAATAAAAAGTGAACAGCCATTAAGGCAAATAGCGCCCCTGGTAAGAAAAATACGTGAATGGCAAAGAATCGCGTTAGCGTCTGAGCACCTACAATACTTACATCACCGGCTAATAGCGTTTTTATCCAATCACCAATAAATGGCACTTGTCCGGCAATATCAAGTCCAACCTGTGTTGCAAAATATGCTTTATTATCCCATGGGAGTAAATATCCCGTGAATCCAAGGCCGAGCATACAGAAGAATAATAATACCCCAACCATCCAGTTAAGTTCACGTGGTTTTTTATACGCGCCTTGGAAGAACACGCGCAATGTATGTAAAAAAAGCATTACAATTACAACACTTGCGCCCCAGTGATGCATACCTCTTACTATCTGCCCATGAGCCACTTCTGTTTGTAAGTAATAAACAGATTTCCATGCATTTTCAATATCCGGAACATAATACATGGTTAGAAACATTCCGGAAAGTATTTGTATTACTGTAACGAAAAATGTTAAGCCCCCAAAACAATATACAAAAGCTGAAAAATGGTGTGCAGGGTTAACGTGTTCCGGTACTTCGTGATCCGCAATATCGCGCCATAAAGGCGTAATATCTACGCGTTCATCAATCCAATCATACATTTTCTGCAGCATATTCTATTACGCCTCCCCTTGTGGTTTTGCTTCGCCAAGGAACAACATTCCATCTTTTATTTTCGTTTCATAAACGTCAAGTGGAGCATTTGGTGGTGTGTGTGGAACATTTACCCCATCCTTCGTATAACGCCCTCCGTGGCATGGGCAATAAAACTGATCCGGAAATTCTTCACTGCCTTCCCACGAAACAAAACAGCCAAGGTGCTTACATATTGGGGAAAGTGCGACAACATCACCATTATCATCTTTATATACCCAAGCCGCTTTGTCGACTTTAGATTCATACCATGCATCAACCTGATCAATTTTCCAGTCGACACGCTGTGGTTCATTAGTAAGATCATCGACAGCTATTTTAACATTTACTAACTCACCTGCTGCTGATGGCTGCAAAACTGGATCAACTGCCATCCGTAACATTGGCACAAGCATACCAGCTGCCATAAATCCACCCACACCTGTTAACGTATAATTAAGAAATTGCCGACGGGATACTTGTTGCTTCTTTTCACTCATGATTTTCCCCCCTCTATTCATTTTACTCGGGACTTTATTAATCAGATTACTAGGACATTACCATGATAGCGCAAACTGTTTGTCCGGTCAATATATATTCCCTATTGTAACAAAAGTTTCGCAATATGCTCTCCAAACGATTTTCTATGACCAATAGGATTTGATTAATTCACTAATCTGATTCACCTGATCGTTAACAAAAGTACGCATTTCTTGTGAATGGATATCACCCGTTTTGATGCCAGGCAGCCAGATTAGCGTTCCATCCAGCAGTTGTTCATGCTTCTTCCATTTAGCGTCAAAGGTGACAAAGAATACATGCTTGAATGGCTGTGCTGTAATTTCCTTAACCCACAAATTCAGCCGTTTTACTTCAGCATCTTTTATTTCCGATGGTAAGTAATAATAATTCGGAACTAATAACACTCTCCCGGTTAACTCCTTTTCTATTTCTTTCGTAAAAATAGTTAATACTTCTCCCTGAAATGCACCAATATCAATACTTGCATCCTGTGACAGCTGAAATGGAATCAGTGGAATAATAACGGTATCAACATATTCCTTTGCCTGTATGTATTGCTGTAAATCCTGTTTGACCCACTGCATAGTAAAATCAGCCTTTCTCTTTATTCTTTTACAAAAGGATAAAAAATATAAGTGCGTGTTCAAAAAGTCGCCGCTTATCATTTGGTGACTTTTTGAACATCCTAAAATGTTGTTCTTCTAAATCTTATCCTAAACAGGTAAAAAAAATCAACCTATTGCTTCAACAGCTTAGGTTGATTCTTATTAGCGGACTCCAAATTATGTAACTTTTGCACCAGTTCTGCGAATTTTTGCTGATCCTTCTCATCCAGAGCCTGGTCAATTTCCTTTTGGAGCATGCTTCGCCGGTAATCATAAACCGTTTTATCCAGCAGCTGTTTCGCTAGCTCCTGATCCTTTTTCGTAATAAAGTAGTCTTCCGGTACAAAAGGATTATCTTCTAAAACGGCAACATAAAGCGCATTTTGGTTGGAATTGCGAAAATTCAACTGAATAAATAAAGGTTCCTGTTGATTTAAGCGAATGTCATGAAATGATTTTTCCGCGTCGGTTGTGACTAATTGACTTTTGTAAAACCGGAATGGCACCTCGTTGGAGCAGTGGCTGCTCATAATGATTGCCCGCGGACAAAACCTGGCATCCCTTATAAAGTGAACATTTGTCAATATGTCGTCATGATTGATTAAATAATTAAGAATCCAAACACTTTCACGCTTTTTTAATTGATAATGATTTAAAAACCACTTAATAAAACTCTTTTTATCGTTTACGGAAACAGGAGTTTGCATTGTCTACCTCCTTTAATAGCCATTTATGAATCTGTTGCTTCGCTTAGGCGATTGTAAAATTCTTCAACCTCATAATCTTCTGGTTGCTGATGCAAATATGTTTGAAAAATTGGCAGTGCTTCTGCTACCCTCCCTTCTTCCGTTAAAAAGTAAGCAAACTCTTTTAAAAATTCACTGTCTTTATTAAGGCTATTATATGCTTCCCGGTAATGATTTAATGCATCTTTATACGATTCTGTTTGATTGTATGCTCTTGCCAATTCCCACTCGTATAATGGGTCTTCAGCACCAGTTTTTTTAATCTCTTCCAGCAGTTCAATAATTTTCGCATCATCATTTTTTGTTTTGAACATTTCAATGAGAAAAAGAACCGCTTCCTTGTAGTCCGGATCTAGCGCAATTGCTTGTTGAACCCATTTTTCACTTTCTTTGTCATCATTTAACTGATGGGCCAATGATCCTGCATAAAAGAACAGTTCCTTATTAAATTCGTTAGCCTGCAAGCCCTTTTTGGCCGTTTTATAAGCACTTTCGGGCATCCCCTCTTCTTCATAAACCTTGGCCAGCTGATAATATACAGTGTGGTAATATGGGTCAATCTCAATTACTTGCTCCCATGCTTTAATCGAAATGTCTTTTCTTCCAGCCTGGTATGCAGTAAGCCCATATTTAAATAATGTATCCGAATTCTCGTTATCGACATCCTGATAAATGGCCAGGGCTTCCTCATATTCTCCAATTCCGGCATAACATTCAGCTAAACGTTCAGGAATCGACACATTCGCCATTTCATTTGTTAGACCGATTACTTTTTCATAATACGTCATTGCTTTTTTATAATCTCCTGTTGAAAACAGTAATTCACCTAATGCGAAATTGATAATAGGCTCTGTCGGATTCAATTGCTTTGCGGATAGCAATTTCTGTTCCGCTACTTCAAATAAACCTTGGGCCTGATACAAATCTGCCAGTTGAATTAATGCTTCCAGGTAAGATTCGTCATCCTCCTGTATATCATTCAGCAGGTTAATGGCTGCTTCATCATTTTCGAGCTCGGTATAAATATCGGCAAGCATGACTTTAATTTCACTTTCCTTTGGGTATTGCTGTAATAACTCCTGCAAGATATTGCTCGCTTCCTGGAGAAACCCCCATTGGATAAAGAGTTCCGCAATAGTAAAACGTTCTTCCTCATCAGCCACTGGCAAATAATCTTCCAATAGGGCAATTGCTTCATTGCTTTTTTTATTTTCCATTAAATGAACGGCTTTCATTATCGTTTCCAAACTGGTACATCCTTTCCGGCAACAAACTGATTACAGTAAAAGAGGATGGTCAACCAAACGGTAAGTGTGCATTCCGAAGTTGACTCGCTTCCAAATTTAGCAGTTGTTTGAACACGCCTGTCACATAAATTTTATCATAGATTGAAAAAGAATCCACATAAGCGGATTCTTTCTTATAAGATAAGAAACCAACATGGCTCCGCATTCGCGCAGCCACCATCTATGATGAAAAAGAATTTCTAGCCTGGATAGGAGGTATATCACATTCATTTATTGCCAATACAGTTTAATAACAATACAACAAGGCCGAAAATACTCTGGTGGATCCTGAAAGGGGATACCCTGTATAAGAAACGGGTTGTGACAGTATAGAAGTACCATCTATTGTGACTAGAACACGTATACAAAAGTTTTTCAATAATACTACTGTCATTTGTATTGTTATATTGGTAATGTGGTCATCCTCCATTAACTATAATATAAAGGAGACCCTAACCAAAATTGCTAAATTTGTTCAAAGAAAGGACATAGTATTTTATCTTTAGATCACAAATAAAGCCCGTAGATAATTTAACCCCTTCAAAAAATTGAATGATGAAGGGTCTAGCTTTGTATTGGCTTTTCTCGATAAGTGTTTTCATACAAAAGTATATAAATTTAGGCTCTATTCTGCTCTCAGCAGAGTAGGCCACGTCCGGCTCCAGCGCCCAGCGACTAGTGGACTTCCCTCGCCTCCGTACGATAAGTCAACATCGGTTCGGATAAGGAGGAAGGCCGACTAAGTACGGGCTTTGCGCCCAACATCGGCATACCCCTTTTGCAGGGGCATGTTTCCTTTATCTCCTTCGGTTCAGTCCAGTCCATACGTCCCTAAACGGGCGCTTGCGCCTTTGTTAACGATGTAAAGCTTTTTCCAAATCGGTAAAAAAACCGGGGTAGGAAATCGCAATACTGGAATCGTCGTCCAAAATTACATGATCTGTTGCGATCAGCGAGGCGATCGCCGCCATCATGGCAATTCGATGGTCATGAAACGAGCGTACATTTCCTCCATGTAATGTTGTTTTACCATGAATGACCATACCATCCTTCGTTGCTTCGATATCAGCCCCGAGGAGGCTTAACACTTCCATAACAGCCGCAATCCGGTCTGTCTCCTTATACCGTAATTCCTCGGCATCACGGATAATGGTCGTTCCCTCAGCCTGTGTTGCCAATAAAGCAATAATCGGAATCTCGTCAATTAACCGCGGAATAAGGTCCCCTTCAATAATAATGCTATTTAATTTACTATAGGCAATGGTAACATCACCAATTGTTTCTCCACCAGTAATTTGTTCGTTACGAATTTCTACCGCTCCACCCATTCGCTGCAAAACATCCAATATGCCTGTCCGTGTTTCATTAAGCCCAACATTTTTTATTGTCAATTCACTTCCTGGTACAATCGAGGCTGCAGCAAAAAAGAAGGAAGCAGACGATATATCGCCAGGTACGTAAATATCGGTTGCTTGCAATTTCTGGTTGCCAGTGATGGAAATGACACCACCATGCTGCTTAACATCTGCCCCGAAAGCTTGCAGCATATTCTCCGTATGGTCTCTTGTCCTCGTTTGTTCGATAACTTCCGTTGTTCCTTCAGCTAACAGTCCTGCTAACAATACTGCTGATTTTACCTGCGCACTTTTAACAGGAAGTGTATAGCTTATTCCTTTCAGTCTTCCTCCTCTAATTGCTAACGGCAGGTAATTACCGTTTTCACGTCCGTCAAATACAGCCCCCATCTGTTTTGTCGGTATTAGTACCCGATCCATTGGCCTTTTTGTCAGTGAAGGGTCCCCATAAACAGTTGTAAAAAATGGTAATCCGGATAGGAGTCCAATCATGAGCCGGGCGGTTGTACCAGAGTTGCCAAAATATAACGGCTCAACCGGTTCGCTTAAGGAATCCAACCCTCTTCCACGGATGACAAGCGTTGTATCGGTTTTTTCGATTGTCACACCAAGCGCTTGAAATATCGCGACGGTCCTGAGACAGTCTTCACCATCGAGGAAATTACGGACGGTTGTCACTCCGCTTGAGATTGCTCCGAAAATTACTGAACGATGTGAAATCGATTTATCACCAGGCACTTCCACTACACCTGATAAAGGTTTGTGACTTGGTTCTAGTTCTTTGACACCCATTCATCCAACACTTCCTTCTTTTATCAATCGTAAATGTTCTGTCTTCCGTTTATTCATCAATGATGACATCATATCCCTTTTTCTGTAAAATGCGGCAGCCATCCAGACGGCCTGTTTCGGTTGGAAAACTAAGCCGTAAGACACCGGTCATACTATCTCTTATTTCTAATATCTCGATATTTTTGATGCTGATACTTTTTGCCGCAAGGGTTTGGACAACAGATGCAATGGCGCCAGACTGATCCGGAATATCAACATACAGATCATGAAAGGATGGAATGGCCCCTTTATCTTCCTTCCCAAGGCCATCCCGATATTCCTTTGCCTGCTGCAAATAGCTGACCATCTGCTTCGTTTCATTTTGTTCGAGCAGCAGTTTCAGTTCCGTCATTTCTGTTATCCATTCACCTAATAACTTGGACATTTTATTACGGTTATGATAAAAAATATCCTGCCACATTTCCGGATTACTGGATGCTATTCTAGTAATATCACGAAATCCTCCGGCAGCAAGCTTTGGAATAAACGTATGCGTGTGTTCCCATTTTTTCGCCTGGTGAACGAGTGATGACGCAATCAAATGCGGAAAGTGGGATATTACTCCAGTCATTTCATCATGTTCATTTGGATTCAACATAATAAAATTACTTTTTGTCGCTTTTAATAGATTTTTAAGCTTTTCGACATGGGTATTGGTACTATTCACCAGCGGGGTTAATACATATATGGCATTTTCAAACAAATGAACCTTGGCAGCCATAATCCCTTTTTTATGTGACCCTGCCATCGGGTGCCCGCCGATAAAAATGATCTTGTCATTCGTTAATTGTCTTGCAGCCATCATGATTGAGCTTTTCACTGAACAAACATCGGTCATAATAATTGGATGATCAAGCGAAACAGCGTCTATTTGCTGCATAATCGTTATTGTCTCGGAAATAGGCGTCCCCAGGATGACAACATCAACTTGTTTTACCGCATCGGTAATAGATGTACAAGCTTCATCGATTATTCCATTCATACAGGCAAATTCAATCGTTTTGTCATCTGTATCATAGCCAATGATATGACAATTATTCGATTGTGCAATTACTTTCGCCAGGGAACCGCCGATTAGCCCAAGCCCAATAACTAGTACTCTTTGTTTTGCCATTAAATCCCCTCAATGTAAAAATTCTTTTAGTATTGCTTGCAGCTCTTTCATATCCTGTTGATTACCAATCGTTATCCGGGCGGCATTCGGACAGCCTATCGCTTCACCGGGTCTGACGATAAACCCGCGTGTAAGCAAGTAATCAAACAGTTCATTTCCTGATACGGGAAGCTTGACTAACAAAAAATTTGTCTGCGAATCGTCATATGACAGGTCTTGCTCATCTAAAAATTGTTGAAATTCCTTTTTTATTATCCGGTTCTTTTCAGCCGTTTCCCTTATAAACTCCTGATCCCGAACGGCGAGCGTGGCAGCCTTTTGAGCAAGGGATGATGTATTAAATGGTCCCCTGACAATATTCAGCTTGGCTGTCAGACTTTCGTTTCCGATTCCATAGCCAACACGCAATCCCGCTAGTCCGTATGCTTTTGAAAATGTCCGCAGCACGAATAGATTCGGGTATTCATTTATACCGTCAATTGCATTATATTTAAGTTCGGGATCGACATATTCATAATAGGCTTCATCAAGAATAACAAGAACATCCCGCGGACAACGATCCATAAACATGTAAAAATCGTTTTTTGGAATTAAACTGCCGGTCGGATTGTTCGGCGAGCATAGCCATACAATCCTTGTTTGTTCATTGATTGCCTCAAGCATCTTAGCAAGATCATGATACCCATTTACGGTTGGAACTTCCTTCACATCTGCTCCTTCGACCAGTGAATGATGTTTATATTGCGGGAAGGTTGGTGTTGCCATCACGGTGTTTACACCAGGATACAAAAATGTCCGGCAGATAATCTGGATAAGTTCGTCTGATCCACTTCCGAAAACAAGCTGATCCTCATAGACAGCTAATGTTGCTGCCAATTTTTTTCGCAGCTCCGTGGCATGCCCATCCGGATAAAGTTCCAATTGACCGAGCATGTGGGGTAATTCCTTGTTTAGTTTATCGGAAAAACCGAATGGATTTTCATTCGAAGCTAATTTTACAATTTTTGTTAGTCCAAATTCAGCTTTGACCTCTTCCATTTGCTTTCCTTGTTTATACGGTGCCATTTCATTTAATATATGTTTACCGTTCATCCGTATCGTTACCTGCCTTTCGTATTAAGTCAGGCCTTAACTGTTTAGCCTCGTGATGAAAAACATGTTCGATGTTTTGCTGGTGAATGGTTGTGTTTGTCACCATCATCACTCTGATGCATCGGGCGAGACTGCCGGGAACATCAATTTCCTTCATACACATAACAGGAACATAAACAAAGCCTGGTATTTGCCTGAGTGATTTAGCTGGAAAGGCGGCATTTAAATCATTTGTTACAGATATAAAAACGTGTGAGATCGACTCAGCATCAATGTTGTTTCGATTGATCATTTCTTCGATCAGCTCTTTTGTATTTTCCAAAATTTCAAGTTCATCATTCTCTTGAACCGTTGTGGCTCCTCTTACTCCACGTATCATTCAATCACCAGCTCCCTTAAAAAAGTATCCAGCAATAATGCAAGATCCTGATCAGGGACCTCGACATCCTGTATCTGGCCGATTTGTTTTACCAATACCATATGAACCTTGTTATGGACTGATTTTTTATCCGATTTCATTTTTCTTAGCAATAGATCCGGATTCAGGCGCTTCAGTGTTAAGGGATAATGGTTTTGTTTGAGCCAATTATATAATTCATCATATGGCAGATTAATAGAAAATAACTTCTCGCTTACCCTTAATGCAAATAACATGCCAATTGCCACTGCTTCCCCGTGTGTCAGTTTGCCATACCCTAATTCGGCTTCTAACGCATGGCCCAATGTATGACCGAGGTTTAGGTGTTTTCTTATACCTGATTCTTTTTCATCTGCTTCGACAATTTCCGCTTTAATTACCATTCCACTTTGCAAATGGCTGACAAGCTGATCGTTCGTTAATGCAGAAAGGCTCGTTCCTAACAAATCATGAAAAAAGGATTCATCTTTAATTAATGCCTCTTTCATTAATTCGGCATAGCCTGAACGTACTTCACGGGCTGCCAGCGTCGTTAATGTTGCAGTA
Organism: Virgibacillus dakarensis; assembly: GCF_900155625.1. Taxonomy (NCBI): domain Bacteria; kingdom Bacillati; phylum Bacillota; class Bacilli; order Caryophanales; family Bacillaceae; genus Virgibacillus; species Virgibacillus dakarensis. The sequence continues at coordinate 1,370,309 of NZ_LT732553.1, forward strand.
TCATAAATAACTGCTTTTGGCGGATAAAAACTGCCAATCAAATTTTTCCCTAATTCATGATTGATTGCTACTTTCCCGCCAACACTACTATCATGGGCAAGAATCGTTGTCGGTATCTGGATATAATCCACCCCGCGCATAAAAGTAGCTGCAACAAAACCAGCAATATCACCAACAACGCCACCACCCAATGCAATAATCAAGGATTGTCTATCCAGTCCGTATGATAAGGCATCGGTAAGTAATTGGTAGTACGTATCTACACTTTTCGATTGTTCCCCATGCGGAATAATCGAATGAGCAACTTGCTGATCTTGTGAGAAATTTTGCAAGCAATCATCCAAATATAACTTGGCAACCACATCATCGGTAATGATGAAATATGACGAATAATTTTTCGGTAGCAATTCGGTAATAGAAAAGCGAATATCTTCTCCTGTATAGATAAAATAAGGATGTGTACTTGTTTGCACAAAAAGTTTTTCCACTAGAAACACCTTATTTCTTCACGATAATCCGCCACAGCCTTTTGCAGTTTGGAAAATTGATCGTTTGGAAATTGCTCTAAAAGGGTTCGAGCCAACTCAAAGGCTACAACATGCTCCATTACGACCGATGCAGCTGGTACGGCACAGGAATCCGACCGCTCAATACTTGCATGAAACGGTTCTTTTGTCTCAATATCAACGCTTTGTAACGGCTTATACAATGTCGGAATTGGCTTCATTACTCCTCTGACGACAATCGGCATTCCTGTCGTCATACCTCCTTCAAAACCACCAAGGCGATTCGTTTTACGATAATAGCCACCTTGTTCATTCCAGGCAATTTCATCATGTACCTCGCTCCCGTTTTTTCGGGCAGCTTCAAACCCGATCCCAAACTCGACCCCTTTAAAGGCGTTTATACTTGCCACACTTCCAGCAATTCTACCATCAAGCTTACGATCATAATGAACATATGATCCGACACCGGCAGGCATTCCCTCCACGTAGACCTCACAAACCCCGCCAATAGAATCGCCATCCTTTTTGGCCTGGTCAATTGCCTCCATCATTTGCTTCTCCACCGTTTTGTCAAGTGTACGTACAGGTGAAGCTTCCTGCATGTCAAATCGTTCTTTCATAGTTAGGGAAGGATTATCCTTGGCTCTGATCCCAGCTATTTCCTTCACATAGCCAACGACCTCAATCCCGAGCTGTTTTAATAGTGTTTTGGCAACGGCTCCTGCAGCAACACGTGCAGCCGTTTCTCTGGCTGACGAGCGCTCCAGGACATTGCGCATATCCCTGTGTCCATATTTCAATGCCCCATTCAGATCAGCATGGCCTGGTCGTGGCCTTGATACAGCACGTCTGATTTTTTGATCATCTGCAATCGGGTCATCCCCCATTATGTCTGTCCAGTGTTTAAAATCATCATTATGTATTACTAAAGCTATCGGCGAACCTAACGTATACCCATGACGGACACCACTTGTAATGTCTGCCAGATCCTTTTCAATTTGCATACGTTTACCACGGCCATGTCCTTTTTGTCTGCGCAGCAAGGAAGCATTAATATCCTCTTTTACTAATGGCATGTTGGAAGGAATACCTTCGATGATTGTCGTTAATTGTTTTCCATGTGATTCTCCTGCAGTTAAGTAGCGCACGTAACATCCTCCATCCAAGCAATTTTGTATTACTATACCATATCACATCCCTAATGTGACATTATTTTAATGAAAAATTTTTAAAGTGAAGTAAATAATAATTTCTAATTATAAGACTAATTTTTTATTTATGCAACGTTTTTCGTATTAAATATAACTTCAACATTAAGCCTCGTAAATCTCATAAAAAATACTCTTGATATGACTGCAAGAGTATTCGTATTATACCTTTTGATAAAAAAATGTCTCCATTAACGTTAAACCGTATTTCTGCGGGCTAAAAATTTGTTCCGTACTGCCAACGAACAGCACCCCTTTTTCAACTAACGCATCACTGAATTTACGATAGACGATCTCCTTTGCCTGATCAGTAAAATAAATTAAAACGTTTCGACAGACGATCAGATCCATATTTTGCGGGTAACGATCCGCTAGCAAATTATGTTTTTTAAATGTCACATATCGTTTCAATTGTTTATCAATAGAATATAATCCATGACTCTCTTTAAAATATTTTTTCTTTAAATTGCCTGGCAAATCCTTTAATGCCTGCTCTGTGTATACGCCTTGTTCCGCCTTTTCCAGTACCAATTCATCGATATCTGTTGCAAAGATTTGCACATGCAGATCCGGGAAATGTTCGCTAGCCATTAAAGCAATACTATATGGTTCTTCGCCTGTTGAACAAGCTGCACTCCAGATGGATAATGTTTGCTTTTCTTTTCGAAACACCGGAATAATCTTTTTCTGAAGAATATCCCACCGCTTCGGATTTCGATAAAATTCGGAAACATTAATCGTTAATCGGTCAACAAATTCCTGCAATAACTGTTCATCCTTATTAAGTGCTTGTAAATACTGTTTAAAGTCTTGATAACCGCGTTTGTTTCGGAGTGATGTAAGGCGTCGTTTCATTTGTGTTTCCTTGTATAGTGCTATATCAATCCCAAGCTTTTGCTTCATCTGCGAAACAAAGTACAGGTATTCCTCATCCATTTATACTTTACTCCTTTTATAGTGCGTGTTCAAAAAGTCGCCGCTTATCATTTGGTGACTTTTTGAACATCCTCTTATAGGAAAACCCCCGTCCATGACGGAGGTTTTTGACTTAGTATACCCAAGCGCTATCCTGTTTTGAATAGGATAAAACATCACTTTCGTTAAAAAACAGGCCAATTTCCCGTTCAGCACTTTCTGGTGAATCTGATCCGTGGATAACATTTTTGCCAACCGTAACACCAAAGTCACCGCGAATGGTTCCTGGTGCAGCTTCTGAAGGATTTGTTTTACCCATCATTTCGCGTGCTGTCGCAATAACATTTTCTCCTTCCCAAACCATTGCAAAAACAGGACCGGAAGTTATAAAACTTACCAATTCACCAAAGAAAGGGCGTTCCTTGTGTTCGCCATAATGATTTTCAGCTAAATCATTTGAAATGTTCATTAACTTGGCACCAGCCAGCTGAAATCCCTTTTGTTCAAATCGTTTCACAATCTCCCCGATTAGATTACGTTGAACACCATCCGGTTTTACCATTAAAAATGTTTTCTCCATTTTTCCACCTCTTCAAGTATGTATAGTTAATTCAGCCCGTAAATAATGCGTGGGCAAAAAGCTGCCAACTATAGCGTCAGATGCTTGGCATTTGGTAACTTTTTGGACAGCCTCTAAAATAGTAACAAATTCCGGCAAAAATGACAACGTTATCAGGAACGCCTTTTCCCGATATATTTTGCAATATCCTTTAACATATGCTTTGCTTTATTGTTCGGCAGCTGTTCAACAATTTTTAATGCCTTTTCCAAATAATGATCACTTAGCTCATAGGAACACTGAATGGCGTCCGTTTCCTTCAATTTAGCCAATAAGTCATGCATATGTGTTTCTGAAAGTATATCCGGATTGCTAAAGGCATTTTTCAATAATCTGCAGAATTCCCTGTCTTTCATGGCAAGCAGTACGGGCAAGGTAATGTTACCCTGTAATAAATCATTCCCGACTGGCTTGCCAAGTTCTGAAGCTGATGCCGTAAAGTCAAATATATCGTCAATTATTTGATAAGACATGCCAATGTAATAGCCGTACTTATACAATTTATCCGCAAGTGCTTCTGGTACATCCGCAGCGATTGCTCCTAATTTGCAGCTTGTTGCGATCAATAATGCTGTTTTTCGTTTAATTCTGCGCAAGTAATCCCGCAGGTGCTGATTCCAATCATATTTGTCCTTAATTTGTTCAATTTCCCCGATGCACACTTCGACAATTGTCTTTGATAAAACATGATGTGCTTTTGGTTTTCTTAACATCGTAATACTTTCTAATGACCTTGCCAATATGTAATCACCGGCATACATGGCAACACGATTATCGTACAGTTGTCTGATTGTTGGCTTGCCTCTCCGTAATTCTGCATCATCGATAACATCATCATGGACAAGTGTTGCCATATGAATTAATTCCAGTGAAACAGCAACTATCTTCATCCGCTCGAGATCATAGTTACCAAACTGACCGGATAGCAGGACAAATACAGGGCGAATTCTTTTACCGCCAGCCTTGAGCAATTGTGTAGCTGCATTTCTTAAAACGGGATGTTCAGCCTGAATAACGTTGCTCAACGCTACTTCAATACAATCCAAATCTTTTTTTAAATATCCGTAAGTTTTAGCTATTTTCATGCATGTCACCTTTAATGTTTCGTACTATTGTTTTGTCGCCTGTTTATACCCCATATGCATAGCTGCTACACCGCCAGTATAGCTTTTTACCTGGACATGGGAAAACCCTGCATGTTCAAACATCTGCTTCAGCTGTTTTTTTCCGGGAAAGCCTTTAGCGGATTCGTGAAGCCATGCGTATTCCTTATAGCTCCTCGCAAAAAGCCTGCCAAAGAATGGCATGATAAAACGGAAATAAAAATAATAGGCCTGTCTGAAGCCAAACATCGTTGGCTGCGATGTTTCCAGGCATACGACTTTACCATGCGGCTTAACCACACGGTACATTTCCTTTAAAACAGTCATATAATCAGGAACGTTACGTAATCCAAACCCAATTGTTACATAATCAAAGGAATTATCTTCAAAAGGTAAATCCATTGCATTTCCGTGCACAAAGCTAAGCTGTTTCATCGGGAATGTATGCTTCTGCTTTTCCCTAGCAACTGTGAGCATGTTTTCACTAAAGTCAAGCCCGATAACACTACCCTCCTGTCCAACCTTTTTCGCAAGCGAAATTGACCAGTCACCAGTTCCACAGCAAACATCAAGTGCATGCGCTCCCCTGTTAACTTCCATTTGATTCATGACATCCTTTCGCCACGCCTTATGCCTTTGAAAGGAAATGATAGAATTCATGGTATCGTAATTGTTAGATATTTTTTCAAAAACGTGATGAACGCGTGCTTCTTTCGACTGTTGCATCATTTACCCTTCTTCCACATGTATTGTGTCCATAGTGGGATCCCCATTAATCCTGTTTATGATATGCATTTTTAAATCACGATAATAATCCGGAAGCTCCATGGCAGATTTTTCTATTGTTCCTAATAATTTATTTATTATTGAATCAACGTTTTTTATAAGTGCTGCATAACCTTCTGAATCGTTTTGATGAGACCAGATATCCAATAACGGGGAATAGCCCTTAACATAAAATTGCTGTTTTTCATGGATTAACCTGTTTACTAACAGCCATTCCTCTATCAAATTTTTTACAGCAACCTCCTTTACGAACTTCGCTGTATGTACAAATAATAATGATTCTACTTTCCGGACTATTTGCAGAAAAACTTCCAGGGATTCTGCTTCCAGGTAATATAGTTTCATTTTATATTCATTAATTTCTTTGATTGCGGATGCAAGTACATGAATCATGTCAAAGTCACCAGCCTCCGCAAGCAGTGCATAATAGAGACCGCTATAGTAGTCACCGGCCAAAACGGTTAATTGTTTTTCTTGTTTTTGTTGTTTTCCCTCATCAGAGTTCGATGTTTTTACTACTAAATCATGGGTATCCAGTGCAATCTGAACGAGCATGGTGGTAATAATATAATCCCTTTTTTTGGATTCGGTTAGTGTGGTATGGTTCATGACCGATAATAGAACAAATAGCTTCTCTTCATCAATAATGGGCTTTTTAATGTATTTGTCTAGATATGTATGTTGAATTTTATCCTTAATCAATTCTTTTATATGTGCAAATTCCATACCTGTTGTGTTCAAATGTCATCACCTAAGCCCTTTCTCCATGATTCCCCGAGTCTATCTCCTGCATCTATTGAACTTTCCATCAGACATTATAGCATAATTCCCAGGCAATTCATAAGGTGAAACTTCATCAGTAAAAGTTTTCCTTCCTTTTTTCGAATATTAGGCTGATGGCGGGATCGTTATCGACTACAATTGGTGAAAAGTTGCGGAACAACGAATTGCTACTTGTTGTCAAGTTGACCATGACTTGTTTGGATGATAGCCTTGCCGCGAATCTTGACAGCCGATGTATGCTCCGTAAATTGTGCAATCATAACCTCATCTTTGTCAAGCTTTTCTGCATGATGAAACCGTGTGTCCGACCCTCTTGTCAATCCGATTACGTTAACGCCATCTTCCAATGCCTTTATAACAAAAAAATCAGTTTTTGCATTATCCATACAAACCCTCCCTATTCCTTCTACATCATACAATACTATACTGGAAGAATACAAAGAAGTAAAACCGCAGGAAGGCGCTCCGAGGCTAACCAGGATGATGTATGCTCCGTTATCATTTTATACATTATTATAATTCACGCGAAAATAGAAAAAGAGTGCGCTTGAACGCACTCTTTTTCCGCCCTATGTAGTTCGATTATTTTACTGTATCTTTTAGGGCTTTTCCCGGTTTAAATGCAGGAACTTTACTTGCTGGAATTTCGATTTCCTCACCAGTTTGCGGATTACGGCCTTTACGGGCTGAACGCTCCCGTACTTCAAAGTTCCCGAATCCAATCAACTGTACTTTTTCACCTTTTTTAAGTGAATCCATGACAGATTCAAAAACTGCGTCAACAGCTTTTGTAGCATCCTTCTTCGATAGTTCGCTTTTTTCAGCAACCGCATTGACTAAGTCTGTTTTATTCATGACATTCACCTCCTCCCAAAGTTTCAATCGACATTGGTACAAATAAATAATTCTTGTTTCATTTGTTAACCAATTTGCCTTCTTTTATACTCTAATGTCATCTTTTTCATGATGACAAAGCTTATAATAACTGAGTTTGCAACAAAATTCAACATTAAAACCGCATTTTTTGGCCAATACCAGGATTTTGTCGCAATTATTTCAGCTTTTTACCAATTTATAGTGATCCCTCCTTATCCAACTGGATTTCGTTCTATTATATCTATACGACGTAAATTCAGTATTTCCTGCTGTTTTATAAAAAAAGATTTTAAAAATGTGGTTCTTAAGTACGTGTTTAAAAACCAAAAAAAAATAGCAGCTCTATTGCTGCTATAAAATGATTGCGATTAATCCTCCTGAACCTTCATTAATAATCCGTTCTAGTGTGTCTTTTAATTTATATCGGGCATTTTCCGGCATCATGGCGATTTTGGCCTGGATGCCTTCTCGTACAATTGAACTGAGCGAGCGGCCGAAGATGTCCGATTCCCAGATGGATAACGGATCCTCTTCAAAGTCCTGCATCAAATATCTTACAAGTTCCTCACTTTGTTTTTCGGTTCCAATGATCGGGGAGAACTCTGATTCTACCTCGACCTTAATCATGTGTATGGAAGGCGCAACTGCCTTTAGCCGAACACCAAACCTGGATCCTTGACGGATAATTTCGGGTTCATCCAGCACCATATCTTCCAGGCTCGGTGCGGCAATCCCGTATCCGGTCTGCTTCACCATTTGCAGTGCTCCCGAGACTTGATCATATTCACGTTTTGCATGTGCGAAGTCCTGCATTAATTCGAGCAAGTGATCCTTCCCGCGGATTTCCTCGCCAACAATTTCTTTTAAGATCTGATCATATAAATGGTCAGGCGCATGCAAGTCTATTTCGGCAACGCCATCGCCCATTTCCATTCCAGCAATATTTGCCCGGTCAATATAGTCGTAATCTGTAAAGTGTCCTACTATGTTATCAACGTCTCTTAATCGTTTAATGTCCTTGACTGTTGTTTGGATTGCATCCTGGTAATTCTCTCTGAGCCAATGATTTTCTCTTAATACCATAACCCAGCTAGGAAGATTTACATTGACCTCCAATACCGGGAATTCATATAAGGCTTCACGTAATACGTTATGAACATCATGCTCCGTCATCGATTCAATACTCATTGCCAGTACTGGAATATCATACTTCTCCGCCAGTTCCTGACGCAGCAGCTCCGTCTCCTGACTGGATGGCCTGACCGAGTTCACAACCATGATGAACGGTTTTCCTACTTCTTTTAATTCATCTACTACCTTTGCCTCAGCGTTCACATAATCACTGCGAGGGATTTCACCAATTGTTCCATCTGTGGTAACGACAACGCCTATCGTAGAATGTTCCTGAATTACTTTTCTAGTTCCTATTTCGGCAGCATCATGGAATGGGATTGGCTCCTCATACCATGGAGTGTGAATCATTCGCGGCCCATTTTCATCTTCAAACCCTTTCGCCCCTTCGACTGCATATCCTACACAATCTACCAGTCTAACGTTTACGTCCAGTCCTTCGTCAACATGAACAGACACAGCCTTATTTGGTACAAATTTGGGCTCAGTCGTCATGATGGTTTTCCCGGCAGCACTTTGCGGCAATTCATCGAGCGCCCGGCTGCGGTCACTTTCATCTTCAATATCCGGCAAAACAACCAGTTCCATAAACTTTTTAATAAAGGTTGATTTGCCTGTTCGAACTGCTCCAACGATGCCTAAGTAAATATCTCCATTCGTCCGTTTCGAAATATCTTTAAAAATATCAACTCTTTCCAAACGATCCCCTCCCGATCTCCATTACCATTTACTAATGAACAAACTACGAATAATTGACATTACAAGTCTATGATGTTGTCCTATCAAAATATGACTTAAAAGTGTGTAAAAGCGTAAAATAATATTACGTCCACACGCTTGGATTGTTTTGTAATAAGAAAGGACCGAGATCATGGAGTTTTGAAACACACCTCATCGTGATTCATTCAGCAATAATAAACGGTAACAAATAAATTCCCTTGCAACAATATATGTTACAAGGGAATATATATGCTTATTTATTAACATGTAAAAAAACAGGCTCTCCGTCATGTACTGTATATGGAAGGGAGTATACAGGTACGAACGGCGTGTTTTCCGCCAATAGATACCGGATATCGTCTCCTTCCTTATAATCATGTTTACCCTCGGTTAAGGCTTCATATAAATCCATCCGGTAATCAACATATATTTTTCCTTCTGTATCCATGATAATCGGCAGGTTTTTTTGCGAGTACGGGCTTTCAACAACTGGCTCACTGTCAAAACCTAACTTTTTATAGTTCAATTTATATATCCCATTCGCAATTTGATCCCCGTATGGAGGATATAAATGTTCATTACGGTAAATGTCCAATTGTACACTTACCTTCCGGATGGTTTCAGTTATGCGTAAATCGATCAATTTGACCCGGGGATTATCCTCTGGTGTTATTAGTGTGTATTGGTAAACACCGCCATTTTCATATGCATTCCCAGGTATTTCGGTTAAAAGATGCTTTTCCTTCAAAGCAGTGAAATCAACCAGATATTTTTGAAAAATCGGTGTGTCCTGCTCTTTTGTTTTGATTGGAACTAAACCGTTTGTTTTTTCACGATATTCATTTACAGATTTTTGGACTAATTCCAACTGATCTTCATTTGGCACCTGGTTTTTTGCAAGCTCGTTATCCGGGTATAAACAGCCACTTAAAAAAAGGCTTACCGCGAACAAAACACCAAATGCACGTATATATGTATACTTCATTGACATATCCTCCTAAGCCCTCTATCAGGTCGGCCCGCTAAAGACAATATAAAATATAATAATACTACCTAAAATGAAACAAAGATAGGCTAATACCGATACGACTCCAGCAAAAAAGCCTCTTAGCTTGTACCTGCTTAAAAGGATCAGACCGATTGCCATGAAAAGCAGGATGATACCAGCAAAGGATATCCACATTTTTATCAAGCCTACTGACATGTACTCACTCCTAAAATGCAAAACGCTTTTTATATCCTGACAACGTATTATACCATAGAGTCACTATCCATAGCACGAAAAGACCTTTAATACAATTAACGCATTAAAGGTTCTCCACAAATATGGATTGATTTTAAAAGATTCCTGAGATGAAGGGGGCTGACTTCATCTCAGATTGACTAAATAATACCCACAACACCTCTATCCATGAATGCTTGTGCGATTTATTTTATGCAAGTTTTTCTGTCTTTGTATCCTCACTTGCCCAGTTCACGTTATTTTTTGAATAATTGATTTAACGATTGCATATCTGCTGGCATTTTATTCTTTGTAATGGATTGTACAATTTTATTTTCTTTTTCTTTTGACAATGGTTTATTCGCCATTTTCGCCAACCTTCGCACCAGATTTCTGACTGTTTTTTCATCCGAAAAATCTGCATTTTTTACCGAATCAGCTACCTTATATACTTCGTTTGGATCAATATTTGCTTTTTGGTTTATTTTATCGAATAGATTCTTTTGAAAATTGCTCACTTGCTCGCCTCCTTGCAATGTTAATTCATCATATTATATGCAAAGAGGCGGTGAAAGTGAGTGTGCAAAAGACCCGTAAACATTACAAAGAGGATGTTCAAAAACGGATTATTAAGCATATCGATTACTCAGCAATACGGCGAGATCATCCATTTCCTCCCGTTTAGTCCGGTTCATTAATTGGTCAACAACATCTTTTGGTTTTGCTTCTTCAAACAATATTTTATAAATACCATTCGTTATCGGCATTTCAATCTCCTGTTTGGCGGCAAATTGGTGTGCTGCCCTTGTCGTTCTGACACCTTCAACAACCATACCCATTTGATCCAGCACTTGATCAAGCTTATTTCCCTTGCCTAACAGATTCCCGGCACGCCAATTTCTGCTGTGGACACTTGTACAGGTTACGATCAAGTCACCTACGCCCGGTAATCCCAAGAAGGTAAGTGGGTTAGCCCCGAGTGATGTCCCAAGCCGGGCAATTTCCGCCAAACCTCTGGTTATCAGCGCTGCCTTGGCGTTATCGCCATATCCTAGCCCATCAGAAATTCCCGCACCAAGCGCGATGATATTTTTTAGTGCGCCGCCAAGTTCAACGCCGATAACATCTGGACTGGTATATACGCGGAAGAACTCGTTAATAAATAAATCCTGGGTAATTTTGGCATTTTTCTCATTTAATGATGAAACGGTCACCGTTGTGGGCTGCCGCTTACCGACCTCTTCCGCATGACTTGGACCGGATAGTACAACGATATCTTCATACGCATATTTTTCCATTTCTTCAGCAATCATTTCCGATACCCGCTTTAACGATTCAGGCTCAATCCCTTTAGACGCATGAATCAGTGTTATTTTCTCCTCAAGAATGGTGTCCAGCCTAGCACATACGTCACGTATTGCTTTTGTTGGAACAACCAGGACAATTGCTGAAACACCCTGAATTGCCTTCGCTAAATCATCATATGCGTTAATCTTTTCCGGGATCATAATTTCCAGATATTTTTCATTTTTATGGGTACTATTGATTGCCTCAGCCTGTTCTTTGCGGTGGGTCCACAATCGCACATCGTGCCCGTTATCCGCCAGTACAATACTTAATGCAGTTCCCCAGCTGCCAGCACCTAATACTGCGACTTTTGCCAAAATAACTCTCCTCCTATTGCCTTTTCCTAGCAAAAATTTTTATCGGTGTACCAACAAAGCCAAATGCATCTCTAATTTTATTTTCCAAAAAACGTTTGTACGAAAAATGCATTAATTCCGGATCATTAACAAAAACGACAAAACTGGGTGGTTTAGCTGCTACCTGAGTTGTGTAAAGGATCTTCAGCCGCCGTCCTTTAATGGTTGGCGTCGGGTTCATTGCCAGTGCGTCCATGATCACATCATTTAACACATTTGTTGGTACTCGTTTCGCATGATTTTCGCTTGCCAAATCAATTGCAGGCAGCAATGTGTGTAAACGCTTTTTCGTTTTTGCCGAGAGAAATACGATGGGAGCATAATCCAGAAATTGAAAATGGGCTCTAATCTTCGTTTCAAATTCCTTCATTGCTTTTTCGTTTGCCACCACAGTATCCCATTTGTTAACAACGATTACAATAGCTCGACCTGCATCATGGGCATAGCCGGCAATTTTTTTGTCCTGCTCACGAATACCTGTTTCTGCATCAATTAGTACTAAAACAACATCAGACCGTTCGATAGCTTTTAACGCCCTTAGTACACTATATTTCTCAGTCGTTTCATAGACCTTTCCGCGTTTCCGCATCCCTGCAGTATCAATAATGACATAATCCTGCTTGTCTTTACGTAATTTTGTATCGATTGCATCTCGTGTCGTTCCTTCGATTTCACTTACTATGACACGTTCTTCGTTCAAAATGGCGTTAACTAATGAGGATTTTCCGACGTTTGGCCTGCCGATTAAGCTGAAATAAATCGTGTCTTCTTCCGCTTCAGCTGATTCTTGTTCCGGAAATAGATCGACAACCGCATCCAATAAGTCGCCCAGTCCAAGTCCATGTGTACCAGAAATAGGGTATGGCTCCCCAAACCCCAGGGAATAAAACTCGTAAATCTTCTCCCGCATTTCCGGATTGTCAATTTTGTTTACAGCAAGTACGACCGGTTTATTGGACTTAAATAATAGCTTGGCTACCTCTTCATCGGCAGCAGTTATCCCTTCCCGCCCATTAACTAAAAAAATGATCACGTCTGCCTCATCAATGGCAACCTCAGCCTGCTGACGCATTTTTACCAGCAGCGGTTCATCACCAATCTCAATTCCGCCAGTGTCAATGATATTAAATGTTGATGTCAACCATTCTCCTTCAGCATAGATTCGATCCCTTGTAATACCTGGGATATCTTCTACTATCGATATTCTTTCACCAACTAAACGGTTGAAAATAGTTGATTTTCCAACATTTGGCCTTCCTACAATTGCAACTACAGATTTCCTCATGAAAGGAACATCCTTTCTACACTTTCTTCTGCGGCAGGTAATTTCCGGTTAGCTGCTGCAGCTTTTTTAATTCTAGCAAAAGAAGCTGATTATAACAATATTTTTCCGTATCTGTACAATCACGTTACCCATTCATTGTTTTGCGTGTTTTGCTTTTAACAGGCTGTAATGGTTGCCCAATGTTTTGGGAAAACGTATATATTGCCAGTTTTCCCTTATGCAGTATTTCGAGAATCGTTTGCAGCATAATGAATGTTAAAATCATATCGAAAAACGCCTTATCCCCGATGACCTCCTGTATCGTATAGCTTGTCAAAATAAAGCTATGGTATATCTCTCCGCATGTGATACCAATTAACCCAATTGCCAATCTTTTTTCAAATTGTTTTGTCAAGATCGTAATGATGATAGTAAGGGTAAGCGGAATTAGGATAACCCGGGGCAAAAACATCCATATTGGCGTAATTTGCTCCCAAAATAAAATAGCTGTATAGCCTAAACAGATCGTAAACGAAGAAAACAGCAAATAAAACGATTGAGCAACCGAATGAAAAAATAATAATCCAGCCAAAAGGACGATAAACGAGAGCAAAACATGATAGTCGCCGATTTTCAACGTAGTATTGGAACAGTTGATTAATAACAGGATGATACAAGCAAAATAGGTTCTTTTTGTTCCCTTTTTCATAAAAAATGTAACGATTATCCACAACATCCAAGCAAACCATAAAAACAACAACCCATTAGTCAATTAAACTCACCACCATTAGCATTATAGCTAATGGAAAGCTATCCTAAACAAAGAAGTTCCTCCATTATTGGGGGAACTTCTTCCTTAATTATCTTTATACTTATCAAGTTTATGACCAATAACATCACCGAGCTGGAAGCTGGATTGTTCGTCATCTTTTTCATATTGTTTATAATTGTCTGCAGCTTGTTCATGCTCCAATTCCTTAATGCTAAGTGATATGCGTTCTTCGTCTTCGTTCACACCCAGAACCTTTACTTTAACTGTTTGCCCCTCTTCCAGTACTTCCTGCGGTGTTCCAATGTGCCGAGTAGCAATTTGTGAAATATGAACCAATCCTTCGACACCCGGTAATACCTCAACAAAAGCACCAAAGGTTACAAGCCGTTTTACCGTTCCTTCAAGGACATCACCTTTCGAGACACGCTCATTAATATTTTCCCAAGGTCCGGGCAGTGTTTTTTTACGTGACAGGGAAATTCGCTCATTATCACGATCAACTGCCAATACTTCCACTTTAATTGTTTCACCCTCTGAAACAACATCCGATGCTTTATTGACATGTTCATGGGCCAGCTGGGAAATATGGACAAGCCCATCAATTCCGCCAAGGTCAACGAAAACGCCAAAATTGGTTATACGTTGAACCGTACCTTCCAGTATTTGACCTTCTTCCAAAGACTGTAATAATTGCTGCTTTCGTGAAGCTGTTTCCTCCTCGATGACGGCACGATGGGATAAGATAACCCGATTTTGTTCTTTGTCCAGATCCACGATTTTGACAGTTAATTGCTTATGAAGATAATCTGAAAAGTCTTCCACGTAATAGGTTTCCACTAGTGATGCCGGGATAAATCCTCTTACCCCTACATCAACAACTAGTCCACCTTTTACAACTTCTTTAACCTCTGTTTCTAAAATATCACCGTTCTGGAAGCTTGCTTCAAGGTGGTCCCACGCAACATCAGCATCAATAGCTCGTTTAGATAAAATAACTTCATCATCTTCTAACTTTTTAACCTTTAGTGTAATTTCATCGCCTTCTTTTACAACATCACCTGTTGTTTCAACATGCAGGTTTGATAATTCACTAATTGGTACGATTCCTTCTGTTTTATATCCGATGTCGACCAAAACCTGTTTATCTTCTACCTTTACAACGGTCCCGGTTACCACATCACCAATCGCAACCTCAGTTCGTTCCTGATTCATTTCAGTCATCACAATGCCTCCTTAAGATACACAACCATACAAAAATATTCTTCTTTCTAACTTCCAACAGTTACAATTATTTGTCAAGTAAAGCAGACTGATGGTATTCCTTCAATGTCCTCATTTCGGACATAAATATAAAGGCTCATGTTCCCTCACCCTTTATCAATTTTTCGCCTTGGCAACTTCACGCAAAATAAGACCGGCAACTTCACTAATGGATAATGCTGTTGTATCTATTTCAACAGCGTCAGCGGCTTTAATTAACGGGGAGGCCTCCCGTTTTGAGTCAATTAGGTCCCGTTGTTCAATTTCTTTTTTTAAATCGTCCAAACTGGTTGTAAAGCCTTTTTTTATGTTTTCTTCATATCGGCGTTTTGCTCGTTCTTCTACAGTTGCCAGGAGAAATATCTTCACTTCCGCATTTGGAAGTACGTGCGTACCAATATCCCTTCCATCCATAACAACACCCCGTCTTGCAGCCAGATTTTGCTGTCTTTTCACCAACTCTTTCCGAATGCCTGGATGTTTTGCAACATGTGAAACATGATTGGTAACCTCCAATGAGCGAATTTCTCGTGTGACATCATCCCCGTTAACCAAAACCTTTTGCCCTTCTTCTCCTTGGATGAGATCTATTTCAGTATGTACTAATAAATTGGCAAGACGCCTTTCATCATCCAATTGTATGTTTTCTTCCAGTGCTTTAAGTGTTAAAGCACGATACATCGCACCTGTATCAATATAAATGTAAGAAAGCTCACGGGCAACGATCTTCGCTACAGTACTCTTCCCTGCTGCAGCTGGTCCGTCAATTGCTATTTTGATTTGCTTCTCCATTGGTGTCATTCCCCTCATTTTCCCGGTAATACTAATTAAAGAGCGTGTTCAAAAAGGAATAAAAAGGACCGAGGTCGGCTAATGTCGCAACGTCCTGTTGCAACGCCGACACTAGCACGTCCTGTGCGTCGAAGTTCGAGGCGGCGTAGCTCCCGGCACCGGGCTTGTACAGGAGGTACTGACTTCTGCTGTTGGCGATTGTCGTGGGCGGTTTTAGCAGAAGATCCTTATCCCAGAGTACATGAGGAGCGGAAAAGCAAGCCAACGAGCTTCCACAGGATGTGGTGACTTCGACGTTTGACACAGGACGTGTCGGTACTTAGTCGAAGATCACCTATCTCGAAGTGTCATTTTTACCGGACTTTTTGAACATCCTCTTAAAAAACCTGGCAACAGCCAAATTTAATTGTAAAACACTATAAAAATAATAACATAATGTGAGCAAAAGCGGAAGTGCCCGGGTAGCGGCAATATCAGTTAGTCAACATATATGAAATTTCTGTTTACAGTAATTCCTTTTTCCTTAATTCCCGTTGTCTTTCGAAGCAGAAACGGATGATCTGCTGACAGCTCTGTTTGGTTATGCCCGTAAATTTTAACGAAGCTGTTTGCACCGTATTTTCTAAAAATAGCATCCGGACTACTTCGGATTGAGCATTTATGTATTGATAATCTCCGGATTCCATGGGTAAAACAAACCATAAGTCAAGACCTTCCCCTTCTGTTAATGTGACACCTTTAGGCAAAACGATTGATAATCCTCCACCACTAATGTCGTTTGTAACAGTCGTAAATGGTGTGGATGAAGTTTCCAAACTGTGAACAGACACATCAATTGCAGCTGCAATCCTCACAAACTCCCTGCGTTGGATTCGATTAATGTGCTGTTTTTCCGGCATAGGAATGGCAAGTGCCGGAACGTTTAGTTTTACCTGTGCAACAATTTCAGAAGGGAATGAATAGACGGATTGATCACTGCCAACATACGTTACAGTAAATGGTTTATGTTTCGGGATAAAAGCTGACTTATTTGTCTTATTATCAATAGGATAATCAATAAATAGGTAATGTTCATTTTTTTCGATAACTTTACATCTGAACTCCCAGTTTGCTTCCTCATCTGGGTCTTTTGTCTCTAAAACAAGCAATGTTCCAATTTCCATACAGTAATAACCCCCATGCAAACGATTTAAAATCATACTATATACCTATTATTACAGAAAAATCAAAAAAGGGGAAGGCATTTGCCGTTCCCTAAAAATTTCCTGCATATTTTAATTCGGTTCCACCTAGTTTTTCCACCTTTTCTTCTTTGCCATCCATTGCGTTAATAAAGATACGATAGGTTTCATTACCAAGAACACCGAGGAATTCATACGTTAAAACCTCTTCACCAACATCATTATCAATTACCGCCAAATGTTTTTCGTTAATTTTTACATCCGGATTTACTTTTTTCGTTGCTTCATTCTCTGTTATTTCTGGTTCGGGTATATCTCTTTCCATGTGGTTCATATAATATTCTCTTGCCGTAAACCCTAATATATCCCCATTGTCCAGTCCTACCTTTACCTGAACAGTGTCCGAATAAACCCGGACGCCATCATCATTGTAAAGAAAAGAATAGACACCAATATTATCGTATTGACTGCTTTGGAAGAGCTTCATATTGTCAAAGTTATATTTTTTCAAGTGTTCCTGTGCCTTTTTCATTCCTTCATTCAAGCTTATTTTTTGCTCTCCTACCGGCCGGTCCACCATTAGTGAAATTGGTTTCCCACCTTGTTTGGCCATATCCATATAGGCGTTTTTATCCCCATTGCGATAAGAAATACTGTATATAGGTATATCTGCCCCTTTACCACTTTCGGTTATTTTTAAATTGTCCTGATTTGTTACGTTGAATAAATTTTTACTTCGTTTTAAAGCATCTTGTTTGGAAATTTTATCCCCTGATAAAAATTTGTATTTATGTTCTTCGGAAGATTTACCGGTTGGAGCGGCATTCAAGTTGCTTTCCGGAAATCCCTCCACTTTTTTCTCAACCGTTTTTAACCCGTCAATTATCGTATTGTCAGACTGTGCTTCATCAGATGCCAGTGCAAGCTGGACATCCATCCAGCGTAAATTGTTGTCTAATACAACGTGTTGTACCTGCCTTAATTCCTTCGTTATATCACCCGATTGTTTATAAAGTGTTTCCAATGTTTTTGTCTCTTTATCTGATAAAGGCTCTTTCTCCAAATCCCGGACTGCCGCTTTGTACGTGAAATCACCAATATCAGAAAGAAATTCTTCCGTTTTGTTAAACGGGAGCAAGGATAGCGGCAACTGTCCGACATCAGATAAAGCATCAGAGGTAATTCGCCAGATCTCGACTAGTTGTGGTGATAACGTTTGTCTGGAGTTCATCGCCAATGCTGTACCAATCTTGTCATTTAACAAATCCATATGATAAGAAAGTTCATGAAATGATCGTTGATACGTGTTTTCCGCCTGAATAAGGATTGCATTTTTTTCACGATGCTCCTGATATCCCCATATTCCAACGCCTATAAGTCCCATTGTCAATACGGTAATTAAAATCCATCGTATCATTTCTATCACACCTTTCTATTTGCAAAATATATGTTTACCTATTTGTTTAATTTGTGGTCTTGACCAAATCCAGGCAGATGTAGCTGTATTTGGATTAAAATAATATAGCGCATTACCAGTCGGATCCCATCCATTTATTGCATCAAGAACAGCTTTTTTGGACGTTTCATTTGGTGTTAGCCATATTTGCCCATCAGCTACAGCGGTGAACGCTCTAGGCTCAAAAATGACACCGGAAACCGTATTTGGGAATGTTGGGCTTTCAACCCGGTTTAAAATAACAGCAGCAACCGCGACCTGCCCAATATATGGTTCCCCCCGTGATTCTCCGTGTACCGCATTCGCCATTAAATCAATATCATTTTGTGAAAAACCTTGGGGTACATTTACTGCCGTCGGTGTTGGATTATTATTAGCAGTGTTCGTTTGATTTGTATTTGGTTTGGTCTGCTTGTTTTGACCGCCCTTGCCGTAATGCGTAAAATCTTTTCCTTGCCGGATTTGTTGATGTACGTATTGCTTATCATACTTGCTTGCTTTAACAAGTTTTTGCTTCGTTGTCTGTCCGGCAATCCCGTCAACCTTCATTCCAAACTCATATTGGAAATTTCGTAGTGCCCAATATGTCCCCCAGCCGAAAACACCGTCAATTTTTCCGTTATAGAAGCCTAGATATTGCAGCCTCGCCTGAAGTTCAATAACATCATCACCAGATGCACCTTGCTGAATTACCTGATTACTAAAAGCATGTACTGTTTCAGGATTTTGTGATGATTGAAGTCCGATTGAGAAAAAACATATAATAATAAATAAAAGGGACATCTTTTTACAGGTCATACCTTTTCCTCCTACTCTTGCATGATTGATACCTATTTTTTGATTAAATGTCCTTTTTATTCATTTATCTTGAAGAGGTTATTTTAGGAGATTGCAGGAGACTTTAAGCAGTTTAAAAAAAGCCCTCTGCGGAGAATCATCGAGAGAGAGCTCAAGCACGTTGTTTTTCCTGCTGTAAGGGGGTCTTGATTGCCCGGTTAGCTAATTTCACTTTACGTAAACTATAAATCCACAATACAATCATAAATGGAACAAGTAAAAATAGCCAATCCGTCGTAATAGCTTTTAAAATATAATTGTACGTTCCATGTATAAGAAATGGAACACAAAACGCCAAGCTGATATTTCGTTTCCTGTGATGCTGATTCATTTTGGCTTTCCCAAAATAATAGCCCATACTAACGCCAAATAAGGCATGGGAAGAAACAGGAAACAATGCCCTGGAAAAAGCATAACTAATGCCGTTTGTAAGCAAATAGAATAAATTTTCTACTGTTGCAAAACCAAGACTAATCGCAACAGCGTATACAATTCCATCATAATGGGCATCAAATTCGGTGTGATGATAAATCGTATAAATAAAGATAAACCATTTAAAAAATTCTTCGATTAGTCCACTCAAAATAAAGGAATGAACAACATTGCTTGTGCCGATCCCCTCGGCTTGGAACGCATATTGAATAAACATAATTGGGAAAACAAGCAATGCGCCATAAAGAAAAACTTTAAGAATCAAACTTAGTGGCTCTGTAAACCGATCTTTTAAATAAAAAAAAGCCATTAATGCAAATGCTGGTGCAATCCCCGCCGAAAGTATGGCAAACATGACGAAATACCTCTTTCCAATGATGGTACTGTTATCGTATCATTAAGTAGCGGGATTGAAAACAGGAAAAATATTTCGGGGGGTACAAATAAGAAGCTACTTGGATAAGGCCTCGAAAACTGTCAGTTATATCAATATGAAAATTGGTTGGTGATTTTCTTGAAAAAAATATTAATCATTCATACAGGTGGTACCATCTCCATGCTGGAAAATAAAGAAACCGGTGAAGTTATTACGACTAACGATCATCCCTTAACAGATTTAGCCGATCATTATAAGACTTTGGCCAATGTGGATGAAATCATTGCATTTAAACTACCCTCGCCGCAAATTACACCGAAGCATATGCTGGAGCTGGCACGGTTAATTGACCGAAACAGTTCGACTTATGATGGTATTGTTGTGACACATGGGACAGACACGTTAGAAGAAACAGCCTATTTTCTTGATCTTGTTGTCCAAACAGAAAAACCCATTATTCTAACCGGAGCGATGCGGTCCAGTAATGAAATTGGTTCAGACGGACTTTATAATTTGATCAGCTCTATCCGGGTGGCGATTGAAGGTAATGCGGCAGGAAAAGGTGTGTTAGTCGTCATGAATGATGAAATCCATACCGCAAACAATGTTACCAAAACATCAACAAGCAATGTAGCGACATTTCAAAGCCCGCAATATGGACCGATTGGAATTATTACCAAGGATTCGATCATTTTTCATCATACGATTATAGCAAGGGAAACTTACCCTGTCAGCAAGATAACGAAGAATGTCTTTTTATTAAAAGCCTATGCAGGTATGGATGGCCAATTAATCGAGGCTGTTCGAAAGACAAAACCGGATGGAGTTGTACTGGAAGGACTCGGCCAGGGAAATTTACCAAAAAACACCATTCCATCGATTAAAACAATGATTGCTAAGCAAATCCCCGTAATCCTTGTTTCGAGATGTTATCAAGGTATAGTTCAACCGACTTACGGATATGAGGGTGGTGGGAAGCAATTAAAAGAAATGGGCGTTATTTTGGCAAATGGTCTAAATGGACCAAAAGCACGAATTAAATTACTAATTGCATTGGAACAAGCCCATCATGATTATGATTCCTTAAAAGAATATTTTGTGAGGGTTTGAAAAATGGGATGGTTGTATGCTGCAGCCATCCCGATCCTTCTTGGCAGAGTGCAGCCCATACATGGCTTAACGGGCGCTCCCGCCTTTGTTCTTTGCGATTGAATTAGCAATTAATTTCCCGTGATCACGGCCATTTTCGATAAAAATGATATTATTATTATAGCCTGAAGCGATAACGCCAGCGACATAAATTCCCGGGATATTCGTTTCCATAGTCTCCTCATTGAAATAAGGCCGGCCATCTTCTTCATCAACCAGTATGCCCGTATCGTTCAGAAATTGGTGATCGGGCCGATAGCCGGTCATCGCAAATACAAAATCATTCTTAATCTGTTTTTCTTCACCATTTACCGAATAATAAACCGCATCATCTGTAATCTCGGTAACGTCCGCATTAAACTCCATCGTTACAATATTTTTACGAATCAATGAGTCAAATTCCGGTAATATCCATGGTTTGATACTTTTCGAATAAGTACTGCCCCGGTACAATACGGTAATACGAGCACCCGCTTTGTGAAGTTCCAAAGTAGCGTCAACGGCTGAGTTTTTCCCGCCGATGATAACAACATCTTTATTGAAGTATGGGTGACCTTCTTTAAAATAATGCATTACCTTCGCCTTTTCTTCCCCAGGTACATGCAGCCAATTCGGATGATCATAATAACCGGTAGCAATAATAACATTTTCCGCTTGATAATCCAGTGATTCCCCATCTGTTTTTTCCGATTTCAAGAAAAATGTGTCCTGCCGTTTTTCAATTTTTACTATTTTTTCATATGGATTGATCCGCAGACTTTCCCGCTGTGCAACCGTCCGATAATAAGTTAAAGCTTCCAATCTTACCGGTTTTTGCTTTTCTGTGATAAATAGCCTATCCCCTATTTCCAATCGTTCACTTGTACTAAAAAATGTTTGGTGGGTAGGGAAATTGTAAATCGTATTGACAATATTTTCTTTTTCGATGATAAGCGGTGTAATGCCTTGCCTTTGTAATTCAATTGCGGCTGACAGCCCGCATGGGCCTCCACCGATAATAATCGTATGTTCTGTTTGCATCGTTCGCACTTCCTTTTCAAACCTTATAAAAAAGAAAAACTCTTACCATACAACTATACATGATAAGAGTTTTCCCGTCATTCAATTTGGTTGTTCCAATCTGATTTCTGACCTCTGGCCTCCGACTTCTGCTATCACACCCAGCCACGGAATCTTGCTGCTTCTGCCATTTTTCTAACACCAATCATATATGCTGCAAGGCGCATATCAACGCGTCTTGTCTGGGCAGTATTGTATATGGCATTAAACGACTTGACCATAATCGTTTCCAGCTTCTCTTCAATTTCTTCTTCAGCCCAGTAATATCCTTGATTATTTTGTACCCATTCAAAATAGGAAACGGTCACACCGCCGGCGGATGATAACACATCTGGGACAAGCAAAATACCACGTTCCGTCAGAATTTTTGTCGCCTCTAATGTAGTAGGTCCATTTGCTGCCTCTACTACAATACTCGCCTTAATATTATGGGCGTTTTCTTCTGTTATTTGATTCTCAACCGCAGCTGGTACAAGAATATCACAATCCAATTCAAGCAATTCTTTATTGGAAATCGTATTATTGAAAAGTTTGGTAACGGTACCGAAACTATCCCTTCGATCCAATAAATAGTCGATATCAAGTCCATCAGGATCATGAAGCGCACCATAGGCATCGGAAATACCTACTACTTTGGCACCTGCATCATGTAAAAATTTAGATAAAAAGCTTCCGGCGTTACCAAAACCTTGAACAACTACCCTTGCCCCTTTTACATTGATTCCCTTTTTCTTCGCGGCCTCATTAATGACAATTGTAACACCTTTAGCAGTTGCAGATTCTCTCCCGTGCGAGCCACCAAGCACGATCGGTTTACCCGTAATAAAACCTGGATTATTAAATTCATCAATACGACTGTATTCATCCATCATCCACGCCATAATTTGTGAATTTGTAAACACATCTGGTGCCGGAATGTCTTTATTCGGTCCAACAATTTGACTGATGGCCCGAACGTATCCACGGCTTAATCCTTCAAGCTCTCGGAACGACATTTCACGTGGATCACAAATGATTCCACCTTTACCTCCACCATATGGCAAATCAACAATACCTGCTTTTAAACTCATCCAAATCGACAGCGCTTTAACTTCTGTTTCTGTAACATCAGGATGAAAGCGAACGCCACCTTTAGTCGGGCCTACTGCATCATTATGTTGAGCGCGATAACCAGTGAAGATTTTGATTGAACCATCATCCATTCTGACCGGAATTCTAACCGTCAGCATGCGCATCGGTTCTTTTAGTAATTCAAATACTTCATCAGGGTAACCCAACTTATCCAACGCATTTTTTACAACAGTTCGTGTTGAACTTAATACATCCAGTTTTTGACTATCTTTTTCCTCGGTAGAATCTGCTGCTTTATCGGCTACCATGAATTTACCTCCTAGAATATCCATAAATATTTTATATAATAGCTGTACTCAGAGATTAGTATACACTTTCATAATAAATATGCAATAAAATACCTTCATTTTCTGCAAAAGAAAATGGAAGCGGTTTCCCCGTCCTGATCCGCGTTGAATTTTTAATGGTCAAACGCTTGTTTTAAACTTTTTTCATTCGATAAACGAAAGTGGGCTACACCTTTTTCCGATTATCCAACCGGCTGGAACACTTGAACAATAACAAGACTAACGGGATCAATAGAATATGTTAATAATTCGTTTTACTGCATCCGTATCCATAATAACCTTTCCATATTCCTTTAGTCGTGTTGACGTAATGATACTTGGTGATGAAAATTCAAGAATAATAGCGATGACTTGTTCTTTATTATTACCATTTAAATCGGCGTCTTCCAGCAGCATATAATACCGGTCATCCATGTGATAAACTTTGCCTCCATCAATCGAAATTGCCCGTAAGTAAGATGCCACCTGTATAATATCCTCGAACTCATCAAAAGAAAATATTAATTCTTTGCTTTCATCCAAGGTAACTTTCATTTCGACAAAATCCTCATCCCAATTTATAGTTTCATTTTTTTGTGTTACGATTACATGCATGCCCTGTGCCTGCATCAAATGAACTTGTACAAGCAGTACTCCTCCTAATTCAAAACCTAATTCGGAGCTAGCTTCATACATCATATCACTGAATAAATTTCTGACACCAGTTGCATCTTTCCATAGATCTTCTCTTGTAAAACCCCGTTCAATCAAATCATCAAATGTTAAAAAGATAGTAAATTGACTATCGGATACTCGTTCTATTCGCATTTCGTATCCTCCTTTACTAAAAGCGTATAGCCTAATTTGGATCTCAACTTTCATTCATTTTTATCTGCTTACTACAGCATATGCACATTATGCAATTGGTTGAACTATTTGAAAAGAACCCATTATTTCCTGCTGTCCGGGAACTGGATAACTATACAACCAGGTCAGCTGCGTCCAGCAGCTGGTGTCCAACACTCCGCCTCCATCCCGGTTCAGCTTAGCACTTCAATGTTATAACATGACATTCCGCCTTTGTCCCGAGGCGAAATGGTAATCCGGTATAACCATAGCCTTCACTCACGAGTACATTTGTTTTATCATATCTTTCAAGCCCACCTTTTTGATATAATCCAAACCCGAAAATACGAATTTGCCCACCGTGGGTATGTCCTGCCAGAACAAGGTTTATATTTTTCTGATCTTCTGTTGTTAATTCATAAAACGCCTTTGGTGCGTGGGTTATTAATATGTAGTATTCCCCTGCGCTATTTTCCATGGCTAAATCAAGACGCGCCTCCTTGTAATAACAGCAATCAAGACCTAACACACTGATTGATCCGTTATTTTCAGTCGTAATATTATGATGTGCATTAGCTAGAACTTCACACAGTAATTTATATATCGCCTCTGGGTCCGCTTCATAATCATTATTCCCCCATACAAAATAAATCGGGGCATGAAGAAACTTTAACCTTTTTATATTTTCTTTTGTCCGGTTTAATGGGACCCCTTTTTCCGTAAGTGTCCCCTCCGATAACAACCATATCCATTTTATCCGTAATTGATTGTAACGTGGTCTTCCGAACGACCCGCCGGTGAATATCGGAAATGAAAAATATCCGAAAGCCGTCAAAACCGCGTGGTAACTCCGGATCATTTATTGTTTCATATTCTACCGTATCATGGTGTGCCTGATAAACCATATAAAAAAGGAAAAGCAATAACAAAACGGTACCTATAATAAAATAAGCCATGAACATGCTCCCTTTCCATTTTGTATAGTGATCATACCATATTTTTATATTTATGTTTATCATGGAATAGGACAAAGTATGATAATCATACATATGGAAGAGTAAACAATTGCCTATTTGAAAGGAGGATTTTGATGTTTACACAGTATAAATACTGGAAGCCCTATATAAGCCCACTTGATCCATGTCCACCGATGCGAGTAAAAAGTTATAACACCCCTCCACAAGTCTATATTACCTTCCAGCCAAAAGGGTTGGACCAGTATGGTACAGCAAGAGAAGCTTTATATTGCGGTACGTTATGGCCTGCCTTGTTCAGTCCTTATCCAGATCCGCATAAAAGGGGTGATCAGGATGAGTAAACAGCTTCCACCTGAATATTATCAGTTACTCGAAGAAATTCAAGCCGTTGATTTCGTTTTGGTTGAGTTGAATCATTACCTGAATACCCATCCGGACGATTATGATGCAATCGAACAATTCAATAACAATGTAAAGCGTAGTAAAGAATTAAAGGTTCAGTTTGAGAAAAAGTTTGGTCCATTAATGGGCTTTGGAAGAAGTTATTCAAATTACCCGTGGGACTGGGACGACACCCCATGGCCATGGCAGGTATAAGTTAACGTTTTTGTATTTTCTAACTGATAGGAGGAAATCATTTGTGTGGTATTACGAAAAAAAGCTGCAATATCCGGTAAAAGTAAGTGAATGTAATCCCCGGCTAGCAAAATTTTTAATCGAACAATATGGCGGTGCCGATGGCGAGCTTGCTGCAGCATTGCGTTATCTGAACCAACGATACTCTATTCCTGATAAAGTGATTGCCGTCTTAAATGATATTGGTACGGAAGAATTAGCACACTTGGAAATGATTGCAACAATGGTATATAAATTAACCAAAGACGCATCAGCCGAACAAATGAAGGAGGCCGGTTTAGGCGCACATTACGCAGACCATGACAAAGCATTGTTTTTCCATAATGCAGCAGGAGCGCCATTTACAGCAACCTATTTTCAAGCAAAAGGGGATCCAATTACGGATTTATATGAAGATATAGCAGCGGAAGAAAAAGCGCGGGCAACCTATCAATGGATTATCAACATGTCAGATGACCCGGATTTAAATGACGGACTAAAATTTTTACGGGAACGGGAAATTGTGCATTCTATGCGATTCCGGGAGGCAGTTGAAATACTGAAAGAGGAACGTGATAAGAAGGTTTATTTTTAAATAAATGTGCCACATGGCTTGTGGCACATTTTTCACGGGAAAATTCAGTTTCCGAACAGATTGAATAGCTCCTCTCCCCACACAAAGTAAAGGCCGGTTAAAACTGCCAGAATAAGAAGCAATACAACCAATAGCCTAACCAACGGGCCACTGATTTTAATATGTGCGAACTTGTTATTTTTACTGTGTACTTCTTTTCGCGGCGGCAAATTCAAAACATCAATTTCCCGGTCTTCTGTTTTATCTGTTTGCTCCATATCCGCTTGTTTATTCAGATCGGTTTCTTCTGCGGGTAATTCCTCATCCTGAATCTGGTCAACTAATTTTCTTAATTCTGCAGCCTGATCTTCATTTTTTTCATTCATTTGGTTTACCATTTTTAACACCTCTTTTTCGAGAGCCGGATGACAAGTCCCGATAAAAAATCAACGATAAAATGTGCCGTCATTGTCGTCAGTAAATTCCCGGTACGTTCAAATAAAAACCCCAGATAAAAACTTACGAAAAGAACAGAAAGTAATAAAACCGGTTTTTTTAAATAGCGGATATGAACAAGTGCAAAAATCGTACTAGCTGTTACATACCCAAAGGCTGTTTGTAATACACCTCTAAACAGCAATTCCTCTGCAAAAGCAATGACCAGTACCACGATAAAAATGCTGCCAACCGATCTATTTTTGAAAATTTTATCATTTATCCCGCCATCATCATAATAATGCTCCGGCAAAACAGCCATTAAAATAACATCAACCGTAACAATGATCAATCCCGGGATAACGCCGTACACTAATAGCTCATGTCCATCCAGACGAAAATACTGAAACCACTGTGACATGTTGTTAAATAGAATAAAGCTTAAAACCAAACTGAGGATAAATAAGAATAACTGGGATAGCATCAATTGTTTGGTTAATTCACGATCAGACATTCGCTTGATCAATTCACGTTGGCTTACCATTGTCATCTCCTGCAATTAATAAATTCCGTAATTTCTCCTGCCATGATAAATTGATTCGTTTAACATGCGGTACATGTGCCGGTTCCAATATTGAAAGGGAAAATCCGCAATTACTGCAGCATTTATCTGCCGGCCTTTTAAACGAGTCCTGAAAATGTTGATACAGATATTCTCGTAAGCAGTTCTCTTCCTCGGCCCAGCCAATCATTTCGGCTAGTTTTCGATCCTTAAATAAAACACGTTCCTCAATATAGTCACGAATTGCAGCAAATCCTTGCCGCCAGCGTTCACGATGGTAAACAATCTGATTTTTTACTATCATACCATGTTTTTCGAGCTGATTGTGCAAAAATCGCCATTGAATTTCACTAAGCTGAAACATTTCCGCAAGTTCCAATGAATTGCCGTTGAGAGCTTGTCCATTTTCATAAAGTTGTTTTAATTGCTGAAAAACAAAGGACAATTGATTGATCGAAGGAAGCTCCTTCTTAATTAAACCTTTAGGTAGGAATGCATCCGTTTCCGTATAAAGAAGCAGGGCTAAACTTGGATTACCATCCCTTCCTGCCCTGCCTACCTCCTGAATATAGGATTCCAGCTGTGACGGTAGATGAAAATGGACGATGAGCCGGATATTGCTTTTATTAATTCCCATGCCAAATGCACTGGTACAGCAAATAATATCTAATTGGCCATTCATAAATTGCTGCTGGACAGCGATTCGATCCATTTGGTCCATTCCACCATGGTAAAAGGCAATACGCTGGTCCGGGAGTTTTCCTTGCAGAAGATTGGCTGTTACCTCCGCTGACTGCCGGCTGGAAAAGTAAATGAGTGCCGGGAAAGTATACCGGCTAAACAATTTTACCAGCAGCTTTATTTTTTCCTGATCATCGTTGATTTGCTTGACAGAAAAAATAATATTTTCCCGATCAATTGGAAATATATGTTTCACCATATTTGGCCGTTCCAGATAATGCACAATATCATTCTGGACATCTTTTGTCGCGGTAGCACTTAACGCCATGATCGCCGGATTGTTGAATTTCCGGATAATCGTACTCAGCTTTAAATAATCTGGGCGAAATTCATGTCCCCATTGTGAAATACAGTGTGCCTCATCAATAACAAACAGACAAACATTGATATTCTCTAAAAGCATGATGAGCTCTTCTTGCTGTAATAGCTCCGGTGAAACATAAATCAGATCATAGTCATAGAGCTTGCGATAAACTTGCCTTCGCTCGTTCGGATCCATAAAACTGTTTAATGCAACAACCGATTTAAACTGATTTGCCCTTAGCTGGTTAACCTGGTCAATCATTAAAGATATTAGTGGTGACACGACAATCGTTGTTCCGGTTAAAAGTTTAGCGGGCAGCTGATAGCATAATGATTTGCCCGATCCTGTCGGCAAAACACCTAAGACGTCATTCCCTTTCATCACTTCTTCGATAATTTCCTTTTGACCGATCCGAAATTCCGAATAACCAAAATGCTGTTGCAAACTTTTTTCCAATGTATACTGTTCTATCATGATTTCACCTTTTTTGTTTTTATCGTTGCTAACACGAGGCGGATTTGAAAATAGCTGATTTCATCGGCCACTGCATCTTTTAATTGCTTCAGCGAGTAAGTTTTTGTCCGTTCAATAGCTTCTATTATTTCATTGTACTGTTCATCCGTAACAAACGATGATACGGGAAATGTCGAATCAACTAAGGCAATTTCAACGATATGATCATATATCGTATTACGCTTAAGCTTGCGCATTGCAGCTATCGTCTCGACCGAATAATGACGCTGCAGCAGATGATGCGTATGCTTGGCTGATTCAGTTATAAAAGATCGCTGTTCTGCATCTTGAATGATAGCATGTAATAGCTGGTAATCAGCCGGTTGGGTTTGGATAACACGTAACATACGATGAATAATACTTGTCCACACGAGCTTGATATCCATCGACGGGATTTGATAGCGATAAGCCAACTGCTGCATGCTTTTTCCATAGGACCTGTATCCTGTAAGCCGATCAACAAATATACTTGCTTCCTTATCCGGTAGCATGCTTAATAATGTATGTAATTCATCATGCAAATAATGCAAATAAGTAGTTTCATTCCATTTTAACGTTTTGTAAAAGCTTTTCACCCAGACTTGTACAGTTTTTTTATCGACAATTGGAATAAAAGAATAGTTTTGCATGCTGCTGTTCGTTAAGATCTGAACCAATAGTAATAACCGTTCGGAAAAGACAGGTGCCAGTGCATGATAGCTTAACCCGTTGAAATGGTTCAAAGCTAATCTGGATTCGTGTTCCAGGAGCCATCGATCCCCTTGACTCGTCAGTTGAAAACAGGATGATTCATCAACCGAAATCAAGGCCTTTTGTTCGAGGTGGCGGATCAATTCATGAAATGTATTTTTTCGTAATGATTTATCAATCCCATAAAATAGCGCTAAATCGTAAAGATGTGTGTCCTGAACGGTTTGAATCGACTTTTTTCCTGTTAAAATATGAAATATCGCTGCAGTTGTTCGTCTCGCTTTAATCTGCTCACAGCATTTTAGAATAAGCCCTTCAATAAGCAATTTCCAGTCCCCTTTATAAATAGAAATGTTATCTCGCTTCAACAGGGCGCACCCTCCCACTGAATGAAGTTTCACTTTATGTGAAGATCGGTTCCCTTTATTGAAATGAAGGGAAAACCGGTTTACAATAAATGAGAATGGTCTGCCGCTAAGATCTAGGAGGAAGATGGATGCCGAAATATACAATTGTCGATAAAGAAACTTGCATTGCGTGTGGTGCTTGCGGTGTTTCAGCGCCTGATATATATGACTACGATGATGAGGGGTTAGCCTGCGTTGTAATAGACGATAATGAAGGTACCGCCGAAGTCTCCGAAGTGTTGGAGGAAGATATGTACGATGCCTATGAAGGATGCCCGACCGATTCCATTAAAATTGCTGACAAACCATTTTTAGGCGATCCGTTAAAATATGAAGAACCATAATCCAACCAGGCTGTCTCCTGGTTTATTCAGATGAGAACAGCCTGGTTATATGCGACTGCATTTACCGCGACCAACGCGTTTCTCCCCAAGGTGTTACGGATAATCTGACGAGCAAAATCTTGATGAGCGTTCCCTAATGATAATGCCAAGCAGCTCTAAGCGTAGTCATTCTCACCCTTATTTATTATATTTCTGCGAAAGTGACTATAGATGAGGTTCCTGATCCATTAAAATCCTATTCCTGATCAGATTTCATCCCATTTACAACTATCATAATTTGCTTTGGAGAGAAAGTCAAAAAATAGTATTCTGTCATTTTGTTCATTTCTGTACATATTTTTAACACGAGATGACCTTTTAACGATCTATCGTAATCGGATTGACAGCTTTTGGAACCTTTATCGGCTTGGAAAGATCATAATCGCCTATTTGGTTTACCTTCGTATTGTGAAATGTTACGTATGCATATCCGAAACTTTTCGCTGTCATCAATATAGCGTCAATCATCGTTATACCTTCCTGTGTATTTGGCAGTGCTGCATTATTGGACAACGTAATTTCCAGCTGGTTTTCGGTTGATACGGAAAACTGAATTTCTGTTGGGATGGTGCGGTAAACATGTGATGCTTCCCGATTTTGTTTCATTTCATTTAACGCAGCAGCAATCGATGTCTGGGTGTTCAGATCGATGGGAATCAAAAAACCTCTATCCGCACCAGGAGCACGGAATAAGTAATAGCTTGCTTTATCCGTTACAGGTTGTGCTGCAGTTTGAAACGTTTCAGCATCAATCCCCCATTTTTGCTCCTGCAAATAATCCTTGATCACATCCAAGCCAATACCTTCCTGTGTTTCAGGCAAAACTAGAGCTAATGGGATCACATTATTGCCAATCGTTGCTTGAATGGTACCATACATGATCGACTTTTCACCTTTATTCTGGAGCACATGACTTTCAAGAGGCTTATCGCTTAGTGTCTTTGGACTGCCTTGTTCTGTTGCAAACTCCTCCGCAACCATGCCTGATTCATCCCCATGTTGTCCGCTCTCTACGGAAGTTGCTTGATCAGATGCCTCATTGTATGAACTTTTTTCTTCTGTAGGCGAACTGCTGTAAAGGGCAAACGGAACGATCACAAGGATAATAATAGTGGTTAGCAGTGAAACGAAAACAGGAATATGGCGTGTATTCCTTTTACGCTTCGGTGAATCCTTTTCAGCTGGCTTCTGGGAGATGCGTGCCAACAGTTCGTCTTTATCCGTTGTATCGCTTATGTATGGCAGCTGTTTGAGTAAATCCTGCAAATGCTGGTCGTCCTTTTTGGATGATTTCATGATGCATCTCCCCCTTTCTGATCTTCTGTCAGATATTTTCGTAAAACATTCAACCCTCTATGTTGGGTTGTTCTCACTTTGCTGATACTGAATCCTAATATATCTGCGGTATCTTGAATAGAAAACTGATTTATGTACCGTAATAATAAAACACTCCTTTGATCAATCGTACATTTATCAAGACACCGATAGATCGCTTGCATTTCATCGTTAAGCACGACTAATTCATCGGGCAATGGCTCCTCATCCTCAAGTAAATGCCCCTGTCCATACCAGTCAAAAAACTCAGAGATACGGTTTCGCTTCCGTTTTTGTGAGCGAAAATAATCAATCGTTGTATGGCGGGCAATGGCGAATATCCAGGTTTTTTCACTGCTGTCCCCCTTGAATGTACCGAGGGATTTTAAAATTTTAAGATAAACCTCCTGAATCAGATCCTCTGCTGTTTCTTTGTTTTTCACCATATAAAATATAAATTGATACAAATCCTGATGATACCTATCATACAGTTCGTCAAAAACGACCTTCATCGAGATCCCCCGTTTACCCATATAGTCGTCTGCGCTCGTTAAAATGTTACGTTTTTCTAAAGTATAATAAAAAAAATATTAGAAAACTAGGCATTCGCCAAGCTTTTGGGCGAATGCCTTAGTTGCACTTATGCAGGATAAGAAAGTTTTTTCTTATCTGCCAAAATACCAACCCAAATCTTGTGTCAGGTTAGCTATTTTGTATTATAGATCATCTTATAATCGTTTTGTAATATAGCCTTTAAAAAAGTGAGCTAGTATCGGATAAAGCATGATCATAAACACGGCATTGCCAATCGCGTGATAGGTGTCGAATGGCAATCCTGCCAAGTAATACGGAATGAACTTTCCAGTAATAGGATAGTTTGTCAATGAAATAACAAACCCATAAAAATAACCACAAAATATAGAAAAGACCACGATTACTAATAATGGAATTTTATATGGAAGCTTCCCTAAAATCCCACTGAGCAACCCGATAATTGCCCACGACACAACCTGCCAAATCGTCCAAATACCCATACCAAGCATCATATTGGACAGAAACGTGGTCAACACTGCTAAAAAAATTGCAGCAACAGGACCAAGAAATAAACCGCAGATAATAACAAGCGATGTCACAGGTTGAACATTGGGGAGAAACGCAAACGCGTATCTTCCTGCGACTGCAAGTGCTGCAAGTAATGCAAGCAACGTTAATTTATACGTATTCACTTATCTCATTCCCATGCTTGCAAGTCAAAGGATACGTTATCGCCAGGCGATAATTTAATATCTTTCACACCTTTTGAAGCCATTTCACCGTTAACAAAAACCATCCATGCCTTTTGTTCATCCTTCTTCGGTGCAACCCCTTCGATTGACGTAATAAATCCCCCATCGTAATCGGTCTCAATCGCAAAGTTGTCCTCCATTACATCAATCAATACCGCCCCATCTTCAATTGGTATCTTTTTTTCATCGATGTATTCTGTTTCTTTATCCTTTGAAATCGTAATGGTAACCATTTCTTCATTTTTTTCGGTTGCTGCTTGATCCCCGCTTTGCTGTTCTGTTTGCTTATCATTAGTTGCAGCTTTTTCACTGCTTTCTTCCCCCGTACCGCATCCACCTAATACACTACCAATTACAACGAATGATACTAGATATAAAAGCCATTTCTTCATAGTCTCCAACCTCCTGTGTATTCTTTAATCAATGTAAAAAGCTAACCCTGATAAGAGTTAGCTGATAAGACAATCGAAACACGAAAAAATATAGTACATGGAATCGGTCGTCTCAATCACTTATACCCCCGAAGCATTGAAACAAATCAAAATTGGCAGGTCTACTGACTTGTGATGATAACCTACTTTAAGGCCTTCCCATATACTTGATACAGTGGATATCCTTATTTCGTACATCACTTACAGTTGCGAGGACAGTTCCGGTTCTTCACCGGATTCCCTTTTAAGCTTGTGCACCAATTTCGATAAAATGTATTCAGTTGTCTTTCCCTGTAAAATGATAGCATAAAATGGTTATGTTGAACATCTTTACTAATCATTAAAATCTGCTGGAACCTTAAAAATAAACGTGGTTCCCTGATTTAATTTACTTTGGACAGAAATCGTACCATGATGAGCGTCAATAATATTCTTGGCAATTGCCAACCCTAATCCGGTTCCTTTTTTCTTGGCATTCCTTTCCCTTGATTTATCTGCTTTATAAAAACGTTCAAAAATAAATGGCAGATCATCTTCTGGTATACCACTTCCGCTATCTTCAATCATTACATGCAGTTCCGCAGTCGTTGACTCCACCGTTACATTTACATAGCCATTAAGACCCGTATGGCGAATTGCATTATCAATCAAATTGGTAAATACCTGTTCAATTCGATCCGGATCACAATTGACAACCGGTTTTGTTATTTTCTTCGTCAAGTTTAATGTAATATCATTATCATCCGCGATACCTTTAAATTTTTTCAGGATCCGATCAATAAACGGTTCCACTTCAACAGTTTCTAGATTCAGTTGAATATGGCCTGCCTCCATTCGGGCAAGATCCAGCAATTCATTGACAAGCCTGCCCATTCGGAGTGTTTCTTCATGAATAATTTGCGCGAGATCATTCTTTTCTTCAGGGCTCTCGGCAACATTGTCCACTATTGCTTCACTATACCCTTGTAACAAGGAAATCGGTGTACGTAATTCGTGTGATACGTTGGCAATAAAATCCTTCCGTAATTTATCCAGCCGGCGCTCTTCCGTCATATCACGGATGACTGCAACAGCTCCACGTACATATGTCTGATCGTACAAAGGGGTCATGATCATTACCCAATTTCGCCCCTGTAGGCTGATTTCCTTCAAGGCCTCTTTTTCACCATGAATAACTTCTTGAAGGATCTGATTCAATTCATTCGGCAGCTTTCGATTTTCTTCATTTACCGGGAGACTATTTTCAAAATACCAATCCTGGATAAATCGTTCTGCAGGTGGATTGGTGACAATCATATCGCCATTCCGGTTCATTGTGATAACGCCATCCGCCATCGAAGTTACAATTCCGGATAGCTGCTCTTTCTCTTGTCGTAATGCATTAATATGAAACTTTAACTGCCTTCCCATTCGGTTAAAGGCCATCGCCAGCTCCCCAATTTCGTCGTGGGTTAAGATTGGTACTTTTGTATTGAACTCACCCCTTGTCAAGTCAAAAGCGGCTTCCCGCATTTTTATCAATGGGGAGGTGATTCTTGTCGATAGGAAAAAGGCAAAAATGGTTGTTAAAATAATTGCAATGCCTGCCGCCAGAAAGATGATTTTTGTTGTCTCTGCTTTTGTTTGGTCAACAACATCCAATGATTGATAAACAAAGACGGCTTCATCATTTGACACAGGTATACCGACAATCATAATTTCTACATCTGTTCCAGGGATGATGGTTTGTTTCCTTATTTTTTCCTGGTTTGTTAGGACACCGGATAAATCCTTGTCATTATTAATCCATTTTTCGGTCAGCTTGGATAAATTGTCATTGTTACTAGGGGAAACCCATAGTCCATCATCCTGATAAACAATAGCCACCCTGCTTGATGGGTCTTTGATTCGGTCTGTTGTTTCATAAAGTAAATCATCGTTATTGTATTGCTCAATCATATAGGAAACTTTGGTTGCTGTTTGCATTAAATCCTTTTCCGCTTCATGGATATGAAAGTTTTCAAAAAACTCCAGCAGTAAAATCGTCAGAATAAACAATACAAAGGAAACTAGCAATAATATTGTTACTGCTAGTTTCCCTACAACGCTACGCCAAAACATTATGCATCATCTACCTCAAATTTATAGCCAACGCCCCAAACCGTTACAATCATTTTCGCAGCTTCTTTTGATACATTATTCAGTTTCTCACGTAATCGTTTTACATGTGTGTCAACAGTACGTAAATCACCAAAGAATTCATACTGCCATACTTCTTTCAGCAAATGTTCCCGGTTAAATACTTTATCAGGTTTATTGGCCAGGAAGCATAACAGCTCATATTCTTTCGGTGTTAAACTGACATCTTTCCCATCGGCGGTGACACGATGTGCGTCTTTATCAATCGTTAGATGTGGGAATACGAGCAAATTTTTCGGAACGGAGTCATCCTCTTTCACCACTGCAGCGGAAACGCGGCGCAGCAGCGCTTTTACCCGTAAAACTACTTCCCTTGGACTAAATGGTTTAACAATATAATCGTCTGTTCCGACCTCAAACCCCTGCACACGGTTTGCTTCTTCCCCTTTTGCTGTCAACATAATGACAGGTGTCGTTTTTTCCTTGCGAAGTTCCTGGCAAACCTCGATCCCATCCATCTCAGGCATCATAATATCAAGCAAAATAACATCATAATTATTATTTAAGGCTAGCTGTAAGGCAGCCTTTCCGTTGTCTGCTTCTTCTACAACAAAATCTTCACGTTCCAGATACATGCGAATCAATCGTCTGATCCGATCCTCATCATCTACAACTAAAATTTTTGCATTTGTTTCCATGAAATTCACTCCCCACCTATACCTATTTAAAGTATAAATGAACGAGCGCAAAAAGTATAAGAAAACGCTGAACCATTTTTACAACTCATTCAGAAACATTACGTTATTTCCCGTAATTTGTAAACCTACGCATACGAATGCAGACCGGCTAAAATCAGGTTTACGGCAATCAGATTAAACATAATGATCGCAAAGCCGCCCACTGCCAGCCAAGCCGATTTTTCCCCATGCCAGCCTCGGGAAAGGCGCAAATGTAAGAACGCTGCATAGAAGAACCATGTTACAAGCGCCCATACTTCTTTTGGATCCCATCCCCAAAAGCGCCCCCAGGCTTCTTGCGCCCAAATAGAAGCAAAAATCAAGCCACCCAAGGTAAAGAGCGGAAAGCCAATTGCGACGGCTCGATAAGACACTTCATCCAGTAAATCTGGGCTAACTTTTTTGAGTAATGGCTGTATGGTAGCACCGACTCTTTTTCTGCTAATCAAACGGAAAATGAGATAGATAATCAGTCCTGTAAACACAGACCAGATAACCGAATTAAATTTACGTCCCGCATCTGCCCCATGCATCCAGGAAGGTGCTGCAAACCATGGCTTCATAACATCCTGTGTTAATAATTTACTATCATGAGGTCCCACGATTGCAGGCATTTGATAATCGGTTGTTGTTTCATTTCCTTGTTCAATATATTGGAACTCAGCATGATAATCCATGGCCTTGAATATACCACCTGATACACTAAATCCAATAAAAATGAACAGCCCGAATAAAATAACTTCGAGCCAAAATGTACGTTTACTTGCCGTTGATTGATCAATTTGGCGAATCAGATAGATCAAACCGGCTACAAAACTGATCGACAAGATGGCCTGTGCTATTGATACAGTGGTTACATGAATGTATAACCAATGGCTTTGCAACGATGATATCAATGGCGAAATCTCCGTCGGAAACATACTTGCATAGGCAATGAGAATCAATGCAATCGGCAAAGCGAATAATCCCAAAATGCTTAACCGATAAATAAAGTAAATGATAATAAACGCCAAGACAACTCCCATACCAAAAAATGTTACAAACTCAAACATATTACTGACGGGAGCGTGTCCACTGGCGAGCCATCTTGTCACAAAATAAACAAGCTGTGCCGCAAATCCGACCAAGGTCAGGGTGATTCCGATTATCCCTGACACCCCTTGATTCCGCTTTTTCTTGTCGTCCTTAATCGTTGCTCCGAAGAAAATGGTAGCAATCAAATATAGGAAAAATGCGGTATATAACGCTGAGCTGCTAATCTTTAAATAATCCATAAAAATCCTCCTTTATACCTGAAATGCGCTGACCCGCTGCACTTTTCTAATCCATCAATCTTCCAATTCCTGTTGATCAACCACCATATTAATATTGGTTCCTTCAATGGCTTTTTCAATATCTTTCTTGATCCCAAACCAGTTCTTGTTTGTGTGGGCAGCCACAAGCAATCCGTTATCTTTCGGATGAATCCAAATTCTTCTATGATGCCAATACATACCTTGAACTACACCAATCATAAAGATGATTGCTCCAAGAATAAAAAATGGAAGGGTGTAATCTTTTTTCACCTGAATTCCACTAACATCATGAAGTTCATAGCCGGCCAGTCCAAGCCTGTATTGATTCCCTTTTGTCATCGGGTCATTTTTACCTATACCAACAAAGCTCTTCTCTGCTTTGTCACTGTCGGGTGGATAAACCGACAATTCGAAAGCCGGATTTCTCGGATATTTGGATTTTGAAATTGCTTGCCCATCTTCCTCAGCATAATCAGGATAATACTCATCAATGACTACCCTTGTTCCGTTATTAAGTTCATATTCTGATTTTGGTTCGTTTAAATCAATTTTAAACGTGCCAAGCTCACCCTTAAGCTTGTAATCCTCAATATCCAGCTGATATTGAGAATCCTCTCCAGCTGCTGAAATGCTGCCGTCCAATCCGACAAAACTTGTTTCAGACTTATCGCTATCTGGTGGAGAAACGAAAAACACAAATGCTGGATTTCGCGGTTTATCACTATGCGATTTAGGTTTGCCGCCTTCTAAATAATAATCGGGATAGTATTCTTCAACTTGCACACGAAAACCATTATCAAGCTTGTACACTTCTTTTTGATCGTTCAAATCAATCGTAAAAGTCCCAAGCGTTTTATCATTTTCCTCATCAGTTGTATGCAGCTTAAACGTCAAATTTTTATATTCTTCATCTTTAGCATCGGATCTTAAAATGTTAAAAGCCATACTGGTAAATTCATTCTGCTGATAACCCGATTGATATAAGGTATATTTGTCAAATTTTAGTGGCTGATTCAGCCGGATTTCGCCCTCTGTTACTTTTTCCAGATCCGGTTCTTCGCCTGGAATCGAATCACCCTTCTTTTTATAAATAACTGCATTTGTTTGATAGTTTTTTGCGACCGCCCCTTGTTTTTCGAGGGCATCCTTAAATTTTCCACCAGCTTCTTCCGGGTCCCATGTTTCAAGAATGAAATCTTTGTTTTCGATATAGTACTCCCCATCTGTGGAAGGAATAACAATACGCTGTCCTTCTCGAACCCATACATAATCATCCGAAAAAAGAAGTGGTGTCATCCGTAATATAGCGGCTAATAGGATAATGATTAGACCAATATGATTCACATAAGGTCCCCACCGTGAAAATCTTCCTTTTTCTGCTAAAATATGTCCATTTTCATCACGAACTTTATAGCGTTGTTTTTTCAGTCTAGCGATAACTTTTTCCTTTTCTTCCTGTGTTACATTTTCTGTTTTACTATAAAGCCGCTGCCTATTTAAAAATGTTTCGTGACGTTTGGCCTTTTGTCGTTTTAATGCCTTATAAAGTGGTACGAAGCGGTCAAGACTGCAAATAACTAACGAAATACCAATAAGTGCGATCAAAAGCATGTACCACCAAGAGCTGTATAAATGGTGAAAGCCAAGCTGATAGTAGATCTTTCCGAATATACCATATGTTCCTTCATAATAGACGGCAGGGTCACGCGAAACAGCATCGGGCGGTATGTATTGTTCTTGTGGAAAAATAGTTCCGATAGCTGAGGCAACAAGAGCCAGCACAATCAGCCATACGCCTACCTTGACAGAAGAGAAAAAGCTCCATATTTTATCAATAATAGACTTGTTATATGTCTGTGATCTGCGGGCACTTCCGTCATAACGCATATTTAATAATTTCTGTTTATCATTACCGTCAATATGCTGATTTCCTTCAATCGGCTTGCCGCATGCTTCACAAAGAACTGTGCCTTCCGGGTTGACGTGGCCACACTCACATTTTACTTTATCAATACTCATCCATATCCCTCACATTAAAACGATTATTTGGGTGCAATTTGCTGCAGGTAACCTTCCAGCTTATCCAAAGTCAATGCCCCTTCAACAATTTCCACAACCTCACCGTCCGGATTGATGAAAAATGTACTCGGAATCGGGCCAACACCATATTGATCCATAACTTGACTTTTTGTGTCATGGAGTACCGGGAATGTTAAATCATATTTGTCAATAAATCTGTCGATAACAAGCTGTGTAGCATCTAAGCTGACAGCAACAATTTCAATCCCTTTATCCTTATACGCTGGATACAACTTTTCCATGTAAGGCATTTCCGCTTCACAAGGTTTGCAATAGGTTGCCCAAAAATTCAGCATGACACCTTTTCCTTTAAGATCACTAAGTTTGATCGATTCCAGCTCATTGTTGGCATTTACTTGTTCCAATGTAAAGTCCGGGGCTTGATCACCTGTATCAATTTTTGTCTCGTCCTTCGATAAATTCGATACCAATGCATAAACGACGGCAACTAATAATATCGCTAATATGATCGATCTGAATATTAAACGGTTTCTCTTCTTCTTTTTTTTATTCGGCCCGATCTTCCTCTCGGTCATCTCGCTCACTCCCTACGCCATTATATCATGTAAGCAGATTGGTAAATTTGACTATTATTCAACAATTTTGCTTGCCTGTTGACGCATCATCTTTACCTCATGCGGGGTTAAAGGCCTTGATTCACCAGGTTTAAGCCCTTTTAATGTCAATACCCCGTAGCGTTCCCGTTTTAATTTCGTAACCGGATAGCCCAGTTGCTCCATCATACGCCGGATATGACGGTTTTTCCCTTCTTGTAATGTGATCTCGATAATGGCTGTATTCGTATCTTTATCGGTAGATAAAAATTTGTATCCTACTGCTTTTAATATGTCCCTGTCCACTTTTATCCCTTTTCGCAACTTATTTAACTCCGGTTTGCTTGGGATACCTTTTACCTTCGCAACATAAACCTTCTCAATACCATAACGCGGATGCATTAAATGATTGGCAAATTCCCCGTCATTTGTCAGTAAAATAATACCCGACGAATCATAGTCGAGCCTGCCAATTGGGAAAATCCGTTCTTGGATCCCCGGGAAAAAGTCGGTCACTACCTTCCTATTCTTGTCATCTTTCACACTTGATATAACGCCTCGTGGTTTATAAAGCATATAATATACAAGTGCCTCCTGTTGTAATGGCACCCCGTTTACTTCAATTTCATCAGCTGTGGATACTTTTGTTCCCAGTTCAGTCGTAATGCTGCCATTTACTTTTACCTTGCCGTCTGTAATTAACTGTTCTGCTTTTCGTCTGGATGTTACCCCACTTTTCGCAATCACTTTTTGCAGTCGTTCGAATTTGTTTGTCATGTATATCACCATGTTTCCCTTATATTTTAATTGTAAATACGGATGAATTTCCGGTCGTTTGGCGCTTTTACGGCGTCCAGCCCCAGCGATTAGCTGGCAACACTTACCCTACGATAAGTCAACTGGCGCGTTTCTGCTTTTGTTTTTTCCAACAACATAATAATAGCGTTAACTCTAAGTTAACGCTACTGTAAAAGCTTATCCAAATACAATGGTAACGATTATGATGGAGGCAATTATACCAATTAAATCGGCAATAAGTCCAACCTTTAAGGCGTATCTCATTTTTTTAATACCAACAGCACCGAAGTAGATGGTTAATATATATAATGTTGTATCTGTACTGCCTTGCATGGTCGAGGCCAGTCGTCCAATGAAGGAATCGGGTCCGTGGGTATCAATCAGTTCCGTTGTTACGCCCAATGCAGCGGTCCCTGAAATTGGCCTTACGAGAGCGAGCGGCACAATATCCGGCGGGACACCAAAAAAGCCTAAAACCGGCGATATAAGTCCGATAAAGGCATCTAACGCACCCGATGCCCGTAAAATAGCAATCGAAACAATCATCCCTACTAAAAAAGGAAGCAAAGAAAATGCCATCTTAACACCTTCCTTTCCTCCTTCAACAAACAGTTCATATGCAGGAACACGCTTCCATGTCGCTACGATAAGTACAAGCATAATAAAACATGGAATGAGCCATGTACTAATTAGTGTAATGACAGCCAAGCTATCCCCTCCTAATACTTCGGTAGTAAAAAATTCGATCAACCACTACGGCAGCTAGCGTTGAAATGATTGTTGCAATTATCGTAGTTCCAACAATTTCCGTTGGCGATGCGGAGTCATAATGCATTCGTATCGCGATCACGGTCGTCGGGATTAGAGTCAAACTTGAAGTATTCAATGCCAAGAAAGTAATCATCGACCGTGATGCGGTATCTGTTCCACTTAACTCTTTCATCTGTTCCATTGCTTTGATACCCATTGGTGTGGCAGCATTCCCCAAGCCAAATACATTTGCTGTAAAATTGGACAAAATATACCCCATTGCCGGATGATCTTTTGGTATTTCGGGGAATAGTCTGACAACAACCGGTCGAAACAGTTTTGCAAGTATTTGTAAAATGCCTGCTTTCTCGGCAATCTTCATAATTCCAAGCCAAAATACCAATATACTGATTAACCCGATCGATATCGTCACAGCTTCATCCGCACTTTCAAACAGTGCCTTATTCACGTCTTCCATCGTCCCGTTAAACATGGCATAAAGGATACCGACGATTGCCATAGCTGCCCAAATTATATTTACCATATTAATACAACCCTACCATTCGCTGTAATATTGATGCTGTTTCGGTAAACAAATTATCCTTTGTTCTATGCTGAGTCCCGCTAAAAATGGGTACTTCGCTTATTGGTGTCTCATCAAGGTAAAAAATTGTCTTGCCGATGATAGCTTGATCTCTCTGGCTGCCCTGTTCTAAAAGAAACGTTTTTTTGCTGATTTTTTCCAGCTCCTGGTCGTCTAAAGGATATGTCACATTACGATTAATAAAACCGCTAGTGATTTTTTCGTCTCCATTTATCTGATACGTTTTTTCCCCTTTTTTCAATATGGACGTCATGTTATATGTATCAAAGGCCCATTCATACATACCGATATGATCCTGCCAGTCATCGGGAGCATTCAAGGTAACGGCAATCAGATCCATGTCCTTTTTATGTGCAGTAGACACCAGTGTTCTTCCAGCTTTTTTTGTAAAACCGGTTTTTCCCCCAGTACAATAATCATAATACGAGGTTAATAGTTTATTTTTATTTCTCCAGGCATATTCCCGTGTACTGGCTTTATAGGTAGTGGTTCCGGTTATCTTCTTAAACAGATCATTTGTCATCGCATAGCGCATTAACAGTGCCATATCATAGGCAGTGGAATAGTGGCTTTCTGAATCCAGCCCATGCGGATTATCGAACTCTGTATTGGTCATTCCCAGCCATCGTGCTTTCTCGTTCATTAAATAACTAAAGCCCTCCACACTGCCGCCAACATGTTCTGCAATCGCAACTGCCGCATCGTTACCGGAACGAAGCATTAATCCATAAACCAGATCTTTCAGTTTCATCTTTTCTCCCTGTTCAAGGTAGATGGAGGAACCACCTGCATAGACTGCCCGCTTTGATACTGTTGCCATCTCATCCATCTTGCCGGATTCAATTGCTATAATAGCAGTCATAATTTTGGTAATACTTGCTATCGACCGCTTGTCATGGGCATTTTTTTCATAAAGGACACGGCCTGTCGATTGTTCTATTAAAACAGCATTATTGGCTGATGTGTCAGGTTTAGCTTGTCCGATTGCCGGATATAGAAAAACACTGAACAACAGACAAAAAATAATCGTAACGAATACAAAACGCATGATGGAGTCCTCCTCCAGAGTTTATGTCTGTATATTTTATGCCGGACAGCTTTCGATATGAATAAAATGTTGGTGCTTTTTGGTTAATCAAAATACAGCAGAACCCCATCACGCTTCATTTATAATGTCAAAACAGTGGCCATTTAACTTTTTTCCCTTCCATGTATCTTTTATTAACATCATCCCAATTAACAACGTTCCACCAATTGTCGATATATTCATTTTTATTTGTTTTATATTGTAAATAGTAGGCATGTTCCCACATATCTAATACTAGTAAAGGAATAATATCCGCAATTTGAAAAAGCTGATGCTTTTCAAATGTTTGTAAAACGAGCCTCCCGCTTCTTGGATTCCATGCCAGTATTGCCCAGCCGACCCCCTCAACGGATGCAGCTGCCTTTGTAAATATGTCTTTAAAAGCTCCCCACGATCCAAAATCTTTCGTTATACGCTTTGCGATTTCACCAACAGGCTTTTTACCCGATTCCGGAGTCATGTTAAACCAGAAAATCGTATGCAGGTTATGCCCGGAGCCATGGAATGCCTGTTCCCTTAACCAATGTTTGATCAGATTATCCTCCTTCTTTGTTTTGCTTTATACAATTCTTTCTCTGCTTTATTTAATCCATCAACATAGGATTGGTGATGCTCATCATGGTGAAGACGCATAATTTCTTGATTAATATATGGTTCCAGCGCATCATATGCATAAGGAAGCGGCGGAAGTCTATGCTTTCCGTA
This sequence comes from Virgibacillus dakarensis, assembly GCF_900155625.1. Classification (NCBI taxonomy): domain Bacteria; kingdom Bacillati; phylum Bacillota; class Bacilli; order Caryophanales; family Bacillaceae; genus Virgibacillus; species Virgibacillus dakarensis. Next base: position 1,414,661 of record NZ_LT732553.1, read on the forward strand.
TGGAACAGCTCTTTCCAGCCCATGATTTGTTTCTGCTCTCATTTCGGAAAGCATTCGTTCCCCCTCATCTCGTAGTGAAATCAACTCCTGCTCCCCAAGATCTGCCATAGAGGAAAGACCTTTTTTCACCTTGTCTTGCCATGCCTCCAGTTCCTTGATCCGATAACTGGAAATTCCCTCTTGTGAAGCAGATAACGCCCTTTTTGTATCTTCTCCCCATTGCCAAAGACTTTTCAAATAAGACTGTTTACGATTATTCATAAAATCACCTCCATGTATCGTATGCCTATCTGAATCAGAAGTGTGTAAAAAAATTAACAAAACCCTTGCAGTAAAATAGTATGCAAGGGTTCTAGTCAGCCATGTTGTTATCCATTTGTGTATGAAACTTTTCAAAAAATAAATCGGCTTCGTGCTCAATATCTTCCTGATCAACATTTTCAGGTAATGGTGGTAATTCCTCTAACGATGTAAGGCCAAAATAGATTAAAAAATCTTTACTTGTCCCGAACAGGATCGGCCTGCCAACACCATCCCGCCTTCCTACCTCTTCAATCAGCGATCTGGAAAGCAATGTCTGTACTGGTCGATCACTCTTTACCCCGCGGATTTCCTCAATTTCTGTTCTGGTTATTGGCTGCCGGTAAGCAATAATTGCCAACGTTTCCAAAGCCGCCTGTGACATTCGTGACGTTTGCGGAGTTTCCAGCAGCCTTTTGAAATAGGCGCTATGCTCCGGTTTTGTTGTTAAATGGAACACTTGATGCGATTGCATAATCATCATCCCGCGTTCGACATGCTCATAATCGTATTTTAATTCCTCAAGCAGATGTTCAACCGTCGCTGCATTTACTTCGAGTATTCGTGACAATTGCTTGACAGTGATTCCATCATCACCACTGGCAAACAGCAATCCTTCAAGAATTGCTTTTAGCTCTGTCATCTTCATTCATTTTCCCCCATATAAAACACGTATAATGTCTCAAGCTGTTTCTCCTGTTCACAATACACTGCTTTATTTTTCATTAATTCCAATAGTGCCATAAACGTTACCACAATATGAGAACGTGATCGATAGCTGAACAGATGATCAAACGAAACACCAGCCTGCGCATTTTTGACAACTTGTATGACTTCCTCCATCCGTTCCTCAATCGAAATTTCAATACGTTTTATGGTCGTTTCCATTGGCTCTTTCCACTTTTTCCGTTCTAGCATTTTGCCAAGGGCTCCTAACATTTCATATATCGAAATGTCACCTTGAACAACCGGCTGCTGCAAATCAATATCATCAAACACGACTGGTGATCGTGTAAAAATTTGATTCGCATCCATTTCTTTTTCTTTTAAATTTTCAGCAGCTTGTTTATATTTTCGGTACTCAATCAACCTGCCCATCAACTCATCACGAGGATCTTCTGCATAGTCATCCTCTTCCGTATCCATTTCCTGTTTGGGCAGCAGCATCTGGCTTTTTAACGCGAGCAACGTTGCCGCCATAACCAAATATTCACTGGCAATATTTAGTTCCAATTGCTGCATGGTATGGATATATTCCATATATTGCTCCGTAATTTGGGCAACAGGAATATCATATATATCAATCTCATACCGGTTAATTAAGTGTAATAACAAATCAAGCGGACCCTCAAATGAATCTATTTTTACCTGATATGCTTGATTCATCCTGCTTCTTCCTTTCACTTTGTTATGGACGGATTCACCTGAAAAAAATAAAGAACCGTCATAATCGCCTATACAATCTGCTGATTACCTACATACGTTATTAACGTAAGATAAATGTTTTTAAAGAGGAAGTTCAAAAAGTCCGGTAAAAAGGATACTTCGATGTTTTCAGCTGGCCAGTTTCTAGTGTCGCGTCGAAGTTTATGGTCCTTATTATCCCTCCTTTTTGAACTCACTCGAATAAGACATTTATTCTTTAAGACGAAAAGGAGGAATTTCATTATGGGTGCAGGTTATGGCGGTGGATTTGCGTTAATCGTCGTATTGTTCATTTTACTCATCATCGTTGGTGCTGCATGGCTATAAAAAGGTAAGATTGAATTGCATATGCAATACCAGGTTGATTGACCAATCATTCTTTTGTTAACAATGAACGGTTACAAAGAGCCAACCCGATCATAAAGGGTTGGCTCTTTGACCATCCATAAACCATTTAAACGTAATATGAAGGACTTTCATAAAGAAGTTTTAGTCGTCTTCCTTCTCTTTGTCATCCTGACCACATTTATTATAAAATGTCTGGATATTTTCTTCTGCACAGACAGCATATTTATCCTGGTACATATTGTTTATCGCATGGACCATTTTTCGGCCGATTCCTGAATTCCGATGTGACGGGTTAACTGATATATGCTGAATAACCGCGTTAATATCATCTTCTATTCTTAATCCAATTGCACCTAGAACGTCATCTTCTTTCCAAAGAAAAAGATGCCAATCCGGATTTTCTTCGTATTCTTTTATGGTTTGCTGCAATTTTTTTACATCTTTTTCTTCTGGCATAAAAGATAGTAAACCCATTGCAATTTTTTCCAAATTCCTTTTATAACGAATTAACATAGATACCCCTCATTATGAAAATAACTTTCCAACCACGGAGAGTAGAAAAACATCCTGCAGCGTCTGCCCCAAAATAGTTAAACTTATTTCGAATCAGCAGTTGTATATTATCTATTAATGCCCTAACAAATTGCAATTGTCAAATTCAACTAATTAAAAAACAAACGCAACCCAATAAATAATGCCCCATATCATGCCAATTACAAGTAGTATTGAAAACAAAATCCAATTTTTTTTACGTTGATTCAACCTTCATTCATCCCTTTACAGCATTGACAGCTTTCCATTAAGTCATACTACTATTTATTCGGTTATTTGAAATTTGTGTACGTTTGTGAAACTGTTTTTACGATTGTATAGCCATCCGATTGTTTTCCGTTTAGTTTAAATGGAATAATATTGATAACGGCAAGCCAGATATTAAATAAAATCAATACTTGCACAAAGACATTGGAGGAACCGAACAAAACGCAAACGATAGCTGCTGCAAGCCCATTGCTGACAGGGCCCGCCAGACTAATACAAATTTTCTCCATTGGTTTATACGGAATGTTTCGTTCACTATAGGCAGAACCACCCAAAAAGAATAGCGTAAATACATCTATTTGTATTTGTTTAAATGAAAAAGTAATAAGCTTTTTTCCAGCCCCCACGGAAAGCGTTATAGAATCGGCTTTTGCCCATTTTGCACCAAGTACATGTCCAAGTTCATGTAACATTGTACTTACCGGAGCTGTAAAAAGCACGAGCCATAATAATAAATAAATATCCATACATCACTTCCTAAAGCTAAACGGGAAATGTCACATGCAAAGCTACACTTCAAACACCTTTATTTCCTTCATTACATCACCATTTTGCATTTCTTTCGCATGTTCAATTCCGGATGTTACTTGTCCAAAAACAGTGTGTACACCATCTAAATGCGGCTGGGCTTCATGAACGATGAAGAACTGGCAGCTTCCGGTATCCTTACCGGCATGTGCCATTGATAATGAACCTTCGACATGTTTATGCGGGTTCCCTTCCGTTTCGCACTTAATGGTGTAGCCCGCAGAGCCGGTACCATTCCCGTTTGGGCAACCACCCTGGCTGACAAATCCGGGAATAACACGGTGGAACGTTAATCCATCATAAAAATTTTCATTTGCCAATTTTTCAAAGTTCGCCACCGTACCTGGGGCTTCCCCCGGATACAAATCAAATTCAATTTTGTTCCCGTTTTCCATCAAAATATATCCTTTTTTAGTCATTGCTGCATCTCCTTTTTCAATTGATAAGAAAGTATAAAAATCCAGACTCTATTCTGCTCATGCCAGAGTAGGCCACGTCCGGCTCCAGCGCCCAGCGGCTAGTATGCAACACCCGCCTCCGTAAAATAAGTCAACATCGGTTCGAGTAAGAAGGAAGGCCGACTAAAAGCGGACTTTGCGTCCAACTCACGTTTACCCCTTTTTTTGTGGCATGTTTCCTTTATCTCCTACGGTTGTTTGTTCGGTTAAGATCGCTGCTCCCGGCAGCAACACCGAACCACCTGCGTTGCGCGGGCGCAGCATATACGCCGCTAATCAGGCGCTTCCGCCTTTGTTCTGTGTGTTCATGTTTTTATGTAATGTAAATCAATGTTCATCTTATCATTAATTTGGATATTTTAAAAGAATAATTAAACGCGCCCCACTAATAGACCTAGTTACTGGGCGCGTTACTAGCGAATTTATTCATAGGACAGGTCGTGCTTTACCACATCCTGATACGTTTCTCTGGCAACAACAAGCTTGTCTATGCCGTCTTCTGCAAAGATAACAGCCGGGTTGGGAAACCGGTTGTAATGATTGGCCATTGAATATCCATAGGCACCGGTTGAAAAGACAGCAAGAATATCACCATCATCAACATCTGGTACCGGTAAATCCCAAATTAACATATCACCGGATTCACAGCATTTCCCGGCAATCGACACTGTCTGTGTAGGCGGAAAATCTGCTTTATTTGCAATGACACCATCATATTTTGCTTGGTATAACGCAGGACGCAAATTATCAGTCAAACCGCCATCAACCGATAGATACTGCCGGACTCCCGGAATTTGTTTCATGGCTCCAACCGTATATAATGTTATTCCCGCGTTCCCGGCGATGGAACGGCCTGGTTCAATCCAGATCTCCGGTAAAGGAATGGATAACTTCGCAGCGTGCTGCTTGACAGCTTCCGCAAGTGCCTCAACATATCTGCTTAATTGGATTGGATTATCTTCCTCTGTATAACGAATCCCAAAACCGCCGCCAAGGTTTAACACTTCCGGTATATAGCCATACAGTTCGTGCCATTTTGCAATTTCGGCAAAAAGATGATCTGCTGCCATCAAAAAACGATCCGTCTCAAATATTTGTGACCCAATATGGCAATGCAGCCCCTTCAACCGGATAAATGGATGATTATGCAGCAGTTGAAACGCCTTATCAGCTTGTCCGTTCCGTAAATTAAAACCAAATTTGGAATCCTCATTTCCCGTCATAATGTACTGATGTGTTTTCGATTCAATACCGGGCGTAACCCGCATTAAAACGTCCATTTGTTTGTCATGCTTTTTCAACAACGTATCCACAAGCGCTATATCATGAAAATTGTCAATTACAATACAGCCAATGTCATGTTCAATAGCCATGTTGACTTCATTCATACTTTTATTATTTCCATGCAAGTGAATGCGTTCTACCGGAAAATCGGCCTGTAATGCTGTATATAATTCCCCTTCAGAAACAACATCCAGGCTTAAATTTTCCTGCTTCACTACCTGAAGCATCGCAATCGATGAAAAGGCTTTGCTAGCATAAGCAACCTGTGCTTTTATATCCAGCCGTTCAAATGTATTAACGAATGCCCGGCAATTTTTTCGAATCAATGAAACATCATAAACATATAAAGGTGTACCATATTTTTTTGCTAAATCTATTGTATTTAATCCGCCGATCATTAAATGTCCCTGATCGACTGAAAATGGATGGTTATCGATTATCATGTACTTCCCCTGCCCTACTGCTATATATTATTAAAAAGTATAAAAATTTAGGTCCGATATTGTTCGTGGCAAGGTGAGCCACGTCCAGCTCCAGCGCCCAGCGGCTAGTGGACTTCCTTCACCTCCGTACGATAAGTCAACATCGGTTCGCTTCCAGCTCACCGTGTTTCCTTTATCTCCTTCGGTAGGAATGTTCGGTTAAGACCGCTGCTTTGCGCAGCAACACCGAACCACCCTGCTTGGCAGGGCGCACTCCATACGCCGCTAACCGGGCGCTTCCGCTTTTGTTCTTAAAAAACTTTATCACAATAAAGCAAAAATGAAAAGGGGGAGATGTTTATTCCCCTTTTTTTACAGGATACAGGGGCTGCCGGTAAGTATTTCTTGGATGGACAATACTTGGACGGCTGTTATCGTATGGTACTGGAACACGGATCATTAGATTCTTTAATGCTTTTGCGTTAAATGGGATAAATGGCCAAAAGTAAGGTGTCCGCAGTGATTTTAAATTGACGATAAAGAGAATAAATACGGTAACCCCTATCGCCAAACCAATTAATCCGAAAATCGCCGTAAGCAATACTAAAAACAAACTAACCATTTTATTTGCAACACTAAGCTCATAACTAGGTGTGACATAAGCACCAATTGCACTGACGGAAACGTACAATATTACTTCCGGGCTGAGCATTCCTACGTCAATTGCAATTTGCCCAATCAGTACCGCAGCAATTAAACCCATTGCTGTCGATAAGGGCGTCGGTGTATGGATCGCAGCCATTCGTAAAAATTCAACACCAACAATACCGAGAATGATTTGCACGTAAATAGGAATATTCCCCTTTTCATTTGGCCCAATGTACGACAATGGATCTGGCAGTAAAGTTGGTTCCATGGCAAATAACAGCCATAACGGCAAGAGAAAAATGGACAACAATACGGCAAGAAAGCGTATCAGTCGGATAAAGGTACCGACGGCAGGTCTTTGGCGATATTCTTCTGCATGTTGAAGATGGTGAAAAACAGTCGTCGGCAAGATAATCACACTTGGTGACGTATCGACAATAATTATTACATGACCTTCCAGTATATGATGGGCAGCAACATCTGGCCGTTCCGTATAGCGAACCATTGGATATGGATTCCATTTGCTTTTAATGATAAATTCTTCCAGTGTTTTATCAGCCATGGACATGCCGTCAATTTCTACTTCCCTAATTTTTTCCTTGATTAACTTTACTAATCCATCATCGACGACATCCTGTAAATAACTGATACAAATATCCATTTTTGAACGCTCGCCGACCTTCAGCATTTCATTGCGCAACCGTTCATCACGAATTCTTCGCCTCGTAAGGGAGGTATTTTCGATAACATTCTCTGTATAGCCATCCCTGGAACCCCGCACAACATGCTCTGTATCCGGTTCTTCCGGAGTTCGTCCGGGGTAATGGCGTACATCGATGATAAAAGCCTCTTTTTCACCATCAACAAAAATGACAATTAAACCGGAAAGCATTTGATCGACTACTTCATCCATTGATTTTGTGTGTGCAACCTGCTGATGTACCAATCTGTTTTCAACAATTTCCCGAACCTTTTTGCGATTTCCCTCATTATCATTAATTTGAACCAGGACTTTCATAATTTGAATGACGTTGGAGGAATCAACCAAACCGTTCACATAATAAAGCTGGATTTTGGTTTTCAATACTGTTATTTCCCGAAACCCAGCATCAAACGAGACACCAATTCCAATGTGTTTCTTCATGTAAGCTTCTGTATCCTTGATGTCAGGTGAAATCGGACTTTTGTTTTCTTTCGTTTCCGCCATTGTCTATTAACACTCCATTCGATTGTTCCTTACTTGACAAAAATCAGCCATTGAAACAGGGAACCGGCAATTTTCCCGAACACGATAGCCATAAGCAATCCAAATAAGTATCGTTCCATCCCTATCCGCTTGGAGATAATTGGAAAAACATTCAGTACTTCCGTTAAGGCTGCTGCTAACATACCATTGAAAATACCATGGAATCCGCCCCAGATAATGAACAAAACATGGGGTTGATTCCATGTTACATTTGTAAAAGAAATATACGTTCCAAATAAAAGTCCTGCTATCACACATACACCATAAACCCGAGTCAGGCCATCTGTTTTACTCAACTGAATCAGCCTGGGAATAATACCCAAAACAGTTAAAAACGCAACAAATCCACCTCCAACAGCAAGACCACCCGCAAATCCAATAATTATTTCGACGATAATATGGAAACTATGATTTATCATTTAATTCATTTTCATAATGAATGACATATTGGTTAAGATCCTGCTGATAATTAAAAATTTCAATTTCAAGTGGACTTGGCTCTTCGTTAAACCGTTTTTTAAACCAATGATTGAAAAACAGCAGCATGCCGATTCCCAAACCAAATGAATATGGTATTTGAATCCATAGCGGGTACTTATTATGCTCACCAGTTAAGATATAATGCAATTTTTGCTGTACCTCCTGCATACTCACATCATAATGAAAGTTCATGATGGTCATCGCTGCTCCAATGAATAATAACACCCACACAAATGCTGCAAGCAAAATCGATGGTGATTTTTTTCTTTCCACAATCCGGATAATCGTCTGGGCCGGACCAACAAGCTGAAATTCTAACCCCGGAAATAATTTTCGTAAGTGATCAATGATAATAAAGCTATCAATAATAACGATATTCCGGTCTTTTTTAGTAATGCGGTACAGGACAGTCTCTTCCATTTCCTGTTTATGTTCTGAAGATGTTGATAAATAGGCAATATCTTGCAGATGAATTGTTTGGAGTTCGGTTATCTCAATACTTTTCTTCATTCGGATATAAACGATGTCAGTCATACATATCACCCCATGCATGTAGTATTCGTTAAAAATGTTATTTTATAAGCAAAAAAGCAAAACACCTCATGCTGGTGTTTTGCTTTTGGCTATCCCATTATATCTTTCATGTCATGTAATATTTTTTTCTCTAACCGCGATACCTGGACTTGTGAGATTCCTAATCTTTCTGCGACCTCGGACTGGGTTTTGTCCTTATAATACCGCAAATAAACAATTAGCCGCTCCCGTTCATTTAACCCCCTAATGGCTTCCTGCAATGAAATTTTATCAAACCATCTTGTATCCGGATCAGCAATCTGGTCCAATAAGGTGATGGGATCCCCATCATTTTCAAACACCGTTTCATGAATGGAATGCGGTGATTTCGCAGCTTCTTCGGCATGTACCACATCCTCAGGTGAAATGTTTAGTTCATCCGCTATTTCGTGAATCGTTGGCGACCTTCCCAGCCTTTTCGTTAATTCATCTTTTTTCCGGCGAATTTTATTTCCTATTTCCTTTAATGAACGGCTTACCTTAATACTTCCATCATCCCTGATAAACCGTTGTATTTCCCCAATAATCATGGGAACTGCATAAGTGGAAAACCGGACATCGTAGGCCAGATCAAACTTGTCGATTGACTTAATCAAGCCGATACAGCCAATTTGAAATAAATCATCTGGATCATAGCCACGGTTGATAAAGCGCTGAACTACGGACCAGACAAGTCGTATATTTTTCTCAACGAGTAAATCTCTAGCATCTTTATCGCCTTGCTGACTTTTATAAATATACTCTTTTACTTGTTCATCGGTTAAAGGATCTTTACGATTTAAATGCTTTACATTTACATCCATGGGCAAGTCTCCCTACTTGCTTACCGTTCTGTTTTTCGTTAACTGTTTTGTCATCTGTACGGTTGTTCCTGCACCTGGTTCCGAGATAACTTTAACCGAATCCATAAAATTCTCAATAATCGTAAAACCCATTCCAGATCGTTCCAATTCCGGTTTTGATGTAAACAATGGCTGTCTTGCCTCTTCGACATCGCCGATTCCGATACCATCATCTTTAATGGTTAGTTCAAGCTCATCATCCCTTAATGCACATGTAATAGAAACTTTATGATCCGGTTCATTGTTGTACCCATGAATGATGGCGTTCGTTACCGCTTCCGATACAACTGTTTTAATTTCCGTCAATTCATCCATCGTCGGATCCATTTGCGTGACAAATGCTGCCACGGTGACACGGGCAAACGACTCATTTTCACTGACACTGGAAAATTCTACAACCATTTCATTATTCATGAAGCCACCCCTAACGTAACTAACGCATATTGTTCGTTCTCCTCCAGCCGGACAATTTTGAAAATGCCGGACATTTCAAATAAACGATTAACTGCTGGCGAAACGGAACATATGACCATTTCTCCACCTAGCTGCAGCACTTCTTTATATCGTCCTAATATCACCCCAAGTCCCGAGCTATCCATAAATGAAACAGATTCCAAATTAAGAACAACATGCTTTACAGCGTTTTTATACATCATGTCCTTCCATTCGTTACGCAGGTTCTCCGTTTCGTGGTGATCGAGTTCACCGGACAAACGAACAATTAAAACATCTTCTTTCACATCAAACATTGTCTCAAGCCCCATTTTATGTCTCCTCCTCACAATACGTTGTACCTTTTCATTTCCATATAAAGCGGGTCAATTCCTGCACGTTGACAAAAGAAGAAGAAATTCGACCAAAATAGTGCAAAAGCGTAAGGAGTCTTTCCCTTGATCTTCAGTTTTTGCCCTCATTTCTCCCCGAACGTTAACGGCTTTTTGCCATTTCACCAATGGAACGTTTAAATAACGTTAAAAACGATGCAGGCTCCACATCTTTTCCAATCGTTAATGGCGTTTCGGACAACACTTTATTCCCGTTTTTGACAACTAATGTCCCCACATGATCCCCTTTTTTCAATGGCAAAGTAAAATTACTTTTCAGTTTAACAACAGTTTTAATATCTTTTGGTTCTTGGCCTTTTTTGTGAAGGGTACTAATTGATTCCGACGCAACAACGTCTATCTTCTCATCCTCAGCTTTTAATAAATTTAATGTTGTAATTGGCTGCCCTTTTTCAAATAATTTCTTTGTTCCAAACTGATTAAAGGCATAATCTAGCATCTGGGTAACGGTTGCATTACGTTCTTTTGTTGTTTTTGCCCCCATAACGATAGCAATGACGCGCATATTTTCTTTCTCGGCAGTCGCTGTCAAGCAATATTTCGCCTCATTTGTATAACCAGTTTTGAGTCCATCAACACCAGGGTAAAACTTCACCAGTTTATTGGTATTGACTAACCAGAACTCATCCTCTGTTCCTTTTCGTAAATAATCCTCATAGATTGATGTGTAATCCGTGATCTTTTCGTATTTTAATAGTTCTTTTGCCATTACCGCCATATCATAGGCAGTACTGTAATGATCCTCTGCCGGAAGTCCGGTGCAATTTTGAAAATGTGTATTTTTTAAACCTAATTCTTTTACTTTTTTATTCATCTTTTTGACAAATGCTTCTTCACTGCCGGCTAATCGCTCAGCCATTGCCACACTCGCATCGTTTCCCGACGCAATGGAAATACCCTTTAATAGATCATTGACGGTCATTTCCTCACCAGCTTCCAAGAATAATTGAGATCCTCCCATGGATGCTGCTCGTTCACTTATTTGAATTTTTTCATCGAGCTTTACGTTTCCTTTGTCCAGCTCCTCCATAATTAATAATAGGGTCATAATTTTTGTCATACTTGCAGGCGGAAGCTTTTCGTTTGCATTTTTATCGAATAGCATTTTTCCCGTGTCACGTTCCATTAGTATTGCTGACTTTGCATCAGGTGCAAGGTTTGGAGTTTGATCCGCTTCAGCAGCATCCTTCTCCTCGGCAAATACAGGTACCGTCGTGGCGCATAGTAATGAAAGAACCATACTAACTAGTAAAACATATTTTTTCATAACCTTACCTCCAAGAGTCAATATAACTCTAGGATTGCCATGAATATAATTTTTTATAACTTAAAAAAGCACACATAATTAATGTGTGCTTTTATCTGCTAGGAAATTCAATTTTTAATGAATTGCGAATAACAGTGCTAATTGGCTATGTCCAAATCTGGTTCAACCGCAGGTGTGCTTCCGCCTGTGTTTATCGTTGTTTTGTAACAACATCATGAATTAAAGATGGTGCAGAAACATGCTCATCGGAAATAGCGATACTAGCATATAATTTTTCTTTAACATCCTCAATTGAATCCTGATTCGTATGGATGGTTAACAGCGATTCCCCTTCTTTGACAGGATCACCAACCTTTTTATTTAAAACAATTCCGACAGCTAAATCAATAACTGATTCTTTTGTCGCACGGCCAGCCCCAAGCATCATGGCAGCCGTACCGACATCATCGGCGACAATGTGTTGAATGGTTCCGGATTTTTTGGCCGACAATTCGATTTTGTTGGTGGCTTGCGGAAGCAAATCTGGATTATCGGCAACCGATGCATCACCACCCTGTGACGCTAGAAAAATTTTAAATTGCTCCAATGCTTTGCCGTTTTCGATATTTGCTTTCAATTTTGCTTTTGCCTCGTCCAGACTGCCTGCTTTGTTAGCTAAAACAACCATCTGGCTGCCTAAGGTTAAGCACAGCTCGGTTAAGTCCTCCGGCCCGTTCCCTTTTAATGTATCGATTGCTTCTTTTACCTCAAGTGCATTGCCAATTGCCTTACCAAGCGGCTGGCTCATATCCGAAATCACCGCCATTGTTTTTCTGCCGACGTGATTACCGATGGAAACCATTGCATGTGCCAGCTCCCGAGCATCATCGAGATTTTTCATGAATGCACCTGCTCCAGTCTTGACATCAAGCACAATCGCATCAGCTCCGGAGGCAATCTTTTTACTCATAATCGAACTTGCGATTAGTGGAATTGAATTTACGGTAGCTGTAACGTCCCGCAGACTATAAAGTTTTTTATCAGCAGGTGTTAAATTGCCTGTCTGACCAATAACCGCAACTTTATTTTTATTTACCAAATTAATAAATTCATCGCCCGTTATTTCAACGTGAAATCCGGGAACAGCTTCCAATTTATCAATTGTGCCCCCGGTGTGGCCTAAACCTCTGCCACTCATTTTTGCGACAGGCACGCCTAGTGACGCTACAAGAGGTGCCAAAATTAATGTTGTCGTATCCCCAACACCACCTGTCGAATGTTTATCAACCTTTATACCGGAAATGGCTGACAGATCTATTTTGTCACCGGAATCGACCATTGCTGAGGTTAAAATAGCCCGTTCTGCTTTCGTCATATCCTGAAAATAAATGGCCATCAATAATGCACTAACTTGATAATCAGGGATTTCCCCATTCGTATATCCATTAACGAAAAAATGTATTTCCTGTTCGGTCAGTTCTCCTCCATCCCGTTTTTTCTCTATAATGTCAAACATTCTCATTTCATATCACCTTTTTCTGTTGGTAATGTACGGACAATTTCCTGTACAAATTGTAAAAAGTTTTCCCGAACCTTTTCCGTTGTTTCGATTACTTCTTGATGGGTTAATGGCTGATCCAAGATCCCTGCTGCCATGTTGGAAATACAAGAAATTCCCAACACACGTAAATCTGCATGACCGGCAACAATTACCTCTGGAACGGTTGACATACCGACAGCGTCACCACCCCATCTCCGTAGCATCTTAATTTCTGCCGGTGTTTCATACGCAGGACCGGTATTACCAACGTATACCCCTTTTTGAATACCGACAGCTAATTTTTTCGCACAAGCTTCCGCGTGCTTGATGTATGCCTTATCATACACTTGCGACATATCGGGGAACCGTGCTCCAATAGCCTCATCGTTTGGACCGATGAGCGGATTTGTCCCCATATTATTGATATGATCGGTTATTAACATCAGATCGCCAGGAGCAAAGCTTTCATTTATCCCTCCAGCCGCGTTTGTCACCACAAGTGAGGTAATACCGATTTCTTTCATAACCCGTACTGGAAACGTTACCTGTTTCATGGAATAACCTTCATAAAAATGAAACCGTCCTTGCATGGCAATAACTTGTTTACCTTCCAAAACTCCCGCCACAAGCTGTCCTTTATGGCCTGAAACCGTTGATACAGGAAAATGCGGGATTTCGCTATACGGAATAACAACCTGATTTTCTATTTTATCTGCTAGTACGCCTAAACCAGAGCCTAAAATCAAACCGATCGATGGTTCAGCTGTTAATTTTTCCAGGATAAACGTGCTTGCTTCGTTGATTTCTACCTGATTCATGTAGATACTTCCTCTCCTAAAAATTGTCGTTATGTATGGTTCGGAAACCGCCATTTCATACACTGGTTTCCGAGGTGTACCTGCTTTAAATCTCCGTTAAAAAACTTTTGCCGTACGCAGGCATTTTCACATCAAAGTTATCGGCAATAGTTGCCCCAATGTCGGCGAAGGTTTCCCGTAATGGCAATTGTTTTCCCTCGCTACTATTTGGATGATAAACAAGTAATGGGACATATTCGCGTGTATGGTCTGTTCCGTGGTGGATTGGGTCATTTCCGTGATCAGCAGTAATAATCAGCAAATCGTTATCAGTAAGTTTTTCCAATACTTCCGGAAGTCTTGCATCGTATGCTTCCAATGCTTTTCCATACCCGATTGGATCACGCCTGTGACCATATTTTGCATCAAAGTCCACCAAGTTTAAAAAGCTGATACCGTTAAAATCTTTTTTCATCGATTCAACCAGTTTTGTCATCCCATCCTCGTTGTCTCTTGTCCGAATTTTCTCGGTAACCCCTTCACCATCATAAATATCAGAAATTTTCCCAAGCGCAATCACGTCATAGCCGCTATCCTTTAATTCGTTCATCACGGTACGGCCAAATGGTTTCAATGCGTAATCATGCCGATTGGAGGTCCGTTCAAATGCACCTGGTTTGCCAACAAATGGCCGGGCAATGACCCGCCCTACCATGTACCGTTCATCAAGGGTTAATTCGCGGGCGATTTCACAGATTTGATACAGTTCATCAAGTGGAACTACTTCTTCATGGGCGGCAATTTGTAATACGGAATCAGCTGACGTATAGACGATTAATGCACCGGTTTTCATATGCTCCTCACCAAGCTCATCAAGGATCGCGGTTCCTGATGCAGGTTTATTTCCAATAATTTTTCGTCCTGTTTTCGTTTCCAATTCGTTGATTAATTCAGGCGGAAATCCGTCGGGAAAAGTTCGAAAAGGCTGCTGAATGTTTAACCCCATGATTTCCCAGTGACCGGTCATCGTGTCTTTACCATTCGATGCTTCCTGCATTTTGGTGTATGAGGCCATTGGCGATGCAGCTTTTTCTATCCCGTCAATCTGTCTGATATTGCTAAGTCCTAATTTGCCCATATTCGGCATATCCAGCCCATTCATTTTCTCAGCAATATGACCTAATGTGTCGGCACCTGCATCACCAAATTTTTCTGCGTCTGGTGCTTCTCCGATTCCAACTGAGTCCATTACAATCAAAAATACGCGTTTAAATTTATCCATTATAAAACCTCCCATAGTTATCTTTCCTATTTATGTCTATTCTACTACTTTAGAGTACCATTTAACTGTCCTATACGAGTTAAATTAAATTCCGAAATAGCCACGTCCAGCTCTAGCGCCCAGCGGCTAGTGGACTTCCTTCACCTCCGTACGATAAGTCAACATCGGTGAAAGAGGAAGTTCGGTTAAAATCGCAACGTCCTGTTGCAACACCGAACTGACCTGCATCCTGCAGCCCCCAGCTCACCGTGTTTCCTTTATCTCCTGCGTAGGAATGTTCGGTTAAAATCGCCGCTTTGCGCGGCAACACCGAACCACCCTGCATGGCAGGGCGCAGTCCATACGCCGCTAACCGGGCGCTTCCGCTTTTGCGTTTATGTTGTAGGATGTCAGACAACTGCTCGTAAAAATTTATGCCCGTGGATGATAGGTTTTGTACACATCTTTCAATCTAGCTTTTGTTACATGTGTATAGATTTGTGTCGTGGAAATGTCCGCGTGCCCAAGCATTTCCTGTACTGAACGTAAATCAGCCCCATTTTCCAATAAATGTGTGGCGAATGAATGCCGTAATGTATGGGGAGTTATTGTTTTCGTGATACCCGCATCCCTTGCTTCGGCCTTAAGGATTTTCCAAAACCCCTGCCGTGTCAGTGGTCTGCCATGCTGATTGACGAACAACGCATCCGTCCCATTCCGTTTTACCAACCTGCTGCGTGCGCGCTGTAAATAATCATCCACAGCTTCTTTCGCAATATTGCCAAGCGGTACAATTCTTTCCTTCGATCCTTTACCAAGGCATCTAAGAAAGCCCATTGTCAAATGAAGATCAGTAACTTTAAGCGAAACTAATTCCGTTACCCTCAGTCCTGTTGCATACAATAATTCCAGCATTGCCTTATTCCGTATTTTCAATGGTGAATTCCCGCTGACGGAAAGCAAAGCTTCTACATCCTTTGGAGAAAGGATATCCGGAAGTTTTCTTTCCAGCTTCGGTGTTTCAATATGTAAACTGGCATCATGAGAAACTAGCTGTTCACCAATTAAAAAGCGATGCAATAATCGAATCGATGACAGGGTTCTGGCGATTGTCGCAGCGGATTTTCCGTTATCTTTTAACATATACAAAAATCCTGTAATATCGCTTCTTTGAACCATTTCCCACTTTGACCTTTGTGCGACTTTTTCAACGTAGTGAAGATAATGTTTCAAGTCCCGTCGATATGATTTTAATGTATTGTCAGATAACCCGCGTTCAATTTGCAGATAATGAAAAAAATCTTCTAATTGAGACACCAGCATAGCTATTACTCTCCTAATCGGAAAAATAAGTTCAAACGATCAACGAAACTTTGATCTGCCTTAAAGACTTTCACGGATGGACCTTCAGGCGAATCGTAACGATGCATTTGTTCATATTCGGTGTTCATAATCCGCAAACCGAAATAGAACAAAAACGTACAGGCAATGAAAATAACAAAAATTTTTATTGTATCCCATATCATCTGCTTCACGTGGCATATCCCCTTTTAAAATAGCTGCTTTATTTAAAAGATATGCCAAAAAAGAGGAACAATATACATACAAGCCTAAGAAAAACGTACATCTGCCTCATTATTTAATGGGTCAGAAACCGGATTCGCAGAAAACAGTACGTAATCGATTTCAATTACAACATTACCTACTTTCAAAATACCCTATTTTCTTCGGTTTGTAAATCAGGAAGACTGACTGCAGTTCTGCACTTCAGAGTCAGCGGAATACTCTCCAGAATAATGAAACACTATTAAGCATTTCATTAGAAAAACCTGGCGACGACAGAGAATTGTATATAACGAGCTAGTTTACCTAACGAAATAGATAAAGCAAAATTAGTAAGAGCTTCCCATTCCCAAATCGATCGTCACCAAATGGTGGTCTTTGTCACGTACGGCTGCATAGAAAATAGTTTCCTGATCTGGATAACCGGCTAATTGTAATTCTTTTTTCAGCCATTGTTCGTCTTTATTAAGATATTTTAAATTTCGATACTGAATCTTTCCTTCGACGATTACAGCTATCGGAATGCCTTGATAGTCGGTTTTCATCCCTAACTGGCCTGGTGTTACCGGCGCAGTCTCCCGTTTTGGGATAATACTAATCTCCCCACTCGTTTCAATAATGGCAAACTCAACAAGCGTTAAGTCTGGATAACCTTTTTCCCGGAGACTTGACAACACTCCAGCCAATGTAAAATGGGTCCGTTTTAAATTTTCCTTTATCAATTTTCCATGTTTAATTATCAAAGTAGGCTGACCGATGAAAATCTTATTCAGTGCATTGATAAGCGTAAGTTTCGATAAAACAATATGCAGGACACCGATAACCATTACCCCGACAATTGCATAGCTGAATTTTTCGGTAACTAATGGTCCCATTGCCAGCGTAATGACAAAGAAAATACCTGTCAAATCGTGAGCAGTTAATTGGGCGAAAGCAGATTTTCCCATTAGCCGGATAACACCAATAGCTATGATGTATAAAATAATCGCCTTTCCGATAAATAAAAACACAAACTAACCCCTGCCTTCAAAACAGTCTCCAAAATTAGTATGTGTTAATTTTGCAGAAATATTGTTACAGAAAAATCCATTTATTTCCTAATAATATGAGGTCTTTTTGCCCCTGTAAACACAAAAAACCGCCCAATTATGGACAGTTTTCCTTTCATTCCCTTTAACATCTCCACATACATCTTTTATATGTATGTAGCGAATTTCCTGTAGTCATTTTTACCTACAGGAAAAAACCTTCAGGGTATCAAATCATGTCGTTTTAACCGCAACTTTCTGACATTGCTTGCAAATACCATGAAATGTCAGGCGGTGGTCTTTTACTTGAAATCCCCAATCGTTCTCAACAATTTTCTCAACGTCTCCTAATAGATCATCGACAATCTCTTCAACCGATCCACATTCGATACAGACAAGATGATGATGAAAATGCTCTGCTCCTTCTTTACGCAGATCATAACGGGAAACCCCATCACCGAAGTTTATTTTATCAACAATTTTCAATTCCGATAACAATTCTAATGTACGGTAAACAGTAGCTAGTCCGATTTCCGGCGCTTTTTCTTTTACAAGTAAATAAATATCCTCGGCGCTAAGGTGGTCTTCCTCGCGTTCCAATAATACTCTAACCGTCGCTTCCCGTTGTGGAGTCAGCTTATAGCTTTGTGCATGGAGCTGCTTTTTAATCCGTTCAATACGGTGTTCCATGGCCATGCGGATCCCCTCCCTCTTATCCCCATCTTCATTATATGCATTGTGGAAACCAGTGTCAAAGTATAATTATTTTAAATTACTTCCAACAATTAATATTATATAATAATAATTATTATTTATAAAGTGACTTGATTAGAGCTTCCATCGCTTCGTTACTAACAAAGGCTTCCATACCCGCTGCAACAATGGAGAGACCCAATAAAAGGGAAAAGATGGTAACATATTTGCCAAACGGCTGCAAAATCGGTCTGGACAATTTATTGGTAAAAAGTTTGTTTAACAAGGTTAAAGAAAAAATCATCGACAAACTTCCGGCTGCAATGTAGATCGGGATAATGAGAAAGTTTTGCGGAGCAATCGCGAGTGATGCAAGTGCCAATCCCTTTATCCCAAGCTGATTTACAATAAAACCTACCGAAAAGCCAACGACTAATCCTTTTAAAAATAATAAAATCCAAACAATTGGCAGTCCGATAACGGATAAACCTAATACAAACAAAAGCAATAAATATTTCGTATGGTAAAAAAAGCTTTCTTTTAAAATTTCCACATTTTCAATCTGTTCCTTATCCGTAATTTGTCCAAAAAAACGTTCTAAATAAAAAAACAAATCCTGTTTCTGAACAAAATGCATGCTGTTCACGATAATCGCACCAAAAATAACGCCGGTTAAAAACAAAATAATCATAAACAGGTATATTGCCGCATGTTCCTTTACGTGATTTACTGCCAGAGTTCTCTTTTGGTACATCGGAATCCTCCATTCAAATTCAAAGCTAAATAACATTTTGACACAGATCGTCTAAATCGCTTTTAAAAGATTATGTGTATAGTTAAAATCTATGAAGAATTCCTGTTAAAAATACCAAATTTACTTTTTCCATACGTATTTTTTATAGTTTTATTGTGGCAACTTGTTACGTTTATTCCGATTGGGCGATACTGCCATATCTTCCGCCACCGCCAGCATTGATCATCTGCCTCCCTTCTCGCATTTCGATAATAGCATTTGCTAGTTTATCCGGGACTATCTCTCGTAACTCTTCTAGTGTGGCATGGTGAATCACATTCATTTCCGTTTGAAATCGATCTAACAGCTTTTGGAATGTTTTTGGACCGAGTTTCGGCAAATACTCTAACGGAACCTGATACAAATAAAGCGGCCGTTCCCTCGTAACATTATCTGCGTCCGTTAATTCCTGTATACGGTCAAAAACACCATTGATAATTTTTTTCGAACCACAGCTTGGACATTGCTCCGTTTTATACGGTACTTTTGTCATACAATTGCTGCACACCGTTGTATGGTATTTACCCAATTGTGGATTCATCCCGAAATTTTTCGTTATTTTACGTCCATTCACTTCATGAAGTGCCCAATAAAATTCTGTAAACGAAGGCTCTTCCATCTGAATTTCCTGATACTCTCTCGCTATTTTTGCTAACGAGTGGGCATCCGAATTAGAAACAAACGTATAATCATGTAATTCACTGATCTGATCGGCCATATCGGTATCTGAGCTTAAACCAAGTTCGATTCCATCGATAAGGTCTGGATCAAATACTTCTTTTAGTGATTTGTGCACACCCTTCCCATACATGCTTTTAAACGGAGTAAATACATGAGCAGGGATAAAAATTCCTTCTAGTTCTTTCACTTTATATTGCAGCTCTTTGGCGGTTCCATAGTAGCGCTGGGAACTCAATGTAATATTTTTCATTTTCGTAGTCAGCCATTCGGAAAACAATTCCATTTTCTGGAGCGTCGGAAAAAAACAGAGCACGTGAATCGGGCCTTTACAATTCTCATCATAGACCTCTATTTCCGATCCCAATAGCAATGTCACCTTTTCAAACCGTACTCCTCCGTTATCCAGTTCAAAGGCAGCACCATTTTCGATTAGCTGCTTGATTTCCTGCTGCACAGCCGGGGCATGACTATCAATGACGCCAACCATTTGAATTCCTTTATTTCTGCTCGCTTCTTTTAAGATATTCGTTAATGTTAATGTTTTAGCGCCAGTTATTTTTACTGGCTTATCATACATATCTCTGCCAATATGTATGTGCATATCAGCGAAATAGGATTGTAACATGGTTTACATCATCTCCAACATTTCTAGGTAAAGAATCGCATAATTTGTTTTCGCATCGTGAATCCGCTGTTCTTTTACATATTGTTTTGCTTCTTCTAATGTTAATTCTATTAATTCAACAAATTCATCCTCATCACCAGCCACCTTTTTTGTTAAGGGCTGCAGCTGATCGGTTAAGTACATATGCATTAGTTCATCGGCAAATCCCGGTGACGTATAGAAGGATGTAACAAACTTAAGCTGATTTGTTGTATAGCCTGTTTCCTCTTCCAGTTCCCGTACTGCAGTAACTTCCGGCTTTTCCCCTTGTTCCAGTTTACCAGCAGGGATTTCAATGAGAGATTTCTCAAGTGGTTTCCGATATTGTTCAACAAAAATGATTTTCTTATCCTTTGTAATCGGAATAATGGCTACCGCACCTGGGTGTTTAATCAATTCTCGTTTCGCTGTATTTCCGTCTGGCAATGTCACGTCATCTACCTGCAGCTTGACTACTTTTCCATCGTATATCTTCTCTGTCCGAATTGTTTTTTCTTCAAATTTATTCATCATATCAACCTCATTTTTTATACTAAATTCCATTTTACCACAATTGAAATGCTTGAGTTTGTTATGAGCTATTTTTACAATAGATATAGGTGTTGAACAGGAGGCAATGAAATGCAGAAAAATCAACTTGGAAAATCGGATTTATTTATTTCACAGTTAACACTCGGATGTATGTCACTGGGAACGGATAAAAAACAAGCGCAGACGATTATTGATCAAGCACTGGATGCTGGGATCAACCACCTGGATACTGCTGATCTGTATGATTTTGGCTTGAATGAGGAAATCGTTGGTCAGGCGATAAAAGATAAACGTGAGCAGGTCATTATCACGTCGAAGGTTGGTAATCATTTTGATCGTGACGCAAAAGATTGGTTCTGGGATCCGTCCAAAGCACATATTATAGAAGGTTTGAAGGATAGTTTACAACGGTTAAAAACAGATTATATTGATTTTTACATGCTGCACGGCGGTACCATTGACGATCCGATTAATGAATCGATTGAGGCTTTTGAGGAGTTGAAAAAAGACGGGCTGATTCGTGCGTACGGAATTTCTTCTATTCGTCCTAATGTAATTCGGGAATATGTCAAACGTTCAAGCATTGATGCCGTAATGATGCAATATAGTATGCTCGATCGGCGACCGGAAGAGGAAATTTTGGATCTGCTCCAGCAAAATACTATCAGCGTTCTTGCCCGTGGGCCTTTGGCAAAAGGCATACTAAGCGACAATGGCGAAAAACAAATCGAGCGGAAATCACGCGAAGGCTATTTGGATTATACGTATGAGGAATTGGTCAAAGTTTATGATGAAATAAAAGATGTGATCGGCGATAGTGCCTCCTTCAACACTGCAGCACTGCAATACGTGCTTCATCATCCAGCAGTTGCCAGTGCTGTGTTCGGGGCAAGCTCAGTAGAACAGCTTCGTGAAAATACCGCAATTAGTCAGGCTGCTCCATTACCAGAAGAAAAATATCAAGCATTACAAGCAGTTACGAAACCCATGCAGTATACGAATCACCGGTAATAAATCAGGATCGCCATGGTATGGCGATCCTGGAATTTCACCGGTCTTGATTTCAAAGTGCCATGGTACGACTCTTAAAATGTCGTCCATTTTCATCATAAAGCTTTGGACAACTTAAGGATCAATAGCTTTTATACTATTTTCCTGGCTCAATCAAATCCGTATCGGCCGGTGTATAACCTAACTGCCGACTCATGGAGACAATTTGCCCTTTGTGGTGAAACTCGTGGGTAATGACGTGTGTGTAAAGCCAGAGAGGTGTTAAATCATCAGCTTCCTCTTGCCACGGAACAGGACCAGTAATCGCAATTTCCCACCGGCCTTCAAACTCCCTAAGAAACTCTTCAACAAGATTGTCTACCTCGTTAAAAACCTTGCGCATCTCCTGCACGTTACTTACTCGATCAGGAGTTGCCAGAGAAATTCCTTTCTTAAGTCCGAAATTCCCAAGCCAAGACTGATAACATTCGGCACACGTGCACATGAAGGTTTCGGATGGAACCCCAGCCAAATTTGTCAAGTTCGAAAATATAATCTTCTATTGCTAATGATTCACAATAATGAAATAAGTTCTCTCTGGTCAAACGTATCCAGTCATACTGTTTCTTTAATACATTCATAGGTTTTTCACACTCCTGAATGAAGGCTGATTTCTTCAGTTCAACTAACCGTAACTTTAAAAATAAAGTACCATAAGTTCCTCATCATAGTATCTATCATCAATCTTCAATGCTCTTTTATCTATTCCATACGTTTCAAATCCCAAAAAGCGATAGAGGTTTTTGGCAGATTCATTATTTGAAACAACAGACAAATGGACTTGTTCAATCCCGTTTAATTTCTCTGCCTGTTTAATTGCCTCTGCTAACAATTTTTTACCTATTCCATTGCCACGCCGTTCGGGTACTACATACATAGCGTAAATAGTTGCCCTATGTTTTATTTTTATTTTTTGTTCTTTTACTAAGCTAACTACCCCAAAAAGTTTTTCATTTTCAAATGCCCCAAAGGTGTATGAATGATCATCTTTTAACCTGTTTTGAAATACTTCCAGGGGATATTGTTTCTCCTCTTGATAACTTGAAGCGAATGCTTCTGGATTTGTTTGTAATGCTTGAAGCCTTATTTCTAGATATTTTTCAGCGTCCTTGTCATTTAGTTGCCTAATAAACACAGTATTTGATCCCCCTTTCATAGTGTAACTTCTTGTTGAATCTGGCAAAAGTTAGAAGGTTAAAAATTCTTACAAATAAAGTTCTTTTTTATGCCAATTGTGTTTTGGGTAAATGAAATCTAGCGCAATGGCACTTAATACACTTGGAAGCAAAATAAAAGCTAAAAATTGAAGGGTGAAAATTCCACTAACATCAAAATGATCATGGAGCCGACTTAAAATTTGTGTAGCTGTCATAATAGCAACGTGGAATCCAATCGCTGTCCAAACATTGCCTGAGACCGCCCTAAAATAACCTAAGATAAAAGCAAAGCCAGGAATAAACAAAAGCTGTTCCAAGGAATATATAGCCCCTATAAAATAACCAAATAACGAAAACAAAAGTGTTTGTAAGATAAGTGTCATCCAATGGGGAAACCATATATTTAAGTAACGATAAATATATCCTCTAAATATAATTTCTTCTGGTAATGCTTCTATCAAAAAAACAGTAATGAATAAGATCAATAAACTTAACACGAGGTGATTAAAATCTGTTTTCACTGTTATTTCAACCCATCCAACCATCAAACAAATTACCAAACCAATTAGTGCAGGAATAGCCCAGAGAATTAAGCCCACTAAAAATGAAAGGATATTTGTTCGTATAGGGCTTAGGTTGAGTTGTTTCCAAGAAATTTTGTCAATTCTACGTGCAAAATCTATTAAAATAACACTTAATATGGTAGTAATAACCGCAATAAAGAAGTGATTTATGCGGCTATATTCTCCCCCTGAACTTATATCACTAAGGTAGCTTATAAGGTTCCAAATGATAATAGATAATGTAACCACAACAAAAATTATCATTAGTGTATTTTTCATTGTCAATTGATTTTTTTTAACCAAATAAACCACCTTTTTCTTTCTGACTATTTTTGACACAAACTTGAATTGTTGTTTCAAAATCATTATTTCGTTATGCCATGTCTCCCTTCGAACTTGTTTAAAGTCCTTAACTGCTCTTCCGTAATTCCTTTTTGCTTCCTGACTAATTGCCTGCAAATCCATCGAATGCAACCAATGTACTTTTCTTCTCTACTTTTTTTCTATCTTCCTCACTCCATTTTTACAGTTATTTGCACTATCATGTGTTTATTCAAGTGTCGTACTCTTCAGTATCTAACATCTTAAAATATCCTTTTCAATAATCTCGTAAAATCGCTCCTGTTCCTCAATATACGGTGAATGGGCGGAGTGCGAAAAGGTATACATTTTTTTCATTGGTGCTTCGATAGCCTCAAAATACCGTTTTGCTTGTGTATGTGTCGTTTGATAGTCATGTATCCCATGGATGATATAGACTGGAATTTCAAATTTTGGTGCCAACTCAACTAAATCACTTGTGGCCATCTCACGTGCTAACGAAAGATATGAATATGTACTGCCTAAAAGAATATTGATTCGCTCCTGCAATTTATAAGACCCGCAGCTTAATGTCTGAGCCATTGTACGTATGTTTGAATACTGTTTATGCGTCATGCCACCACCATATTTGTTTAAATACTTGCCCCGAATTCGGTTATATCCCCTATTTTCAAAATAGAATGGTAACTGCCTGAATTTCTTTTTGAGCCCTTTTGTCATTTTGTTCGATGGCTGTTTTAAGAAAAAATTCATATGCTTCCTTTTCCGATTTGTTTTGTGCACCTATTTGCCCTGTTCCTATATATGCCTCGTACGTCTTAGGAAACTTTGTCGCTACCAGACTGCCTAAAAGGGTACCCTATGAATGACCAAGCAAATAGATTTTTCTTTACCAAATTTCTTACACAAATATTCCGTTATTTCATTGGTATCCTCAATAAGCTGCTCTACCGTCAACGGGCTTTTGCTATTTCGTTGTTATAGGACATACCCGTTCCTCGTTGGTCCCAGTAGCAGACCGTAAAATAACGTTCCAATTTCAGCCCGGCTTTTTTAATCATCGGATATGCAGGAAATCCAGGGCCACCGTGCAAAAATAACAACACTGGACTGTTCGTATCATCCCCTTTAATCATCATCCCTTGTCTGTGACCATTAATCTCCACATACTCCTTCACAGTAATGCCGTTTTCAACGTCCTTGCCAGAAATATCTTCTGAAACCATTACTTCTCCCTCCCTTATTAAGGTTATTTCTCCATTTTTCTTATTTCGACGATGCCACCTATAAAACCGATAAAGCCGCCTGCTGCTAGAATAATAGGGATAAACGACAAATTCGATATGGAGTCTTTCGTTACTAATCCATACACACCGTAAATGCAGATGATAAGGCTGGAAATCAACCCGATTCGTGCTCTTGTTTTTTTGTTAAACTTCAACACCTCCCAAAAAGTAATAAGAAAATATCCTGGATTGTATTACGGTCTCTTCTCCCACGGTTCCAGTTGCCCAATTACCATCCTTTTCTTACTGTTTTTTATCGCCGTAATTACCCCTTCAGCAATTTCCTTATGATTCAACCACCTGGATGTATTCCCTTCTGCAACAAAACCAAGCTGTATGTCACGGTATTGACAGTTTTCTGGCGTTGAAACCTGCGATTGGATCGATTTTAAGTGATAGCTGCTGCCTTTAATATGAAAAAAATTATAAACTGCTTTTTGCCGGCTGCTGATTTCATCGAGGATTGCCGGAATTGCCTGCGGAGCATCTCCGTGCACCCACGCCACCACCGTATCAATAGCCCCATAATTGGCTATCGCGTTTTGTATAATCTCTCTTAATGCTTCCGTGTTTTTATAATCTTGGGAAACGAGATCTACATTAGCTGTTGAACCAGCAGATTGGAGACGATTCAGTTTTTCTCTGTTTCGTGCTATTACCGAAGTATAGGCGGATTGCTGAATAAGCCATTTTGAAACATCCATTAACAT
The DNA here is from genome assembly GCF_900155625.1 of Virgibacillus dakarensis. Taxonomy (NCBI): domain Bacteria; kingdom Bacillati; phylum Bacillota; class Bacilli; order Caryophanales; family Bacillaceae; genus Virgibacillus; species Virgibacillus dakarensis. The sequence goes on from NZ_LT732553.1 coordinate 1,440,763, forward strand.
ACCGGTTCCACCAATAATTAGTGCATGCTTCATATAATCACTTCCTTTTTATCCCATTATTGTGAAGCGTTTAAAGCTTGATACCATGCCATCGCCTTTCTTTCTATTTCCAAAACAAGCTGTTCCTTTCCTTTTATGTAATCCGTAATATTATGAGGAAAACGTTTGGCCAATTCCTCTTTTAAACTTCCATATTTTTCGGTCACATTTGGGTGTGTCCGCATGTAGTCCCGGAATGCGATGTGTCGTTCTATTTCAGAATCGCCGAATTCGTAAATATGAACATGATGTGTGCGATTATCCCCTCCTTTTTGGAAATAACGCCGCCCAGGTATACCATTCTCTCCCTTTGCCTCATATCCGATGTCCTTCATTGCTGCGTTAAATGCAGCAACCCGGTTGATATTTTTTACTACCGGCATGATATCAATAATCGGCTTTGCTTTCAGCCCTACTACGGATTTACTGCCAATATGGTGAATTTGAACAATTTCAGGACCAAAAACCTCTCGTAATTTATTAGCTTCTTTTGCAAACATCAACGGCCATTTTTCATTATAGGCTGTTACCTTAACCCTTCTCATTCTATTCCCCATTTCAGGAAATGCACCTGGTTTGAACTATAAGGCCTAAAGCTTCGCCCAAATGCTTTTCGTATAAGCAATCCGCATTCCTGCTCTTTCCATATTTTTTTGACTGACACTTCCATACGTTGCCTGCCCAACAATCAAATTGCAATTATGTTGCTTTGCTTGTTGTAATCGTTTCAAGATCAGGGCACTGTGCACACCCCGATTTCGTAATTCCGGAATAGTAGCAGAAGCCGCGAGTGTCCCTATACCATCATATTCAAATAAGACTCCTATTCCAGCAGGTTCTCCTTCATAACTTGCCAAATAAAAAGTCCAATTGTCGTGATTATATAATACTTTATTGTTTTGCGCGACATGTTCTTTTAAAAAAGAAGGCATATGAAAACCTTTTGTATAAATGTCTCCGAAAGTCTCAAATTCATGTTCCCTGATTTTGCGGATAGAAATGGATGCATCTGTTTCTTCGTTCGTAATAACATCGTGAGATAATGAACCTGCGAGTGCAGTATGAAACCCAGATTGAAAGTATCCTTTCTCATGAAGAGCCTTAAATAACTCCAAAGATGCATGTGCCGGAGTTATTTCAAATCTGGCCGGAACTCCCCTTTCCTTGTAAAATTCCAATATAGCGTCCAAATACTTCTCTTCGCTGCCACTAATTCCTTTAACCGTATTAAAGGAAGGACCAGGAATATTCTTTACGGAAAACGCTGTGGCATTGCCAAATTCTTTTATTTCAACGTTCATTGGGTTACCATCCATTTCTTTTATAGCTGTTAGTCTGGACTTCAGAGCCTCTATCTCTGATTGTTCTATTCTCCGGGCAAGATTTCCACTTAAAAAAAGAGACATTGCTTCACCTCACTATTGATTTTTTCATGAAGACCCAATTATTCTATTATTTATCTTAAAACCCTGCTCTTAGTTGTCAGCCCCCGGGCTAGCCAAATTGTCCGTCAATTTTTTTCTATATTGGATCATCTTATATCGTTTGGTTTATATGGTCAGCGAATAGCGATCCCTTTGATCTGATAACTCATAGGGAATTGACCATCCATTTCGTGATTTGATATCACCGAAACAACTATTTTTCGTTACCGTCCAGTAACTGGAGATGAACTACACCATCCTTATCTAAACTTGCAGGGCATCTCCTCCCTTATTTTCAAGTTCCCCTCCATAACACATTCCATTCGCAAGACTAAATATCCTTTTTTTATTCCAAGGTGTACATAAATGAGTTAAAAAATCGTGGTCAACGTCGCTAAGCGGATGGTTTGTAAGGTTTTCTTCCATCATATCAAAAAACATGTTAGGTTTCCTGACAGATTCAATGACAATGACTTTAAGGTGCTTTAAGCTAGGATTAACCAATTAACTTAGAAGGAGGTAGATAAAGTGAACCTGGATATGGTTCTGCAACTTATAATCATCATAGGGTTTCTGCTCCTTGGTAACGGTATCGTCGCTGTATTTCCTATTCCGCTGCCAGGTAGTGTAGTTGGAATGCTACTGCTTTTTGTAGTTCTCATCACCGGAATTTTGAATGTGGAATGGATAGAAAAAGTTTCTTCCTTTCAATTGAAACACCTGACGTTACTGTTTATTCCACCAATTGTCAGTCTGTTTTTATCTTCAGGTTTTCTTGAAATCCTCCAGTGGAATATCTTGATTATTTTAATTGTAAGCAGTATTTGCTGTTTATTAGGGACAGCATTGGCTGTGGAGTGGCTTGAAAAAAGGAGAGGTATGAAATGACAAATTTTATCGTAAATATTTTTTTCTGTATGTCGATTACTTTCGTCTGTTATCTTATTTCCCTAAAACTCTATCGCAAGTATAAAAAGAGCTGGCTTAACCCTTTATACACTGCATCCATCCTGCTTATTCTTCTGCTGCTTGTTTTACCAATTCAAGGGGAAAGCTACCGGGAAGGAAGCTTTATCTTTAACCAACTGTTGCAGCTTGCTGTCGTTTCTTTAGCCGTTCCACTTTACAAACAATGGTCATTCTTAAAGAAAAATTTCAAAAAAATTTGTACTGGAGTTATTTGTGGTACCGCATTAGGGTTGATAGCTGTGCTAGGAATGTCCCAGATTTTTCATTTACCGGAACAGACGAGAGCGTCACTGATTCCAAGATCAGTAACCCTCCCTATTGCTTTGACTGTATCCCGCGACCTTGGCGGACTTACTTCAACGACAGTAATTTTTGTAATTATTTCTGCCCTTATTTCTTTAACGATTGGACCGAAATTATTAAAAAGATTTGGGGTTAGAAGCAAATCTGCGATGGGATTGGCAATGGGTACTTCAGCACAAATGCTTGGGGCAAATCGTTCGCTTGTATGGGGCGAAGAGGAAGGGGCGATGGGAAGTATTGCTATGACTACATCTGCATTATTTCTGTCTGTTTTCGTTCCCATTCTCGCCTACATTTCCCATTTATAAAAAACATGTAAAGCGTCATTTCAAGATCATTATGAGCTTATGGAGGTGTATGATGAAACAAAACCAGCTTCGTAAGGGTATAGATGAGTTGAAACAATTTTACATTCGAAAACTTCGAGATGCTAATGTATTGAATGATTCAGACAAGGATCCTTCCTCCCTTACCTTAAGTGAACTTGCAAATATGTATAAGTTCTATCAACTTTAGGGTTGAGGAACCAGTTCCTCTCTCCTTATTAAGAACTGGTAATATGGCTGCACATAGGCTCTCTGTTCAGGGAGCCTTTCCATATTGGAAAAGGCATTTACGACTTCCAATATAAACTTAATGCAACGAATGTTCACTAAAATGTCTCGTACAATTATGCAGCTCCAGCTTCCAGGTATCCTTATTATTTTGCAGTGTCGTCAACGAACAATTGCCAAGAGATTCTTCTACATCCTCATCTGGCAGCAATTCTTTAAGAAGATGTTTGATAAAAGATCCGTGACTGACAATCAATATGTTCTTCCCATTCTGTTTTTTCAGGATCTCATCCATGATGGATCGACCTCTGGCCAATATACTGTCGTTGCTTTCCCTCTCTAAATCCAGTTCCCGCCAATTATCTCCCCACTTGGCTATTCTTTCCTTTTCTGTTGTCCCTTCAATCAGCCCACCACCAACTTCACGTAGTCTGGGATCGAAATAAACAGACACATCCTTCAGTTTACTTCCAATCGTTTCAGCGGTTTGTTTCGCCCTTGCTAGATCACTGGAATAGATCACATCCCAGTCTTCCGTACCTAAACGATCAGCAAGTGTTTCCGCTTGTAAAAGCCCTTCCTCATTAAGAGCTACATCGGAACTTCCCTGTGCTCTCCTCTCTTTGTTCCAATCGGTCACTCCATGGCGCACAAATCCAAGCTTTGTCATCTTTCCACATCCTATCTTATTTTTTCAACTAATCCAGCCTCGTTGTTAAACATTCTATATTTTCATTGTAACATACTAACCAATTACCAGGATTGGAGAAATTAGCATCGCCCTGATATTATTTATTTTTTCAGATTAGATTGTCTTCAGTATGTCAGCTTAACTCAGACACTGTTGTCCTTACTATCCTGCTATAAAATCATATTCATAAAGCCAGCTATTTTCTAATCCACGATGGTAACGTCTACTGTTCTTCTGCCCCAGCTGTATGCTTGTTCCTTCGTCGGGAGATGGACATCTATTGTATTCCCAATAATTTCACCACCGGTATCAGCTGCTACAGCATACCCGTAGCCTTCTACATAAACTTTGGAGCCTAGCGGGATAACGTCCGGATCAACAGCGATTATTTTTGCATTAGGATTTTCCCGTAAATTCACACCGGTTGCAGAGATTCCTGAACATCCTGTACAGTAAGCTGTGTATGCAGTCGCTTCGACAGATAATGTTCTGCCTTCTGCTTTTGTTTGCGGCTCCTCGGTCTTCTCTTCTACATCCGGTTTACTCACTTCCTTGCTTTCGGCAACTGACTCAGATTTTTGGGTGCGAGCATCTGTATTAGCTGTTTTTTCCACTCGTTTTGATTCAGGCTGAGTTTCTGACCCATTTACGATCAGCTGTTGTCCAACAATAATTAAATCAGAAGGAAGATCATTCCAGCTTTTCAGGTCCAAAACAGTTACTTTATCTCCATATGCTTGACTGATCTCACTCAGTGTATCTCCCTTTTGTACAGTGTAATACGCTTTATTAAGTTTCAACACTTGTTTTGGAAAAATCAAAGAAGACTTTAATCCATTTATATCCATCAATTCGTCCACGGTTGTATCGTGGCTGCTTGCTATATCCCAAAGCGTGTCTCCCTTATGTACTTCATACTCGGCTGCAGAGACTGACATTGCAGAAATTCCTAAAGTAATTAGAACGATACATAAAGATACCAACTTTTTCATTGTGTTGTCCCCCTTTTAAATTACTGACAAGCTCATCCTACCATGATATCCTCCTGTCTGCGTTTACAGCCTGTTTAAAAAAGGGTGACATGCTTTACAAATGAAATAAGTTAACATTAATTGGTTCTATTTGCTTTTTTTCTTACATAGAATTCCCCAGGGCACCTTTCTATTAAAAAACCGTTTGCTCTAATAATTTCCATTTTATAAAGAACGTGCATTCGTATATAATGAATAGACGAACGTTAGTTTTCATGAAGGGGTTTTATGGATGAAACGAGCCATTCTTTTGGTTGATATGCAAACATTCTATGCTTCCGTGGAAAAGGCGGCAAAACCAAATCTCCAGGATAAATCTATCAATATATTCCAATAATGCATCATTGCTTTCACGAATTTGAAAGTACCCCTCTACCGAAACTTCTCTATTTTGATAAAGTCCCATTACGAACTCTTTTGCACAGATTTGTTATCTTTATATTAGCATTTTTTGCTTTTTTATCATATTACTTGTTAATAGCCGTGTAAAAGGTTAAATTCTTTGCTGAAATCTATCTGATCAAGTTAAAAACGTTTGTCTTTTTTTATTGTTTAGATGGTTTACCTGACGTTTGGACAACTGAATGACTAACGATTCTATAATAAAGGAGCCGTTAGTCCAGTTAAGCCTACACCCATCTTTCTTCTTATCGATATGATCAAGTTTGTTTTTTTGCTTGAATGCTTAAAAGAAATGATAAATACCATCAACTCAAGCATTTTGGGGAATAGTCTGCTCCCTCGTAGTACAATCCAACTATCACTTAAATTTTCCTTGTACGGCTAAGGGCATCTCTTCATATTGAACTTCTTCCCACGTTTCTACGTAAATTCTTTTAGTAACTATTCGCAAGTAGGCATCTTCTTGAAGTTTTTTCTGGGCAGTGAACGTTACTTCCCTTTGTTTTCCTGATTCATCGTAGCCAGTTAACGTATATTCATAATCGCCTATTTTTCTTTTTTTGCCAGTCTCGTTAATTTGTACGTACACATCCGTTTTTGGTAGAAATGGATTTAGCTTGTCTGCTATCTCATTTTGCACAAGTACAGTAAATGTAAATATAGCGGTTGCAAGAATTGCGATGATCAGTAGTGGAATGAGTAAAAATTTACGCTTACCTTTTCTTTTCATGTGAATCTTTCCTTTCCTATAATTTACAGGCTAACTAATTTCAATATAATTAATCCATTTATTGAAAACCATAGATAATTCTTTCATCATCCTTACATAATTGTAAGGGAGAAAACGAATCGATAGTCATTGCGTTTAATACTTCCATAACGAATGCAAAATGGGCACATACCCTTATTTCGGATATGTGCCCTTCTAAAGGAATCTTCCTCATCTATCTATATTATTGCCACAAGCAAAATACTTGCAGAAGTTCAATATGTTTAGTCATTATTTCAGGAACAATACCCCATCATAATTTTTAATAATATGGGGAAGATAACGATCATAAATGACAAAAGGATGTGTTTAAATGGATAAAAATAAAGGAAACAAAAAACATTCAAAAGAACAGCTGGGCAAAGTAAAACCTTATCAGGAGATTAATAACGAAATAACAAGTAAAAATGAGTTAAAACAAATGCAGCCAACACCACAACCGCAGGATTTTGAAGAAATTGATTATTAAGGAGCAGGTCTAAAAGGGTCTTTGACGTTGGTGCCTTAGTAAACTCCATAACCTGACCACACTATGCATTAACTGTTTTCTTGAGATTAACTTATATCGAAAGCTTCACTCAGCTAGAAAGATTTTATACCAGGCAAAATAATCTCGAGTTGCTGATTATTCGCTTCCTTTTTCTCTTTGTATTCGTCGTAGGGTAAATAAAAATCTTTCGGGGGAGTACCAGCGAGTGTCGTAAATATCCCATTCTCGAAAGTAACAAAATAACTTTCCTTTAAATCCACGTCTTCATCGAGGAAAGCCTTCAGACATTCAGATGTTTCCTCACTTGTTAACGTACGATGTAATATTTTACGGAATCCTTTCTTATCACGTTTGTGTACAAGGCACATCCCGTGACCTTTGTATTCCCTTTCCGAATAAACAGGCTCATTAGCGTTTTTCCAGTAATCAATTGTTTTTTCATAACTGTAGCCGCAACGATAACACCAAATGAATTTTTCCCATGTTTTGTAATAATAATCCTCTGTAGCACAGCAGCCGCAATGAGGGCACGCAATTGCAGAATAAGTAGATGCCATTGAAACACGCTCCTTATTAAAAAATAGTTCAATAATGGTAAAAAAGCAACGCAGAAAAGTGGAAATTCAAGCTTAAATAAATCGTTTAAGAAGAATTCAATGAAGGTATTTTCATAGGAGGTTATGGAGTTATACAAATTATACAATAATTACAAAAGTTAAACAAGCATTATTTAAATAATATCGATTATCATTATCATTTATATCTTTTTATTATCAATTAAATTGTATAAAAACGATAATATGTTATATTAATTTATAATAGTTATAATGAATGGTGGAAATATATATTTATTTCCTACCCATGGATAAAGAAACTGCAAAATGCGAAAAGTAAAATGAAGCTATTAATAAGCTATCATACTCCCCTTTTGCACTGTTTCGACCGAAAAGGAAGTGTTCTAAATGACAACGAACCTAGAAGCAATCCGTTTTGAACAGGTCCATTATACGGTAGACAGTTTACATATACTCAAAAATATTACCGGATCGTTCCCCAAAGGTGAAATCACAACATTAGTAGGTCCTTCCGGTGCAGGAAAGACAACGTTGTTCCGGTTATGTAACGGATTGAAATCACCAAGTTCAGGAGAGATTTACATTCACGGAAAAACGATCAACAGCTACGACCCAGCGGAACTGCGACAGAATGTTGGAATTGCACTGCAAAATGCAACGATGATAAACGGCAGTGTAAGAAAAAATCTGGAACTCCCATTAACACTGCAAGGAAAAGCGTTACCACAAAAAGATGCGGAAGAATTAATGCATGTAGTGGGCCTGGATAAAGATTTTCTGAAACGGAACAGCAAAGATTTATCAGGTGGCCAGCGCCAAAAACTATCAATTGCCCGCACCCTTGTGAATCGGCCAAAAATTTTGCTGCTGGATGAAATCACCTCTTCCCTGGACCGCGTCTCTCAGCAGGATATTGAGAAGCTGATTGGGCAAATCAACCAGGAATACGGAACGACCATCATTTGGATTACACACAACTTGGAACAAGCTTTGACTATTGGTAAATATACCTGGGTGATGATGAACGGAGAACTCATCGAAACCGGAACTAGCGATTTGCTAAGAAATCCAGAAAATGACAAAGTGAAACGTTTTGTAAAGGGGGAAGTGGAATGAGTTTTCTAACATTATCCATTACCCTAATTTTCGTTATCATTCCACTTGTTTTATCCAAAACCCTTAACTTAGGTCTGGAAAAAGATACGCTCATTGCAACAGTACGTTCTATCATTCAATTGCTAGCCGTTGGATATATCCTGCAATTTGTATTCGATTCGGAAAACATGATTTATATTTTATTGATGATTACACTCATGGTTGGGGCAGCCGCGCAGAATGCCCGAAAAAAAGGGGCATCCATAAAAGGGATCACATGGAAATTGGTGCTGACCTTTATATTTGTAGAAGTTTTGACGCAAAGTATTCTGCTTGGGTTAACCATTACCCCTCCCACTGCACAATATATCATCCCAATCAGTGGAATGGTCATTGGCAACTCCATGGTGCTCGGAATTTTGTTCCTCAACCGTTTTACAGCTGAAATGGCATCACACCGGGAAGAAACCGAACTTATCCTGTCGCTTGGCGGTACTCCGAAGCAAGCCATTCACAGGCAGTTGATTACCTCCATTCAGGCAAGTACCATTCCGACCATCGAAAGCCAAAAAACGATCGGACTTGTCCAGCTCCCCGGAATGATGAGCGGGCAAATTATCGCAGGTGCGGACCCAGTTCAGGCTGTCATGTTCCAATTGCTCATCTTGTTTCTGCTTCTGACGACGGCGGTTGTCACAAGCATCATGCTTGGTTATTTGTCATACCCAACACTGTTCAATGACCGCATGCAACTGTTGGAGGAACGTCTGGAGAATTTAGATTAGATGCTTCGCTTCCTGTGCTAGTTTAGTTAACATTTTTGAATTTAAAAACATCAAGAAGAAACCCTTTCAAAAGACGTGACTGCTACTGTTACGTCCTTTTCTTTCTTTTTTACTACAAATAGTCCTAATGGAAAATGGCTATGCAAACACGAAACATTGGCCCCTCCTTCCATATATTAGCCTGATTCAACAATCCAAACACCCTTTCATACAGTATAATGAATCAACCCATTTTTTCGAATAAAGAAGGTGACCAAATGACTAGTTTACCTGCAGCAGACCTTTGAATTATGGTCGAACATTTGACGGCACATAAGGGTGTCATAAATAAATTGGAGTTGTATCAGGAAAAAGTAACTATTATCGAACTAAGAGACATGATTCGGCTACAAGCGAATATGATGCGCGTACATGTAAACATAATGTTAACGTTAATAAATCCATATCATCACGGTTATGTTGAACTCCCACCATTAAACGCAATTCATCCAGGAAGTTTCCATCTTCCTCACCATATGGAGTATCGTTATCGTGCAGAAACCGATAATAAATGGATCACATTGGAATCGCACACGACAGCTAAGTCAATGGCTGATGAGAATTACTCCTCAGCTTTAATGATACAAGATCAAAATGTTAGGCATGTCTATGCTGAGATGGCCTTACAGCAATTTCAGGTAATGGAAATGTACGCAGAATTTATGAAACGAATGGGATGGGATTTTACCCCTCGCGTTCCAACACAGGATCAAATAAATACGTACCAGCATTTTCAGAAAATGTTTGCTTAAAAAAACATTATGATTTATTAGAAATAACAGGATATATTCTGAATCCTGAGAAGACCCTGTTTCTGTGATGTACGGTTTTCGCTTTTAAGTAATAAAAATAGACTCTCCCCTCCTTTGCAAATGAATTATATGTAAAAAAGTATATCCTGGAATACTAACAGCTAATGCTGATAGTATTATACAAAGATCTGATATTTAACTAACATATACCCCCAGGAAAATCATTGTCTGGGGGTATACTAAGTTTTCCCGAATTATGCCTTCAACAACTTCGCATTTATCGCAACAATTACCGTACTCAGGCTCATTAATACAGCCCCAACTGCCGGACTTAACACGATGCCAACCGGCGCTAAAACACCTGCTGCAAGTGGTATTGCCAAAATATTATACCCGGTCGCCCACCACAGATTCTGGATCATTTTCCGGTACGTTTTTCTCGATAGATCGATTAACGAAACAACATCCTTCGGGTTACTTTTGACCAGGACGATATCCGCTGTTTCCATAGCTACATCAGTACCTGCTCCGATTGCGATACCTAAATCAGCAGTTGCCAATGCGGGTGCATCATTGACACCATCCCCAGTCATTGCTACCTTCCATCCTTTTTCTTTAATCTTCTTCACCTGATCTGCCTTTTTATCAGGTAAAACTTCTGCGTACACTTCATCAATATCCAATTGTTTGGCAACCCAATTAGCAACCTTCTTATTATCTCCAGTCAGCATGATTGAATGGATGCCATTTTCCTTAAGAGCAGCAATTGCCTCTTTCGCTGTTTCCCGAACGATATCAGCTAGAGCAATCATACCAACCAATTTATCATCCAGTAAAACAAATACAACTGTCTTTCCTTCTTCCGACATTTCATTAAATAGCTGTTCATCATACCCCGTATTTTGACTAGTAACATAACCAGGGCTAACAACATTCACTTTTTTTCCATCGATTATTCCCTGAATCCCCTTACCAGTAATTGATTCAAAATCGGTTATCTTTTTAAACTTTATCTTTTTGTTTTTTGCTGATTTTACGATACCAGTTGCGATTGGATGCTCAGAATTTTGTTCCAAACTGGCTGCCCAGTTCAGGACTTCTTCTTCTTTATAGCCTTCATTTGGTACAATATTTGTAACTCCGAATTCACCTTTCGTCAGTGTTCCTGTTTTATCAAAAACAACTGCATTCAGGTTTCTTGCCCCTTCAAAATTGGCACGATTGCGGATGAGCAGTCCATGTTTGGCAGAAATCGATGTTGAAACTGCTATGACAAGTGGCGCTGCTAAACCAAGTGCGTGGGGACAAGTAATAACCATCACGGTAACCATTCGCTCAAGGGCAACATCAAAAGAATACCCCAGGATTAGCCAGATGAACAATGTGATAAAACCTGCTGCCAGGGCAACATAAAATAACCATTTTGCTGCTCGGTTTGTAATATCTTGTGTTCTGGACTTTGATTCTTGTGCCTCTTTTACCAGTGTTATAACCTGGGATAGGTATGAAGCCTCGCCTGTTTTTTCAACCTGTATTGTAAGCGATCCTTCCTTATTTACCGAACCGCCGATTACTTCATCACCCTTATTTTTTTCAACGGGCACAGATTCTCCGGTCAGCATTGATTCATCAATAGCCGATTTGCCATCAGTAATAGTTCCATCAACAGGAATTTTCTCACCAGGTTTTACAAGAACCCTATCCTTATTTTTTAAATCAGATACCGGCACATCTCGTACCTCATCATTTTCATCCAGTTTATGGGCTTCATTAGGCATAAGTTTGACGAGTTCTTCCAGTGCGTTGGATGCGCCTATTACCGAACGCATTTCAATCCAGTGCCCTAATAACATAATATCGATTAGTGTAGCTAGTTCCCAGAAAAAGTCTTTTCCCGCCAGGCCAAATACAGTGAGCGAACTATAGACATATGCAACCAAGATGGCAAGACCTATAAGCGTCATCATTCCAGGGTTTTTGTCTTTTAATTCACTAATCCCGCCACTAATAAATGGCCAGCCACCATAGAAAAAGATAAATGTAGCAAGCCCAAACAAAATATATTGGGTATACGGAAATTGCCAATCCACACCAATAAAACTTTGGATCATTGGCGACAAAATTAGAATTGGAATCGTAACAATCAGGGAAACATAAAATCGTTTCTTGAAATCGTTCACCATATCTCCATGACCATGATGGCCGTGATGACCATGCCCCTCATGATTGCTATTCTCATGATAATTGTGTTGCTCATGGCCGTTATGGCTGTACGGTCCATATTCTTCGTGAGCGTGATGTTCGTGCTCACTATGTTTGCGTGTTTTATTATCATGGTTTGCCAAGCTTATCTCTCCTTGATAATTATTATAGCTTTTCTTTTTTAACTGATATTTCATTCAAAGTGTACTAATCATCTTCTGGACTTTTAAATAATTTACCCCTGTACCGTATATAACAAACAATTTTAATCAGTAAATGCAAATTATAAAAATCCAGTAAACTGCAATTTGATCATTTATGCTTTTACATGATTGCTGTTTTCTGTTCGACTATTGACAACTTGAACAGGCTGATCTCCGGAAAGGAATCAGCCATTATTTAAGTTATGCTACAACATCGTAACCTTGATCTTCTACTGCTTCACGCATGTCTTGAACGGTAACCTTTGTATCGTCATACGTACCGTCTACCTTACCAGTGGCTAAATTTATCTCAACATTCGTTACGCCGTTTAGCTCACCTAGTGCACCTTCAACAGATGATTTGCAATGGCCACATGTCATTCCTTTTACATCAAGCGTCAACTTTTCCATTCCATTTCACCCCCCTTCAAAGGATTGTTTCTTATATTTTTACCCTTTTTTACGCCAAGGGAGTTGGAAACGACACTTACTGAATGAATGCCATTGCTGCCCCAGCGATCCATGGAGCTAATAAACCAATCACTGGGGATACACTGAAAAATTACGAATACCCCTTCTATTAGTATTTCCATTTTCATAGATTTAAACGTGAGGTGAAAAATGATGAAGACTAATTATAATAAAAAAAGCAAACTCCATTTGCTAACAAAAATAGTTGGTTTTATTGTACTGACATTTGCTGCAATCGTAATCATCAGCTCGTTGCAAGTTAAAGTCTTTCAATCGCAAAGCCTCGAACAGTTAACAAAATCAGGGACATTTACCAATATATTTCTCCATATGCTAGGTGATCAAATTCCCCAATTCGAGGATACATTTAGCGATGAGTTAAGCACACCTTCCCTATCAAATGTAGCTATCGAATCTCTGACAGGGATTAAAATCGATAATCTGGCAACCTCTTTTTTGCAGGAGATACCCGGAGTTCATCTCGCGAAATCCGGAAGGTATATTGCTGGTGAAAAAGTAAACGATGGCGATATGCCACAAGAGTCACCACCACCAAATTTTGATGAATTGCTAGCCGGTGAGGATCCAAATGAAGATGAGGAGTCAGCTCCTGACAACAAAAATAAGAAAAATCCAGCCAATCCTTCTGTATATATTTACCATTCACACAGCTGGGAAGGGTTTCTGCCGCTGATAGAGGAAGATGTGAAGCCTAGTGTTTCATCAAGTGTTGATAACGATGAAAATGTTGTTCTTGTTGGTTCTATGTTAACGGAACAATTGGAACATTATGGGATAAGCACATTCCATAATAAAGTAAACATGGGACAGGCTTTGCACGATAAGGGATGGGACTCGGATAATTCCTATGATCTAACACGAGAATTTGTACAAACAGCTGTCGCCCAGCATAAAAGCATGGAATACTTTATTGATATTCACCGGGACGCGGCTAGAAAAGATAAAACAACGGCAACAATTAACGGAAAAAAATATGCTAAATTATATTTTGTGGTCGGCGTTGAGCATGAAAACTATGAAAATAATTTGGCATTTGCAAAGAAAATCAATGAAAAATTGGAAGCAAAATATCCTGGCATAAGCAGAGGAATATATCCAAAGTCAAAATTTGAGGGTAATGGTGTATATAATCAGGATATTTCCAATCATTCGCTCCTAATCGAAATGGGGGGTGTTGATAATACGAAGGAAGAGCTAAAGAACACGGTTGATGCATTTGCGAAGGTCTTTAATGAAATTTATGACGGCGCGATAGAGGTTAATGCGCAGTAAATTGAACTACATTCATTGGGGACCTTCCCTGTCCCCAAATGCGCGTTAATCGAATGTATTATTGGAACTTGAAATTGTTCTGCCTCTTAATCAAAACTTCTACCACTAAACTAACCCCTTTATAATGAATACATCTACCTTAAAAATCATTTTTCTTTTTAAGGTACAAACGAAAATGATATCTCGGATAACATTCATTAAAAAATTATGTTAATATAGGTTTAAACGCTATTAACATATATGGGGGATGCACAAATCAAGAGTGTTCGAGATTTGTTTTCATATTTTTTATATCCTTGTTTGCTGCAGGAGTAATCTTTTTCTACACGATCAATTTTTATATGATCTTTGGTGCAATCATTGGCTGTTAAGGAAAAAACAATACATTTCGTAAACGTTGATACAAAAAAAGAATTAATTAGATTGGAGCGTTACGATCGTGTCCTCAATCTTGCTTATCGGCCTTATTGTCATGCTTTTTATTATTTTTTTCAAAGCACTAATAATAGAAATGTTTGGAATTAAGAACAAGTTTGTAAAGAAGCTTAAAAATGCGGAATGGTTTCAAAAGACGTGGCCTGCAGGAATGTTTCTGTTCGCATTAAATGCGGTGCTATTCTTTTTCACCTGTCTTCTGCTTTATGTTCTTACTTTCTTGCCGATCCCTTACATCCATTGGGTTATCATGCTGTTTGCCGTTATTTCCAGTGTGTTCTCTTGGATTGTAGTGAACAAGGCTTGGCAAGGAACAAAAAAGAACCGCTTCAAGCTAGGATTTATCGGCAGCAGCTTTTATCTTATTTTGACAATTGTTTTTATTTATGGCTTCATGAGCCTGAAACCTGCCTATCCAGGTGAAGATACGTTCATGAGTGCAATTGGATTAGTTTTTGCCATTATTGTTACAGCGATTGCGTTTATTGCCTGTTTTGTTTATACGGGGTTTTCCGGGAAAGCAATGGACAGAAAATAACCAGGTGGCACGGGCATTACCTGCTCCTGTGTTTCCGTATCATTCCCTTATTCCCATGACCCTAATTCGATGATAATCGGCAATCCAATGCTGATCATGAAAAATAGCTTTTGCCAAATCATTCTCAACGTTGGTAACTATTTTAGTGACAGTTCCATTGTCCAATCCTGCAAACATCGTTTTTCCAAACATATCAATCCAGTTTTTCAAACCGTTCATTCCTTCAAGTGGTGTTGGCCTTTCGAATTGTCTGGCAAAAATTACTTTAAACCCCGCCTGCTCCATTAAAGTTGTATATTCACCAATGCTAGGGAAATACCAGGGAAAACGTTCCTCACAATAGGTCAATTCTAAAATTTGAAATTGCTTTCTAATAGCACTGGTTATTGTCTGGACATTTCCCTTTCCGCCAAACTCAGCCACGAAACGGCCACCTTTTTTTAAACTATCAAATATACAACATAGCGCCTCATTTGCAGCTTTTATCCAGTGCAGTGTGGCGTTTGAAAATACAGCATCAAACGTTTCACGAAATTTTAATTCTGTTGCATCTCCAACCTGGAATGTTATATTGGGATATTTGCGCTGAGCCTGCAAGATCATATTTTTCGATTTATCAATCCCAGTAACATGAACACCAAAATCATACAGTCTCTTTGCTATATCTCCGGTTCCACAGCCGAGATCAAGGACAGCTTCGCCTTTTTTCGGCTCCAATACGTTAATTAAGTCATTTCCATACGTTGAAACGAATGCATGTTTTCCATCATAAAGTTCCGCATCCCACATATCGTTCTTTTTTCCCGGATTAACCATCAACTCTCCCGCACTCCTCTTGATAGATTATAGGTTTCTTGGAATATAAAATTCTTCATATTTCATCTCTTGATCCAAACGAAGACAATTTACATCGTATTTGGAAACAGATAATGGACCAGCTTCTTCTTTATATGAGGCTCGAAAAGGAAATACCAAATGATTCTGTAAATAGTGATAGTACTTTTCCAAGTTACCATCCGTCCCATCCATTCTCGCCCATTATTTAATAACAACAATCTAAAAAAATCCCCCAAGCAATTTCCGTTCGAGCCGGCACTCTTCACATCTTTTAGGGTCTGAGAAGCCTTTTTGTTTATAAAACTTCTGTTCACCGACAGTAAAGGTAAACCGTTTGCCGCAATCCCAGCACTTCAAAATCAAATCATGCGGAGTATAACCTTTCATTGCTTCATTGATTTCTGCTTGTCTTTGTTGGGCATTGTTCAAGTCAATTGGTTGGCCAGACTCCAAAGTATCGATTGTTCTCCGAATTTCAGCCCGTACTTTTTTATAATCTACTTTCTCCCAGGCTTCCAAATAAGAAATGTATCTTTTATTACCTGACTCCCTGGCTTTTTCCAGCAGCAATAAAATCATTTTACGATTGCGGTCTTTTAAATAAGTCATGTCTGGTGCAGGTTTGTTCTCTTCCAGCCACCTGTCCCATTCTGCCAAAAATTCATCTGCCCGTCGATCACGTTCAATGTGCCAGCCTCGATCGGTAAATATAATCATCGGTAGTTTTCCGGAGTATTGAATATCCAGAAAATCATGAACAATCATCCAATCTATTTTCTCCATCACGTTATCCGTTTTTTCAGGTTTGAAATAACCATAGACTGGACATTTGTCCAATTCCAATGCAAGTACTTTTTTCTCCCGTGACCCTCTTAAAATTTTCGCAAGCAGCGTTCTACCCCCCTCTGCAATAATTTCATCAGCTGCCCGCAAAATGGCTAAAATTTCGTTTTCTGGTAGAGATTCGATCGTTAAATCCATTTTACAGTTACTCCTTTCTTATTACCCTCCGGACAAAAGAACATAAACTTTTTTATATTATATCAATTTCATTAAAATGTGTCAGTTCAAAAAGAGAGCCAGCGGTTTGCACGTCGAGATTCCGTTAATTTACGTTGATTTTACGCTTAAATTACATTGATAAATAGTGCTGATAGAAAAAACCATAGCAAATTTGCTATGGTTTATTTCATCACAGGAACCTTCCCAAAAACCTTATTCACATATTGGCGTTTATTGTCCATTATCCCTGCCAAGCAAATTGTTGCGGGATCTTTCTCCAGGTCCAATTCCATTGTTGAACTGTCAACTGGCAATGTTTCCTGAAAAATTTCCTCATATTCTGCAACGGTTATCTCTATTCTTGAGGAAAATAACTGCTCATGCTCTACTACATGCAAATGCTCCCGGTAATTTTCCTCCAACTTACCACTGAAAAATTCTCCTACCGCTCCGGATCCGTAACTGAACAGTCCGATTCTTGAACCGGCTTGCAAGTTTTCGTTCAGTTCAAGAAGGGAAAGCAGGCTTAAGTACAATGAACCGGTGTAAATATTCCCGACATTTCGATTATATTGCGTGCTGATTTTGTAGTTTGCAAGTAACCGCTCTCTGTCTTCGTCCGTACCTTCATCCAAAACTGTCTTCAATGCCTTGAATCCCATCTTTGTATATGGCAAGTGATAACAGATCGCTTCAAAATCGCTTAACTCAAGACCTGACTTCGCCTTATACTGGTTCCAGACTTTGTTAAAAAATGCAATATACTGTTCATTAGAAAATTTGCCGTCTACAAATGCTTTGTCAGCGTGTATTGGGCGCCAAAAATCCATAATATCCTCAGTTAAAAAGGCACTATTTTCTTCAAGCGTCATGATTTTTGGATCTGCGCTGATTAGCATGGCAACCGCACCCGCTCCTTGGGTTGCTTCTCCCGATGTATTCAGCCCATATCTCGCAATGTCTGAACCTAATACCAATACCTTGCTCTTCGGATTCAGCGCAATATGAGCTTTTGCCATTTGGATGCCGGCAGTCGCCCCGTAGCAGGCCTGTTTCACTTCAATCGATCGGGCATATGGGTTAAGCCCCAATAAATCATGGACATAAACTCCGGCAGACTTGGAATTATCAATACCTGACTCCGTCCCAAAAATAACAAAGTCGATTGCTTTCTTATCCTCTTCGTCCAAAATTTTCAGTGCCGCATTTGCCGCCATTGTAACGGAATCCTGCGTAATTGGAGCAAGCGCCATTTTCTCCTGTCCAATTCCGATCGTATACTTTTCCGGTTCCACGTTTCTGCTGACCGCCAATTTGTTCATATCTACATAAAGATGTGGTGCATAAAAACCTATTTTGTCTATTCCTATTTTCAATGTTAATCTCTCCTGCTAACCAGTTTAAATTTGAATTGCGCTATGGAAACGGTACTCCCAAATCGCAATTTATCAAGTGATTCATTTCACAAATAAACACAATCTTTAACTAAACACTATAAATGATAATACAAACGAACGCGAAAGACAATGAAAAGGTTGGTGTGGACTATTAATCTCCTATCTTTTATCAAGTGAGATGTATGTTATCTAATTGTATCCAAATAATTCTTTAAACTATTAGCAGCGCACTCAGAAATCAACCTGATAAATGGTTCTACATGCTGTTGCAAACTTGCCATCTCTAACGATTGATAATAGTGAAGTCGTTGTTCACTTTCCGCCTTCACAATTGCGGGCGGATACCCATTTTTCATTAAAATTAAATTCATGATTAATCTTGCAGTTCGCCCATTCCCATCGGAAAAAGGATGAATATAGACAAATTTAAAATGAAATAATGCAGCCAGTTCCACGGGATGCAGCTTATTTTTATTTTCTTCATACCAATTAAATAATGCATCCATTTCATCCTGGATTTGCAGAAAATGTGGAGGAGTATGTCTACTACCAGAAATCCTGACATTAACCTGTCGATACCTTCCAGCATTTTTATCATCGATCGTTTTCAGTATGAGATAATGAATCTTCTTAAGGACATTTTCATTGATAGTCCGGTTCACATTTACATATTGTTCAACAAAATCAATGGCTTCGGCATGATTGATCACTTCCAAATGTTCCTGAAGCCTTTTTCCACCAATGGTTAGTCCTTCTTCCAGTACAATCTTTGTTTCATTTAGTGTTAAAGTATTTCCTTCTATGGCGTTTGAATTATACGTCCATTCTACCCGATAAACTTCAGTGAGGTTTTGTACAACCTCCGGCGGAAGCGGTCTGTATTGATCCAGCTCATTTTTTAATTTTGTTATCGCATCAAAATTCATTCCAGATCCCTCTTTTTCACAATATGTCATGTACTGCATAGCCTTTATATATCTTTTCTACACATTAATCAGAATATCCTCTTTATTTTGGGGCTATTCTAAACTGTAAATATCACTGTATCAATTGGAAAAACATGACACCGCTAATTGAATGTCATGTCCTTATTTAATGGCCAATTATTTTTAAAATTTTAACTTTATACATCATGAATAAGCTATAATTATTTGGCTAAGCAATAATTCTACTTCTCAAGGGAGGTGGCTCACTTCTGTTGCTCGTCGGAAGCCATTGGATAATCAATGTCACGACGGGAGGAGGTGATGCCATGGACGAACAGACCTACCAGGCTTTGTCCCTGATGATTTTGTTTGGGACGCTGGTAGCAATGATTATGTCCAATAAGAAATAAGACCTCCCCTCTGAGTTAGCCGCTCTAGTCGGGAGATCTTTTCTTCGGACAATGAGCCGCCCCTTTTGACGGGTTAAGTCATTGCACCGTTCCATGTTTGGTGCATGGAACGGTTTTTATATTCTATGCTATGTTATTCTTTCTATGTATAGTATACCACGGAATTGGCGTTCGTACACGTATTTAAATACTATTTAAAATTTCTTTAATAAAATAATAACAGAATTAGGCGCTGCTTACAAATTACACAGTGTTACAGTATGTGTCAAGTTTTTCTCGACGTTGCTTTCATACCAATATTTCAGGCGCTCCCATTTTGTACACCTTGTTCGGCTACCGCGCTGTCGCTTGCTGGCCTCATTTTTGACAGAACGGTCTTAAAAACCAAAGACCGTTCCATCAAAAACGAGGTTTATTGTAATATTTTAAATAAGTTACCTATGGCTGTTGAATGAGCCGCATATAAAGCGACAGAACCTTGTTTTACACCAATAGATGGTTGTGTTGGCTGACGTAATAATTGGGCCACTCTGACAGCTTTTTTTACATCCCGTTGTTTCCTGGTACTCCGTTCATTGCATTTCAGATAAGCGTTACGCAATGTATTATTCAACATGCCTTGTTTGATTTTCACCATTGCCTCCGCACCATCATTACTCCAATGCATTCCACGCTTTTTCATACGAAAAGACACATGCCGCTGGTTGGATTCCATAGCACCGAGTTTCCTGGCATCTCTAGGGCTGTCTGTTACAATATCCCGCCAGTCGTAAATGCGTTCCCAATTGTTGAGAATGTAACTGCGAAAGACGTTGATTTTCTCCATCTGCTTATCGTCTTCCAATGTGCTTTCGTATGTATCTAATTGAAGCTTGAATCCTTCTAAATCATGTTCCTTCAGTGCCTTTCTCCCTGCATCTTTATAGGCATTTCCTGCACTGCCAAATGCACGGTTAAATCCTTGTGAGATATGATAGTCATCCAGTTGGTTTAAAATCGGTTTATTCGATTGGGAAAAAGCAGCTTGAAACCTTTCAACTGTATAACCCGGGCCACCGTCACTGTTAGTAACAACCTGTGCGTCTTCCAGTGTATATCGGCTGGATGCCATCGCCTGCGTTTCATCCCAAAATGCATCTGTAGATTGCGTTGTCATAATTACTGTCGGTTCCTTAAGGGATACACGTTTCCCGTTTTTCTCCCATCCTTCATACATGATCGCATGGTGCACTTCCATACTCTGTTTTTTTTGGAGTCCGCGGACAAAAACACCATCTGCCTCCGCATAAAAGAAATCAACCTTTTTTCCTTCTGGCAGGGACGCTGCTTCATCCAACTCTTTCACCATCTCTTGATCCATCTCTGCCTGGGCTTTACCCACAGTCTTTACCATATTTCCTACCGTTTGGTGACTTAAGCTTACAGGTGTCCATTCCTTGAGAGTACGGGCCACTTGCCGGTAAGTACTTTCACTCGCCATTTCGGCTACTTTCAGTTCCACCAATGGACTGTATCGTTGCCTATCCCGCAGACCAATCCACTCATCCAATGGATAGACTGCCTTTCCTTTTTTATCCCTCATCAACGTATGATCAAAGGTAACCGTCCCAAACATAAATTGTACACTTCTTGAATCTGTGGTTTCCACTTTCCAGTCATCTGCACGTCTTTGTGCTACAATGACTTGATTTAATTCACTGAACATGCGCCCCATCAAAGAGGAAAAGAAGTTATACATTAAAATTTGAGCTCTTTCTTCAAACTCCACCAGATTCGTTGTATTCTTTATTAATTCATACAGCTTTGATATAATATGATCCATGAGAAGGCCTCTTTCTAAAATGTATTATGCCGTGCAAAGCATACATTTTAATGATAGAGCGCCTTCTCTTTTTTGGCTATCAAAAAGTACCGCAATTACTACCGAGTATAATTTTACACATACAGTGTTACATCCTTCAGAATGGTAAGTCGTCATCATTAATATCAAATTTATTTTTTGTATTTCTATCCCCATATAATGAATCAACATCAGGTTCCGGAAGTTTATCCATGTCATCCGTAGTGTTCTCTAATTCTTCCCATGTTGTACCAAAAGGGACACCACCTGATGTATAGCCGGCAATAAATGCAAATGTTTCATTACTAAAACCATCCCATTCTTCTTCCGTTTCCATTTGTTTACGTGCCTTTCGTTTTTTAGCGGTCCGTTGCTTTTGTAATTCATTCTCTTTCAATTGTTGTTTGTATGCAGAACTATACGTGTAACCTAGCATTTCTAACTCTTTGACAGCACAAAGTTTATTTACCCCAAAATGCTTGCTGTAACCTTTTACAAGATTTTTGCCGTCATACTTTGGGATCCAGTGTCTGGCAGCTTGTAATCGTTGTGGTCGTTTCATCCGCTTATGTCTGGGCGTGTTGGATTTCTTTTTCTTACGCTTCCCCATTG
This sequence comes from Virgibacillus dakarensis, assembly GCF_900155625.1. NCBI lineage: Bacteria > Bacillati > Bacillota > Bacilli > Caryophanales > Bacillaceae > Virgibacillus > Virgibacillus dakarensis. The sequence continues at coordinate 1,462,847 of NZ_LT732553.1, forward strand.
TTGCATTCACCTCGTCAACCATACTAAACCTTATAATTAGCTTGCCACTACTAAAGCGCTTATTGTTTAAAAATAATAAAACCGAATAGTGCTGCAAATCACTAATCGGTTTTATTAATGATTATGCTGCTTATGGGGTTATTTCTTTTGCTCCGACAATACCGCGACCATCAATGTTGCAAACGATATCATCAGTACAAGCGTCTCGAATACAGACATTTTGCATCTCCCTTTCCCTTTTAACTTAAAGGAGTTGTGCTGTTTTATCCGATTCCTGTATCGTAAGCGTGGTAAAGTCGCTTCATATGTTTATTAACTCATTTCATCATCAATGAATAGCTGCAAATTTTTAGCATCACCCTCCTTCTATTTCCGTTTTATCCAGCAACCAAATTATTTCATAATGTTTTTGATAACTTTTCCAAAAAATAATTATATTTAATGGTATGGGCGAACTAGCTTGTCCTATTCCACTTTTTTAAAAATTATGCAAAAAAAAGACGAAGCATCTAAAGCGATTCTTCATCAACGTAAATACATTTATGTAACGGCGGACATCCTAGAACCATCCAAATTTTAATAAACAGTTCCAAACGCGGCTGGGATATATTGTTAAAAATTTTGCTTATATTTGGCGGCTTCATTTTCAATTGATCGGCAATATCCTTTATATAGATATTTTTATTTTTAGCTATCTCCTTAAATCGGTTTTTAATGACAGGTTGACGATCGCCCTCCGAGAACGGGTTAACCATGTCAAACTGTTTGATTTGTTCGATTTTCTCCTTGATACAACCAACAATAAATTCTTCCAGTTTATAATCATCGTTTCGATTCTTGTCCCGATGTCGATTAATCAGGTTTTCCAACTCCGTTATTTCCTTCAGTTGATCATAAGTCTCATCTTTCAGTTGAATTGTCACTGTTTTCACGTATAAATCACCTCACAGTTGGAAAAATGAATAATGGAAAGGATGATAGAAAATGATAAAACATAATGATAAAGAAGATGTGATTGACGTTATTCATGAAACATTTGATAAAGGGAGAAAAGGCTAAAAATCTGGACAAGCCTTACATGCATGACTTGCTTGGAAACCTGATGAAACTCCAATTGTGAATGAATCAAATGAAGTCAAAGGACAAGTCTTGACTTCATTTGATTATATTCCGTTTTTTGATCTTCCCTTTCAGAGAAGGTATCTCTCCTTATTACATATTCTGTTTATATCTAAAAAATACATGTTTTGAAGCGATTATTATTTTTTAAAAATAACAAATTGCATTATATTTTTCACTGGATTTATCATTACTATGTTAAATTGGCTAAGCAATGATTGACTTCTCAAGGGAGGGTGGCTCATCTCTGTAACCCGTCGTTAGCCATTGGTTTGTTCAATGTCAGGACGGAAGGAGGTGACGCCATGGACGAATCAACCTATCAGGCTTTGTCCCTGATGATTTTGTTTGGGACACTGGTAGCAATGATTATGTCCAACAAGAAATAAGACCTCCCCTCTGAGTTAACCGCTCTGTTCGGGAGATCTTTTTTTCTGGACAATGAGCCGCCCTCAATTGATAAGGGTTCTGTCATTGCTACCGTTCCATGTACCAGCATGGAACGGTTTTTTATATATTATGCTGTATGATACTTTCTATGTACAGTATACCACGGATTTATGGAATGTAAACATTCAAAAACTCATTCTTTTGGCTTCGATGGAAAAAAGTATAAGACCAAACGAAATCGATAATGAAAATTAGCCCCCTTAGCATCCTGATAGGAAAGATGGTTTCGTTTCAAAATTCCTGCTTAAGACATGACGAGGATCGCCACAACATAAAATATTCCCGTATGCTGTGGCTACTGCTTTTTATCTTACTGCTTATCACTGCCGTTTCTTCGTTTTTTTATTATTAAATTTTTCAGCCTCTGTTAGCGGTTCATTCGCAAATTCATGATCAAATTGCCTTGACAGTTTTCCCCTTACAGCTTGCTCGTCACTTATCCCGCCATTTACATTTAAATCCTTCTTCATCTTCTTATCCATTTTGCATACACCTCCATCGTGTTATTTTGTACGGATATCACACTGTTATCCTAAATCCAAAACAGTGGAATCCGAATTTACCATCTTAAAATCGGTAGGTTATAATCAACAATCAATACCAAACTTCGTTAAAGATAAAATTTACAAAAATAAAATTATTATTATCAACGATAATGAAGAGATTTTAAGGTATCTGGATTACTAAAAAACCCTTCACAATACAGCCACACTCCTTAACTGGAATGCGGCTGTATTTCATTTCAAGGTAAAACTAATCCCGTTGATGCTTCCCTTTTAACGAGGCTGTTGCGCCCCGATGACCTTCCTCTTTTTGGAAACCTTTATCCAATCTGCCAGCATTTTCAATATCACCAGATGCCTTGTAGCCGGCAATTTCCATATTGGATGTCGTTCCATACAGACCCATACCACCTAATTCAACATTAATGTTTTCTTGCATTTCTTCGTTATTATCTTTTTTATTCGCCAATCCTTCCACCTCCTACCGATAGGTTAACCAAAGCAGAAAGGAATATGATAAGGGGACTGTTTTACACGAGAACGTATGAAATTGTCCTTATTCCGCAAATTAAAAAAGAGAATTGACAAATGATAATGGAAAATAATAAAAAGCAAGAACGAAACCCGAGTAGCGGAAATGACGATCTGAACGGCGGGTTAGTTGAAGATCATTTGAATAGCGATAATGCTTTTAGCGACAAAGGCTTAAATAACCATCGCTTAACCAGGGAATCGATGAAGAAGTCGAATACAAATACTTGAATGTCTTTTATTTGTTTTAAGAAATTCTAACAAAGAAGCCCTACCATAAAGGGAGGGCTTACCTATACATCCGTTCAAAGTTTCAAGTTGAGCTTATTCATTAAAATCTCTTTCCAGTTGCTCCATCCATTCATTCAGTAACTCAGTTTCTTTAGGCGATTCTGTTTGACTGAACAAATAACCTTTATCTATTGAGGTAAAATTACTTGCAAGCATTTTTGCCGCCCAGAAGTGATCTTCCACGGATTTCCAATGAACAGCGGCACGTAAGCGATCCATTATAATATCTTCAACAGAAATCACATATACGTAATTTTCATCGTCTATTTCTAATTTTGTAACTCTACTATAATCCCCAGCTAAATCACTTGCAGGAATTTCTATAGCTATTTCCAAACCTTCATGATAAAAATATCTACCTTCTTTTTGAAATCCTAACGTAAAAAGAATATTTGATATTTGTTGATAACCATCCGAAACAAAATCAATATCCCTGGTTGTATATTCATTTTGTGTGTAGATCTCAACGGATAGCCCACCCACAATGATTGGTTTTATATTTTGCTTATCTAACAGTTGCGTGATAACGGATGCAGTTAACAACATCGCCTCAAATTTTGGTATATTCTTAATGCCTCTTAATTTCTCAATTGCTATTTTTTCATCCATAAATCAACTACCTTCTTGAAAAACCATCTAGGATTTTAGCTTCAGTTGGATTTTTTGGGCGAACTCGACCTTTTCTTAGGTTCTTATTGTAAATACCTAATGTAATCTGTTCCATTGCCCGTTGGCTTCTATAGGAATTTTGCCTTATTCGATTTTGTATTTCCTTTAATGTTAAAGTGGACATATTTTCATCATTTATTATATCTGTCATACAGATACTCCTTTTCGAATAATAGATGTATAGTTTAAACATATTATAGCATGTCTATTCAAAATAATAAATTTTTGCGAAAGATTCATTTACTTCCGATTAAACTGCTTCCGCAACAAAACCTCCATCACACGTGGAAATAATTGATAGAACTTGCTTCCGGCTTCCATCCAGTGCGGTAAATTAATCTCCCGCTTTTTTCTAAACAGGTTTTTTACCACTTTCCTTGCCGTCTTATCCGGATCAAGCATGTAACGGGAAACGCTTTTCTGATAACTGCCGCTTGGATCAGCCGTTTTAAAAAAGTTTGTTTTTACTGGACCTAGATTAACAGCTGTTACATAAATTCCCTTTCCGGCGACCTCCATCCGCAATGCGTTAGTAAAACCGAGCACGGCATGTTTTGTCGCAGCGTAAACGGCTGATTTCGGTGTTGCAATTTTCCCTGCTTGCGAGGCAATATTGACAATATGACATTTGCGCCGGTTCGCCGAAAAATGCGGAAGTAACAATTGTGTCCCCTGGATTAACGCATAGACATTTAATTGAAACATTCGCTCTATATCTTCCATTTTGATATCTTCCACATAGTCAAATACTCCTGCCCCAGCATTGTTTATTAGCCCATGGATGTTTTTATGTTCCAGCAAAATTTGCTGTATCACATTCGAAAACGCATCTCTATCTGTTATATCAGCCTGATATACATGTGCGGTTATATCAAATGACCGTTGCAGCTTTTCTTTCAGGTTCTCCAGTTTATCAATCGACCGAGCGATCATAATCGGTGTCCCGCCATTTTCAGCAATATGCCACGCGATACGCTCACCGATTCCGCTTGATGCACCCGTTATAATAATTGATTTGTTACGTACGTTTGTCTCCACAGACATCACCTATTTCACTTGATAAAAAAGTTGACCGTCATCCATTCTTACTGTTACCTTACCCTCTTCTTCCAAAAAATCAAGCTGCCCAATCGTTTCGGAAATCGTTAAATCAAGCTGCTCTTCAAATTTTTTCGGAAATAGCTGCTGACAAATGGCAAAAGGTGTCTGTTCTTTTTCCTGGAGGATGTCAAACACTTTTTTTGCTCTTTGCTCCTGTTTTTTCATGCGCATTGGAATCAACTCATCCACATTCGAAAAAATTTCTCCGTGTCCAGGATAAACAGTGTTAACCCCCAATTTCAGACACTTCCGTAAATTGGCCCGGTATTGCAGCAGTGGCTTTGGACGCTCCTTTTCCCCATCATGCGGCGGCTCTAAAATCGGATTCGGCGAAATAGATCTGAGCAAATGGTCACCACCGATAAACGATCCGTCCGCTTCACGGTAAAAAGATAAATGGCTTTGCGCATGGCCCTTTGTCTCTATCACCTGCCATTCTTCATGGCCAGGTAAACGATCCCCCTCATTAAGCTCCACCGTTAACTCTCCCTCACCGATCAGTGCCAGTGGTGCTTTTAATTTATCCAACTTCTCTAAATACTTGTTGGGAACCCCGGATAATGCAAAGTAATCTTTATAAAATTGCTCATACTTTTTCAGAAATGCTTTATCCCTGGTTAGCCAAGGTTCGTTATACTGATGGCCAACAATTGAGTAAGCCCTTGGAAATTCGCCTACTAGCCCGATATGATCCGGGTGATGGTGGGTCAAAATATGTTGTTCAATATCATTTGGTGCATAGCCAAGCTGCTTTAATTGGGCTACTAGTGCCTCCCACGCTGCTTTTGTTTTCACACCTGCATCAACAAGTGACAATGTATCACCTTTTAAAAGATAAACATGTACATCCCCTACTGCATATGGTGTTGGGATTGTTATTTTGGTAATCGTATCATGTAAAACTTTCATCAATATGCCCCCAAAGTGAATGGTCATTCATTTATCTCTATCTTACCCTTTTTCCCCGTTTTTGTCACTTATGTTCAACCTAATTAAGCAACCGTTTAATCGCACTTGTTAAAATATCCGGCAAATACTCAAAGCTGTATGTTAGTTCCAGGCGCTCGGTCCATTGGTGCGGATCCCTGCCAAGCGGGCCAATGTTTAATACCGGCATGGTCAGTTCCTCTATCACCTCTTCCGGAAAAATAAATCCATTATTTTTTAGCGGCATATTTGTTGTCAATTGACTGAGCTTACTGCTTTTAGCTGATGGCGGACCAACATAGCTCAAATCGGATAACCCGGTAAAAAATTCGGCGACCGTTAAATGTATATTGTATGAACTACGGGTTTGTTCTATTGTATGATCAATGACATTTTTTATATACGGATCACCATAGGATGATACAGCAGGATAAAATGGCGGACTATAAAACAAAACAATCATTGGGCCTAAATCTTTACACAATGACGCCAAATCCTGTACAAGCAGTGTAGAAAAATCACGGTCCCCATGTTCCCGCTTGCTGACCAATAGATTTTGCCGTCTCGTAATTTCCTTTTGACCATAGCGTTTAACAGCTTCGCCATATAATTCCTCATACATCAAAACGGTTACTTGAAAATCGGGCAACGAAAAGTCATTCGCCACATCGGAAAAATAGCTGGCTTTTTCTTTCACATAAGCTTCAATGTCTTGGCCCGCTTCCTTAGCAGCCATTAATAGTTTTGTATTTATTTCATGGAAAGGCTGTTTTAAATACAACACATTGTACATCGCAATCGCCGCATTTGGCATCTGTACCGAATATGCCTCTTTTAAATCGCGCTGCATCAGACTTGTTGGCGGTGGTGTTACCTCATCACCGATTTTCTCAATAAAAGCTTCATTCAATTCCAAATGCTGAGAAAGAAAACTGATCATCAGGTTCGGGTTGATACCAGAAAACGGCTCCCCAACATGAGCCTCTTTCCCATAACAGTAAAAGCCGGGAAGCACTTTTCCGATCGATCCTGTATATACATAATAATGATCATCTCCTGGATATTTGCTAAACATTGGTTCGCTGTTTAAACAAGCATTATACGTTACGTTTTCTTGTGCTTTTAATTGCTTCAATACGGGAAGGGCGGTCAGCATCCCTTGTGAATTAACTTCTTCATCCGGGACCGTCAACAACAGAATATTGCCGTCAAATTCATTGTTCATTGCTTTTTCAAGCATGGCTAAATGGAGTGCAAGGCCTGCTTTCATGTCCATTGTTCCCCTGCCAAACAGCCATTCACCCGATGCTAGATCCTGCTGCACCTGTTCCGGGAGTTCTCCCTTAATATGTTCCATCTCTTTTGTTAGTTCCTTTGGACGGAAGGCAAGATTCTTAAGCGAACCATAATCCTCAACCTCCACGACATCAAAATGGCTTAATAATATTACTGTCTTTCTTGCATTTCCCTTTTTAACGAGCGCCGTTAACAATCTTCTGCCATCGTCTAATGGATGTAACGTTAGAAGTTCAGGATGCTGCTGGAAGTATTCTGTTTGCATGAGCAAATGATGCAGATACTCTGGAAGGGCAATTTCTGCGGGACTTCCAGTAATACTTTGATGGGAAACGAGTGAACATAATAGATCCGTTAGCGCCTCTTTCGTTTGCCAGTTTTTCATCTAGATTTCCTCCCTGAAAATTGACTTTTCGTTAAAATTGCAACACAATCGAACGTGAGGTGAAACTTTTGACTACAAACATTATCGCGCATCGTGGTGCATCACGACTTGCGCCGGAAAATACGATGCCCGCTTTTAAACTAGCGTATAAGCTTGGTGCAGATGGAATTGAAACCGATGTCCAGCTAACAAAAGACAATATTCCTGTCCTAATTCATGATGAACATGTAAAGCGAACAGCCAACGGAAGAGGGTTTGTTAAAGATTTTACGTTTGCTGAGCTGAGAAAATTGGATGCTGGTTCCTGGTTTTCCAAAAAATATACTGGAACGAAGATCGTTTCTTTAGATGAATTCCTGCAATGGATCAAACCCAGGCCGTTATATTTAAATATTGAGTTAAAAAATACTAAAATAGATTATAAGAACTTGGAAACAATTGTATACGATATGCTAAAGTCTTATCAATTATTAGATCGTACAACGCTCTCAACATTTAACCCCGTCAGCGTACAACGAATGCAAGACCTATTCAGTGATGTCGAGATTGCCTTATTAACATCAAGGAGAAATCGAAATCTTGTTCATGATGCAAAAAGGATCGGAGCGAATGCGCTTCATATCAAATATCGGCTGCTTACCCCATCACTCGTTGATGCATGTCGGCGTAAAAAAATAAAGGTTCGTGTTTATACCGTTAACCGGCCAATTAAGATGGCAAAGTGCTTTGCTTTAAAAACTGATGGTATTTTTACCGATGTACCTGATCTGGGGTTAGAACAACGAAAACAATTCCATCAAACAAATTAAATTAGGAGGATGTATTAATGGCAAAATTATTTTCACCAATAACCTTTCAAGATGTTGAACTAAAAAATCGGATTGTGATGTCGCCGATGTGTATGTATTCGGTCTTCAAACAAGACGGGATTATTACACCATTTCATTTCACCCATTTGGTTAGCCGGGCAGTTGGTCAGGTAGGATTAGTAATTACTGAGGCGACTGCCGTTCAGCCTGAAGGACGAATTTCTGCAGAGGATTTAGGAATTTGGGGAGATGAACATGTTGCCGGATTAACGGAATTAAACGAACATCTTCACGCCTATGGTGCAAAAACTGGCATTCAGCTTGCCCATGCTGGTCGGAAGGCAGAGCTGGAATCGGATATTTTTGCCCCATCTGCGATTAAGTTCAATGACGCTTATAAAGTACCAAAAGAGATGAGCCAGGAAGATATTAAGCAAACCATTGATGCGTTTAAACAAGCAGCAAGGCGCTCTAAATTGGCGGGATTTGATATTGTAGAAATTCATGGTGCCCATGGCTATTTAGTAAATCAGTTTCTATCTCCTTTAACGAATCAGCGGACAGATAACTATGGCGGTTCCCGGGAAAATCGTTACCGTTTTTTATCAGAAATAATTGAGGCGGTAAAAACAGAGTGGAACGGTCCTATTTTCGTCCGTATTTCAACAGATGAATACAATGAGGCTGGCAATACAATGGAGGATATACTTTATTTTTCAAGTGAAATGAAAAAGCAAGGAATCGATTTAATTGATTGCAGTTCCGGCGGTGTTGTTCCAGCTAAAATCAACTCCTACCCTGGTTATCAAGTACCACGCTGTGAAGCGATCAAAAAAGAAACAGCTATTGCGACCGGTGCAGTTGGCCTGATCACAAGCGGACTGCAAGCAGAAGAAATTGTGCAAAATGACCGGGCAGATCTTGTCATTATTGGACGTGCATTACTTAGAAATCCATATTGGGCAAAGGCAGCAGCCGATGAACTAGGCTATGCATTGGAAGCACCTACCCAGTACGAACGCGGTTGGCAATAGGAGGAGGTCATCATGGAATTAATTTTCCTTGGTACTGGTGCAGGAGTTCCTTCAAATGAACGTAATGTATCGGCGATTGCGCTAACAATGCTGCAGGAGGCGAACAGCATCTGGCTATTTGACTGTGGGGAAGCAACCCAGCACCAAATCATGAAGACATCGCTCAAGCCGCGGAAGATCAACAAAATTTTTATCACCCATATGCATGGTGATCATATCTTTGGCCTTCCTGGTTTCCTGAGCAGCCGCTCCTTCCAGGGTGGAGATGATTTATTGACTGTTTACGGTCCTAAAGGGATCAAGGAGTTTATTGAAACAAGTCTCACAACAAGTGAGACCCATCTTAAATATCCGCTCGAAATTGTTGAGATAGCGGAAGGTAAGGTGTTTGACGATGTTCAGTTTACCGTCTACTGTAAAAAATTACAGCATGGAATTCCCTGTTATGGGTATCGAATCGTGGAAAAGGATAAACCAGGTGTGCTATTAGCGGACAATTTAAAGGAAGCTGGCATCCAGCCCGGACCAATTTATCAGCAAATTAAAGATAATGCGGTCGTCACAACTGCCGATGGAAAAACGATTCATCGGAAGGATTTTCTCGGACCCGACAAGCCCGGACGAATCATTTCGATTCTTGGGGATACAAGAAATACCGAACAAAACAAAACATTTGTGGAAAACGCTGATTGCTTAATCCATGAAGCAACGTTTGATCAGGAAAAAGCAGATCTTGCCCATGAATATTTTCACTCAACGACAGCCCAGGCAGCAATGCTCGCCCGTGATGCTGGCGTCAAACGACTCATATTAACACATATCTCGTCACGCTACCAAAAAGCGGACAACGTATTGTTACGAAAAGAAGCTTGCAGCATTTTTCCAAACACAGAAATTGCCAATGATTTTTTCCGTACGACTATTAAGACGAAAAATTCAAGGAGTGATTAAATGGAACGAGTGCAAGGATTGATTAAAGAGCAACGGGATTTCTTTTTAAGCGGGGAAACATTAACGTACGCTTTTCGCAAGGAGCAGTTGAGAAAGCTGAAAGCCATGCTGAAAAACTATGAATCACAAATTTATCAAGCATTGAAAACGGATCTAAACAAATCTAAACATGAAACACTTACGACAGAACTCGGCTTTTTATATACCGAGATTGACTTCGCACTTAAAAATTTAAAAAGCTGGATGGAAGATGAAAAAGTGGATGCTCCCCTGACGCATAAGGGGACAAAAAACTACATCATGTCGGAGCCATACGGTGTTACGTTAATTATTTCGCCATGGAACTATCCGCTTCAGCTAGCGCTTGCACCAGCAATTGGGGCGATCGCCGCCGGAAACACCGTAATTCTGAAGCCTTCTGAATTTACCGAAACAATGTCCGGGTTGTTTACGGAAATGATCATTGCAACATTTGACCATCGTTATTTTGCTGTGGTCGAGGGTGACAAAGCGATAAGTGAACAATTAGTTAAACAGCCTGTTGATTATATCTTTTTCACCGGAAGCTCGAAGGTTGGAAAGATAATCATGCGCCAGGCAAGTGAGCACCTTACTCCTGTCACACTGGAATTAGGCGGCAAAAGTCCGGCAATTATTAACCACGATGCTGAAATTGATCTGGCGGCAAAACGAATTGTTTGGGGTAAATTCACCAATGCCGGACAAACCTGTGTTGCGCCAGATTACTTGTATGTTCATGAAAAGGTCAAGCCAAAATTATTCAAAGCGATGAAAAAACACATTAAATCATTTTACGGCAAGAAACCGTTAAAAAATGAAGACTATGTTCGTATTGTCAATGAAAACCATTTTAACAGATTACAAGCTTTTCTAACCAATGGAATAATAGTTCATGGCGGAAGTGTTAACACAGATAAAAACAGCATAGAGCCAACGATTTTGGATAATGTGACGTGGGAAGACCCCATTATGCAGGAGGAAATCTTCGGTCCTCTATTACCGGTCCTGACATTTTCCAAGCTTAATGATGTCATATCGACCTTAAAACAGATGGATAAACCACTCGCACTCTATTATTTTGGTGAGAATGAGCGTGATCAGGAAACGGTTCTGCAGCAACTCTCGTTCGGTGGCGGGTGCATCAATGATACACTCTATCATCTAGCAAATCCAAATCTGCCTTTTGGTGGTGTTGGTAATAGTGGAATTGGCGGATATCACGGCAAATACAGTTTTGATACATTTTCACACAGGAAGAGTATCATGAAGCAAACGACTAAATTCGATATCCCACTACGCTACCCGAGAAGTAAAATAGCTCATTCACTGGTAAAGCGGATAATGAAATAACGGTAAAACGCTTGGAAATGAAGTTTTTCCAAGCGTTTTTGTATAAAACACCTATATATACCGTTAGCATCATTTTTATACCCTTTTACCCTTTATTCAAAAGTTGAGCTTTAAACCAATTGTCGACAGAGTTTGTGATGTCCCCATTGGCTAATAGTGTTAATGCTTCGCTCGCAGTTAACCTTTTGCATAGATCCCGAACAAATGAAGTTCCTAAATAATAACCAAGTCGGCTATATCCGAATTGCTTCCCGCCTGACAACCTAAACCATTCTTGTTCCATGTTTACTGATCCATTTTCAAGTTCATCCTTAAAAGCTTCCACCAGCTTCATATAATTTTCCTGACAAAACGAAAACCAATCCTCTCCCTTTTCATCATAAGAAAAATAAACGCTTTTAGGATTACCTGGTACCAGTTTTTCAGAGAAATACGTAGCTATCCCTTCTAAATACATAGAGATACGGACGTCCAGCCAATTAATAGCATTCCAGTCAATACCCGCACCCCTAATATATGATAATGATAACTATGGACAAATTCATGAGCCACGATTACTTCTAATAACTTTGGATCCTGATGCAGCTTTTCAACAGCGAAATAGATTTCAGTTTTATGATCGACAAACGCATTCGAGGCATATAACCCAACAAAGATATGTACTGGAACGTCAAGTGAAAAACCGAAGTAATCCTTTCCTTTACCTGCCACATTTTTTATAACGCCGGGTAGTAACTTGGCAATTTCCTGTAGTCTGGAATAATCCTCAGAATAGCGATATATTGCAGCTTTCATTTTTTCAGTTGTTTTTTTGCAATAACCATTGAAGTATGTGTTAAAAATTTTTGGATGTGCTAGATGATATTTCCTAATAGAAGAAAGATCGGGTTTATTTGAACTTAAGAATTTTTCCACTGTATTCTCAATTTCCAACTATGACATCTCCGTATAAAAATTATTCTAGATCAAGTACTACTGCTTATGGAAAATTTGTTTTATTACAAAGGAACGATAATTCAGATTATGGATTATGATAATTTGTCTTCATTACTCTTTCTCATACCAAGCTTTTTGAGGTCTGTCTTTTGGATATCCAAACTGTTCACGATATCTCTTTCTTTCATCTGTAAAATCAAACCATTGTTTACTGCTACTTACTCGTTAGCAAAGTTAATGCCACAGCGAATTTGGTCTTCTACACAACTATCCGTCCATACACCTAATTTCTTTTCTAATGAATCAAAAAGAATAGCACCATTCTTATCTTTAATTTCTTGTAATGAATAAATCTTTAAAACGTTTACCAATTTTTCAGCTAATTTATGTCCAATTGATGGAACGGTTTGAAATTCTGCTAGTGCTTTAACTACTAGAGATCTGTCTTCGGAGATATTCAGTATTTGTGCTAATTGAATCGTGCTAAGCGAGTGTATTTCGCTTATTTTTATTTTAGCTTTTTGAAGTCTTGCTTTTTCATCATGTGTTAGTGGTGATTTTGGATTTGTACTCAACATTCAATCTCCTTTTAACGGTTATCAAAAAACCCAGTTTTATTTCACAAAAGTTGCAGCATAATTATAGTTTCAACCTCCACTTCACAATTTCCTGCTTATCCACAAAAATAACCCAGTTTGACTGAGTTATTTTTAAATTGATTCTATTCCACTAAAGCCTTCGCTTGCTCTAACTGTTCACGTACTTGCTTTTCTGCAGTGCCGCCAGTACTATTGCGCGCCTCTACCACATGTTTTGGCTGAAGCACTTCAAAAATATCTTCCGCAAACAGTTCACTAAATGATCGATATTCGTCAAGTGATAGTCCCAACAAATACTTTTTCTGCTGGATCGCATACAAAACAATCTTACCAATGATTTCATGTGCCTGACGAAATGGAAGACCTTTTGTAACAAGGTAGTCAGCAATATCGGTTGCATTGGAATAATCCTGGTCAACAGCCTTGTACATTTTTTCTTTCTTTACTTGCATCGTTTCGATCATTGGTGCAAGTAATCGTAATGAACCATCCAGTGTTTTTACAGTATCAAGCAGTCCTTCTTTGTCCTCTTGCATGTCTTTGTTATAGGCTAGCGGGAGTCCCTTTAAAACCGTTAGCAATCCGAATAAATTTCCATGAACGCGTCCCGTTTTCCCACGCAAAAGCTCGGGCACATCTGGATTCTTTTTTTGAGGCATGATACTTGAACCAGTGCAGAAAGAGTCGTCCAGTTCGATAAAATCAAATTCCTGACTTGACCACGTGATAAGCTCCTCTGAAAGTCGTGATATATGGGTCATTATGATTGAGGCAATTGATAAAAATTCCAAAATAAAATCACGGTCACTAACCGCATCCAGGCTGTTCGGATAGACGTTTTCAAATCCGAGCAATGCTGCAGTACGTTCACGATTGATTGGAAAAGTCGTCCCAGCAAGCGCACCGGCACCAAGCGGAGACCAGTTTACCCGCTTTAAACTATCAACCAGACGCTGTTTATCCCGCTCAAACATCCAGAAATAGGCAAGTATATGGTGGGAAAATAACACTGGTTGTGCCCGCTGAAGATGTGTATAGCCTGGCATAATGACATCGATATTTGCTTCCGCTTGTTTCACAAATGCCGTTTGCACAGTTGTCACCAGTTCGATGATTTCTTTTGTTTTTTTATTTACATATAAATGGATATCAGTTGCAACTTGGTCATTTCGGCTTCGTCCGGTATGGAGTTTCCCGCCAACAGGCCCGATTTCGTCAATGAGCATTTTTTCGATGTTCATATGAATGTCCTCATGCTCCACCGAATATTCAACCAATCCAGCCTTGATTTTTTTTTCAATGGTTTTGAGGCCATTGATAATCTTTGAGGCTTCATCACTGGCAATGATCTCACACTCAGCGAGCATCGTAACGTGGGCGATACTTCCCTTAATATCTTCCATTGCGAATTGTTGATCAAAATCAATGGAAGCGGTAAATGATTCAACAAGCTCATTCGTTGATTTTGTAAAACGTCCACCCCAAAGCTTAGACATGAATAGTTCTCTCCTTTATGTAAAGAATTTACGGAAGTTCAAATGATGAACCTCCGCAAAGAAAATTTATCCCGGAAGCAGGCAGTAAGATCACCTACTGCATGAAGTTTCACTTTATTTATATACCTTTTCTTTCTGGTGAATTTCCGCATGAACTTTCGTTGGCAGTCCCCACAGCTTGATAAAGCCGACCGCAGCATGATGATCAAACATGTCACCTTTTTCATAGGTTGCTAATGTTTCATTGTACAAGCTGAAATCAGATTTCCGGGCGATAACCGTATGATTTCCTTTAAACAGCTTTACACGTACTTTTCCAGAAACCGTTTTTTGCGTTTCGGCAACAAACGCATCAACAGCCTTGCGTAATGGAGAGTACCATAGCCCATCATAAATCATTTGGGCAAATTGCTGATCAATCGTTTTCTTGAATTGACTAACCTCCCGCGTATGGGTTAAAAATTCCATCTCCTGATGGGCATTGATTAAGATTAATGCGGCGGGATTTTCATAGACTTCCCGGGATTTAATGCCGACTAAACGATTTTCAATATGATCAATCCGCCCGATTCCATGCTCACCGCCTGCAGCATTTAATGTCTCAATGATCGAAACCAGCCCCATCGGCTCGTCATTCAATGCTACTGGAACTCCATTTTCAAAAGAAATATCGACTAATTCGGGCTCGTGAGGTGTTGCTTCAACCGGATTTGTCCAGGCAAAAGCTGCTTCTGGTGCCTCGTTCCACGGATTTTCGAGTACCCCTGCTTCACAGGCACGTCCCCAAATATTCGCATCAATCGAAAATGGATTATCCAGATCAACGGGGATCGGGATTCCTTTGTCTTTTGCATAAGCGATTTCCTCATCACGTGTCATCCCCCATTCTCTGACAGGGGCAACTACTTGTAAATCAGGGTTCAGGGCCTGTATGGAAACCTCAAAACGCACCTGATCGTTCCCCTTTCCGGTACAGCCGTGGGCCACTGCAATCGCACCTTCCTGCTCAGCTACATCAACGAGCAGTTTAGCGATTAAAGGACGACTCAATGCGGAAGATAGCGGGTATTTCCCTTCATATAATGCATTTGCTTGCAATGCCGGCATGAGATAATCGTTCGCCAGCATTTCTTTTGCATCAATAACAATTGCTTTAATAGCTCCGACGTTTAATGCTTTTTGCCGGACAGCCTCCAAATCCTTTTCTTCCCCAAGATCAATCGCCAATGCAATCACATCATAATTATATTTCTCCTGCAGCCATTTAATTGAAACAGATGTATCCAATCCACCTGAATAAGCTAGCACAATTTTCCCTTCACTCATATCTCCATACCCCCAATTTATTTATTTATTCGTTCGTGTTCAAAAGCCGCCAAATTGGATCTTGAAGGTCGAGGCGTCATGGGTCCCGAGCATCGGCTGTTCCTCTACAACTCTTAAAGGTCGTTGCTTAGCTTTGCTGACTTTTTGAACAACCTCTATTACCCCAGCAACAGTTTCAACAATGCTTTTTGCGCATGCAGCCGATTTTCCGCTTCGTCAAACACAACCGAATGAGAACCATCCATAATTGCAGCGGAAACTTCCTCTCCTCGATGTGCAGGCAAACAATGTAAAAATGTAAAATCTGCTTTGGCATGCTTGCACAAGTTCTCATTGACCTGATACGGCGCGAAAATATTCTTCCGCTCTTCATTTTCCTGTTCTTTTCCCATACTTGCCCATACGTCTGTCACCACAATATCCGCGTCCACCATCGCCTCTGCTGGGCTTTCGCTGACACTTAGCTTCGTTCCATTTGCTGTTGCCTCTTGTTTGAGTTCTCCGAGAATTTCCGGATTCGGCCGATAATTCGTCGGGCAGGCAATTGCCACATCCATTCCAACCTTCACTGCTCCCTCCATTAAAGAGTGGCACATGTTGTTATTTCCATCACCAAAATAGGCGAGTTTTAGGCCAGCCAGTTTTCCTTTATGCTCGTAAATGGTTAATAAATCTGCAAGTACTTGTGTCGGATGATGCAGATCCGTCAACCCATTGATAACTGGAACGGTAGCATATTGTGCATAGGTTTCGATAATCTTATGACTGAATGTTCGGATCATTAAGCCGTCCACATAACGTGACAGTACTTTTGCCGTATCTGCGTTTGATTCTCCCCGGCCAAGCTGGATATCACCCGCGCTAAGAAAAATTGCCTCGCCGCCAAGCTGCAACATTCCGACTTCAAATGACACCCTTGTTCTGGTAGATGCTTTTTCAAAAATCATTCCGAGAACTTTTCCCCGTAAGCAGGGGTTAAAAATCCCCGCTTTCGTTTGCTTTTTAAGCTTGACCGCTTCAGCTAACAGCATGGTTATTTCAGTTTTGTTAAAATGACCGAGGGTTAAAAAATCCTTATGCTGCAAAATGGGTCGAGCCTTATCCTCTGTTGAAAGTACATTCGTCATAAAAATCAATCCCCTTCCACTAAACAGTTGAATACGTATGAAGATAGTCCTGTAATGATGTAACAGAATTAGTCTGTATGTTACTTTCGATTACTGCCTGTAATGTCGAAAGCGATGTAAACAATGGAACCTGATACGTTACGGCAAGTGCCCGGATCTGCCTTCCGCTTTTCTTATTTTGCAAACCGGTCGGAGTGACAACTGTCCCAGCTATGATTTGCTGCTGAAAAACCCTTTCCAATTCTGCTGAACTACTTTCGATGGTCTGATTGACAATCTCGTGTTTGCTTAAATAGGCACTCGTTCCCGGTGTGGCAAGTAATGAAAAATCTTTCCTCAGTTCTTTGCTAATTGACAACAGTGCCGGCTTCTCTCTATCCGTTATTGAGCAAAGCACATATCGTTTTTCCGAATCTTTTTCGATCGTATACGCCTTCATATCAGTTGCTTTAGCAAGTGCGTCCTTATACGTTGCTGCAAGACCAAGCGCTTCACCGGTCGATTTCATTTCCGGACCGAGCTTGTGATCAACGCCCGCTAATTGTGCTGCCGAAAATACTGGTGCCTTCACTGCATAATAACCAAGTGATTCCGGTACACGATTCCTTTCAAGCCGCTCCCCAAGCTGGGTACGAATGGCCAATTCAACCATTGGCACCCCCGTTATTTTGCTAATCATCGGGATGGTTCGTGACGCTCTCGGGTTCACTTCCAGCACATATATCTGCTCATCTGTAATAACAAACTGGATATTAACCAAGCCAACTATATTTGCCGCTTTGCAAATGGATTGCGCATAATAAAGCAATATTTCCTGTTGGATGGAAGATAAACGAACAGGTGGCATGACGGCAATGCTGTCGCCAGAATGAACACCAGCCTGTTCCACATGCTCCACAATCCCCGGCACAAAGCAATGTTCCCCATCGGTAATAACATCCACTTCCGCCTCTAGCCCCGGTGTATATTTGTCAACCAAGATCGGCCAAATTCGCTGATCAGAATAACGGATTGTGTCCAAATAGGCGACCAATGCTGCCTCCTGATGAATAATAAACATGGATTGCCCGCCAATCACATACGATGGGCGAACCAGAACCGGGTACCCGATTTTTTCAGCGCAGGCTTTGATTTCATTTAGACTGTAGGCCATTTCCCCTTGAATATGCGGAATGTTTATCTCCTTAAGCAGCTGATAAAAATGTTTCCGATCCTCCAGCTGGTCAATTTTTTCTGGTGAAGTACCGTAAATCCGGACTCCCGCATCCGCCAAATCTTTAGCGAGGTTAATTGCGGTTTGCCCGCCAAATTGAATAAATACACCTTCCACCTTTTCCCGACGGGTTACAGCTAAAATATCCTCCGTCGTTAATGGCTCAAAATAAAGATGATCGGCTACTGAACTGTCCGTACTAACAGTTTCCGGATTGTTATTTACGATTACAGTTGTGTAACCCATTTTTTTCAAGGCATAAACCGCATGGACGGAGCTATAATCAAATTCCATCCCTTGCCCGATACGAATCGGTCCAGAGCCAAGAATCAGTACTTTATTCCCTTGCACAGATCCCGCATCGGGCATTTCTTTGTTATACCAGGTCGAATAATAATATGGGAAATGATTTTCGGAAGCAACTACCTGATAACTTGGCATTAACTGAAACTCCTTGATTTTTTCCTGTACCTCCTGTTCCGTTGCCTGGAAAAATTCAGCCAATGCCTTGTTGCTGATTTGCAAATGTTTTGCTTGTAATAATTGCTCGGCAGTGACTTTATCTAATGATGCAGTCTTTAGGGTTTGTTCCATCCCTACAATTTGTTTGATTTTCTTTAAAAACAGCCGGCTGATCGCGGTCAAATGATAAATTTCCTGCACACCTTTTCCCATCCGCAGTGCTTCTGCCACAGCAAACAACCGTAAATCAGTAGGTTGCTGCATGTGTTCAAGCAAAACCGGATAGTCTTTACCGGTAATTAACGGATGCTGTAAGGATGTTAAACCGTTATCCAACGAGCGAACTGCTTTATTCAATGCGGCTTCAAAGGTTAGATCGATCGCCATTGTTTCCCCGGTAGCCTTCATTTGTGTCCCTAACTTTCTATCTGCCTCCGGAAACTTATCAAAGGAAAATCGCGGAATTTTTACAACCGTATAATCGATAAATAGTTGATGAACGGTATCAGTCTTGGATGGGAAATAGTCATCCAATGATTGACCAAGTGCCAATTTTGTTGCGATTTTAGCAATCGGACAGCCGGTTGCTTTCGATGCTAATGCTGACGAACGACTCACCCGTGGATTAACTTCAATAACATAATATTCGTTTGTATCATGGGCAAGGGCAAATTGAATATTACACGCGCCAATAACCCCGAGTTCGCGAATAATAGTAACCGCTGCATTACAAAGCATTGTATTTTGCTGTTCTGTTAATGTCTGTGCTGGTGCAACGACAATCGAATCGCCTGTATGGACACCAACCGGATCGACGTTTTCCATGCTGCAGACAATAACACAATCATCATGGACATCGCGAATCACTTCAAATTCAATTTCTTTAAAGCCTTTGATACTTTTCTCTAACAGTACCTGATGAATCGGGCTTATCTGCAGTCCATTCGTGACAATTGATTGTAATTGCAAGCTGTTTTCCGCAAAACCGCCACCGGTGCCACCTAGTGTATAGGCTGGACGAATAATTACCGGATAGCCGATTTCCTCTGCACGGCTGACAGCTTGCTCCACCGTCGTAATAATATGGGAATCAGGTACTGGTTCGTTTAGTTCTTGCATAAGCGCACGAAATTTTTCCCGGTCTTCCCCATTTTGCATTGAATTTACTGATGTTCCCAACAATTGAACATCGTATTTTTCCAATAAACCAGAATTGTGCACTTCCAATGTCAAATTTAATCCTGTTTGGCCGCCAAGTGTCCCAATAAGCCCATCGGGACGTTCTTTTTCAAAAATGTTTTCAATGGAGTTGACGGTCATCGGCTCAAGGTAAATACGATCAGCAACTGTTTCATCGGTCATAATTGTTGCTGGATTGTTGTTCAGTAAAACGACTTCGATTCCTTCTTCTTTCAATGCCAAGCATGCCTCTGTACCGGCATAATCAAATTCTGCGGCCTGCCCGATGACAATTGGACCTGAACCAATAACCAGTACCTTTTTTACCTGATTGATAAGCCATAACCTCCTGTTTTACGAAAATACGTGTGTCAGTACGCTTCGGAATTTTTTTATAAACAACAGAATGTCGTCTTCTGTTATCGTCAGTGGTGGCAAGAGCCGAATGACGGAGGGGCCAGCTGTCAGAATCAGTAATTTTTCCTGAATAGCTGCTTGCACGATTTCTCCCGCCGGTACATCCGCCACTTCCATTCCAATCAAGAGCCCCCGCCCGCGAATCGTCTTAATTTGCGGGAATTCCTGTTTCAGCTGTTTTAAATAGGTGATCAATAACATACTTTTCTCGGCACCATTTTGGATAACCGGTGAATGAACTAATTCCGTTACCGTTGCGAGACCAGCTGTTGCTGCCAGTGGGTTGCCGCCGAATGTACTACCATGGCTCCCTGGCTGAAAAGCCTGTGCTATCCCTTTTTTTGCAAGCATGGCACCAATCGGAAATCCGGAACCTAAACCTTTAGCAAGGGTGATGATGTCCGGTTCCAATCCATATTGTTGGTAGGCAAACAACGAACCTGTACGTCCCATGCCAGTTTGCACTTCGTCAATAACAAGCAATATTTGCAGGTCTGTACAAATCTGAACAAGCTCATCAATCCAATCCTGTTCTGCCGGGATGACACCACCTTCCCCTTGCACAAGCTCAAGCATAACCGCAGCAGGCTGTTCCACTTTCAGCCTTGCCAGACTAACCCGATCATTGTAGGGAAAATAGGTAAATCCTTTTAATAAAGGAGCAAAACCGGTCTGAATTTTCCCCTGTCCTGTTGCACTCAGGGTAGCCATTGTACGGCCGTGAAATGACTGGCGGAACGTTACAATATTGGAGCGCTCTGTACTAAACAAGCGGACAAGCTTGATCGCTGCTTCATTCGCTTCTGCACCGCTATTACAGAAAAAGACTTGATCCAGACAACTGTATTCGGTTAGTAATGCTGCCAATTTTTCCTGAGCATCAATGTGATATAAATTGGAACAGTGCCACAGTTCCTCTAGTTGACTGGACACCGCTTCTTTCACTGCCTGCGGAACATGGCCAAGGTTGCAAGTCGCAATCCCTGCAGTAAAATCCAAAAACCTGCAGCCATCCGTATCCCAAACATAACTGCCCTTTCCCTTGGCAACCGTTATGGGAAAACGATTGTACGTCTGCATTAATGATGATTGAATCGTTTTTGCTTCCACCAATTCACACCCTTCCTGCCTCTAAATTAGCTGGTGTTTCTACTGCTTCATCCAATGCAAAAAGTGTCCCTGCGTTTTTCCCGGATACCTGCTTGATCAGACTCTTTTCTTCCTGTCCATTAATGATCGCCACCTTTTGCACCCCTTCTCGTAAACAGTCGATTGCCGCCTGTACTTTCGGAATCATTCCCCCGTAGATTTGACCGGCAGCAATCATTTTTTCTGCTTCGTTAGCGGTTAATTCAGAAATGACGCTGCCGTCTTTGAGTACACCTGGTACGTTTGTAACCATGTATAACGGTGCTTTCAACGCTTTGGCAACTGCTGCCGCTGCCAGGTCAGCATTGATGTTCCAGCGCTGTCCGGTTTCATCAATGGCAACGGGTGATATAACAGGGATTTTTCCTTGTTCCAGAACCATCTTTAGTGGCGTTGTATTAACGGAAACAACCTCCCCAACATAGCCCAGTTGCTGTTTGCTTTGTATAGCGCGTGCCAGAAGCAGCTTTCCATCGACACCACTTAAGCCAAACGCTTCGCCGCCATTTTCTACAATGGCACGAACAAGTTTTTTATTTATGGTGCCGGATAGAACCATCTCTACTACATCAAGAACTTCTTCGGTTGTTATACGCATTCCGTTTACAAATTTCGTTTCGATATTGAGATCCGTGAGCAATGAGGACACCATTGGACCCCCGCCGTGTACGATTACTGGTTGGGCTTGATAGTCCTCGATTAAGGTAATGACTTCCTGGTAAAATGATTCCGGAAGCTGGTCAAGAACACTGCCACCACATTTAATAATCTGATAAGCCACCGTCACCCTCCCCTCAAGTTCGATAGGAAGCATTAATTTTTACATAGTCATAAGATAGGTCACAGCCCCATGCGAACGCTTCCTCACTACCACTGTGCAAATCCACTGTGATCTTGATTTCATCATTCCATTTTAAATAATTGTTCACCAGCTCTTCGTGAAAATGAGTTGGCATACCATGCTGAACAATAGGTATATCCCCAATCGAAACAGCAAGTTTACTTGTCTCAAGCTCTATTCCGCTGTAACCAATCGAACAAATGATTCGGCCCCAGTTAGCATCAGCTCCAAATACCGCTGTTTTCACAAGACTTGAGCCAACAATCGTTTTCCCAATCGCCTTAGCGTCTTCCATACGAGCGGCTCCGGTTACCTGCACCTCGATTAATTTAGTGGCACCTTCCCCGTCTCTAGCAATTTGTTTTGCCAGCGATTGACAGACTTTCGTTAGAGCATCGGTAAACAGCTGAAAATTTCCCTTATCTGCCAATGTTATCGATTGATTGTTGGCTTCCCCGTTGGCCATGATCATAACCGTATCATTCGTACTTGTATCGCCATCAACCGTAATGCAATTAAACGTCTGGTTTACAGCCGACCTTAATGCCACATCCAGGGCAACCGGTTCAATGCTCGCATCTGTCGTTAAAAATGCAAGCATTGTTGCCATATTCGGGTTGATCATGCCAGAACCTTTAGCCGTTCCACCAATTGTTACAAGCTCCCCGTTTAATTCCAGTTGAATACAAACATGTTTCGTATACGTATCGGTTGTCAAAATAGCCTTCGCAAAGCTTTCTTGCTCAGATTCATTCAGATTAATTTGCGCAATTCCCTGTTTGATTTTTTCCATGGACAGCTGCTCTCCGATAACACCAGTTGAGTTAACAGCAACGAGGTGGTCGCTAGTCCCAAGCTTTTGTGCGAATAAATGGCGCATTTGGTATGCATTCGCGACTCCCTGCTCACCAGTACACGCATTCGCAACCCCGGAATTAACGATTAACCCCTGGATTTTCTGTTCTACCGCAATGCTTTCCTTTGTTACCAAAAGTGGAGCGGCCTGAAACAGATTCGTCGTATAAACAGCAGCGGTATGTGCCGGCACCTCCGAATAAAGCCAGCCCAGGTCATGCCGCTTCCGCTTGATACCGCAGTGAACTCCTCCAGCATGGAAACCTTTGGCCGTTAAAATACCACCTTCAGTTACTTCTTGCAATTCCGCTTGTGTCTCCTCCATTACGCCCTCCTTCTATGGATAAACAGGGATGGTGTCAAGTCCTGTCCTTTCATCCCAATTATTTAGTAGATTCATATTTTGAATTGCCTGACCTGCTGCACCTTTTACAAGATTGTCAATGACAGAAACAACAATGACCATATTTGTCCGTTCATCAACCTTAACACCAATATCGCAATAATTTGTGCCATATACTTCCTTTGTTGCTGGCCATGTTTTTTCCGGTCTGACGCGAACGAAATATTCATCTTGATATGCTTCTTTATACAATTGAACAAGATCTGCATCTGCTAATCGTTCTTTAAGCGGTGTGTATATTGTACATAAAATCCCTCTTGTCATTGGTACCAGATGGGCATTAAAGCTGACCTTGATATTCTTGCCGTGCAAATCGGTCAACACTTGTTCTATTTCCGGTGTATGCTGGTGACTTCCGAGATTATATGCTTTTGTATTTTCATTGATTTCGGAAAACAGTGATCCCTGCACTAGTTTCCTCCCGGCTCCGGACACCCCCGTTTTGCCGTCGATAATAATTGTCCCTGTTGTTTCCGTAATACCCTCCTTGATCAAAGGGATTATTCCGAGTAATGCTGCCGTTGGATAACAGCCTGGATTGGCAACGAATGTTTCATCTTTGATGCGCTCACGGAATATCTCTGGTAATCCGTAAACCGCCTGATCCAAAAATTCCGGTTCGGCTGGTGATTTTTTATACCATTGTTCGTATGAGTGCCCTTCTTTTAACCGAAAGTCTCCAGATAGATCGATACAGGGAAGTCCCGCCTTAACGAACGGCGGTGCGATTTCTTTCGTTACTCCTGAAGGTGTTGCGAAAAATAACACATCTACCCGATCGGTAATTTCATTCAAACTTAGCTTCTCTAAAGGCAATTCTAAGATGTTATGTAAGTGTGGATACTGGTCAGTAATCTTTTGTCCCTGAGTCGAATGTGATACGAGTAAATCGAGCGTTACCATTGGATGGTGATGCAACAGTCGAACCAGCTCAACACCCCCATACCCATTCGCTCCAACTATTCCTGCCTTCACCCTGTATTCAGCCCCTTTAAAATGATTGTGTATTATTATAAATAATATAGTATAAATATGCAATAGGTATTTTAAAATAATTTATTTTTTTCAGATAGGGGATAAAAAAACAGCCCACACGTTTCCATAAGTGTGAGCTGTACGCTTGGATAAATGGATTTATAAATAGGTTTTCAGAATACGAGCGTGGGAATGTATAGGACGTGCTCGCTCTTTTCAATTGGTGATTGTCGTGGGTGTTTTATCCGAACTTCAACTGAAACTTATTGTACCGATGCGGGTGTTGTCGCCTGACGTGGCCATCTTGAACAGTCAGTTACCACAGCGTATAAACTTTATAATTTCCATGATAATTATAAAAAACCCCCATCTAATGTAACAATGTGAGCTTTCATCTTTTATAATCATCCAAAAAATCCTTTTGAAAACTGGTACGCGGCTGATCGTTCTGCCCCTGATTTTCCATTTGTTTAAAAGGGTTTTTGCCGTATTTATTCGTTAATTCTTCAATTGCTGTATAGAGTTTTTCTTTCCTTGCCTCTTCTTCATACGTAAATAAATCCAATTGGTGTGCGATATTTTGCTTTCCTTCTACATCTTGAACTGTAATCCCTAGTAAACGAATCGGTTCAAGGTTCCAATGCTTTTGAAATAGTTCATTGGCGACACGAAGAATATCTTCCTTCTTTTCAATGTAGGATTGCAGCTTTTTGCTTCTTGTAATCGTTTTACGGTCATGATAACGAATCATAAGTTGTACACCAAGTCCTGCTGCCTGTTTTCGGTTCATTCTTCGCTCTACATTACTGGCAAGCTGCTCCATTAGTTTTTGAATATCAACCTCGTCCGTCGTATCCTCGGGCAATGTTTGCGAACTGCCAATACTTTTAAATTCGTTCACCGCCTCCGGATCGACTGGTCTTGGATCAATGCCATTTGCCCGATTACGCAGTCGTTCACCATTTATCCCTAACACTTGTTTTAGGTGATAGACATCACGGGAGGCAAGATCACCAATTGTCTTTACATCAATCGCATTCAATTTGCGAGCTGTTTTTTCACCCACACCATACATGTCGCCAACAGGAAGCGGCCATAGCTTTTGTGGCAAATCACGTTTACGGAGAATGGTTATTCCCATCGGTTTTTTCATATCGGACGCCATTTTTGCCAAAAATTTATTTGGCGCGATTCCAATACTGCATGGCAAATCCAATTCATCTTTAATCCGTTTTTGCAGGTTTTCAGCTATTCTGATTGGATTACCAAGCTGTTCGCATTCGGTTATGTCCATATAACCCTCATCGATCGATACCGGCTGCACGAAGGGGGTTATTTCGGCAAGCATTTTAAACATTTCTTGAGAAGCCATTCGATAACGGTCAAAATTCGGGCGCATGATAATTAAAGTTGGGCAAAGTTTCCTTGCCTGCCACAATGTCATGGTCGTTTTGACTCCCCTAGCTCTGGCTTCGTAGCTGCTTGTCACAATAATTCCTTTACGCTCTTCCGGGTTACCGGCAATCGCCAGCGGTTTCCCTTTCAACTTGGGATTATATGCCATTTCAACGGAGGCATAAAAGCAGTTCATATCAATATGAAAAATGACGCGACCTTTTTTCGGATACCAGTGAGACATGTTTAACACCCTTCACGAACGGTTGTTTCTATATTTTATTATAACATAAAAAAGAAAGACCGGATACCAACCAACCCAGTCTCTTTCATTTTTATATAGTTGTTCACCGGTGAACTCGTGTTATTTACTGTCCATTTTTGTTTACTGGCCAAATAAAAGCATTTACTGGCCAACCATTGTCATTCACAAGCCAAAATCCACTGTTTACTGTCCTAGACTATTATTTTGCTGCTTCCTCCACAATTGCGGTGATCAGCTCCGTCACTTTCACAAGCTCATCTACCGGAATCCGTTCATTTGTTGTATGAATCTCTTCATACCCGACAGCCAAGTTTACAGTCGGAATGCCGAACCCAGCTATCACATTGGCATCACTGCCGCCACCGCTTTTTAGCAGCTTGCTTTCGCGGCCAATCACTTTTGCTGCGTTACGGGCAACTTCCACAACTTGATCACCTGCTTTTTGGTTAAAACCAGGGTACATAATCTTCACATCAACCTCAGCACTGCCGCCAAGTCCTTCTGCAGTTGTTTCGAAGGCATCTTTCATTTTAGCTACCTGTGCTTCCATTTTTTCCGGAACAAGCGAGCGTGCTTCTGCTAAAATTTCTACATAATCACAGACAATATTCGTTTGCTGGCCACCTGCGAACCTGCCGATATTCGCGGTTGTTTCCGCATCAATCCGGCCAAGTGGCATCTTAGCTATAGCCTTGGCCGCAAGTGTAATTGCGGAAACACCTTTTTCGGGAGCAACCCCGGCATGTGCCGTTTTTCCCTTGATAACGGTAAAAATTTTCGCTTGTGTCGGCGCAGCAACAATGATATCACCCACAGCCCCGTTACTATCAATCGCATACCCGTATTTTGCTTTAAGCAAGGAAGAATCTAATGCTTTTGCCCCGACCAGGCCTGATTCTTCACCAACTGTGATCACAAATTGAATATCGCCATGCTCGATTTTGTTTTCCTGCAATGTGCGAATTGCCTCCAGAATTGCTGCAAGTCCAGCTTTATCATCTGCACCGAGTATAGTTGTGCCATCCGATACAATATAGCCGTCTTTAATCGATGGTTTAATTCCGTTCCCTGGAACAACCGTATCCATATGTGATGTGAAATAAATGGTATCTGCATCAGCTTTCGTTCCTGCTAAATTACAAATTAAATTACCTGCTCCATGACCGGTTTCTGCTTTACTGTTATCCTCTATAACATCAAGCCCCAAGTCAGTAAATTTTTGCTTTAAAACACCGGCAATTTTCGCCTCCTGTTTTGTCTCTGAGTCAATTTGTACCAATTCCATAAATTCATTGATTAAGCGCTCTTGATTTATTTGAACCATTTGTACTGTAGCTCCTTTTGCTTGAATTTTAATTCCACCATGCCCCGGTGCAAATCCAGTACCATTACTCACGAGGTTGACCTATCGCATCATTTGTTATATCAAAACATCCATTATCCTTCACTTCCGCCTTCCTCTTGGCACAGCTCAAATAGAACGCCGTTCGCTTGCTTCGGATGGAGAAATGCGATTCTGCTGTTATCTGCACCTCGTTTTGCTTCCTCGTTGATTAAGTTGATACCACCATTTTTATATTGTACTAGCCGCTCCTTGATATTATCCACGGCAAGAGCAATATGATGAACTCCTTCCCCTTTTTTATCGATAAACTTTTGGATTATTGATGTGTCATGAAGCGGTTCCAGCAGTTCAAACCGGGTTTCACCAATCGAAAGAAACGCAATCTTTACCCCTTCTGACGCTACCGTCTCAACCGCTTCAAGCTCAAGGCCCAATACATCGGTGTAAAAGGAAATCGTATCATCGATTGACTGTACGGCAATCCCGATATGGGAAATTTTCTTTGGCTTCTTATCCTTGTCACCAAAATATAGCCGGTTAACTGCTATTTCCGATGACGATGTGCAAACAGTCCTCTGTTCTGGAAAACTTTCAACCGTCTTATCCACGGCTTTTTTCTGATCAGGTTGAATCTTGTCTTCAGACATTGTTTGCCACCTCAAATCAAATCTCTTTTTCTGATTACCATATTCATTATTTTTTACACTTGTCCAATCCCGATTTTAACGATAAAATACAAGTAGCATGTTGGAATGAAGGAGGAATTCCGGTGGCTCAGAAACAAATCAACAAGCAAGCGAAACAAGCAGCAAGGAAACGGTCAAAACGTGAAAAACGATTTAAAGCAGTTGTCTACATCATGATACTCGCTATGGTTTTGACATTGTTTACAACAGGATTAGCAATGTTTTTATAATCGGCAAAAGAACCGAAGACTGGATTAGGTAGCAGATTGTTCAGCTCCAGTCTTTTTATTTTTCTTTACATCACTTGTTTTGAACTTCTTTTTTAAAATTAAATAGTCCTCAATTTCATGCAGCAGACGAAAAAGGTTTGCCCTTGTTTCAAATTCCTCTTTCGTAACAGGTAGCGGTTCCTGGTCAAAGGCCTTATGCAGTTCATCCAATTCATCGAGAAACAGAATAGCTGTATTGCCAGGGTGAACAGCATCTGCCAACTTTTCAAAAAAACAAGCAATCTTCTCGGAAATGGTAACTGTATTGGGCAGCCTTGTGACGAGTGGCAGCATTCGTTGAAGCAATGCAAATTGCTTTGTCCGCATCACAAAATAATCAGCGTATGGATGTTTATTTCGTAACAGGTGATTTTCCCTGTCCCGCGCCACTAAATCATTTGCCTCCTGCAGAATTTGTTCTGCCTCCGTCAATTCCTTGCCATCCCACGCTTGATTTTTGTCTCGTATGTATAATGCAATTTCCTGCAAAATTGTTCGGAAATTCTCCTCCAGTTTCTGCTGCTTTATCGTTAATTCATTATCCAAGCTTGGCATATATAAATTTAACAAAAGTCCAGTTCCTACACCAACCAAAATCAACAAAAATTCCTCTATTACAAAAGCAGTGGAAATATGGCCAGCACCATACAATTGTAAGATAATAACGGAACTAGTCGCAATCCCCGGTGAAATTTTTAAAAATACGGTAGTTGGAATGAAAAATGCCAGCATGATTCCAACTGATATTGGATTGTAGCCTATCGTTTCAAAGAACACAAAGGAGAAGACAATGGCCAATGTACAGGCTAAAAAACGGTGCCAAGCACTCAAAACTGACCGTTTTCGTGACGGCTGTATACACAAAATCGTTAAAATTCCAGCAGAAACATAATTTGTTACCCCTAGCAATTGAGCGAGTGTAATAGCAATCGGCGTGCCTATTGCTGTCTTAATTGTCCTATAGCCAATTTTCACTATAAAATCTCCCCTAACAACGATCTGGAACCCAATACGAGAACTGTAAATCAATTGGTCTGATTAAAATGAGGCTGACCCGTTAACCCAGAGACAGCCCCCTTTAAATACGTGGAAAACATTATATTTCTTCGCAATGTTCATCAAAAACATGCTGGAGCTTGCCAATCACGTCCATCGCTGTAAAACCCTCAATATCATGACGTTCCAGCATTGTTACGATCTTGCCATCCTTGAGAAAGGCAAATGATGGTGATGAAGGTGGGTACCCTTCAAAATACTCTCTTGCCTTTTCCGTAGCTTCCCGGTCCTGGCCAGCAAAAACGGTTACTAAGTGATCCGGCCGTTTATCGTAATGAATGGCATTAGCAGCAGCTGGACGAGCAACACCGCCGGCACACCCACAAGTAGAGTTAATCATAACCAAGGTCGTGCCTTTACGGTCAAGCGCTTCTTCTACTTGTTCCGGGCTTTTCAACTCTTCGTAACCAGCTTCGATGATATCTTTGCGTGCTGCATCGACAACATCATTCATGAATAGATTGAAATCCATCTGAACATCCATCCCCTTAATGTAATTTAAGTATAGGTAAATCCTTTTTTAAGCTTATCAATTTTAGTAACAGTTTTCAATTTAAATTGCTTGTGGACAAAGCAATTAATAGATGTTGACTGTTTCTTTGTTGAGATGTTCCAAAATTTCTTTTACCCTCGCAAGAAATTTTCCGCAGATAAGCCCATCGAGAATACGGTGATCCAACGATAACGACAAATTAACCATGTCTCTTGCGGCAAACATATCGTTGATAATCACCGGACGTTTTACAATTGATTCGATTTGCAGGATTGCAGCTTGCGGATAGTTGATTACCCCCATCGAATGAATCGATCCAAATGACCCGGTATTGTTCACCGTAAACGTGCCACCATGCATGTCATCAGACGTTAGTTTACCAGAGCGAGCTTTTGCTGCAAGCTCATAAATGTCTTTCGCAATTCCTTTGATGCTTTTTTCATCAGCATGTTTAATCACAGGTACAAACAATTCCTGATCGTTTGCTACCGCAATGGATAAATGAATATCCTTTTTTTGGATAATTTTATCACCGGCCCAGACACTATTCAATTGCGGGTATTCTTTTAATGCTTGCGCGACTGCTTTCACAAAAAAAGCAAAGAATGTAAGATTATAGCCTTCTTTTTGTTTAAAGTCATTTTTTACTTCGTTACGATAGGAAACAAGGTCTGTCACATCCACCTCGACGGTCATCCAGGCATGAGGGATTTCCTGTTTGGCGCGCACCATGTTTTGGGCAATCACTTTACGAACACCAGTAACCGGAATCTCGATGTCACCAGCTTGTGTCGTTTGCTGGACTGCTTTCATTGGTGCTGTTGTCTGCGGAATCGAATCTTGTCGTTGGTTATCCCGGCCAGGTTCCTCGCTTGCTGCAGGTATTTGCCCGGATGACAGGATTTTTTCAATATCTTTTCTAGTAATGCGCCCGCCTTTACCACTGCCATTTACCTGTGTTAAGTCAATATCATTTTCCTGCGCCATCCGTAATACTGCAGGAGAATAACGCTTTTTCATGGATTGATCGGCATTTGCGCTGCTTTCTTCCTCAGGTTTTTGCGCTTTTTCGTTATTATTTTCACCAGGAGCTTTATCATCAGAAGAACTGTCCTCTGCGTCGATATAACACATCAGTTCACCAACTTCAATCGTGTCCCCTTCCTGGGCAATGAGTTCTTTTATCACACCGGTAAAGGAAGATGGTACTTCTGCATTTACTTTATCGGTCATGACTTCGGCAATTGGATCGTATTTGTTCACTTTATCGCCAATACCTACCAGCCAGGAACTGATCGTACCTTCTGTAACACTTTCACCTAGCTGGGGCATGTTAATCTTCTCCATAGCCATGTGGATCCCTCCTTTATGAATATTAACTATAGCTAAATGCGGTTGTAATTAATGGCGAAACAAGCCAAATCCAGTCTAGCGTCTAGTGAAATGCTTCTTTAGTTAAAATTCCGCTAACTCCCGCATTGCTTTTTCAACTTTATCCGGATTAACCATGAAAAATTTCTCCATAGTTGGTGCATATGGCATTGCAGGTATTTCCGGTCCTGCCAAGCGCTTTATTGGAGCATCCAGATCAAATAAGCAATTTTCAGCTATGATGGCAGCAACCTCGCCGATCACACTGCCTTCCTTATTATCCTCCGTAACTAGCAATACTTTCCCTGTTCTTTGAGCCGCTTCAATGATTGCCTCTTTATCGAGTGGGTAAATTGTCCGCAGATCCAAAATATGTGCATCAATTCCTTCTTCTGCTAATTTTTCTGCTGCTTGCAGGGCAAAATGAACACATAACCCGTACGTAATAATCGTGATATCTGAACCTTCCCGTTTCACGTCAGCCTTACCGATCGGCAGCACATAATCATCTTCGGGAACTTCCCCTTTTAACAGACGATAGGCACGCTTATGTTCAAAAAACAGCACAGGATCATTAGCACGTACAGATGCCTTAAGTAATCCCTTCACATCATATGGAGTTGAAGGCATAACAATTTTTAAACCTGGCTGGTTGGCAAATACAGCTTCTACCGATTGTGAATGATAAAGTGCTCCATGAACACCACCGCCGTACGGGGCGCGAATGGTAATCGGGCAGTCCCAATCATTATTGGAACGATAGCGGATACGCGATGCCTCGGAAATAATCTGGTTTACAGCAGGCATAATAAAATCGGCAAACTGCATTTCCGCAACCGGACGTTTTCCGTACATGGCAGCACCAATCCCAACCCCAGCTATTGCCGATTCAGCTAGCGGTGTATCCAGTACCCTCATATCACCAAACTCATCATATAACCCCTTTGTAGCGCCAAACACACCACCTTTTTTGCCAACATCTTCCCCAAGCACAAATACGTTCTCATCACGGTGCATTTCTTCTTTTAAGGCTGTCGTTACAGCCTGAATATAGGACATTACTGGCAAGATAACTCCCTCCTTCTCTATGCTTCTTCATACACAAATTTCAAGGCCTCTTCCGGCTCTGCATAAGCTGCATTCTCCGCATAATCTGTCGCTTCATTTACAACTTCACTTATATCGTCCTGAATCTCTTTTTCCAATTCCGCAGTTACAATTCCGGCTTCTTTTAAGTAGGCTGCAAACGTTATAATAGAATCCTTTTTCCTTGCTTCCTCTACTTCTTCACTTTCCCGGTATTGACGATCATCGTCATCACTTGAGTGGGCGGTCAGGCGGTATGAAATGGTTTCAATTAATGTTGGGCCATCCCCTTTAATTGCCCGTTCCCGAGCTGTTTTTACCGCCTCGTATACGGCAAGCGGATCGTTTCCATCAACCGTTACGCCTGGCATGCCATACCCCTGGGCGCGATCCGATACTTTTTCACATGCCAATTGACGTTCGATCGGAACAGAAATAGCATATTTATTGTTTTCCACCATGGTAATGACTGGTAATTTGTGGACACCAGCAAAATTTAACCCTTCGTGAAAATCTCCCTGATTGGAGGAACCTTCCCCCAGGGTCACCAATGAGACAATGTTGTTGTTATCCATTTTTGCTGCCAACGCAACACCGACCGCATGTGGCACCTGAGTAGTAACTGGTGATGACCCGGTCAATATTCTGTTTTTCTTTTGGCCGAAGTGACCAGGCATTTGCCGGCCACCTGAATTCGGATCTTGTTTTTTAGCAAAACCGGATAACATTAAATCTTGTGCGGTCATCCCAAAGGAAAGAACAACACCCATATCACGATAATATGGTGCCACATAGTCTTTCTCACGATCAAGTGCAAAAGCTGCACCCACTTGTGCCGCCTCCTGACCTTGGCAGGAAATGACAAATGGGATCTTGCCTGAACGGTTTAACAGCCACATTCTTTCATCAATTTTTCGAGCTAATAACATGGTTTTAAACATGTCTAATACCTGGTTATCTGATAAACCTAATGCTTCATGACGATTAGTTGACATAAAAGGTGCCTCCTTTTTAGTTTCTGCTGTACCATACTCGCTGAAGCCAAACATATCGTATACAATCCAATTTAGGCAAAATACTGTCCTAAATCGAGTATTACCGCAAATACTTCGCCAAATCCAAATTACTGTACAAACTGCTGTGAACAGCCTGCATTCCGAATTTACCCGTGAATTTGCTTCCCATCTACCGCTAGAGCAGCCTCCCCCATCACTTCCGATAATGTCGGATGCGGATGAATGCTTGAGGCAATCTCCCATGGTGTTGCATCAAGCACTTTGGCAATGCCTGCCTCAGTGATCATGTCCGTTACGTGCGGTCCAATCATATGAACTCCCAATAGGTCGTCATTCGTTTTATCGGCAATTATTTTGACAAAGCCTTCTGATTCACCGTAAACTAGCGCCTTGCCAATTGCTTTAAACGGAAATTTACCTATCTTTATTTCCTTGCCTTGTTCTTTCGCCTGCTTTTCAGTTAAACCAACACTGGCAACTTCGGGATTCGAATAAATGCAGGTTGGAATGCTTTCATAATCAATCGGCAGCGGGTTTTGATCAGCCATATGTTCGACTGCGGTAATTCCTTCATGTGAGGCGACATGCGCCAGCTGCATCCCGCCGATACAATCACCAATGGCGTAGATATGGGATTCCTTTGTTTGATAAAATTGATTTGTACGGATTACCCCTTTATCAACCACAATATCGGTATTTTCCAGGCCAATATTCGTCGTATTTGCCTGTCTCCCCACCGAAACCAGCATTTTTTCTGCTGTGAAGTTTTCCTTTTTGCCGGCAATTTCAGCTTCGATACGGATTCCATTATTGATCTTTAACGTATTGTCTAAAACCTTTGCGCTTTTAACAAAGGTGATTCCTTTTTTCCGCAAAAGCTTTTCAACCTCTTTGGCGATTGCTTCATCCTCAGTTGGCAATATTTGTTCCAAGGATTCGACAACCGTAACTGCTACGCCGAAATCGGCAAGCATGGATGCCCATTCGATTCCGATGACGCCACCACCGACAATGATAATCGTTTTCGGCAATGCCTCCATTTGCAATGCCTCATCAGAAGTCATGACGTATGTTCCGTCGATTTCCAGACCGGGTAATGTTCGGGGACTGGAGCCAGTTGCAATCAAAACATTCTTGGGGACGATCATCGTGTTTTCATCGCCGTTTTCGTATTCAACAGAAATGGTTCCAGGCATTGGCGAGAAAATACTTGGTCCTAAAATCCGGCCAAACCCTCGATAAACATCAATTTTCCCCTTTTTCATCAAGCCTTTTACTCCCTGGTGCAGCGAATGGACAATGTTTGTTTTTCTGTCCTGAACTTTGGTAAAATTTAGTGTTGTGTTTTTTGTTTCGACCCCATACAAGTCTGCTTCTTTTGTCTGTTTGAAAACTTCTGCACTACGGAGTAAAGCTTTAGAGGGGATACATCCCCGATGCAAACACGTCCCCCCAAGTAAATCCTTTTCTACTACTGCAACCTTCATCCCAAGCTGTGATGCACGGATGGCCGCAACATAGCCGCCTGTTCCTCCACCGAGAACGGCAAGATCATATTCTTCTGCCATCGATTCTATTCTCCTTTTATCTCGAAATTTTCCGGGTATTGCTTTGCAGTCTCGTTATTGCGTAAAACGCGTAATGTTCCCTCCATTAGCGCCTGCAATTCATTCTCCCCGGGATATACAAGGGTATCAGCAATCCAATTTACCCGAGACGAAATCATTTCAACAAATGTTTTACCATATGCAAGACCACCTGTCAGGACAATCGCATCGACTGAACCCGCTAAGACTGTACTCATCGATCCGATTTCCTTCGCGATCTGATATGCCATTGCGTCATATATTTCCCTTGCTTCTGCATCTCCGTTTTGGATTCGCATTTCTACTTCAACGGCATCATTTGTCTGTAAATAAGCCATTAGACCGCCATGGCCAACAAGCTTTTTCATGATCTCATCAAGATAATACTGTCCGGAGAAACATAATGAAACCAAATCACCTGCTGGAACTCCTCCGGCACGCTCGGGTGAAAAAGGGCCATCCCCGTGCAGTCCATTATTTACATCAATCACCTTTCCATGGTGATGTGCACCAACGGTAATCCCGCCGCCCATATGGGTAATGATCAGATTCATTTGTTCATAGCTCTTCCCCAAATCAGAGGCGCAGCGTCTTGCTACAGCCTTTTGATTCAAAGCATGAAAAATACTCTTTCTCGGTATTTCCGGGATTCCGGAAATTCTGGCAATTTCAGCTAGCTCATCTACGACAACGGGATCAACAATATACGCTGGAATGTTTAGAGATTTAGCTATTTCATGAGCGATGATACCACCAAGGTTTGAGGCATGTTCGCCATAATAGCCTTTTTCCAGGTCGTCGAGCATCGTCTCATTCACCCTGTAAGTACCACCTTCAATTGGCCGGAGCAAACCGCCCCTGCCACAGACCGCACTTAACTTTGATATGTTAATGCCTTCATAATCCAATTGCTCCAGAATAATTTTTTTTCGATACGCATATTGATCAATGATTCGCTTGTATGATGCCAGTTCTTCGGTTCGGTGACGAATTGTTTTTTCAAAAATACATGTTTCATTATCAAATACACCGATTTTAGTTGATGTTGATCCTGGATTTAACACTAATATGCGAAATAACTGCTGCAAGGCTATTGACCTCCGTTATCTACGGCTCAACGTATGATGTCCATTTAATAAAAATTGATTGCGTGACTTGCTGACGGAGGCAATTCTTTCTTCAGCCATCCGATCCGCGGCAACATAGGTTGGGATATTATCACGTTTGGAAATTTCGAATACCTTCAGCAAACTATCGTAAATAGTTTCGACCTTCTTCATTGCCCGGCTTTGGTTGTAACCGTTCAATTCGTCCGCGACATTAATAACCCCACCTGAATTAATGACGTAATCCGGCGCATAAACGATTCCTTTTTCATGAATAATATCGCCATGTTCCGTTGTTTTTAATTGGTTATTCGCAGAACCTGCAATAACTTTCGCTTTCAACTGTGGAATCGTATCATCGTTAATTGTTGCCCCAAGTGCACATGGAGCATAAATGTCACAATCTACACCATAGATATCATCCGGATCGACTGCTTTAGCACCAAACGTCTCAACAGCACGGTTTACAGCTTCTTTATTAATGTCTGTAACGATTAAATTTGCACCTTCTTTATGCAGGTGTTCGCAGACTGCATACGCAACATTTCCTACACCTTGAATAGCGACTGTTTTTCCTGCCAAAGCGTCTGTTCCATATGCGGCCTTTGCCGCTGCCTTCATGCCTTTATAAACCCCATACGCCGTAACAGGTGAC
The DNA here is from genome assembly GCF_900155625.1 of Virgibacillus dakarensis. Classification (NCBI taxonomy): domain Bacteria; kingdom Bacillati; phylum Bacillota; class Bacilli; order Caryophanales; family Bacillaceae; genus Virgibacillus; species Virgibacillus dakarensis. The sequence continues at coordinate 1,499,591 of NZ_LT732553.1, forward strand.
GGGTTTCCGGATGAGCCAAACTCGGGAGAAATCCCGGTTACAAAGTCTGTTTCCATGTGAATTAAATCCATATCCTGAACCGTTGTTCCAACATCTTCAGCAGTAATATACCGGCCATTCAGACTTTGAATATAACGGCCAAACGCACGGAACATTTCCGGACTTTTGTCCTTTTTTGGGTCACCGATAATAACTGTTTTTCCGCCCCCAAGATTTAAACCTGCTGCAGCGTTTTTATAAGTCATTCCTCTGGCTAAACGTAATGCATCTTCAATTGCCTCTTCTTCAGAATTGTATGTCCACATCCTCGTGCCGCCAAGTGCAGGCCCTAATGTTGTATCATGAATTGCGATAATCGCCTTCAGTCCTGAATTTTTATCTTGGCAAAAAACCAATTGTTCGTAATCATATTCTTCCATATAAGTAAATATTTCCATGTCTGTTTCCTCCTTTAAAATCCATACAAAAGGCAGCCAAATTGGAAGGTCGCCTATAAACGACACGTCAATAGCCAACGTTCCCCGCCAGCACGTTCTGTGCGTCGCAAGAAAGGCGAGACGACGCAGTAAGAAAAGCGCAAGCGCCCGTTTAGCAACGTACAAACTGGAGCACTCCGCAATGAGATAAAGGAAACATGCCCCTGCAAAAGGGGTATGCCGACGTTGGACGCAAAGTCCGCTTTTAGTCGGCCTTCCTCCTTACCCGAACCGATGTTGACTTATCGTAGTGAAGGAGTGTGAAGTTTGCTAGTTGCTGGGCGCTGGAGCTGGACATGGCCAACTCTGACGCAATCAGAATAGAGCCTAAATTTTTATACTTTCTTTACCTATGAGAAATCGGGGGAAAGCTTCCCCGATTTCATATCGTACGCCGGAAAAGATCCGGCATTCGCCCAGGTGCACAGAAACAAGTAAGGTCCGAGTTTCGCCGCTTGGACAACCTCCTAAAATGTAGTGGAGGCTAATAATGCAAGGGTCAGTGAATATACTTTATTTTCCGCTGTATCTGTCCGGGAAGTTAAGACAATTGGTGCCGATGCACCGCTAATCACTGCTGCTACTTTTGCGCCTGCAAAATACATGAACGATTTATATAAAGCATTACCTGTTTCAATCCCCGGCACAAGTAAAATATCGGCATTTCCTGCAACCTCTGAATGAATTTGTTTATGGTCTGCCGCTATTCTTGATACCGCATTGTCAAATGCTAAAGGACCATCTATCATACACCCTTTAATTTGGCCACGTCGCTGCATCTGTGTTAAGGAAGCCGCATCAATCGTTGCCTGCATTGCCGGATTAACTACTTCCACGGCTGCAAGTGGCGCAACCTTTGGATTAGCTATTCCGATACAATGAGCGACATGAACGCAATTTTGGATAATCTGAACCTTTTCAGGTAACGCTGGGGCGATATTCATTGCTGCGTCGGTTAGGAACAGCAGCTTGTCACGTTCCGGAAATTCAAATAACGCAACATGTGACAATACATTTCCGGAACGCAATCCACACTCTTTGTTTAATACCGCCGTTAATAAATCCTTCGTCGAAATATTTCCTTTCATTAAAATGGACGCTTTTTGCTGGTGTACTGCTCTTACCGCAGCAGCACCCGGATTTTCTGTCTCATCAACGATCGATAGTTGTGGTGACGTTACATTGAGGTCAATGGAGTCTGCCAATGATCTTGTTTTTAGTTCGTCACCAAACAATAAAAAAGAACATAAATCCTCCTCAATTACCTGCTTAATAGCCTTAAGCACATCCACATCCGTTGCATTTGCGACAGCAACTGTCTGCATGCTTTTTCTTTTTGCTTGTTCTTTTAATTCTGCCAGCGTATGCATTATTTCCTCCCTGATGGCTTCCCTTGTTAAAGTTGCAAGTTCTATGCCAAATGTTATTATATTGAAAGCGCTTCATTTGCAGTAATATGCATAATGCAATTTTTTGCAATCAGGAAAAATCTTGCGTGCTATTTCTTTCAATTTGATATTTCTTCATTTTATAGTAAAGGTTCCGAATCGACACATTCAGTTCTTTCGCTGTTTTCGTTTTATTGTAGTTATTTTGTTTATATACATGCGCTATATATTGTTTCTCATAGTCTTCTACAGCGGTTTGCAGTGATTTGGTCATTAGATTGTCAGTCGTAACGTGATGGTCCGATTTTGCCGGCGTAACGACTAGATCAGGAATATGCTCCTGTTTAATTTGTTCCTCGTTCATATCCATATAGATCATGGCTCGTCCAATGACATTTTCCAATTCCCGAACATTTCCTGGCCAGTGATATTTTTCCAATATTTTTAGTGCATTGTTTGAAATTGACTTGACATTCCGGCCATAGTCCTGGTTTATTTTCTCAATAATACGGGCAACCAGTGGAGGTAAATCCGTCATTCTCTCCCGCAATGACGGAATATGGATTGGTAATCGGTTTAACCGATAATACAAATCCTCCCTAAAGGTTTTTTTCATAATTGCCTTTTCCAGATTTATATTGGTAGCTGTTATAATCCGGACATTAATCGTGATCGGATCGGTACCACCAACCCGAACAATTTCGTTTTCCTGCAGTACACGAAGTAATTTTGCCTGCATATGTAAAGAAAGCTCGCCAATTTCGTCGAGAAAAATACTTCCCATATTTGCCTCTTCAAATATTCCTTTTTTTCCGCCCCGTTTCGCCCCGGAAAATGCTCCTTCTTCATAACCAAATAGTTCACTTTCCAAGATTGATTCCGCAATTGCAGCACAATTGACACGGATAAATTTATTATGCTTTCGGTCACTCTCATTGTGAATGGCATGGGCAAAAAGCTCTTTACCTGTACCAGATTCCCCTCGCAGAAGCACGGTTGCGGGAGTACGTGCGCCTACTTTAGCCTGTTCAAGTGCTAATTTCATTTCTGGTGAGGTGCCGACAATATCATCAAACGTATATTTTGCTTCCAGATTGCGGATAATCTGTCTGGCTCGTTTAAGTTCACTTGTTAAAGCTTTAATCTCTGATACGTCGTGTAATACGCCGACACTCCCCTTTATTTTACCATCAACGATTACAGGAGCGACATTGACTAATACATCCCGTTTGGCTGATCCCACTTTCATCCGCACACCCCGGACTGGACGGCGCGTTTTTAACACCTTCATGTGCATGCTTTCCCCTTCAGATATATCCACAGTCGCTGGTTTGCCGACAACATCGGTTTCCTTTAATCCGGTTATTCTCGTATACGCAGGATTGATCATAATTCCCTTTCCGTTCTCATCGACAACACTAATTGCCTCATCCGAAGAGTAAATGATCGCTTCAAGCATTGTTTTAATTTCTGTTAAATCGGTATTCGCCTCCGCCAAATCCATCACTTCGGTAATATCCTTAAACACCGCAAAAGCGCCAATTATTTGATCCTCGGCATTAATCATCGGTATTCTCGTTGTAATCAGGCGCTTGCCGTTCTCCAACACCAATTTTTGGTTGACTTCCCTTCGACGACTTTGCAGCACGTGGGGCAATCTGCTTTGTGCAATGACCTTGGTAATCGGCTTACCGATAAGCTCCATTTTTGGTACTTCCATAATACGTTCCGTGCTTTTGTTGACAAATTGAATCATTTCCCGATTGTCAATTACAATCATGCCATCCCGAATATTGTTCAGGATAAGTTTCTGGTTATTCATTTGCAATTTTATTTGACGTAATAATGTTTCTTTTTCTTCCATTAACTCAGCTATTATGTATGCTATAGAACCGGGAATAACAATCGTTTTTTCGCTGGACGACGTAATCAATTCCTCAAGCACCTGTTCATCGCCAGTGGCCTCAATTACAATATCAATATCCTGATTGATCCATTCCCGCCAATAAGCTCCGATTGGTATTCCAAAGCTTTCGGCACGTGCCAATCCTTTCGCTTCCTGATTTTTATCAATTACCGCAACAACTTCCAGACGATCGGTAGCAGATAAAATCTCCAGTAAAGCTGTTCCACCCTTTCCCGCCCCAACAATCAGCACCCGTTTCATAATACCCCACCTTGCAATTTTTTGCACACTTTTATCATAAGCTATTCTGCATTATTTAGCAAATCCTATAATTATTTCTATTTTTTATTGCTTTTGCTATACTAAATGAAGTTAATATAATGTGTTTTTAAAAAGGGGAAAAGGTATGATTCGAATTATTGCCGTATTAATGTTGGTAATTCCAGGAATAATCACGGCATATGGAATTAAACTTATGCGTGATTCATTGTTTAATGAACTGACTGGTATCTTCCTTCATACTGGATTGCAATTTTTTATCGGTTTTATTTTTTTTGCTGCAGGATTGGCCTTTATTGGCGGATTTATTGTACATCGTGATCGCAAACGTCAGGCAGAAAGGAAAAATAATAGAAGCAGAAGATAACTAATACAAATTAGTTGTCTTTTTTTACATCATCCAGCTCCAGTCAGTGTCCAGCAACTTGTTTCTCCTCCTTTTCGGTTGATGTCCTCGTTTTCGGGTTGATCTTCACACTCTCGGGTTGATATTCTCGTTCTCGGATCGATGTGTTGATGACCCCGCTCTCGGGTTGATGACCCCTCTCTTGCACTGACTTTAGGTCGGTTAAAGAACAAAGGCGCAAGCGCCCGTTTAGCGGCGTATGTGCTGCGCCCTGCCAAGCAGGGTGGTTCGGTGTTGCTGCGCAAAGCAGCGGTTTTAACCGAACATTCCTACCGTAGGAGATAAAGGAAACATGCCCCTGCAAAAGGGGTATGCCGACGTTGGACGCAAAGTCCGCTTTTAGTCGGCCTTCCTTCTTACCCGAGTCGATGTTGACTTATCGTACGGAGGCGGGTGTTGCACACTAGCCGCTGGGCGCTGGAGCCGGACGTGGCTTATCCGGTTATTAAGTTATCCACAGCCGCAAAATTTTATAATTTCCTAGACGAGGACATAGTCGCATAAGTCGCCACCCTCAACTCCCAATTTTGGTTCACAAATCACCTGGAATGTGTTACTATTTGTAACATTATTATAAAACTTGAATTATTGGGGCGATGTTTATGAAGGTGGCAAAATTTGGCGGAAGTTCCGTAGCAAGTGCCGAACAAATTAAAAAAGTAGCAGCAATTATTACCGATGATCCAGCGAAAAAATTTATTGTCGTGTCTGCACCAGGAAAACGAAATAAAGACGATTTTAAAATCACTGACAAGCTAATTGAGATAGCAAATCGCCATTGTCAAGGTGAACCATATGGACACTTGACCGAAACGATCATGATGCGCTTTTCCGAAATTCTTGATCAGCTAAATCTTTCTTCAGCTATTGCCGAAGAACTTCATCAGACGTTGGAAGAAGCGTTGGGAAGTAATGAATATGATTCTCCAAAGGTTGATATAGTAAAGTCATTGGGAGAAGTCTTTTCAGCGAAAGTGCTGAGTGCATACTTAACATCAATCGGACTCAATGCCACATATACGAATCCAGAAACAGCTGGCATTATTGTGAGCGACGAGCCTGGGAATGCGCGGGTTTTGGAGGAGAGCTTTGCCAATCTGTATGCATTGCGGAAAAACAGTGGAATCCAGATTATCCCAGGTTTTTTTGGTTACACCAAAGCAGGAAAATTAGTTACCTTTTCCCGCGGTGGCTCTGATATTACCGGTTCAATTGTCGCAGCAGGAGTAAAGGCAGAGCTATACGAAAATTTTACAGATGTTGACTCCGTATTTACGGTAAATCCATCAATTGTTTATCGGCCAAAACAGATTTCAACGATCACATACAAGGAAATGCGTGAATTATCGTATGCAGGATTTTCTGTTTTTCACGACGAAGCATTAATTCCCGCTTTTAATGTAGGAATACCAGTTTGCATTAAAAATACGAACAATCCTGAGGCTCCCGGGACAATGATTGTTGCCGAAAAAGAGCCAACAGAACAATGTGTTGTCGGAATTGCTGGGGATGGCGGTTTTTGCAGCCTTTATGTAAGTAAATATTTAATGAACAGAGAATTGGGTTTTGGCAGGAAATTACTGCAAATCTTTGAAGATGAACATATTTCGTTTGAACATGCACCATCAGGAATCGATGATATGTCCGTCGTTATTCGGCAAAATCAGTTTACTGCAGAAAAGGAAAGAATTATTTTGCAGCGAATTCAAGATGAATTAAATGTGGACACGATTAAAATTCATCGAGATTTGGCAATGATAATGGTTGTTGGTGAAGGAATGATAAGCACAATTGGTGTTGCCCAAAAAGCAACAAAGGCAATTACTGATGCAAACGTTAATATGGTGATGATCAACCAGGGGTCTTCAGAAGTATCAATGATGTTCGGAATCCAGGAAGTGGATCTAAATCGTGCTGTTCAATCGTTATATAAAGCTTTTTTCGAATAATGAAATCAAAAATAGTACTGGAAACATGTTTTAGTAAATAAGTTTCCAGTACTATTTTTAATTCATCAGCCATCACTAACACAGTTAACTCGCCTTATGTTCCAGTCGCAATCGGTCAGCGACCATGGCAATAAACTCTGAATTCGTCGGTTTTGCCTTCGAAATACTGACTGTATACCCAAATAATGCTGAAATTGATTCAATGTTGCCTCTGCTCCATGCTACTTCAATGGCATGCCGAATCGCCCGCTCGACCCTTGAAGCTGTCGTATTAAATTTTTTAGCGATATCAGGATACAACACCTTTGTAATGGAACCAAGCAATTCAATATCATTATAAACCATTGTAATGGCTTCCCTTAAATACATATAACCTTTAATATGTGCCGGAACACCTATCTCATGAATTATATTCGTAATACTTGCTTCCAAATCTTTTTTCAGCTGGTCCTTTTTATTAACCTTTTTCTTTTTCGAATGAGGAATTCCACTTCCCTGAACTTGACGAATTTGGTCAGCCAAATTATCCAAATCAAATGGTTTCAGGATAAAATAAGCAGCACCTAAATCCACCGCTTTCTTCATAACTTCTTCCTGCCCAAAAGCTGTCAGCATAATAACACTTGGATCATGATTCCTCTCCATACTTCTTAGTTGATTAAGCACTGCCAGTCCATCGACATGAGGCATGATTATATCCAATATAAGAACATCAGGCTCAATATCCTCCAGCAACTCCAGGCAATCACGGCCATTATATGCTGTACCAATCACCTCGATATCCTGCTGCCCATCAAAATATTCCTCCATCAATTGAATAAGTTCTCTGTTATCATCTACTAAACAAACCGATATTTTTTCCACCAATCCGTTCCTCCTTTATGTATTTCGATCCTTCACGTAATGTATTCGACATAAGAACTAAATATCCTTTTTTTATTTAAAAAACTTTAATTTTTTTTGTAAAAACTTCAATTAGCTCGATTTTACTCTTGTTTACGATTTAATTTGATAAAAAATGATAAATTACGACAAATATACAGTAATTTTGTCGAAAAATATTACAAGAAAAAACCCAAAAGCAATTTATTTTTGCTTTTGGATTTTGAAAGTATGGATAAAGTGAATCTTCATTCAGTTGGGAAGGAGTCCCTCCCTCACTGAATGCTGAATGCCCCCACCTTCCCGTATTTGGTTTACTCACCCTTGGAGGTGGGGGGATTACATCGTTTATACGTGATAAATTAACTAACTTGCTTTTTCTTGTTTTTCATAAATATTTATTCCCGCTTCCTGCAGCATCCATTCTATATGAACACCATACCCTGATGTTGGATCATTGACAAAAACATGGGTAACCGCTCCAACTACTTTTCCATCCTGAATGATCGGACTACCGCTCATTCCCTGTACAATACCACCTGTTTTCTTCAACAATTTTGGATCCGTTATTTGAATAATCATCCCTTTTGTAGCCGGATACTTTTGTGGAACGCTACTAACGATTTCCACATCGAACTCTTCCACCTTTTCCCCGTCAACAACAGTTAGAATTTTGGCTGGCCCTTCTTTTACCTGATGGGATAACGCAATTGGCATTGGTTTATCGTAGGCATCATTCTTAATCGGTTTTGTCAGTTCACCGAAAATGCCAAACGGGCTGTTCTTCGTAATAGTTCCGAGTTTATCGTCTTTTACAGAGAATTTGGCTTGCTTTTCTCCTGGCGTTCCACTATTCCCTTTTTCAATGGACGTAACGTTCGATTGCAAAATTTTTCCATTGTGAATTTGGATTGGTTTTTGTGTATCCATATCCGAAATCACATGACCCAATGCGCCATATTTTTTTGATTTAGGCTCGTAAAATGTCATAGTCCCGATTCCGGCCGCTGAATCCCGAATATATAGTCCAATTCGATATTCATTTGTCTTTTCGTCCATTACCGGGTTTAGAGTAGTTTCTATTGTTTCCTTACCCCTTTTAAGGGTGACCTCTAATGGTTGATTGTTTTTACCGGCTTTCTCAACATATGGTTTTACCTCCGCCATTTCTTTGATTGGTTTGCCATTAATTTTTAAAATGACATCACCAACCTTTATATCTGCGCTCTCGCCCGGTGACTTGGACCCATTTTCACCCTTGACAAGATGATGGCCAACAACAAGGACACCTAAAGTATGAAGCTGAACACCAATGGATTGCCCACCTGGAATGACTTTGATATCGTCTAAAACATTCAGGTTTACCTTCTTAATGGGAAACCCTGCTGCTTCGTACACTAGTTGGCTGTTGCCAGGCTCTTTTGCATAAAATTCAGAGGGGTCTATCGCTTGAACAGTTTCATCAGCTGCATTAACTGTAACATCATCACCTAATGCCGGGACTTTAATCGGAGCTTGATTCATAAAGGTAACAATTTCATCGGGAATGGAAAGGTATTGCTTTACTGGTGTGAAAAAAGGAACTGCTGTTATGATGAACAGGAGCAGAATTCCTGTCAATATCCGTATTTTATTCGTGTGCTTCAATCCATTCACTCTCCTCGTTCCTTGCCCATACCATTATTATATCTGTACTTCTAATTTGACCGAACACAATCGATTTTAAACTGGTGAAAGATAAGAAAAGCTGTGTATCATTTCCTTTTCAATAAAGTGAAACTTCATTTAGTGAGGGTTTCCGTCGCACAGGATGTGCTAGTGCCGTCGTTGTCCCAGACGTGGCGTATTTAGTCTTTGTTCCTAAAATCGGACATTTACGGGCTGTTTATCCCCGATCTCCAGTTTTTGCTTTACTCACGAATAAAGGTGAAAAAATCGGTTGAAAACGAATAAGTCCTAAAGAGGAACACGTTCATAATTGGGGAAAAATAAAAAGCCGGACAGTTTATTTTCCGGCTTTTTCGGTAAAATTATCCTCATTTTTTTCATTTTACAGAGCTAAACATTCATTTCCATTTTACTTTTATAGCTTGCAGCGAGATCCAATAATTCTTTCGCATGTTCTTTTGCGGTATCTGTCAGCTTTGTACCCGTTATCATACGGCCTAATTCGTCGATCTTTTGCTCGATTGTTAATTCTGACACGATAGTGGACGTGTGGTTATTTTTCGCCTTTTTCTCAATTAATTTATGCGTATCGGCCATTGCAGCAACTTGTGGTAAGTGTGTGATACACAAAACCTGCGATTCATTGGAAATATGGAATATCTTCTCGGCTATTGCTTGGGCAACACGACCACTTACCCCTGTGTCAACCTCGTCAAAAATAACACTAGTAACACCTTGATGTTTGGCAAAAATTTTCTTAAGCGCCAGCATGATTCGTGATAACTCCCCGCCAGAGGCTACTTTATTTAGGTCTTTTAAAGGTTCACCCGGATTTGTCGAAATCAGAAAACGGACATAATCATACCCGTTTTTATGTAATTTCACACCAGTTCCTTCAGTACTTTGAGCCGTTTCCGTTTTGGATTCAATATCTGCTGCAAATGTCGCTTTTTCTAAATACAACCCTTTTAATTCATGGTGAATATCTTTTGTGAGCATATTTGCGGCCTTTTGGCGTATATCATGCAATTGTTTTGCCTCCAGATAAGCATCGTGCTCCGTCTCGTTTATTTGTTCGGATAAATTTGCTAAATGGGAATCTTTATTAGTGATTTGCTCCAGTTCCTCTTCAATTTTTGCCATATACTCAATTATTTCATTAACAGTTGTCCCATATTTTTTCTTTAATCGGTTTATTTCATTCAACCTTGCTTCAATTTCATTTAACCTTCTTGGGTCATATTGCAATGTTTCAGCATAATTGCGTAATTCAAAGGTCAATTCTTCAATGATATAATAATGATTGGACAATTCCTCCGCTTTTTCCGCAATAAAGCTATCATAAGCACGGTTTTCCTGTAATGCCTGACTTGCTTTGTTTAACCATTCAACGCCTTTTTGTTCTCCATATAAGGCATTATACGCATCTTGCACACCTTGATAAATGCGTTCGAAATTTGCTAATTTGTCCCGTTCCTCTTCCAGAACTTCATCCTCATGCGGAGATAAATCAGCCTGTTCCAGCTCATTCATCTGAAATTCAAGTAAATCAAGGCGGTGGGCCATCTCAATTTCATTTTCACTTAAGTGTTGATAGCGCTTTTTTAGCGTGTCAAGCTTTTCAAATAAGTGTAGGTATTCTTCTTTCGCCCGTAGCGTTGCCTCTCGATCATATAAATCGAGTAAGTCAATATGGTTCTCCGGATCCATTAAGCTTTGCGTTTCATGTTGACTGTGAACATCAATCAGTCTCCTGCCAAATTCTTTCAGGATGGCTAATGTCACCAATTTTCCATTTACCCGGCAAATGCTTTTTCCATTGGCAGTAATTGTCCGGTGTAAAACAACCATCTCATCCTGAATTTCGATGCCATATTGTTTACCGACATTATAAATGGGATGGTAGTTATCATCGATACTGAACAGACCTTCAATTTCAGCCTTTTTGGCATCATGACGGACAAATTCAACGGAACCACGTCCACCAGCAAGTAATTGGACAGCATCAATAATAATCGATTTTCCGGCCCCGGTTTCCCCGGTTAATACCGTTAGACCTTCGTTAAAGGTAATCGATATTTTATCTATAATAGCAAAATCCTGAATCGATAATTCCGTAAGCACGATTCGTCACCCCACTTAAAATTGTTCTGTAAACGGTCGTCCAAAACTCTAAAGCATGCTCAAAAACCGGTTTTTTATTGTCTCAGATTCTGTTTCCGTCCGGCATATAATTAAACACGTATCATCCCCGCATATCGTTCCCATAATTTCCTGCCAGTCCAAATTATCAATTAAAACACCTACTGCATGAGCATTTCCCGGTAGTGTCTTGAGTACAATAAAATTACTTGCATGGTCAATCTTAACAAACGCATCCATTATTAAACGCTTTAATTTATCTAGCGGATTGAATCGCTGATCTGCCGGCAAACTGTATTTATACGAGCCAGTACCAGTTGGAACTTTGACAAGATGAAGTTCCTTTATATCACGGGAAACGGTTGCCTGAGTCACATTAAATCCCAGGTTTTTCAATCGATCAACTAATTCATCCTGTGTCTCTATTTCCTTTTCCGTTATTAATTCACGAATTTTTATGTGACGCTGTATCTTACTCATCTTATTCCCCCGTCAAATGAAAATTAATCCAGGAACAACAAATGGAGGCTCCCTGCATATCTTGCATCTCTACGATTTGCTGCGTTCTGCAAAATTGCGATGTGCATCTTCTACTAACTGGTTTAATTCAATATCTGTTATAGCTTTCCCTGCTTTTTTATTTTGCCAGCCAAAATGAGCTAAAAATTCAATATTACCGTCACCGCCGGTAATCGGTGAATAAGTGATATCGTATAATTGATATCCCTCTTTCAAAGCAAATGCAATGATCGCCTGTAAAACACTTTGGTGCACTTTTTTCTCCCGGACAATTCCCTTTTTTCCGACCTGTTCACGGCCTGCTTCAAATTGCGGTTTAATTAGTGCAATAATATCACTGTTTTGTGCTAATAACTGCTTTAGAACTGGTAAAATAAGCTTTAGCGAGATAAACGAGACATCAATCGTTGCGAAATCTGGTGTACCACACTCAAGCATGTCCGGTGTTACATAGCGGAAGTTGGTCCGTTCCATTACAACTACCCGGTCATCATTACGTAATTTCCAGTCAAGCTGATTATACCCTACATCGATCGCATAACTTAGTGCAGCACCATTTTGCAGTGCACAATCTGTAAAGCCGCCGGTAGAAGAGCCAACATCTACCATAATTTTATTGTAAACAGAAACAGAGAAATGCGTTAGTGCCTTTTCCAGCTTCAACCCACCTCGTCCAACATATGGAATAAGCTTCCCCTTTACGGTCAACGGAATCGTTTCGTCAACTTTTATCCCCGGTTTATCCATGCGCTCTTGTCCAGAAAATACCAAACCAGCCATAATAACCCGTTTCGCTTTTTCCCTTGTTTCCATTAAGTTTCTTTCCACTAATAATACATCCAATCTCTTTTTAGCCATAAGAGTATCCTTTACTTAGACGTTTTTGTTTTCGTTCCTTTCGGCAGGACACGAATTTTCAGCTTATTTTGCAAAATCGCAATTACTTTTCCCACATAAAAAATGATATTGGTTGATGCATGGATGGCAAAATATTTTCCCAGTGCCTTACCACCAACGGTAAGTGCGGCCACAAGGCTTGTTACGATGACATTCAAGGTAATATGCACAGGTGATCCATCCCCGTTTCCCAGCAAATTGGCAATTTGCAAGACGACGATTGCCGAAGCCGTACCACTGACAATTCCGGAAATATCACCAATCACATCATTACAGAAGCTGGCAAATTTATCAGCATTACGGATAATCATAACAGCCTCTTTTGCACCATTTACTTTCTCCGCTGCCATAGCATGAAACGGTGCCTCATCGGCTGCAGTTGATGCAATCCCGAGCATATCGAAAACAACACCAATTAATACGATCAATAAGACAATTACCAATCCAGCCATCCATACAACATCACTCAATACGGATTGCGATACGATTGAAAAAATAGCCGCTAACACAAACGTGATAACGGCAATTGTTAAACTAAATTTAATCGATCTTTTTATTTGCGATTTCATTCTAAACCTCATTTTGATTATTATAGGTAGTTCAAAAAGTCCGGTGAAAATGACACTTCGAATAGGGAATCTTCGACTAAGTACCGACACGTCCTGTGTCGAACGTCGAAGTCACCACATCCTGTGGAAGCTCGTTGGCTTGTTTCTCCGCTGCTCATGTATTTAATTGCATACATTCCGCTGCTCGAAACTACGCCGCCTCGAACTTCTCGGTCCTTTTTATCCTCCTTTTTGAACACTCTTTTTTATGTAAGATGCGGAATGGTCGTATAAAAGATTAAAACTGCGGCTTAGGTCCAGTAGGTTTTCCCAGATGGTTACCCTATGTTGCCATAAAGGTGGTTCCCCATTAAAACCATCTTAGCCCTGTCGCCAGAAGCTAGACTGGATTACCACTTAGTCCACACTATAATCCCTTTTATACGTCCCTCAGAACAGTCTAGGAGATTTCCTCGACAGCCTTTAACCGTTCCCTAGCCTCTTTTGCAGTCCCGATTTCATGGAGAAAATAATAGCACATCCGGTGGCCACCCAGCTTGCTATTTTAAAATCCAATCCTCTCGAGCACCACTCAAGGCAGGCTACGCTGCATGTAAGGTGTCCCTTTCCTTACGTAAGCAGGTTCATACCCCATTCCATAATGATCCCTAGGCTTAGTTATCACGACAGAGATGGGCCTCCGCGGTAATAGGGTCATCGCCCACATGCCTTTGTGGATCGCCCTAAAACCTTAACTCCCAGCACTGACCCAAGGCTGGGCGCCTCAAGCCAACACAAGGAACTTCATCGATGTGCCCTTTGGCAGATTTTTAGGCCTGCCTTCAGGAGCGGAGGGCTGACTAGAATACTGCACCATTCCGTACTAGATATAGTATAACATATTATACGAAAAAATTCGAGTGTGGTTTACCTGTCCCGGCTGCTGAAAAGATCGGTTAATCCCATCAAATAAGAATCAGCGGCTCCCGCTTTCCATAGCGCCGCTTTGGCCCGTTTAACATATTGCTGTTTTTGCTCAATTGCACCTTCTGTTCCCAGCAATTTAGGATATGTGCTTTTATTATTGCCTTCATCGCTTCCAACTGGTTTACCAATTTTGTCCTGATCGCCTATTACATCTAGTATATCATCCTGAACCTGGAAGATAAGCCCAAGGTTATAAGCAAATTGATCAAGAAATTCCAACTGCTTGTTTGTTGCCCCACCAATAAACGCTCCGGCGATGATGGCAAATTTAATTAATTCCCCTGTCTTCAATGCATGAATTTCCTCTAAGCGTTCGAGTGAAACAGCATTGTTCTCTGCTTCGATATCCATCATTTGCCCTGCTACCATTCCATTTGGCCCGCTGGCCTGTGACAACAGCTTAATGAGAAATATTTTCTGTCTATCCGTTAGTAAGGGATCATCTGAAATAATTTGAAAACTGTACGTAAGTAAAGCATCTCCAGCCAGAATAGCAGTCGCTTCATCAAAAACACGATGATTTGTTGGTTTACCTCTACGGAAATCATCATCATCCATGGCAGGCAAATCATCATGGATTAATGAATACGTATGTATCATTTCAAGTGCTGCCGCTGTTGAAATTATTTTTTGTTTATCCTGATCATATGCTTCAAAGCTTGCTGTCAAAAGAATCGGCCGCAGTCTTTTTCCACCCGCTTCTATCGAATAGAGCATGGATTCCTTTAATCGGCCAGGGATCTGCAATTGTAAAAGATGCTGTCGCAGTTCTTTTACGATGGCTTTTTTATTTAATTCGATGTAATTCTCGAGTGATTGCGGCACGTTTACTCTTCCTCCTGGATCATAAATGGTTCTGTTTCTCCCTGATCGTTGATAATTTGCGTCATTTTGTCTTGTACCTGTTTCAACTTATCATTACATAATTTTGCGAGTTTCATGCCCTCCTGATAGTACGAAATTGCTTTTTCCAGAGGGACATCACCCTCTTCCAGTCTATCTACAATTTTCTCCAGTTCCAGCATAGCTTCTTCAAAAGACGTTTCTTCAAGCTTTTCCATTATTATCCCCCCTCCACCTCTAACACATTGCAGGCTAATGACCCATCAGCCAATTTTACAGTAATTTTATCATTTATTTCTACCTTCCCAGCTGAGTGGATAATTTCTCCATTATGTGCGAATGGGATAGCATAACCGCGTTTCATTGTCTCGAGCGGATTTAGCAGTGTCAATTTTTCAATTATGTTTGTAAATTGAGCCGATTTTTTTTCAACAATCTGCTTCATTAAAAATGTATGTTGTTTTTCCAATTGCTTTAATTCTTTTTCCAGCTGCGCAACCTGACTCTTTGGATGCTGTGTCACTAACCGTTGTTCGATGTTTTGTAACGACCCGCGTTTTGTTGTTAAAACTTGTCTAAACGCTTTGGACAATCGTTCAACCTGCTTATCCAGTTCTTGTTCTTTCTGGACAACAAGCTGTTTCGGATACCGGAATGCATAAGCTTCTTGCATTTGATTTAACTGTTGTTCGGAAGTATGGGCTTTTTGTTTCATTGCCCTGGTTAAAGAGCGTTTTAGCCCAATAATTTTTTCCTGTAGCTCCGTTTGTGACGGTACGGCCATTTCCGCAGCCCCTGTTGGCGTAGGTGCTCGTAAATCGGCAATATAATCACTAATCGTAATATCTGTTTCATGACCAACGGCAGAAATAATCGGGATCTTTGAATGAAAAATTGCATGGGCAACAGCCTCTTCATTGAAGCTCCACAATTCTTCAATTGACCCTCCGCCTCGTCCGACAATTAAGAGATCAAACATTGCTTTTTCGTTGGCAAGTTCTATTGCCCGTTTAATTGATGCCGCCGCGTTTCTTCCTTGCACTAGCACGGGGATAACCGTAGTAGCGACAATTGGATAGCGCCGCTTGATGGTTGTAATAATATCGCGGACTGCTGCACCGGTCGGCGATGTAATGACACCGATATGTTTCGGATACATTGGCAGCTGTTTCTTAACACTTTGATCGAAATAGCCCTGTTTATTTAATTTTTCCTTTAATTGCTCAAACGCTAAATACAATGCTCCAATACCATCTGGCTCCATTTGCTGGATGTATAACTGGTACTGCCCGTGTGGTTCAAAAACACCAATTTCTCCTTTAATCAGCACATTCATGCCATTTTCCGGCTGAAATTTTAACCTTCTGTTGTTTCCGGCGAACATGACAGCCTGGATTCTTGTCTGTTCATCTTTTATTGTCAAATACATATGACCACGGCTATGATGCTTAAAATTGGAAATTTCCCCTTTTAGCCAAATATTTTTCAGGTGTGGATCAGAATCAAATTTTCGCTTTATATATTTTGTCAGTGCAGTGACGGTTAAATATTTGTCGTTCACTTATCAGCCAGTCCGATCGCTGCTTTAATCGTATTTTTTAAAAGCATCGTAATGGTCATTGGTCCGACACCTTTTGGAACCGGGGTAATATAAGAAGCTCTTTCCTTGGCACTTGCAAAATCAACGTCACCGGTAAGGGTGCCATCCGCTAATCGGTTTATTCCTACATCAATCACCACTGCACCATCCTGTAAATAATCGGCGTCAATTTTATTCGCCTTTCCAACCGCAACGATCAATATATCCGCATTTTTCGTGTATGTTTTTAAATCGGGTGTTTTCGAGTGGCAATATGTAACGGTTGCATTTTCATTAAGCAATAGTTGCCCAACCGGTTTTCCAACAATATTGCTTCTGCCAATAATGACCGCATGCTTGCCCTCCATTTGAATATTCCGGGATTTTAGCATTGTTATTATGCCATATGGGGTGCATGATAGAAACGTATCCTTCCCTGTCATCATTCTGCCAATATTAACCGGATGAAATCCATCTACATCTTTTGCTGGATCAATCGCTTCAATGATCGATTGTTCTTTAATATGTTCCGGTAATGGCAGCTGAACCAATATACCGTGCACGTCCCGATCCAGATTGAGTTTATTAATCAGCTTAAGCAGTTCCTTTTCGGTTGTGAAGGTCGGCAACTCGATTATTTGTGAAGAAATCCCTACCTCTTTTGATGCCTTTTTCTTTCCATTTACATAGGATTTCGATGCCGGATCATCGCCGACCAATACTACTGTTAAATGTGGAACGATCCCTTGCTTCCTTACCCGTTCAACTTCTTCTTTCATTTCGCTTTTTAATTCAGCCGCTAGTTCTTTTCCATTAATAATTTCTGCTGTCAAGCCCTCATCCCCTTTAAGCTTTGCCGTTTCGTTTTATCAAGTGAATTTGCATCATTAAGAAAGCACAAACCAAATAAACCTGATTATTTTCTGGTAATGCGTGACAAAACGCCATTAACAAATTTGCCGGACTTATGATCCCCGTAAGTGTTTGCTAATTCTACCGCCTCATTGATGGAAACATTTACAGGAATATCATCTAAATAGGTTATCTCATAGGTTGCTATTCGCAATATTGTCCTCTCAACAGTTGCGATCCGTGCTAACGACCATTTCTCCATATGACCGGAAATGGTGCTGTCAATTTCTGCTTTATGGTCCCGGACACCTTGTACAAGCATACGTAAAAATTCATCAGTATCTTCCGAATCTACATATTCCTCTGTTGTTTTTGCGGGATCAAATTCATTCATGTCCAGCTGAAATAAAATCTGAAAGGCCTTTTCTCTTGCTGCATGACGTTTCATCAAACACTACTCCTTTTACTATATCTCTACAAATAATAACATGAATACCGTACCATTGCTAGGATCATACCGCATCTAGGCCTGTATAAAAAAACGCTATCGTGTCTTTTTAGATGCCAGAAGCCAGAGGTCGGATTGAAATCGGCGAGACAGCCGATTTCAATGCCGATTTTTTAAAAGATAAGAAACCAACATGGCTCCGCATTCGCGCAGCCACCATCTATGATGAAAAAGAATTTCTAGCCTGGATAGGAGGTATATCACATTCATTTATTGCCAATACAGTTTAATAACAATACAACAAGGCCGAAAATACTCTGGTGGATCCTGAAAGGGGATACCCTGTATAAGAAACGGGTTGTGACAGTATAGAAGTACCATCTATTGTGACTAGAACACGTATACAAAAGTTTTTCAATAATACTACTGTCATTTGTATTGTTATATTGGTAATGTGGTCATCCTCCATTAACTATAATATAAAGGAGACCCTAACCAAAATTGCTAAATTTGTTCAAAGAAAGGACATAGTATTTTATCTTTAGATCACAAATAAAGCCCGTAGATAATTTAACCCCTTCAAAAAATTGAATGATGAAGGGTCTAGCTTTGTATTGGCTTTTCTCGATAAGTGTTTTCATACAAAAGTATATAAATTTAGGCTCTATTCTGCTCTCGGTAGGGTAAGCCACGTCCGGCTCCAGCGCTAAAGCTGTAGTGGACTTCCCTCACCTCCGTACGATAAGTCAACATCGGTTCGGGTAGGAAGGTAGGCCGACTAAGAACGGGCTTTGCGCCCAACGTCGGCATACCCCTTTTGCTAGGGGCATGTTTCCTTTATCTCCTACGTAGGAATGTTCGGTTAAAACCGCCGCTTTGCGCGGCAACACCGAACCACCCTGCTTGGCAGGGCGCAGTCCATACGTCGCTAAACGGGCGCTTGCGCCTTTGTTCTCTTTTTGTATCCTTTTATAAAACAAATCGAGGCCAAAGATTTTTCCTTGACCTCGAATAACTTATTCATTTTCTTCAGTTGTTTCCTTGCTCTCCATTTGTACACCAACAACGTGAATATTTATTTCGGCGATTTCCAGTGCTGTCATATTTTTCACCGTTTGCCTGATATTGGTTTGCAGCTTCTGTGCGACCTCTGGAATAGAGACACCAAAATTCAAAACAACATACAAATCAATTAATATCCCAGCATCGGTTAATTCAACCTTTACACCTTTCCCGTGTGATTTTTTCCCAAAACGTTCCACAACACCTGATGCAAAGTTACCACGCATCGATGACAAACCTTCGACCTCGGATGCGGCAATACCGGTAATGACTTCAATTACTTCTGGAGCAATTTCAACTTTACCAAGGCCCGTATCGTCGCTAACGTCTAACAATGGTTGTTCACTCAAAGTGATTCACTCCTCTTCTTTTGGCAGGGCGCAACCCATACGTCGCTAAACGGGTGCTTCCGCCTTTGTTCATTCTTCAATCGGATGTTCTTCCAGAAACTTGGTATTAAAATCGCCTGCTGCAAAAACATCATGATCCATAATGATCCGGTGAAATGGAATGGTTGAATGGATCCCTTCAATGACGAATTCATCCAATGCCCGTTTCATACGCTGAATTGCCGCTTCCCTCGTTGGTCCGTACGCAATCAATTTAGCGATCATCGAATCGTAGTATGGCGGTATCGAATAATCGGGGTAGGCGGCTGAATCGACACGCACTCCAAACCCGCCAGGTGGTAGATACATCTCAATTTTACCTGGTGATGGCATAAAGTTTTTAAAAGGATTCTCAGCATTGATTCGGCATTCCATTGCCCAGCCGTCAAATTCAATTTCCTCTTGTGTGAAAGATAAAGGTTCATTATTCGCTATTTTAATTTGTTCTTTAATCAAATCGATTCCGGTTACCATTTCTGTAACAGGATGTTCAACTTGGATCCGGGTGTTCATTTCCATAAAGTAAAAGTCCTTACTTGTGCGATCAAAAATAAATTCAATTGTTCCAGCGCCAACATAATCAACAGCCTTTGCAGCCTTCACGGCAGCATCACCCATCTTCTTCCTGATTTCTGGTGTCAAAGCTGGTGACGGCGATTCCTCAACCAGTTTCTGTAATCTCCGCTGAATGGTGCAATCCCGTTCACCGAGATGAACAACATTGCCATGCTGATCGGCTAAAACTTGAATTTCTACATGCCGGAAGTCTTCGATGAATTTTTCAATATAGACGCCGGGGTTGCCAAAGGAAGTTTCCGCCTCTTTTTGCGTAATGCGAATCCCTTTAATCAGGTCTTCCTCATTTTTGGCAGCGCGGATCCCCTTTCCGCCTCCACCAGCAGTAGCTTTAATAATTACCGGATACCCGATTTCCCGGGCAACTTCAATTGCTTCCTCTTCACTTTCAATAATGCCTTCTGATCCGGGAACAATTGGGACATTCGCTTGTTTCATCGTTTCTCTTGCAACATCTTTTATTCCCATTTTTTGAATTGCAGCAGGCGTTGGCCCAACAAACGTTACGTTGCATGCCTTGCAAATTTCGGCAAAGTCGTCATTCTCTGCTAAAAACCCGTACCCCGGATGGATCGCATCCACTTTTGTTAAGATAGCGACACTCATGATATTGGTGAAATTAAGATAGCTGTCCTTACTTAATTTCGGGCCAATACAGTAAGCTTCATCAGCCAATTTGACATGCAGCGCCTCTTTATCTGCTTCCGAATAGACGGCAACTGTTTCAATATCCATTTCTTTACATGCTCGAATAATTCGAACCGCAATTTCCCCTCTGTTAGCAATCAACAGTTTTTTAATCATATGTTTTTAGTCCCCTTATTTAGTCTTCACTCTAAATAGTGGTTGGCCATATTCAACCAATTCACCATCTTCCACTAATATTTCCACGATTTCCCCATTAACCTCTGCCTCAATCTCATTGAATAATTTCATGGCTTCTACAATACAGACAACGGTGTCCTTTTGAACGGCGCTCCCTTTTTGCACGTATGGATCAGCTTCAGGAGAAGAAGCAGTATAAAGTGTACCGACCATTGGCGATTCAATTTCGTAATCATAATCAACGGTGGTCTGTTCCCGTCCTTCTCCTTTTGGCGTTTCCACAGGTTTTTCCGGTTCCTTTTTCACCTGTTTTGGTTCAGGCGTTGTAATCTCAGGCTTTTCGACCGGATTTACCACTTGCTTAACCGGTCCGACCTCTATTTCTCCAACAGCTTTTTTCATTGAAACAGTCGTTCCCTCTGTTTCATAAGTGAATTCATCAATGGATGATTGATCAATAAGTTCAATTAAGTCACGGATTTCCTGTACTTTTAACATTTTCTGGCACCCCTTCACATATATACAAAAATTATTAACAGGTACTAATAACTTCTCTTAAACATTTTACGATAAAGACCTGAAAAACATCAACTATTATATCAGGTAGCAACTGCTAAATATAGTGACTCCTTACACTTTTTTCCATGATTTACCCCTATGTAAAGCGTTTTCACAGTTAATTATAGCAATGATAGCATTATATTGCGAATGGGAAAAATAAAACTCCTATCCATAAAAGATAAGAGTTAAAAATCTTCCTATTTTCAACCTTCTACTGGCTGCCAATTTACAGTTACAGGTATTTCGCCAAATTCATCACGAACCATTTGCATAATGTTCAATACTTCCTGATTCGGTAATTTCTCATTAACTTTTACATTTACGTGAACTTTATTCTGATCGCTATCGTCAAAGCGGACGAGCACATCCTGGTAATCCGCAGAAGCAAGGATCGTATCCTCGACCATCGTTTCTTTTGATGATCGCTGCTCGATTGCATCAATATCATCATATGCCTGATTTTTTTCCGTTGTACTGGCAGTACTGGATGCGACAATTTCTTCTAACCGGGATTTCTCCTTGCTGCGCTGTTCTTGTATTTCCAGACGAAGGGAAGCAAACAACTGATCTTCGCCTATATTGGTCGTCTCATCCACCTTTGCGTCGTCACTCCCCGGCTGGTCCGCTGTTGCTGTTTCATCTGCTTTATCTTCCTTCCCGTTTTCCAGAAATGCAAGTTCATCCGTATCTGGAGAAGTCATGTAATAGACACTTAGTACAATCATCAGACTTAACATTGTTAAAAGCCATACCGTTTGTTTTTTCAGCATGTTACATCCTCCTTAATTTTTTGGCATTACAGACACTTTATGGATCGGTACATCAAGCACTCTTGCAACTGAATCCGTCACCCATTTTTTCACTGCGGCATTGTCTACTCCTTTTGCAACAATAAACACACCTCGCACTTCTGGTTTTTTTGTTTGGATTAACAGGGGAACCTCTTTATCTCCCTGTCTGACTAAAACAACCTCTGTTTCCTTCGTATCATCCTGAATTTCCCTTGTTCCACCATTTTTATCCGATTCGTCTGTTGTTTGCTGACCAGTAATCAGGTTTTTTTCATAAACCTTTACCTTTGTTGAATCAAGATTTACCATCACTTCTGTCTCGGATACACCCTGAATCTTATCCAGCATTAGCTTCAGATCCTTTTCGTAATTTGCTTCCAATTCATCAACATTTGAAGTGGTGGATTCTTTTTTGGAAAAAGTGCTTTTTGTTTCCGTAGCAGGCTGATTCGGTTTCATCGCATCCTGTTGCCCTTCTTCAGGTGATGTAGAAAATACGTTACTTATAATGACTAAGAGCAGTCCCAGTAAACCAATGACGATTAAATATTTTATTTTTTTGGATGGATTTTTTACGTTGCTGGTTGTATTTTTGTCACTGAAGAAGTTTTTTAGTTTTTCGATCAAGGTGACCCTCCTTCCCATACAATTGTTAATTTGTCGTCATTGATCTCCCATACATCCTGTAACAAATTTTTGATTCCCTGCACATCTTGTTCATCTTCATTTACTACTGGGTCATCGGTATTAATTTCGATACGATCAACTGTGCTCACTGCTCCCTCCTCTTCTTCCATCTGACCAAGATATACAATGACTTCCTCCAGATCTTCGTATGTAGGTTCTTCTTCTGTTGTGAGCTGAAAGTTTATATCAAGAATCTTCGCTTGATAGTCTTCTGCCAGCTTGTCTTTTGCAAGATCTTTTAGTTGGACAGCCATTTCTTCTAAAATATATGCACTTTGGGTAGCTTGTATTTCTTTTTTTTGCATTTCGATGGAATTTTCCATTGATCCTTCAGCCGATTCTTCCTTCGTAAGCTTGGAAAACGAGGCTTCCAGTGCTTGTTCTACATTCATATCAAATAAAGAAAAAACCGGTTTTAAAAATATTAATATTAATATAAGCCCAACAACCAATTTAATATATTTTTTCATTACAGTAGCCGGGATAATCAGATCAATAATCATGGCTACAATCAGGAAGACTACTATTTGTGTCACCCATTCTACGAGCAAATCCACTAGACCACCCCTAGCGCAGCAATAAGGTAATATTACTGGCGACTACTAATATGACAATCGCCAAAAAAAACATTAATGTGACAGCCAAAAGTGCTGCTAAAATATAAAAAATATGTTTGCTGATCACGTTTAAACTCGTAATAACAGGCCCGTCAGCTATTGGCTGCAAAACCGCTGCAGCTATTTTATAGATAAACGCAATCGCAAATATCTTGATTGCCGGAAATAATGCCAGAAACACAACAATGACCAATCCGACAATCCCGACCGCATTTTTTAATAGCAATGAAGCACTCAAAATAGTATCGGCCGCATCGGTAAACGTTCGTCCAACAATCGGGATAAAATTTCCTGTAATAAACTTGGCTGTTTTCATTGCGACACCGTCCTGGATTGCACTCGCTGCACCCTGTACCGACATGACGCCAAGGAAAATCGTTAAAAATACCCCAAGGACCCCAAGTGCAACCGACTTGAATAAATTAGCCAAATGTGTCACTTTATAACGGTCATTCAAGCTGCTGACGATCATTAACAAAGCAGATAAAAAAATAAGCGGCAAAATAAATTTCGAGACGAGTACCCCGCTCACATAGATCAAAAAAACGATAATCGGATGAAAAAAGGATACAGAAACGACATTACCAAAGGTAGCCATCAACCCAAGAACGAGCGGCAACAATGCAATAAGAAAATCACTCATCGAATCAATCGCGTCTTTCGTATAAGAAAATGCCAAGTAAAAGCTATTTAGTGCCAGATAAAGCAGAACCAAGTAAACAATAAAATAGGCTATTTTACTGACAGTATTACGTTCGAATGCCGTTTGGACCATTTGCAGCAGCACGGAAAATAAGGTAAGCATGAGCAGCAGCCCAAGCAGTTTTCCATTCAGAATGATTTCATAGAACAAATATTTTACAATCCCTGACAAAATATTTTTCATGGAGAAAGAGCCGTTATCTTTAATAAATTCATACAAACTCGTTTTTTCCAGCTCCGGTATATAACCACTATAATCACTGACAAGCTTGTCCCAATATTGCTGGATTCCATCCAATTCGATTTCCTCGAGAATATTGGCTTCCAATCCATTTGTATCAGTTGCAGCAGCAAAAACAGATCTTCCACTGAAACTGGTTAAAATTAACAGAATAACCAGAACGACAATGCTTCGATTAGCTAGTTTCATTCATCCATATATACTCCTTTATCAACTATTACGAGGCCGGGAGAAAATTCAATATTGCCTCAATAACGGCTGTGATAATCGGGATTGCCAACAGTAAAATAAAGACTTTCCCGGCGAGTTCAATTTTTGCCGCAACAGACCCAAGCCCCGCGTCTTTTGTAATATTGGCACCAAGCTCTGCGATATAGGCGATACCGATAATTTTCAGGATCGTCTCCATATACATGCCATCGATATTTGCTTTTGCACCCAAAGACTCAAGTAGTGAAAAAATAACGCCTATTTGTTTGATAATGGCCAAAAAAATTATGATTCCCGTTATTAAAATGAGAAAGAAAGCGAATGATGTGTTCAAATCTTTTAGAATGATATATAAAATACTTGTAACAATACCAAATGCAACAATCTGTATGATATCCATGTACCATTACCCCTGGAACAGGAATACAGACTTGATCTGCTGAAACAGATCTGCCAGGCCATTAATAACAATGATCAAAACAAGAATAAACCCAACCACTGTTGCAAGATGAGCAATATCTTCTTTCCCCATTTGTTTCATGATCGTATGGATGATTGCCACGATTATGCCAATCCCGGCAATTTGAAATAATACGGTTGCATCATTCAGCATGGAAGTACCCCTTTCTTACCTTAAGGAAAATTCTGTAGATGTGCTCCATGGATGACCGATTCATTAGAAAAATAACAGGACAATAAATAATCCGCTTAAAACTCCTAAACTTTTGGCCATTTTGCTGTATCGATATTGATTATCTCTCGCTTCCTCCAATTCCCGGTCGAGATGACTGACAGTAAGTTGGATTTGTTTTTGCTGCTGTGTAAAATCATGCTGCCCCAATGTTTGCCCAAATTGATTTAAAATTTCCTTTTCAATAGGACCTAAACTGGATTGCTGCATTAATGTATTTACATGCTGCTCCCATAAAAGACTTAATTCGATACCATCTTTTTTCATTTCCTCACTTAACGCATGAAAAAAGGATTTCATCGGTTCAGGTATTTGTTTGGCGATTATCATAAAGGCTTCTTGTAATGGCAGCTGACTATACAGGATTTCTGCTTCCAAAATCTGCAATGCATTTTTCAACTGCCTGATATGCCTTGGACGATCGTTTAGTCGTTTACTGATTTCGAATCCGATCCATGTTGTCATACTTACTAAAAGAAGTGCCCCAACCCACTTCATGCGGAGTCACCTCGGATTTCCTGCAGATATTTTCTTCTTTCTGATTATAGATTTTGTTAATCTGACCAGGTCTTTTCCATTTATCCAAAACAACGATCCGGTCGAAAACGTGTTGCTGAAATAACGCTTGTAAAGAAGGTCGTTTTTTTAATTCATCCAATGTTTGTCCGTGAATGGTACAAATTATTGTCACGCCAGCATGAATTGCCTCCATCATTGCTTGTACATCCTGAACACTGCCAATTTCATCGACAACCAGCACATCCGGTGACATGGAACGGATCATCATCATCATGCCTTCTGCTTTCGGACAAGCATCCATCACATCGGTCCGAAAACCCAGATTGTGCTGTGGCACACCTTTTAGGGAAGCACCAATTTCCGACCGTTCATCAATAACGGCAACTTTACTAGCCGGTACATTCCCCCATCCTGAGGCAATCAGACGTGTCAGATCACGAATTATCGTTGTTTTTCCTGTTTGCGGTGCCCCAACAAGTAATGTGTTAAAATACGTATTTTCATACAGAAACGGCAGAAGAACAGATGCTGCTCCAATTTTTTCTTTTGCTATCCGGATATTCATAAAGGCGATATGCTGAATTGCTTTTACAGAACCATTCAACGTATTTACCTTTCCAGCAAGCCCCACCCGATGTCCGCCTTCAATGGTGACGTAGCCTTCACGCAGTTCGTCCTCCAGCCGGTATAAGGAAAATTGGCTTATTTGATTCAGAACATGCATGCCATCCTTTTGACTAGGCTTAGCCCCGGCAATCCATTCTGTCTGGTCATCAAAAACAAGCTCAATTGGCTGCTCCAGCCGGAAACGAATTTCCTGCAATGCACCCCATTTCCTCCCTACTTTGGCTTGTACCTTTTTTCGAATAAATTCCGGAAATAGACGTAAAATTTCTTCCATAGCATGTCCTCACCTTGTAATAGCTTTATTTTAAATGTATGTCTGTGAAGTTGAATTATGACTTGGAAATCAATTACATGGAAAGACAAAAAAATGAGGGAGAGACCCTTGTTTGGTCTCTCCCTCATGCGGAAAGTCTCTTATGCTCGTGAAACATATTTGCCGTCGGCTGTATTAATCACTAAAACATCCCCGGTATTAATGAAGAAGGGGACTTGTACACTAAGGCCAGTTTCTAATGTGGCGGGTTTTGAACCGCCACTAGCTGTATCCCCTTTTATCCCTGGCTCCGTTTCTGTTACCGTTAATTCAACGTTATTGGGCAGATCTACACCGAGAATCTCCCCTTCGTACGTAATCACCGAAACCTCCATATTTTCTTTCATAAATTTTAGTTCATGTTCAATTTGACTTGTCTGTATTTCAATTTGCTCATATGTGTTTGTATCCATAAATGCATGTGTATCACCGGATGCATATAAATATTGCATTTTCCGGTTTTCAATATGTGCTTTATTTACTTTTTCACCGCCGCGGAATGTTTTTTCCTGGATATTGCCGTTTCTAAGGTTACGCAATTTAGAACGAACAAATGCAGCACCCTTACCCGGCTTTACATGCTGAAACTCGAGAACTTGCCAAATATCATTATCTACTTGAATGGTTAATCCTGTTTTGAAATCATTAACTGAAATCATATAAAAAATTCCTCCCTAAAAAACCTGCTTATAATTGAATCAATTTCTTTTCAGCGAAGGTTAACCGCTCATTACCAGTCTCGGTTACAACCACATCATCCTCAATCCGGCAACCGCCTACATTCGGTACATAAATACCTGGCTCAACCGTAACAACCATTCCCGGTTCAAGTATTGTTTCAGCGCGATAGGAGAGTGATGGCTGCTCATGCACTTCCATCCCTAGTCCATGACCGGTGGAATGTCCGAAATAATCGCCGTATCCTTGTTCTGTTATATAATCCCGAACAATTGAATCTCCCTGCTTACCAGTTATTCCAGGTTTAACACCTTCCACTCCTTTTAGCTGTGCAGTTAATACGATATCATATATTTTCATCAGCTCGTCACTAATTTCACCAACGGCAACCGTTCTAGTCGTATCGGAGCAGTATCCCTGGTATAGTGCACCATAATCCAGCGTAACCAGCTCCCCTTCTGCGATTTCCTTTTCAGAAGCTACCCCATGCGGCAATGCTCCACGATATCCAGAGGCAACAATCGTATCAAAACTGGATGATGTTGCACCTTGCTTACGCATAAAAAATTCCAGTTCATTAGCGATATCCATTTCTTTTACACCTGGTTTAATGAAGTTTTGAATATGCACAAAAGCATCGTCGACAATTTTGGCTGCCTTTTTCATGATGGTTAGCTCGCTATCGGTCTTGATTAAACGCAGTTTTTCAACTACTCCGCTGACAGGGACAAGTTCTGCATCAAATGCTTCTTGATACTGTTCATACGCCGAATATGTAACATGATCTTTTTCGAAGCCTAACCGTTTAACATGCAGTTGTCCCAATTGATCTTTTATTTCTTGTACGATTACCTGTTTGTGCTCGACAATTTTAAATTGTGTTGCCTGTTTTGTCGCCTGCTCTATGTAGCGAAAATCGGTAATGAATAGTGCATCGTTCTGCGTTATGAGGACAACACCGGCAGTACCTGTAAAACCTGTAACATACCGGCGATTTATCGGACTCCCAATCATAATGGCATCCAATTTGTTTGCTTCCAGTTCTTCTCTCAATCTCGTTAGTTTCTCCATGTCTCCATCCCTTTCTATCCGTTTTCGGGCACATGTTAATGCCTTTTTGACCACTCAACACCCGCTAGTCTGTCATTTTGATAACTCTAAAGACTTTTTTAGTTTATCATAAACCAAAACTTTTGAATAACGTTTTTTATTCTTTGGACTTGCGCTGTTCTTTTACAATCGTATCATGATAATCATATGAAATCGAATACCCGATAAAGGTTCCATAGAGAATAAATAAACATATTGTTGAAACAATCGTATCTCTATTTAGATCCGCGACCGGCGGCACATTGCCGAATATTGGTTGCAAAACATAAAAAATAATCGCCCACAGCACAACCCCAAAGCCCGCAGCAAACCACAATGAATTAGCTTTCTTAAATAATCCGTAGTAGACAAATGCAGTTAAAATGGAGAGCAGTCCCAAGAGCAGCACGGATACAATTTCACCTAGCCAGCTATTGGTCCATCCTGCCTTCAACCAGGACCGCAATACAAACGTTTTCGGTGCAACCTCAGAAAAATTAAAATAATACATGATTACCCCAAATGTACTCCAGATCAATCCCCCGATAAAACCAGTAAATAATGATCTTGGCAAAATGGACATTGGTTTATCACGCTTCGTTTGTTCCATTTTTGCTTCGTCTTTTTGTTTTGTTTCCGACACGATAACCACCTCCAACTTTATTATCACCAATTGTTGTTTAAAAATAAGTCTTGCAGGTTTTTAATTAGGCGATGTGTTAGCAGCATGTAGCTAGTGATTCGCGATCTTTTTTAGTAATATGGAAGAAGGAGAAGTATCTGGTGAGTGGAAATGGATGGGATTGTTTGTTTAAATGAATCAAGTTAAGAATGCCATCTTGTGGGAAACATGAAGGAAAAAAGAATAATAGTGAATATTTCAAGGCAAAAAGGACAGAATTTATGGTAACAAGTGATATAAAACCCCTTTTTAGTGGTATATCTGTAGTAATGGGTTTATTATGATTCCCGATAAGAGGATGTTCAAAAAGTGAAAGGAGGTCACTGGTTGTGAATCGTAATATAGTTTCCGTGTTTATTTATTTAATCATTGGTCTTGCTGCCATCGGCTTGGTTTCCCAGCTATTTACCAATACGGCAAGCTTTTTCACAAGTATCTTTACGATGCTCGGTGTCGGTATAGCAGTATTTGCGGTAATCTATTTCATCTTTCTCAGAAAAAGGACCCCTTCCAGCGATATGAAAAAATATAAACAAGCGGTTAAACAATCAAAGGCAAAGTATAAAACGAAAGCGAAATCTACTAAACAGGTGCACTCGCAGCCATTGCCCACAAAGAAAAAAGCAACAAAACGTGCTTCCCATTTACGTGTAATTGACGGAAATAAGCATAAACGAAAAAACCGGGCTTCTTTTTAAATGAGCTCGGTTTTTTGTATACCATAAATCATCTGGGCCAGTTCTGCAAAAACTGATCGGCACTATTTTTTCCGGTTGCTATTAACCTGTTTTTTATATCCTCATCTATAGAGAAATTGACTGATTCCACATTTTCGACTGGAATAAAAATGATATTGTTTTTTTGTGAGGTGGAAATATACCTTGCATCATGCGCCTGTTTCATCGTTGAAAAAAGCGCCTGAAACATATCGAAAGCATTTTTGATTTTGCGTGGCTGATAACCTTTCACGTCTGTACTTAATTTTACTCCTAGCACCGGGCGTTTTTTCGTTTTATCTTCATTTTCAAATATCCATAACGGAAAATTGCTTAATAAGCCACCATCAACGACAATACTTTTATGCTTTGTCTTTCCGGGCAGTTTTTTTGGCATAAAAAAGTATGGAAAACCCGCACTCATTCTTACAGCCTTTGCTACGGGAAAGAATTTTGGATTAATACCATAAATCCGTTCCAAATCATCAGGTATAACAACAAGTTTTCCAAGTGACAGGTCGCTTGTCACAACTTTTAAATAACCCTCTTGGACATCATTAAAGGTATAAATATTTTTCTCTGCCAAACGGTCATATAACCAATTTTCCAGTTTGTCCCCTTTATAAATCCCCATCTGAAAATATAAGAACAACCACTTACTAAACGGAATATAGTTGCTGATAGCCGGCTGATCGAGAAATTTCTTCAGATCAAGATCGGTTAGTAATTCCTCCAGTTCATCCAGGCGATAATTTGCCGCTACAAATGCTGCAACGATGGCACCAGCTGAGGTACCTGCAACACGTTCCAATTTATGCTCCTGTTCAGCTATACTTTTCAATGCACCCAAAAATGCATATGCCTTTACACCACCACCAGAGAACACGCCATCAATTTTCATCGGTTCGCCCCTTATCTGGTCTTTATACATTTTTAAGCTGCTAATTGAAAATTAGAACATAATTTTTTATAACACCACTACACAAAAAATCCAGCCGGCAATTGGCTGGATTCTCTATTTCCTTATTCCATTTCGCTGTGTGTTTTTCGCAGTTCGTCAACCCGCTTGTTATCCGCTTTAAAATATTGCACCAAATCCCCGATCCGATCAATCGAATTCCAGCTTAAGTGATGCTCGATCCCTTCGACATCTTCGTAAATATTATCCTTTTCCACGCCGATAATTTCCAGAAACTGTTCAAGTAATTCATGACGGAAAACCAATCGCTCGCCAATTTTTTTGCCTTTTGGGGTTAAGATAAATCCCCGGTATTTTTCATAATTTAAATACTCATCTTTGTCAAGCTTCTGAACCATTTTCGTAACAGAAGAGGGGTGCACCTGTAAAGCTTCAGCAATATCGGATACGCGGGCATATCCCTTTGCCTCAATCAAATTATAGATTTGTTCTATGTAATCCTCCATACTTGGAGTCGGCATAAAATCTCCTCATTTCAAAAGAATAAATTTTTAGGTAAGGCAACAATGTTTCTATAATAAGGATACAGGATAATCCATTGATAAACAAGCTATACCTTAAGAAAAATGAAAAGAGCCAACCCTTTTTGAGTAAGCTCTTTTCTTCAGTACTTATAATCCACACTTCAACTGTGCACCACAGCTTGTACACGTATTACAGCCACCGATATCTTCCACACTGCCTTCGCGGCAAACCGGACATGTGTCGCCAACCTCGGAACCGATTGTAACATTTGTTCTTTCCAGTTCCTGAATGGTATCCATGAGGACAACACGCGGTTTTTCCTCTGTTTGGATTGCTTCCGTATCCTCAGTGAATGAATTTTCTTCCGCCTTCAGAGTCAGTACTTGTGAATCACGGCTCCCGTCCACATAAACGGTTCCACCCTTTGCGCCACCTTTGTATAAGCGACGGTAAACATTTTCCACTTGGTTAACCGTATAACCTCTTGGTGCGTTCACTGTTTTTGATATCGAGCTATCCACCCAACGCTGGATAACACATTGTGTATCGGCATGTGCTTCTGGTGCCAAGTCCATTGCTGTGACGAACCATTTCGGCAAATTATCCGGATCTTGTTCCGGGTGGCGATCCAAATATTCCTGGACAATGTCTGCTTTTACTTCAATAAACTTACCGAGCCGTCCACTTCTGAAATAAGAAAAGGAAAAATATGGTTCTAATCCTGTACTTACGCCAACCATGGTACCAGTGGACCCGGTGGGAGCAACAGTTAGCAAATGCGAGTTGCGAATACCGTATTTTAATATATCTTGTCTGATATCTTCTGGCATTTGTTTCATATATCCGGTATTGATAAATGCTTCCCTGAGTGATTTCGTTTCTTCATCTGTCTTACCAATTAAAAATGGAAAGCTGCCCTTTTCTTTAGCTAATTCAATTGATGCACGATAAGCAGTCGTTGCAATCGTTTCGAATATTTTATCTACCAATTTATTTCCTTCATCTGATCCATATTCTGTATCACAATAGATCAACAGGTCATGAAGTCCCATTACACCAAGCCCAACACGGCGTTCGCCTAACGCCTGCCTCCTATTTTCTTCCAAGAAGTACGGCGTTGCATCAATCACATTATCCTGCATCCTGACGCCGATGCGAACGGTTTGTTTTAATTTATCGAAGTTCACTGTTTTGGTATCCTTGTTGGCAAATTCAGCAAGGTTTACCGCTGCTAAATTACAAACTGAATATGGTGCGAGCGGCTGTTCCATCTGTTGTATTCCAGGCTCTTTATCCTGGACTTCTCCATTTTTCAATAGAGTGTCGGACTATATCTTCACGTAGATGTACGTGCCGGGCGCTCGTGGATGCTTCATCACTGGTCTAGTGGTATGCATCTAGTCTCTGAACGTTTATCACATCCCTGTGATACTTCGCTGCTGATTGGCATAGGTATAATACCCTTAGCTTTCCAGCAATTCACCCGATGTTTAACGTGAGGCAAACTATGCTACTCTACCACACGGGTTCGTCGCTACGACTTGATCGCCGTACGCTTTGGCGTTTGTCATGTCATTCGCATTATCAATGAAAAAGATCCCTGGCTCAGCTGAATAGGTCGCACAGACGTTAATCAGATTCCATAGTTCTTTGGCCTTGATACGCCGGTAAACCCGGACACCATAACCCATTGCTTCCCATTTGCGGACATCGCCAACTTCATGCCAGTTCTGATTGTATTCTTTCATTTCCTTTTGCGTATAGTTTTCTACATCCGGAAAACGAAGTTCATACCAGCTGTCATTTTCCACCGCGTCCATAAAATCCTTCGTCAAACATACGGAAATGTTTGCACCGGTCAGGAATTCAGGATTATGAACGGAATATGTTCCGCCGGTTCTCAGCTTATCTTCCGCCTCCCGAATGGCTGCTTGAGTAAAACCGCCTAAACCTGGCATATTTTTATAATTAACAATCCCCTGATACAGATCGACCTCTGTTTCGGTTAACGGGGTAAACTTCAATTTTTCTTGTGCCAGCTGTTTGATTTGTTCATCTTCCGTGTTTTCAATCAAGTACCGTAAAATTCGCGGATTCTGCATCTTTGAAATGATAAATTCAATGATATCCGGATGCGAATCGACCAGCATGATCATTTGTGCTCCCGTTTTGTTACTCCTTTATACAATAGGGGTATGGTCATTTCTGCCATACTCTTACACTTTCATGTAAGATCAGACTATATCATCAAGGAAGAAAATTTATCATACTTTCGTTTTAATTTAATATCTCCATACTTGTACAATTCATTGAACACTAATTTAATATCCCTAATGCTACTAACATATATATCAGAGCATCCTTGCTTGTGTGTAATAGAATTTACATTTTTCGCTAAACCAAATGATTTGAAAAAGTTTAAAATGGATAGAAGCATTTCGGGATTCCCGGTAAAACCAAGTCTAGCCTTCTGATAACCATTTCTTTTATAAATTCTAATGTGCCCGTCTGCATCAAAAAATCCCCTTAAATAGGCCCATTGAAATTCATGGTTATTAAACTCAATCCATTTCTCCAAACCTGTTTTTCTTGGTCCAATTCCCAGTTTTATTAAATCATTACACATCTTTGTAGAATTAATGGTTAATGAATATTTGTTTTGTTCATTTGAGGCGTTCTTCTTTCTGAATTTAATTAAATCCTTAACGCCCATCTCTTCGCCTATATCAAATAATAATTGTTTGTCTTTCTCAGCCAGGGGCAAGTACTAATCTTTTGGATTTCTTACGATCATAAATTGTTCCATCACCTGTTATATATCCTAAAATATATGCTTTATTCGGAGTCAATGTATGTTCAAAGAAATCTTCATCATAGGTATAGATTTTATTTTTCAATTTCCCAGCTACTCCCGGTGTTCTAATTTTGATAAAGTGAAGTTCGTTATTCCATCGCCTGATGGTTCCTCTGCTTATTTTCAACGATTTTGCTATATCAACTTGACTATAGCCTTCAGCATGGAGTTTAATTATCGAATTTATGATTTCTTCCTTGTCTCGCGCCTCGTAAACACGTCGCCGTTTATTACGATTTACTTCTTCCTTAATTCCCATAGTAACCACCTCATATATAAATAATAGTTTATTTTTTAACAGGAACCTTAGGAAGTTTCAATAGTCGTTGAACCTTTATCTTCGTTTCCAAAGATACTTGGCTGCTGATTGCCCAATCTTCCTTCTTTTTAAACCTTCACGCTCACTGTTGCCAATCACGTTGTGGTGAAGAAAGCTCTAAGGGTGTTCCAGCAATTCACGAGATTACGTCGCCGAGATATTAACGACGTGAACCTCCTTGCTCAACTAAATGCGTTAATTTCGCAATATCATCCAGCCATGATACTGAACCGGATGATTTACCATTGACACCTTTTGCCAGTGTGTTTCTTGGTCGTAATGTTGACCCGTTTGTACCGACACCGCCACCGCGGCTCATAATCTCCATTACCTGCTTGCGGTGATCGGAAATTCCTTCACGAGAATCCTGAATATATGGCATTACGTAACAATTGAAAAATGTTACATCCGTCTTGGAGCCTGCACCATACAATACTCGTCCAGCCGGAATGAAGTTTAAGCTGGCTAATTCCTGATTAAATTTTTCAAACGATTCACGACGCTTCTCCTCAGTCGTCTCAACACTCGCTAGACCTGTCGCATTTCTCCTGGCAATTTGTTCATAGTAAATCTCCAATGGCTTGTCAATGACATCCAAGGATCGTTTTACAACGCCGGTCTCTTGTTCCGCTTCATTATCCAGGACATGAACAAATTCTGGATCCACTTGAATATCCGCCTGCTTATTGATCCAATCAATATCCCTCACAAATCCTAGTCCGCGTGCCGGAAACTTTGGATCGGCTTTTACCGTTAATACAACAAAGTCTCCAACCTTCAACGTCTTCTTTTCTGTGTCTTTAAATGCGTAGCGGTCAAGCATGACTAACCTTGATACACCTTTATGGGTTAGCTTCATGTCATCTGTAATCGGATGTACTTGCGAAAACAATGCAATATCTTTGTTCAAGCTTTTTATATTAATTTTGTTTCGTTCCTCGACAACAGTCGACATTTCATCACTCCTTTTTTAAATATGTACTTCTATTTTCACCATACCACAAACGAATCAAAAATAACAATATATTGTGCTTGATTTAAATAAAAAATACTATATATTGTGTTTTAAGCAAAAAACTATGATTTTGTCAAAAATAAAAAAGGGTAATTTCGCTCGAATTTTTGAGATATCAAACGAAAACAAGCCATTATTTTGCCAAAATCATATTTTTCGCCATTTGCATTTGCAGTAAAGATAATAGAGATGATATACCCTCTGGTAAAAAGATGATTAAATCACACAAACTACATCATACATTTAATTAAAAAAATTAAAAATAGGTATAAAGACTCACTTCGTTTGATGAAACAAAGAATAAAAACCTTTGAAAAAGTAGACAATCAACCATATAATAGATATGGAACATAAGAGAAAAAACGGGGGACAAATCATGGAAATTATTATCATTGCACTTGTTGTTGTTATCGGATTTGGTTTATTCCGCTATTTTAGACAACGTGCCTATTTAAAAACATTAACGGAAGAACAATTTCGGGAAGGATATCGAAAAGCCCAATTAATCGATGTACGAGAGCCCCAGGAATTTAAAAAAGGACATATCCTTGGCGCCAGAAATATACCATTAACACAGATGAAACATCGCCTTGTAGAATTGAGAAAAGACAAGCCTGTCTTTCTTTATTGTCAAAGTGGTTCCAGGTCAGCACGGGCAGCCCAGCTCCTCCGCAAAAAAGGCTATCAGGATTTAAGTCAGCTAAAAGGCGGATTTAAAAAATGGACAGGAAAAATTAAATGAGTATTTTCAGGAAGAGACGTTCTGGTTAAAATGGTAACCGGAACGTCTCTGTTATTATTTATCATATCTCAAAATTGGCTTTCTAGCGGCAGTTGTCTCATCCATCCGTTTTACAATTGTCGTATGTGGTGCTTCTTGTACGGTCTCCGGATCATGTTTCGCCTCTTCTGCGATCTCTAGCATCGCATCAATAAAACCGTCCAGTGTTTCTTTTGATTCGGTTTCTGTTGGCTCAATCATCAACGCTTCCTCCACGTTTAACGGAAAATAAATAGTTGGCGGATGGTAGCCAAAATCAAGCAGCCGTTTTGCGATATCAAGTGTCCGTACCCCTAATTTCTTCTGGTTTCTACCTGACAAAACAAATTCATGCTTACAATGCTGCGGATATGGTAAAACAAATTCTTTTTCCAATCTGTGCATCATATAGTTTGCATTTAACACCGCATATTCACTTACCTTTTTAAGACCTTCCCCGCCCATTGTTCGAATATACGTATAGGCACGTAAGTTAATCCCGAAGTTGCCATAGTATGGCTTTACTCGACCGATAGAGTCCGGGCGATCATCGTCAAATACATACTTGTCATCCTGCTTCACAAGTAATGGCCTTGGCAAAAATGGTGTCAACTCTTCTGTCACGCCGACAGGACCTGATCCAGGTCCACCGCCACCATGTGGTCCAGTGAATGTTTTGTGCAAGTTCAAATGAACAACATCAAAGCCCATATCACCAGGCCGCGCATAGCCCATAATTGCATTTAAATTGGCACCATCATAATATAATTTCCCTCCTGCATCATGAACAATTTCCGCCATCTCCAGTATTTCTGTTTCAAATAATCCAAGTGTATTCGGGTTTGTCAGCATTAATGCCGCTGTATCATCTCCAACTACACGTTTTAGATCTTCCAAATCGACTAGACCTTTTTCATTCGATTTAACCGTAATTGCATCAAAACCGGCAACGGATGCTGATGCAGGGTTTGTTCCGTGGGCAGAGTCAGGAACAATCACCTTTGTTCGTCTCGTATCACCGTTTGCTTCGTGAAAGGCACGTATCATCATGAGACCAGTCCATTCACCTTGTGCACCGGCAGCTGGCTGCAGTGACACCTCATTCATACCGGTAATTTCCTTTAACGCGGTTTGCAAATCGTACATCATTTCCATTGCGCCTTGCACACTGTTTGGATCCTGGTATGGATGAATATGACTAAATCCAGGCAAACGTGCAACATCTTCGTTAATCTTCGGATTATATTTCATTGTACAAGAACCTAATGGATAAAAGCCGGAATCCACCCCATAATTTCGTCTCGATAATCCCGTATAATGCCTAATGATTTCTAATTCACTTAGTTCCGGTAAATCAGGCGCGTTCGTCCGAATGAATGAATCATCCAGATCAGCTGACAAATCGGCTTCCGGTACATCCAATTCTGGTAAACTATAACTTGTCCTGCCCTCTTTGCTGCGTTCAAATAGTAACGGAAAATCTTTAACGGCCATGGATATCCCCCAATTCTTTTACAAAAGTATCAATTTCTTCTTTTGTACGAAGTTCTGTTACAGCAATTAACATCTGTCCTTCCAGTTCCGGATAAGCTTGTGCTAAATCATAACCACCGATGAAACCTTTTGCCAGTAGTGCTTCATTAATATCCGCAACAGACCCGGAAAGTTTAATAACAAACTCATTGAAAAAAGCACCAGTTGTGACAACGTCAATATTTTCCTGTTCCAGCTTATCTTTCATATACCGTGCTTTATGCATGTTCAGCATTGCCATTTCCTTAATACCATGCTTGCCAAGCGAACTCATCGCAACAGAACTGGCTAGTGCATTCAACGCTTGGTTCGAACATATATTGGACGTTGCTTTATCACGCCTGATGTGCTGTTCCCGGGCTTGCAATGTCAGTACAAACCCGCGTCTGCCATCCTCATCGGTTGTTTGGCCGACTAATCTGCCAGGAACCTTCCGCATTAATTTAGAAGTCGTGGCAAAATAGCCGCAGTGCGGTCCTCCGAATTGTGCCGGGATGCCGAATACTTGTGTATCCCCAACAACGATGTCTGCCCCAAATTCACCAGGTGGCGTTAAATAACCTAATGCTAATGGATTGCTCGAAACGATGAACATCGTCTTCTTTTGCTGATCGATTAATTCCCTTACTTCATTTAACGGCTCGATCTGACCAAAAAAGTTCGGATATTGCATTACCACACCTGCAGTATTCTCATCAAGCTCATTAGCTAATTGTACTAAATCGGTCCGTCCATTCACTTGTTCAATTTCGACAATCTCAAGTCCAGGTCCTTTCGCATAGGATGTGATTACTGCTCGTGATTCTGGATGTACCGCTTTAGACACAAGGATTTTTTTTCTTTTTGTTTGGGCAGCACTGAGGTTAACTGCTTCGGCTAGAGCAGTCCCGCCATCATACATGGATGAATTGGCAACAGGCATTCCGGTTAGCTCGGAAATCATCGTCTGAAATTCAAAGATAGCCTGCAACTCTCCTTGTGATATTTCCGGCTGATATGGTGTGTATGCTGTATAAAACTCAGAGCGGGAAATAACATGATCAACAACAGATGGAATAAAATGATCATAGACACCCGCACCAAGGAAAGAACTGTACGCTGTTAAATTGGCATTTTTATTTGCCAAATCCGTAAGCTCCTTTTTCAATTGGGCTTCATTTGCCGGTTTTTTAAGCTGAAGCTCCCCATTGAAACGAACATTGACGGGTATGTCGGAAAATAACTCATCTGTATTTTCTGCTCCGATTGTTGCAAGCATCTCCTTTTTATCTGTATCTGTCATTGGTAAATAGCGAAATTCCACTGGTAAACCCTCCTTATTTTTCACGTTTATAAAATGGCGTCTCTGCAACAACTGCTTTTAATTGCCGCTTGCGAACCTGTACAACAACTTCTGTTCCGATATTTGCATATTCAGTTTGTATTAAAGCCAAGCCAACGTTTTTTTGTAGTGTTGGCGATTGCGTTCCCGATGTTACAAAGCCAATTTTTTGATCGGCTGCTAAAACTTCATAGCCATGCCGAGGGATCCCCTTATCTATCATTTCAATGCCAACAAGTTTTCTTGCCGGCCCCTCTTCTTTCTGTTTTTTTAATGCAGCTTTTCCAATAAAATCGGCTTCTTTGTTTACTTTAACAGCGAATGTTAGACCAGCCTCAATTGGGGAAATATCCTCGGAAAGCTCTTGCCCATACAACGCTAAATTCGCCTCGAAACGCAATGTGTCCCTTGCGCCAAGTCCAATTGGCTCCACCCCTTTTTCTTTTCCAGCTTCTAATAAAAGCTGCCATAACATACGACCGCTTTCCTTAGCAATATAGATTTCGAAACCATCCTCACCCGTATAGCCTGTTCGGGAAACAATGGCACCTGATGGGACACCAGTAAAATAAACCGGATTTGCAAAACGGAAAAATTTGATAGCGCTTATATCGGTCTCTGTCAATGGCTGCAATATTTCCTGAGCAAATGGTCCTTGCAATGCCAACTGGACATAATCTTCTGAAACATTTACGATCGTAACGCCCTCAGAATTATTTTGCTCAAGCCACTTGTAATCTTTTTCCGTATTGGCTGCATTAACAACAAGCAAATAATGGTTGTCCGCAAGCATATAAACAATTAGATCGTCAACGGTTCCACCATTTTCATAGCACATCATCGTATATTGGGCACGGTTTGGCGCAAGCTTCGAAATATCATTTGTCATCATTTTTTGCAGGAAGTCCAGACTCTTTTCTCCTTTTACGATAATTTCACCCATGTGCGATACATCAAAAAGGCCAGCCTTCGTTCTTGTTGTTTCGTGTTCCTGCTTGATACCAGCAAATTGCACAGGCAAGTCCCAGCCACCGAAATCGACTGTTTTTGCTCCAAGCTTTTCATACTCGGGAAATAATGGGGTTCGCTTCAGTCCTGCCACAATATCCACTCCTTCTTAAAATGATAATTAGCAAATTTCCATTCTAAATTTGTTTTTGCATAAAAAATAGAGATTTCACTGTTATCCAGGAAATCTCTGTCCATCAACCTGAAAGTTGCGCACCCTTGGAATGAAAGTTTCTCATTCCACTCTAGGGGCTTGCTTCGTTGGTGGTCTACAAATGTCGTAAACACTCTCCAGAGTTGCGTCCTACAAGAGTCTTTTTGCCTGAGAGATTCACAATATGCTTGCTCCTTCGGCGTTACGTAAAATAATTGTTTTACGTAATCTCTCCCCTTGTATTCATTCGCTTTTATGAAAAAAGATGTAATTGGTTATACTAATATAGCAATACTTTCTTCACCTTAAACAGGAAACAAATCTCAATTTGGCTTAAGTATATCATAAATTGCGAAACAAAAATAGCAGAAGTAATAAAACTTTTATATTTTTTAAAATACGATTGAATTAAAAAAATAAGTGTTCAAAAAGCTGCGGAATTGGTTCTTAAAGGTCAAGGCGGCACAGCTCCCGAGCACCGAAATCTTGCAAAGGGCGTGACTTCTGCTGTTGGTGGTTTTAAGCAGAAGGACCCCCAAATGCCATCGCTTATTATTTGGTACGTTTTAAACATTCTCTAAAAGGAAGTAGATTACATGAATGACATTCAACTACAAAAAGATACGACATTTATCGATCATTTGCAGGAAAGTCTGGATAAAGAAAATCGTTATTCTCCATGGGATCTGTTTAACATGGCTTATGAAGCGGAAACAACAATGATGGCACCATCATTCAACGGGCTGCGCGCTCTGGATTATCTCCCGCATGTTAACTTTTTACCGCATCAAGTTACATGTGCCGAACAGGTTGTTGAAGAAATGAACGGACGAGCCATTTTGGCTGATGAGGTAGGTCTGGGAAAAACAATCGAGGCCGGGTTAATTTTAAAAGAATATATGATTCGGGGACTGGTAAAAAAAGCGTTGATCCTCGTACCTGCATCATTAGTTAATCAATGGGAGAAGGAACTGAATAGCAAGTTCTACATCCCAGCTATAGCCCATCGCCGGAATTACGCGTGGGAGCAGTGTGACATCCTGATTTCTTCTATTGATACGGCAAAACGGTCACCACACCGGGAACAAATTTTAGAGATTGACTATGATTTTATACTGATCGATGAGGCACATAAATTAAAAAATCATAAAACAAAAAACTATGAATTTGTCCGTTCTTTAACGAAAAAATATTGTTTGTTATTAACAGCTACACCGGTACAAAATCGTCTCGTTGAAATTTTCAACTTAGTATCGATCCTAAAACCTGGCCATTTAGGAAATTATGAATCGTTCCTTGAACAATATGGGAAAGACCGGAATCAAATTAAGCAGGATGCATATTTAAAGCAACTGGTTCAAAAGGTAATGATACGCAATACGAGGGACAGTACTGATTTAAGCAATGCGAAACGCCACATTGAGACGATTTGGATCGATTTTACCGATGCTGAACTGGACTTTTACCAAAAACTTGACAGTGTACTTTTCGCCGCCTCATTCACCAAACTTACGTTGCTCCGGGAAATCTGCTCGTCACGTGAGGCTTGCTACCTGTCACTGAAAAAAATGGCTGATAGTGAAAATGCCAGTGAAGTATTTCTGCAGCTTGCTGAGAAAATCGAACAGCTTCCACATCATGCAAAAGCGAAAAAAGTAGTGGAATTAATTCAGCAAAATCCAGGCGAAAAAGTAATTATTTTTACTGAATACCGCGCGACCCAGCTTTATTTGCAGTGGTATTTGCAGCAGAGCAATATCACATCCGTTCCATTTCGAGGTGGCTTTAAGCGAGGTAAAAAAGACTGGATGCGGCAGCTTTTCAGGGATCATGCACAGGTGCTGATTGCGACAGAAGCTGGCGGTGAAGGGATTAACCTGCAGTTTTGCAACTACATGATCAATTATGACTTACCATGGAATCCAATGCGGCTGGAGCAGCGCATCGGCCGGATTCACCGATACGGACAGGAAAAAGATGTGCATATTTATAATTTCGCTGTCCGCGGAACGGTTGAGGAACATATCATGACATTGTTATATGAAAAAATAAATCTGTTCGAGACGGTAATTGGCCACTTGGACACGATCCTTGCCGACCTGAACATCACCGATCTTGAGGACGAAATAAAATCAATTTTTTCCGAATCTACCTCAACCGGGGAGGCAAAAATTAAATTGGACAATCTTACTTCTATCATTCAATACAAACATGACGATGCAGTTAGCGAGGAACAGCAATATGGCAATTGAAAATCTGAATCAATTTCTTGAACATTATTTTACTGCTCATGACTGTTCATTGATTCAAAATGAGGATGGTATATTAACCGTTCAATTGACAGAAGAAATGGACAGGGCGTTAATGAATCGGCCTTTTTACTGGCACTATATCAAAAAAATGGGTAATAAAGGGGATCCGATGCAATTAACACTGATTACGAATCCTGATAAGCAGGAGGAAAAAGGCGAATGGATCCATTTTGGCAGTCCAAGGCTGCATCAAATATTCTCCCATTTGACAAACAATGAAAAATATACAAAATTATTTCAGCAACTTGATACGACGGTAAAAACCGCTCTCTATCCATGGCTTGTGGTCAATATGAAAATTAGTTATATCGGAAAACAAAAAAAGGATGAGATCATCTCGATCGGACTGCAGTTAGTTAATGGCATGATGAAATTTGCCATGATGGATCAGTTGAAGGAAATACCGTTACAACTGGCAGCAGCTGATTATTGTTTTACGATATCACCGCTAATCAAGGTAAAAAGCGGGTTTTTGCGTATTGAATCCGTAATTGATCAGCATGTAGCGAAGCAAGCAAATGACTGGGCGGAAGAATCCATAAAAACACTGCAAGAGGAAAGCAACATGCTAAAAGCTTTTTACAACGATAGAACGGATGATGAAGAACTGGTCAAACAAATGGAAAAAGAACTCCAGGAAATCAAAAATCGTTACCAGCCGACGATATCCTATAAAGTAATTAATGGCGGGATTTTTTATTTGGTGGATGGAACAATAAAATGAATTAAAGTGCGTATTCAACAGTTGCCGGATTGAGCACCAGGATTGCATAAGAAATGCTAAGCTCTGTTGTTAGTGATTACGCGGTTTTAGCAGAAGATCCCCTACTGTCAACACTAGCGCTCGCTGCCCATCATTTAGTGATTTTTCGAACATCATCTTAAACGAAACAGGCCCCACATAAAATGTGAGCCTGTTTACTGTGCTTTCTTCCTTAACATCTTAACTGCAAATGGCAAAACACCGAACCATCGATTAGAATAGACAGCCTGTTCATGCTTTTCCTTCTCTTTTGCTGCTTTTCGCTGCTCCTTTGATGAATCAATGTAGGTTACCACTTTTTCGGTCATGTATTTGACATAGTCATTACCGGAAATTGTTATCACCTCATTTACTACTGCATATTTTTAGTATTTCCATATCTGTATTTTCCATGCACCTTCCCGTACTACATGTAAAAACCCGCTCAGGTTCAAACCCGTTAATGTGTGATAAAATTTTTTTATTTTTTTTCAAAAAAAAGAAGGAATTTGCCGATGTTTGTCGAATAGGGTATGTACAACAATATAAAAAATGGAGGCGATAGTTATTGAACTCCGCCAAAACTCTCTCAACCAAACTTCTCCAGTCTGCCATTGAAACGCAGGCATCTGACATTCACTTCTACCCCTTCACAGACCGTACCGATATTTATTTCCGTGTTCATGGCAAGCGAATTTTCAAGCAATCTGTACTGGCATCCCACTACCAATTGCTGCTCACTTATTTTAAATTCACATCAGGGATGGATATTGGTGAAATCAGAAAGCCGCAAAATGGGACGATAAACTTCGAAACAGCATTATCCTATTATTCACTCCGTTTATCAACACTGCCGGTCAATCATATGGAAAGCCTGGCAATCCGCCTGCTCCCACAGGAAGAAAATCTTACGCTTGACCAACTCTTCTTATTCCCAAATCAGCTGAAAAGGTTAAAAAAATGGATATTACATCGTGCCGGGATCATCCTTTTCACCGGGCCGACCGGAAGCGGCAAGACCACTACCTTATATTCCCTGCTGCAAACCATCTTAAAGGAAGATTCTTACCAGACCATTACATTGGAAGATCCAGTTGAAAAGGACATCACCAACATTTTACAGGTTCAGGTTAATGAAAAAGCCGGGATAACCTATCAGGCTGGGTTAAAAGCGGCACTCAGGCATGACCCTGACATCATTATGGTTG
Source organism: Virgibacillus dakarensis (assembly GCF_900155625.1). Lineage (NCBI taxonomy): Bacteria > Bacillati > Bacillota > Bacilli > Caryophanales > Bacillaceae > Virgibacillus > Virgibacillus dakarensis. The sequence continues at coordinate 1,544,006 of NZ_LT732553.1, forward strand.
GTGAAATCCGGGACCGGAATACAGCTAAATTTGCGTTTGAGGCCTCCTTAACAGGCCATCTCGTGTTAAGTACATTACATGCCAAAAACGCGGTTGGTACGATCCACCGGTTATTGGAGCTGGGGCTTACATTGCCGGATTTGCAGCATTCCCTTATATCGGTTGCGGCGCTTGAATTATTGCCACTTGAATTAAATAAAAAACGATCACGACGGGCTGCAGTACTGGAATTGCTGGATGGTACTCTGCTGGAAAACGTACTAAAAGGGGGAGATATACGCGCAATGGATGATTTTCAATCTTTTCATCACTTACGAAAGAAGGCATATGCATATGGCTTTGTATCTGAAAAAATTTTTAACAGAGATCAGGCTTAAAAATGTAAAAAAGGAACAGCAGCTGTTGTTTTTAAATCGTTTGTCCCGTTTGCTGCAAAATGGCTACACCCTGATTGAATCACTGGAAATTGTTAAATGGGACAAAACAATGGTAGAGCCGGCTACAACCATTACGACCGCATTAAAAAACGGCAGTACGCTTGACCAGGCCTTTGAAGATGCAAACTTTAATCAAGTTATCACCTCGTACTTGTATTTTGCGCGGGCAAACGGTGATATCCAGGCAAGTATTCAGAAATGTCTGTCCATGTATGAACAGCGCCTGCAGTACACAAAGAAATTCCAGCAGGTTGCCAGATATCCGGTTATTCTATTAGTTGTTTTTTCCACCCTTCTATATTTCATTAAGCAATCCGTACTCCCTTCTTTCCTGGATTTATTTCAATATAATGCCGAAACTTCCTCCATCGTATTCGTATCGATTATGATCATCGACTTTTTAAGTAATTTGGTTTTTGTGTTACTTATTATCGCGCTCATCGCTACTGGATTATGGCAGTTTAACAAACGGAAAATACGGATTGACAAGCAAATTAAGATTTACAGTATGCTTCCGGTTTATCGCAAATACAAGCAAATTAATGTATCATTTTCATTCGCAACCCACTTCAGTTCCCTGTTAAAGACAGGAATTTCAATAAAAGAAATATTAACCACGATGTCCAAGCAAACAAAATTACCCATAATAGCTTATTATTCCACCCTGATGATCGAGGAATTGAATCATGGAAAACATCTATCCAGTCTGTTATCCCAGCTGAAACTCCTAGATAAACAAATTTCCGTCATTTTCCAAAAAAATGCCGATGTTACTGCACTGGAAAAGGATTTATCGATGTATGGCGAATTACTCACCGAGGAATTACACCGCAAAATCATGAAGAGTATCACATATATACAACCAATATTCTTTCTGGTTCTGGCAGGGTTTATTGTTTTTATCTACATGACACTGATGTGGCCGATGTTTCAGTTAATCAAAACAATATAAGGAGAAGTGTATTATGCTCAAAAATCAAAATGGTTTCACATTAATCGAAATGCTGATTGTTTTAATGATTATTTCAGTATTAATCATCTTAATCATTCCTAACCTGGGCGAAAAAAGTAAGGATGTAAACAAAAAAGGTTGTGATGCGTTAGTATCTGTTGTTCAGTCACAGGTTGATTCCTATTATCTGGACAAGAAAAGTTATCCTGCAAGCATAGACGTTTTAGTACCGGAATATATCGATCACAAACAAAAAACATGCCCTAACGGAAAAGCGCTGGTGATAACCGATGGAAAAGTCAGTGCACCCAAGTAGGACGTAACATGCGAAAAAACGGCTTCACACTGCTGGAGGTTATCTTCGTTCTTGGCATTTGGTCACTTCTTATCCTGCTTAGCGCTCCTATTCAATTTTCCATTCTGGATAAACAAGCAGAAGAACAGTTTTTCCGTACATTTGAATCTGACATTTTACTGATGCAAAGCATGTCTTATGCTGCAAACCATAAAATTGAATTAAAAATAAATAAAAACAACAACCACTATACGATTGAAATTGATAATGGTAAAACATTGATTGAACGCGCTTTTCCATCCGATTGGAAAATAGACGAGCGTTTATTGGGAAAAGGTGTGTCCTTTAATAAACTGGGGACAATTAAACAGCCGGGAAGGATAAAGGTCGTTACAACCACTTCAACCTATCATATCGTTTTTCCGTTAGGCAAGGGGCGTTGCTACATTGAGAAACAGTAATGGATTTTCGCTCATCGAAGTATTAGCAGCTTTTAGCATAATCTTCATGATTACAACCACCGTCATTCCATTAACCTCTTTAATCAATAAGGAAGAAGAAGTGTTAAGGGAAAGGCGGCATCATGCAAACCAATTACATGATGAGTTACAGACCTACCTCTGGGGGGAGAACAAGCCACTCCCTCCAGCAACATATGCAAAAGTAGAAAATTCTACAATGCTATTTTACCGATTTACAATGGAAAATGATTTAGTCAAAGGATGTGTCAAATGGAAAAATGTTAAAAATAAAAAAGAAACGTTTTGCCTGTACGGCTATTCTACGGAGTGAACGAGGATTTACCTTTATCACATTACTTTTAACGATAACGATTTTGTTCATGAGCCTTCCCTTTGCACCCTTTCTGATTAAATCAGCCAATTATTCATCCCACCATCAGGAAATGTCCATCCAGCAATTTTTTTATTTCCTTCGTGATGATGTTATGAAAGCGACAGATTATGCTGTTACACCAACAGTAGTAAAGCTTTTAAATCATGACGATGAAACGATAACAATTGAACAATATGGCAATCTGATTCGCCGTCAGGTCAAGGGAACCGGTCATGAAATTTACCTAAGAGATATTCAGGCGGTTACTTTTGAAAAGCTTCCTTATGGGATCCACACAACTATAACATCGTTACAAGGGGAAACGTATGAAAAAACAATTATCTTTTATCAATAAGCAGCATGGCTTTTTTCTTCCCTACGTATTATTTATTACCGCCATTGTCTTATTTGTACTAACCGTAAATACGAACACGTATAAGAATGATATCCGGATTATTCATAATCACTTGGAACAGTTGAAAATTGAAACATTGGTACAGATGGGACGCGAAAAATTTAAAGTGGAAACAGGAACACATACTGATGAAAGAGGAACTGTTTCTTATTCATTTCCACCAGGAAATGTAAAAATAATTTATAATCGACTGACACTAACGGAATACCGGTTATTTTTCACCGTCGAAACCGGTGAAAAAACTTATACCAATATAAATACACTTCTACTGAATGAACCAATTGAAAAGGTGTATAAAGAATAAATGGACGTGTCAAACTATAAGAGATGGTTCAAAAAGCCACCGAATGATACTAGCGTTTGTGGACATTTTTCAACAAATATTACTTTTTACCCATTTCACTTTACGTATTGACTATAATAAAGGTAATAATGTTAGTGAGGTGGATTCGATGGAAAAGACATTAAAAATAACCAATGTTTTAAGTGATCCAACCAGATTTAATATTTATCAATATATTGTGAAGGAGCATCATGAAGTAAACGTAACTGAAATTGCTGAAGCGTTTGATATTCATCCAAATGTGGCAAGGCTCCATTTGTCCAAGCTTGAGGATGTAAAATTAATCAACTCCTTTTCCCAAAAAACCGGAAAAGGCGGTAGACCGAGCAGGAAGTATCTGCTCTCCGATGGGGTGGTCGAATTAAACTTTCCTCACCGTGATTATAAACTCCTCTCCACCATTCTTATTGAAGCATTTATCAACCTTGGTGAGGAAGGCAGACAGGCGTTACATGAAACAGGCAGAAAATACGGCACAAAGGTTATGGAACATTATCCATCTGCAAGGTTAACCGATACGCTGACAATGGAACAAAAAATAACTATTTTAAACGATGCTGGGACAATGTTGGGTATGTATCCCGATTTCAAATACGATGCAAAAACGAATAGCATTTCTTTCCGAATTCATAACTGTCCCTTCAAGGAATTAGCAACCAAGAACCATACAATGATTTGCAACATGCACAACGCTTTTTTAAAGGGAATGTTCGACACACTTTTCACCGATGTCGATTTAATTGAGATAGAAAATATGTTTCAAGGCTGTGAAAATTGCAGTTATGTAGCAAAACTTTAAATGTTTAACAAGATTCATTTACATTATGTAGTTCCTGGTTTATAATATCAATGATAAGGATGTAAAGGAGGGGAAAACATGGATCGGATGTTTCGTGTCCTTGCTTTTTGGACAGGGATTTTTACAGTAATGTTTTACATAGGCGACATGCAAAAAACAGCATTATTATTCTTGGTTCAAACAGCTTTTTTCCTAACAGTTAGCTATTTAAAATTATCTGAACGCATGTATATGTATTTATTCGGAGCTTATTGTACACTATTTATGGTCGGATTCACTTGGTATTCCAACTTTATCCTTGTACCAGGTTTTGAATAGGCTATTACAGGCTAACCAGATAAAAAACCCTGCTTTCATTTTTTTGCAGGGTTTTTTATTTTTTTTAATAGTATGTGTAAAATTATACTCGGTAGTAATTGCGGTACTTTTTGATAGCCAAAAAAGAGAAGGCGCTCTATCATTAAAATGTATGCTTTGCACGGCATAATACATTTTAGAAAGAGGCCTTCTCATGGATCATATTATATCAAAGCTGTATGAATTAATAAAGAATACAACGAATCTGGTGGAGTTTGAAGAAAGAGCTCAAATTTTAATGTATAACTTCTTTTCCTCTTTGATGGGGCGCATGTTCAGTGAATTAAATCAAGTCATTGTAGCACAAAGACGTGCAGATGACTGGAAAGTGGAAACCACAGATTCAAGAAGTGTACAATTTATGTTTGGGACGGTTACCTTTGATCATACGTTGATGAGGGATAAAAAAGGAAAGGCAGTCTATCCATTGGATGAGTGGATTGGTCTGCGGGATAGGCAACGATACAGTCCATTGGTGGAACTGAAAGTAGCCGAAATGGCGAGTGAAAGTACTTACCGGCAAGTGGCCCGTACTCTCAAGGAATGGACACCTGTAAGCTTAAGTCACCAAACGGTAGGAAATATGGTAAAGACTGTGGGTAAAGCCCAGGCAGAGATGGATCAAGAGATGGTGAAAGAGTTGGATGAAGCAGCGTCCCTGCCAGAAGGAAAAAAGGTTGATTTCTTTTATGCGGAGGCAGATGGTGTTTTTGTCCGCGGACTCCAAAAAAAACAGAGTATGGAAGTGCACCATGCGATCATGTATGAAGGATGGGAGAAAAACGGGAAACGTGTATCCCTTAAGGAACCGACAGTAATTATGACAACGCAATCTACAGATGCATTTTGGGATGAAACGCAGGCGATGGCATCCAGCCGATATACACTGGAAGACGCACAGGTTGTTACTAACAGTGACGGTGGCCCGGGTTATACAGTTGAAAGGTTTCAAGCTGCTTTTTCCCAATCGAATAAACCGATTTTAAACCAACTGGATGACTATCATATCTCACAAGGATTTAACCGTGCATTTGGCAGTGCAGGAAATGCCTATAAAGATGCAGGGAGAAAGGCACTGAAGGAACATGATTTAGAAGGATTCAAGCTTCAATTAGATACATACGAAAGCACATTGGAAGACGATAAGCAGATGGAGAAAATCAACGTCTTTCGCAGTTACATTCTCAACAATTGGGAACGCATTTACGACTGGCGGGATATTGTAACAGACAGCCCTAGAGATGCCAGGAAACTCGGTGCTATGGAATCCAACCAGCGGCATGTGTCTTTTCGTATGAAAAAGCGTGGAATGCATTGGAGTAATGATGGTGCGGAGGCAATGGTGAAAATCAAACAAGGCATGTTGAATAATACATTGCGTAACGCTTATCTGAAATGCAATGAACGGAGTACCAGGAAACAACGGGATGTAAAAAAAGCTGTCAGAGTGGCCCAATTATTACGTCAGCCAACACAACCATCTATTGGTGTAAAACAAGGTTCTGTCGCTTTATATGCGGCTCATTCAACAGCCATAGGTAACTTATTTAAAATATTACAATAAACCTCGTTTTTGATGGAACGGTCTTTGGTTTTTAAGACCGTTCTGTCAAAAATGAGGCCAGCAAGCGACAGCGCGGTAGCCGAACAAGGTGTACAAAATGGGAGCGCCTGAAATATTGGTATGAAAGCAACGTCGAGAAAAACTTGACACATACTTTTTAATAAACCTTTAAGTTTACCTAAAAATAATGATTGACTTCCAACAAAAAATAGGCATCGAAAAGTTCTAGTGATAAATGAACTTTTTGATGCCTATTTTAACGTTTTTTGCTTAAAATGTACGTCATTTATTGAAAAAGAAAAATAAAAAGCCTCCCTAAATGTGTTAAAATTTTATTGGGTTAAAACAAAATATATGAACACAAAAAGGAGACTCTTTATGTCTAATCATAACACATTTAACCAATCAATTTATACCACAAAACGTTCCATTTTTCATTTTGCGTCCAAATTAACCCAAGGGCTGCAAAAACCCAACAAAAACTTTATCCTGGACATGTTATTTGGACTAGCAAAAGGCAGATCTGTTTTGCTTACTAAAATTGCACGCGCTCTGGAAGAACCCATTGAAGCGATACAAACCGTCAAGCGACTGTCCAATCGCATGGACGAATTTCACGAAACATCCGAGCTGTTGGAGAACTATGAGGAAATGGTAAAACCTTTTCTACAAGAGGAAGATAATCTGGTTTTAGTCGATAATTCCGAGATTGTGAAATCTACTGCCAGTAAAATGGAAGCACTTGGACAAGTGAGAGATGGTTCAACAGGAAAGATAGGCAATGGATATTGGACAACCAACATGATTGCCGTGGCTCCGAAAACAAAGCACCCGATTTCAATTTATTCCCATCTGTACTCCGCCGCCGAAAAGGGATTTGTCAGCGAAAATGAAGAAACATACAAGGGCTTGGATTACGTGAATCAACTTGTAGAGGCAAAGAAGGCAACCTTTGTGATGGATCGTGGGTATGACAATATAGAAGTCATGAAAAAGATCCTCAAGCAGAAAAATAACTTTATCATTCGTTTGAAGAAAAATCGGAATTTATTGTACCAGAATAAAAAATTCCCTGTACACAACTTAGCGATCAGAAGGAAAGGGAAAATCAATTTTCGTTCTGAAATAAAGGGAACCGTATATGATTTGAAAGTCTCTCATCTTACTGTGGAAATTCCTTCGCTAAAGGGTCAAAAATTCACTATGGTTGTGGTGTATGGATACGGAAAAGAGCCGATGGTGCTGCTTACAAATAAACGGGTTCAAAAAAAGGAAGAGGTCCTGTCTATTTTGAAAGCTTATATTACTAGATGGCGTATCGAAGAAATGTTTCGCGTTCAAAAGCAGGAATTTGACTTAGAAAATGTTCGGGTTCGTACATTGCCAAGACTGAAAAGAATGTTTTTACTCGTTTCCATTATGATAACGTTTATGACGCTGAAAGTAGAAAAGCAGAATGGATTTTTCCATGACGTGATTGAACGGGCAAAAGGGATTAAAGCAAAGGATAAAATTAAGATGTTTCTATATCGTTTTTCAGCGGGGATGGAAGCCATATTGATAAAAGACAAACATGGCATTCGGCATTTTAAATACATAGAGAAACCAGTAAGTTCACGGCAGCTAACATTACAACTCTGAATTTATTAATTGAATAGTAAGAAAAAACATACTGATAAGTATGTCTATTTGTGCTGGTTAAAAATTTGCTTCCTTCAATAAAAACGAAAAAAAACCTTCTAAAGGACTCTTAAGGTGAAATAATTCCGTTTTATGCGGCGAAAAAAGGTAAACTTAAAAATAAACCCTATTGACATGTTGTTTAATTACCTTTATAGTAATAACAGTAGCTTAACTTTTATCCCTAACCAACAAAAGAGCAGAGCACATCCCCCCTAAAAACCCTTCTTTTTACAAGAAGGGTTTTTTATTGCATTATTTTCGAATAAATACTACAACTTCATTAAGCTTGAACAAAGGCGCAAGCGCCCGTTTAGCGACGTATGGACTGGACTGAGCCGTAGGAGATAAAGGAAACACGGTGAGCTGAAAGCGAACCGATGTTGACTTATCGTACGGAGGTGAGGGAAGTCCACTAGTCGCTGGGCACTGGAGCCGGACGTGGCTTACCCTGCCGAGATCAGAATAGAGCCTAAATTTATATACTTTTGTATGAAAACACTTATCGAGAAAAGCCAATACAAAGCTAGACCCTTCATCATTCAATTTTTTGAAGGGGTTAAATTATCTACGGGCTTTATTTGTGATCTAAAGATAAAATACTATGTCCTTTCTTTGAACAAATTTAGCAATTTTGGTTAGGGTCTCCTTTATATTATAGTTAATGGAGGATGACCACATTACCAATATAACAATACAAATGACAGTAGTATTATTGAAAAACTTTTGTATACGTGTTCTAGTCACAATAGATGGTACTTCTATACTGTCACAACCCGTTTCTTATACAGGGTATCCCCTTTCAGGATCCACCAGAGTATTTTCGGCCTTGTTGTATTGTTATTAAACTGTATTGGCAATAAATGAATGTGATATACCTCCTATCCAGGCTAGAAATTCTTTTTCATCATAGACGGTGGCTGCGCGAATGCGGAGCCATGTTGGTTTCTTATCTTTGAACAAAAGGATTATTCCGTTTTTCTTCAGCAATCGTTGTAGCAGGTCCATGGCCAGGGTAAACGACATACGAATCATCCAATAGATAAAGTTTCTGCTGAATGCTTTGCATCAATTGCTCAAAATCTCCACCTGGCAAATCAGTTCGTCCAATCCCATGCCGAAACAGCGCATCCCCACCGAAAACGATTTTCTCATTAGAAAATACCAAGCTGACACTTCCTGGAGAATGTCCTGGAGTATGTAAAATGTCAAAAGTAAATGACGAAATCGTTCGAGTGCCTGGTTTAAGTGGCTGCTCTGCTTTTTTTGTTTTAATTTCTTCTCCAATAAATAATGCTGAACCGTTTAACCCCGGATCCTCCAGCCAGGCTGCCTCATTATCGTGCAGTAACACATTGATACCATAGTAAGACCGTAACGGTTCAACCCCACCAATATGATCAAAATGTGCATGCGTTAATAAAATGGCTTTCGGTTCGATGCTTTCCATTGTTAAAAAGGAGATGATTTGATCTGCATCGCCCCCAGGATCTATTACAAGTGCATGCTGATCATCATACACAATATAACAATTTGTACCAAGCGGACCTAATGACATTTCTTTTATTTTCATTCTGACTCCTCCTTATCATCTTTGAAAATTGTTCTAAAATACAGCCTATAATTTAAGTTTACCTAAAAATAATGATTGACTTCCAACAAAAAATAGGCATCGAAAAGTTCTAGTGATAAATGAACTTTTTGATGCCTATTTTAACGTTTTTTGCTTAAAATGTACGTCATTTATTGAAAAAGAAAAATAAAAAGCCTCCCTAAATGTGTTAAAATTTTATTGGGTTAAAACAAAATATATGAACACAAAAAGGAGACTCTTTATGTCTAATCATAACACATTTAACCAATCAATTTATACCACAAAACGTTCCATTTTTCATTTTGCGTCCAAATTAACCCAAGGGCTGCAAAAACCCAACAAAAACTTTATCCTGGACATGTTATTTGGACTAGCAAAAGGCAGATCTGTTTTGCTTACTAAAATTGCACGCGCTCTGGAAGAACCCATTGAAGCGATACAAACCGTCAAGCGACTGTCCAATCGCATGGACGAATTTCACGAAACATCCGAGCTGTTGGAGAACTATGAGGAAATGGTAAAACCTTTTCTACAAGAGGAAGATAATCTGGTTTTAGTCGATAATTCCGAGATTGTGAAATCTACTGCCAGTAAAATGGAAGCACTTGGACAAGTGAGAGATGGTTCAACAGGAAAGATAGGCAATGGATATTGGACAACCAACATGATTGCCGTGGCTCCGAAAACAAAGCACCCGATTTCAATTTATTCCCATCTGTACTCCGCCGCCGAAAAGGGATTTGTCAGCGAAAATGAAGAAACATACAAGGGCTTGGATTACGTGAATCAACTTGTAGAGGCAAAGAAGGCAACCTTTGTGATGGATCGTGGGTATGACAATATAGAAGTCATGAAAAAGATCCTCAAGCAGAAAAATAACTTTATCATTCGTTTGAAGAAAAATCGGAATTTATTGTACCAGAATAAAAAATTCCCTGTACACAACTTAGCGATCAGAAGGAAAGGGAAAATCAATTTTCGTTCTGAAATAAAGGGAACCGTATATGATTTGAAAGTCTCTCATCTTACTGTGGAAATTCCTTCGCTAAAGGGTCAAAAATTCACTATGGTTGTGGTGTATGGATACGGAAAAGAGCCGATGGTGCTGCTTACAAATAAACGGGTTCAAAAAAAGGAAGAGGTCCTGTCTATTTTGAAAGCTTATATTACTAGATGGCGTATCGAAGAAATGTTTCGCGTTCAAAAGCAGGAATTTGACTTAGAAAATGTTCGGGTTCGTACATTGCCAAGACTGAAAAGAATGTTTTTACTCGTTTCCATTATGATAACGTTTATGACGCTGAAAGTAGAAAAGCAGAATGGATTTTTCCATGACGTGATTGAACGGGCAAAAGGGATTAAAGCAAAGGATAAAATTAAGATGTTTCTATATCGTTTTTCAGCGGGGATGGAAGCCATATTGATAAAAGACAAACATGGCATTCGGCATTTTAAATACATAGAGAAACCAGTAAGTTCACGGCAGCTAACATTACAACTCTGAATTTATTAATTGAATAGTAAGAAAAAACATACTGATAAGTATGTCTATTTGTGCTGGTTAAAAATTTGCTTCCTTCAATAAAAACGAAAAAAAACCTTCTAAAGGACTCTTAAGGTGAAATAATTCCGTTTTATGCGGCGAAAAAAGGTAAACTTAAAAGCCTATAAGCCTCGACAAATATAACTATTTACTATAAAATAATAAATAGCACTGTTTAGTTACATAATAATATAAACGTAATTTCCATATCAACTGAACAACATGGAATTTTTCAAGGAGGAAGGACAGGTATGAGAATTGTTTTAGCAAGTATATTATTAATCGTTGCGATATTGGCCGTAATATCCGTAATCCGTCAATTAAAATACAAAAATCTTTTCGCACTAGTTTTTTCTGCAATCGCAGCAGTAGCATTTGGCTTTTTCTCGATTGCAACGATCATTGCAGAAATCACTGGCTGAAGAATACTGAATTGGGATAATCGTAAAGCTGACTTGTTCAAGGAGTCGGCTTTTTTTCGTCCATAGATAAGAAAGTATATAAATTTAGGCTCTATTCTGTTCTCAGCAGAGTAAGCCACGTCCGGCTCCAGTGCCTTTGTTTAGAATATCAAACATTTTATCACGATATCATTAACTGGACAGTCCTCATAGACTCGTCTGAAACCACCAATTTAGGCAGTTTAAACAAAAAGCTGATTCACCAGATGGCAAATCAGCTTTTACTAATTTAGTCACTTCCTGTAAAATCAACAAAGCGAAATAAATCGCCATAAATAATATCATCTGAATAGCCCAGTTCATTGGTTACTTTTTCCTCAATCGCAGTACACGGACTCTCTGTATCCGTTTCAGTGATCGTTTGGTCCTCCTCTATCGGCTCACCGGTCTCCCGATTATAACAGATACCTTCTGTTGAAATATATTTATCACTGATAAAGTCACCGTTTCGTTGTGCGATATATCCTTTCCGGTCATCACTAAACAGATCGTTACCAAAGTAAATATCATTTTCTGTATCAATACCAAGTAAATGTAAAATGGTTGGTTTAATATCAATTTGTCCGGAAACCTCTGACATTACCTTTCCCTTCCCAGAACCTGGTATATGAATAAAGAATGGTACTCGCTGCAATTGAATGTGATCATATGGTGTGATTTCTTCTTTTTCCAAATACTGACTCATTGCATTATTATGATTTGCACTGATTCCGTAATGGTCTCCCATGATGATAATAATAGAATCTTCATAAAGACCGGCATCTTTCAACTGATTGAAGAATTGCTCGATCGACTCATCCATATACCTCACCGTAGGGAAATAGTTATTTAGCGTATTCGAGTTGGAATCATATGGCTCAATTGATCTGTCCTCTTCGTCAAGGTCAAATGGGAAATGATTGGTCAAGGTAATAAACTTTGTATAAAACGGTTGATCCAGCGCTTGCAAATATTTTATAGATTGTTCAAAAAACGGTTTATCCTTCAGTCCCCAGCCAATTGAATTATCCTTTGTTACTTCATATGATTCATCACCATAGAAATGATCAAACCCTAAACTGTCATACATTTGATCCCGGTTCCAAAAACTTTTATTATTTGCGTGAAATGATGCCGTATAGTATCCTTCCTCATTCAACATCTCTGGAAGTGCATGGTAATCATTTTGCCCATGGGTAAAAAATACTGCTCCCCGGGGTAACGGATACAGTGAATTAGCAGTTAAAAATTCAGAATCCGACGTCTTCCCCTGCATCGTTTGATGATAAAAGTTTTCGAAGTAGTACGTATCTTTATCATCAACCAAGCTATTTAAAAATGGTGTGATTTCTTCACCATTCACCTCGTTATTAATGACAAAGGTCTGCAATGATTCAGCAGAAATAAAAATCACATTTTTCCCTTCAGCAATCCCGTACAAATCAGATTGCTTATCACTTCTTAACGAATCCACATAGTCTTTTATTTCCGGCAGTTCGGTTCCGTCAGCAAAAACCCGCTGCGTCTTTACTTTAGAATGGACAGCGAAATCATAAATATGGTAATTAAACAACCCAATATTTTTCACAAGATATTCCCTGTCAAATGCCCGGGTAAATAATTGCGGCCGCTCCATTTCGGCTAAGAAAAAGTTGCCCGCCAGTAATACCAGAGACATTGCCAAAGCAAAAACTTTTCCGCTTCTTGGATATTTCACCGCACTGCTTCCTGCATTTTTCTTGCTTAAATACCAAATCAGTGCAACATCCAAAAACAGGAAAATATCATAAGCCTTAATCAGTGTCAGAATACTTGATCCCAAATCTCCCATATTGCTGCCCTGAAACAGTTGCGGTATCGTAATGAAGTCAGTAAAAGAACGATAGAATACTAGATTAAAGTAAAGGATTAATGTGCCAATTAAAGCCGTGTAGCGTAAAAATTTCATTTGCCGCGACTGTTTTTTAAACCATACACTCAGTGCAAACACTAAAAATCCCGAAACAAATGGATTAATAAGCAGGATTAATTCCTGCATGGAGTTATCTATTTCAATAGTAAACATAAAGCGGTAAACAATATAAGTCTTTACCCCAAACAACAGCGTCGCAATGATAAATAATGGAATTTTGATTCGTTTAACGTTCATTTTGTATCCTCCTACAAATAAACAAACCTTTAAAGCGTGTTCAAAAAGTCACCGAACCTGAGCCTTGAAGGTCGAGACGGTGTAGTTCCCGGCACCAAGCTTACAGGGCGTGCTGACTTCTGCTGTTGGCGATTGACGCGGCCGATTCTAGCAGAAAATCCTCTACTACCAACTCTGGAGATTCGCTGCTTTTTGGTGGCTTTTTGAACATCCTCTTAAAATTGTTTTTTTCCATAATACATTCTTACAGTCATACTTTTAAAAGTCGAGTTACCCCTATGTGATAGGACGTGTTAAAAGGAAATAAGGTTTCATAAAATTTGTATTTTTATTCTATGTTTATTCCACAATAACGAATAATTAAACCATTGAATGGCGCTTCATTTTACCATGTTTATGATTTGCCAGAATGATTGACACGACTCCTTAATTAATTCCCGATTTTTGCAGGACCAAATATGCTGCTCCAATAATACCTGCATCATTCCCCAGCTGGGCAACTTTAATATCACATACGTCGCTTACTCTAGGTAAAGCATATTTATGAAAGGCGGATTTTATGATTGTTATTAATTGATCGCCCGCCCTTGATACACCACCGCCAATAAGTATAATCGATGGATTAATAACCGTGGCTAAATTAGCAATGGCAAATCCAAGTACATCACCTGTCCGTTCGATTACTGTCTTCGAAAGCAAGTCACCTTGTCCAGCTAAAGAAAATACATCTTTCGCCGTAATGGATCCGGATTCCTGCAATAATGAGGCCAGTCTGCTGTCAGGTGCTTGTTTAGCCAGCTCCTTTGCCTGCCTGACAATCCCGGTTGCCGATGCAATCGTCTCTAAACAGCCTTTTTTTCCACAATTACAAGAAAAGCCGTCAGGGTCAACCGTTATATGACCAATCTCACCAGCAGTACCATTGACACCATTTAATATTTCGCCATTCGCGATTATCCCGCCGCCAACCCCGGTTCCAAGTGTTATGGCAATTAAATTTTCCGAATGATTGCCTGCACCTTTCCAATTTTCACCTAACACGGCAATATTGGCATCATTTTCAACAAATACCGGAAGTTTAGTAATCTCTGAAAATAGCTTTGCCAGCTGAAAGTTCTTCTTCCATCCAATATTTACAGCTTCATACACCAGTCCGGTTGCTCCATCAATGAATCCCGGAGCACCTATACCAATTCCAAGTATTTGTTTAAACTGAACCGTTTTCAACTTATCCGTGATCGAATCCCAGATGTCGGTTACAATTGATTCGCCATTATTCGCCTTTATAGTGGGAATCTCCCATTTGTCCTGTATTATTCCCTGTTGATCAAGTAATCCGATTTTACTTGTTGTTCCACCAATATCAACACCAATTATGATCTTATTCACTTTGAAAATCGCTCCCTTTTTCTTTACGGAGTTGTGCACTTTCGTTTCGAAGGATTAATAATGCCAGCTTGTACTCATCTGCATGAATGCATTGTGAGTGGTATAGATCCTTTATTTCCGCTTCCATTAACTCGAGTTCAGCAAGTCGATCACCTATATAAATAATCGTTCCAAACCTTTTTAATAACTGTTGTACATCATAAACTGTTTTCACCCTAGATCACCAATCTATATTATACCAAATTCAATTTGAAAATGGTAAAGCCAACCATTACTTTTTGCAAAAAACAAAAAAGACTTGCTTAGTTGATCATAACACTCCAGATTTTTTACGGCATAACCGTTTAACTTTTATCATACACCTTAATATAGACAAGTTTGCTAAAGGATGAGAACATTGAATAAATGGCTGTTCGTTTCTATATTAACCCTGTTCGTTTGTTTAACGGGCTATATCTTTTTGCAACGGATGCATTCCGTTCCAACAATTATTTATTTCCCAATTGATCAGGAAACAACATTTACATCGGCTGCTACCGAAATAGAATTCATTCAGGAAAAAAATAACAGGCAATATGAAATAAGCTGGACAAGCCAATCAAAGAGCAGCAAACAAGTATATCTGCGTCAGGATGCATCACTATTGTATGATAACGGCAGACTTAGAGGTGTTATTAGCAGGTGGGGAGAAAATGCGGATTCGATAAGCTTGCAGAAGGATCTTACTAGTGAGGACAGCAGCTATTTTCAGGCGATATCCTATCATCATGGTGAAATTCATTATCCAGATGATAAAATAAAAAGTATGCAAGCGATGTCCTACGATGAATTATATGTGGTTGATTCACCAACAACGCCAGTTCAATCATTTCAGTCACCCAAAAACAGATTTGCAATGGAGTGGAAAGAATTACTGGATGTCACGACGAAACAACAATTGCTTTATCATTGGAACAAATTAATGCGGCACTTTCAGATTGAAAATGAATCCTATGATATTATCCCGCTGACAGCATTGCACAAATATAATCGGGAAAGTTTACCGGATCTGACCCAAGAGGAAACAGACCGGATTATTGGCCAGCTGTGGGAAGGACTGTATAAAAATTACATTATCCCTGCATCATCTGGAACAAATAATTTAAAATCAAGCTATATCCCCCTTGTTTTATTTGCCAAAGACCGTACCCACCTGATGGTTTTATACCAGCTGGACGGCAAAATGGAGAAACTCATCCAACGATTTTAAGTGGGTATTCAATGAGCGTCTCATTACTGTAAATCGTGCCAAGACGCTCATTATTTTATTTACTAGGGTTTCTGACCTGTTATCTTTTCATATAAATCCTGATACTGTTTATCATCCGGTTTCAGGTCATATGCTTTTTTCACCATTTGTTGTGCCTCATCGTTTTTGCCTTGATTCATATACAGCATTGCCAGGTTATAATAAGCTTCAGGCATCTCGTTTGTTAATTCAACAACTTTTTCCAGATCACCAACAGCTAAATCAGTTTTACCCAATTGAATGTAGGCATAGGAACGCTGGAACAGGAGTGACGCCCGCAAATCACCTGGGTTTTCCAGTCCTTTCGTAGCATGATCAATAATTGCCGGAAAATTATCTTCATGCATCAATTCCTCGATCTTCACCAATTGGTAGGATGCACTATTTTCGTTATTGTGGATTCCGAATATAGTTAATCCTGCTATCAAGAACACATATAACGCGAATCCGAAAACCTGTGTTAAAAATTTCCGTTTTTTTGGCAGACCGACGAGTGCCGAGGCAATAAATCCGGTAATTAACCCGCCAATATGCGCACTGTTGTCAATTTGCGGAACGGAAAAACCAAAAATAATATTAGCAGCGATCAATACAAGAATCCCTTTTCCCATTGTCTGAAAGAAGATTTTTTTGTAGTTAAGACCGAAAAATAATAACGCCCCGAACAGGCCAAACAATGCACCGGATGCTCCAGCTGAGACATTTGCCGACATGGCAAAACTGGCCAATCCAGCACCTATTCCGGAAAGAAAATAAATGATTATAAATCGCCCCGAACCATAAATCCGCTCGACGCCCGGTCCTAAATAATACAATGCCAGCATATTCATAAATAAGTGCAGTAAACCGATATGCAAAAACATCGAGGAAACAATCCGCCACCATTCCCCGTCCATAATGGCGGGGGTATATTTAGCACCATAGTCAATCAGATTTTGTGTTGCAGTACTACCACCATTTATCTCCAGCAAAAAAAACATCAAAATATTAACTAGAAGCAGCAAGTATGTTAAAAATGGTTTTCCGTGAGAAAAAACAGTTTCCGCTTCTTTTTGTTTATTGTATAAACTGTTTGTTAACTGTTTTTGATAATAACTGATTTGTTCTTCCTTCTCACTATCTGTCGGGGTAGCGGTTTTATTATGTACCGACCCATCCACATCCCGGTAAAGTCTGCTTAATTCTTCCTCCCCGCTTTCATCATCCACATAATAAACATTCATTTTTACCGGATTTTTTTCATTCAATTGCATTGGCATCTTTAGTTCCTCCCAATCATCTACCGGAGCATGAGAGGATACATATACATTATGTACTTGTACGTTTTTTCCCTGCAGTAATCGTCTCATTGCTTTCGTTTTTTGGAATACGATTGCAATGTCTTTTTTTAAATGGTTTTTCCAGTCGAATCCATGATGCAGCAAACGAATGATTTGTGATTGTTTATTCGCATAACGCTCCAGCCAAATTTCCTCCTGATTGTCATTGATATGGAGTACTTCAAACCGGTCATCTTTTACTAAATGATATGCTAATCGATACATCGTATACTGTTCATTCACATACATGTTGTCACCACCTAAAAACCATCATAACAGAACTTGTAAAAAATTACGTAACAAAATGTATTTATACTAAGCCAGGAACAATACGAAGGCGAGTGTTGCACACTAGCCGCTGGGCCCTGGAGCTGGACGTGGCCTTTCTCGACTATCCAGTTTCCACAGCGTTTAAATTTTATAATTTCCTGGCCACAAAAAAAGAAGCTGAAAATCAACTTCTTTCAATTATTGCTGCCTGCTGGTTTTTTAAAGAAACTAGACAGGACTTTCTCTTTTATTTCCGGCATATTCATAGTGATAGCTATCACCATTCGACGTAAAAAACTTATTGCAAGTATTGTGTTAATCAATCTGTAACGCCATTTATATAGTACGGATACAGCTGCAGCAATCGCAGCAAAAATTAATATCGCCCGCATGTAAACACCCTTTTCTGTTTGGTAGTGGTGTTATTAATTATTTGTCAGCAACAGGCGTTTTATGCATCAGGATCCAATGTATCGATCGTATAATGTCCTTGCCTTGGTGATGTCCGCTGTTCCTTGTACAAGTACACGGCCATCTGGAAAGATGACAAAAGTTGCATCATCACTAATTTGTGCTTTGAGTAAAAACGGAGTTCGTTTTATTGTCATGATCTTTGCCAGCCGATCTTCCAGCTTTTCCAGATCCCATTGCGCTCTTTGATGTATTTGCACTGTGTTTCGACCACACAACACGGTCTCCAGATCCTGTACTTTTTTCTGTAATGCTGGGAACTCCTTTTTTTGACACGTTAAACATTCCGGGTTTACTTTGGTCAATTTTATCTCGAATTGTGTATTAAACCAGAAATCAATTGTTTTTAATGTATTACGCAGCGCGCTTTTATTGCCTGTCAAATATTTAAGCACCTCAATAACCTCAATTGATGCGATCATATCAACAGCAGGTCCGATCACACCAACCGTATCACATGTTTGTCCGTTTTCTGCCCCTTCCTTGGTGATACAGCGCAGGCATGGTGTCTCACCAGGAACAAACAATGCTGTCATTCCTCTTGCACTGACAACACCACCATAGGAAAAAGGTATATTTTTCTTAAAGCAGCTATCATTCAACAGGAAACGTGTCGTGAAATTGTCAGTTCCATCCATCACAACATCGACGCCTTCCATATGCGTGTCGATATTTTCGCTTGTCACATTGTCAATAATTGCTTCAATACTAATCTCGCTATTTATCTTTTGCAGCTTTCTTTTTGCTGCAATTGCTTTCGGAAGTGCTTCCTTTACATCATCTTCGTCAAACAACATTTGCCGCTGCAAATTGCTTAATTCAACATAATCCCGATCCACAATCCGAATAGTTCCGACACCCGCCCGAACAAGATGATTGCTAATGACCGTCCCTAATGCTCCTGCACCCACGACAAGGACAGTGCTTTCCGCCAACATCTTTTGCCCGGTTTCCCGAATAGGTGCAAATAATAACTGCCGGGAGTAACGCTTTTGATTCATAATAAATCCCCCTGGTTGGCCAGTCCGTTTTCAGTTAAAATCCGGCTGACAGGTATATCAAATGATTCTGCCGGCAGCTGATCAACGACTTGACGTTCACTTGTTATAGAAACCGTTTGATTCGGGAAATCACTTAAAAAACGATCATAATACCCGCCACCAAATCCGATGCGATAGCCTTTTTTATCAAAAAGCAGTCCTGGAACAAGCAGCAAATCTATGTTGTCCTTCTCTACCTCTATCGATTCGTCAGGTTTTGGTTCCAATAAATGATAATAAACCGTCTCCAGTTGGTTATAAGTGTAAAACTCGTAAAAGATCAGCTTTTTCTCTTTTGGCAGGCATTTCGGAACACAAACGGTTTTTCCTTCTTCCCATGCTGTTTCAATAATCGGCTTTGTATCCCATTCCAATTGTTGTGAAATTGTAATTCCGACTGTTTTGGCCTGTTTCCACGTGTCAAGCGTAATTAGATAACTTGCCAGTTTCTTTTCAATGGTTTGTTTTTCTACTGTTGACAGCTGTTTTAAATAGGTAATAATGGATTGCCTTAATTCAGGTTTATTCAATGTAATTCGCCCCCTGCTCTCCAAGTATATCGTATTACGAATAGAATATATAAATAAAACTCTTATCCCAATGATAAGAGTTTTATTTATATATTTATTTTGTTTCACGATGCAGCGTATGCTTTTTAAGTCTTGGACTATATTTCATAAGCTCGATTCGCTCAGGGTTTGTACGCTTGTTTTTAGTAGTAATATAGTTACGATCACCGGTTTCTGTACAAGCCAATGTAATGTTTACACGCATGATTCTTTCCCTCCAAACTGTACATCTTACTTTTACAGGCAAATAATTTATTTCAGACCTCATTATAATAGCAGATTTCACGGTCTCAATCAAGCACTATAAAAAAATACCAGTTTTCCTGTTGGCAATTCTATGTTATAACTATAATGGGAGAATAATATGGAGGTATGCATATGATTTATGTATTAATTACACTGATAGCTGTTGCTGTAGTCTTGTTTGTTCTAACATTTTTTATGAATGACAAATTCGATGATCTGGAGAGTCAATTTGAACAGTTTTCTATTTCAACGATGCAGGATACATATCAGTTAAAGAAAAAGATTAAGATTTTGGAAGAAGAATTACTTGCAGAAGACATGGCAAATGATATTCAGCCACAACAGCGAATGGGAATTAAACCACTGTTAATTCAAAAAGTCCATGCGTTGCATGAACAAGGATATTCAACAGAAACCATTGCCAAACAGACGGAATTAAACAGCAGTGACATAAAAGCGATTCTAAGAAATAAATAATTTGCAGATGAGGAGAATATCATGAAACAACCTGTTCGTTTATTTTCACTAGGCCTATTTACAGCGTCATTAATCGTGTTAATCTTATTTTTGTTTGTTGATGACTCGAAAAAAAATGTAGAGAATATACCAAATGACGAAATGATTACGGCATTGCAAGCGGATGGCTATCGTGTCTTATCCGAATCTGAATATATATCATTATCCGTAAACAATGATAAGGATAAACAAGAGGCTGAAAAAACGGAACAAGCATCAGCGGAAGGACAAGCTGAAGATAATAACAGCGCAGAAAAAGCGGATGAAGACAAAGAAAACAAAGCCGATGAAACAGAAAAAGAAGAAAAAACCTATACCTTAACAATTAAATCAGGCATGGCATCTTCAGAGATTAGTGATGCCTTAGTAGAAAATGGTATCATTGATGATGCCGGCAAATTCAGCAAATTCCTGAAAGATAAAGGATACGATACAAAGGTCCAGCTAGGTAAATTCAAGGTATCAAGTTCCATGAACCAAAAAGAAATCGCAGAAGAAATTACAAAATGAGAAAAGCGCAAGCGCCCGTTTAGCGGCGTATGTGCTGGACTGAACCGGAGGAGATAAAGGAAACATGCCCCTTCATAGGGGTATGCCGACGTTGGCCGCAAAGGCCGTTCTTAGTCGGCCTTCCTTCCTACCCGAACCGATGTTGACTTATCGTACGGAGGCGGGTGTTGCACACTAGCCGCTGGGCGCTGGAGCTGGACATGGCCTTTCTTGATCATGAATTAATATCGCTAAAAATTATATACTTTCTTTACTTTTAAGAAAAAGCTGTTTTGCAGGCAGGAGATGAAATCCTGCCACAAAACAGCTTTTTAATTTAACTTATAGGATTCACCTTTAACTAAAAACAGGATGCTTTCACCTATATTCGTAATATGGTCCGCGAACCGCTCCATATACCTTGCGCTGAATGCCATTTGCATAATGTACTGCGTTTTTTCTGGATTTGTTGTGGTTTCTTCAAGCATTTCTTTGATAACCTGTTCATAGGTTTCATCCATCTTGTCATCCATCTCTGAAAGCTTGCCAGCAATTGAAATATCCTCAAATTCAAAGGCATTCATCGCGGTATGGAGCATTTCTAATGCAATATCCCGCATATTTTTTATTTTTTCATGAATGGTTAATCTGTGATCCTCACCAAGGTGAATAGCCGCTTTTGCGATATTCTTTGCATTATCGCCCATTCGTTCCAAATCATTCGTTATTCTTAGGGCAATGATTAATCTCCGTAAATCTTCTGCCACAGGTTGTTGTTTAGCGATCAGCAGAATTACTCTATCATTAATCGAAAATTCCTGTTTATCGATATCCTTATCCTGGCTAATAATCCGATTTGCCAATATAACATCCTGATTAAATAGTGCATCCACTGACATACAAAGAGCCTCCTCGGTTGCAGATGCCAGTTTGATAATAGCTTGCTTTATTCGCTGTAAATCATTGTGAAATTGTTCTCTTGCAGCCATTAGCATCCTCCTTCATCCAAAACGTCCAGTAATATAGTCTTCGGTTTCTTTTTGCTCGGGATTGGAAAATAGCTTATTTGTTGTATTAACCTCCACAACTTCCCCATTTAAGAAAAAAGCGGTTTTATCAGATATCCTTGCCGCCTGCTGCATGTTGTGCGTAACCATAACAATCGTGTAATTTTCCTTTAACTCCGTAACCAGTTCTTCGATGCTTTTAGTTGAAACAGGGTCCAATGCAGATGTTGGTTCATCCAGCAAAAGACAGGTTGGTTTCGTTGCAATTGCACGTGCAATACATAAGCGCTGCTGCTGGCCGCCGGATAGATCGAATGCATTTCTTTTTAAGCGATCTTTTACCTCTTGCCAAAGGGCAACACGTTTTAAAGCCTCCTCTACAATTTCATCCAGCTGACATCGCTTTTTTATGCCATGAATCCGCGGTCCATATGCAACATTATCATAAATGGATTGCGGAAATGGATTCCCTTTTTGAAAAATCATGCCAACCTTTTTCCGCAGATGAACAAGATCTGTTTTATCTGTTACGAGGTTCTGGTTTTCAAAAAGAATCCCACCTGTCATTTTTACACCCGGAATTCGCAGTGCCATCAGATTCAGTGTCTTGATAAACGTTGATTTACCACACCCGGAAGGCCCAATAATCGCTGTCACTTCATTTTTATTAATCTGGAAAGAAATATCCTTTAGTGCGTGAAATCGTTCATACCAGAGATTTAATTCTTCCATTGCAAATGCTGCTTTCTTCTGCACTACTAGCGTCATACGCCTTCCCCCCTATCCGAATCTTCCTGATATATAGGCTTCTGTTTCCTTATTTGCCGGATTCAGAAAAATTTTATCTGTCTTATCATATTCGATTAGCTTCCCGTTCAGAAAAAAAGCTGTTTGATCTGAGATCCTTGCTGCTTGCTGCATGTTATGGGTGACAATAATAATCGTATATTTTTCCTTCAGCTTCATAATAAGTTCCTCGATTTTTGCATTTGAGACAGGATCAAGGGCAGATGATGGCTCATCAAGCAGCAGTACATTCGGTTTCATCGCAAGTGTCCTGGCAATACATAGACGTTGTTGCTGTCCACCTGATAATTGATAGGCAGACTCGTGCAGCCGATCTTTTACTTCATCCCAAAGTGCAGCGTTTGTAAGGCTCTCCTCTACCAATTCAGCGAGAACCGTTTTCTTTTTAATGTTGTAAAATCGTAACGCATGGGCAATATTGTTATAGATCGACTTGGCAAACGGGTTTGGCTTTTGAAAAACCATACCAATCTCTTTTCGTAATGCAATAACATCGATATTCTTATCCAGAATATTTACGTCTTCATAGATGATTTCTCCCTCATACGATGCACTTGGAATAATGTCGTTCATCCGGTTGATAGTTCGTAAAAAGGTTGATTTGCCACAGCCTGAAGGACCTATTAATGCCGTAATACTATTTTTACTAAATGGTAATGAAACATCTTGAACGGCTTTATTTTCCCCATAGGAAATTGATAAATTTTGGGTTTGAAGAATTGGTTTGATTTGTTTCGTTATCTTTTGCTTTCGCTTTACTGTTTTCTGCTCTGCCCTGTTTAGCACGGTGACCATTCTCTAAACACCTGCCTTCCTTATTTACTCGCCGTTAATTTCTTTTGAATCCTTTTACCTGTTACTCGTGCGATAATATTGAAAAGTAATACAGATAAAACGAGCACAGCAGACGAACCTGCCGCAATTTCCTGTACATCCGGCATAATGCCATTCGTATTAACAGCCCAAATATGGACAGCTAGCGTCTCGGCAGGCCGGAAAATATTTAATGGTGATGACGCCGAAAATGGATTCCAATTGCCATAATCCAGATTTGGTGTTGATAATCCGGCAGTAAATAATAATGCCGCCGCTTCTCCGAATATCCGGCCAGATGCAAGGATTGCGCCTGTCAATATTCCAGGAAAAGCGGCCGGCAGTATTACTGTTTTAATGGTATGCCATTTTGTAATCCCTAAGGCAAGGCTAGCTTCTTTCTGATCTTGTGGCACACTGCGAACTGCATCCTCGCTCACCCGAACCATTACCGGGATGTTAAAGATGGTCAATGCTAATGCTCCCCCAATAATGGTATATCCCCATCCGGTTGTATTGACGAAAATGAGCAGACCAAACATTCCTACAACGATCGAAGGAAGCGATGCCAGCATTTCAATACACGTACGAATCGCGTTCGTCACTTTACCAGGTTTTGCATATTCGGCCATGTAGATCCCACCGCAAACCCCTAATGGAACAGTAATAATCATTGTGATAAATAAAATATAAAAAGAATTAAACAGCTGATCCCTTATCCCTCCACCAGCCTGGACTGTACTTGAAGGCGAGGTAAGGAAATCCAGTGATATATATGGAACACCTTGAAACAAAATATATGAAAATAAACTTACTAACAAGGTTATGAAAAGGAAAGCAACGACATAAAGTATACCGGTTGCTATTTTATCAGCTACTTTTGCATGCATCAGATTTTCCTCCTAGCTGACAAGAATCGAATGATTAAAATAAACAGTAAAGAAATAAGCAACAGAATTAGCCCCATTGACCAAAGCGTGTTATTTTCTATACTGCCATACGTCGTATGACCCATGTTTAGCGTAATAATCGATGTTAATGTTGCAGATGGATCAAAGATACTGCCAGGTAAATCTCTGACGTTTCCAATTACCATCTGGACTGCCAATGCTTCTCCAAAAGCCCGGGCCATACCCAAAATAATTGCTGTCCATAAGGAGGGCATGACCGAAGGAAGCAATACCTTCCAGATTGTTTGCCACCTTGTTGCCCCCAGTGCATAAGAACCATCTCGTAAATGATTGGGTATGGCGGCAATCGCATCCGTTGATATGGTCGTGATCGTTGGAAGAATCATGACAGCTAACACAATTATTCCTGCAAGTAAGCTGTAACCAGTTCCAGATGAATAATCCCTAATAAAGGGAACGATAATTGTTAATGCGATAAATCCATAAACAACACTGGGAATTCCGACTAAGAGCTCAATAATTGGCTGCAATATTTTTCTTCCCCACGATGGAGCTATTTCTGTCATAAAAATGGCTCCGCCAATCCCAAGTGGGCCAGCAATCAAAGCAGCCATTAACGTAACCGCTAATGAACCAAAGATGAACGGAAATGCGCCGAATTCCGGGTTCTCCCCAGTCGGATTCCATTCAGTTGACGTCAAGAATTCAATTGGATTTACGCCATTTATGATAAATGCCTGCATTCCCTTTATCGATAAAAAGATGGTCATCGATAACGTTGCAGCAATAATAATCAAGGCGGCGAGTGTGACGATAACCTTCCCACTAGATTCTCCATGATTTTTTCGCTTCGTTGATTTTATTAGTCGATCTTTTGCTGTTGAAGCTACAGATTCCATAACAGTACACTCCTAAACGTGTGTTAGAGTAAACGATATTTCCGTTTACTCTAACACCAACTATTCATTCATGTTCAAAAAGCCGGCAAACGAGAAACGTTTATCCATTTGATAATTTTTGAACTCCCTCGACTCATGACTATTTCTTTGATTGGTTTCCTTCTGCATCACGCTCTACTTCCATTTTTGTAGCAGCAATATAACCTTGATCGGTTAAAAGTCCTTCCTGGATCGTATCACTCGCTAAGAAGTCTAAGAATTCCTTGGCCAGCCCCTTAGGCTCTCCTTTTGTATAGGAATGCTGATATGCCCAAATTGGATATTCTCCTGACTGAACATTTTTGTCATTTGCCTTTACTCCATTTACTGACAGTGCAGCAACGGTATCATCTGATAGATAGGAAAAAGCGAGATAGCCAATTGCACCAGGAGTCTCAGCAACAATCTTTTTAACTGTATTGGATGAATCCTCGGTGACCCCTTCTGCAGGGACAGCCCCGTCCAAACCAAATTCAACAAAAGTTGCCCGTGTTCCAGATGAATCAGGTCGGTTCACCAAGATTATTTTCTGATCCGCTCCTCCTAATTCAGACCAATTTTTTATTTCACCAGTGAATACTTTAATTAAATCCTCTTTCGTAATATCTGTTACCCCAGTATCGGGGTGAACAACGGGGGCCATACCGACAACAGCAACCTTATGATCTACGAGCTCATCAGCCGGTATTCCTTCTTTTTCCTCAGCGAAAACATCCGAATTCCCAATGTCAACGGCTCCCTCTGACACTTCACTTAACCCTGTACCAGATCCTCCGGCATTCACTTGAATATTGGCTTCTGGATGCTGACTCATAAATTCTTCTGCAGCAGCAGCAATTAATGGCTGCATAGCACTGGAACCAGAAATGGTTAACGAACCTGATGTTTCTTTTTCGTTCGCTTTTTCACTATTATTTGCTTCGCTTTCCGAATTGCATGCCGCAAGCACCCCTAAGGACATGACCACTAGTACTGCCGTAAGCAAAAGCTTCATTTTCTTTCTCATTTGAATACCCCCAACGATTGTTTGTTTTATAGAAGGACTAGTTCATTCCTCCTATAATTCGATGATAGTTTATGAATGTTAAGGGCGTATAAACTAGATGTAAATTTAACGTAAAAAAACCTATAACCTTTAAAAAGGTTATAGGTTAAATGTAACTTATCATTTATCACGCATTAACGGGCTGTAACACCCCCATCTTAAGCGTGAGTAAATCAAAAACTGGAGAAGGTGGGGGAGGAAGGGCAGGCTAAAACCTCACGTCCACATGCCTTCGCCTTCACTGGCACGTCTTGTACATCGGAAACCACCATTGAATGAAGCCTCACTTTATTCTGCTTCTTCATTGTGTTCTTCTTTCAAGTCGAAATAGGTATCCATAATTCGTTCGCCAATTTTATTGTTAACATGATCCCCTTTATCAACACCCGTATTCGGTACAATGATGGCCATAGCTATTTCCGGATCATCAAATGGCGCATAACCGACAAGCGAGAGATTTTCGGTATTGTACTGATTACCGTTTTTATATACTTCGTTCTCAGCTGTACCTGTTTTCCCGGCCGGATTATAGTCTTTCCCACTAAATTCAGTATAGGCAGTACCACGCGGTTCCTGATATACGCGGCGAAACCCTTCCTGGACGCGTTCAATATAATTCTGACTCATTTCAATTTGATTTAATACGTCTGTGTTAACACTTTTAAACACAGCTCCAAGCCGCTCTTCAGATGCACTCGGAACACGAGCCTCTTTTAAAAAGTGTGGCCGTACGCGCAGTCCATCATTGGCAATTGTGGAAACATATTGGGCCAGCTGCATTGTAGTAAATGTATCATACTGACCAATCGCAAAGTCCATCAGATTACCAGCAACTGGTTCCGGTCCTTTGTATCCTGTTCCTTCATAAGGGAAGTCAACGCCGGTTGACACACCAAGGCCAAATTGATCGAAATAGTTACGCATTTTCTGAAATGCTTCTTTATGAAAGGTAACAGGCTGGTTATACTGGTAATTGTATTCTCCGCCCATTCGTAATGCGATATAAAACATATAAACGTTCGATGATCTCTTTAATGCGTCCAAATCATTAACTGATCCAAGGGAATTATACGAACCCTTTTCCGGTGTCCCTTTAATTTTAATCGGTGCATCGTAAAAAGTTTGTCCTGGTGTTATGACGCCAGATTGGTATCCGGATAAAACCGTTGCACCTTTCACGGCAGAACCAGGCCTGTGCTGATCATACAATGTTTTGTAGGCAACATTGCTAAACTTACCTTTTTCACGATCGTAATGCTGGCCGGAAACGGCTAATAATTCACCAGTTTTCGGGTTCATAACAACGGCTAACGCGTCATCTACAAAACGGTTATCATAGGGATGTTTTTGGATCACTTTTTTCAGTTCTTCGCGAAGAATTTTATCAACACGTTCCTGAAATTTCATGTCGATCGTTAAAACCAAATCTTTCCCACGCTGGCCTTCTACGACAACATTCGTATCGACAATTTCACCGTTTTTGTTTGTCGTATACTCAATTTGTTCTTTTCTGCCCCTTAAGAGTTCCTCATACTGTTCTTCCAATCCGCTCCTGCCAACCCGGTCATTCGGACTATAGCCGCGGGTCAGGTAATAGTTTTCCTTTTCGGCCAGAATACCCTCTGTTTGCGAGGTGATGGAACCAAGCAAGCTTTTAAATGTATCGTCATAAGGATATGCTCTGTTCCAGTCTGTCGTTGCATTAATCCCGGGAAGTTCATTTAAATGTTCCGCAACTTTGGCATATTCCTCCGGTGTAACATCTTCATTTTTCACGATATGCGGTGTTAGCGTCATTGCTTTATCCAATTCTTTTTTTATGAGAATAACCTTTTGCTGCTCTTCTGTTAAATCGTCAACCTCTTCTTCTTTAATTCGCTCCAAAATAGTCTTGTATTGCTCTGCTGGCTTCATGTCAGCTGCCTCTTTTTCAGTTAACAGCTTTTTTGCTTCTTCGTCATGCTTTAAATACCAGTATTCCTTTTTATCCCGCATTGTTATGGCAGCTAATTTATCTTCCTTATTTTTATCATTATACATGGAAATATAGTTGGCCAGCTTTTCCGCTACATCCAATCTGTCTTCAGCCTGTACACCCTTAGCAGGGGTATAGGTAATGGAGTAAATTGGCTCGTTGTCCACCACAACATTATGATAACGATCATAAATCTTTCCCCGTGGTACAGGGGTTTTTGATATATCCTGATCGGTTCTGTCAATTTCTTTCTGAAAGCTATCTCCGTTCAATATTTGCACAACCCCAAGCTGCAAAATTAAGACCGAGAATAACAAAAATACAACAAAAAACAATATATTTAAACGAAAGGGAAGCTGCCGTCTCTTTTTTTTCTTCTTTACCATGTTTCTCCCCCTGCCCTCTCTATGCATTTCTTCCTATTATAGCATTTTTCCGGGCAAATTCTAAGCCATTTTAGCGATTTTTTTCATCGGTAAGCTGTTCCTTTAGTAAAACTTGTTTTTTTCTCGAACTGCCTAAATAAATATCCTTGACAAAAAAGTAAATAAGCAGATGTCCAATTCCTAGTACAACCAGAAGTACCGGGATAATTTTTTCAGCCTGGAAAAGGGAAACGGAAATCAGGAAAATCAGAATCGAAATGACACGTCCGATATTAACAAACAGCTCCCGGACGACAATATATTCTACCCGCAAGTCCTTAGCCCTCCACGCCTTCCCGATTACATCATATGTAAGGGAGGCATATGGAACATTGATGATCGGATAAGCAATGCCGATTACAATGGCATAAATGATCAGATTGAAGTAACTAATGTGGAACAAAATAATGAAGATGGAAAAATAAAGCAAAAGCCCACCAAGCAGGATTGCCTTTTTACGTAGCGACGGTTTTATAAATTTTGTTGCTACAAAGTAAAAAACAAAAGATAAACCGGAAAGAACCAGATTAAACATCCCCAGGGACAATTCACTTTTCGTAACGAGAAAAACCCAAATCGCAATAACAAACGCAAAGATTCCTTCACGTAATCCTTGAACAACATGGGCATGTAAAATTTTTCGCCAGCTTTTATTATGGTGCCGTTCAATCAAAATGCGTTTAAAGTAAAAATTCCCTTCTGCTTGCCGGCGATTTAAAAAAAAGCTGCATGCAACGGCACAAATGAATAAAATAAAGGAGACAGTAAAGATGGTTGTGTAGCCAATATTATCGGTCATTTTAGCGATAATAACCCCTGCTAATACCGGACCAATCATCCCACCGAACGATTGCAGAACCCCAAGAAAGCCATTAAAGAAATCCCGCGTCTCCGGCTCGGTTATTTCAAAGGTTAAGACGTTGTAGGCGAGCCAGTAAAACCCGTAACCAATGCCAAGCACGCTCCCAAGCAAAAAATTATAGGTGGAGGCCTTCTCACCTATCATTAAAACACTCAAAAAAAATAGAGATAAAAATGTTACCCCTAATCGTAATACAATAACGCGATCAATCTTTTTCGCAATTTTTCCTGCAAGAATAAACATAATTGGCTGAAACAAATAAATCCCCAGATTATACACGGCGATTGTAATATAGTCACCCGATTGTTTCCAAAGATAAATGTTAACAAACGTATTGGAGAGAAATATCCCTAAGGAATAGAGACCGCCAATCACTAATAAAAAGATCAAATCCCGATTGATTTCTACTTTTCCTGTTAGGTGTTCTAAACTTTTTAGCATTGTCTTTAAGCTCCTTTTGTATATCTAATAGTGTGAACAAATCACCATTAGATATGCAAAAGGGTTGCGTTTTATAGCAAGCAAAAACACGGGGTGCTTCCCCGTGTTTTTGCTAAGCGTATATTTTATTTAGCTGCTTCGTAATTTTTTGCAACTTCATCCCAGTTCACAACATTCCAGAACGCTGAAACATATTCAGGACGTTTGTTTTGATATTTCAGATAATATGCATGCTCCCAAACATCAAGACCAAGAAGCGGTGTTTTACCTTCCATTACTGGGTTGTCTTGATTTGGTGTACTAGTAATTTCAAGCTCACCATTATGGAGTACTAACCATGCCCAGCCAGAACCAAAGCGACCTGTTGCTGCTGCTTCGAATTCTTTTTTGAACTTATCGAAGCTGCCAAACTTACCAGTTAATTTATCAGCTAATTCACCGGATGGTTCGCCACCGCCATTTGGAGAAAGTACTTTCCAGAATAAGCTATGGTTTGCATGGCCACCACCGTTATTCCGTACAGCTGTACGAATATCCTCTGGTACAGCATCAAGGTTTGAAATCAGGTCTTCAAGCGATTTTTCCTGAAGGTCAGCTTTTCCCTCAAGCGCACCGTTCAGCTTTGTAACATAAGTATTGTGATGCTTTGTATGATGGATATTCATTGTTTCTTTATCAATTGTCGGTTCTAAAGCATCGTATGCATAAGGTAATTCTGGTAATTCAAATTTTGCCATTACGAACGTCCTCCTTCAAATTATGTTTAAAAAGGGCGCGAATATTCACCCTTTTAACCCAAGATTAGCAGAGCTTTCCTGCACATGCAAATTATATGCATATAGTTACAGTGATAAAGATGCCAACTATTTAACTTCATTATGTGTATACCCTTTTTGGACAAAATAAAACCAATTTAAAGAGAAAAGAATTAGCTTTTTTGACAAAACAATAGCTTCAGATTATAACTAATAGAGCTGATCATGGATACGTTTCAGAAAGAAGGGTTTAATATGTTAATCAAAAATGCCGGTACTCAGGAATATTTCCAGTCATACTAGCAATGAATTCTCAACACTGTAATGCAGATCAGGCTAGAGCTAATATCTTTGTCCGATTTTTCAACGGGAATGTAAATAAGCCTTGTGTTCATCCTACCAAAATTTTAAGAAGGCATATAGACAAATTAAAAAATGCCACCTAACGAAGATGACATTTTTAATTTTATTCACGAGTTTCCGCAAATCGTTTTATCCGCTCACCAATTTCATCTCTTACCCGCTGAAATATGTGCCATTTTTCCACGTCTGTTCCTTCCACCTTTGCCGGATCAGCAAATCCCCAATGGGCACGTTTCACACGTGAAGGTGTCATTGGGCATTTATCAGCAGCATCCCCGCACAATGTCACGACAAAATCGGCCTTATTTAAAAATTCAGGGTCGATTATTTCAGAACTTTGTTGCGAAATATCAATACCTGCTTCATCCATCGCTTTTACTGCAATTGGGTTCAATCCATGTGCCTCGATCCCGGCACTTTTCACATTCCATTCATCACCTAAATACTTTTTCGCCCATCCTTCTGCCATTTGACTTCTGCAGGAATTACCGGTGCACAAAAAATATATTGTTTTCTTCGACATGGCTTAACACTCCTGTTATAAAATTATCCATAACCATATGGCTAGACCTGTTAATGTAATAAATAACGTTGGAATCGTTAAGATAATTCCAATTCTGAAATAATAGCCCCACGATATTTTAACACCTTTTGTTGATAAAACATGGAGCCACAATAAAGTCGCCAATGAACCGATTGGAGTAATTTTGGGTCCTAAATCGGAACCAATCACATTAGCATATACGAGAGCCTCTTTAATGGCACTGGTTGTTTCCACATCGGAAATTGCCAATGCATCAATCATAACGGTTGGCATATTGTTCATAATGGAAGATAATATTGCTGCAATAAAGCCCATTCCGACCGTAGCCACGTACAGCCCCTGATCAGCGGTAAATTGGATTAAACTTGCTAATACACTCGTTAACCCGGCATTTTGCAAGCCATATACAACGACATACATACCAACGGAAAAGAAAACAATTGCCCAGGGTGCTCCTTTTATCACCTGTAACGTTGGAACTGCAGGACTCTTTTGCGCCATCAACAAAAACAAGACGGCAATAATGCCTGCGATAATTGAGACTGGAATACTGATAAACTCACTGACAAAGTAACCAGTCAGTAGCACAGCTAATACTCCCCATGATAACTTAAACATGGATTGGTCCTTGATTGCTTCCTTTGGGTCTTTCAATTGGGTTAAATCGTATCGTTTCGGAATAGACTTGCGGAAATACAAGAACAAAACAAGGATACTTGCACCGATAGAAAAGAAATTCGGGATAATCATTCTTGATGCATACGCTACAAAGCCAATATCAAAGAAATCCGCCGATACGATGTTAACCAAGTTGCTTACGACCAATGGCAATGAAGTTGTATCCGCAATAAACCCGCTGGCCATGATAAAAGGTAAAACCATCCGCTCTTTAAAATTCAAATTCCGTACCATTGCCAATACAATAGGTGTCAATATTAGTGCTGCACCATCATTTGCAAACAACGCCGCTACAATTGCACCTAATAAAATAATAAAAATAAACATTCTGATGCCATTACCTTTTGCTACACGCGCCATATGTAATGCTGCCCATTCAAAAAAGCCAATTTCATCAAGAATGAGGGATATTAAAATTACTGCAACAAATGTGAGCGTTGCATTCCAAACAATGCCTGTAACGGTAAGTACATCACCCCATGTGACCACACCTGCAAGTAATGCGATAATCGCACCACCACATGCACTCCAGCCAATCCCTAATCCTTTCGGCTGCCAAATAACAAATACTAACGTAATGATAAAAATTCCTGCTGCTAAAAAGACTGATAAATCCAACTTCGCTCCCCCTTAGTCGCAACAAATCCGTTTGCCTTCCCTTTCCAGGTTAGCCAGTTTTTCTTGTTGATCTGGTATCTGGTTTAGTAACGTCATAACCAATGGATATCTCTCACTCTTCTTATTTAACGAATAAAAAATCCACTGGCCTCTTCGCCTTTCCTTGACAATACCTGCATCTCTCAATTTACGCAGGTGTTGACTGATCGCCGGCTGACTCATTTCAAACACTTCAACAAATTCGCAGACACAGCATTCGTTGTCTTTTAGTAGACCTGCCATCGTTAATCGGGTTCTATCCCCTAACAATTTTAATGTTAATGCAACCTTTTCGATATCCATTATGGTTTGCAGCATTTTTCTGTACACCTCCTAATTCATCTGTATATTACTATATAATGATCTACTTATATTATGCAAATTAAAATGATTTTGTTAAACCCTAATCAACTGAACTGTTTTTATACAATAAAAAAACAAGCATCAATAGCCTGTTTAAAATGGTGGCTCGGGACGGAATCGAACCGCCGACACAAGGATTTTCAGTCCTTTGCTCTACCGACTGAGCTACCGAGCCCTATTCAACTTCTGACCTCTGACTTCCAATATCCGATCTGTTCGTTATGTATGGAGGAGGTAGAGGGATTCGAACCCCCGCGCGGTTTGACCCGCCTGTCGGTTTTCAAGACCGATCCCTTCAGCCAGACTTGGGTATACCTCCGAATAGAACATGTAATGGTGGACCCTGCAGGACTCGAACCTGCGACCGATCGGTTATGAGCCGATAGCTCTAACCAGCTGAGCTAAGGGTCCTTACTTTAGTTGCGTCCTGTTTGATTTTCGCACCGTAATCTAAATTGTATGGGGCGACCGGTGGGGATCGAACCCACGGATGCCGGAGCCACAATCCGGTGCGTTAACCACTTCGCCACGACCGCCATCAGGGCTTGTTATTATTTCATATGGTAGCGGCGGAGGGGATCGAACCCCCGACCTCACGGGTATGAACCGTACGCTCTCGCCAGCTGAGCTACACCGCCATATGGCTCCACAGGTAGGATTCGAACCTACGACCGATCGGTTAACAGCCGATAGCTCTACCACTGAGCTACTGTGGAATAATCTAGTAAGTATGTTTAATTATTTATTAGCGACGACTAATAATTTACCATATCCGACAAGATATGTCAATCATTATTTTTAAAATTCGTGTTCAAAAAGTTGCCAAATTTGGTCTTGAAGGTCGAGGCGGCGTAACTCCCGGCACCGGGCTTGCTCAGGAAGTGCTGACTTCTGCTGTTGGCGATTGTCGTGGGCGGTTTTAGCAGAAGCTCCTCTTACGCCATTACGAAGAGATTCGCCGCTTATCATTTGGTAACTTTTCGAACATCCTTTTAAGACATTATGTAAATCAAACAACAATAAATACTATAGCATGTTCATTTTCAGTTTTCAATATTAAACTAAAGAATTTTGCAGTCTTTTTTCGTCGTTTTATGAAAAAGACTGCAAAATTCCAATTGCAAACCTATTAATCGCTTAATCCCCAAGAACTTCTTCAGCGATATTTACCGCATGGTCACCGATCCGTTCCAAATTGCTGATAATATCAACAAACACAATTCCCGCCGATCCGGTACATAGACCTTCGTTCATACGGATAATATGCTTTTTGCGATACTTTCGTTCCATTTTGTCAATTTCATCTTCCTTTTGTGTTACAGCAAGAGCTTCTTCCCGATTCGTTTGATCAAGTGCCTTTATCGCTTGTTTTACGGTCAAAATCGTTAAATCAAACATATTGTTCAAATCTTCTTTTGCCTGATCTGTCAGGTAAACCTTATTGGAAATTTTATAATCAATCAATTCAATAATGTTCTCAAAATGGTCACCAATCCGTTCAATATCCCGGACAGTATCCATTAACACTGTATGTTTGGCACTCTCTATTTCCGACAACGACCCTGCAGATATCTCAACTAAATAGTCGGTAATTTTCCGATCCAAATTGTTGAGTGCCCCTTCCACCTGGATCGCCATTTCTGAATGTTTCTGCTGATGTGTGAACAAATACTGATTTGTTTCTTCCAGCCCCATACAAGCATATTCACCCATTCGGATAATTTCTGCCTTGGCCTGTTCCAAGGCAAGTGTGGATGATTGCTGGATAAATATAGGATCTAAATGTTGTGGTTTATACTCGATCGTTACATCCTCACCAGGAATGATTTTCGTCACCAACCAGGCAAGTCCCGCTATAAATGGAAATTGAATGATTGTATTGGCGATATTAAAACTGCCGTGAGCAAAGGCTAGCGTCATTTCCGGATTCAAATTCAATTGCTCTTGGAGAAACGTAACATATTTTGTAAAAAATCCTAAAAAAATAAGAAATATCGTTGCACCAACCATATTAAATATAACATGGGTAAATGCTGCCCGTTTTGCCGCAACGCTTGCTCCAAGTGATGCCAAGATCGCGGTTATGGTTGTACCAATGTTATCACCAAATAATACCGGAATAGCTGCTTGTAGATCAACTGCTCCCTCTGAAAATAATCCTTGTAATATCCCAATCGTCGCACTGGAACTTTGAACAATAACCGTAAATAGTGTGCCAATCACGACACCAAGAACCGGATTTGCACTCATGTCAACTGTCAGCTGATGAAAAGATTCCAGCTCCCGTAATGGTGACATACCGCTTGACATTAATTCAAGTCCAAAAAAAAGTGCCCCAAAACCAAAAATCGCTTGTCCGATGGCAGTAACTTTCTGATTATTAAAGAAGAAGATAAGGAAGCAGCCAACCGCAATAATTGGCAACGCATACTCACCCAAATCAATACCGATAATAAATGCTGTAATCGTTGTCCCAATATTTGCACCCATGATCACACCGATTGCCTGTCGTAATGTCATAAAGCCTGCATTTACAAGTCCTACTGTCAGAACGGTTGTGCCGGAACTACTTTGAATCAATATGGTGACGACCATCCCTGCCAATACACCTAAAAATGGATTGCTTGTTGTTTTATCAAGAATATCCCGTAATCGTTCCCCAGCCGTTTTCTGTAATCCATCTCCCATGTATTTTATCCCCAGGAGGAATATACCTAAACCGCCAAAGAACTCAAAAAGAAGTGTTTGTAAATCGATTTCCAATGGTTGAACCGTCCCTTCGATGTGGAATTATGTCGTATACATGTTTATTATTAAGGATTTATTAACATATTGTAAAGACTTGTCGGAGATTCTTAACATTAAATTTACAATTCATACGTGTAAGACATCACAGTAAGCCGGAACCTGCGGGATGACATCTGTTCGGATAGCGATTGTTACCCGAGGTTTTGACCAAACTTACCTTTTTTGCACACAAGCTGCCGGATACTGGAAGTGTGAACATGTGCAGCAAAAAATAATTCTCATGAATCGTGCAGATTCAATGAGAATTATTAGCTAATCTATCGTCTCAACAAGTATCCGTGTACCATCAACCTGCACTACACGAATCGTTCTGCCCTTGGGAATCCATTGCCCATTGGAGATAGCACTGTAATCTTTATTGTTAATCCTTATCGTTCCTACAGGCCGCAGATCATTTAAAGTGATTCCTTGTTGTTCCAGTAATTTTTCGTATTCTGCATTCATCGAATTATAACCAGCCTCATTTGTTAATCGATCTTTCAACGTCATTTTCGACCACATTTTCCGGTGTTTAAAAACTTTTAGAAACAGGAACGATGAAACGCCGCCAACAAGAACCCCAGCGACACCGTACAAACCAGCATTTAAATTTGGAGCAGCCAAAGCGACAGAAGCAAGCATGCACGCCAACCCTAATGTGGAAAGTGTCCCATCATTTAATAGCTTCCCATCAATGATAATCAGTAATATTCCAATAAAATAAATAATAAGCATAATGATAAATGAACTTGTCTCAAGATATGCAGAAAAATAAACAACAATAAATCCGATTCCCAAGAGTCCAAAAAAGCCGCGCATATTCACCAAAATTTCGCCAATTAAAAATAATGTTCCAAGTCCGGTTATGACAAATCCAATCCAACCAGAAGAAAAAATATCCATCTATTTCCCTCCTCTACCTCTAATTTGTATACGTTTTATATCCACTATTTGTTTCACAAAAAGGAGAAATGAATATGTATTTTTTTAAGAAAAGCGGAATTTATATCATCATTATATTAATCATCGTAAGTATTTATAACGATATTACCAGCGGTACCTCATTGTCTCCAACTGAAGAGCCTCGGCAAACAAACGGTATGGAAACAATTCATTCAAAACGATTTAAAGTCATAAAAGTGAAAGTACAGGCTGGTGATACAGTCTTGTCTATTGCCGAGGAAGTAAACAGTACCCTTTCTGCACTGGACATGAACCAGATTTTAGCTGATTTCAAGTTAATTAACCGTACCAGCTCACATCAACTAAACATTGGGGAATATTATTACTTTCCATTATATACAGAATCGGCTGCGAGGCAAGCACAGTAGCCTTACAACATTTGGACTTTTGGATACTCCGCATTGCGTAAAAGAGGCTGACAATGTGTTGTCAGCCTCTTTCCTTATACAAACGGCAGTATAAACAGCGAAATAAGGATGGAAACGGCGCCAGCAATAATAGCCGTCATTCCAAGCGTATTTGCACCTCTGCTCCTGGCGATAAATCCTACAATAATCCCTGCACCACCAAGAATAATGGGCAGCCAGAAGAAGGATACAATGGACAATGCTAATGCAACCCAGCCATATGTGCTGCTTGCATTCGTATCATCATCGTCTTCTATTCGTGATGGTGTGTCAAGATCATCGGCAGTTAATTCTGCTGCCGTTTCCTCATCATTTGCTTTTCGTGTCGGGTTGAATGCTGATGGATTTTGACCAGTTAAATTTGTTCCAACAATATCCTGGTCGTCTTGTTGTTCCCCTTGATTATTCTGAGACCTGTTCTGGTAACGCTCAAAATCATCCATAAACACATACCTCTCTTTCCCTGTAATTGAGGTGCATCTATAGTTTATGGATACTTTTCTAATCTAATGGTGTTACTTTTTGGAAAACGCTCCTATATGGCAGGGAACATTTTCAAGAGCAAATCATACAATAAAGAAGCATTAGAAGGTAAAGGAGTCTAAAGATGTCAACGTTTATCAAAGAATTAATAGCGAAAAAGATTTCCCAGCTATCCCCTGAAGAACTTTTAACGTACAGTAAGCAATATGGTTTTTCAATTACGAATGCACAAGCTAAAACGATAACAACATACTTAAAAACCCACCATATTGATCCGTTCAGTGCAGATAACCGGGCAAAAATGCTGCAGGAATTAGCAAGAATAACCGATCTGAATACTGCCAAAAAAGCCCAAAAACTGTTTAATGAAATCGTTAAATCTCATGGATTAGAATCATTATTTTATTAATGTGAAGGAAGCACACTAGCCGCTGGGTGCTGGAGCTGGACGTGGCCTACTCTGGGAGGAGCAGAATAGAGATTTTTACACTTTTTTATCTTTAAAGAAAGGGAATAACGCTTGAGACGTTATTCCCTTTTCTTCTTAATTATTGGTCCATTATTTTTCCTTTTAAATCTTCATCGAATTGCTCAGCCTTAATCATACTTATTTCAAATTTGTAGGGAGGCTTTTTATTTTTCTTATCCTCCCCAACGTATGGTGTCTCCAAAATTTTTGGTAAGTCCGTTAATTGTGGATGATGAATGACATAATTAAGTGCTTCAAACCCAATATGGCCAAACCCGATATTTTCGTGGCGGTCTTTATGTGCACCACGTTCATTCTTACTGTCATTAACATGAATGACCTTCAGACGATCCAATCCGATAATCTTATCAAATTCATTTAATACACCATCAAAATCATGTACGACATCATACCCTGCATCATGAATATGGCATGTATCCAAACAAACAGACAGCTTCTCATCCAATGTAACACCATCGAAGATTTTCGCCAGCTCGTCAAATGTCCGGCCAATCTCCGAGCCTTTTCCTGCCATTGTTTCAAGGGCTATTTGGACATGCTGATCTTTATGAAGCACTTCATTTAAACCTTCAATAATTTTTTCAATTCCTGCTTCAGCACCAGCTCCAACATGTGCACCAGGGTGAAGGACAATTTGTTTCGCTCCAATTGCTTCTGTACGCTCAATTTCGTTACGTAAAAAGTTAACTCCAAGTTCAAACGTTGCGGGTTTCGTTGTATTTCCGATATTGATAATATATGGAGCATGCACAACGACATCAAGGACCCCGTTTTCCTTCATATGCTCTTTTCCCGCTTCAATATTTAACTCGTCAATTGGTTTTCGTCTTGTATTTTGTGGTGCTCCGGTATAAATCATCAAGGCATTTGCACCATAAGATACAGCTTCTTCACTTGACCCTAATAGCATTTTTTTCCCGCTCATTGATACATGTGATCCGATTTTCAGCAAAACGTTCACCTCTCCCTTTCACATATCTATTTTATTTTTTTCTTTTATTATTTTTCACCAACTGCCGTTTGATTTGGTCTTTTTGTTTTCTCATTTTTTTCTTATAGCCTGGTTTTACCTTTTTTGCTTTTCGTACCCGTTTCCAAGCTTCTTTTTCAGCGTTCGTTTCCATCTTCACCCGAAGATTTCGGTCATTCCACGCCTTAATCTCCTGCCACTCGCCATTTTTAACATTGTAGAATGTAAAGGTAAGCCCTTTTCCCTCTAATTTTTCGATCAGCTTGATATCCTGATCGTCATACAGGCTGATAGCCGTACCTTCCATTCCAGCTCTGGCAGTTCGGCCGACACGGTGCACATAAAAATCCTCTTCCTTCGGTAACTGTGCATTAATCACGTGGCTGACACCTTTAATATCGATTCCCCTTGCTGCTAGATCGGTTGCAACAATATACTGATACCTTAGATTCTGGATGTCCTTTAGTACCCGCTTTCGCTCCCTCGGGGATAAACCACCATGAATTAAACCTGTTTCCAGCCCCTTTTGCTGAAGCGCAGCTGCCAGTTCATCTGCGGCCTCCTTGCCATTGGTAAAAATAATGGCTAAATAAGGATTAATAGCTCCAGCAATATCCAGAATAACAGCTGCCGGATCACGATGTTTTAAAGGGATTAACCGGTGTTCGATCGTTTCCGGTGAAAGCGAATCATCCAGCTTAACATGTAAAGGGTTATCCAAATATTTTTTGAAAAAATGTTCAAGCCGTTGGGGAATCGTTGCCGAGAAAACAAGCAACTGGATATCTTTCCTGCAACGGACTAACAGCTGATCTACATCATTGATAAAACCTAAATCAAGCATCAAATCTGCCTCGTCAATTACAAAGGAACGAGCAGAATAGAGAGAAATTGCTTCTTCCTTAACCAAATCCAAAATTCTTCCTGGCGTTCCGACAATGATATGTGGAGGCTCTTTCAGTTTCTCTATCATTTTTTGTTTATCAGTACCACCAACGAGTAATTTGGCTTTCCATTGATGGTCTTTACCAGCGTAATGAATAATTTTCTTTACTTCTTCATGAATTTGCATAGCAAGTTCCCTGGTCGGTGCCGTAATAACAAATTGTACCTCTCGGTTACTCACGTTGATTTGATTAAACAGGGGTAATAGATAGGCATGTGTTTTGCCTGATCCGGTATGAGACTCTCCGATCACACTCTTCCCTTTTAGAACAGCAGGAATAACCTGTCGCTGTATTTCAGTTGGCTTTCGAAAATGCAAGTTCTCCACTACCTCCATTAAAACCGGATGAAATGCAAATTCACTGAAGTTATTCATTTCCATTAAACGTGCTCCCTTATTATATATTTACCGTAAAAGCGCTACGGAAAATTAATCTCACTTCCTTTTAAATAAAGCGAAATGGTTCGGTATTTGCCTCTGAAATAATAATCTGGATGTCTTGCTTGTCAAACCGTTGTTCCAGGTACTGTTGGACCTTCTTCTTCATTACTTTTTCAACATGGTGTCCAGGATCTATTACAGCAATTCCCATTTGCCAAGCATCCTGTGCCGTATGAAATGTCATATCGCCTGTAATATATGCGTCAGCACCTTTAGCCTTGGCAACATGTATATATTTTTCCCCGCTCCCCCCGAGAATGGCAATCTTTTTAATCTGTTTGGTCACATCCCCGGTTACTCTTACATGTGAGATGTCCAGGGCAGTCTTTACATGTTCACAAAGCTCGTTTAAACTCATACCTTGTTTTAATGTACCTATTCGCCCAATCCCATACATTTTCCCCTTATTTTCCAATGGATATATGTCATATGCCACCTCTTCATATGGATGCCTGTCGGTAACCGTTTTTACGACGTTCGTTATTCTCTCTTCCGGTACTATTGTTTCTATTTTTACTTCTTCCACCATAGCCAATTCGTTTTCTGACCCGATATAAGGGTTTGTCCCTTCAAGCGGCTTAAATGTACCCCGGCCTTCTGTTTGAAA
This sequence comes from Virgibacillus dakarensis, assembly GCF_900155625.1. Taxonomy (NCBI): domain Bacteria; kingdom Bacillati; phylum Bacillota; class Bacilli; order Caryophanales; family Bacillaceae; genus Virgibacillus; species Virgibacillus dakarensis. Next base: position 1,585,683 of record NZ_LT732553.1, read on the forward strand.
TGTACAATGGCTGTAATTACCGATGTGACCCGCACCGGCCTCTGAAAGTGCATCCATAATGTCTTCCGTATGCGTACGGGGAACAAATACACTGAATTTCACCAGTTTCTCCGTATGTGATTCCAATAGAACGTCCTGCTGATTGATTCCTATTGTATCACAAAGTATGTCATTAACGCCTCCAGTTGCTGCGTCAAGATTGGTATGTGCTGCATATACGGAAATATGATGCTGGATTAATTTCTGGACAATTCGGCCTTGAACCGAATCCAAATTCAACTGCTTTACTGGTTTAAACAGTAGTGGGTGGTGGGCAACAATTAAGTTTACCTGTTTATCAATTGCCTCATCCACGACTGACTCAAGCACATCTAACGTTATCATCACTTTTTTTACCGGCCTGTTAAAGGCACCAACCTGTAAGCCAACATTGTCCCAATCGTATGCCAGCCATTTTGGAGCCCATTGTTCCATCGCTGAAAACACATCGGCATTCTGAACGGTATTAGACATTATGCAAAACCCCCTCTATCCAAGTTAATTCTTGTTCAAATTGAACTATCTTTTCCTCATTTCGGATGGTGGCATGTTTCATTTGTTTGATAATTCGTGTTAACTTATGGTGCTCATACTGCCATTTCTTTAAAAATGCGTGAGATTGTTTTGTTAATAATACAGGTCCAAACAGTAATTCACGCTCCGTCCATTTAGGTAACGAGGAACTATCTTTACCACCATTATCTGCTACGATTATCTCATAAAAATGGCCATTTTCCTCTATCAATTCTTCATCCACAATTCGATAGTTGTTGATTACCAGCCATTTCCTGACACCTTTTGCATTAACATTAGGCTGGGCAATGATCCGCTCCATATGTTCCAGCTTTTCCTTCCCATCCTCCAAAATAGAATGAATTAGTGCGCCACCCATTCCGGCAATGACCAGTTGTTTCACTTCACCACTATCAATCACTTCTAAGCCATTACCTAAACGTACATCAATCCTGTCAGTTAATTGATAGGCGTGTACAGTTGCTTTCGCGCTGTTATACGGACCATCATTCACCTCACCCGCAATTGCTTTTGCCTTGTTATCCTGCAAACATACAAAAACTGGCAAATAGGCATGATCTGAACCGATATCAGCGAAAACAGCTCCTTCAGGTAAAAAGAAAGCAACTTGTTTTAATCGATCGGAAAGTGTTAATTGTTGCGCCATTGTCTTCTCCTTTATGCAGGATAAAAGAAAGCTTTCTGTATGTATCAGAAAGCTTTCCCCTGTAGTTTATGTTTGTTATCCGCTATTTTTTCTCTGAAAGCCATTTTGCCAGTGCCTCTGCCTGATCATCCGGTACTAATCCCGCTGGCATTTGTCCTTTACCATTCAGGATTGTGTTTTTAATTTCATCTTTGGACAGTTTACCGCCAACCTTCTGCAGGTTTGGTCCCATTCCGCCAGATAAATCAGCACCATGACAGCTGGCACAAGTATTTTCAAAAATAGCTTCCGGATCGTCTGTTGAGGCGCCCTCACCTTTATCTTCGGCACTTTGTTGTGTATCCCCGCCTTCTTCTGCCTTTTGAATAGCTTCACGCTGGTCAATACCCACAATAGATATAACTATTACTAAAGCTATCCCTATTACGGCAATAAGTGCATAAGGGATGACTGGGTTTTTCTTCATCCGTATTTTCCTCCTTATGTATCCCCTTATTCAGTTTATAAAAAAAGACTATCCTTATTTTACTCGAAATTGCATGTAGTTTAAAGGAATAAGATGTGAAAACTTACAAAACATTATATACCGTTTTAAAAATAATGCCGGTAATACCGGGCAGTTCCAATGGCTTTATGCCAAAATCAGCCAGTAATCAAATTTTGTCATCATACGCTATTTGCACGTACCATGCATATTCGGGGAAGTTTTCCAGTTCCTCACTCCACCGCTTTGACCTCTCTGTGACACACGAGACATGCTATATTGATGTTCTGTCGACCTTCTCAATCGACTTTTGCCCACAGACTGATAATATAATCTGAAAAGCGTATCCCTTTTTTCAAAGGTCTATCCAGCTAAAACGAAAAACCGCAAAATAAAATTAAGATATTGAGTTGCAATATCAGATGAAATTTCGTAAAATAGATAACAAGGAATGAAAACGGTACCAAAAAGCAACTGTAATATAAATTGGTTAAATGAACTTATGTTTAATTTTAGCCATTTGGCAAGATGCACAAGAAGATAATTACAACATACGTTAGGCGATAACTTATGACTTTTCCGGTCTGTCTGTCCCTAATGATTGTTGCAATCGATTCTCCTTCCATACACCTTTTTATCCAAATGGTATCTGCAATCAGATCGTAAAAAAATAATGCGCAGTCATTGATCCACAGCCGTGTCCAATGACTGAACGATAGTTTATTCAAGAAAGTCCTTTAACCGTTTACTGCGACTAGGATGGCGCAATTTGCGCAGTGCTTTTGCTTCGATTTGGCGGATTCTTTCTCTTGTTACACCAAATACTTTACCAACCTCTTCCAAGGTTCTCGTACGCCCGTCATCAAGCCCAAAGCGCAAACGTAATACATTTTCTTCCCTATCAGTTAACGTATCCAATACGTCTTCCAATTGTTCTTTCAGCAACTCATATGCAGCATGATCTGAAGGAGATATTGCTTCCTGGTCTTCAATAAAATCGCCCAAATGCGAATCATCCTCTTCACCAATTGGTGTCTCAAGTGACACGGGTTCTTGGGCAATTTTTAAAATATCCCGAACTTTATCAGGAGATAATTCCATTTCTTCGCCAATTTCCTCTGGAGTTGGTTCGCGGCCAAGATCCTGCAATAATTGGCGTTGAACACGGATTAGTTTATTAATTGTTTCTACCATATGAACAGGTATACGAATTGTTCTTGCCTGATCAGCGATCGCTCTTGTGATTGCCTGGCGAATCCACCATGTAGCATACGTACTAAATTTGAATCCTTTGCGATAGTCAAACTTTTCGACAGCTTTCATTAGTCCCATATTACCTTCCTGTATTAAATCCAGGAACAGCATGCCTCTGCCTACATAGCGTTTCGCAATACTAACAACCAGACGTAAATTTGCTTCAGCAAGTCGTCTTTTGGCCTCTTCTTCGCCTTGTTCAATCCGGTTTGCCAGTTCAATTTCTTCTGAAGCTGATAATAAATCAACCCGGCCAATTTCCTTCAGATACATTCGTACCGGATCGTTAATTTTGATACCAAGTGGAACGCTTAAATCATTTAGATCAAATTCTTCTTCTTTTGCTATTTGCTGCATCTTGGGATCTTCTTCAGACTCACCGATTACTTCAACACCTTGCTCATTCAGGTACTCATAAAACTCGTCCATTTGATCTGATTCTATTTCAAATCCGGACAATCTGTCGGCAACTTCCTCATACGCAAGGACACCGCGTTTCTTTCCTATTTCCAGCAATTGATCCTTTGCTTGATCAAGTGTTAACTCATTTTGATTGTCTTTTGTTTGTGCACTTTTTTCTTCAGCCATGAGTCCCCCTCCTTTCATACTTCTTAAAAATCAAATTGGGCTTTTTAACTGTTTTTGTATTTCAATGATTTCCATAGCAATTTGCGCAGCTTTTATTGGATCACTTTGCTGTTCAGCTAATCGTTGTTTTTCTTTTAACACTTTAATGGTTGCCATATCACTATTTTCGGCACGAATGATCCGTATATAATCATTGATCTCTTTATCACTAATATCTTCAACTACAGGCATCATTGCGATTTCAATGACAATCTGAATGATTTTTTCATCATTAAGCCTGTCAACAAATAGACTGACATCTGCAGGATGCCCTTCTTCGTAGTAAGCATACAAATGTGTTGTAATAATTTTATGCTCTTCCAAATTAAAGGAACCGCCAACTTGCTCTTGCACTTTATCAGCTATTGCTGTATCTTTCAACATATATGCAATAAGTTGTCGTTCCGCATTATGAAATGCAGGTAAGAGCTTTTTGTTTTGATGAATATCTTTTGCATTATTAGTAGTATATCTTTTCTTTTCCCTCTTATCCTTATTAATCCCCATATTTTGCCGGATTTTGAGGATTTCCTGATTTAACGTATCCATTGTTAAACCATATTCCCTGCTTAATTCCTTTACATAATATTCCCGTTCCACAGCATTATCAATCACCGCCAGTTGTTTTAAAACAATTTCCAGATAGTTTATGCGATCTCCTTCAAGGTTTAAATTATAATCTTTTTTCATATATCGCATGTAAAAGCTCATATAGGTGTCGCTTGCTTTGATCACTTTGTCGGTAAATGCATTAGCGCCGTATGCCTTAATATAGTCATCTGGATCCATTCCATCTTCCATTCGGGCAACCTTAACTTTACACCCTACTTGCCTAAGAAGGTTGGCAGCTTTATAAGCTGCCTCAGTACCAGCATTGTCGGAATCATAACAAACAACTACTGTATCAACATACCTTCTTAATAACTTTGCCTGATTTTCGGTTAGGGAAGTACCTAACGTAGCGATGACATTTTTGACACCTGCCTGAAATGCTGCAATAACGTCCATATATCCTTCAAGCAGTATTGCTTCACCACTGGAACGGATATGTTTTTTGGCCTGATCGAAATTATACAAGAGCTTTCCTTTTTGGAATAGATCACTTTCCGGGCTGTTCAAATATTTCGGCTCCTGACCGGCAATTGCCCGCCCGCCAAACGCTACCGTCTTACCTAAATGATTGCGAATCGGAAAAATGACCCTGCCCCTAAAACGGTCGGCTACAGTATCGTCATCCCGTAAGGATAGTAAACCAGCCTTGACTAATACCTGTTGATGAAACCCTTTTTTTTCAAGAAATTCGGCTGTAAAATCCTTCACATTCGGGGCAAATCCTAATTGGAAAAGATCAATCGTTTCTTGCTTAATGCCCCGATCAATCAGATATTGGTATCCCTCTTTCCCATCCTTCGTAAATCGCAGCAGGTGATGGTAAAGCTTTTGCAGCCATTCATGAGCAGAGAGAATACTTTGATTTTCCTCCGATAGTGAACTGTTTTCGCGCATACCCATTTCGGGCAGTTTTACACCGCTTCTGTCAGCCAGGAATTTAAGTGCTTCATAAAAGGAGTAACTCTCCATTTCCATTAAAAATGTTACAACATTTCCACCTTTTCCACAGCCGAAGCAACGAAAAATTTGTTTGTCCTGGGTGACGGAAAAGGAAGGAGTCTTTTCCCCATGAAAAGGGCACAACCCCATATAGCTTCTCCCCTGTTTTTTCAACTGTACGTATTCGCCAATGACGTCCACAATGTCATTTGCTTTTCGAATCCTTTCAATTACATCTTCTGGAATTTGTTTAGGCATATGAAACCACCATACTATATTAATATTCGAGATTGTTTAAGAAAACCCTTCACGATTCGACAAATATTTTTTATTACTTGAAAAAAATTTCCTTCTATTGTTATGAGAAACTAAGAAGGACTTCTTCATGTATATGCCGTATGAAGGAATTTTTTGCACGTTTTTCTCATTAGTTAAGAAAGTATAAGAATCCAGGCTCTATTCCACTCATGTCAAAGTAAGCCACGTCCGGCTCCAGCGCCCAGCGGCTAGTATGCAACACCCGCCTCCGTACGATAAGTCAACATCGGTTCGGGTAGGAAGGTAGGCCGACTAAGAACGGGCTTTGCGCCCAACGTCGGCATACCCCTTTTGCAGGGGCATGTTTCCTTTATCTCCTACGGTAGGAATGTTCGGTTAAAACCACCGCTCCCGGCGGCAACACCGAACCACCCTGCTTGGCAGGGCGCAGCACATACGCCGCTAAACGGGCGCTTACGCCTTTGTTCTTAAATCATTGTCAGCTTGGGTGATTATTGTTAATGGAACCAATATTCGTTTTCCATATTTATAAAGTTCTACATAGCCGAAACAGAATCCTTCCTAATTAGCAATGTTTTATTTTTCTGATTATGCCCCTTTAGCCATACATTTTTCACACAAAAACTAATTATAATACAAGCCTTTTAAAATTGCTATTAAAAAATACTGTTTCATAAGAAAACATTCTAACCTTACTTCAGGCAGAATGCTCTCCGATAATATGAAAAACGCTTTTTAGTTTTGTTTAATAATCCGTAAAATGCTGTTTGCCGTTTCTTCCACTGCTTTGTTTGATACATCAACAACTCTACAGCCAATTTTTTCGACTATTTTATCAAAATAATGTAATTCCTGATGGATCCTGTCCATATGCGCATATGTCGCCTGATCACCCAACCCCAAAGCTTTCAGTCTTTCTCTGCGAATATCATTTAATTTCACCGGATTGATCCTCAGGCCGATACATTTTTCCGGACTTACTTCAAACAATTCTTCAGGCGGATCTACTTCTGGAACAATTGGTACATTCGCAACCTTTATTCGCTTATGGGCAAGATATTGCGACAAAGGGGTTTTCGATGTCCGTGAAACACCGATTAGAATAATATCTGCCCGGGCTATTCCACGTGGATCTCGTCCATCATCATACTTTACAGCGAATTCGATAGCCTCCACCCGTTTAAAATAGTCTTCATCCAGCTTATGAACAAGGCCAGGCTCAAGCCGCGGTTTACCAAACAACCGTTCCATGGATTCCATCATCGGTCCCATTATATCAATTGCTTCCACGTTAAATTTTTTCGCTTCCAGATTCAAATAGTTGCGCAGTTCAGGATCAACCAGTGTAAAGCCAATAATACCCTGTTGCTCTTTTGCCAAAATAAGCACTTCATCAATTGTCTCTTTATCTTCTACATAAGGTATACGTTGAATTTTATATTCGCCATTATTAAATTGGCTCAGACCAGCTTTTATTACCAAATCTGCTGTTTCACCAACAGAGTCAGATAATACATAAACTAATGGTTTTTCTCCCATCACTATTCCTCCCCCTCTAGGTTTCAAAAAATTGCCGAATTGGATCTTGAAGGTCGAGACAGCTTAGCTCTTGGCACCGGGCTTGCCCAGAAAGTACTGACTTCTCCGTTGGCTATTATCGCGGGCGGTTTTAGCGGAAGATCCCTTGCTGCCAACTCTAGCGTTCGTCACTTATTATTTGCTGACTTTTTGAACATCCTCTATACATGTCCATCTGTAATTAGTTCAACGAAAGCCTTGGTTATCGTTGTTTTTGTAATACGTCCAACAATCTCCAAACCAGCGTCCGTATCTTTGATTACCGGTAATCCATCTATTTGCTTATAAATTAATTTTTTGGCAGCTTCTAACAGTGGATCTTCTCTCCTGCACACCGTAATATTGGGCATTCGTGTCATAATAATGTGCACTGGTATATCGTTTAAATCCTGTTTGCCGATGCTTGCCCTAAGCAGATCCTTACGTGAAAGAACTCCTGTCAGACAAGCGTTGTTATCAACAACAAATAATGTCCCAACATCCTCTAAAAACATTGCTGAAATAGCATCATAAACGGATACACTTTCCTTGACAACGATCGGCACAGATTGATATTCGTGGACTTTGAACTTTTTAATTTTTTCAGTTAATAGCTCTGAACCCGTTTTTCCTGTAAAAAAATAGCCAACACGCGGTCTGGCATCAAGAAAACCTGCCATTGTTAAGATTGCTAAATCAGGACGTAATGTTGCCCGTGTCAAAGACAACCGATCGGCAATGTGTTCACCAGTAATTGGGCCATTTTCCTTGACTATTTCAATTATTTGTTCCTGTCGCTTTGATAGTTCCACCTTTTCACCACCTACTCGGACAATATGACATACTAATCTTCACAATATTATATACCATTTGCCACAAAAAGAATATCAGGTTGTAGAGTTATCAGAACTAAGGCGCAAGCGCCCGTTTAGCGGCGTATGTGCTGCGCCCTGCCAAGCAGGGTGGTTCGGTGTTGCCGCCGGGAGCGGTGGTTTTAACCGAACATTCCTACCGTAGGAGATAAAGGAAACATGCCCCTGCAAAAGGGGTATGCCGACGTTGGGCGCAAAGCCCGTTCTTAGTCGGCCTTCCTTCTTACCCGAACCGATGTTGACTTATCGTACGGAGGCGGGTGTTGCACACTAGCCGCTGGGCGCTGGAGCCGGACGTGGCTTATCCGGTTATTAAGTTATCTACAGCCGCAAAATTTTATAATTTCCTAGACGACTAAAAATGCTGTTTCCAGCTTATTTGCGTCATATCGGCATAATCATAAATTAATGCCGCAAGTGAATGAAGCAATGCCAGACGATTGTTTCGTACTGCTTCGTTATCTGCCATCACCATATTATGTTCGAAAAAGTTATGAATTTCCTCCGTCAGACCACTTAATTGCAGTAAAGCCTGTTCTGCATCCAAGCTGTCTTTAGCTTGCTGGTAGCCAGCCTGCACTTCCTTAAACTTCTTATATAAAAAGGTTTCGGAAGGTGTTTCAAACAACCGGCTCTCCACAGCAGTACTTTCCGCTTTTTTTGCTAAATTCAACACACGGGTAAATGCCTCTTCGGTTTGTTTAAAGTCAGCCTGGTTACGTTTTTCCGACAGGTTGCCTGCTTTGGCAATGGTATAGTCCACAACGCCAATCGCTTTTGATAATACCGCCTGAATGATATCTATTTCAATATTTGCCTCTTTTAATAAATACGTTGCACGTAACGCTAAAAATTCATGTAACTCCATTGCTGTTTTTTCTATATCGCCCTGTTCAATATCAAGCGATTGATACAATTTCAGCGCTATATTCAGCAATTGTTCTACTGAAATTTTCCATTTGCCACTTTGCAGAATTTTCAACATACCAACAGCCTGCCGCCGCAGTCCATAAGGATCCTGAGAACCTGTCGGAACTAATCCAACCGAGATACAGCCAACAATCGTATCCAGTTTATCAGCAACACTTACAATCGCCCCTTCAATTGTTTCCGGCAGCTGGTCTGTTGCATGTCGTGGCAAATAATGTTCGGCAATTGCTTTTGCAACCGTCTCATCTTCACCAAAGTTGATGGCGTATTTCTCGCCCATTATCCCTTGAAGTTCCGTAAATTCATTAACCATATTTGTCATCAAATCAAATTTACTAATTTCAGCAGCCCGGACTGCTTTTTGTTTGCTCGTATCATCAAGTTTCAATGTCTCCGCGATTTCTTTTGTAATTTGGATGACCCGTTCCACTTTATCATGAATTGTACCTAACTTATCCTGAAAGACGACTTTGTTCAGTTTTTGCAAATAAAAATCGATCGGATGCTTTTGATCCTCTTCATAGAAAAATTGTGCATCAGCGAGCCGTGCTTTCAATACTTTTTCGTTCCCTTTAGCAACTGTCTCTAGCTGATAGATATCGCCATTTCTGACCCCAATGAAATAAGGCAATAGGTTTCCTTCAGGGGATTTAACAGGGAAATAACGCTGGTGTTCTTTCATGGACGTGATTAACACTTCAGGTGGCAAATCCAGAAAACTATCAGCAAATTCACCAATAAATACAGTTGGATATTCAACCAGGTTGCGTACTTCCTCAAGCAGGTCGGGATCAATTGGAATTTGCAATCCTTTTTCGTTTTCCATTTTTTTTATTCCATCGGTAATCAGCTTTTCGCGCTTGGCAGGATCAGCGATTACAAAGTTTTCGGCAAGCTTGACAATGTATTCCGCGGGGTGGGTAAGTGTGATCCTGCCTCCTAAAAAACGATGCCCGTATGTTTCGTTATCTGATTGAACATGGGCAATCGTAAACGGAACAACCTCACTGCCATATAATGCAACAAGCCAGCGAATTGGTCTTGCAAACCTGAGTGTTTCCGTTCCCCAGTGCATATTTTTAGGAAATTGCAAGGATAAAACAATGTCCCTAAATGCCGGCAAAAGTTTAATAGTCGGGTTTCCCTCGATATATTTTTTGACAAAAATGTATGATGTACCTTTAATATCCTTTGTATAAATATCATCGGTTGTTTTGCCTTGGCCTTTCGTAAACCCAATCGCCGCCTTTGTCCATTCTCCATCCGCATTACGTGCTATTTTTACAGCCGGACCTTTTACTTCCTCTTCCACTGCAGTCTGTTCTTCGGCCATGCCGTGAATCAGTATAGCAAGTCTCCTTGGAGTAGAATAAGAAGAAATGGAGTCGTAGGAAATACGTAATTCTTCTAACCACTTTTTTGTTTTAGCTGTCAGCTGATTTGCTGCATCATCAATGAAGCGTGCAGGTAATTCTTCCAGTCCAATTTCAAATAACGCGTCTTTCGCCATTATTTATGCTCTCCCTTCAGCATCGGAAATCCAAGTTCTTCGCGTTTGGCTACATATGCCTTTGCAATTCCTTTTGCCAAATTACGGACACGCGAGATATATCCGGTTCGTTCGGTTACGGAAATAACTCCTTTGGCATCTAGCAAATTAAACGTATGCGAACATTTTAATACATAGTCATATGCCGGGAATACCAGCCCTTTTTCCATGGTTGTTTTTGCTTCTTTTTCGTACATCGCAAATAATTCAAACAGCATTTCTGTATCGGATTCCTCAAAGGTATAGGTGGAATGTTCGTATTCCGGCTGCAGAAAGATATCTTTTACCGTTACGCCATCCGTCCATTCCAGGTCAAATACATTTTCCTTATCCTGGATATAAGAAGCCAGTCGTTCCAGTCCGTATGTTAATTCAACAGCAACCGGGTTTGCTTCCAGGCCGCCAATTTGCTGAAAATACGTAAACTGGGTAATCTCCATCCCATCAAGCCATACTTCCCATCCAAGTCCGGCAGCACCAAGTGTTGGATTTTCCCAATTGTCTTCAACAAATCGGATGTCATGCTCTAATGGATCGATTCCAAGTGTCTTTAGTGAGTCGAGATAAAGCTCCTGGATGTTTGCAGGTGATGGCTTCATAATGACTTGAAACTGATGGTGCTGATATAAACGATTTGGATTTTGACCATATCTGCCATCAGCTGGACGCCTTGAAGGCTCTACATAGGCTACATTCCACGGTTCCGGGCCAAGACTTCGTAATAGTGTCATTGGCGACATGGTCCCTGCACCTTTTTCTACATCATAAGCTTGCATTAAAAGACAATTTTGCTCTGCCCAATGTTTTTGCAATGTTAAAATCATTTCTTGAATGTTCATGTTATTATTTCCTCCCAATTATTAAACCGAATCCAAAAGAAAAAATCCGTCCCTATGTCATGTTTCCAAGACATAGGGACGGATTTTTGCCCGCGGTTCCACCCTATTTGCTCCTAATCAGAGCCACTTTATCCGAAATTGCTCAGGAGCGCCTTCCCTGTAATCCTATTATCCAGCTTCCACCATTCTGGACTCGCTATAAATAGCAGTTACAAGTACTTTTTCTCCATCACAGCAATCTTATATCACTTGAAAATTATGTACAAATCATACTGTATTTTGTCGTTTATGTCAACAATATTTACTTATCAAGAGATTAAGAAATTTATCAGTTGGAATCACTGGTTATCAAGATGGGCCACGTCCAGCTCCAGCACCCAGCGGCTAGTGGACTTCCCTCGCCTCCGTCCGATAAGTCAACATCGGTTCGGGTAAGAAGGAAGGCCGACTAAGAACGGGCTTTGCGCCCAACGTCGGCATACCCCTTTTGCAGGGGCATGTTTCCTTTATCTCCTACGGCTCAGTCCAGTCCATACGCCGCTAACCGGGCGCTTCCGCTTTTGTGTTTTACCTGAACTTGTCAAGCTGTTTTAAAAACTTTTTGGATTTTATGTAATATCCGCCAAACCGGTCATAATAAGCATCGAGCAGTTGTCTGATAAGCCGTATGTTTTCTTCCTTCATTGATATATTGCCAATTCGTTCAAGCCCTACACTACTGAACAGATACAAAAGCCTTGCCAGTTTATTTGACAATGGGATTGCTTCATTATCAAGATGTAAACACCTTCTGCATAACAGTCCACCTTCTGGAATGGAAAAAGAAAACGGCGCTTCTGTACTGCCACAATGGACACATTGATTAACAGTTGGAGCGAACCCGCCTTTTTGATACAATTTCATTTCATACATGATAATTGGAATCTCCGCACTATCATGACCAGCAATCCAGTCAATAGTTAACAGAAGCTGATTATATAAATAATGATCAGGCTTTTTTTGATCCACAAGTTTATCTGTCAATTCAACAATATAAGCCGCATATGCCGTTTTGACAATATCTTCACGAATCGATCGTAAAGAATTTAGCATCTCACCTTGCTGAATCGTACTTAACCCCGAATTCAAATAAACTAAAAATTCCCCATGAATGAATGGCTGCGTAACGGCAGCCATTCTGCTCTTTGGTTTTTTTGCGCCTCTGGCAATGGCAGCAAATTTCCCGATCGTTTTACTAAATATCGTAACTATTTTATGTGTTTCACCATAATCTTGCGTTTTGATAATAATTCCTTCCACTTTTTCGAGCACATAGCTTCACCTTTCTTTACCAGATCCTAAACTTTAAATATGTGCTACAGGTTGGTATCGAGTTGTGATAGTTCTTCGTCACGGTGTTTAGTTTGACCATTTACTTTTGGTTCTGTTTCCAACTCTTTCAATAATAAATAGGTTTCAATGTTCCCCGTTTGACTAAATAATTTCCACGTAAAGTCGATCACAAGAAACCCCGCCTTTCTATATAACATTTGAATTGGTACTTTTTGAACCTCTCCCTATTATAATGACCACACTTCCGGAATGAATGAGTTTTAAAATTTACCATGTTTAATATTCATCACTGCGAAAACCCAACTCTCGCAGTTGGCTCTGTCTGTTTCGCCAATCCTTTTGCACCTTTATCCAAAGCTCTAAGTACACCTTTGTTCCAAGTAAAGCTTCAATATCGGCACGAGCCTTTTTACCAATTTCCTTCAGCATACTCCCATGTTTCCCAATTAAAATTCCTTTTTGTGATTTTCTTTCTGTGATAACCGTTGCCTGAATAAATATAGCGTTTGAGTCCCGTTTTTCAATATTCTCAATTACAACTGCGATAGAATGCGGTACTTCTTCCCTGGTTAACTGCAGAACCTTTTCCCGAATTAATTCACTAATAATAAAACGCTCCGGATGGTCCGTTACCTGATCGTCGGGATAATACTTGGGTCCTGATGGCAAATGCGCCTTTAAAACATCAAGCATATGGTCCACATTATTTCCTTGTAACGCCGAGATTGGAATGATCTCCTCAAAGTCATATTTCCCTTTATATAATTCGATGAGTGGAAATAAGTCATCCGGATGGATTAAATCAATTTTGTTGATAATGAGAAAAACCGGTTTTTTAACTTGCTGCAAGCGGTCAATAATATATTGATCACCCTTGCCATAGCCCTCTTTGGCATTAATCATAAACAATATTGCATCCACTTCATTTAAGGTATTTTCGGCAATTTGCACCATAAAGTCGCCAAGCCGATGTTTAGGCTTGTGAATTCCAGGGGTGTCAATAAATACAATTTGTGCATCATCTTGTGTCAGAACACCCTGAATTTTATTGCGTGTTGTTTGTGCTTTATCACTCATAATGGCTATTTTCTGGCCAATCACCCGATTTAAGAATGTCGATTTCCCAACATTTGGCCTGCCTATTATCGCAATAAAACCCGATTTAAAGTTATTTTCCATTGTATATCCTCCGGTGCCCTCTATATTTATTTCGTTGTGTAAATACTATAATACTACAAAAACAGTCCACTTTCATGTTATCGACAAAAGCTTTAAAAAGTTTTTCTTTTTTCTCAATTTATGACATAAGTAAGCACCAATCCTGGGTGTTAAAGCTCACCGTGGCCCTCATGATATTCAGTAATCTACAGCGGATTAAGTTTATAATTTCCTGGACAAGTACAAAATGGACAAGCCTGATTCATTAAAACAAACCCCATCATTGTTCTGATGGGGTTTTGTAATTATAACAGGCTATATAGTTTTGGCAAAAAGACAATGAAACCAATAATCACGGCAATCACTGCGGCTATTAAAACAGTGGCAGCTGCAATATCTTTAATCGTCTTTGCTTCCGGATGAATTTCCGGTTTCAGGTAGTTGATTAATTTTTCAATCGTCGTATTTATCATCTCTGCCGTTAGTACGAACCCGATAACGAGCACAATCATTACCCACTCACCGGCTGTTAGTTGAAGAAAAAAACCAGCGCAGATGATGATGATACCAACGATAAGGTGGATTTGAAAGTTTCGTTCATGCTTCAGTACTTCCCAAAAACCATTCCATGCAAATTTAAGACCAATTCCCCGTTTTTTTCGTTTATCGTTTGAGTCCGAACGCATCTAAGATGTCCTCTTGTCGCTGAAACATTTCCTCTTCCTCTTCCTTTTCCACATGATCATAGCCAAGCAGATGAAGGAAGCCATGAACGGATAGAAAGCCTATTTCCCGTTCAAGCGAATGATTATAATCTGCTGCCTGTTCTTTTGCGCGATCAACGGAGATGACAATATCACCAAGTACGAGTGGTATATCCTCCCCGATAACTTGTAATTCCCCATCAACCGTTTCCTGTAATGCAAAGGAAATAACATCTGTCGGTCGATTCTGCTGACGATAATTTCGATTTAACTCCTGAATTTTCTTATTGTCAACAAAGTTTACCGACACTTCCGCTTCGTTTGTGATACCTTCTTTCTCGGCCGCAAAGTCCAGTAAACGATGAAGCATATCGATGAAATCACTAGGTACCGAATTTGTTTGATCATGAAAGTCAATATGCATTTATTTCGCCTCCTTGGCAGGATATTGAATTCTTGAATGAAAAATCCCTTTTAACGCCTCACAAACAGTCTTATGAACCGTGTTTAATTCTTTCATGGTTAACGGACATTCATCTAATTGTCCGTCCATTAACCGGTCCTTAATAATGGATGAGACGATCTCTTCAATTTTTTCCTCTGTCGGTTCTTTTAACGAACGAACGGCCGCCTCCACCGAGTCGCATATATTGACGATGCCAATCTCTCTTGTTTGCGGTTTTGGCCCTGGATACCGGAAATCTTCTTCCTTGACCTGGTCGTTGTTTTCCTTCTCCTTGTAATAAAAATATTTTAATAATGTTGTACCATGATGCTGCATGGCAATATCAATAATTTCCTTTGGGAGCTTGTGCTGCTTCAACATTGCCACTCCATCATACGGATGACTGATAATGATTTCAGCACTTTGCTTCGGATCCAGTTTATCATGCGGGTTCTCGATACCTAGCTGATTTTCAATAAAATACTGAGGTCTGACCGTTTTGCCAATATCATGATAATAGGCACCAACCCTTGCCAATAAGCCATTGGCACCAATTGCCTCACAAGCCGTTTCGCTTAAATTGGCAACCATAATGGAATGATGATAGGTTCCTGGTGCTTCTGTCAGGATCTTTTTAATTAATGGCTGATTGGGACTTGATAATGAAAGTAATTTGATGTCCGATAATATCCCCAATCCAGTTTCAAAAAACGGCAGCAGTCCGATTGTTAATACTGCTGATAGAAAAGCAGCCCCAAACCCGAAACCTGACTGAATAAAAAGATCCTTTAAGGAATATTTTTCAAACGATAGAAATAAAAATAATAATACAGTAATGACATTTACGACAGTCATTCCAATTCCGGCTCTGACAATCGCCAATCTATCTTTAATGTTCCGTAAAAAGATAATACCAGCAAGCTGTGAGAAGAAGAAATAGATGCCAGCTTCCACATTCAATGAGCCCGGTATTTCGCCATTAAATATAATACATCCCAAAATGGCATATAAACCTGCCAAAACAATTGCAAATCGCTCATGAATCAATTGTTTTAATAACAGTGCTCCAGTAGCAACAGGAACAAGAAAATACAACTGGTTGACTTGTGTTGTAAAAAAACTGACCCCCTTCATCAGTGAAATAACGATAACACTAATAAGCAAAACTGCTGCGATTTTTCCCTTATCCAGCTGCTTTCGTTTTCCTGACAAATACATTTCGTACCCGATGACACCGATAATCAGGATAATAAGTAGAGCCAGACCAATTACCGGGAATAAATTTCGTTCTTTATTTAATAAACCAACTAATTTTAATTCCTCATATATTTCATTTGTAATGGTTTGCCCTTCTCTGACAATGATTTCACCTGCGCGAATAATGACCGGTTCAACACTCGCTGCTGCTTCCTTCCTGGCATCCATCGTTTTCTCAACATCAAAAAATGAATTCTCTACAACAGCAAAACTGCTTAACGACATTAACGCCTGTTTGAGATCATTATCAAGATTCGTGTATTTTATTTGTTGTTTTACTTCTGCTGTTGCACTTTGCACATTCTCGGTGCGTACCCCGTTATTTAAAACTGTTGTTAAAGCTTCCAGCATGGTCTTTTTCCCATTTTCACGTTTTTCAGGTGCGGTTTCAATAAGCTGAGCTAAAATAAGTTCATCAACATGTTCGGTTATTTCCGGTGATAAAATATTTTCCAGCTTTTGCACTTTTTCCGGTGTTGTTAGCTGAACAGCTTTGTCGTTTTTATCTGTATCAGCAGAATTTTCGGTGTCTGCATTTTCCTCTTCCAATTTAGTAATCGCATCAAATATTTCATTTACATATCCAAGCTGTTCATCGGTAATTTCCTTGGATATATCATAGCGATCCTCAACCGATTGAACGGTTTCCCGTGTCTTTCGCTCCGTTTCCAGTTCGTTTTCGATCGTTATTGGCGAACGAATTGTTTCTCTCGCATTGCTAAACCGCTCGATATTAAATGTTTCCGTAAATACATTGTTTACGGTCACAAGGAAGAAGAAGATACCTAGTAAAATGACAGGTATAACGATTGTAATCCATCTTGAATTAAAATTTAGTAATGAAGTCAAAAATTCCCCTATTTTTTTCTTCACGGTTTCACCTCATTATTGAACATAGCTACTATAGAAAATAAGACCCGCTAAATCGGGCCTTACGTAACAGAAATTAATTTACTTTTTCATATGCATCGATAATCCGCTGTACTAATGGGTGTCGAACAACATCGGTCTGATTTAAATATACGAACGCTATTCCTTTCACATTTTCAAGCAACTGGCTCGCAACGTGCAAACCGGATTTAACCCCTTTAGGCAAGTCGATTTGTGTAATATCCCCAGTAATAACCATTTTGGAACCAAAGCCGAGACGCGTCAGAAACATCTTCATTTGTTCGGGCGTCGTATTCTGTGCCTCATCCAGGATAACGAATGCGTCATCCAGTGTCCTCCCCCGCATGTAAGCAAGCGGGGCAATTTCGATTGTTTCCCGCTCGATTAGCCTTGCTGTATGTTCTGCACCTAATACATCGTGCAAGGCATCGTATAAAGGACGTAAATATGGATCCACCTTCTCCTTTAAATCACCAGGCAAAAATCCCAAGCTTTCTCCCGCCTCAACTGCTGGCCTGGTCAAGATAATCCGTTTTACCATTCCATTTTTTAACGCATGAACAGCCATAACAACAGCTAAATACGTTTTTCCCGTCCCAGCAGGGCCAATACCAAAAACCAGATCATTTGCTTTAATTGCCGAAATATAACTTTTTTGCCCTAATGTTTTAACACGGATTGACTTACCTTTAACATTTTTGGTTATTTCATCTTCAAATAGTGTTTCAAGCTGGTTTATCTTACCACTTTTCGCTAACTCGACGGCATAAACAACATCTCGTTCAGAAATGGTTAAACCTTTTCGGATAATCGATAAAAACGTTAACAGTATTTCCTCCGCTAATCCAATAGCTTCGCTTGTTCCAGAAACCTGGATCTTCTCACCTCTTGTAACAATCGATACAGACAATAGCTCTTCCATCTGTTTTAAAAATTTATCATTAGTACCGAACAAAGCCATGGCTTCATTTGGACTTGTTATTTGTAGATCAATTGTGCTAAGGTTCTCTGACATATTCAATCTCCTTGATTTATAGGTTCTGCTTTGGCAATATTCTCTTCTACCGTATTATATAAGATTAACTTAACTTTACCACTCTCCGTAGTTTCATGCAAAACTTTTTGTGAGATAATTTTTGCCTCAGGACCCAGCCTTAGCTGTAATTCTTTTTCTGCCTGTTTAAGACCGATTTGGATTGCTTCCTCCTTCGTACGTTCAAGCTTTTCATACTGCTTTTCACTTAATATTGATTCAACAAAATGAACTGGCAGCTTCCATTTTAAAAAATGGATCGCGTTGTCATTTTCTTCTTGCTGAATTCGCTTATAGTCTGGTTCGCCAAATCCCCATATTGGCAGCTTAAAATCGCCAAATCGCAAATAATATTTCTTCTCTTTGTTTCCGGTCAGCATTTCAAAATTTGCCTTAAGTGGGACAGTGACCTTAACTTCATACCACGTTTTCGCGATAACTTCTCCTTCCGCTGCCACCAACTTTGCCTTTTCTTTTTTGCTATCTTCTTCATTTTCGTTTTCGGCAAAATTCAGCTTCCCTGAAACAAGGATATCACCTGGCTCAACGTAGTCGTTCACCTGTACCTTTGAAAGCCCCTTTGAAACAAACATATTTTGGATAACACCTTTTTTTGTTGCGATGAGGTTACGTGGTCCTTTCACTTCTTTTTCTTTGACGATAGCTTTTTCTACACCCTCGAGAAAAAAGGTTGTCCCTTTTTTGTTTACACCAACCCACAACAATTCCGGAATGTCATTCACCAATTTTTGCTGGATAACACTTGGCGGTTCCAGTGTTAAACTCCAGGATCCAGGATGAATACCATACGCGTCAAGCTGTTTTACAATTTTCTTTTCAATATCCTTTGGCACACCGGTTATCTTCACGTCCCAGATGATGTTTGATAAGCAGAAAATTAACAGGATACTTAATAAAAGACCTGTAACGAGCTCTCTTTTTCGGAGAAATCTTTTTAAAAGAAAGGGAGAACCTTTTTTGCTGACAAAGGATAATTTATAATCCGTTCCTCGCTTTATTTCTTTGATTAATTTGATATCCTGCAGTTTTACATTCCCTCGGCAAGCTGTTTGTGACTCTTTCTTTACATTCCAGACAAGAATGCCGCGTTTAACACATTTTTGAAAAAAAAGCTCCGGCATTTGTCCTTTCACCAAAATGGTTACGTATCCGGTTAGAAATGATCCTTGAACTTGTTTCATGTCTTCCTCCTTTATAGCAGCATGGTCCTTAAAATTATGCTGGAATAAATTTCACTTCATCAATTGTTCCTTCCACTAAAATTTCTTCCGGAAGCATCATTTTTAAAACAAAAGAAGACCCCAATATTTGGATGTATCCTTTATTTGTTTTTAATTTTAATTCGGTTTCTGAATATACGACAAGCCCCTGGTGGTTTTCGATATATACATGTATTTGACCAATCATGGTAATTCTGGGCAGTTCAAGAATGACATCTGAAGGAAGTGCAAGATGCTTTGTTAACCACGGTGTAAATCGTTTATGCCATTTCACTTACAGAGCCCCTCCTCTCACAATCATATTTATGAAAATCAGCGGTAGATAAGAACAAAAAAAGCCTTCATGATAAGCATATTTGCTTTTCATGAAGGCTAAAGGTTTATGATTAGTAAAAAAGTATACAAGTTATAGTTATATTAATTCATTTCCAAGAAAGGCCACGTCCGGCTCCAGCGCCCAGCGGCTAGTGGACTTCCTTCACCTTCGTACGATAAGTCAACATCGGTTCGCTTCCAGCTCACCGTGTTTCCTTTATCTCCTACGGCTCAGTCCAGTCCATACACCGCTAACCGGGCGCTTCCGCCTTTGTTCTTATTTTGTCCGTTCGGATATCACACTGCGATAAGGTTTACGCGATCTGGGTGGCCCCAGCACCTCCGCCATAATAATACCGTCAACCAATCCTTTACGGGTCAAATTTTTTCTGACCTGTTTTTTCATTGCTGCTTTTTGGTAATCGATATTCTTTGGTTGTCTTAGTGTATTTCCAATAATCGCATCATGGGAGAGCTTTTTTTGCATTTCTCTTGTACTCGTATTTATTTGCTCTGCCAATTGTTCTATTTGATTGTCACGCTGCTCTTCGATAACAGTGCTTGTTCTTGCGTTATCATGAACGGCCGGTTCAGAACGTTCTGCTTGATAATTTCTGCCAGAAGGTGTTGCGGTTGGCTTTGGAACCTGATAAGGCTTCTTGTTTGTTTTATCAGTTGATTTATCCTTGAACAAACCGATAACGCCACCAATGATGGCTAGAATGACGAGAAGTCCTTCCATGATTTCCCTCCTCTACTGTGAATGACGAAACCATTATTGTTCATTATTATCTTCACTGTCATCTTTGGAGAGTTTGCCAATGGAATCACGCATATCTGTATCGGCATCAATATTTTTGTAATTCATATAATCCATTACCCCTAAATTACCGGAACGCAATGCTTCTGCAAGTGCACGTGGTACATCGGCTTCTGCTTCCACAACTTTCGCACGCATTTCTTCCACTTTCGCAACCATTTCCTGTTCTTGGGCAACAGCCATCGCACGTCTTTCTTCTGCTTTCGCCTGGGCAATATTTTTATCTGCCTCTGCCTGGTCAGTTTGTAAAATGGCTCCGATATTTTTGCCGACATCAACATCAGCAATATCAATCGACAAAATTTCAAAAGCAGTACCTGCATCAAGCCCTTTGCTTAACACATTATGGGAAATAGAATCTGGGTTTTCCAGCACTTTTGTATGAGCCTCTGAACTACCAATTGTACTAACAACACCTTCCCCGACACGGGCGATAACCGTTTCCTCGCCAGCACCACCGACAAGGCGATCAATATTTGCACGAACGGTAATTCGCGCTTTTGCTTTTACTTCAATCCCGTCCATTGCAATACCAGCAATAAATGGTGTTTCAATTACTTTTGGATTTACGCTCATTTGTACAGCCTCAAGTACATCACGTCCTGCCAGG
Organism: Virgibacillus dakarensis; assembly: GCF_900155625.1. Taxonomy (NCBI): domain Bacteria; kingdom Bacillati; phylum Bacillota; class Bacilli; order Caryophanales; family Bacillaceae; genus Virgibacillus; species Virgibacillus dakarensis. Next base: position 1,606,650 of record NZ_LT732553.1, read on the forward strand.
TCAATTGCCGCACATCTTTCAAAGCTTAACTCAATATTTGCCCGATGTGCTGCAATCAGTGCATTTACAACCCTGTCTACATTACCACCAGCCAAATAGTGACTTTCAAGCTGATTGGTATTCACATTTATGCCTGCTTTATATGCCTTGATGAGTGGATTGATGACTCTCGATGGCACAACTCTTCTAAGGCGCATACCAACTAACGTAAAAATACCTACCTTTACACCTGCAGCCAGCGCACTTATCCAGAGCATAACCGGAATAAATGTAAAAAGAACTGCAAGAACAATCAAAATGATTCCGATAATGATAATCGGCATTAGTTGCTGAAATTCCATTCCTAATTCCTCCATTCGTTTCTCTAGCAATATATTTTATATTTCTTTCACAACAATACGAACTCCTTCAACCTTAACAATTTTGACGGCCTTATCCTTTTCGATATAACTCCCTTCTGAGATGACATCGATTCGTTCATCATCAAATATGGCTGTTCCCGATGGCCTTAGCGGAGTCACTGCTTTTCCTTCCAACCCAATTAATTCAAGCCTGTTTACCGATGATACATACCCCAATTCAGTTGAGGTCTGATCCCGTAAAATGATATGCCGGAAGAACCCTTTCTCCAGCCCAATTGTTTTAAACAGAATAACAGAAGCAACGATGGCAATGATAAACGCGATACTAACACTCATAGCCATATGTCCGATATCCTGTCCTGATAAAAATAATGATCCAAGGATAGAACCGATCCCCAAGAGCCCTACAATTCCCCCAGGCACAAAGAACTCTGTAATGATTAAAATAATACCCAGTACAAGCAAAATAATCGCTTCATATCCTGCTAAACCTGCTACGATATGACCGTAAAAAAACAGTATAAGCGATAACAACCCCATTATTCCTGGAACACCAAATCCTGGGGAATAAAGCTCTACAATAAGTCCCAGACTAGCAAGCGATAATAATATCGGCACGACGACAGGATTCGTCAAAAATCTTGCCAGTTCTTCGGAAAATGTTGGCTCCATTTCTACTATTGTCGCCTTATTTAAACCAAGCTTATTCAACAATTCAGCCCTGTCTTTTACAACTCCCTGTGCATAGCCAACATCAAGGGCTGTAGTTGGATCCAAAGTTAGAAATTTACCTTTAGGCGCCCCATAATCAGGTAGATCTATGCTAGGATCTGCCATTGCTGCTGCATAGATTGGATCACGCCCTTTCGATTCAGCTGCACTTTTCATCGCCGATAACCAGGCAGACTGGGCTTTTTTATCTGCTGCAGTACCATCCTGATTAATCACGCCGCTCGCCCCCATGGTTGCGTGCGGTTTCATATAAATGGCATCCATATTTAAGGCAATATACGAGCCGGCAGATAACGCCTGATTTACAACAAAGGCCGTTGTTGGTGTTTTCAGATCCTGCAGTATTGTAGCAATTTTTCCAGCAGCATCAACCCTCCCTCCCGGCGTATCAATTTCGAAAATGATTTGATCGGCACCTGCTTCCTCCGCTTCCTTGGTAGCCCGTTTTAAAAATGATTCCAATCCCTTCTCTACCTCTTTTTCAATTGGGATTACATAGACAAGCTTTCCATTATCATTTCCTTCTTCAGCATGAACCATATCAAATCGTGGTATGGAAAATAACACTACTATCAGGCCTAATGCTATGTATGACATGAATTTTCTTAGTATCACTGTCATCACCCCCCTTAACTTTCTGTACATTGTAATACGAAATAGTTTACAAATTGGTTTCATAATTTTATTACGCATTAACGGGCTGTCGTCCCCCACCTCTGTGCGTGAGTAAATCAAAACTCAGAAGGTGGGGGACAAAAAGCCAGTAAAGGTCCGATTATCGGAACAAAGACTAAGACACGTCACATCCTTTGCCTTCATCTTTGTGACCTACACCGGGGTCTCAGGCTAACATGCAGTGGGGCGGAAGGGCAGGCTAAAACCGTCACGTCCTGTGCGTCGGAAACCCGCACTGAATGAAGTTTTACGTTATCCCATTTAACAGAAAATATTATCTAAATTGTACCATATTTGGCGCAAGCAGAGGAAAAATACTCAAAATAATGGACAGTTGATACATTCACTAGATTTAATTAGCAAAAAAGGCCCTTGCCGAAGTGGACAAAGACCTTCTGTTACATTCCATATTTGATGGGCCATCAGTTTAAATGTTTTTGCACAAGCTTATTCACTTTAGAGCCGTCTGCCTTTCCTTTTACCTTAGGCATAATTGCGCTCATTACCTTGCCCATCTCACTCTTTGATGTGGCATTTACTTCTTGAATTGTTGACTGAACGATTGCCTCAAGCTCGTCATCGGAAAGCTGTGTTGGCATATATTCCTGTAAAATATTGATTTCAGTTTGATTTTTTTCAACAAGATCATCGCGTCCAGCTGATTTAAATTCTTGGAGGGAATCATTTCTTTGTTTTAACTCTCTCGACAAAATGGTTAACTCTTCATCTTCTGAAAGTTGATCTTTACCGAGTTTTATTGTTTCATTTTGCAATGAAGCTTTTACCATTCGGATAACACTTAGCTTCTCTTTATCCTTTTGCTTCATGGCTTGCTTCATATCTTGATTCAGCTGTTCTAATAATGACATGCTTGGCACCCTCTTTAGAATTTACGCTTTCTAGCGGCTTCAGATTTCTTTTTGCGCTTAACACTCGGTTTTTCATAGAATTCACGCTTGCGATATTCTGATAGTGTACCACTTTTTGACACACTACGTTTAAAGCGACGAAGAGCATCCTCAAGAGACTCGTTTTTACGAACGCGAGTTGTATTTGACATGCTAATTTCCCCTCCCTCCGAAGCATAAAACAGTTTGTACAGGCATATATCCCTTTAACATGCCTTTTGTAATTATAATATAACGAAACACCAAGGTCAACTCATTTTCCCACCCGAACTAAAAATTCCTGAAGAATCCTTTCTGTACTAACTAAAAGTGCGTGTTCAAAAAGTCGCCGAATGAGAAACAAGCGGGCGACTCGATTCCCGCTTATCATTTGGTGACTTTTTGAACATTCTCTAAAAGGAAAATGATCCATTTAGTAATCAGAAGAACCTTCATTACCTGCGATGATATCAACCCCTGCGCTTGCGCCAATCCGTGTTGCACCGGCAGCTATCATTTCCTTTGTTGCTGTTAAATCACGTACCCCGCCGGAAGCTTTTACTCCCATATCATTACCAACCGTTTTCCGCATTAATTTGATATCCTCGACGCTGGCACCTCCACCTGAAAATCCGGTCGAAGTCTTCACAAAGTCAGCCCCCGCTTCTTTAGCAAGTTTACAAGCACGAACTTTTTCCTCATCGGTTAATAACGATGTTTCAATAATTACTTTTACAAGTGCTTGGCCCTTAGCAGCGGAAACAACTGCCTCTATATCGCGTTTTACAGCAGTATCATCGTTCGATTTTAGTTCTCCAACATTAATCACCATATCAACTTCTGTGGCACCATCCCGAATTGCTTGTTTCGTTTCAAAGACTTTCGTTTCTGTTGTGGTTGCACCTAACGGGAACCCGATAACTGTACATACCTTTACATCCGTGTTTTTTAACTGATCATAACAATATGATACCCAGTACGGGTTGACACAGACAGATGCAAAGTGATTTTCACGTGCTTCTTGAACTATTTGCTTAACCTTATCCTTCGTAGTCTCCGGTTTTAATTGTGTATGGTCAATATATTTGGCTAGTTCTTTACCCACTTAAAAACTTCCTCTCTGCTTACGTTGTACGTACCTCTTTAGTATCATAGCATGGTCCGTAAAAAAAATCTAACTGAAACTAGTTTTAGCTATAGGATAAATAAAACCCGGTATGTACCGGTTTTAGGAAGATGCTTTAACCGGGTGATTTGTTGCATTGTCCATAATCCTGACAAAGGTGCCTTCATTATATGGATAGCCTGATTTCGTTATTTTCACCCGGACAATCTTGCCGATCATATCATGACTGCCGGAAAAAACAACTTTTAAATAATTATCTGTGTAGCCGACAAGTAAATCCGGGTTGTCTTGATCGGGCATACGCTCCTCCGGAATAACTTCAAGCACTTCATCTTCATAGTCGGATGCATATTGTTTTGCCAATTGGTCGGACAACTCAATCATGCGGTGGACACGATCGTTTTTAACATCGTCATCTACTTGATCCTGCATTCGGGCGGCTGGGGTTCCAGTTCTTCTTGAAAAAGGAAAAACGTGCAGCTCTGAATACCCAACCTCTTTTATAAAGTTGTACGTTTCCATAAACTCTTCCTCTGTTTCCCCTGGAAAGCCAACAATTACATCAGATGTGATCGCCAGGCCAGGCAATGCTTTTCGTATCTTATCGACTTTTTCCTTGTAATACGAACTGGAATACTTCCTGCGCATCCGTTTTAAAACGGTATCGGAACCGGATTGCAATGGAATGTGCAGATGACGGACAATTTTCGCTGATTTATCCAGTACATCAATAACCTCATCCGTAATTTGACTAGCCTCAATGGATGAAATCCGGATTCGTTTTAACCCAGCAACCTTTGTTTCCAATTCCTGAAGAAGTTTTGCAAAGTTGTAATCACTCATGTCTTCCCCATATCCTGCTGTATGAATACCAGTTAAAACAATTTCTTTATATCCAGCATCAACCAAGCGCTGTGCCTGCACGAGTACATCCTCCGGTTTTCTTGAGCGCAACAAACCACGTGACCAGGGAATAATACAAAATGTACAGAAATTATTGCATCCTTCCTGAATTTTTAATGATGCACGTGTCCTGTCAGTGAATTGCGGAACGTCCATTTCTTCAAACACACGATTTTTCATAATATTAGTCACACCGTTTATCGGTTCCCGGGATTTCTGGTGTTCTTCAATGTACCCGATCATTTTTTTACGGTTTTGTGTGCCTACAATGACATCAACACCAGGAATTTCCATAATTTCCCCGGGAGATGTTTGGGCATAGCATCCTGTTACACAAACGACAGCATCAGGGTTCTTTCGGACTGCACGCCGGATCACTTGTCTGCTTTTTTTGTCCCCTGTGTTGGTAACTGTACACGTATTAATGACATACACATCAGATTGATGGTCAAAATCAACCCGTTCGTAGCCATTTTCCTTAAACATATTCCAAATGCCTTCTGTTTCATAATGGTTCACTTTACAGCCTAAAGTATGAAAAGCTACTGTTGGCATTATTCACACCCCAATTCTTCTAAATGATAGGAAATACTTGCTAAAACATATAACGAAGCTGTTTCTGTCCGTAAGATGCGCGGACCTAAGCGAACCGGAGAAAAACCATTTGCTTTTAATGTTTCCGCCTCATTCGCTGAAAAACCGCCTTCCGGACCAATACAGACGAGTACATTCTGATTCCTTCCTAGACTTTTTACTGCCTTCGCAAAGGACTGATAAGCTGTTACTTTCGCTTCTTCCTCATAGGCAAAGAGCAGCATATTGTAATTATTGCTCTCGCGAATCAGTCCATCCATATTCACTAGTGGATGGATCACAGGAATTTTATTTCGGTGACTTTGTTCGCTTGCCTCTTTAACAAGCTTAGCAAAACGATTCAGCTTCTTTTCCGTCTTCTTTTTATCCCAGACAACAATGGAACGCTCCGATTGAAAAGGAATAAAACCTGCCGCACCTAACTCGGTCCCTTTTTGCAAAACGAAATCAATTTTATCACCTTTTGGCAGCCCCTGGGCAATCGTAACGTTAACAGGAAGCTCAACTGTCTCGTTAAGCCATTCCACAATAGCTGCTGTGATATGGTCAGGATCAAGTGTACGAATCACACAAATGGCGGCCTTGCCATCGGGACGATTACATATTACTTTGTCTCCCTCTTTGAAGCGCATCACTCTCGTCATATGATGAACATCATCACCAGAAATAGATACTGTATCCGCTGCCCAATTTTCTGCAGGAATAAAATAGCGCTGCACATGTAACACCTGCTTCCAGTCTAAATATTACGTTATGATCAACTATAACAACCTATTTTTGCGCTATAATCGAAACCCAATCTTCCATTTCATTTATTTCTAAAATAGTAAAACCATTTTCCTGCAATTGATCTTTAACCATTTGTTTTTTTGGCTGAATGATACCTGATGTTATAAATATCCCGCCCGGCTTCAGATTGTTCCAGGCATCACGAATAAACCGGACAATAATTTCTGCCAAAATATTGGCGACAATAATATCCGCTTGTTTGTCAACATGATCCAGCAGATTATTTTGCTTCGTCTCAATTTGCTGGTCAAGTTTGTTTTGCCTTGCATTGAGGGTTGTGCTTTTAACGGCAATTTCATCCAAATCATACGCGAATACCTTTTCAGCTCCGAGCAAAATAGAAGCAATGCTTAAGACACCTGAGCCACAGCCAACATCCAGGACGATATTACCCTGTTTAATATAATGTTCCAATGCCTGAATGCCAAGCACTGTAGTAGGGTGTGTGCCGGTTCCAAAAGCCATACCAGGATCCAGCTCAATAATTATTTCATCACTCGACACTGGTTGATAGTCTTCCCATGTCGGTTTAATCGTAATCTTTTTTGATATTTTGACAGGCTTATAATATTTTTTCCAGGCCGTTTCCCATTCTTCCTCATTTACTTCGCTTAAGGTAACGTTATTTCTTCCTAAATCCACATCATAAATCATTAAATTATTAATTGCCTGTTTAATTTCTTCAACTGTTTCCCCCAGGAAACTATTCACTGGCAGATAGGCTTTAATATATACCCCTTCGTCAGGGTATTCATTCGGGTCCAGCTCAAAGATTTCGCCAAATTCACCTTCCCTTATCCTCACTAAATCTAATGGATCTTCAATAACGACGCCACTAGCACCACTTTCATGGAGGATGTTGGAAATTGGCTCAACAGCTTCGTTGGTAGTATGAATACATATTTCAGACCATTTCAATGGAATTCACCCATTTCCCTGCTACAAAAGCGGAAGCGTCCGGTTAGCGACGTATGGACTGCGCCCTGCCAAGCAGGGTGGTTCGGTGTTGCCGCGCAAAGCGGCGGTTTTAACCGAACATTCCTACCGTAGGAGATAAAGGAAACACGGTGAGCTGGAAAGCGAACCGATGTTGACTTATCGTACGGAGGTGAGGGAAGTCCACTAGTCGCTGGGCGCTGGAGCTGGACGTGGCATATCCTGCCATCCTAGCTTCTATACACCTTTGTACCAATTTGAATTATTCTGTAGACAAATATAAAAACTATGTAAGCGGTGCTGTTGCACAGCACCGTACATGAAACCGCAGACTTCCTTTAATCACCTTTAAAAGCTTTTTTAAAGCGCTGAAAAAAAGATCCTTCCTGTTCATCCGTTGCTTCATTACCACCAATTTCGTTAAATTCACGAAGTAGTTCTTTTTGTCGTTCTGTCAGTTTGGCTGGCGTTACAATACGCACTTTTACATGTTGATCGCCATGTCCATATCCACGAACGTTTGGAGCACCTTTCCCTTTTAGACGGAAGGTTTTACCTGTTTGTGTCCCAGCAGGTATTTTTAGCATTACATTACCGTGGACAGTGGGAACTTCGATTTCATCCCCCAATGCAGCCTGCGTAAATGTGATCGGCATTTCGCAATAGATATGATCGCCTTCGCGTTCAAAAAATTCATGAGGCTTCACTTGAACAACAACGTACAGATCCCCCGCCGGTCCACCATTTACACCTGGTTCACCCTTGCCGGAAACCCGAATCTGCTGCCCTTCATCAATGCCGGCCGGAATGGAGATATGAATCTTTTTATGTTTTTTAACCTTACCAGTACCGCCACAAGTATTGCATTTCTCAGGTATAATTTTCCCCGTCCCATTACAGTAATGGCAGACCCGGCGGTTAACAACTTTACCAAACGGTGTATTTTGTTCCGTGTTTAATTGCCCTGATCCATTACAATGTGAACATGTCTTTGCTTTTGTACCTGGTTTTGCACCCGATCCGTGACACGTACCACATGTTTCCTCTTTAGGAATACTAATGTCTGTTTCTTTCCCAAAAATTGCTTCCTCGAAATCAAGAACGATCGTATATTGTAAATCTGCTCCTTGTTGTGGTGCATTCGGATCACGCCTGCGTCCGCCGCCACCAAAGAACATATCGAAAATATCGCCAAATCCGCCAAAATCCTGTGCACCGCCGCCGAAACCGCCGAAACCTTGTCCTTGCGCACCGGCATGACCAAATTGATCATATTGGGCACGCTTTTGATCGTCGCTTAAAACTTCGTACGCTTCCTTTGCTTCCTTAAATTTATCAGCAGCACCCTCTTCTTTGTTCACATCAGGGTGATATTTTCTAGCTAATTTTCGATAGGATTTTTTAATTTCTTCTTTTGAAGCATCTTTTCCTACGCCGAGTACATCATAATAATCACGCTTACTCACTTGATAATCACTCTCCCGATACACTACTTGCATAACTTTTATCTTACCATCAAAAACACATCAATAGCAAATGGAAAAAGCCAAAGTCAAGGGGGTCCTGACTTTGACTTGAGCCTAAAGGATGCCGGTTTGTTCTACATTGGTCGGATAACTTGGTAAATCAAACTTCCACATCACTTTTACCGTTATTTTTTATCTTCTTCGTCATCTACCTCTTTATAGTCAGCATCAACGACATCATCGTCGGCTTTTTGACCTTCTTGACCTTGACCGGCTTGTTGTTCCTGTTGCATTTGTTCATACATCTTAACAGATAATTGTTGCACTTGCTCTTGTAAAGCATCTTTCTTTTCCTTAATTTGATCGATATCATTCGATTCAATGGCTTTTTTCAAAGCTTCTTTTGCATCCTCTGCTTTTTGTTTTTCGTCATCGGATACTTTGTCACCAAGATCTTTGATTGTTTTGTCCGTCGTAAAGATTAGTTGATCTGCTTCGTTGCGAAGTTCAACTTCTTCACGGCGTTTTTTATCTGCTTCCGCGTTTTCTTCCGCTTCATGAACCATACGCTCTACCTCTTCGTCTGATAAGCCGGAAGAAGATTTAATGGTAATCGATTGTTCTTTGTTCGTACCCTTATCTTTTGCACGAACATTAACAATACCGTTCGCATCGATATCAAATGATACTTCGATTTGCGGTACCCCCCGCGGAGCAGGCGGGATATCTGTTAATTGGAAACGGCCAAGTGTCTTGTTATCTGCCGCCATTTCACGTTCACCTTGCAATACATGAATGTCAACAGCTGTTTGATTGTCAGCAGCAGTTGAGAATATTTGTGAATGACTTGTTGGAATGGTAGTATTCCGTTCAATTAATTTCGTAAATACGCTTCCCATTGTTTCAATCCCTAGTGATAAAGGTGTAACGTCCAGTAATACAACGTCTTTTACATCGCCTTGCAGGACACCGCCTTGAATAGCTGCTCCTAATGCAACAACTTCATCAGGATTGACACCCTTTGAAGGTTCTTTCCCGATTTCGCGTTTAATGGCTTCCTGTACAGCAGGAATGCGGGTTGATCCGCCAACTAAAATTACTTTGTGAATTTCATTTGCTGAAAGGTCTGCATCGTTAAGAGCCTTACGCGTTGGAACCATGGTACGTTCAACTAAGTCAGAAGATAATTCGTCAAATTTAGCTCGTGTCAAGTTCATTTCCAAATGCAATGGACCAGCTTCACCAGCAGTAATAAATGGCAGCGAAATTTGCGTTTGCGTAACACCAGAAAGATCCTTCTTCGCTTTTTCAGCTGCATCCTTCAACCGCTGCATTGCCATTTTATCCTTGGAAAGATCAATGCCATTTTCTTTTTTGAATTCCTGTACTAAGTGGTCGATAATTACTTCGTCAAAGTCATCCCCACCTAACCGATTGTCACCTGCAGTTGAGACAACTTCGAATGTACCCTCACCGATATCCAGGATTGATACGTCAAATGTTCCACCACCCAAGTCATAGACAAGAATGGTTTGATCCTGGTCATCTTTATCAATACCATAAGCTAAAGCAGCTGCAGTAGGCTCATTAATAATACGCTCTACTTCAAGCCCGGCAATTTTCCCGGCATCTTTTGTCGCTTGACGTTCAGCGTCATTAAAGTACGCAGGAACCGTGATAACCGCTTTATCAACTGTTTCGCCAAGGTAATCTTCCGCATATGATTTAATATGCTGTAAAATGATTGCCGAAACTTCTTGTGGTGTATACTCTTTTTCATCAATTTTCACTTTATAGTCTGTACCCATATGACGTTTAATGGACTGAATGGTATTCGGGTTCGTAATTGCTTGCCGCTTGGCTACCTCCCCGACCTGACGCTCACCATTTTTAAAGGCAACGACAGATGGTGTCGTACGATTTCCTTCTGGGTTCGGGATAACGACTGCTTCCCCGCCTTCCATTACTGACACACATGAATTTGTTGTTCCCAAGTCAATTCCGATTATTTTACCCATAATCGATTTCCTCCTTTACTGCCTATCCAATTATTTATTTACTTTAACCATTGCAGGTCGAATAACCCGATCTTTCAGCATATATCCTTTTTGCAATTCTTCTGTAACACTATTTGAGTCCAGTTCTGAATCTTCTATTTGCATTACTGCATGATGAAGGTTGGGATCGAACGGTTTTCCTGTTGCTTCTATTTCTTCTACCCCTTGACTTTTCAGTGCATCCTTTAACTGGTTATACACCATTGTAATCCCTTCAACAAAGCTTTTATTTGCTTCAGTGACTTCCTGACTCAGGGCACGCTCAAAGTTATCCAGCGCAGGTAATAATTCATTCACCAAGTCCTGTGACTTATATTTGCGTTCCTTCTCTTTTTCTTTTTGGGAACGTTTTTTAAAATTCTCAAACTCTGCTTGATTGCGCAACAACTTTTGATACATGTCTTCTTTTTCCTGTTTCAAACGTTCAATTTCCTCTTTCAAGGATTCCATGATGCTTTCATCAGAGTCCAACAGTTGTTCTTCTTCGTCTTTTTCTTCATCCAATACTTCAATTTCAGATTCAGTTTCTTCCATTTTTTCTGTATTAGCCGTTTCTTTGTTTTGTTCAGCCACCATAGCCACCTCCTCCTTCAATAACCACGTAAGACTATACCATGAAAAGAATCGTAATTAAACTAAAAAAGACAATTAAACAAGGTTAACGCTAACGTTTTAATCATTGTTTTTATACCATAGATATAATGCTTCTGTCATTTCATTTGATAAAGCATTTAATAAGGTAATTACTTTTTTGTATTCCATTCTTGTAGGTCCAATAAGCGCAATGGTACCCATTTGTTCGTCACTTAGATGGTACGTTGCGGTAATTAAACTTAGATCTTTAATTGCCTCCACCTTGTTTTCATGGCCAATTGAAACTTTAATCCCGTCTGTTTTTGCTTTCAAGAGATTCGCGATTTCTTCTTCTTTTTCTATCATCGTATAAAACGAGCGCACTTTTTCTATGTCCTTAAATTCGGGCTGCAATAACATATTTGTCTTGCCGCCAATATACAACTTCACTGGGTGTTCATTAAAAAAAGCAGCTTTCACATAATCATACGATTTCTCAAAGTCATTTACATACACCTTGAGAAGTTCCATTACTTCGCTATTCAATTTTTCGGACAGACGGACGATGGGTACACCATAAAGCCGGTCATTTAAGATATTGACCATTTTCTCTAAATCGGCCGGATCAATTTCTTTCGGTATAGAAAACGACCGATGTTCTACATGACCGGTGTTCGTGATCAAAATGGCCACGGCTGTTTGCGGTGTCAAGGTTACAATTTGAATTTGCTTTAGTTTAGTTTCAAATATTTCGGGACCTAAAATAATTGACGTATAATTCGTCAAATCAGAAAGTACTTCTGCAGACTTTTGGACAATTTGTTCAAACTCGAAGAAGCCGTCATGAATAACATGCCTGATCAAATTCACATCTTCCTGTGTTATTTGTGGTGATAACAAATGATCGACATAAAAACGATACCCTTTTTCGGAAGGTACCCGACCAGAAGATGAATGTGTTTTTTCCAAAAACCCCATCTCCTCAAGATCGGCCATTACATTGCGAATTGTAGCCGAACTGTAGGGGATATCTGCTTTTTTGGAAATTGCACGTGATCCAACTGGCTGCGCTGTCTGGATGAAATCATCAATAATGACTTGCAGAATCAATATCTGTCTTTCTGTTAACATGATGATCACCTCTGTTAGCACTCTCCACTTGCGAGTGCTAATTCTATTAATAAATTATCAAATCCCCTTTTTTTTGTCAACGAAGATGACTTAATTCATCATCTTCTAATAAAAATTGCGCAAAAACCTCGTTCCCAAATAGCAATCCTTGTTCGGTTAAATGGATTACATCGCCATTATCTTGAAGCCAGCCCTTTTGCTGCAGCAAAGCAATTTCAGACTGGTATAATGCATCCATGGGAAAGCCGAACTTATTAGCAAAGGCAGTTTTCGAAACTCCGGCAAGCTTCCGTAATCCAAGGAACATTTCTTCTTCAATCTGTTCTTGGAGACCGATTTGTTCCGTATTTAAAACAGGGTTCCCGTCCTTCTTTGCTTGTTTTACATAGTGGGGAAGCGGTCTGATATTGCCTGTCCTTTTTCCCGGTAAATAGCCATGCGCACCAGCTCCAAACCCATAATAGTAATCATTGTTCCAATACGTTAAATTATGTTTACTTTCATAGCCAGGCTTGGCAAAATTACTAATTTCATATTGAATAACACCATTCGTTCGCATTGTTTCGCGCAGCAATTCATACATCTGGACTTCCGTTTCCTGGGGAGGACGGTGTAATTTCCCTTTATGGTACCGTTGATAAAAGACTGTTTTCGGCTCTATTTGCAGGGCGTATGTTGAGTAATGCGGCAGCTGGAACTGGACTGCCTCATCCAGCGTGTTACGGAAATCCTCCAGTGTTTGATTTGGTAAGGCATAAATTAAATCAATACTAATGTTTGTATACCCCTGCTGATGAAGCTGATCAATGGTTTGATAAACATCTTTTACTTGATGCAAACGGCCGATTTCCTGAAGCATGTGGTCATCAAAAACCTGGACTCCAAGGGACATCCGATTGACCCCGAAATTCTTCAACAGTTTGATCTTTTCTGTCTCAAAATCTCCAGGGTTCGCCTCAATCGTAAATTCTTCACAACTCGGGACGTCAAACTTTTCATTTATGAATGCAAGCAGTGCTTGTAGCTGTTTCAGGTTTAATGCAGTCGGTGTACCCCCGCCAATAAAAATGGTTTTTACCTGATTATGTTTTCCCTGAACATGGGTATTTATTTCATTGATCAGCGCCTCGATATATTGGTCTGCTTGTTTCTCATTATAAAAAAACTTCGTAAAATCGCAGTAATGACAGATTTGCTGACAGAACGGGATATGGATATAGACGGATTGTATCACGTTTATTCACTCCTTCCCCAAAAGAAAAGGGTGAAACTTCCGGCAAAGTCGGAGTTTTCCCTCTCTATTTTTCAATTGTTAATCGTCATCCATTTGCAATACAGCCATAAATGCCTCTTGCGGAACCTCGACCGATCCTACCATTTTCATCCGTTTCTTTCCTTCTTTTTGCTTCTCCAAAAGTTTCCGTTTTCGGGAAATATCGCCACCATAGCATTTTGACAATACGTTTTTCCGCATCGCCTTGATAGTGGAGCGGGCAATAATTTTATTCCCGATAGCGGCCTGTACCGGAACTTCAAATTGCTGTCTTGGAATTAGTTCCTTCAGCTTTTCAACAATTTGTTTTCCCCGGTCATAAGCGAAATCACGATGCACAATGAACGAAAGCGCATCAATTGTCTCACCATTCAATAAAATATCCATTTTTACAAGGTTTGAATTCTGATAGCCGATCAGCTCATAATCAAACGACGCATAGCCCTTTGTCTGGGATTTTAATTGATCAAAGAAATCATAAACAATCTCCGATAACGGAATATGGTAAACAACATTTACTCGGGATTGATCCAAATATTCCATATCAACAAATTGGCCGCGTTTCTTCTGGCATATTTCCATTACAGTTCCGACATAATCATTTGGCACCATGATAGTTGCTTTGACAAACGGTTCACGAATTTCCGTAATTTGCTGTGGATCCGGCATAAGCGATGGATTGTCAATTTTAATTGTTTCATCATTTGTTTGTTCCACTTCATAGATAACACTTGGCGCAGTTGTAATAAGGTCAATGTTAAACTCCCGTTCAATTCTTTCCTGGATGATTTCCATATGCAACATCCCTAAAAATCCGCAGCGAAACCCGAATCCCAGCGCCTGCGATGTTTCCGATTCGTACTGCAATGACGAATCATTTAATTCCAATCGCTCAAGTGCCTCTCGTAAATCGTTATAGTTATTCGAATCAACCGGATACAGTCCACAGAAGACCATCGGATTTAATTTACGGTAACCAGGCAACGGCGTATCAGCCGGATTATTAGCAAGTGTGATCGTATCCCCCACTCTTGAATCGCCAACCTGCTTAATGGATGCTGTTAAATACCCAACATCACCGACCGTTAATGCTTCTTTTGCATCCGGTTTTGGGGTAAATACACCAACCTCGTTTACTTCAAATTCCTTTCCGGTTGCCATCATCTTAATTTTATCGCCAACTTTAACTGTTCCCTCTTTTACGCAAACATAAGCAATTACACCACGATACGGATCATATAATGAGTCAAATATCAAAGCTTTTAATGGTGCATCAATATCTCCCCCAGGAGCTGGGATAGCCTCAACAACTCGTTCAAGAATTTCATCTATGCCTATACCAGCCTTTGCCGATGCTAAAATCACATCATCACCATCAATCCCGATGACATCCTCCAGTTCCTTCGTGACACGTTCAGGATCTGCGCTAGGCAAATCTATTTTATTAATGACCGGGATAATTTCCAGTTCATTGTCAAGTGCGAGATAGACATTGGCAAGCGTCTGTGCTTCAATCCCCTGCGCTGCATCGACGACAAGTATTGCCCCTTCGCACGCTGCAAGGCTTCTTGATACTTCATATGTAAAATCGACATGGCCGGGTGTATCAATCAGATGAAAGGTAAATTCTTCACCGCTTTTACTTTGATAGTGCAGTTGTACGGCATTTAACTTAATCGTAATGCCACGTTCCCGTTCCAAATCCATCGCATCAAGAAATTGCTCTTTCATTTCACGTTGGGTTAAAGCTTTGGTATTTTCTAAAATTCGATCCGCAAGCGTTGACTTTCCGTGGTCGATATGAGCAATGATCGAAAAGTTACGGACATTTTTTTGTTTTTTCGCCATTAGTGATGTTCACTCCTACATGTTTTTTACCGTTTAATCCATGACGTTAATGCTAGGATTGATTATAGCAATAGCGGGTTGGACAATCAATAAGAAAAACGCTGACGGACTTCCTGGATGTCAGAAGCCAGGTAACGGATTGGAAGAAATCGGCGTGACAGCCAATTTCAATCTCCTTATTACCTGCCGATTGTATACTTTCCTATCCTTTCCCTTGGTAAAAGAAAGATCCCTTTACTCTTCGCAAACCTGATACGAAAAATAAAGGGATCTCACAAGCATCATTCAATGAAAAAATATTTGGGCAATTTGATAAAAAATCATGACAACTGTTTCATAGAAGCCTTTGATGACCTCTCCCAAAAACGATGCCATTTTCTGTGTGAAATGAACCGGCGCATCTTCCATATCCATCCCGGTTTCATGCACTACCTGGATATTTTCTGCAGAATCATTTGCATCTGTTATTACCACATCTTTGATTTCCTCTTCATCCTGAACAATATCCGTATTCTGTCCGCGATCAATTCCTAAAAGCATTCCCGATAAAAAGAAGACGGCTAACAACAATAATGTGATAAAGGAGCGCACCATCCGTTATTCCTCCTTCGATTCCGCATTTACTTTTTCGGCATCCCAATAAAAATCACTAAAAATTTCTGCCATGGCATCTGCTGAACGATACAATTCTTCAAAAGTGTTATCTACACCACCAAATTCAAATAACAGGGCATTTTCCATTAAATCCTGATTGTATACGCCATTTGCTCCTGCACCTCCACGCTTGATAACCCCTCTGCTCAAGCCCGGATACTTCTTCTCAAGGCGCTTATGCAGTTCAGTAGCAAGCGCCAAATTCGTCTGCTTATCGGAATTGTCGTTACCAATAACGATCATGATTTTGGCATATTTCTTACCGTCGATCTCTGCTGTAGTTTTATCACCGGAAAGGGAGTCCCGATGGATATCAAATGCATATTTGATATCTTTGTTATTCTGAAAAGCTTCTTTTACGACACCCCGTGAAGCGTCATAGGATTTCGGATATTCCCAGCCTTTTTCGTTTAATATCGTCATAATATCCGTATGATCAACACTTGTGCCGATACCATTGGCTTTCAATGTCTTCGCCAGCCTGTAACTTACTTTTGTTATGTTGACTGTATCATGCTGGGCCAGATTCCCGTCTGTTACACCTGGTAAATGCGGTAAAAAGGATTCCCGATTGTGCGTGTTGTAGAGAAAAACGACTTCCCGATCGCCAGTAGTAGGCTTGTCTTTTTTGTCTTTCTCAGCTGCATCATCGGACTCCTCAGGCTCATCGAGTACTGCCTCACGATCTTTTAAAATTTCTTCTAACGGCGGTGATGATTCAATCGGTAATGTGGTGTAATCGGTTCCCTCACCCGCCACAATTATCTTTGTATCAAAAGTAGAAAAACCGGGTAGTTCATTCCCTAACAAGCTCCTGGGATCATTTGGTTTTATGCTTGTTGCCATATGAAAAAGGGTTGTCGACAGCTTTGGCAATTTCTTATCTTCCGGATATGCCTGTTGAAAAGCCCGATTTTCCATCCCTAATAAATGCAAAAAGAGCGTGCTATCAATTTCACTCGTCCATTCTGCAATAACATGGGAGGAAAAACGGTAGGCTGGAGCAAGGCTTGTCATTATCCCGATAGAAACAAACAGGATTAAAACACATAATACATATAATCCACTTCTCTTATATAGTTGATTAAATTGTTTTGTCTTTTTTTGATTCATTGTTCCATTCCTTCCAAAGTATACGCCATTGGTAAAATCTATGTCGTAACTTCGGAAACTAGAACAAAATCTTTTAATTCTATTAACAAAGGCGCCAACAGGACGGGTCCTATCCTGGTGTGAGCATGATAGAGCCTGTTTTAAAAACTTTCTTATCTATCTAAAAAAATAGAGCGGATGAGAAAAGTGAATTTATCTGGAATAAGATGCGAAATTATCTACATCAACTTTTTCGTGGAGAGCAGCGTTAACGCCATTTGCGATCACATGGGACATGTCAATCATGAAGCCATCAACCTCTTTTGGAGTAACCATGAAATTATACCCAATCGGCGTGAGAACCTCTTTAATCAAAGTCTTTTTTTCTTCCTCAGACAAGGTTCCAACTATTCCAAGAAATGTCTTTCGTTTTTCGTCGTCAGGCAAATCCGCTTCCGTAAATTTTTTCGCACCAAAATTCAACCCCGCCGGTGCTAGTGATTTCGATGGTTTATCCTTTTCATTCCATTCTCTGCCAAAATGTTTTAAAATGAAATCAATCGTGTCACTAGTAATCGTTACCGCGTCAACCACTGTCGGCACACCAATTGCCAGAACCGGAATACCTAATGTGTCCTGACTTAATTCTTTCCGCTTATTTCCTACACCAGATCCCGGGTGAATTCCTGAGTCAGAAAGCTGAATTGTTTCATTAATTCGTTCTATTGATCTGGAAGCAAGCGCATCAACCGCAATTACGAATTCGGGCTGGAACTTTTCAATAACCCCAAAAATAATGTCACTTGTTTCGATACCTGTTACCCCCATCACGCCAGGCGTTACCGCTGCCACCGAACGATACCCTTCAGCAACCGTTTCATGCTGCAATTTAAATAAATGACTGGTAACAAGTACTTTTTCAATGGTCATTGGCCCGAGTGCATCTGGTGTTACATTCCAGTTACCTAACCCAACAATCAACCCAGTTGCATCTTTCGGAATATTATTTTTCGCCATTAATTGTTCCAATTCCTTTGCCAGGATTTTTGCCGCAGCTTCTTGTTTATCCGTGTCCTGTTTTTTTACCCCATCAGCATATATCGTAATATAGGTGCCTTTCTTTTTATCGATTAACGCCGCACCTTCATCATCAATTTCGACATAGGAAATCTTAATATTATCTTGTTCATGTTCTTTGATGGTGACCCCTTTTATTTGACCGTCCTGTTTGTTTTCTTGTTTTTCAACATACATGTCTTTTGCTTCAACGGCTAAATCGGTTCGCACCTGAAAATCAGCATTATTTTCTTCCATTATGAAACACCCTCCTTCAACAAGTTTTGCACATATTCATTAACCATAGACTATACAAATTGGCAAGAATTCATACAAAATTAGGCGTGTATCTGATAAAGCTATTGAAAACAACACCCCTGTTTGGTAAAATATCCTTTGTCACAACTAGTGTACAGTTGGCTATTTAGGAGGTGAAACAACATTGGCTAATATTAAATCTGCAATCAAACGTGTTAACATAAACAATAAAAAACGTGTGCAAAATCAAGCTCAGAAATCGGAAATGCGTTCGCAAATCAAACATGTAGAAAGTTTAGTTGCTGCAAATGATGCTGAAAGTGCAAAAACTGCACTTATTTCTGCTACTAAATCAATCGATAAAGCAGTCCAAAAAGGGATTATCCATCAAAATAATGGTAATCGCCAAAAATCTCGTTTAGCGAAAAAAGTAAACGGACTAAGTGCTTAAACGGTAGTAAGATGTAAGCGTTCAGCTTGGAAGAAATCGGCGCGAATGCCGATTTCGTTTTCCCAATAGTAAGCCAAAACAAAAAAGCGACCCTTTATGGATCGTTTTTTTTATCGTCTAGGAAATTATAAAATTTTGCGGCTGTGGATAACTTAATAACCGGATAAGCCACGTCCGGCTCCAGCGCCCAGCGGCTAGTGTGCAACACCCGCCTCCGTACGATAAGTCAACATCGACTCGGGTAAGAAGGAAGGCCGACTAAAAGCGGACTTTGCGTCCAACGTCTACCCCTTTTGAAGGGGCATGTTTCCTTTATCTCCTACGGTAGGAATGTTCGGTTAAAACCGCCGCTTTGCGCAGCAACACCGAACCACCCTGCTTGGCAGGGCGCAGCA